>NZ_JACXWX010000031.1 GCF_014764505.1 Phormidium tenue FACHB-886
CATGCTTATGAGCTTTGCTATGACCGCACAGAGGACATTCCATCGCTTTGCTTCCAGTCGAGGTTACTCTCTACTCTACCAGTCCCACATTAATTTGACGCACTATCCATCCAATCAGCAACGATCATTCTTTAACATTTCTTCAGTTTCTACCACTCAAGTTAATTAAGTTGATCCCTAACTTAAGAGAATATTTGGAGAATTTCTTTTTACACCTTGACGTTGGTGATTCGCCCCAGTGCCCCTTGTGAAAGGGGGGAACTGTTCGCGTAGCCTGCGCGGAGCGCATCGCCGTTCAAAGTTTCCGTTTCTAGGACTTGACTTCTCGAAGAGTAGGGAAATTCAGGGGGATCAAACCGAGTTAAACACTGGACATCTAAAAAAGACTAAGAGCCTGCTCGCGATCCAGGCATTGCCGAGAAAGGCGCCAATTTAGATGGATACAATCGAGTTAAGCGTATGCTGCTGGACTGCATTCTAGAACTGCCTTCCATGCTGTAGCCAATAGAAAGCTATTTTTCATTCGAGCGCAAAGCGCTACATTCATGAATTCGATATAGATTGCCGTATCTTAATAAAGTTTTTATGACGATATCTTGAGTTAAGCATTTATATTCTGTTTTAGCTCCATGTGTGTTTTAGATGACTCTGACACCACCGCAAAAGACTAGCTCCTACCGGGGAGCCGTCCTGACAACACAAGGATGGGAAAAGCTTCAAGCTGCCAAAGCTCAGACTGAGTTGAATGAGAATGCTGGGGATCGCTTTACCCAAGAAGAACTCAGTGAACGTATGGGTCTGTCTTTAACCACAATCTCTAAAGTGTTGAGGCGTTCAGCCCCCGTTGATGAGCAATCGCTACAGCGGGCATTTCGGGCCTTTGGACTGAAGCTTAACAAGAATGACTATACTCGACCTGCTGCAGCGATCAAGACAGCCGTTCAAGCAGAGCATCAGCGAGATTGGGGCAATATCATTGACACATCTCTATTGTGCGGACGTGATGAGGAACTCCTGTGTCTTAAGCAGTGGGTCTTGGAAGAACATTGCCGACTTGTCCTGCTACTGGGCATTGGTGGCATGGGCAAAAGTACGCTCGCTGCCAAACTGGTAGAGCAAATTGAGTCCGAGTTTGAGGTTGTGGTGTGGCGATCACTACAAAACGCCCCACCCTTTCAAGAGTGGTTAGAGAGTGTGCTGCCTGTTCTGCTGCAAGTTCAGGGAGAGGACATCGCTGTACCCAGTAGCCTCGATGGAAAACTGTTGAAGCTGATGGAGGGACTGCGCTCTCGTCGCTGTTTGCTGATTCTAGACAATGCTGAAGCTGTCCTGAGTACAACATGGCAAGTGGGGCAGTATCGAGCAGGCTGTGAGGAATACGGTCAACTGTTCAGGGAGATTGGGGAGGTAGTTCATCAGAGTTGCTTGCTGCTCACCAGCCGCGAGAAGCCCAGAGAGATTGTGCCACTGGAAGGAAAGGAACAATCAGTACGAACGACTCGCCGCGCCTGCGCTTCGCTGTTGCTCAAGGGATTAGATGCAGAAGCTGGACAAGAACTTTTTCGCCACAAAGGAGAATTTACGGGTACAACGACTGAATGGGAGCGATTAGTGGAACACTATGGCGGCAACCCTTTGGCTTTAAGATTGGTGGCAGCCACAACTCAAGAACTGTTTAACGGCAGAATTGTTGAGGTGTTGAAGTGTGTGCAGCAGGGGTTCGCCGTTTTTGATGACATTCGGGACTTGCTCAAACGACAGTTCGATCGCCTCACTGATATTGAGCAGGAAATGATTTTTGCATTAGCCATTAATCGGGAACCTGCCTCGCTGTTGGAGTTGAGTCAGGCTGTTGTCCCCACAATCTCCAAGGGCAGACTGCTGGATGCGATGCAGTTATTATTGCGGCGATCGCTAATCGAGAAGGAGGGTGAACACTTCTTTCTTCAGCCTGTAGTGCTGGAGTATGTCACCTATCAATTGGTTCAGTGCGTGTCTAGAGAAATGACCCACCAAACACCACAGCGGCTCAGAACGCATGCCCTGATCAAAGCCCAGGCAAAAGATTACGTTCGAGAGATGCAAAAGCGATTGATTATAGAACCGCTCGCCGAGCAATTGCTGATCCAGTTTGGCAATCCCCAAGCGATTGAACAACAGTTGAAAGTCATGCTGAAGCAGCAACAGCAGCAGGCACCCCAGTCGAATTATGTAACAGGAAACCTTCTCAACTTGCTGGTGCATTTGCAGAGTGATTTACGCAGCTATGATTTTTCGGAGTTAGCGGTGTGGCAGGCTGACTTACGGCAGGTCAACCTAGCAGGGGTCAATTTTCGCAATGCTGACTTGGCAACCTCTGTGTTTACTGAAACTTTGAGTGGCATTGATTCAGTCGCCTTCACTCCAGACGGTCAACACTTGGCAACAGGCGGTGTCGATGGAAAAATCAGTTTCTGGCAAGTGACAGATGGAAAGCAACTATTGACTCTGCAAGGACATCAAAGCTGGATCTTGTCCGTCAGCTTCAGCCCCAATGGTCAGATGCTTGCTAGTGGTGGTGAAGACTTCACCATTCGTTTGTGGAATGTGGCATCCGGTCAATGCCTCAGAGAATTAGAAGGGCACAGGAATTCTGTATTCTCAATCAGCTTTAGTCCCGATGGTCAAACGTTAGCCAGTGGCGATGAAGACTCTACAATTCGCTTATGGAATGTGGCATCCGGTCGATGCCTGAAAACATTAGAAGGACACACGGGGAGAGTTTGGTCGATTAGCTTTAGCCCAGATGGTCAGACGCTGGCCAGCGGTAGCAATGATGCAACCATTCGCTTGTGGAATGTGCAAAACGGTCAGTGTTTCAAAACCTTACAGGGACACGTGGGCGGAATTCGTTCAGTCTATTTCAACCCAGATGGTCAGACGCTTGCGAGTGGCGGTGATGATGCAGCTATTCGCCTGTGGAATGTGCAAGACGGTCAATGCCTCAGCGTGCTGTACGGTCACACGGGTGTTATTCAATCCATCAGCTTTAGCCCCAATAGTCAGACGCTTGCCAGCGGTAGCTTTGATTCTTCGATTCGTCTATGGAATGTGCAGGATGGGCAGTGCCTCAAGATGCTACATGGTCATACCCAGGCAATTCGGTCGGTCAACTTCAGTCCGGATGGTCAGACGCTTGCCAGCGGTAGCTATGATTTCTCGATTCGTTTGTGGAACGTGCAGCGGGGTCAGTGCCTCAAAGTTCTACGGGGAAATTCGTCTGGAGTTCGTTCTCTTCGCTTCAGTCCAGATGGTCAGTCTTTAGTCAGTGGCAGCACAGATCACTCCATTCGATTGTGGGATGTGCAAAAGGGTTCGCGTCCAAAAGTATTTCAGGGTCATGCGGGTTGGATTCACGCTGTTAGTTTGAGTTCCGACGGTCAGTCTTTAGTCAGTGGCAGCACAGATCAAACTGTACGGCTGTGGAGTGTGCAAGAGGGCCGGTGCTTAAGAGTATTTCACGGTCACACGTCTTGGGTTCTTTGTGTTAATTTCAGTCCCAATAGTCAGACGATCGTAAGCAGCAGTCAGGATACTACGGTGCGGTTGTGGAATGTGCAAAGCGGTCAGTGTCGCAGTGTGTTGCACGGACATTCAGCTTGGGTTTGGTCAGTTGGCTTTAGTTCTGATGGTCAGTCTTTAGTCAGTGGCGGCAGCGATCGCACAGTGCGGTTGTGGAATGTACAAGACGGTCACTGCCGTCAGGTATTGCAAACTCCCAGTGGAATCTGGTCTGTCCGCTTTAGCGCCAATGATCAAACGTTAGCCACTGGGCATTTTGATGCCAGTGTCAGGTTATGGGATAGCCACAGCGGTGAGTGTTTGAAGACGCTGCAGGGTCACATCGGTTGGGTCTGCTCGGTTAACTTCAGCCCCGATGGTCAAACTTTGGCAAGCAGCAGTTGGGACGCTTCGATTCGCTTATGGAATTTGCAAAGCGGTGAATGTCTCAAGGTGTTGCAAGGTCATACAGGAGCAGTCTATTCCATCAGCTTCAGCCCGGATGGTCAGGTGCTTGCTAGCGGCAGTCACGATGAGACCATTAAGCTGTGGGATGTAAGAACAGGACACTGTATCAGAACCCTGAGAGCCGATCGCCTCTATGAAGGTATGAATATTTGGGGTGTTCGAGGGTTAACCGCCGCACAACAAGCCACACTGAGGGCATTAGGGGCAGTTGAACAGCGAGAAGACGGCTAGCAGTTACTGCCTGTGGGTTACCATGACTGCTAACAATTTATTAGGCAGAGCTATGCTGTCTATCTGAAACTGTCTATCTGAAACTGTGAGAACTGTGTACTCGGCTTGAGGGCAGAAGCCCTTTCAGGTTTTGCTGTGTCGGTTGCGCTACAAGCTGAGCTTTCATGATATTGCAGAATTCTTCCTGCTACGAGGGTTCGAGTTTACCCATAATTCCATGTCCATCTGTGAAGACGAACGAAAGGTTGGCTTGCTGCACGGTCTCAACCGTAGAACCTAGGTAGATCACACCCTCCTGCCCATCAGAGTGAGTTGGGACATTACCCTGATGGATGGCATACAGCATTGGAGAACAGGGCGCAAAGTAGAAGGGCACGTAATCAGTCAACGTTCCCCTGCCCCGCAGGGCACCATTACTCTCGCTCAATGCGACGGAATGCTTTGATTTGCCAAATTGGTATAGCCAATCCCCTGCTGCATCATGCTGTTCGAACACAAACCAGCGATCGCCAGAATTGAGGTCAAGTTGCTCAGGTGTGTGATGTGGTAGATGGAAGCGGGCATTGGGAATCTAACGAAAAGTCAAAGTAGCGCCTCAGACCTCAGAACAACAGAAGGACTTCTACTTTGGCAAAAAGAAACGGCATACTCGCATCGGAGGGCTATACTCTAAATGAGTAACTGACTGAATAAAAAGTTGCAATGGCAAGGTTATCAAGACATTCCTGGTTCACTAACCCTCGACTACTCGTTGCCTGTTTTGTCGGGTTTCCGCTTGGTTTTGCTGCTTTCCTCTGTATTTTCTGGTTTGCAGTACCATATCTGCTAAATTCAAATCGGGTGACTCCAACTTACATTGGATTTTACATTCAATATCCCTATCTTTTTAGACAAGTAGACAACCTTCATTGTCAAACGAATGGTCAATTTATCGATGGTGCTTCGTATTTTTGTCGCTTCAATATCAAATCATCAAATATCGAGCAATTTGCCAGGGAGATGAAATTAGCCTCTGAGAACATTGAAAATTGCAGTCTACTACATCGATATCCACCCCATGTGGATTGGTGGAAACCATCAGATGTAGAGGGATGACAATGCTATTCGCGATACAGCGGCGACTACTTCACATTGCTGTATTCTCCAACCCGTCAACTTGCTTATATCAATGATGCCGATTACTAAGTTCAGCAGATTGCAAGTGGGTTGTTTTGGATGTACTTTGCACACCCAAAATGCTTTACAGCCAATTTACGATCTACAAGGTTCGGTAATTTTAAGCTCTCTCAAAAAATATTTAGGTTAGTTTTGTAAGAATCCTTCAGCCAAAATTGCTTTAGTCACTGTGAGGAGAACGATCGCCTATTAAAAGACTTTACAAGGGAAATGGTAAAGTCTCCAGAGATGGCTACAGACCATGACTGCAAGCGGTTCAAGTTTTGAGCCGATGCTCAAGAGATTTGACAGCAAGTGCATTATCGCAAGAGAAAGCTGCTGGGGTTCCTGGAGGGAGGTGCAATGGGAACCGATACATGGCGCTGTCGTCAATGTTTAAAGCCTTTGCTCAGCAAAACTTTCTGAATTGCCCACCCAGGATGAAAACTAGTTAAGAACTGAGATTGAATCAGGCACGTTTAGGTTTCGTAGCACTAAGTTATCCATATCCGGATTACATCCCCAGCCAGTCCCTGATGACAAGCAGTAACCCTTTAGCCCATAGAGCAATCAAGATTAACCTCATCATCTTGATGTCAGTGGGGTTGACGATTGGCTCTTTGCGCTACAAGCAGCCTGCTTATTGTGAAACACTCTGCACTGGCGCTCAACCCTGCCAAGCTGGGCACTGCATGTTTGGAGAACAAAGGGCAGGCTTTCCCCTGACGTTTGTTGGGGATGCGGAAGGCGGTTCGCCCCCAAGTGGTTGGGGCAAGGTTGGGCTAGAGGATTATGCCCATGGGAATCTTGGGGCATTCACCCTTAATATTGCCTTCTACAGTCTCACCCTATGGCTGTTTCCAAGGTTGCTTAGATGGCTTTTTTCCTCGTCCTGCTCCTAATTCAGAATCAGGGGTGCATGGCTAGATAATCGTCCCTTAACTCAAACTCCCTATCTTCATCGAGCCATTATGAAATCCAACGTGCTTTGTCCCAAACTTCTCCTCCTGGCAGCCTTGCCTGTTCTTGGAATGCTCACCCCGAAGCAAGCGGTTGCTTTACCAGCTCCGGATCTGCAAGCCAGATTGCTGTCAGACATCGCCTTTCAATATGCAAAACTGGGTGATTCGCAACAAGCCATTGCGATTTCCCAGCAGGCGCTAGAGGCAGCAGAGGCAATGCAACCCTGCTTCAAGGCAAATTCTCTGGCAAAGGTAGCGGGCAGCTATTGGCTAGTCGGACAGGAGGCGGAGGGCAGGCGACGGGTCACAGAGGCGATTGAAACCGCCCGTACTCAAGAGGCAACCGGGTGTAGCAGCAGTGCCACATCTCCGACTGAATCGTTAATGAACCGGGCTGGAGAATTTTCTGATGAGGGACAGTTTGAACTGGCGATCGCGCTCGGTAGTGGGATGGGTAACCCACTTACCCTGTCCCTGATCGCAGTTGATTTGTTGGACGTAGGACAATCTCAGCGAGCGGACGAGTTACTGAAAAAAGCTATCGCCCAGGCGCATAAAATTGACGATGCGATCGCCCAGACGCATAAAATTGACGATGCCTACTACCTAACGCAAACGTTGAGCAACATGAGCATGAATCTAGCTCTAGCAGGGCACCCTGAGCCTGCAAAGGTGGTACTGGAACAGGCAATTCTGAGTGCGGAAACCCTCAATACCGAGAACCCTGAAAAGGCTGCACTACAGGGACACGCCCTCCTTGGGACGATACGGCAGCTTACGGAGTTAGGCGCAAACGATCGGGTGATTGCCCTCCTCGATCAGACCCTTTCCCAAATTCGCAACCGCCCCGCTGAGCCGTTCCCCCTCGACAAAGCGGATCAGTTTGTCGATGCGGCGCTCCTCTACCAGCAAGTAGGTTTGAACGACAAAGCCGTGGCAACACTGGCGGAAGCCTATCAGTTTGCCAGAGCCATTGTCCCCAATGCCAGCTATGGTCAAGCCGATGCGAATGCGCTGGGTCGAGTCGCCGTTGGCTATGCCAAAATCGGCAACGTTGAGCGAGCCATGCAGATTATCCAGGAGATTTCGCCGGTCAGCGAGCGGCAGAGGGCATTGGGAGAGATTGCGATCGCCTATGCAGCGGCAGGTAATTTAGAAGCGGCAGTCAAATTGGCACAGTCTAACCCCAACCGGAATGGTGCGATGATCGGCATCGTCAGACACTATTTGCAGCAAAAGCAACCGGAGCAGGCGTGGCAGATTGTCCAGGCACACCAGGTCAAAGGCATGTTATCGGAGGTGGCAGTCGGCTATCTCGATGTCGGACAGCCTGAACGGGCACTGCAACTCGCGCAGACTGGCAAGCTGGAAGGATTTATGCCGGATATTGTGCAGGGCTATGCTGAGTCTGGGCAACCGGAGCAGGCATTGCAGGTTGCTCAAAGTGAAGAAATCCCCTGGCTCCTACCCTCCGTGGTGCAGGGATTTGCGCAGCAGGGGCAGTTTGATGTTGCTCTGCAAACGGCTCAATCAATCTCTGATCCAGTCGATCGCGCACAGGCACTCATTGCGATCGCTCATGCTTACGCTGAGCCGCAGGCTAAGGCACAAGGGCCAATTTCACGGTTCATGCAGCAGATGCAGAATTGGGTTGTCGGGCTATTTGGTACTTCCGATCGTGAAAGAGCGGCTGAGGTGTTAGTGCAAGCCCTGCAAGCAACTCAATCGATCTCCTCAGCAAAATGAGAGATGTGGGAGTCCAATAAGTCATTGTTGCTGTTAACCTCAGCAGGAGGGTTGCCCCTCCTGCTGAGGTTAAAAACTGGCTTGATCACTTACAGGACTTGGCTGAGCGTTTTCCAGGGTTGCGTCATCTCCAGCAATAGGGCGATCGCTCCCAGTGGGATGCAGTAGATCAGTCGTTGCAATTGCATCGTCAGCTTGCTCCAGGAGATGTTGTGATTAAGTGTTCTCAGTTCACTAGCGCTTCAGTTGACTGCTAGGGCTGATCATTTGCTCAGTGGAGATGTTGTTGAAGGAATAACCGATCGTCATGGGGGGCTTGATGCTAGCGCTTTGAGCTAGAGGAAGCAGCACTCGCTATAGAATTCTCAGCTCGTCCTCTATCAGTTTCTAGCCGATCGTAGCGTCCAGAAGATTTGATGTAGAACAACCTGATAGCACCGATTTGCATCTACATAACTGATACAGACAGGTAGAGTGTCGGTAATCAGCCGCAATTGCTGTTCTCGTAAGCGAAGCTCGTCGTAGACATCGCGCAGTGCCGCTTCGCTTTGTTGTAAAGCCGCCGTGCGTTCTGTCACTTGCTGTTCTAAGATTCTGTCACCTGCTGTTCTAAGATGCGGTTGTAGTTGGCTAAGAAGTGTTCTGCCTGTTTGCGATCGCTGATGTCTTGAAAAGCGGCGATCGCATAAGCCACATTGCCCTGTTCATCAAAGACGGGAGTGCCCCACACCTCCACTGGAATGATTGCATTGTTTTGGTGAATGTCTACATCATCAACTGTAGTGCGTTCGCCGCTTAATGCTCGAATGGATGGCAGTTCCTCAATGGGATATTGTTGCTTTGTTCCTGCCACGTAAACTTGATAAGCCTCTGAAAGCCGATCTGAGGCTATAGACGGATCACTGTCTTTGCCTAATAGCTGAGTTGCCCGTTGCATGCAACGGGCGCAGCAAATCGCTTCACGTTAACTTACCTATCTTTTCTGGTCTTAAGGAGCCAATTCTCCTATCTTGACCTTAAGCGATCGCACCAGGAGCCATCCTCTCCTGCCGCTTGCAACGACGGTACACGACAACAACATGAATCGATCGCATCTCCCCGTTAAAGTTTTGATCGGCAGTATCGTGAGCGCATTGCTTTGTATTCAACCGGCTGCCGCTCAAGTGGTGCCGGATGACACCTTGCTTCAAGGAGAGCGATCGCAAGTCACGGGTGATGTCAATGCTCAAATTGACGGTGGAGCGAGGCGAGGGGGCAACCTGTTCCACAGCTTCCAGCAGTTCTCGATACCCACTGGTGGCTCTGCTTACTTCAACAACGCCGCTGATGTACAAAATATCTTTAGCAGAGTGACAGGAGGTTCTGCTTCCAATATCAATGGCTTGATTCGGGCAAATGGCGCGGCAAACCTGTTTTTGCTCAACCCCAACGGTATTTTGTTTGGTCCCAATGCCTCGCTAAATATTGGCGGTTCTTTTCTAGCGACGAGTGCAGATGCGATCGGTTTTCCCACAGGCGAGGTGTTCAGTAGTGATGCAAGGCAACCGTTACCGAGTCAATTGCTCACGGTTAATCCCAATGCTCTCTTCTTTAACCAACTGACGCCCCAACCCATCACGGTTCAATCTCGTTTTGACGAGAGGGTTTTCAATGAATCTAGTTTTAACGCCACTGGTTTACACGTTCCCCCTGGGCAAAACCTATTGCTCGTTGGCGGAGCGATTCAACTAGATACTGGAGAGCCATTTACTCCCACAAGCCCCCCTAGACAACCCATATTGGTTTTTTACTACCGTGGCATAGAATATGTTCAACCAGATGGTGGATGGTTAGTTAGTCCGGGTAGCCATGTTGAGTTAGGGGCTGTGGGTGGGGTAGGAAGGGTTGGTTTATCGACAGCTAGCCCTGATTGGCAACTGACGATACCCAATGGAGTGCCAAGAGCAGATGTCTCCTTCAGTAATGGTAGTGGCATTGATGTTAGGGGAGCCAATGGCAGTATCCGATTGCTTGCCCAAAACATTAATATCACAAGAAGTTTACTTCAGATAGGGATTCCCAACGATTCGAGATTACCCAATACCCAAACTGGAGATATTGAGCTGAATGCAACTGGCTCTATCACACTCAGCCGGAGCCGCTTAGACAACAGGCTATTTGGAGAGGGAACTATCGGTAGCATCAATCTAAGTGCGGGCGATCGCGTCTCTTTGGTGGATGAGGCTAGTGTATTGAATATCGTGCAACGAACTGGCATCGGTAACGGTGGCGATATCAACATCACCACGGGGTCACTCTCTCTCACCCATCTCGCTGGACTGGGTTCCTACACGTATGGACGAGGAAATGCAGGCAATGTGAATATTAATGCCCGCGATAGTGTCTCTTTAGATGATTACAGTCTTATACAAAATTTCGTGCGAACAACTGGTATCGGGAACGCTGGCAATATCAATATCACCACGGGGTCGCTCTCTCTCACCAATGACGCTAGAGTGTTTTCCTACACTGTTGGACTGGGGAATGCAGGTAACGTTAACATTAATGCTCGCGATACTGTTTCTCTCACGAGGAATACTGCACTCAATTCCTCCACGGGTGGACAGGGAAATGCAGGTAGCGTCAACATTAATGCCAACAATACGATTTCTTTGGATGACAGTTCGGTAAACATTAACGTATTTCCAACTGGCATCGGTAACAGTGGCGAGATCAACATCACCACGGGGTCGCTTTCTCTCATCAATACCGCTCGACTGAATTCCAGGACGGAAGGACAGGGAAATGCAGGCAGCGTGAATATCAATGCCCGCGATAGTGTTTCCCTAGACGGTTCGTCCCCCATCCCTGGCACATACCCCAGCAGTATCTATACACAAGTGGAATCAACAGCTGTAGGTCAAGGCGGAAATGTGAGGATTAGCACTGGCTCGCTGTCTCTGATCAACGGGGGTATCGTGACTACTGCCACGGTGGGACAGGGAGATGCCGGTCACGTTAACATTAATGCTCGCGATATCCAAATTAGTGGAACAGCTCCTGGTTATACCTTTTCCTTGGGTGAAGTAGTTAATAACTTCAGCGAATTAGTACCTGTTGACTTACCAAGTGGGGTGACTACCTCAGTGAGGTCACGAGGGGTGGGCAATGGAGGGGACGTAACCATCACTACAGGCTCTCTGTCTGTTTCTGACTTTGGCGCAATTAACACGAATGCACAGGGGCGAGGCAATGCCGGGAATATCCAGATTCGAGCAAGCGATGCCGTTTCGTTTGATGGGGGGAATGCCATCAGTACGCTTGACTCTAGTGCTGTAGGCAGCGGTGGCAATATTGACATCACAGCGAGATCGCTCACGCTGCTCAATGGTGCTCAACTGTCGACCAGCACTCGGGGACAAGGCGATGCAGGGAATGTCACCGTCAATGTTCGCGATCGCATCTCTTTAGCAGGAAGCAATCTTACCACTCCGAGCGCCATCACCACCCGCAGCGAAGCAGGAGCGACCGGCAACGGCGGGCGCATTGACCTGACAGCCAGAAGCGTGTCTCTCACCCAAGGCGGACAACTCGCCACCACCACCGCTAGTTCAGGGCGAGCCGGCAACCTCGCCATCACGGCAACCGAGCGCGTTACGATCGCGGGCACCAACCCCGCTGTGACCGGTCGTGTTCCCGCTTCACAAGACCAGACCGGTACCGCTTCCACCAGTGGCTTGTATACCAACACCGAGCCGAACTCAACCGGGCGGGGAGGCAATATTCGAGTCGCGACAGGAGAACTGATGGTTGAGCAGGGAGGACGAGTAGTTGCCAGCACCGCAGGGCAGGGAGATGCAGGCAATATTCGAGTGCGAGCAATGGAGGAAGTGACGCTCTCGGGCACCAGCCTCAATGGCTTCTCCAGTGGCTTGCTCACCAACACCGAGGGAGGTGCAACCGGAGAAGGAGGCACGATTCGAGTCACGACTCCTGGTTTACTGGTGAGCAACGGAGCTGTGTTGAGCGCTCGCTCTGCGGGTAGCGGTGAGGGCGGTGAAATTGTCATCAATGCGGACACGGTCAGCTTAACTAGAGGGGGACAACTGCTCACCACCGCTTCTAGCAGCGGCGATGCTGGAGATATCACGGTCAATGCCCGCGATCGCGTTCGCATTGCCGGCAGTGCCCCCACCTTTGCTGCTCGCTTAGCCCAATTTGGCAGACCCACCGTTGACCCCACCAGTGCAGCCAGCGGACTGTTTACCAACACCGAAGCCAACGCTAGGGGAGCAGGAGGAGCGATCGCCCTGACCGCAGACTCCCTTTCGCTCCTCCGTGGGGGTCGTCTTGAAACCAGCACGGCAGGAGAAGGAGACGCAGGCAACATCACGGTCAACTCCTCGAACTTACGCCTGTTTGGAGCAGCGAGCGGCCTATTTGCTCAAACTGCCACAGTGGCAGATGCTGGCAACTTGACGATTCAACCGCAAGGCAACGAGCAGAACGTGACGGTCCAGTTGCAGCAGGGAGCGCAAGTTTCTGCCTCCACTGCCAACAGCGGTCGGGGGGGAAGATTGACCATCACCGCTCCCGAGTCAATTACGCTCACTGGCGACGGTTCTATCATCTCCGCCGAGACCAGTGGTCGGGGAACTGGAGGGAATTTAACGCTTCGAGCAGGAGACCTTAACGTTCAAAACCAGGCTCAAGTAACCGTCAGCAGTTCCGGCAACGGCAGTGCAGGTTCTCTGTCTATCGATGCCGATCGTATCTTCCTGGATGACGGCAGAATTCGAGCAGACACGTCTGGAGGTGGAGGCAATATTAATTTGCGATCGCCCTTCATTGTCCTGCGCAACGGCAGCAACATCACCACCAATGCTACGGGCAGCAACATTCCCGGTGGCAACATGGCGATCGATACTCAGTTCCTCGTGGCAGTGCCTAATGAAGACAGCAACATCAGTGCCAACTCCGAAGACTTTCGCGGGGGCAATGTCAGCATCGACGCAGTGGCGCTCTATGGCATTGCCCCCAGTTCCACCGCCACTGCCTTGAACGATATCACCGCTACCGGCGCGACTGATAGCTTGAGCGGCAGCATCGATGTGACGACGGCAAGAATTGACCCAACGGGCGGGTTAGTGGCGTTACCAACGGAACTAGTGGACGCATCCGATTTGATTGCTCGGGGTTGTCCTGCGAACGAGGGCAGCTCCTTCATCATCAGTGGTCGGGGCGGCTTGCCCCCTACTCCAGAGCAACAGCTCGACGATGATGCCCGCTGGCAAGATCGGCGGACCCTAACGGTACCTGAGCAGTTCTATCAGGCAGCAGGCGACAGCCCTCAGGATCTAGAGAGCACTCAAGAGGACACGCGCCCCGCTGCTCAGGCACCGATTATTGAAGCTACCGGATGGCACACTACTGCAGCAGGAAAGGTTGTTTTGGTTGCCAGCGCACCGGACCCGGACTCACCGTATCTATCACCTCAGTTCGCTAGTTGCAGCAACAGGCGGTGAGTCAGATGTCGCTTAACTCGCTGTCGCGTATCAAATTAGCCCCACGGGATGCGCAACGAGCTCTACTGAAATGAACTAAAAGCAATGTGTAGAGGGGAATTGAGGCAACGTTCGGACAGCTAATACCATCAACGGGACTACTTTACGGAGGGGCTGGAGATGGTGGTGGTAGTAGATCGGGATTGGGTTGGGGTGATGTCGCGTGGCAAATTAAATGGGCTCTTACGCTGTTTCGATGAATCAGGTTTTTGAGCAGCCTCAAATTCAGATTTCACACCAAAAGAATCAGCGATCGGAGCCAACTTCATCACGATTGCGTAAGAGCTAATAAATGACGCGAGGTGTCCAAATAAACGACGAGCCTAGCAAAGCTCAAAGCGGTGTAGGAGATGGGATCAAGGCGTTAGTAGTACAGATTGAGGGGAGCGATATTAAAGAACCCTGCCTATGCTGGCAGTTTTGTCTACGGGCGTACCCGAATTCAACCAACTGCTTCAGCCTCCCACCAGAGGCACCAGAAACGACTGGATATGGAAGAGTGGAAGATTCGAGTCCCCGATAAGTATCCAGCTTACATTAGCCGGGAGAACTACCAACAGATTCAATTTCAACTGATGGAGAACTATAGCGAATACAAAGAGAATTAGACCCGTGGTGTTGCCGTAAAGGGTCTGCTCTGTTGCATGGATTGGTTTACTGCGGCGAGTGTGGACACAAGTTAGTCGTGCAATATAAGAAACTCCCCGTTATGTGTGTAATTTTTTGAAGATTCAATCGGGTGTGTCCGCTTGCCAATATATTTCAGCCCCTAACGTCGATCAATGGGTCGTCAATACTTTTTTTGCAGCGATGTCTGCTGCTGAATTAGACGCTTACACTCAAGCCATCCAGGCGCAGCAGCAAACAGACCAGAGCATTGAGCGTGCTCAACAACAACAATTAGAACGCCTTCGCTATCAAGTAGCGCTGTATGAGCGACAGTATCACCGAGTTGATCCAGATAACCGACTTGTTGCAGCAGAATTAGTATGAAAGTTCCTTAAAATTGTTCTGGCAAAAGACGTTGAATATCTTGCTCCGGCGTATAAGATTCCACTGGTTGAGTATTCGCTGAATCATCAACAATTTGGGGTGTCAGCAAAACGATCACTTCTCGGCGTTCGTTGGTTCGTTCAGTGCTGCGAAACAGAATTCCTAACAAAGGTAAATCCCCTAAAATTGGCACTTTGCTGATAGTTGTGCGATCGGAGTCTTGAATGATGCCTGAAAGAATCAAAGTCTGCCCATCGCGGAGACGCACCTGCCCAGACTGCAGCGATCGCGAAGAGAGCAAGGTTGTTTCTGAGCCGTCCGGATTTTCCTGTTGTCCCGAAGGAGCGGTGATTGTGGGTGCAACCGAAAGCGAAACAAACCCGTTATCGTCAATGCGGCTAATTTCGATGGCTAGCGTTAAGCCTGCTGCTCGTGGTGGGTCTTGCTCAAAGCTGACGACTTCTCCCGTTTCGCTAAAAGTGGTTTGCCCGGTTGTTGTAGGAACTTCTTCGGTGAGCGCCACTGTTGCCGTTTGTCCCTCTTGCACTATTAAAGTCGGATCGGTGAGAATCTTAGCATTGCCGCTGGTGATCTCAGCATCCAGGGAAGCCGCAAAGGCATTTCTGGAATTACCGCTAGAGCCACCGTTATTGAAGTCGTTGACGTTGATAGAGAAGTTGCCCTGATTTCCCTCAACAAACACATCATTGACTCCAAACGAGAAACTACCGCCAAAGTCTTCGATCGCTGACAAATCAACATCAATCACGCGAACATTCACCGTCACCTGTCGCCGTCGCACATCTAGCTGAGCCAGTTGCGCTGCTGCAATTTCAATCTGTCTTGGCGTTCCCGACAGCGTAATAGTGTTCGTACGCTCATCCCCAAAAACCAGTAATCCGCGCAGAGGTGGTGCAGAATCCTGATAGTCAACCCGCTGAGTTTCCAATCGTTGTTCGGTGGTGGTTTGTGATTCAGTCACAGCTGATTGAATGGGTGAATCGGACTGTTGATCTTCAATAGAACGAACAGCGATCGCATTGACGCTTGTTACTAATCGCTCTCGGCTGACAGCGCTCTCAGCTCCCATTGCTACCAGGAAATTGAGCGCAACTTCAGCTTGGACTTGATTCACCCGCAAGCTGCGAATAATAAAATTTCGGGAGGCATTAGGCAATTGTGTTGCTACAAAAATCGTTCTGCCCCGCTGATTTGCCTCTAACCCTGTCAACTGCAGAACATAGTTGAAGACATCCTGAATTGGCTCATTTTCAATATCTAAGGAGACCTCAATTTGAGGAGTTTCCGCAGCAGCGACTGTCTCACTCAGGCTGGCAGCCTCCAGATCGCTAAACACTAGATTTAGCCCAGCTGCCCTTGCCAATAGCGACAGCGCATCTCGTGCTGGAGCATTTCGCAGCACCAACCGGGGCACCAGTTCTGTTGTTCCTAAGTCGATTGTATTGGGGGAAGCATCTGTTGCTGAAACGGCAATGTCTCCTACAGGCGGTGCGATCGCTCTAGGCAGGGGGGTTGGAGCCAGCGGACGGAGAGGCTGCCCGCTGAGCGTATCCTCTGGATCGGCAGCTAAAGCTGAAGGGGGACGATCAGCGGACTCAGCTTGAATATGGAAGGTAAGATTTTGTGAATCTTTTTGCAGCAGCTCGCCGGATGGTGCAGCCCCAACAACTTCAATCCTTATGCTGTTTGCGTCAAGCTGGCTGACCGTAACCGAATCAATGCCAGCGGTTGGATGGTCTTGCCGGAACTGATCGCCTGCTTCCAAGCTAAGCTGCGCGTTGATTACATCTGCAATCCAGGTCTCCTCACGAGAAACCATGAAAATTTGAGGAGGACGATCAGAAGTTCCGTTTAGCTCAAGTTCAACCCCGTTCTCTGCTGTATTAATTTGAACAGACGTAATTTGAGTAGATGCAACTCCAGCAGGTTGGGCAGCCAACAGAATTGCCACGCTTCCGATTAAAACCTGGCTCCATTCAATCCTTGGTATCACTTCATTCTCCTCACACAGTACTCATTTCGCCATTGATGAGTACCTATGCTAAAGATGAAATCATCGGCTTACCTGGAGAAAAAGTCTCAGATACACTAGAGAAATAGTCCTAAGCGACTATTAGGATTAAAGTACTAAGCCCATAAAATATAGGACTTTAGAGTCAGGCTGTTCAATCTTTTTGGAGCCGCGGCAGAAAAGCATTTGCTAAAAGCGCTGCCTGAGTTCGATCGCGTAGATTCAACCGGCTCAAGATACTAGTCATATGATTTTTCACAGTTCGTTCTGAGATAAACAGCGTCTCGGCAATTTCTCGATTGCTAGCCCCGATCGCAATCAGCTGTAGTACTTCGCGTTCTCTAGGAGTCAAATCTGCTAGCTCTGGGGGAAGCGTTGCAGAGAATTGAGGTGGGCTAACTGTCGTTAGCGTTTTCTCAAACAGCCCCGGACCCATATGCGTATAGCCCTTGTGAATAGCCCGGATCGCCGCCGCCAGCTCCTCGGAAAGGGTGTCTTTTAGCAGGTAGCCTCTAGCACCAAACCGCATTGCCTGCAAAACATACTCGTCGTCGTCGAAGGTAGTAAGGACAAGCACCTTCACCATTGGAAACTGCTGACTAATCAGCTGAATGGCGGTTACACCATCCATGACGGGCATCCGGATATCCATCAACACGACATCTGGCTGCAGTTCCTTTACCTGGGCAATCGCAGTTTTGCCATTATCTGCATCACCAATCACCTGAAGGTCAGGTTTCGTATCCAATAAGCTTTTAATTCCCTGACGAATTATTGCTTGATCATCGACCAATAATATCTTAATCATCGCAGCCGACCCGCTATAGGAATATAAGCAGTGATTTGACACCCTTGTCCTAACTGACTGATTAAATGGAACTGCCCATCAAGTGCTGCCGCTCGTTCTCGCATTCCTTGCAGCCCAAAACCTGTCTTGTTTTGATTTGGATCAAACCCTTTGCCATTATCGCTCACTGTAATCACGAGCAAGTCCTCTTTCTCATGAAGCTGAAGCTGGACTCTGGTTGCTGCACTATGTTTATAGATATTTGTTAGGGCTTCCTGAATAATTCTATAAATGACTATATTGACTTCGGTTGATAAACTCTGCGGCAGCTCAATAGAATACTCTGGTAGGATATTTGTGATTTGATAGAACTCGGCAACAGCAGCAGTAATGGCTTGCTCTAGAGATTGTCCCTGTAGCGAACTAGATCGCAGTGTAGCAACGGATTGACGCACTTCTTGTAAAGCTTTGGAACAGAGTTGCTTCGCTTGAACTAGAAACGATCGGGTTTTATCAGGATCAGATGAACAAAATATGAGCGCATTTTCAAGCTGTATGCTTTGTGCAGTCAGGGCATGACCCAAGGCATCGTGAATTTCGCGGGCAATCCGATTGCGCTCCTGCAAAGTGGCTTGATCCTCAATGCGCAGCGAATACTGCCGGAGCTGTTCGTGAGCGATCGCTAATTGTCTGCGGCTCTGACGCTCTGCTAGCAAACTATTAACCAGCAGCATTACCGCAATCAGAGTCAAGCCAAATGAAAAACCCATGTTCAGCTTGAACAAAAGAAGCGAGTCACTAGGAGGTGATTCAGCGCTTCGCTGAATACTTTGCAGTAAGCGGTCAATTGCCTGACTTTTTTGATCAAGCGTTAGCGTAAATGCTGCCAAAGATAACCCTACAACTACGATCCGACCCAGTGAAGTAAATAGTTGGCAGCTCCGAACAACAATGATTACCAATAGAAAAGGCAGTGCATGATTCTGGTCATCTGGCATAGCGGGCAGCAAAACCAAACCAAACTCCAGAAGCGTATAGAGAATTTTGCGAAGCAAAAAGACTTTGGGTAAATATAGCCCCATTAACCCAAACCCTAAAATACAGAGCAGGTTGAGCGCGGGTTGAGAAGAAGGTTTAAATGGAGCGGGCAAAACAACCGATAGAATAGCCAGTCCTAGAATGAGCCATTCTAAATACAGAAGTAAGCGAAAGGAATGAGTAGTTCGAAGCATCGCTCAACCATTAGAGAGAAGGCAACCTTGCAATTGCACTCGAAACAACCGCGCAAGTCAAGAGATCGCTCTCTAGTGTATTTTATGCAGCCGATTGATTCCAGAGTAGAACGTCCTATGTTTTGACTTCCGATAGTACCAAAGTCCTAATACTCAGAATGTTAGGCAATCGCTCAGCATAACTTTCGCCTGCCAAGATTCTTTTGCTGATAGCACCTGTGGATTAGATTAAGGCACCACCAACTTGTCTCAAAATTATCTTATTCCGGATATTTATGACTTATTTAGCATGCGGCTTGCCAGGGCGGGCACAGTCTCTTGAAGAATTGCTTAATACAGGGAATTTCTGCTCCATTCGTGGGAGAGGACACAGCGATCGCTCCTGCTGCTATAGCAACCGCCAGTAGGAGGAACGTTCTCTCAACTTGAGTATTTGAACCTGACGTTTCTAGTGAAACAGCAAGTGGGAAATTGAGGCTCTCTTCAGCAAAGCCATAGTTATCCGGAATAAAACAACTATTAGACTAATTGAATTTCTTGCAGCAGTGCTATCGTTTCCTACTTATCAAACCGCTCAAACAGAGCCTATCGTAGGTTCAACTGGCTGAAATTAGCTGACCAAGGCTATAGCCTTTTACCTTTCTTTGCCTGCTATAAGTAGTCTGCTGAATCTCAATTGATAGAAGCACTGTTATGCAAGAAAGAAGCTAGCCTTTTCTATTACTTTCGAGACAGGATTTTTCGCAAGGCAGAAACTTCAATGGCAGTGAAAGAAAACAGCTTTTGGGAAACAAGATTTTACAGGATGGCTAAAGTGCGAAAGCGACAGAAAAAGGAAAGAATTTACTTCTTTAATTTGTTGCAGACTAGCGGTCAGAGTATAAAAACAACACCTGAATGCAGGAAGTGCCCTTTTGTGTCTTTGGCTTTGACATTGTCCCAATTTTTTAACCGTGTAGAAGAAATCGTTTGAAGCGTGATTTCTTCTACACGGTTAAATTGCTATACAGCAATCTGCTCCAAATGATTTGCATCCACAGTGTAAAAACTGCTTTTCTATTGGATTAGATGCTGCTGAGTAGCCTAAAAAGGCATAAGTAAAGATACAGAGGAGGTTAATCTTCCGAAAGTAGAGCATCTAATTTGTCCAGCAATGCCTGTGCCTGCTTCCACTTTTTTGGGTCTTTCTCCCACAGTTTTGCTTTTAGCATCCGCTGATAAACGGCAGAGAGCCTAAGTTTAGGTGAATCTGTATCTGGTTCCGGCAGCTGCTTTTTGATTCGTTCACGGATTTCGCTCAGGGAGAGATCTTCTCCAACTGCCTGCTGAAGCAAATCCTTTCGCTGGGCAACATTTTTGACTCGCGCGACCGTCTGCGCCTTGGTGTACTCAATCTTGCCTTGCATTAAGGCATCTAGAATCTCCTCAGGTAACTTCAACAGAGGCAGACGATGTCTAATGAACGAATCCCAGGACATACCAACAGCCGCAAACAGGCTTTCTACAACCTCTTTCTCTTTACCCGCAACGTTGCGGGTAGTTGTAGCAGACACCTTTCCCTTCGATTCATTTTGCATCCTATATAGTAGAGAAATTGTCTCTTCACGGTCATTTCCTAGCTCAAGGGAAAGCAGATCCAAAATACCGTGGGTTTGCTCTACAGGATTTAAGTCCTCACTAAGGAGAAATTTTGTCAAAGAATATTCTAGAGCTTGCTTATCATCCAGTTCCCTTACATCAACGGGAAGCTCAGCTAAACCTATATTCTTAGCGGCTCGGTACCGGCGTTCTCCATCAACCAATTCATAGGTTTCGCCAGATAGCGGACGAACAATCAACGGCTCTTCTATTCCTTTGCTTCGGATAGAATTTTCCAGTTCTGCCAGCTTGGCAGTATCAAAATATTGTCTAGGCTGCTTGAAGCGAACTCTCAGGCTAATAGTATCGATCGGCAGTGAGGAGCGTTTGCCTTGAGAATTTAGCTCAGGCACATAAGGTTCACTCGCTTCTTCACTACTGGCTCCTCTAGCAACCCTAATCAGGTTTGCAAAGGCATCAGCAGAAGGCTTTTTTTTAGTATTCATTAGCGTAGTACCTCTTTGCCAATCGCTTTGTAATCTTTCCATGCTTCCTGCGCACGAGGATCATTCACTTCATCCACAGGCACTCCTAGTAAAGCAGCCTTTTGAAAAGCACTAAAGCGACGAATCAAAGTCTTAAAAACAGGTAATCCTGCAGCCTTTAAACTGTCTCGTGCTTTTTCACCCTCACGGGAAGGATAGGGGGGTGTGATAGTGATGAGAATTTTATACTGTGCTGCGTCCAGTTCCGTTAAAGCCTGTATCGTTTTCATCAATGCATCAATACCGAAGGCATCTGGAGTTGATGGGATAACCAGAAAATCACAGCCATCTGCAAGCGTTCTCAAACTTTCATCGCTAGGTCTTGCTGGGGTATCAATGACAATGTGCTCATACTTACGAGCATATTTTACGCCTTGCTCTTCATCAACTACTTTGAAAGAAGGGTTGAAGCCATTCTCCTGACCGCGTTGCGCCCAACCTAAAACGGTTCGGTTGAGGTCACCATCAACCAACAATGTAGGAGCATCCGTTTGCAGGTAAGTCGCTAGATGAATTGCAGTGGTAGATTTTCCTACACCACCTTTAAAAGAGGTCACCGTCAATATCATTACCAACTCCTGCTGTATTTTCGTTCGGTACTGACATCTAGAAGTTAAGCCCAACCAAGCGAGAATGACCTAGCGCTAGGCAAGAACTATTCTGGAAGCCGATTCATGAAATGGACTAAATTGTACTTAGTTTGAAGTTCTTTTGTACCGCAAAATAGCGTTTTGGTGCTTAACCGATTACAGTGCCACTCAAAGTTTATGAGATTTCAAGCAGAAAAACTCAAGTGTTGTTGCTTATCAATAAAACACGCAATCTCGACTAGATCGTTAGCTTTGGCAAGCGATCCATCTCGTTAGGGCTGGCTGCAGGCGATCGCGCCAAGCCTGCGAACAGATAAGTTCGTCAAGTACCCTGCTGCCGATCTATGCTATCCATCTACAACATTGCTGGCATTGCTGGACAACGTTAAGATTTATCTTAAGTAGTTTTCAAACAGGGCAAATGTCATCTCAACTGAACCGTGATCTAGAAAAACCTGAGACAAAAGAAGCGACGTTGTTCGATCGCACTTTTCGAGACAGCGAGGGCAAAATTGTTATAGCTCAACCGCCCAATCTACCGCTTTTAGTTGGGTTGACAGCCACCCTGCTTCAATTCATTCTCCCAAGCGGCAACCTTCAGATAGGCTCGGATTTAGTAGCATTCGGTACTTTATTTACTTGGGGATGGCTAGAGCTGTTTCAGGGAGTTAACTACTTCCGTCGGGCACTTGGATTAGTTGCGCTGGTGAGTATACTCGCACTGAAATTTGTTTAAACGCAGAGAGCAAACACCCAAACTGTTATTACCTTAAAGGGTTAACTTATAACCCAGAAGGAAACGTTTCTGGAACCTCTTCGGCTTCAAGCTGATCTGGGCGATCGAGCGGCTCTACTGCCTGTGTATCATCAATGTGGATCACAGCATCAAACTGTGCTGGAAGCCGAGACCAAAAGTAATGGCTTCTACGCTCAGTTTGCAGAGAGTAGATTACACCGATCGCCCTTTCCAAGCGCTGTTCTTGCAGTCCGATAACAGCTGAATTTTCCTGGCACAGATTCAGCCAGAAACGCGGCAATTCAACCTGATGAAAGACTGCTTCATAGCTTTCAGGCAAAGCCGGACGAACTTGCTTAAACTCCGGTGGATCGCCCCAGTATGAGGCAGCGGCTACTGTGCCGCTATAAGTAGTGAAACCAATCAAGACGGCATTTTGCCCATATCGTTCTCGCACTAGTTGCCCCAAATTCCACTCGCCTGCTTGTTTCATATCGGTTGCCCGTGCATCTCCGATGTGGGAATTGTGTGCCCAAACGACGATCTTGGGCTGTTTTCCCTGTTGTGCAATGTGAATAGCAAGATGTTCTAAGGTTTCTGCCATATGGCGATCGCGTAGATTCCAGGAACTTTGCTGCCTTTGAAACATCGAGCGGTAATAGGCTTCTGCATTTTTAACTAAACGGGCATTCTGCTCCACGTAGAAAAAATCATCTGCCCCATGTCTACCCCGTTGGGCATATTCTTCTCTGCGTCGCTGCAATTCCAGCAGCTGATTGATCGCTTCGTCTCCGCAGGAATGACTTAATTCATGGGTGACAGCATATCCGTAGCTTTGCGAGTCTTCGCCGGCATGGTCAAAGCAGGAATAACGGTGCCGTGCCCGTGTTGCCGCTTCAGGATCGATCTGATCTAAATATTTCAGCACTGCTTCCATCGAAGCATACATGCTGTAGAGATCCAGCCCATAGAATCTCACTTTTGCTCCATAATCTAGCAGAGCATCGTTAGACTGGCGCAACCAGGTCAGGAAGTTC
The DNA here is from genome assembly GCF_014764505.1 of Phormidium tenue FACHB-886. Classification (GTDB taxonomy): domain Bacteria; phylum Cyanobacteriota; class Cyanobacteriia; order Elainellales; family Elainellaceae; genus FACHB-886. The sequence goes on from NZ_JACXWX010000031.1 coordinate 23,176, forward strand.
AATACATCCGTATTTCGCCACATCCACAGTGGAAAGTCCTGAAAGTCCGCTAGTGCGTCAGTTGCAGTTGCATCTTCACTGGTGTTTCGGACGAAGCGATCGACTCGGTCGGCGTTAGGAAAGTCTGCTTCAACCGCCACCGCAATGAAGCCTTTCTCCTGAATCAAGCGTTTTGTAATTTCTGCTCGCTGCTGATAAAACTCGTGGGTTCCGTGCGTTGCCTCCCCAATCAACACAAACTGAGAATCACCTATAAATTTCAGCAGAGGATCATAATCTTGCTCTGACTCAGTTAAGGGATGAGCTACTTGCCGAATTGCATTAACTATACTGGGGAGCGCCTCGTGCGACATTACCTTTAGCCTCCTGATAGGTCTGTATAACTCAATCTCGTTGCGAATCACTAAGGCATCACCCAGGACCGGAATGGCAGCTCATATCTGTTATTCAGATCCGTTATTCAGATCCCTTATTCAGCGAAACTCCTGGAGCAACAAAACAGCCCAGGTGCTAATAAAGAGTAACGGCACAACGATCGCTGGCATTTGAGCCAAGCGACGGGTCACCGTTTTACCCTGAATTGGTGGAAAATGTTTTGTGGTATCGTCCTGGGGATACACCTGAAATGTGGTCCGTAAGGCAGCCATGTAAACGAGGGAAATTAGAATGCCGACATAAATGAGAATGCTGGTAACAAGAGAAATGCCAGGAATGATCCAGAGCAAAAGATCATGCACTTCCGCATAGCCATCATTTTCTGGATTTGGAGGTGAACTTAGCAAGGTCGCAAATCCGCTGAAGAAAAAGGATTGCGAAACAATCAGCCAGTTTACCCGTTGATTCATAGAATTATCTTCATTACTAATTTGCTCATGAATCAGCTGGTAGAAATCAGCTGTGGGTAAGGGTTTAGCAGGGTCAAGAATTTCAGACATTTTTTTAACGCTTTAACGGTTAATTGCCATTGCAAGCAGATATCTGAATGAATTGCTAAATCATAATGCCGAACCTGCTAGCGCAACGACCGCTTTAAGAAATACACGATACCCTCCCCAACGGTAGGAAGAATGTTAACTTGAGGTGTATTTCATTAGAAGACAAATTACAGCATCACCGCTCTAAAATTCTTTTAGCTAGTGCCTTGATTTCTTATGTACAAAGCGCTTTCTTATGTACAAAGCGTTTCTAACGAAGCAGGGCTAAAAATCTAGATTTACATAAGAAAGCGCTTTGTACATAAGAAAAATATTCTCTTGTTTCAGAGCCAAGAGACGATTACCTTCCAACATAAGGCTTGTTTGTTCAAGTCTTATTGCATAGGCGATTAGAGCGATCGCAACAGTTGCTACGGTTACAGCTAGATTTTCAGAAGAGCTTGGATTTGGTTCTGGTGTTTTGGCTGAATCACCCGTTCGCCCTTGACCCAGCGGGTAATGAGCGATCGATCAACACCCAAGTTCTTTGCCAGTTGCGCCTTCGACCAACCTTTAGCATCTAGAGCAGTCAGCAAATCTGCCCCTGTGAGTACTTTCGATCGTTCTAATGAATTGCCTAATGAATTATCTACTAAGGCAAGTGGTTCAGATTTCTGCTTAGTAACAGATCGGACAGCTCCTAATTTCTCCTGAATCAGCACTGTTGGCTTAATCGTGACGATTGCTTTTAGCCAAATCGATAGCCAGTTACGAGGACGAGTTCTCAGGTTTTCAGGTTCATTCGCCAAGCTCCACTCAGGTCTAATACAGTCTGGATAGGTCGCTGCATCAAATTCGATCTGCCACCCTAATTCATGCAACGTCAACAGCGCATTATCCCATTGGGTAATTAGCGTATTCCGCCGCTGTTTATTATTTTGAACCGTCTCAATTAGCTCTTTTGGTTCCAGGCGTTCCAGCAATGTTCCCACTTCATAACGGCCATCCCGTCGGATCCGGCTCATAATGGTAAGGAAAATTGCAAGTTTAGACGCTAATCGCTGACGATATGGATTGATCTGTAATGTACTCTTTGCCAAATAGCCATACTGACAAAGCGCTTCTTTGCCCCCGTTCAGGTCTTTTGCGTTAAGAAACTTTTCTGTCCAGCTTCCGGGTCGCACTTTGATGTATAGTTCGTCTGGATCGCCTGCCTCGTAGTGAATTGAGCCGGGTTGATCTACATCCACTGTTAATGCAAGTTGCCCTGCATATTCTAATTCTTCTAGTAGCCACATCGCGCCTCTAGCAACGTTGTAGCGATTGGCCCCAACGTTGATGTTGCTGATGAAAACTGACAAGCTACAGACAAGCTCAACCAGATGACCAATTTTTTTCAGCTTTTGTCCCAAATTGATATCTGTTCGCTTATCCCAGCCAAACAGCCTAATTAAATCTGTTCCTTTTAGTCGGATCTGCTGCTCCCAAGGTTCATCTGAATCAGTTGCATATGACGAAAAGATCAGCAAAACATACGCTGCCTCCGGACCGAATTGCTGAATGATTTCCCATGCTGCTTTACCTGGAACCAGCTCAAACTGCTGGTTTGTAGAACTCTGGCGAACGATATTGTGCTGAATGAAACCATCTCCAACTAGCTTTTTCCAGTAGGGATATTCTCCATCCTGCCACTGACTATTAATTAGCGCCTGTGCTCCCGTTAAAATGGGATAACCTGTTGCCACCCGTTCAAGTTCTCGTCCCCCGAATAAGGCAGGATCAGCAACAAAAGAGGCTGTTGAACGAATTCCCAAAAGCTTTTCAACGTCCTCAATTGAAAATCCTGAAAGATCCAGGCTCTGCAACCATTCGCTTGCAGTGTAGAAAGCACAGGCGCTAATAGCGATCGATTCCCGCCAAGCCTCTTCTTCCGGCAAAGTAGAATCAGTTTCAACTGACAAGACCCCCGGAATTGAGCAGTCCTTCGGCATCCGCCCTTGAGTTTTCCATTGATCTAAGCGTGTTAAAATCCAGTTCGCTGTTTGTTCCCAAAAAACTTCCTTTTTCAAGACTGCCTTAAATAGCTTCTCCAAACGGGCGATCGCCTGCTTCTGCAAAGCGCCAATCTTTTCGGTTTCGCTGTAGAGATTGATCACATCTGCATCTGCATCTCCCTGGAGCCGCATCTGTCGCAACCGGTGTTGATTGATTCCGGTCGCTACATTAATCAGCACCAAATTAAGGAATGACCTGCCACAGCGTAGTTTTTCTATATAGGCTTGTAGCCGAGCTACTTCAGCATCTGTTGAGGCGATCGAAGCTTGCTCCACCGATACAACAACTGCGGAGCAGGGCTGCGTATTCTTCTTGCGCTTCACTCCATTTGCGGGCATAGCTCAACCATAATTCAGAATGCAAATAGTATACTCGCAGCTCGAACTGCCGATAATTCGGCGCAAGAGATGCTTTGCAGCAGGTCAACAAAGTGGATTATGTCAACAAAGCAATTGATCCTAAAAATGCTCAGAACTCTTTCAGCACAACTGTTTCGCTGATAGCCAAAATTGAGTAATGTTGACAGAAACTCTAGAATCTAGTGACTTATTGTCTAGAATCTAATGACTAATTTCTACTGGGCAGCAGCCCATCTCAAGCCTTTTCTAACCAAGCTTAAAGCCTTAAATCAGCCTGAATCCTTACATTTCATTCCAGTGCTTGTTTTGTCAGCAGCGTAGCCGGCGATGCAACATTTCACAAAACTTTACATTTTCACTGATGTTGACAATGTTGACGCAGAGTCTAGAATCGCCTGACCAAAACCTGAAAAATATCAGCGTCAGAAATTCTGTCTTCGAGCCATCCTGCTGATGTTGACAGTGTTGCCAAAAGCTCTAGAATCCCCTGACTTTAGCTCAAGTCGTCTCTAGAATCAGAAGTGCTGATAGTTGTGGGCCTAGTTTTATGCTGAGCTGAATGGCTCAAAAAAGGTTGTCAATTTCCAAAGCTGTTGCCACTAACTCTAGAATTCTCAGACCTCTCCAAGCACTTTCAAGTGTTGACAGCGTTGCCAAAAGCTCTAGAATCGCCTGACTAAGTTAGTGTCTTTAGATAGCTGCAGCGATAGCACCGCAATATTGTTGCCAATGTTGCCAAAAGCTCTAGAATCGCCTGACGTTATTAGACAGCTCAACGCAAAAGGGGATATTTTTGGAATTGCCCGCGTTGCCAAAAACTCTAGAGTGCAGTGACTAGTACCAAGATTCCGTTGACAATTAGCTCTAGAATGCCATGATCAAAATTCCTGAATCGTCTGACTCCTCTTCTAGGATCGAATGACTTGCTTTTTCTTAGATACTATCCCCAACTTAATTTCAACCGTTGTTGACTCGCTGATAGTGTCAACTAGATCAGGCTCATTAACCCGCTAAGAGCCTTGTCTGGTGCGTGTTATACGTGCATTATTCCAGCTTTTTCCTGGAGTAGTGTTGTCAATATGCAATTGAAAAACTCTTTATCCTTTAGAGGAGTGCGTGAATGGGAGAATCAGTTCCTTGCACTCTTCCCCCACCGATTTGACTATATTTGGGCAGAGCATCCAAGCCAAAGCGCATCTGTTGAATGGAAAACAGAAAGCCGGCACCCCTTAAGCGATCGCCTTATCCAACAGGGTGCCTACCTCTATGGCGTCCGCTTTGGTGCTGAAACAAACTACTGTCTCCTCGACATTGACACTGCTAGCCTTTATCACCCGAAGCAAGACCCACTCGCCATCTCACGAATTGCTGCCGCACTGGAACCCCTTGGACTTGTCAGCTATACAGCTTGTACGTCTAGCTACAGCGGCGGTTTACACCTTTATTTTCCCTTCCCACAGACCCAAAGTTCTTGGCAGTTGGCGATCGCCCTTGCTTGTTTACTCGAAATTGCTGGTTTCAAACTCCAACCCGGACAACTTGAAATCTTTCCCAACCCAAAGCCCTATGTAACTGACGGCACCTTGAGTCTATTCAATGCCCATCGATTGCCGCTGCAAATCGGTTCCTATGTGCTGAATGAAGCATTTCAACCCATTTGGAGTGACTCTCATACCTTTGTCAGCCAGTGGCAGCTTGCCCAGCAGCGTAACGATATTGATAGCAAAACGCTTAAGCAAATTCTCAAACAGTCAAGGCGAAAGCATTTTGGTATTTCAGGAAAAGCCGAGAAATTTATTAATGACCTTAATGCTGAAATTGAACTGGGTTGGACAGGTAGTGGACAAACCAATCGGCTCTTAGGACGAATTACGATGAGAACCTACATCTTTCACCACATCTTTTCGGGCGGAGAACCGCTAAAAGGGGAAGCACTCGTAGATGAAATTGTGGAAACCGCTCGATCGCTTCCCGGATATGAGGAATGGTGTCGCCACCAACACGAGATCGAACATCGTGCAGAAGAGTGGGCAAGATGTATTGAGAATAGCCACTACTTTCACTTTGGCGATCAGCACAAGAAACCAAAGCTGGAAGTGCAAGATCCAGAGCTAACGGCTGCCATTGATCAATCTCCATCCTGGAATCAGCGCCGATCTGCTGCAACTAGAGATCGAATCCGACGAGCGATCGCCAATCTGCTAGAAACCAATAGTCTTCCTGCCAAACCAACTGCTCGATTCCAAACCTTGCTGAAATATGGCATCGGTGGTGCATCTTTGTATCGTCATCGCGATCTCTGGCATCCCAGCTATTTTGGCGTTGATCCTGATCAAAATATTGGAAATATATTGGAACGCTCTGTAGAAGTGCATGCATACTTCAATACGGGCAGCCAGGTAGATTGTATTGAAAGCAAATCTAACTGGCATAGCCCGTCAAGCTTATTACCTATGAATGATGGTGATAAGGCGCCTGACAAGGCTTCTAGCGATTGTACTGATTCCAGCAGCCTTCCTAATCCCAGTAATCTTTCTGTTCATTTTCATGCTCATTCTGCTCAGCCCTCAAGTACACAGCCTTTGCAGGGTATGCAATACGTTCAACAGGGGCTGTCCAGTATCAAAGCCTCTCAACAAACCTTTCAGGAGGTAGCTCGTACCGTGCGTTGGCAGGCTCTCTCTGAAGGGAAATCGCAGTATCCATCTGATAAGGCTGATGTAGCAGAACGGCGACAGATTGAGCGGATGCAGCAATTTCTAGACTCTGGTGATCCAATCCTAGTTGCGGAGGCGATGGCATGGGCAGTCAAGCGGGGTGTTTTGCACCTGAGTCAGCCTCAACTACCGCTACCAACGGATGCCCAAGGATGGCAGCCAGATCGCCCTCAGATAGCTGACCAAGGGCGATCGCAATTGCAATTTAGGGAGGGTAGGAATGGTCAATTGGAGTAGCGCGATCAGCCGCGGGGTAAGTAGAACAGGGGCGATCGCCGTGGAAGCTGAATGTGCCTGTTAGAAGCGGTTTCTATCCAATTAGTTCTAGCTGAAGAACCTTAAACTGTATCGGTTTGTGTTTTCAAATAATCCTGTACTTAAGAACCTATGCCCAAGTGCTATGACTTCAACAAACTCCGCACTGCACTACACAGCCTTCCCTTAGAGCAGGCAAGGCAACTGTATACCGAGCTAGGTGCGATTGTGCAAGAACTAGAACAACAATCATCCACTCCGACGGCAGTTCAAGCAAAAGGGCGCGAAGTTGCCGAGGCAAGACACATTGGCGATTACCTTTACCAGTTCGAGCGTGTCCGTTGTGGCAAAGTGGGATGTAGGTGTGCGGGGGAAGGTGGCGAATTGCATGGACCTTATTGGTATGCCTACTGGCGAGAAGATGGCAGACTCAGGAGCCGCTATATAGGCAAACGATTTCGGCAAATTGAAGCAGAGTGAGTACAGAGGAGGGTACCTGATCCTGTAATAGGATGACTTCTGTGGACTTTCACCAAAGCCCTTTGACTATTTCTTAGGTACAAATTTGCATTCTTAGGTACAGCTTCACTCGCCTGGTGTTATCTGTACATAAGAGTATAGAGTTGTACCTAAGAAGCTTGGGAATGGTTTTTCCATTTCTTAGCGAATCATAAAACCAATGATGAGATTCAAGACTTTCAATATGGGGATAGGAACCTTGAGCAGAGTGGTGAAATGGATTTAGATTCGTTCTAAATATGATTTAATTTCCTTCTCAATATACTCAAAATCCTCATAGTGGTTTACAAAATCTAGATGGTCTGTTTCTATAGCTAATACTGGACATATCTTGAAATGCTTTATCCATTCCTCGTAAAAAGCATTAAGCTCTGTCAAATATTTCTGATCAATCTTCCGTTCCTGATAGCGATCGCGCTGTAAGATTCTACTCATCAGTACAGGAACAGAGGCACGCAGATAAATGACAAGACTGGGCGATGGCAGCAGACGAATAAGTTCGTTGTAGAAACTGCGATATAAGAACCAATCCTCTGCGTTGATATAGTTCTTCTGGTAAAGATTCTGAGCAAAAATGTCTCCATCTTCATAAATACTCCGATCCTGTACGATCGACTGCTCTCGCATTAGTAGGGGCTTATAGCTGCGAAGGCGACACATTAGGAAAAACATTTGTGAGTGAAATGCCCACTGCTGCGGATCGTCCTGGAAATCCGCAAGGTATGGGTTAGCTTCGGCTTGCTCAAGAATGGCTTGCCAGCCCAACTTATTGGATAGCATTGAGGTTAAGCTCGATTTTCCAACTCCAATATTGCCTGCGATCGTCACAAAGTAGTTAGCCATGCTCAAGAAAAAGGGGTTACTGAATGCAATAAGGCTGTAATTTCAAACAGTTTAAAGGACAGATTTAATACCTGCCGTACAAAGGTGAGAGATGCCCAAAATCATCTGCTATATTACGTCGCGCAGATTCAAGATGTCGCCGAACAGCACATCCTTGAGCGCACCAGAAATGAGTTCATCCCAATCGTTGGACATGAACCCTGAACTCCCTTCACCACTATTCCCAGCTTTCTTGGACTGCTAAACCCTGAAATTTATGACAAATGGGCTAAAAAAGCCAAGCACATGGGGAAGCAAGCCTTAACGAACAGCGATCGGCTAGTGAGTCTGCTCAGCGCCAGTCTGGGTCTAGAACGCTTGTCTTCGGGCAAAGTCTTGTCTTCGGGCAAAGTGCAGTTGATTATGAAAGCCTGTAAGGCGACAGGACTGATGAGGCAGCGTTGATGGAATGCAGTCGCCTGTAGATAAAGTGAATAGAGCGGCTATGACGCTTTCCATTACCCCTGTAGAGACTCAAGTCTGGGTAGCCTTTGATTCAATCATTTAAATGCTCACCAATCTCTTGAGTAGCACCATTAAATTCTCTGTTGCCAATACAACAGTTACTCTGTATTCATCCCCAGCCCAATGCTGTTTTGTTCCAAGTCGAAGACCAAGGTTGAGGAATTCCCAGTCACTAAACCTGTCTCAGTGGTTGATGACGAAGCACTCCGCGAACTGGCCTGCATTTGTCTGTTGGGCAGGTTGGGAGGTGATTTGGGCCGAAATCAGGCAGCGAAGCATTCTGGAAAGCAAAAACAAACGCTCTAGACACAATTTTCCCGGATGTTTTCATGCCTGACATGAACAGCTTTTGTTGCCCTGAAAAAGCGAAGGAAAATCCAGCCAACCAACTTAGTCCGGTCATCGTGCTGACAGCCAAACTATTGCCAGACGATTGAGATCGCTTCGCACAGATGGAACTGGCTGGATTTATCACAAAGCCTTTCGGTTCGCTATTAATTTGTGAACAAATTGCTGAGATGCTGAAGTGGAGCCTGTAGCGTTCGCTGCCTACCTAGTTCTCTCAAGCATTGACTGAAAGTGCAGGCTGGTTCGGACTGGAGAAGGGCTTGCTAAACGAGAAGGCATAAGGCGTCGAGCCATGACAGCGGAGATGCTCTAGTCGCTCCTTAGCTTCAACAATTGTTGGTAGATGTCCTACAGGAATCCACCACAATGCCATGATCGGCTGGGTCGACCGCTCAAACCAGCGTCGCCGATCGCGCATGATAGCCGCATGTGCACCGCCATAGACGTAGCTGGATAAAGCTTCAACCGATCGCCACACCGTCAGCGTGATCAAAATTCGCTCATCCTCAAAGGCACGAATGTTGGTCGCATCTTCGGCTCCTTCACCCCGCAGCCGCCAGACAAACCCAGGATCGGCATCGGCAACCGCATTGATGTCGCGAATTTGGGCAATAAAATCTGCCATTGAGGGATCGTCAAGCGGGGCACGGAGCGTAGCAGTATTGACCTGAGCAAGATAAAAAGACGGAGTCAGACTCATTGTTAAAAGCTCCTAGCTAAATTGCAGCAGTCTCAGTCTACCCAGGCGCAAGCTGCCGCATCTATCTAAGGAAATAACTTTTGAACGACTTTTTCGGTAATCAGCATTACAAGATGGCGATTAAGGAGATAATAATTCCCAAAGCAGAATAGTTTGCCGCCTCCTTGGAAAAAGCAGACGGTCGATCAAATATTTATTTTGAGAGAATAATTTCCTCAGATGTCTCCATCTGATATTTCGCCATCAGTATATTCAACGGAACTCACGCTTCAAGCCCTTCCCCTGATTGAGAGGCAATGAATCCGATCGCATCCTTCAGCCAAGTTAAATAAGTCTGTTCCCGTCGCCTCACCAGCTCCAATGCTAGTCGCTGCATTCTCTGTTCCCGAGAGGCTATCGGATCATTGAGGAGTGGAACATGCATTGCTTCACATTCGGCTAGCTTTTTGCGCCGTGCCTCAAACTCTTGCTCTAAGAGACGGATAATTTCATCGTTGGGTAGCTGGGCAGCAAAGTGAAGCTGCGCGAGCAAAGGTTCTCGCAGGATCGACAGGGGATGGTGTGTCTGGAGCCATTGAATTAACTCTGATTTACCGGCTTCTGTGATCCGGTAAATCTTCCGATTGGGGCGATCGTGCTGGATCTCGACAGTGCAAGTTGCCCAACCCTGCGCCTCCAGCTTGTCCAGCGTGCGATAAATCTGTGCTTGATCGGCTTGCCAGAGATAGGCAATGCAATCATCAAAGCACTCTGTTTTGAGATCGTAGCCACTCCGCTCTTGCTGCTGGAGCAGACCAAGAATGACATGGGCGAGAGACATAGACGGTTTACCGTACTGAGAGGGGGTTAAGCCCTACTCGTGAGCTTTATATATTCATATGCTACTATATGATTAATCATATATAGGACAGGCAATAGGCATAAAGTTGCTCAGTTCTGAGGAGATTACAATATGACCGTGCAAACTCGAACGCTACGAACCATTGCCGGAGTCATCAGCAGCGTTGAAACCCTAGAAGGGGCAGGCTTTTTGGTACGTCGTCCCTTTCCCAAAAGCAGCTTCTCAGAGTTCGATCCTTTCCTTCTCCTTGATGAACTGGGTCCTGTAGACCTCAAACCCGGTCAAGCCAAAGGTGCACCGGATCACCCCCATCGTGGGTTTGAAACCGTTAGCTATATTCTGGATGGACGGCTAGAACACAAAGATTCTGAGGGACATGCCGGGCAGCTGAACTCAGGCGATGTGCAGTGGATGACAGCAGGCGCGGGGGTTGTGCATTCCGAGATGCCGGAGGCAGAATTTACCCGCACCGGAGGACGGCTACATGGCATTCAGCTTTGGGTCAATCTGCCGCAGCGAGACAAAATGATTGCTCCTCGCTATCAAGAAATTCCGGCGGCTCAGATTCCGGTGGCTCAAACAGAAGATGGTGCTGTGATGGTACGGGTAATCGCAGGTGAAGCATTGGGGGCAAAAGCAGTGATCGAAACCCGCACGCCGATCATTTACCTTCACTTTACGCTGCAGCCGGGCGCCACGATCGTTCAGCCTGTACCAGAAGAGTATAACGCCTTTGCCTATGTGCTGGATGGGGCTGGTTTATTTGGCCCAGAGCAAGAGCGGGGTGACGATGGGCAGATGGTGATTTTTGCTCAGGATGGGGCAGAAGTGACGATCACCAACCCTGCTGATGCCCAAAAGCCTCTCGATCTTCTGCTAATTGCAGGAGTACCGCTTAACGAACCTGTTGTGCGCTACGGTCCCTTTGTCATGAATACCGAAGCCGAAATACTGCAAGCAATGGACGATTACCGCAATGGAAGGATGGGACAGATTAATGCTTAACACACTGCAACAGCGCATCAACCAACAGCAATTTCTGCGTCAGCTCCGGGTTAAATTGCTCCGTCTGCACAAGCTCCTGCTAGACATGGAATGTTTTACGTATGAGCAGGTGCGCGGAAAAGTTTCCAAAGGCGAATTGCTGCAGCTCGTGATCTATCACAATCAGTTTGCCTGGTTGCATCGGCTCTCAGAGCTAATCGTACAGATTGATGAGCTGCGACAAGCCGATGAACCCGTGACGCCCGAAACGGTCGCTGCTCTTGTCATTGATGTTCAAACGCTGTTAACTCCCGATGAATTAGGCGACGATTTTGCGATGAAGTACGATGCAGCATTTCAACGCAACCCCGATGTAGTGTTAGCCCATGCAGATGTTGTAACGCTACTGGGTTCTAACGCTTAACAATAGGCCAAAATCTATTCGTCCAGGCTGGCTTCAGCCTGGACGAATTTTTTCTATCCATTCATTACATGGCACTACGCACCTAGATCGAGCTCCTTTTTGTGGAGAAGCCTTGCTGTGCAGCACTGCTCCACAAAAATTGTTTTAACGAATGCGTCTAGGACTATAACTGTGGATATGGAGATGATGAATAATGGTAAACAAATGACAGACAGGATTAGCAACCGATCGCAAATATAGCAGTGACCTGGAAAGCCGCTCTACTGGAATTAAAACCACTTCTCTGTTAAGCTCGCTTAAGCTTGCTCTAAACCAGGCTAATTGCACTGAGGTAACGGCAAGCCTCAGACAGTCTCCAAGCGAACAAACCCAACTTAAAATAAAAGAGACTATACAAAATGGTCTTCACGCATGACTCCTGATGAAGCCTTAGTTTTACTGGACATGCTACTCCAGGGGCAAAAGCTTGGAGATATTCAGGAGAAAGTCTTTCTGTTCTCCTGGCAGGGGTGGACCTATGCCCAGATCGCAGAACATATAGGCTACGATCTAAGCCACATCCGCGATGTAGGCTACGAACTTTGGCGGCAGCTTTCACAAGCGCTGGGCGAGCAAGTTACCAAAAAGAACGTGCAGGCAGTGCTGCGCCGGCGGGCCCAGCAGGCACAATACCCAGCCGCTGGATCGCCAGCTGTAGATCCTGCACAAGCAGCCTCCCCCTCAATTCATCACTGGGAAGAAGCGATCGATGTCTCTATGTTTTACGGTCGCGCTCAAGAACTAGCGACCCTTCACAATTGGATTATCGATCAGCGCTGTCGGTTGGTTGCGTTGATTGGCATGGGTGGGATGGGCAAAACGGCGCTGGCAGCCAAACTTGCTGAACAATTTGCCGGAGAATTTGACTATTTCATCTGGAAGTCTCTACGAAACGCACCGCCGATCGAGGACATTTTGGTGAGTTTGAGTCAGATCTTCTTAGGTCATCCCAACCTGCCCGACACGCTCGAAGCGCAGATTAACCAACTGTTATCTTGTCTACGCTCTACCCGTTGCCTACTGGTGTTTGACAATGTAGAAGCTATTTTGGCGGGTGCTGATAGCGAGGCAGGATTTCGAGCGGGTTACGCAGCCTACGACGAACTCCTGAGGCGAATTGGTCGCGAACATCACACAAGCTGCTTGGTTTTAACCAGCCGAGAGAAACCTAAATCGCTAAAATCGATCGAAGGGAACGCCCTGCCTGTCCGCAGTTTATCGCTGGTAGGATTGGAATTTAACGAAATTCAGGAGATCTTTAAGGCAAAGGGGGGCTACACCGCTTCGCCAGAGGATTGGCAGCGCTTGACGGCACAGTATTCCGGCAATCCGCTGGCGCTCAAAATTGTCTCTACAACCGTACAAGACCTATTTGACGGCAGTTTGACTGAGTTTCTGGCGCAGGGTGCGATCGTACTTGAAGATATTGCCATGCTGCTAGATGAGCAGTTCCGCCGTCTGTCTGCCTTGGAGCAGCAGATTATGAACTGGCTGGCGATCGAGCGGGAGTGGGTGTCTTTGGCAGAGCTAAGAGCAAACTTCTTTCCAGGTTTGCCGCAGCATAAGCTGTTAGAAGCGTTGCTGTCGCTGGTGCAACGATCGCTCATTGAAAAGAATGCGGGGCTGTTCACCCTGCAGCCTGTGCTGATGGAGAATGTCACAGAACACCTGATTGCTCAAGTGTGTCAGGAAATTGAAACTTTGCAGCCCAAGCTATTTCTCAGCTATGCCCTGATCAAAGCGCAAGCCAAGGATTACGTCAGAGAAAGCCAAGCTCGTGTGATTTTGCAGCCGATCGTCGCTCAATTGAGCTACTGCTTTCGGACAAAAGAAGCCCTTGAAGACCAGCTCAATTCCCTACGGTGCTTGCTGCAAACTATAGGCACAGCTGGATATGGTGGCGGCAACCTAATAAACCTCTTTCAACAGCTAGGTACGGATCTAAGCGGCTACGATTTCTCTCATTTAACGCTGTGGCAGGCGCATCTGCAAGAAGCTAAGCTGCATCGAGCTAACCTTGCCTACAGCGATCTCAGCAACACCACATTCGCTCAAACCTTTGGCAGCATTCTCGCGATCGCTTTCAGTCCAGAGGGTCACTTGCTAGCAACGGGGGGAGTCAATGAGGATGTTTGCCTCTGGCAGGTTGCAGAGGGTCAACCGCTTTTCACTTGCCAAGGGCACAAAAGTTGGGTGCTATGCTTCGCTTTTAGCCCGTGCGGACAGCTCTTTGCTAGCGCCAGCGATGATGGCATGATTCGGCTGTGGGATGTGAGCAACGGAGAGTGCTTAAGGACGCTGCAAGGCCATACAAACTACGTCCATGCGATCGCCTTTGGTGCCGATGGCAATTTGCTTAGCGGCAGCGGCGACCAAACGATTCGGCTCTGGGATACCAAAACCGGACAATGTTTGAAAACTTTTTATAGGGAAAGTCCTGACATTAACCAAGCCAGCCCGGATGCTCAGCTATCTGTCGATCGCAGCAACTCCACCATCTGCCTGTGGAATATCAATGTTGGGCAATGCTTTAAATCTGTTGCATTCAGCGAAGGTGGTTCTCTTTTTGCCACTTGCAGCAGCGATTCTCTACAAGACAGCACAGTAGAACGCGCCATCAAACTTTGGGATACCAAAACTGGGCAATGTCTGAAAACTTTGCGGGGGCACAGCGACCAAGTACAATCTCTTGTCTTCAGCGCTAGTGGAACCCTGCTGGCTAGCAGCAGTAGCGATCGCACCATCAAGCTTTGGGACACGCAGACCGGGCAATGCCTCAAAACATTGCAGGGACATCAGGGTCAAGTGCAATCTCTGGTCTTCAGCGCTAGCACATCGCTACTAGCTAGCGGCAGTAGCGATTGCACCATCAAGCTTTGGGACACGCAGACCGGGCAATGCCTCAAAACTTTGCAGGGACATAGCAGCCAAGTCCGGGCCGTTGCCTTCAGTTTAGACGATCAACTGGCGAGCGGCAGCAGCGATCAAACGGTGAGGTTTTGGGATATCTGTACGGGACGATGCCTTAGAGCTTTGCAGGGGCACAGCAGCCGAGTTTGGTCGATCGCCTTTGCACCGCCAGCTAGTTCCAGCCCAGCCGATGAAATGCAGCTTGCCAGTGGCTCTTATGACCACTGCGTCAGGCTTTGGGATGTGCAGAAGGGACAATGTTTGAAGACGTTACGAGGACATAGCAACTGGGTCCGGTCTGTTGCCTTCCACCCCGATGGCAATCTGCTCGCTAGCGGTAGTGACGATCGCACCATTAAGCTCTGGAATGTGCATACGGGGCAATGCCTTAAGACGTTGCGGAGGCACAGCAGCTGGATTCGTTGTGTCACGTTTAGCCCAGATGGGCAATGGCTGGCAAGCACATCGCAAGACCGCACCATTAGACTGTGGAATCTTAGCTCCTCGGTTAGCGATCGCGTTTTGACTGGAGACACAAGCTGGACAAAAGGAGCTGCCTTCAGCCCCGATAGCGAGACGCTAGCAAGCTGCATCGACGGAACACGCATTGCCCTTTGGAGTGTGACAACAGGAGAACGGCTGCAAATCTTTGAGGGGCATACTGCTCAAATTTGGTCAGTGGTATTCAGCCCAGATGGAAAACTGCTGATTAGCAGCAGCGCTGATCAAACCGTGAAGCTTTGGAATATCAGTACAGGTCAATGCCTGAGAACGTTTCAAGGACATGTTGGCAATGTTTGGTCAGTTGCAGTAGATTGCCATGCCGCTACGCTAGCAAGCGGAGGCGATGATGGTGTGGTGAAGCTCTGGGATATTCAAACAGGGAACTGCCTGTGGGTTGGGCAGGGCCATCAACGATCGATTCAATCAATTGGCTACAGCGCTGATGCTCGGCTCTTGGCAAGCGGTAGTGAAGATGAGACGATCAGAATCTGGGATACCCAAACCGGGAACTGCTTAAAGCTTCTGAGAGCCGATCGACCCTACGAAGGCATGAATATTACAGGGGTTACAGGCGTGACAGAAGCTCAAAAAGCAACGCTGTATGCGCTGGGTGCCTTTGCAGAGTAGAGCGTTCAAGCGGAAATAAGGGCAGGCATAATGCCGAGCTGCTGCATCATAGCCAAATCATCGCGGATTACCCAGTGTTCAGCGATCTTATTATTTTGAATACGCAAGATATGGATTTGCTGTTGCCGGATCGATCTACCTGTAGGGGGAACACCTGGCAGTCCTATAAATGCACCTCGATGGGTTGCAGTGAGAACACAATGCATCACCACTTTGTCGTCTTCGGCAATTAAGTCGATGATTTCATGGTGATGATCAGGAAAGGCTTCTGTCAGCTCAAAAATAAATTGTTTGGCTGCTCTCTTATCTTTGGCTGCAGCTGGAGTAGGATCGTTATCAATAAATTTATCTGCAATTAGTTCATCAACCACATCAATCTCACGTTGATTGAATACTTCTTCATAGTAGCGACGCACGATCGATTTGTTCATCTCTATAGACATTGCAAACCTCATCATTGAGATACTAGCTGTGCATAAAGCTAAGATAATTTTTGAAGATCAGGTGATCTTCAAAAATTACCTAATTCCATTTAAGCGGAAGCACTGTCTTACCTAAACTAGTTTGCTAGTGGAGGCTGCGTTAAGGACATAGAATGCGTAGGTTTCCCATGTCCAGCCGCGCAGTTCCTGAAACGTGGTGGAGTAGTAATAGCGCCAAGGATCAGTAGCACGATATTGATAGACTGGTGTTAAGTTGAGCTGTGAGTATTGGTAGGCATAGAATGCAATGCCATCATTAATCCAGCCGTCCTGTACATCGGGCTGGTAGCTGTAATAGTAACGCCACGGATCCTCTGCGTGATATTGGTAAATGGGTAAAACTCCGGGTTGGTCTTCCCCAAACGCAAAGAAGCTAATGCCAGTTCTTGTCCATCCATCTTTGATATCTGGATTAGAAGAATACTGATAGCGCGGAACGGGGGTTGCTGCGTAATATTCGTAAACGGGAGTAAGAATCCAGTCAGCCATTTTAATTCTCCTGTATTTGTCAGTTAGGGGTTAGCCTGTCTTTTGTCAAGACACCTACAGCATAGAATTAGGCGATCGGTTTGCAAGCCGGAGAAAGTCAGAAAAAGTCTGATGTTGTCAGGGAGTAAAGACAGATTTTGAGTAAGAATTGAAGAGTAGGAGTTTGCGTTATCCTGCAGTTTTTGCGCTTTTGCTGCAGCTCCCTTCTGACATTTTGGTGTCACATTTGCCAATCACAATAAAACTATCGACCTTTCTAGATCAGCCACCATACGGCATAGGGACGTAAGAATGCGATCGTCATACTGGATTAAGTTGCTGCTTACGAGTGCTTTGAGTTTAGCTGCAGGCTGTAGCCGAGCGCCTTTAGCGGTACAAGTCCCTGCTAGTCCGGCTGGGGGTACAGCGGTTGAGGGGGCGAATAGCCCTCGCGCAAACGCGCCCAATACAGCTACTTCCAATGCAGCTACTCCTAGCGCAGATGCCGATGTGCAAACGCTCGTTTCACTAGGTCCAAGAGTGGCAGGAACCCCTGTGATGGAGCAAGCCCGCTCCTACTTAGCCGAGGAGTACCGCAAGGCGGGCTACGTGACCGAAGTGCAGACCTTCACCTATTCCAAATTTGAAGATCAAGGCTCAGAGCTGATCCTGGATTCTACACCAGTGGCAGCCAGAGCGTTACGTGGTTCAATTGCTGGTCGTCCGACTGCCCGACTGGTGGCAGTGCCAAATTTTGGTAGACCAGAAGACTTTGCCCAGGTTGAGGCTAGAGGGGCGATCGCTATTGTCCAACGCGGCGAAATTCGCTTTTTGGAGAAGGCAAATAACGCAGCAGCAGCAGGGGCAATTGGGCTGGTGATCGTCAACTTTGACGAGGGTGGGTTTGCCGGGTCGCTGGGAGGGGAAATAGGGATTCCGGTGATATCCCTCTCAGGGGAGCAGGGCAATCCTTTGCTAGAGCGGGCAGCCCGTGAGTCGCTTCAGGTGACGTTGAATGCCAACGCTGTCAACCGAACGGTTACAGGACACAATATCATTGCGCATCTGGAAGGCGTGACACAGCCAGAAGTACTGCTTGGGGCTCATTACGATTCAGTTGCTGGCTCCCCAGGAGCAAACGATAATGCTTCTGGGACCGCAGTGATCCTAGACATTGCCCGTAACGTGGCACAAAAGCCAATTGCGCAACGAGTTTGGTTTGTGGCATTCGATGGAGAAGAAGACGGTTTACATGGCTCTAGAAGCTTTGTCGATCAGGCTCAGCCGCAATTTCTCTCAGGGCTTGAGAGTATGTTGAACTTTGACATGGTGGGCGCGAATGAAGCGTTGCAGGTGGGCGGCACGTCTGGTCTAACAGCGCTCGTTAAAGCTGTAGATGCGTCCATTATTACTTTTGCAGCCAGCGGCAACAGCGATCATGCTCCTTTTGCCCGGGCTGAAGTTCCCATTCTGTTTTTCACACGCGGCGCGGATCCAAACTATCACTCTCCGACTGATACGCAAGTTGATCCAAAGCTGCTCGATCAAACCACCCAAACGGCGATCGAAGTCGTTGAACAATTGATGAAATCCTAACGCCTCAATTGCACAGAGTTATTTAGCTCTGATGATTAGCTGGCTCTGATGTTCAGCTCTAATTGTCCTTAATTTATCCAACTTTATTCTCTCAATCTAAACGCTATGTCTCGTCTTTCAGTTCCCCGACCAATTCTTTATCTTGCTTTATTGTTTATGGGTGCAGCGGGTTTGACTTTGGCACGTCAGCTGCCGCCTGAGGCACCACTTCAAAGGCTCCAGCCAACGGCAGGCAGTTCAGCAGCAGACAGTTCAGATGTAGCCGATGCTGCCAACCCCAACTTCATCACCGCCGCGGTTGAGAAAGCATCTCCTGCCGTCGTGCGAATTAACTCTACTAGAGAATCAGCAAACAGCTCAACCCGATCTCAAGGTCGCGTTGTACGCGGTACTGGCTCTGGATTTATTCTCAATTCTGAAGGCTATATCCTGACAAATGCTCACGTTGTAAATGGTGCAGACAGCGTGACTGTAATTCTAAATGATGGTCGTAGCTTCACCGGGCAAGTTCTGGGAGAAGATCGATCGGCTGATGTAGCAGTTGTCCAAATCCCAGCCAGAAACTTGCCTGCTGTCGCAATCGGCAACTCAGCAGACCTCCGGCCGGGAGATTGGGCGATCGCCATTGGCAATCCGCTAGGGCTCGACCACACTGTTACAGTTGGGATTATCAGCGGCATCGATCGGGCAGGCAGTGATATTGGGGCGCGCAGTAGCCGAGATCGATTCATCCAAACTGATGCAGCTATCAATCCTGGCAACTCTGGGGGTCCTTTGTTAAATCAGCAAGGGCAAGTGGTGGGTATCAATACTGCCATTATTGGAGACGCGCAAGGGTTAGGATTTGCTATCCCAATTGATCGGGCACAAGCCATTGCCGATCGGCTAATTAGTAGCGCGTCGCCTAGAGTTCTGGGTGAAATAGGAAATTCAGACACTAAAACACTTGCGGGCTTTGCTATTGTAGGAACCGGAATTGGCGCGATTGCTTTGACTGCTAAACGAGCAGGCTATTTCGGCAATCATGCTGTTCAACAATCGGAAAGACTAGCACCAGCCCAACAGGCAAATTCTCGACTGCAAAAGAAGTTATTAAGACTTTTGCACAACGATCGAAATGCTGCAGATAGATTACTAACTCGCACCAAAATAATGCACCCAGATCGCTCAGCAGACTGGGTGGTTGAGAAGGTAATCTACGACTTAGAGCGCGATCGCCGTAGCTATTAGTTCAACCAAGTTTCTTGCTAAATATTGCAGGAAAATCTACTGATTCTATGCCAATTTAACGGAAGATATTTTATGCTTCTTAGTTAAATTGGCATTAGTTCATTTCTTTGGTTTGCACTATAGCTCTCAACTCCGATACTAATCAAAAAGCCTTTAGCACATTGCTAAAGGCTTTTTGATTAATTCAGCTGTTGTTTAGCGGACAGAAATAGCATCTTTAGATTCTTCGGACTCTTCAACATGCAGATTTCGGAGCGCTGCCGGTGGAACCTCGATCGGAAACTTTGAGATCGTCAAAGCGATCGGGAGCGGTTCAGCTTCAGGAGTTTCAACGGCAGGAACTTCTTCTGAATCTGCTGCTGAAGCTTGCTTCAAGCGAGCCTTAAGCAACATACCACCTCCAAACAAACCCGCCAAAATTGTTAGACCTGCTCCAGCAATTCCTAACTGATTTAAACCGTTGGAGTTTACCTGTGTTGTAGTTGAATCAACAGATGGCACAGTCGGAGAAATAATATCAGAAGCACCCCCTTGCTGCTTGTAAATACAAGCTTGGGCAACTCCAGTAGATGCAAACAGTGTTGCACCTGACAAAGCGACGATCGCCGCAGATGCTGCTAAAGAATTCAGCTTCATAGTTGTCTCCAGGAAAGAATTAAGAGTTGAACTCGATTTCTACCAAACATGAAACAGAATGAATGAATGCACAAGGAGCATACAAAATAGTATAAGGGCTTAATCTAATTTTTCAACCCTAAATTTATTTTATTTCAATTAAAAAATGAGAAATTTAAAGAACAAAAGTTTTTCAATTAAATGGAAAGGAATATTGCTCATTGCTCACTGATGAGTGGTGATTTATCAATGACAATGACATCACAAAGGAAATCATAAGGACAATAATTGTATATCAACCGTTACGAGTTTGGTTTAGCCGTGTAATGAGTATCATCACCAGATGTAAAACATTACCCGCTCTGACCCACGCGCAGCCTGAGCAACTGATCGAACTGTGGGCTGATCCTGATTTGCTACGACAGGCGATCGAAAACTTGCTCAACAATGCCTGCAAATATACCCCTGCTGGTGGCACAATCCTGGTGCGCTTGGTGCCTCACCCCGGTTGGGCAGTGATTCAGGTAATCGACACAGGCATCGGCATTCCAGAAGCCGACCTACCCTATATCTTCGATCGCTTCTACCGGGTAGACACTCAGCGTTCTCACGATAGCGGCGGCTTTGGGCTAGGGTTGGCGATCGCCCAGCAAATTGTCCAAGCCCATCGCGGGCATCTTCATGTCACAAGTGAAGTGAGTAAAGGCTCAAAGTTTCAGATTGAATTGCCCCTCACGCCCTATCCATGAGCAACCTTAAACGGTTGAGTTATCGTGGTAAATCTGTAATGTTCATTCTGAAGGTGACGGTTAGCTATGTACGTTGTAATTGGTGGAGCAGGAATGATGGGGCTGGGGTTAGCCCAGCAGTTATTGAAGCTCGGTCATACTGTAGCAATCATTGATTTAGACCCACTTGCCTGTCGCTTTGCCCGTGAGAAGATCGGAGTCATGGCATTTGAGGGCAGTGCAGTTAGCACAACAGTGCTTCTTGAAGCAGGGATTCGACAAGCAAATGCAGTTGTTGCTGCACTCAGAGATGATGCATTGAACTTAGCGATGCTCACATTGTCGAGGAGTTATGGTGTTTCCCACATAGTGGTGCGAATGCGTGATCGTGAATTTCTAGAAGCTTATCGCCTGGCTCAAGCGAGCCATATTATCAGCACAATTGATCTGGCAGTTGCAACGATGGCAAACGCAATTGAATACCCTGAAGTCGAGTCGATGATGCATTTTGAGCAAGGGCAGGTGGAAGTGCTGAAGCTGCCTGTTCCAGGCAGTTGCTATGTAGCAGGTCGCACCGTTGCCCAAATTGCTCAAGATCCTCGCTTCCCCACAGGTTCACTGATCATTGGATATCAATGCCACTCTTGTGCAGATTTGGAAATCCCGAATGGCAACACTGTGTTGGGAGCAGGCTCCACCATCCTGGTTGTGACTCGTCCTGAGTCCGTTCATCCCATGATTGATTTTCTGGGAATTCACGCTAGTCATCTTCCAACGAGAGAAGTTTCTCATCCAAATCTTTGATGTAGGGCTGCACCAGATCCTCTGGAACAATTCGCTTGCGGAGCGCATCGCTGACGGCTCCTTTTTCTGCCAACAGCAGTTGTCGTCGAATGGTATCGAGTCCGCTGCGATCGCTTTTCAATTGACCCGCCCGATATTGGTTGTGAAGATCCCGTAGAACCTGCTCAGACTGCGCGACTCGCGCTTGATAAGATGCCCAAAGTTCTTCGTATACGGCTTTGGGCAACACACCTGATTTCAGCAGACCATCCAGTTCATCCTGGGCTGCTTTTGCGGCAATCAATTGAATCTGGAGCTTTCCAACTTGCTCCATCGCGTCTGAAACGGGGCTAATTCTCAGCCGTTTGACCAACCAGGGTAAGCTTAATCCCTGTCCAACGAGGGAGAATAGGACTGCACCGAACACTAATTCAATAATGCTTTCCCGTCCAGGCAATGCCAGGGGAATACTTAGAGCCAGTGCCATCGACAGAGAACCTTTGATATTGCCCAGAAATAGAACGTGCTGCCAGCGCAAGGGAATTGGGCGATCGAACCAGCGCAGCCCTGCCAGCAATAAATAGACAGAGAGAATTCGTCCCAGTTGGTATGCCAGAATCACCAGCAGGATGGCAGGTAAAATTCTCCACAGCGTGGCTGGGTTAATCTCAATGCCGATCAGCAAGAAGATGAACGTATTAACTCCAAAACCAGCATATTCCCAGAAACTCAGTAAAGACATCCGATCGGAGGCAGATGAACTCCGGGGCAATCCAAGATTGCCAAAGATCAATCCAGCAATGACCACTGCAACTGCCCCCGATACACCCAGGGATTGCCCAATCTGAAATGTTCCTAATGCTAAGGCACCGGTTAGCAGCAAACTGCTCAAGGAATCATTCAAGCGAGTAAAGATGGGCAAACTCAAATAGCCGAGTATTGCTCCCACCAGTCCTCCACCCAGAGCAACGACTAGCAGTTCTTTAATTCCTTCTACAGCCGTGAGAGAGCCTGTTGCATAAAAAATCAAGATCAAATTAAAAGAAATCAGAGCAGCCGCATCATTAAATAGGGTTTCACCCTCAACAATGGTGGATAATCGGGAAGGAACACGGATTTCCTTGAAGACGGCAATCATCGAGACTGTATCGGTGTTTGCCAGAATGATTCCGATCAGCAGGGCAGAAATCCAGTCCAGCCCCAACCCGTATTTCACGATGGCTGCGATGATTGCCGAAGAGAAAATTGACCCTGGACCTGCTAAAAGGGCGATCGGCTTGAAGGTACTGCGGAGGCGGCTGATATCGGTATTGATTGCCGCTTCAAAGATCAGAATGGGCAGGAAAAGATTGAGGACGAGAGAGGGGTCTAACCCAATCCGCCGCGAGAAAACCTCTGTAATGGGCAACCCTGCCAGCACCAACCCTGCTACGTAGGGAATTCGCAATCGCTGGGTCACAAGAGCAACCACCGTTGCAATCAGGAGCAAAATAATCAGAATAATGACCAGTTCAGGAATGCTGCCTGCCGCTTGACTGCTTTCAACAGGGCTGATATCTAATGAATTTTGTTGTGCGACAAGCCACTCTATTGCCGATCCTCCCATAAATCACTTTTCTCCAAAGTTCAAAGGTTGACTACTGTTTGAGTCTACAGGGATTCCCACTATGCTTGAAGGATCAATGCTGTATCAGTGTAATGGAGTGGAGTGAATGTCAATGGGGCTGAAACACCATCTGTGCTTTGCCTGGGTGATTGTGGCGATCGCGCTTGCTTCTTGCTCGACCCAAACCAACTGGTCAAATCCGTCATCTGTTCAAAAACGTGAAACTCAGCTTCAAACCGTTTCTCTCAATAAGGACGATATCGTAATGGGACAAACCGTTTATGTTCCCATTTATTCACATATCTATCATTACAACAGCCAAGACCAGGTCATGAATTTATCGGCGACGCTTAGCGTTCGCAATACAGACTCGACAAATTCAATCATCATTACCGCTGTGAGGTACTACGATACTGATGGCCAACTAGTTAGGCAGGATGTTGAACGCCCAGTAGCCCTAAAACCACTTGCTTCCACTAGCTTCTTTGTAGCAGCAGATGATATGAGTGGTGGGTCAGGTGCAAACTTTATTGTGGAATGGGTTGCAGAAAGAACGGTGTCAGAACCTGTGATTGAAGCGGTAATGATCAATACATCTGGCGGACAGGGAATTTCATTTATTAGTTCTGGGAAGGTCGTTGAACAGCATGGCAAGGGAAATTAGCATAAGCATGCCTGAATAATATTTGAGTAGCTCTGTTCTGGGAAAATATTTGAATCTATATCGCTTTTTACTCCATACATACTTTTGATGCAATTGTTAAGTCAATTGAACCATGTTTTTTAGGATAGTGCGTCAGGTTAATGTGGAATTGATGGAGTAGAGAGGAATATTGACAGAGAGCAAAGCGATGGAATGTCTTCCATGCGGTCACAGCAAGGTTCATAAGCATGGCAAGATGCCCAATGGTCATAGCTGCTCACAGTAGTCCTTTGCAGCCGTAGTAGAGGCAAGCAATGCTGCCAATGATGTAGACAAACCAGGTGAGGAAAAAACCAGTGGCGCGACTGACCGAAGGACCATATTTCGTGATCACCCCATAGGCATGGGCGATACGGGCGATCGACAACATGCCACCTAACAGCCAGATTAGCCATGCTTGAACCTGCATCAGTTCTAGTGCAACGATGAGCAGCAACCCATGCGGCACATATTCGGCAAAATTGCCATGCGCTCGAACTTTTCGCTGCAAGTCACCTGCATCAATTTCGCCCTTTTTCAGCTGTCGTTGGGTCAACCGCTCGATCGTCAGCACCCAAGGACTAGGGTTCATTAGCGGATCAGGCTGCATCACGACATCGTCTTTAGACTCTCCATGCCACACTCTGGCTTTAACTCGCTCGGACGCAGCAATGTAGGAGAGGGCAAATGCGATCAAGCCGTTTAGCCCGATAAAGAGGGTTGAGATTGGTACGAGATTAGCAGCCATATAGGAAGGTAGGGTTTATCCTGTAGAGAATGCCTCCAAGCTTATAAAAATTGCCCCAACTTGTCTTTTCAATTCTTGAGGGTGAAAGAGTTGCATTTTTGGTTTCACACGATCGCGGTGCATCCGGTCTGGTTAAATCAAAGTAGGTGAGTCAGACAGGGTAAATGGATAGCCTAATCGAGCGCGTATTTCCAACAACTGAGCGGAAAATGCCGCTCGATCGCACACCCTTGAGGCAGTTGCCGCTTTGGGGACACTGGCTAGAAACCCCTGACTTGATTGCAGCAATGCTGACTCCAGGACAGTTAGAGGTAAATCTGCTGGCTTCATTTGAATTGATTTCGACCCGGTTTCAGCCCGGTCACGGCATCGCTGCTTTTGCCTCTGATAAGCTCATGCCGTATCGCTCAGAACCCGGTGGGTTTGATGTCGTTTCCCAAGGTAGCACCTATCGATCTATAGAGACGGCTGGTGATTGTATCATCCTGGCGTACAAACAGACGATCGTCGATCGCATCATGGCTGAGTACACGGGTGAAGCCGTGATCGAATTCATTCCAGGACAGGTTCAACCCAGCACCAGAGGTGTAAATTTAGCTGGAGCGCTTCAAGGCTTTTTTGCTGATCGAGCGCATGTTGGAGGGACGCTTTATCTAGAGTCTCTGGCAACTTTGATCATGGGACACATCATTCGCCACCGGTCAACTCTCGCAGGACGATTAGGACGAGTGCCAGATTGCTTGACGCCAAGGCAACTGAAAGCGGTCGTGGAGTATATTCAATCGCATTTACACAGCGAGTTGCGGCTTTACCAAATTGCCGATCACGTTGGCATCAGTCCTTACTATCTGGCTCATGCATTCAAGGCGACAACCGGAATAGCACCCCATCAATATGTGTTGCATTATCGATTAAAGCAAGCACAACGATTGCTGCAAGACACTCAAATGTCGATTGCGGCGATCGCTTATGAGGTTGGCTTTGGCAGCCAGAGCCACATGACAACAGTATTCCGCAGAATACTTCAAACTACACCAGCAACCTATCGTCAACAAGCAGCCAATTAGTAAGAATCGGTTTACGGTATCAGTCACTAAGCGTTGTGCCTTTGACCCTGTCGTTGAATCGAACCGAGTGGCAGTTCGGCGATTGCGTCTTCAATATCCTCTGCGATCGTTTCTTCCGTTTTGAGCGCATCCATTGCCACTGGGTAGGCGGCATTTTTGTCTATAGCGCTACGCGCTTATGTTAAGACACTGTTTTTATGTAAAAGTCCCGCGAAGCGGGACTTTTACATAAAAACAATTTTGATTTAGGCACGTAGTGCCATACATTGATAACTCGTGGGGTTTGAGTATGTTGTGCCTTGAACACCTTGCGGAAAAATTGCCCTACTGCCTTGCTGTCGCATCTCTTAAAAGAGTGAGATTGTACCGAGAGGTTACCAGGTTTCAGGAATCCAGCATACATCCCAGGTAATTCTACTCAAAAATCCACCTTTAAACATAGAAAAATGATTTCGGCTTATCTCAGCGCTTAACGCAGAGAACTTGAGTGTTCTGAATTGGGTTCAGGTTGAACAATGAGATTAACGGACAGGCACTCAGCCCTCTCTTGATAACAAACGAGAAAACAGTTATGACACAGTCAATCAACGCAGAACGACTTATCTTAGTCACCGGAGCTACAGGCAATCAGGGAAGCGCGATCGCCCGTCATCTTTTGCAACGCGGCAATTTCAAGGTTCGTGCCTTGGTGCGTGACCCAAACAAGCCTGCTGCTCAAGCCCTCCAACAGGCAGGTGCAGAACTCGCAGTCGGAGATCTCAACGATTGCACTTCCCTCGATCGCGCTTTGCAAGGTGCCTACGGTGTTTTTTCGCTACAGATCTTTCAAGACGGATTAGACACCGAAATCCGTCAGGGTAAAGCGGTTGCAGACGCGGCTTCATCGGCGGGCATCCAGCACTTCGTCTACAGTTCGGTGGGGAGCGCCGAACGCAACACGGGTGTTCCGCATTTCGACAGCAAGTCTCAAGTTGAAGAATACATCCGAGCGTTGGCGAAGCCTCTCCCTGGAAGAAGCGAGTTGCCCTACACAATCATGCGACCCGTTTTCTTCTTCTACAACTACAACATGATGCGCTCGATGGTTGAGACCGGAACGCTCTTTCAGCCATTGAGTCCTGAGACGAAGTTGCAGCAGCTTTCTGAAGAAGATTATGGGGAGATGGTCGCTGAGGTATTCGATCGCCCCGCAGACTTCATGAACCGCGAAATTGAACTTGCCAGCGTGGAGATGACCATGCCGGAAATCGCTGCTGCGTTCAGCCGTGTTTTAGGAAAAACCGTTCAATATCAACAAATTCCGTTTGAAGCGTTTGAGCAGCAAATTGGAGAGGAATTGACGATCATGTATCGCTGGTTTGAGAACGTTGGCTATGCAGCGGATTTAGCGCAGTTGCAGCATGATTTTTCTGCACCGACCGACTTTGAATCTTATTTGCGCGATCACGGCTGGCAAAACCAGTCAGAAGCACGTCTGGCGTCGGGTCAATGATTCTTTGAAATCACTAAGTAAACGTCACTCTGAAGATCTATCCAGGCGCACCGAATGGCTTAACCGACACGCGCAAGGAACAACTCAACAACGACCTTCTATCGTTCCTCAAAGACTGGCACCGGACGTTGTGGCGAGACATCTTTCTCAGAGGCATGAACCCCGGTGTAAGCATTGACAATGATTCGCCACCAGCATTGGGGACTGTATTCAAAGAGATTCAATTTTAGGAGTAGAACCCATGAAATTAAAGCCGATCAATCAGCAAGTAGTCGCCATCGTTGGCGCTTCCAGTGGAATTGGTAGAGAAACAGCCCTGCGGTTTGCCAAAAGAGGGACAAAGGTTATTGTTGCTGCTCGTAGCGAATCTGGATTAGCAACGCTGGTGGAGGAGATTAAACAGTTGGGTGGAGACGCGATCGCCGTCCTTGCCGATGTCAGCGAATTTGAACAGGTGAAAGCGATCGCCGATCAGACCATTGCCACTTACGGACGACTCGATACCTGGGTGCATGTCTCTGGAACTAGCGTTGTGGCACCGTTTGACCAAGTCACACCGGAAGAATTTAGAAGAGTCATTGATGTCAACCTGATTGGACAGGGTCGTGTCGCAAAAACTGTTTAAGGACAAACGATCGGTAACGTTTGCATTCCCTTAAGCACTAATTCCAAAGAGTGCTTCAATAAACCTAGCTTGAGAGACAATATCCCCTTGGTCGATTCCTTTTACTTGTCCTTTGCGAATCATATTCATCGCTTCGATTCCACTCAACGTTCTTCTCGTGCTGTTAAACGTCTTGAACCCCATCATCGGTTTCACGATGCGCTTGATATAAAGTAGGAATAGACATCGGAGTGGGAAAAAGCAAGGGTAGGCTTACCTACCTTACCATTTACCAGTTTTTGCGACACAACCATCCCTGTTTAGGTGTTATTTAGTTGGGACATAAAAGTTTTGCATTTTGGGTTTTATTGAATAACCTCTACCCAAAAATCAGCAGTAATAATTTTGCTGTTGCGGTTAAACTGTCCCCACATTTTGTATCTTCCGGGCTGTGGGAAGCGTGTGACAAAGTGAATTTGGTTTGCTGGTGTATTCGGCACAGCATGAGCATGGATGTAGTTTTCTCGCGTTAATACAGGAGATTGACGCAGAATCACTAAATGCCCTTTTTCACCGAGATAAGGCTGTAAATCAGTGATGGGTTGACGGCTCGTTGCATCCTGTAGGTTAAACTGCAGAACAACCTCTTGCCCTGCTCGGATCGTTTCTTGAGTTGAAGCAAAGCTCACAACGGTTCTATTAAAGGTCTTGGTACGGCTCCAATTGACTTGAGCAACAGAAGCATTGTCTCCAGCAACTTGGGTTTTCATCACAGAAACCCGTTCTGGCTGTCCTGTAGGTTTGTAATCGCTAAACAGTGTGTAACCATCGGATTGAGGAAACTGTACTTCAACATCAAATTGTCCGTTGCCTTTGTACACAGGATGAAGATGTTGGAAAACTTGCAAATCATCGCTAACGGCAATCAAGTGCATCATCTTTTCTTGAAACTGATCGAACTGAGCGATCGCATTTCCATCCTTATCCTGTACATCAATCTGAAGCGTAATGGGAGTATTAGGAGTAATTACACCAGCCGTTCTAAGTTTTGCTTGAGTTGAAGCAGAAGTGTTTGCATGATCATCGCCATGCTCACCATGACTTACAGTGTGAGTTGTGGAATGGCTGTGATTTGTTTCTTCTGCGTGAGCCGCGTTTGGATGAGTTGTCGTTGTCATGGTGGATTTCTCTTCAATTTGAGCGAGTTGTGTGCAGCTTTGAACAATTGATAAAGTCATGACGATGGCGATCGCAGTTGCTATGCGATTCATTTTTAATCTCCAAATATAGGTCGATAAAAGGAATACTGTGAGGAGTAATAGAGAGTAAAGACTCTTTTTAATGAATGACAATGGGAACTGTTAAGCGTGTTGATAACGTTGCACTCACGTTTCTTACTCTTGTCGTTATCCTAGAATCTCTAGCTGGCTGGAGAGTCAAGACCCCTAGTCAAAAATTTTCTGACTGCTTAATCAAGCCTGCTTATCAACGCATGATTCAAATTCAACAGGAAACAGCCCATGAGTTCTATGAAAAACCTCATGGGCTGGTATTTTTATCAGAAGTAAGGGCTATTCTAAACTCGTTCAATAATCGGACAAATTGTTTCTTCAGGATGTTCAGGAAGAGCTTCCCAACCAGATAGAAGTCCGTCCAGCTCCTGTTTGAGAATCTGTAATTGTTGAATCTGCTGCTCGATCTGGGAA
Source organism: Phormidium tenue FACHB-886 (assembly GCF_014764505.1). Lineage (GTDB taxonomy): Bacteria > Cyanobacteriota > Cyanobacteriia > Elainellales > Elainellaceae > FACHB-886. The sequence continues at coordinate 52,526 of NZ_JACXWX010000031.1, forward strand.
AGCTTGTCCTCTAGTTTCACTTTGATATGATCGCACGGTAAATTACCTTGATCATGCACCTCTAGAAACTCTTTGATCTCTAACAGGCTTAACCCCAAACCTTGAGCGCGTCTGATAAACCGTAAACGACTAAATACCTCTAAGTTAAAGAGTCGATAGTTACCCTCTGTTCTGCCAAACGTCTTGAGCAACCCCAACTCATCGTAATAACGAATTGTCTTGATCGGCAGTCCACTTTCTTTAGCAACTGAACCAATCCGTTTTAACTCTCCTTGGGCTAGCATATCTACCTCACCAATGCCATGCTTCTATCTTAAACTCTCTAGTCGGCTGGAGAGTCAAGAGGATGAGAAGGCGGTCGCTCATAACTGTCTCATTTATCCGAAAGCTTACCTATGATATAGAGAATAATTGTGTCGTAAAAATTTCCTGAAGTGTTATTTGCAGCGTTGCACAAATCGCTTTCGCGTAATCACGAGAGAAGCCTATAAGCTTGCACTCCACCACCCAACAGAGGTTTGCATCTTATCTCTAGAGGCAGTCGCACCTAGTAAGCCTGCTATGGCACTGTACGTTTACTCCTTTTTTGGCTCCTTTCGTTCAACACAATTGCTATGGCAGCGCAACGACAAGTCCCAGAACAAACCTCTACACTAGAATTTGAGGACTACGCCTCCTCAAAGCCCGTAAAATCAAGTGTGAATGCAGGTTGGCAAAATCTGATTGTCCGCACTTATCAGGAACCTCAAACGTTTGAACATTTGATTGTGCCTGCCGTTCCCGATCCCCACATCGTGCTACAGCTGAGCGGTTCCACCTGTGTTGACGTTCGGGAGATTGGCGGAACGTGGACAGAAGTCCAAATTCAACCTGGGCAGCTTTTCCTCACCCCTTCAGGGGATACTCCGTATGAAATGCGCTGGGTCAGTCGATCGAACGACCCGATTGAAACGGTTCATCTGCATCTCAATGCCCGGTTTCTAGCTGAAGTTGGTGCAGCAACGGTTCAAACTAATGCAGCTCAAACTCAACTGTTAGAGCGATCGGGCATCCACGATCCGCTGATCGAGCAACTGTGCTTGATGCTAAAACAGGAGCTTGAAACGGGTGGACTGGGCAGTAAACTCTATGCCGAATCTGCCGCCCAACTGTTAGCCGTTCACTTACTGCGTCAGCATTGCAGCTTTGAGCATCGCATCCCAGAGTATCGCAGTGGGCTACCGGGCGATCGCCTCCGTCGCGTCACCGATTATGTGCAAGCGCACCTCGATACGGATTTGTCATTGGATGATTTAGCGCAGCAAGTGAATATGAGTGCTTATCATTTTGCGCGGCTGTTTAAACAATCCACTGGCGAAAGTCCCAATCAATATGTCACCCGTCAGCGGATTGAAGCCGCAAAACGGCTCTTGAGAGAAACAGAATTAGGGGTGCTCGATGTCGCGTTGGCGGTGGGTTACAACAGCCCTAGTACTACAGTTGTAGATTTGGGGCGGTTGCAAGAGACCGACGTTTGTAGTGATGAAATCTGGCAACGGCTTGGTGAATTCGTCGCCAGGTTGACCAGTGCAAG
>NZ_JACXWX010000032.1 GCF_014764505.1 Phormidium tenue FACHB-886
TAGCCTCAAAACCATGTTGGAGTTTCTTTCCCAGTCCGTCGAGCGGCATTTCCCAGTCATTACAGCCATCTATTTACCCTCTCTAGAATGAATTTGCGATCTACTGAGTCTTCATCATTCACATCATCCCAAGTCTCGTAATAGCCAATTAGTTCTGCATTATTGATGAGCATATCAACACCACCAAAGGCTGTGCGAGCATCGTCAGCAACCTGTTGTGTACCCGTATTTGAACTGAGATCGCCAATCACAACAGCCGCTTTACCGCCATCATCTTGAATGCTAGCGGCAACTGCTTCAGCACGATCGCGATCGCGTCCATGCACAGTCACATGCGCTCCTTCACGTGCAAGTGTTTTAGCAATACTGGCTGCTGTCCCGGTATTAGACCCCGTAACGAAAGCTCGCTTGCCTTCAAGCTGTAAATTCATTGGATAAGTCTCTTAATGAAAGTGCACGTTCAATGCTATTCGCACCTCTATCCCATCAAATCAGCCGTTAGGGAAATCTCTAGAAAACAAGTAGTCGTTATAACAAAATGTGCCTTTAGCCAGACGTTTACTTGCTCGTTATGACTTTTCATTGTTGGTGATTTGTAAAATCTCCGACTCAGCCAAAGGTTAGAGATGTGTTATCTTTCCATATCAATTTTGAAGCACAACAATACCTTAAAGGTATTGATAATCTGGTCTTAATCATGGAGCTTCGACAGCTACATTATTTTTTAGCTGCAGCAGAGGAATTAAATTTCGGACGAGCAGCGCAGCGGCTTAACATCGCACAGCCTCCGCTAACTCGCCAGATCCAACAACTTGCGCAGGAGTTAGGGGTGCAGCTTTTCAGGCGCACGAGTCGTCGAGTAGAACTAACCGAAGTCAGCATTTTATTTGTGGATGAAGCCCGGCATATTTTGGAGCAGGTTGAACGAAATTGTCAGAACTGAGTATTCAAATCTCGTCTCTTTTTCATAGATATATCTTCTCTCACTCTTGTCTTTGTTAAGCAGCTTGGAAGATCGCTTTTAATTCACTGACTCGTTCTGTAAATCGTTCTCTTCTCTCAGATAGAGACACTACTTCTGTCATGTAGCGCTGTACTCTCATAAAGTTCCTTACCTCATCATACGCTTGGCAAAATCGCCGCGCTGATTCAAACGCTCCAAATCCTAATGTCGAATAGTAGCGTTGCTTTATGCCTCGATGGCTCTGCTCAATCGGATTTTCCCGGCAGCTTATTACTTCATGTTCCACCCCTTCTCGCAGTTCTTCTGCAATCGCTCTCGGATAGCTCGTGTGTCCGTCAGTTGCTACGCGTTCGGGCGGTTGTTCTGCTACCTCATGGGCTCTAGCAAAGAAGGCTTTGGCTGCCTCCATGTCCCGTTTCTCGCTCAACCTCACATCGACTAAATCTCCGTATTCATCGATGCCTCGGTACAAGTAACACCACTGACCTTTGACACGGATGTACGTCTCGTCCACAAACCAGATCTTGCCCACCTTTGCCTGGCGTTTGGCTCTCAGCTGCTGAGCAAATATCGGAGTAAAGCGTTCTTCCCAGTCGCGCACGGTCTCATGCGTGAACTCGAATCCTCGCAGCAAAAAGAACTCGGCAATGTCACGAAAGCTCAGCTTGTAGCGGAATCGACACAGCAAAACCTGAAAGACGATATCGGTGGGTACCTCGATAAAGTTGCAGGGGGAGCCGGTGCGCTCATTGAAGGTGCGACGACAATCCCTGCAGCGAGACATCGTATAACCCAAGTTTGTGGTGCGTTGCAGGCGAGTGGTGTGGGCAAAGCCGCAGTGAGAGCAATTCATGGAAAAGGGATGGGATAGGAGACCGAGCACAGCCACTAGTCTATCAAAGAGAAGCTTCTACCCTCAATTTGGGTAGCGAGATCTGACAGTTTCAATAAGATGGGAATGGAGATGGAAGAGATTGTGAGAGGTTACCCTGGCAATCATAACTTTCACTGTCAGTTAGGCGGCATCAAAGTTGTCCTATATTGAGGATCGAGCAATTTTGTTCACTTACTGAGCCGACAATGCCAGACTCTTTTCTCCTGCACTTACCAACCACTGAAACCATTCCGGTCATCGCCAGTTTGCCTCACAGTGGATTGCTTATGCCAAAGGAGATGACTGACACTCTAGAAGCTTCTCACCAGCACTATTTACCTAATCAGGATTGGCATCTCGACAAACTCTATGATTTTCTGCCCTATTTAGGCATTACTGTCCTGCAAGCTGTTCATAGCCGTTATGTGGTTGACCTCAATCGATCGCTCCAAGAACCGCTCTTTGGTAACTTTTGGCAATCGGTCATTGTCGAAAAGACTGCGTTCAACACAGCAATTTATCGAACTCCGCCTTCAAGAAAAGAGGTTGAGCAACGAGTTGAGCAATACTATCATCCCTATCACCAACAGCTTCAAACTCTGCTAAACGAACAGATTGAACAATTTGGCAAGGTGTATTTGCTGGATTTACACAGTTTTTTTGGATTAATCGAGGATGAAATTTGTTTGGGAAACGGAAATGGTACAACCTGTTCTGAACATTTTATTTCCACCGTTGAGGCTGCCTTTTGCTCACAGAGTTATCAGGTGGTTCGCAATAAAGCGTTTAATGGTGGATACATCACACGGCACTATAGTCAGATGCCGCAAGTTGAGGCGTTACAAATTGAAGTTCGCTACCCGGTTTACCTGAATGCGAAGCAACTGGATTGCTCTTCGGTCCCGGATTGGCAGGTGCCAGAGTTTGATGACGCGAAGCACAAGTTTGAATCAATTTTCGAGCAGATTACTAAAACTCTAGTCGCTGCTTAGCTTCCCCATTTCTCATCATTTTGAACCACAAATTGGGAGTACTTTCGGTAGAAAGAATACTCCCAACTTTAAGCAAGTCAAAGCTCTCCTGCTGCAATCATTTGGATCAACCGAGGTGTTCCCGGATTGAACCCGACAATATCCCACGACATTGAATCTTGCGGATCGACCAGCGAGATATCATTGCACGTTCAGCAGGATGATTTCTGGCAAAAAGTGCCGCCACTTAAACAGAGCAGGAGTAGACATCGGGGGGCAAGGAGGGAAGTCTGAACCTGCTCACTTTACCATTAACTGGTTTTTGCGACACAACCAAAATGTCAAAAGTCTTGCCGGATTGCTGGACTAGCTTACTCTGCTATGCCGCCTGACTTGAATAAAGCCGAGCTAAAGACAGAAACGGTCCCAATATCTATATTAATATTTTGGCTGTAGGAATTGACTCTCAATATAACTTCAAATCTTTTATCAAGAAGTTAAGAACTAATTCCGCCAATGTAACCCCATTGCTAGATGTTAATTCAGATGTCGCCTTTGGTTGTATCAAGCATTCAATTCAGGCTGCTTTTTAATGAGATTATGGTTGTTGTTTAAACCAAGCTTTTATTCTTCTTAATCTGGAAACACTACAAATCAAGATAGTGCAAATCTTCAGATAGCTTACTTTTTACATAATCAAAGTTTTTAGCTACCCAGTGGTACGAGCAATTCATTCGCTTGAATTCTTCGTCTTCACTTTATCTTTGTGCTTCATTCACACCGCTCACACAGGATTAACTGGACATGACGAAGAACGTAATCCTCATGATTGGGGATGGTATGGGTTGGGAGATGGCTCGCGCTGCTGCCGTTTATCAACAAGTTCAGCAGGGCAATACCGGAAGCACACTGGGCGATTTCTATACTTCTGGCTATGGAAACACCCTTAACTTCCAGAATCTTGCGAATAAAACGCTGGCAACCACCTACGGCACGACCATTGCCGATCAGCGAGGTACCTTTAGCACCGGAAACTCTGCATTGCTGAACGGAAACGAGCTGGTAACAAGTTCATCACTAGCTCCCCCAGCGAATGCCCCTACTGCGTCAAACCCGCTTCGTCCTGACTTCGAGTTCAACCCGACCTTAAATCCAGGGACAACGGCAACCGGAGGAGCAAGAGCAAGTGAGGGGGCAACGGGCAATCTCGTTGGCTATGATCCCACACGTGGTGGCGAAGTTCCCTGGGATTCTGCTTATTATGGCGGTGAGACACCTCCGGGCTTTGACAGAGAATACATCAAAGCCAGCTACCCGGACTCTGCAAATACGGCAACAACGTTGTATACCGGTGTAAAGAGCTACAACAATGCAATCGCCGTTGACATTTACGAGCAGCCCCTAGAAACGCTGCTGGTAACGGCGGCACAAAACAGCAAATCAACTGGATTAGTCAGTTCAGTTCCCATTGACCATGCAACACCGGGAGCAGCTGCAGCAACTGTGAATCGGCGCGCCAAGTACGACAGCGAATTTCCTGATATCGACAGCATTCTACAACAGGAGTTACGCATCTATCAGCCAACTGTGCTGCTCGGCGGTGGACACCCTGTATCCAATCCCGACGATCCGCTTCCAGACGGCGTTGAGCCACCGAGGGATTATGAGTTTATTTCAGAGGACACCTATGAATATCTGAGCAGTAATCCAACCGATAACCGCTATGGCTACACCTTCCTGGAGCGGAGCACAAATGCTGCACAATCCCTTGCTGACACTGCAGCCAATCTTGACCCCAATGCAGGCGATCGACTGTTAGGGCTATATGGAGCAAGAGGACAAAACGGTAACCTGCCAGTTAGCTCTGCTGATGGGGATTACAGCACCACGGGATTGGATTTATTCAAAGTCTTCGCTACACAAGGATTAGAGCCTGACACAGAGCGACCGCTACTCCCTGGTGAAACAGACTTTGAATTCATTTCTAGAGAAGTTAATGAAAACCCGACGCTGCAACAGTTGACTGAGGCGTCTCTCGAAGTTCTGGGCAAGGATGAGGATGGCTTCTGGCTGATGGTCGAGGGCGGGGATATTGATTGGTCTGCCCACGACAACAACATTGATAACCTGATTGGCACTGTCCTGGACTTTGACAAAGCGGTTGGCTCTGTTGTGGATTGGATTAACAACAACGGGGGCTGGGAAGAAAATCTGCTGATAGTCACTGCAGACCACGACCACTACTTGACGCTCAATCCTAACTACCCATCGCTGCTGCAAACCCTGAGTCCTCAAGCCCTAACCGATATCGATGACTCCAACCAGGCAGGAAGTTTCTGGGGATCTGACCCGAATGTGAAGTACGGCTGGGGAAACCACTCGAATCGTCCTGTTCCGGTTTACTACGAAGGGGCGGGAGCTGATGTGCTGAGTAACTTTGTGGGACAGGGCTACGAAAGCTACAGCTCTGAAATTGCTGGGTTGTCCGATCATGTCGATCAAAGCCAGATCTATAAAACGATGCTGTCTGCGATTACAGGCTCAACCGATCGCCCCTTAGCTAGCGGCACGATCAACGGCGAGGAAGGCGATGATGTGATCTATGCGGATGTCACAGATGACATCATCTATGGCGGAGAAGGAACAAACTATCTCTACGCAAATCAGGGAAACAACACCGTCTATTCCGACTCGGGCAACGATTTAGTTTATGCCAGCTTTGGCGATGATATAATCTACGCTGGAGAAGGAAATAACAGTGTTTTTGCAGGGGCAGGGGTAAATACAGTCTTTGCAGGCGCAGGCGATGATTACATCAGCACTGGTACAGGCGATGATTTGATTTTTGCAGGGAAAGGGGCGAACATCATCCAGTCTAGCCTGGGGAATGATGTGATTCTCAGCGAAGCGGGCGACAGCGTGATCGATAGCGGAGCGGGCGACGATCGCGTCTATGTGGAGGGCGGCAACAACCGTTTCGTTCTAAATGCTGGAGAAGGCTCAGTGACAATCTCCGGTTTTGCAGCGGATGCAGTTCTCAGTCGCGGCATTGGACTGACTGCTTCAGGCAACAACCCGGCTCCTGAACTCAGCTTTAGCATCAGCAATGGCGATACGTTGATCAGCCGAGGTGATGACCTACTGGCAACGATTAAGAATGTGCAACTAGAATCTTTACCGTTCGGCTAAAATTGCTTCACATGATATCTGAGCGCTGCATTTCGTCATCCTGCACTGCTCAGTTCAATATCTTCAGAACTGTTGTCCAACTTATTTCACTCAGTAGGTTTTTTATGGCTTCTAAAAATATTGTGCTTTCGCTTGATGGTGCAACTTTTTCCATCTTGAAGAACTATCTCGATACTCAGCAGCTTGATGCCAATAGTGGAATTGGATTGCTGGTAAATCAAGGAGTCTTTTTACCCAGCACCGTCATCACGCCCTCGCTGACTGCCCCCAGCCATATTGCGATCGCCACCGGAGCGACGGCTGCCCGAAATGATATCAACGCGAATTCGTTTCATTTGATTAGAAGCCCTTTCAACACAAATATCAGCGGGTTTGGTGCGCCGATCGGGGGCTATGATGCGCTTGATTCCGATGCTGAAGATGCTGAGTCTGATCCCCATGACCACTCTGACCACGAGATGACAACTGCTGAGCCGTTGTGGCTGCGTCTGCGAGAAGCGGGTAAAACCGTAGTTGCGGCAACGTTTCCGGGCGCAGACGGGGCGGATGTCAAACTCCCAGGAGTAGAGCAATCTCCCGTCATTCAATCAAAAGAGGTTCGTACCGTTGACTACACGGTTCCGTTTGGGGCATTCGGGGGAATTGGGGCAAGAGGATTTAGTCTAGACGCAGCCGATTTTACAGTAGATGCGGCTCAAGCAGCTGCAGGATTAAATACATTGGGAATTCAATCGTTTAGCGATGTCAGGGTAGCTGCGCTGGAAACGGTTCCGGCAACGGGGCAGGGAAGCCTGACGGGAGGCAGCACCAATTCCTACAATCTGCAGGTAGCGGCGATCGACACGACAAACGACAACGTTACTAGCTATGATGAGCTGATTGTTTTTGATGCCAATCGTGGTATTGAAGCTGCAACCACAGCCAATGCCCCCTCAACTGGTTCAGCGTTTCTCAATTCAACGGATCAAACAATTAGCCCGTTCTACTTTGAAGGTAGCACGAACAAAATCGGCGCATCGTTTGTCTTGTCAAATGTGGCATCTGACCTGTCCACGGTTCGCCTGCTTCGCACTTCTGCAAACTACATTCCGCGTCCAGCAGAAAGTCCTGAAGTAATCAGCGACGTCGATGACATCAACAATAGCGTTGGTTTCTGGCGACCCCAACCCGACTTCCGGATTGCTCAACGCCTTGCACCAGGACTGACTGATTTTACTGATGCAGAACTAGAAGCAGTTTACGAGGATTTAGTCGATACTTTTGTTCCTTATCAAACGAGTGTGCTGCTGCGATCGATCGCCCAAAATCCTGATGCCGATCTGGTACTGGGCTACATCGAACAGCCCGATGGTTCCGAACATCAATTTTTGCTCACTGATCCTCGCCAGCCAACAAATCCAACTGATCCAAACTCGATTGGAGCCGGACAAGATCAGGCGAAAGTCGATCGCTATGCAGAGTATGTCTTGAATGCTTACCGAACAACTAGTGAAGCCATACAGCAAGTGATAGATGCTGTCGGTGTGGATGAAAACGGTGTTCCACACAGCAATGTTATTGTCACGTCTGACCACGGGTTTTCACCGTTTCATACGGCTGTCAACATGAATAACATTCTGGCGAATGCAGGCTTTGATCCGAACAAAGTGCGAGCAGTCACCAGTGGTCCAGCGGTAAATATCTACATCAACGTCAAAGGACGAGAACCGAACGGCACTGTTGAACCAAGCGAATATAGGCAACTTCAGCAACAAGTGATTGATCTGCTAGAAGGATTACAGGATACCAATAAAAACTATGTCCTAGAGAGCGGAGTTGACCTGTTTGATAAAGTATATACGCGAGCAGTACCAGAGAATCCGACTGCAGAAGACATCATTACGGCTTCCAGTGATTTTATTGGACAGGATACTGGAGATGTCTTTGCTCTACTCAGCCTGGGATATAATTTTGACGGTTTTCAGGAGACGGTACTGCGAAAAGACGATCCAGCTCTCGCAGCAGGACAAAAACCGATCGTGTCAGTTCCCAGCTTTTATGGTGCTCATGGTTTTGACCCAAATCTGCCAGAAATGCAGGCAATCTTTTTAGCGGCTGGACCCGACTTCAATCCGGGGGCACTGGCTAGTCTGCAGAACGTTCGCAGTATCGATATTGCCCCAACCGTTTTGGATATTCTTGACGTTGAACCCGCTCCAACTGTTGAAGGAGTCTCTATTTTAGGGCTGAATGCAGCAGATTCGATTACGGGCACGGCTGAAGCAGATCAAATTGCAGTGACCAGCAGCAATGCTCTAATTCAGTGCGAAGATGGTAATGATTTGCTCAATGCGATCGTCAGTCAAGGCAGCAACACCATTGCTGCTGGGGCAGGAAATGATATTTTGCTGCTGGGAGGGGCAGACCGGGTACAGGGAAATGACGGAGACGATCGCTTCTATGTCACCCGTGGCGGTGGAAATTTGATCACCGGTGGGGCAGGTGCAGATCAGTTCTGGGTCGCAACCGGTAGCCTTTCTCGAGCCGTAAATACAATCACAGACTTTACTCTTGGTCGAGATGTGATTGGCATTGCCGGTTTAAATGTGGGCTTTGAGCAGCTCAGCATTCTTCAGGATGGAGCGAATACTCGCATCATAGCGAATGGGCAGGATCTAGCGATCTTACAAGGCGTGGAGGCAAGTCAACTGAGCAGCGTGAATTTTGTGTTTGTCTAGCCTTTGTCAGCTGTGTCGCAAAAATAGGATAATGGCAAGCTGGAAAGGTTGTGTCGCAAATCCTAGTACAGGACAAAAGCTTGCAAATGATTGATAGCAAGGGGTTTCATGAGAATTACCACATTCAAACTACGGAACCCCTATGCAACAAATTACTCTAAGGACCCTTACAAGTTTAAACTGCATTGCCGAAACCTCGTGAGCTTAGTGGTGCAGAAAAGTCTTGAAAGGTTTATTCTGCCGAGAGTCTCAAATAAGACAAGGAGTACCTGAAAGGGGCAGGGCTGTTTCAAAGTCAAAGTAGAAAAATTAAACTGAGCGTGTTGTGACTTGACTTGACTCCCATGAGCTTGATCGAACACCTGCAACGCATCCCAGAGTTTCGCGCCGCTCGAGGTCAACGCCATGAGCTATGGCTCGTTTTGCTGCTGATTATTCTTGGTGCCATGATGGGGTACTGGGGTTATCGCCCGTTAGCCGAGTTCGTCGCAATTTATGGGCAAGAAGTCTCTCAGAAACTGGAACTCGCACCCGGCACAAAACTCCCTTCGTACTCGACGTTTCGCCGTGTCATGCAACAGCTGGATTATCAGGTTCTGGCGACTGTGTTTACTGAGTGGGCACAGGTACAACACAAGCTAGACATAGGCGAGTGGTTTGCTTGTGATGGTAAAAGCATCAAAGGTAGCGTGACTGAGTACAACCAAGCCGAACAGAACTTTGTCAGTTTGGTGTCGTTGTTCTCTCATCAACGTGGCGTCGTGCAAGCAGTCATGCCAATGGAGCAAAAACGAATGAGTGAACAGGACGTGGTGCGAGTGCTGCTGGATGCTGTCGGATTTTGTGGGATTGGCGTCACGTTGGACGCATTACACTGTCAAAAAAACACTGCACCAGCTTGTTAAGCAAGGCAATGACTATCTGGTCTGTGTCAAAGCCAATCAACAGCGATTGTACCGAGGCATTGCCCAACAATCGAAGACGCAACACCCCCTGAGTTGCTATCAAGAACAGGAACAAGGACATGGACGGAGCACGACATGGAAAGTCAGCGTGTTTGATGGCGTGACCGCTTTTGGGCATGAGTGACCAGGTATCCAAAGCGCGATTGTGGTGCAACGACACGGCTATCGAGATGGAAAACCGTTTGACGAGCGGCAGTCCTACATTAGCAGTGTCGCTGCTGATGCCGAGCAGTTTCATCGCATCATTCGCGGGCATTGGTGCATCGAGAATCGATTGCATTGGGTCAAAGACGTGACGTTTAACGAAGACCATGCGCCGCAAAGAGGCAGGAATGCAACTGCGAACTGGTCAGTGGTCCGCAACTTCTTCATTCACTTTGCTCGCATGTTGGGGTTTACTTCGATGGCTGCTGCCAAACGGCAATTCGCCAATCAACTGGACAAGGTTTTTCCCCTTTTACAATGAAACAGCCCTGCCAGGGTAGGCTGGGGCGCGATCATTAGAGTGGCGATCGTGCTAGGCGATCGTGGTTCAACTTGTGGCGATCGTCGCTGACTCAAGCGCTCAACCACAGAGCGGAAGTTGTTCTTGCGGATGTTGTTCTTGCCCACAGGTTTGCCAAAGACTTGCGTGAGTAGCTTCCAAAACTTGCATTCACTAGCATCTTTGAGGTACTTAACTTGGTTTTAGAGATGTTGTTGGCGATCGCTCCCTTCATACAGACTGGGAGCAAGACTCGCTCGTGCGCGGCGGCTATACCACCTTCCTAGCCGGATAGTATACAGAATTTAGCGAGTATTTGTACTTTGAGAGCGACTAGCAGCAGAGGTAGCCGTTAGCTGTATCTACGGCTCTTTTTAGTTTTTAACGTTGCATCACAGTTCCACTAGTGAGGTAATTCGATGTCTGTTGGATCTCGATTATTGTGCTCGTTTTGTGAACGATCGTCATGGCTCAAGCCGATGGTAGGCTTCAAGCATTCAACACCGCAAGAAGAACGTTAAGTAGAATTGGAAACAATGTCTATAATTGATAAAGAGTAAGAAAGTGAAATCAATTAAGGAAATAGTTTATCTCAGGTAAAGTCTGTCGAAGCAATCTTTGAAATTATTGCTTAAGAGAATGAGATTGACAACGATCGTTTGTCTTTAATTAGTATTTGTGACACAACCGTTAGACTTAGCGCCATTTAAATTTCTTTTAGGCTCAAGCTGGCTTCTTAGATACTTTTCTAGCATCAACTTGAGACTTGGTGAAATTTAGCACAAAGGATTTTTCAGTATATATTCCTTTTCCGTCAAGGCGACCAACTACGATCGTATGGCTGATATTATCCTGACTCTCAAACAAAGTCTCGTTGTTGATTCTCAGTTCATTGTCTTTCAGCCTAAAGCGCCCTCCAGCATTACTGACTAACGAGTAAGTATAAAGCACCCCTGTTTCAGGATCTTTTGGCGGCAGCATGGCGATTAAAGCACCCAGCGTGCCTGCTTCCTTTGTGTCTCCGGAAGCTGCCTTAGAAGAGCTAGAAGATTGGCTAGATTTCTTATTGGCAGCCTTTTGAAAGGCACTCACTTTATCCTCTTTTTGCTTCGGACTATTCGCGCTAGAAGTACCAGGCAAATTAAGCAATAAATTTTTCAGCGGTTCAGCTACGCCGTCGTCTGCCAAAATGGCTACCAATTCATGTTCGGTAGATCCAGATGTACTCGGTGATGTTTTTTGAGGGACACGAGCATTTGTTGAACTCTTAGGTGAATTTTTAACCGTGGAGGGGTTAATTCCTCTGCTAAAGTCCTCCAGGCTAGTGACGTAGAACTGGGGAGGACTGTTTAACTTTCTAGAGTGATGGAGCGGAGCTTGCCTAGGTGCACCCATCTTTGCCGGCTGAGCCGAATTATGAGAGATAGGACGGCTGCTAAAGGGTGGAGCATTACCATCGACCATACCGTCAGCGTTCTCAGGCTGCTGAACGGGTTGAGCTGGATGGGTTTGGACCACAGCCTGAGATGGTTTTCTTTGGCTCGCACGCGCGTTCCGAATGACTTTGCGCTTGTTGCTGCTCCTATAGATGAAGACAAACCCGCCAATGTAGACGATCGCCCAACCAGATACCCAGAAGTACGCCCGTCCCAAATCTGCGTCATCTGCAGACGTAAAAGAGGGAGGTTCAGCAGGTCTCTCTAGCGACGGCTGCGCTGGGGATGGTTGCGCTGCTGGAGAGGGTTGCCCTGGAGATGGTTGTTCAGCAGGACGCTGTTCTGGGGAAGTTGTGGGCTGTGGAACGGGTATAGATGGCTTTGGAGAAGCATTTTGGCGGGAAGGAGTCTCCCGCTTTTGAGTTGGAGGAGCGGTGTTGGCAGGGGGAGTGCGTGGTCTCTTCTTTGGTTCAGTAGAAGATCGCGGCTGTTGTAGCCTATTCCAAGTTGATTGTCCAACAATGCCATCTACACCCAAACCTTCTGCCCGCTGAAATTCTGATACGGCTTTTACTGTTAAGTTGCCATAGACGCCGTCGAGCGCTCCCTTGTAGTAGCCTAGCTGGCGTAATCTTTCTTGTAGCTGGCTTACAGCTTTACTCTGATTGCCAAACCTCAGTAAAGGACCTGTGGCTGGGCGGCTCTCCGGACGATTTTCTGCCGCTGGCATTTGGGTAAATCGCTCAGGGGGAGCAGGACGAGGCGCGATTTCGATGTATGCAGTGCCCTCCTCCGCTGCTCTGGCAGCAGTAAAGCGCACAGCCGAAGCATTTGGCGTAGAGTCTAATGAACGGATGGACTCTGGCGGGCTAACGCAAGGGGAGGCAGAGGTTTCGTCGCTCTGGTTTTGCCCCTGAGGCTGAGTGCAAACACTGCCCGTTTGCGACGGGCTGTCAGGGAGATCTGTGCAGGTGACACAGGTTAGTAGCAAGAGGGTGGAGGGATCAGACATCAGCTGTAGCTTTGTAAGAAACTTCTGTCAACAAATCAGCTTCAAGCAAGTTCTCACGGTGGAACCTATGCGTGCTGCTGACCCTGGGTACAAATCCTTAAAGAATTCATACCCCATTAAGCAATGCCATCTGACTTAAAATCTATGAGCTTAGTTGACGAAGGTAGAAGCACAGCCGAGCGAAATCAATGCTGACAGGCTAGCATGAGGCGCTGAATCTATTTATAAGCATCTCTGCACCCGCGAAGGAACTCTTAAACCTTGCACCCTTAAATCTCGCACCCTTAAACCCCGCTAAGTCTGACGGGGTGTTTCAGCAGAGTTTTTTACAATACTACAAGAGTTTTGGAAAAAGGTAGCACTTGACAAGGGTTGCGGGCATAACTTTATAGAATTTTCAAAATTGTTTGAGACAGCCGCTCTAAAAGCAGCTGTTGTTGGGGATGCAAAAAGAAATGATCGCCAGGAAGCAGCTCTAGTGAGAAAGCAGCACAGGTTTGCAAGCTCCAGCCAGCCAGCAGTTCAGGTGGCTCTATTAAATCAGCTTTTCCTCCAAAGACAGAAATAGGACAGCTCAGCGGAGAACTATCGGAGTAATGATAGGTTCCACAAATTGAGAAGTCTGCTCGTAGAAGAGGCAGAAACATCTGCATCAGCTCCGCATTTTCTAGTACCTGCCGGGGTGTCCCGTTCAACTGGTGCAATTCTTTCAAGAATTCAGGAGCAGGCAAGCTATGCAGAAGGGGGTTACGATCCCCAATCTGAGGGGCACGCCGACCAGAAACGAATAGATGAGCCGGAGTGGAGGCTTGCTGAACCTGGAGTTGTCGAGCAAGTTCAAAGCTGATTAGCGCACCCATGCTGTGGCCAAAAAAACCGAAAGGGCGATCGAAATAGGGAGGTAGGGTTTCTGCTAGGGTTTGCACCAGGTGGAGCAAGTCTGTAAATGGGGGTTCCTTACGCCGATCTTCTCGCCCTGGAAGCTGAATTGCCAACACCTCAACTTCGGTAGGCAACCCCTTGGCCCAAGTTCGGAAGAGGGAAGCACCGCCGCCTGCATAGGGGAAGCAAAATAAGCGGAAGCGGGCATCTGGGTTGGGCTGGGGTGATTTAACCCAAGCGTTAAAGGTTGAAAGCATCATCATTGCCAATTCGCTGTGTAGTGGAACGCCCCTGCCCATGTGCCGCTTGGGCGCCATTAACCAGTTGTCCATCTTCCATGTGGAGAATTCGATCGGCGATATCTAGAATGCGGTTGTCGTGGGTGACAATTAAGACTGTGCAGGCTTGTTCTTTCACAAGCTGCTGCATCAGTTTCACGATCTCCCGACCTGATTTGCTGTCCAGTGCAGCAGTGGGTTCATCCGCTAGAACTAGTTTGGGATGGCAGACCAGCGCCCGGGCGATCGCCACCCGCTGTTTTTGTCCGCCGGATAAGCTTTCTGGATAGTAATCTACTCGGTTTCCCAAACCCACTGCCTCAAGTGCTGCCGCTGATCTGAGCTGAGCTTCTGCCTTGGAGATCGTCTCATGGAGCTGTACAGACATTTGCACATTTTGCTGAGCCGTGAGAGAACGCAGCAAATTGTGAGACTGAAAAATGTAGCCAATGTGGCGGCGGATGCTGATTAAGTCAGCTTCTTGTGCACCGCGCAGCTCTTGATCAAACAGTTTGAGACTGCCTTCATGAACCGATCGTAGTCCTCCCATCAGCGTCAGTAGCGTCGTCTTACCCGATCCTGAAGGTCCAGACAGAAGAACGATTTCTCCGGGCTGAATGCTGAGGTTAATATTTGACAAAACGCACTTACGCAGTGCCCCTTGACCAAAGTAATGATTGAGGTGCTTAATCGAAACGATGGCATTAGGCATGGACAAAATCTAGCAATATAGGAATCAGAAGAGCAAGAACCAGAAAAACGATTAAAAAATATCTGCTGGGTCTGCTCTACGCAGTCTTCGCATTGCAATTAAACCCGAAATAGAGCACATTAATATCGTTAGAAGCAGAATGAGTAAGGCTCGATCAAAGGACATCCCAAGCGGTAGAAACGTAGCGCTTTTAGTGAGATCATATAGGACCAACGAGAGAGAAAATCCAGGAATATATCCTAAGACTGCCAGAATTAATGCTTCCTGAAACACAACTGTTAGCAGATACATATTCTTGTATCCCATTGCTTTCAACGTTGCATATTCAGCTAGATGATCGGAAACATCGCTATAGAGAATCTGATAGACAATTACAGTCCCTACAATAAATCCCATGCTAACGCCCAGCGTGAAGATAAATCCGATCGCCGTACTCGTTTTCCAGTAGTTTTTCTCAAACTCTATAAAACCTTGATGCGTCAACACTCTCACATCTTGAGGCAAGCTAGCCTGCATCGCTTTCAGCACGGCTTCAGCATCCACATTGGGTTTCAGTTGAACAAGCCCAATGTCAATTTCATCTAAGCGGCGATCGGGGAATAGACGCAGAAAATTTAGATCACTGAGAATGACGTTTCCATCTGCTGCAAAAGATGGCCCAAGCGTAAACAAGCCCATCACATTAACTCTTTTGCCTCCCATCTCAGTTACAACTGTTTTTCCCTGCTTGAATTGGTCGGCGATCGCCCCGTACTCCGAACGAGAGGCACGGTCAAACAAAACATTTTCACTGAGCTTAAGAGAATTAAGATACTGATTCACTTCCGGAAACTGGAAGACTGAATCTCCTACCCGAAAACCATAGACGTAAATGGTTCTAAAGCCACCAGTATCAGGATTTTTCCAATCTTTGAAACCCACATACACAGGGCTAATAGACTCAACTCCATCAAATCGCAGCGTTTGGTATAGCCGCCGTCGGGAAAAAGAATTCATGTAGCCCAGAGATTTAGAGCTAGCGCTGATCAGAATAATATCCCCTTGCAAATTCTGATGAAGGCGGGCTGCACTATCGTAAAGTGCAGCTTGAAACCCCAGCTGCATAAACATGAGAATGACTGCAAACGCAATTCCTGCTAAAGCAATTAGCAGGCGAACTTTTTCTCGAGTGAGCTGCAGCCATGCCAAGGGAATCTTAGACATTTTGCGTCCTAATCTCCGAGAAGTTGCATCATTAAAGACCGATCATCACATTTACCTGTAGATTGGTTAATGTGGCTGCCTGCTGACTATCTGCTTCATTCAGCCGAATTTTCACTTCAACGACTCGCTGATCTACATCAGCAGTGGGGTCAGTGCTGACAACATCCTGAGGATTCACCTGAAGCCCAACCTGAGTGACTGTGCCATGGAGTTCATTGGGCAAGGCGTTGCTTGTAATGATAGCAGATTGTCCAACTCGGACTTTTCCAATATCCAGTTCATACACTTCTGCAAGCACATTCATTTGATCGGTGCGTCCTAACGCAACAATGCCTTTATCTCCTACAGCCTCTCCAGGTCGGGTATGAATTTTCAACACTTTTCCTTCAATCGGAGAGCGAATATAAGTTAGCTCTAAGTCTGCTTTTGCTTTGGCAGCATTGGCGATCGCCCGATCAACATCTGCTTGGGCAGCTTGTACATCAGTTGGACGAATTTCAGCAATTTTATTCAGCGTTGCTTGGGCAGCTTCAATTTGCTGTTTGATAGTCGCTTCAATTCGATTTCGATTTACTTTTGCTTCATTAAGCTGTTCCTGAGCAGTAGTTAAGGTGAGCTGCTTACTGTCCAACTCCGAAGCAGTTACTGCTCCTTCCTGGAATAAGGCACGGTATCGTGCATATTCAGTTCGGCTGTTGTTGAACTCTGCCTGCAGACGGGCGATCGTTTGACTTTGAGCGGCTAGCTGCCCTTGGAGTTCAGCCTCTAAATTAGCAACGCTAGCAGCCTGAGCCTGACGCTCTCCAGTAGGTGCGCCTGCCCTAACTTTAGCCAAATCGGCTTGAGACACTTTGACTTCTTCTAACGCCAGCTTCAACGATGCCTGTAGGCTAATGTAGCTATCCAAGACTGCTATCACTTGCCCGACTCTGACGCTATCACCTTCTGCTACCAAAAGCTGAGAAATTCTACTAGAGCCAACTCCGGTTGTTGTCGTTGGAGCAGAGAGAGAGATGATTTCTCCTTCGGGTTGCAGCCGTCCAAGGGCAGAAACAGCGTTGGCTGCAGCCGGATAGGTTGCAGTATCAGGGGCGGCAGCCGAGCTGCGTTGGAGGTGCAGAACATAGAAAAATGCAGTGCCGCTAACCGCTAGAGCAGCGACAACAAGCCCCAGCACCGTCCAGCGTCCTGAGGGCTTTAGGAGAGGTTTAGGGTGGGAGGTAAAATCAGGCTTCACTGTTGAATAGACTCTTTGTTGATAGAGCTACTAATTCTTTCGAGTTTGCTGAGCCAGGCAACTGCCGATTTGCATTTCTCCATGCGCTTGGCGTGGTTCCATGAATTTGGCGAAACTGGCGAAAGAAATGCACTGGATGGTGATAGCCAACTTGAGCTGCGATCTGCTCCACAAGCTGATCCGTCTCTAGCAGCAAAATTCGAGCTTCTACCATTCGACGTTCGATAATCCACTGTTGGATAGTCTGCCCAGTCAGCCGTTTGGTCAGACTGGTTAAATAGGCTGGGGAATAACCTACAGCTTGGGCAACATCGCTAAGGGCGATCGGACGACGATAGTTGGCTTCGATAAAGCAAAAAATTTTACTCAGCTGCGGATCAGATTTCAAGAGACCAGGCTTCTGCGTGATAGAGCTTTCGCTCAACTCAGGGGAAGCGGCTGGAGATGCATCAACACCTGATTCTGTAATGTTGCAAGACTGACCAGTATACCATTGCCGTAGTACCGTTTGCTTCTTCAACTGGGTAGAGATCGCTCCCACTAGCGCCTGTAACGTACAGGGCTTGGTTAAATAGTCAGCGGCTCCCAGTTCCATTGCTTTGCGGAGGTCAGCCCAATCTACTTTTGTAGTAACAAAAATAAAAGGAATGACGGCAGTAGCAGGCGATTGACGTAGCTCAGTCAGAACCTCGTAACCGCTTAGTTCTGGAATCAGAATTGCACAAACAATAGCATCAGGTAGATGTTTGTGGGCTTGCTCAATACCCACTCGACCATTTTCAGCGCTTATAGTAGAAAACCCTTCTGCTTGCAACCCTTCTAAAAATAGGTTACGGGTGTGAGCTTCATTTTCGATCACCAGGATCTTCTTCACCGTCTCTCCTTCCATTTGCACCCTCAAAAGTTCAGGAAGTTGAATAAAGGCTAAATCAAGGTTCAGTTAAAAGCTTACCCAGCAGCAGTTCGAGATTACACGGTAGATGATGGAACGGTTGCAGCACTATTTGTTTGCCAATAGCTCTTGCAGTAGAGAATTTACATCTGCTTCTAGATGCAGAAACTTGGCTTTACCCTGAGGATGTTCACTCCAATCCTCTACAACATTCAAATTTCCAGTCAGAAATGCAGCTCGACAGGCATGACGTTGAATTTTACCGCTCGACGTTTTAGGGATGCTTCCGGTTTTCACCAGCACTGTTGTATAAACTTGTAGCCCATGTTCCACTGTTACAGCCTGACAAATATTTCCAACAACCTCTTTCACGTTCAGTTTTCGCAGGTAACTCCGCTCTACTTCCTGAACCACAATCAAACGCTCTTTGCCTTTGATCTCTACAGCAAACGCTGCACCGCAGTTTGGTCGCAGTGCCGGATGGCTTTTCTCCACTGTAAATTCAATATCTTGGGGATAGTGATTTTGCCCCCGAATAATGATTACGTCTTTGATTCGCCCAGTGATGAATAGCTCGTTCTCCTGCAGAAAACCCAAATCCCCTGTGCGGAGAAAAGGTCCTTCGGTATCGCCTAAATACGCCTGGAAGGTTTGCTCTGTTTCTTTGGGTTGATTCCAGTAGCCCTGAGCAATGCTTGGTCCAGATACCCAAATTTCTCCAACCTGTCCATCTGGACAAGCCGTTAGGGTTTCAGGATCAACAATGCGGACTTGCTGGTCTGCTCTGCTATAGCCACAGCCTACGAGCACCCGGCTATTCTCGCCTTGCTCGGTCGAGTTCACGACCTGATTGCGCTCAAGCGCAGCTCCATCCACAGTGCGAATCACCGGAGGAGCAGATTTTAGCCCACCCGACACAAGCAGAGTTGTTTCAGCCATGCCGTAACAAGGTTGAAACGCAGTCTGTTGAAAGCCACAGGCTGCAAAAATGCTGGCAAACTGCTCTAGCGTTTCGGCACGGACAGGTTCAGCTCCTGTAAAGGCTAACTGCCAGCTGCTTAGATCAAAACTTGCCAGTTGCTCAGGTGTGATTTTACGGCTGCAAAGGTCATAGGCAAAATTTGGACCACCGCTCGTTGTTACCTTGTAATGAGAAATTGCCTGTAGCCATCGCAAAGGCTTCTGTATAAATGCTACAGGTGGCATCAAAATCATAGAAGCGCCGACATAGAGAGGCTGCAATATACCTCCAATCAAACCCATGTCGTGGTAGGGCGGCAGCCAGCTTAAACCAGAACTATCTGGTGTGTCTTCAAAGCATTGATGAATTAGCTCAGAATTGTGCAAAAGGTTGCCGTGGCTCACCATTACACCTTTGGGTGTTCCTGTAGAACCTGATGTAAATTGCAGAAAAGCTAAGGTGCTGCTAGATATAGCTGGTGCTTGCCACGCTGCTGCTGCATCGATCGCCACCTGATCGGTTGCTAACCACTGCAAACTGCTTAAGCCCGCCTCTTCCTGAAGGCGATTTTCTAGATCGCCTAATAAATTACTCGTGGTAAGGGCAATGGCTGCCTGAGCAGAAGTGGCGATCGCCTGCACTCTGGCGATATTCTGATTGCGGCGCGGCGGATAAGCAGGAACAGCCACTACACCCGCATAGAGACAACCGAAAAAGGCAGCAATAAACTCTAAACCGGGGGGGTAGAGCAACAAAGCCCGACTTCCAGGCTCAACCATGCTTTGCAAATTAGCGGCGATCGCTTTTGCCTGCTGCTCTAGAGCTTGATAGGTTAAATATCCTGTTTCTGTTTCCCCATCCTGTAAGAAGGTGAAAGCCACTTTTGCAGACTGCTTTGTTGCTCTATCGCCTAATAGCTCTATCAAAGTAGCAACTTTAGGATTAGGACCAATTGAATCAGTGAAACAGGCGTTCATCTTGTCCTCTCTATCTATCATTATTTACTCACCAGCTGCTGCTTAATCTGTTTCTAGTTCGTGTGCAGCAATCTGCACTAGTTCGTAGATGCACAGTACCTGGTTAGAATCGGTTTCGTGTTCAGCTTCTATCTCTGATACAAGAGCAGTTGAGATTAGCAGAAGAAGGCGTTTAGCAGACTTCGATCGCTCTTGCCACGAGTATGTAATTCATATCTTCAAAGTCAGGTTCAGTCTATGGATCGAGCGCACCATAGGGATAGAAGCAAATGGGTAACAGACGAAAACCTTAACCTATTAGAGTGCTTAAAACCTCTCTGAGCCCATCTAAAAACAATAGTAATAGAATGGCTTAATTCACATTTATGAATAACATAAAGCCTAAGGAGATCAAGTTGCTTTTGTTACGCTTCATAAAAACTTTATAGAGAAGAGTATGATTCCACAGCAATTCCGCTCGATCTCCAATTGATTATCAAGAACATGGATGAAATTTTGAGTGATTTATAAGTATCCGCATATCTGTCTAAAGGAGTGTAAGAAAGACATTATGTTAAAGTTGAGTGTTTTGTAACACAAGCGTTCTTCTTAACTAACTCCTTCCAAACAAGAGAACTGTATTTATAAAGCTGCAAAGCTTGGTAGATGCTAGATATAAATCAATGCATTCAATCGAAGATTCAAAACATCGAAAAAAGTGTTAGTTGAATCGAAAGATTTGTCATTGTATTCCTGTCCACAACTCTATTAAGCTGCTTGAAAATACCTCTGGCTCATCAGGTGCAGCAAGGGAGCTGTACAAGCTTGGTTTAAGAGCAGGCTTGTATAGTTTGTAGGGTCGGTCCCAGGAGTTTTTAAGCCAGGTTATTTTACGCAAACATGATTGGTACTTGCTCAGCAGCTTTAGGAAGCGCTAAAGCGAATCGTAAAAGAGAGGCTACTAATCGTTGAAGGCTTCAAGTTTTGGCAACAGGGTGCCGTACAGAATCGATAGCGAAAAGCTTTCGTATCGGGAGATTCGGCATAATTTCCCTTGAGCTGCTTTGCGCTTGCTTTTACAAGCGCAGGGGCAGTGTTTAAAGAGCTGCCATTTTCAGTTTGGTTTCAAAGGTCTAATGATGGAAAATCAGAGTCTTCAAGTTATGACATCTACTAGTTCGGAAGTCAGCAATATTGATATCAAAAATGATATCAAAAATGATTCACGTGATCTACCCTCAGCAGCAGAGATTCAAGCATGGATCGTATCTTACCTAGCTGAGCTTCTGGAGATTGAGCCAGATGATATTGATGTCACAATTTCTTTCGATCAATACGGTTTGGATTCTGCTGCAGCCGTGGGTATGACAGGCGATCTGGAGGATTGGTTAGGCAGAAAACTCGATCCCACCTTGCTATACGATTACCCCACCGTTGGCTCGTTTTCTCGGCATTTGGCAGAAGAACTCAAAGGCAGCGCGTAAGTATACAAAGCGTGATGCAGAACGCGATAGAGCGTGTAAATGTACAGGTTGGTTCAAGTTTCTGGCGCTTAATATCATTCTCGAGCACTCATCTACTACAGTTTTTAGGAGATTTTCATGGTAGACACCATTAACGCATCGGCGTTGGAAGAACAGATTTCTCTACCTGAATCTGAAGTAACCGGCACCAAGGTCAAGAAGCACCTAAAATTAACAGAAATCAACTACCGACGTAACGTTGACTCCGACTACACCGAAAGGATGGAGGAGATAGACAAGCATTTCAACTACAGCAGCAACAGCGATTATTACTGGAGTGAGCCAGAGCTTTCAACACTGTATGGCACTCCGCTGTATGAGCAGGCTTCTGCTGAGCAGAAAAAAGCACTCAACCACCTTTATTGGGCAACCCAGTACAACCAAACCGCAGCAACCGAAGCGAACGCTATTCTTTATAACCAGGTCACGGCTGGTGTTTTTGAAGCCGTAGGTGGCTATGATGTTCTCTGCCAAGAGCTGGATTTGGAGACTGCACAAGAACGTCACCATATTCACGCTTTCCACAACATTGGCTATAAAACTAAGAGAGCTCTGTTGGGGCAAAGCGGATTTAACGCTTCGATTCAGGGGAAGTCGATTAAGTCACCCAAGCAAGGCTCAAACAAGAGCGCAGCGCTTCAGTCGCAGATGTTCACTTTCAATTGGCAAAGCTCACCGCTATCAGCCTTTCAAGACTCTGCCTTTCGCTTTGTAACCAACAAAATGCTGCTCAAGAATCAAAGCCAATGGTATTCCAAGTATTTGCAGGAGCTGGATCAAAAAGGTGAGGCGATCCCGGCTCAAACGACAGGTCTTTTGGGACAGATTGCGCCACGTCCGATGCTGCAATTCTTCACCCTCAACTGCGGCAGCTCTCCCTTCCTAGCTTGTTTGTTCTACGTGACTCGATTCATGGCAAACATGCTGCTGAAGAACTATGAATATAGCTACACCCAGTACTATAGAGAGCTAGAGAAAAACGGTGAGTTTATTCCTGCTCCCACAGCTATTTCTTATCTTCATTTGCTAGATGAATCGTTCCACACTACCACTTCCCAAACGATCGCCCTAGAGCTATACAAGGATTTTGCCAAGCCCAGCGCTTATGAGAAGTTTTTGGCAAATCTAACGCTTTACCGGGCGCAAACGATCGGGCTGAGTGGGCTATCGGGCGGGCTACCTGCAATCTTCCGAACAGATGCTCCATTCTTCCTTTCTTACTACAGGCTGCTTCAATCATCGATATTTGGTTTGTCTAGCCAGGAAGCGCTGCAGTGGATGGAGCAATGTTTCTGTCAGGAGCATGAAGGGTTCCATGTCAATCTCAAGTATCATCACCGACTCTTGACCAACTTTCGGCAGATGTTTGATAACGTTGATTACCTTTGGGGCGTCAATCGTGAGATGAGAGTTATGGCTTCTGGCGGTTCAATCGACAAAGCAATTGCAGATAATACTAAGGCTTTTCAGCAATTTTCTAAAGATATTGCTGAGAACAATTAAGCTGTCAAGCAAGATTTTGTTTGTGGCTTAAGTCTTGAACGAGTTAGTAAGTCACGACGACAGATCCCTCAGAATATCTGAAAGAAGGTGTTGAAGTGGAACCTATTGCAATTATCGGCATTGGTTGTCGGTTTCCAGGCGCGAAAAATCCAGAAGCTTTTTGGCAGCTCTTACGGAATGGTGTGGATGCAATCACCGAAGTACCAAAGGAACGATGGGACGTTGATGCCTTTTACGACCCAGAACCCGGAAAACCCGGAAAGATCAGCACCCGCTGGGGTGGCTTTTTAGAGCAAGTCGATCAGTTTGATCCAAGCTTCTTTGGAATTTCTCCTCGCGAAGTGGAACGAATGGATCCCCAGCAGCGGTTAGTTTTAGAGGTTGCTTGGGAAGCGATAGAAAATGCCGGAATTGCACCAGAGAAGCTGAGCGGCAGCAAGACTGGAGTATTTCTGGGAATTGGTAACTATGACTATTGCCGCTTGCTGGCTAGAGATAATACTCGCGTTAACGCTTACGATGGCACGGGTAACACACTTTCTATCTCTGCAAATCGGCTGTCCTACACTCTAAATTTGCGGGGTCCCAGTCTGGTGGTGGAAACCGCCTGTTCCTCCTCGCTGGTTGCCCTGCATTATGCCTGCCGTAGCTTACAGATGGGTGAGTCTGATTTGAGTTTGGTAGGCGGAGCCAGTTTGATGCTGTCGCCCGAGCCGTTTATTACCTATTCTCATGCACGGATGATGGCATCTGACGGTCGCTGCAAAACCTTTGATGCCAGTGCAGATGGGTACGTGCGGGGGGAAGGCTGTGGAATTGTTGTTCTCAAGCGTCTCTCGGACGCCCTTGAAGAGGGTGATAATATTCAGGCGGTGATTAAAGGTTCAGCAGTGAACCAGGATGGACTGAGTAATGGCTTGACTGCACCCAATGGTCCTTCCCAACAGGTTGTCATTCGGGAGGCTCTCCAAAATGCAGGCGTTACTCCTGCCCAAATTAGCTACATCGAAGCCCATGGAACAGGAACTTCTTTAGGCGATCCGATCGAATTCAAAGCCTTAAAAGCGGTTCTGATGCAGAATCGGCAAGATAGCCAGCCCTGTTGGCTTGGCTCCGTCAAAACGAACATTGGGCATCTGGAAGCCGCAGCAGGGATCGCCAGCATCATCAAGGTAGCGCTGTCGTTGCAACATCGGGAAATTCCGCCGCACCTGCACTTGAAGCAGCTCAATCCTTACATTTCTCTGGATGACACAAGCTTTGCAATTCCCAGCCAATGCCAGCCTTGGTATGGCGATCGCCGCTTAGCTGGAATCAGCGCCTTTGGTTTTGGCGGCACAAACTGTCATGTCATTTTAGAAGAAGCGCCGATCGATTCAAGATTGCCGACTTTAAAGTTTGAACAGGGCGATACCGAGCAGAATCCGGCTTCAGATACCGCTTCATCATCTTCTCTAGAACGCCTGCTGCACCTCCTAACGCTTTCGGCAAAAACGGAGCCAGCCCTGAAAGAATTGGCTCAATCTTATCGAGACTTTTTAGCTACTCATCCAGAAGACTCACTGGCAGATATTTGCTTTACCGCCAACACGGGTCGAGCGCATTTTGAGCATCGTCTTGCCGTTGTCACTGAATCAACTGAGCAGCTGAGTGAACAATTAGATGCATTCAGCAGCGGTAAACCAGCGATTGGATTAGTGAATCGTTCGATTAACAGCAAGAAGCGCCCTAAAGTTGCTTTTCTGTTCACAGGGCAGGGCGCTCAATACATTGGTATGGGACATCAGCTTTATGAAACCCAGCCGCTATTTCGCCAGACGATCGATCAGTGCGATCGGCTCTTGCGTCCCTATTTAGAACAACCCTTGCTCTCTGTTCTCTACCCCAATGGTACTGATTCGCGTCTCGATCAAACCGCTTATACGCAACCTGCTCTGTTTGCAGTGGAATATGCGCTAGCCCAGCTCTGGCGATCGTGGGGAGTAGAGCCAACGATTGTGATGGGTCACAGCGTCGGTGAATATGTGGCTGCCTGCATTGCGGGTGTGTTTAGCCTGGAAGATGGGTTAAAGCTGATCGCGGAACGATCGCGGTTGATGCAGGCTTTGCCGCCCAACGGCGAAATGGTAGCAGTTTTTGCCAGCGAAACGCAGGTAACCGCTGCAATTGAGTCTTATCGTCAAACAGCAGCGGCAGAGATCGGAATTGCCGCAATCAACGGCCCAAATAGCGTTGTGATCTCTGGAGTGCAGCAGGCGATCGCCGCAGTCAGCGCAATTTTGCAGGCAGAAGGAATTAAAACCAAAAAACTAACGGTTTCTCATGCGTTCCATTCTCCATTAATGGAACCGATGCTGGCAGAGTTTCAAAAAGTTGCCGCAAAAATATCCTACGCTCTTCCTACTATCAAGCTTGTCTCTAATGTAACTGGACAAATTGCAACGGCAGAGATCGCGACCCCAGAGTATTGGTGTCGGCATATCCAGCAGCCTGTCCGTTTTGCCCAGAGCATGGAAACGTTGCATCAGCAAAAGTATGAGCTGTTTCTGGAGATCGGTCCGAAACCCACTTTGTTGGGGATGGGACGGTATTGCCTTCCAGAGGGTACAGGCGTTTGGCTGCCCAGCCTATATCCAGGACGCGGAGACTGGCAACAGATCCTCCAGAGTTTAGCAACACTGTATGTGCAGGGAGTCGCTGTAGACTGGTCTCGCTATGACCAAGCCTATCCGCGTCATCGCCTGCCTTTGCCTACTTACCCCTTTCAACGGCAACGCTATTGGGCAGAGTTTCCTCAGGATGGCTTTGCTGTAAGTAGCAATGGAAATAGTCACTCAACCAACGGTCGCTCAACCAACGGTCACTCAACCAACGGTCATTCAAGTCTCGCTTCCTCCCCCCTGCTTAACCTACTGAACCAAGAGAAAACGCAGCAGATCGTGCAGCAGTTAGAAACAGCAGGAAACCTTTCCTCAGAGGAGCTGCAGCTGCTGCCGAAGCTCTTGGATTTATTGATCAAACCAGAGTCATCACTGCCCACTACCGCTGACTGGCTTTATGAAGTAGAGTGGCAAGCCAAACCCCGCCAACCTGTTGCCTCAGAGCGAAACGGCTTTCATCAATCGGGCAGCTGGTTAATTTTTGCCGATCGCAGCGGCGTTGGACAAGCTCTTGCCAATCAGCTCCGCAGCCAGAATCAGAGCTGTATTTTGGTGTATCCAGGGGATTGCTATGAAACTCTGGTTTATCAGACTCACCAAAATTCTGCCCACAGCATTCATCCTACTCGCCCAGCCGATTTCGATCGCCTCTTTCAAGAGCTAGCAACGGGCGATCGTCCCCTCAAGGGAGTCATTCATCTGTGGGGAGCAGAAGCAGAATCTACCGATGCATTAACGCCTGCCGCACTAGAGCAAGCGCAGGCGATCGGCGTGGGAAGTGTGCTGCTCCTGGTGCAAGCGCTAGTCAAGCACAGTCCATCTGCCGCAGCGGGGCTGTGGCTAGTGACACGGGGCGTTGTATCTGTGGGGCAATCGCTGCCAGCAGTGGCGCAGGCGTCACTCTGGGGATTGGGCAAAGTCATCGCCCTAGAGCATCCTGAGTACTGGGGCGGGCTGATTGATTTAGCGGCTGACACAAATTTGGTTTCTGAAACCGAATCCGTTTCTAAAACAACCGCAGACACAGCTCAAAAGCTGCTGCTGGAAATTGAAGATGCTCAAGGAGAAGATCAGCTTGCGCTGCACGAACAGCGGTATGTGGCTCGTTTAGTGCGGAAATCATTGCCAGCTTCTCTAGACACAGCCCTCCAGCCCGATGGCACTTATTTAATCACCGGGGGACTGGGAGCTTTGGGGCTGAAAGTGGCTGAGTGGATGGTGAATCGGGGGGCTAGCCACCTAGTGCTGACCGGACGACGGCAGATCTCAGCCGAGACACAAGCCAGCATCAGCCAGCTTGAGCAAGCAGGAGCAACGATACATATTGCCCAAGTGGACGTGACTCAGGAAGCAGAGGTAATTCACCTATTTGAAACCATTCAGGCATCAATGCCGCCCCTGCGGGGAGTGATCCATGCAGCGGGTGTCCTGGATGATGGTATCTTGCTGCAGCAAAACTGGGAAAGGTTTACGCGAGTTATGGCTGTCAAGGTCAAAGGAACTTGGACGCTGCATCAGTTGACCCAAAAGCTGCCGCTAGACTTCTTTGTGATGTTTTCCTCAGCCGCTGCACTGCTTGGTTCACCCGGTCAGGGCAATTATGCTGCCGCTAATGCCTTTATGGATGCGATCGCCCAACGTCGTCGGTCAATGGGTTTGCCTGGATTAAGTATTAACTGGGGTCCTTGGGGCAATGCTGGGATGGCAGCCAGCCTCAGCCGCCAGCAGCAAATGCGCTTAGCAGCCCAAGGGATGCAGACGATCGCGCCTAAGCAAGGGCTGCAGGTATTAGGGCAAGCGCTAGGACAGGCGGGACAGCTTGGTGTATTGCCGATCGAATGGGGGACGTTTAAGCAGCAGTTCAGCTCAGGCAAACAGCCGCCGTTCCTCATAGATTTACTGCAAGAGGCAACCCTACCGACAGGGAGCGAAGCGCCACAGTCAACGGAGCAGCGCGAATTCCAGCAGCGCTTGCGGCAGGCAAGCACAGGTGAACGTCAAACGCTGCTGATCGCTTATTTGCAAGAGAAAGTTGCTAAGGTGCTGGGGCTTTCCACTGCCCATCTAGACCCAGAACAGCCGCTCCACGAATTAGGACTTGACTCGTTGATGGCGGTTGAGCTAAGCAGCTTAATTAAAACTGAATTGCAGGTGGAGCTGCCAATCCGGGCGCTAGTCGAAGACCCCAGCATTGCCAGCATTGCCTCCCATTTAGTCAACGAACTCGCATCAGGAACCGCTGAGGCAAACAGTTCAGTGAATACAACGGTGAATCTGTTAGACCTCGATGCTGAAGCCTCTTTAGACCCGGCGATTCACCCAGCAAATGCTACTCTTCCAGCCATTGCCGAACCTGTTTCTATCCTGTTGACGGGCGCTACAGGTTTCTTAGGAGCCTTCTTGCTACAGGAATTGCTTGAGCAAACTCAGGCAGATATCTATTGCTTAGTTCGATCGGCTGATCTGGAGTCTGGAAAGGTAAGGCTACAAAAGAATCTGGAGTCTTATGACCTCTGGGACCCGCGGTTTAGCTCTAGAATTATTCCTGTCTTGGGCGATCTCGGTCAGCCGCAGCTAGGTCTTTCAGCAGAACAGTTTGAACAAATGGCGCACCAGATCGATACGATCTATCACAATGGTGCCTTGCTGAATTACGTTTATCCCTACTCCAGGTTCAAACCGATCAATGTTTTAGGAACCCAAGAGGTTTTACGACTGGCTTGCCATGCCAAAGTTAAGCCTGTTCATCATATCTCTAGCGTTGCAGTCTTTGAATCATCAGCTTATTACGGGAAACATGTTACAGAACTTGACCCCGTTGATCGCAGCGAAGATATCTATCTAGGTTACTCTCAAAGTAAGTGGGTATCAGAAAAGCTGGTTCAGATTGCGGGTCAGCGGGGCTTGCCGATTACAATCCATAGACCGCCTTTGGTCTCAGGTCATAGCCAGACGGGGCTATGGAATACAGACGGATTTCTCTGTCGTATGATCCAGGGTTGTATCCAGATGGGCAGCATCATGGCGGATTTAGATCTGATGCTGGATCTATCGCCTGTTGACTACAACAGTCGGGCGATCGTCTACTTATCCAGACAAAAAGAATCCTTCGGCAAAGCGTTTCATCTGCAAAATCCTAACTTGCTGCACTGGCGGGATTTGGTTGAGTTCATTTGCGCTTTAGGTTATCCAATGCAGCAGGTATCTTATGAAGCATGGCAAGAGCAGCTCAGCCACTCTAGAGACAATCCCCTTTACCCACTTCTGCCCTTCTTCCGCCACAAGTGGTCAGACGATCAGCTAACCTACATCGAACTCAACGAGCAGGCTAAACGACCACAAATTGGCTACGAGCTAACGCAGAGAGCGCTTGCCGGAACCTCCATCGAATGCCCCGCGTTAGATTCCAAGCTGCTAGCCACTTACTTCTCATACTTTATCCGCAGTGGTTTCTTAGAAGCTCCAAAAGCAGGTATCAAAGTAGGTGGCTAAATATTATTGCATGCCTGTCGAATTGAATGGCTCTAACGAGTTCAAATTCTTGCGAGGACTAAATTGATGAGTTCTAATGGAATGTATACTTTAGCATTCTTAGTTACTGCTTTCCCCCCTGAAGTGAGCGGCTCGTCGCACTTTAATTGGGCGCGTGCTCAGTGGCTGGCACAGCATGGATATCGGGTTATTGTGTTTGCACCCGATTGGCAAAAGCCGCCTGAATCTTTCAAAGCAGAGGGAAGCAAGAATTTAATTATTGAACGATACGCTGCAAAACCTTGGATTCCCTACAAGTTAACCTATGTGCCCAAATTTTTTGCAGCCCGCCAAATCAGCAAAAAACTAGCTGCTTATCAACCCGACCTCATCGTCATGACAGATGTAGAACGCTATTTTCTGCTCAGCGCATGGCAGCTGCCTGGAAGAGAATATGCTAGAAGGCGGCAAGTTCCTTACCTTGCTGAATACCACACGGATGTTTATAACTTCTCATCTACTTATCCGGGCTGGCAGTGGCTCAGAGATTTCGTACGTCGATCGCGGCTGCTTAGCCATTTATATCATCAGCTGGATCAAACAATTTGCCCCAGCATTGCTGCAGGCAAGAGCTGCCAGGAAATGGGTATTAAAAACACGCGGATCATCCCCTTCTTTGGCACTGATATCTCTAGCTACCACCCCGATCGCCGCGATCGCACCTGTTTAGAACCTTGGTTGAGCCAAGCGGAACGAAACAATAAGGTTTTAGTTTTCTTGGGTCGGCTCGGTTTTGAGAAGCGGGTGGATTTACTAATTGCCGCCTTCGCCAGGTTGAAGCACAGCCAACCTAATTGCTCTCTGCTGATTGTTGGAGATGGTCCTGCCGATGTGGTAAGCCAGTTGAAACGGCTAGCTGAGCCAATTTCTAACATTCACTTCACAGGATTTTTGCTGGGGGATGAGAAGGCAAATGTCTTAGCATCTTGTGATGTATTCTGCAGTCCTTCCCCTTATGAAACGTTTGGGTTAACGGTGGTAGAGGCGATGGCTTCCGGCGTTCCCGTTGTCACGGTTGATAGTGGGGCTGTGTCTGAGTATCTGGTTGATGGCATGAACGGTTATCTGGTGCCGCCCAATGATGCTGTAGAATTAGCCGATCGCCTTGCAGAAGTGCTGTCTCATTCTAATACTGACCTGATTCAACGTGCTTTGCGAGATGCAAGAAAGTTCTCTGTGGAGCAAGGCTGCCAAAACCTGAATGATCATTATCAGCAGCTTTTAGGAATCGATCAATCTGCTGATAATTTGGCAGGTCTAAGTGTTTGAGCGATTCTTTCAGGTCCGATGATTCATTTGTCATGTTCCACCTAACTGGAGTTCAGATGAATGTCACTTGAACTAAAGCGAGTAGTTGTTACCGGATCAGGAGCGATTACCCCGCTCGGCAACACAGCCCTAGACTACTGGGAAGGACTGCTTCAGGGGCGTAGCGGCATTGCTCCCATTACTGCATTTGATGCCTCACACTTGCCCTGCCAGATTGCCGGAGAAGTAAAGGGCTTTGACCCCTGTCATTATTTAGAACGCAAAGACGCGAAGCGCATGGATCGCTTTGCCCAATTTGCCGTCTGCGCCAGCCAGCAGGCAATTGCCAATGCCCGACTGGAGATCAACGATCGCAACGCCGAGCAGGTCGGGGTGCTGATTGGCTCTGGCGTGGGTGGCATTCAGGTGATGGAAGATCAGCAGGAAATCCACTTAAGGCGTGGCGCCGATCGCTGTAGTCCATTTATGATCCCGATGATGATTGCCAATATGGCGGCGGGGCTAACGGCAATTCACACAGGAGCCAAAGGTCCTAATTCCTGCACCACCACCGCCTGCGCAGCAGGGTCTAATGCGATCGGCGAAGCCTTTCGGCTGATCCAGTATGGCTATGCTTTGGCAATGATCTGTGGAGGTGTGGAAGCCGCAATTACTCCCTTGTCGATGACTGGATTCGCCGCGGCCAGAGCGCTGTCTACCCGCAATGCTGAACCTGCCCGTGCCTCTCGTCCGTTTGACCGCGATCGGGATGGCTTTGTCATGGGAGAGGGGGCAGGCATTTTGATTCTGGAGGAGCTAGAACATGCGCTCGATCGACAGGCTTACATCTATGCTGAGGTGGTAGGCTACGGCTTGACCTGTGATGCATTTCACATGACCGCTCCTTTACCCGGCGGAAATATGGCTGCTAGAGCTATGGAACTGGCGTTAAAGGACGCCAATCTATTTCCCAATCAGGTAGACTACATCAACGCGCACGGAACCAGCACCCCCGCTAATGATATCAATGAAACCTTAGCGATTAAGCAAGCACTGGGGCAGCAGGCGTTTCAAGTTGCCATCAGCTCTACAAAGTCGATGACGGGTCATCTCTTGGGTGGGTCTGGCGGAATTGAGGCGGTCGCCACAACCATGGCTGTTGCCACAGACCAAATTCCGCCCACCATTAATTTGGAGAATTTAGACCCTGCCTGCGATCTCGACTATGTCGCTCAGCAGTGTCGATCGCGTCGAGTAGAGGTTGCGCTTTCAAATTCCTTTGGATTCGGAGGACATAATGTCACTCTGGCATTTAAGAAATTTGAGCATTAGTGCAATTTTAAGTGCGATCTAAAGTTCTCAGCTAGATAATTTGAGGTTTCAACCAAATCTATAGAAATTGCATCAACCAACGTTATCTCGTAGAAATTATGCAAAACGCATTTCTATGAATAACCCATTCTTGATCCAGCGCAAAGCGCTATAAGCAATCGCACCCAACGGAGCAAAAAATCATGTCAACAGTACTCGATGTCAACTCACCTCCTGCTGCGCTAAAAACTACTGAGGTTCTCCCTGTTGAGGCGCTTCAGAAACTGTTGCCGCATCGCTATCCTTTTTTGTTGGTCGATCGAATTGTTGAGCATGTACCAGGGAAACGAGCTGTCGGCATCAAAAATGTGACGTTTAACGAACCTCATTTTCAGGGACATTTTCCGGGACAGCCCATTATGCCTGGAGTATTGATAGTAGAAGCGATGGCACAAGTGGGTGGCGTGGTGCTAACGCAGATGCTAGAGTCGGAAAGCGGTTTGTTTCTGTTCGCAGGCATTGATAAGCTTCGGTTCCGTCGTCAGGTTGTGCCCGGTGATCAGCTAATGCTGACGATCGACCTGCTATGGGTGAAGCATCGGCGCTTCGCTAAAATGCAGGCGCAGGCTGAGGTGGACGGTAAGCTAGTCGCTGAAGGCGAACTGTCATTTTCTTTGTTGGCTGGTTAAATTGGCAAAGATGACTTCAAGACCTCGTTTTATAGCTGTTGCAATTATGCTGAAGACATTTTTGTGGGCGCGCCCGGTGCGCCCACAAAAATGTTCCCGTCCTACCCATGGCGGTTATTATGTTTGGTTCGTTGCAGTCATGAGCCTTTGTTTGAATTCAGGATTGACGGAAGAGGCATTTGCCGCCGCTAAATCTTGTAATGGGGCAAGCTGCAACGATAAAGACCCAATCGAATATGGCTGTGATGCAGATGCTCAGGTACTCGATCGAGCAACGAGACTGGTAAACCGTTGGCAAGAGAATTGGCAGCCACAACGCATCGTTATAGAACATCTTTATTCAGAAGTTTGTCATGCTAGCTGGACGAAAGCCTATATTCCCGATGACACCTATCTCTTCATTAGAGAACAAACGCCTGTAAACGGTATTCAGCCGGTTCGGGGAATGTTTCAGGCTCAAGGAGCAGGCTACTTCTGGGCATACGGAAAGATGTCCGATGGATATTCGAATCAAGCCTGTGTTTCTCTTTCCATCCTCTCTAGCGGCAGCGGGCATGATTTATTCGATCGCTACTGCACCGATTTCAATTAAAACAACTTTTATAGTTTAAACATTAGCAAACATGACAGATGGTCATTATGATGTCATTATCATTGGCACTGGTGCTGGTGGTGGGACTTTGACCAATCGACTGGTGCGCAGCGGAAAGAAATTTTTAGTATTAGAGCGGGGTACTTTTTTACCCAAAGAGAAAGCAAATTGGGATTCTCAGCAAGTCTTTCAAAAAGGACGCTATCGCACTCCTGAGGTGTGGTATGACAGAGACAATCATCCGCTTCACCCAAACACTCATTATTACGTTGGCGGCAACACTAAAGTATATGGCGGTGCCTTATTTAGGCTGCGAGAACAAGATTTTGAAACAGTTCTTCATCAAGGCGGCACTTCTCCACAATGGGGCTTAAAGTATCCAGACTTTGCACCATATTATACTCAAGCTGAGCAGCTCTACGGTGTTCATGGGCATCGCGGGCTTGACCCCACTGAACCTCATGCCAGTGAAGATTATCCGTTCACGGCAGTGCCCCACGAACCCTATATTCAAGATATCTCCTATGCCCTGAAAGACAAAGGACTGCATCCTTTCTACCTACCGCTTGCAATCAAGCTGGATGAAGCAAACCCAGTGGGGGGTAGCTGTATTCGCTGTGGTACTTGCGATGGCTTTCCTTGTTTCCGCGATGCCAAAGCAGATGCAGACATTAACGCCGTTCGTCCGGTGATGGGGTATTCCAACCTGACGTTAATCGTTGAAGCTAAAGTTGTGCGGCTTCACACCAGCGCCTCTGGTCGTGAAATCACTCAGGTTGAGGCAGAAATCGCCGGAAAGCGCTGTCTGTTTTCTGCAGACATCGTCGTGATCGCCTGTGGAGCAGTCAATTCAGCTGCCCTGTTGCTCAATTCTGCCAATGACCAGCACCCAGCTGGGCTGGCAAACCGTTCCAATTTGGTGGGACGCAATTTGATGCTGCACCAGCATGCTGTGGTCATGACGTTAACCCCAACCCTCAATCCAACGATTTTTCAAAAAACGCTAGCGGTTCACGACTTCTACTGGGGACAAAAAAACTTTCCTTTCCCAATGGGCAGTGTTCAGCTGCTGGGCAATGTCACTAAAGATCGGATCGCCCCTCACAAACCGCCTTTCGTTCCAACTTCTCTCTGTGATGCCGTTGCAAAACGATCGATCGCTTGGCTCCTGACGACGGAGGATTTACCAGCTTTCCACAATCGGGTGCGGGTTCAGGGCGGAAAGATTCTGCTTGACTACACCCCAAACAACCAAGCCGCCTTTCACCGCTTGATTCAAGAGTGGATCAAAGTGTTGAAGTCGATCGCCCGCTCCAAACCCATGCAAGCGTCAGGATTCATTAGTAGAAAAATGCCCCTCACAGAAGTTGCCCATCAGTGTGGCACGTGCCGATTTGGTGAAGATCCGCAGACATCCGTGCTTGACCTCAATTGCCGAACTCACGATGTGGACAATCTGTATGTGGTGGATGGCAGCTTTTTTCCTTCCAGTGCAGCTGTAAATCCATCGCTGACGATTATGGCAAATGCACTGCGGGTGGGTGACCATTTGCTGCAAAGATTAAAATGATTTTCTACGAGACTTCTCTATAGTTCCGGCTATATCATTTTTCTTCTTCAAGTTCAATTTTAATTGTGCCTTCAACGATCGCTCAAACTTCTCAATTCTAGAAACCTCAGTTTCACTAGAGTATTTTCCTGGAATGCATGAACAGCCGCTTACGAAGCTGACTCGTCGCGGTATTTTTGCGATCGCAGCCCAGTTTCTCCGTATAATTTTTTTGTAAAGTGTTGCATTAACATAGACAATTTTGCAGGGGAGATGCCACAATTCCCTCATAAGGCGCCAATCTGCTGCCTAAGCAGTTACTCATTAAGTGGTTTCACTGGAACAGCTGCATCTTCCAACACCAGCATCGACGCATCTGCCCAATCTGCTGCTCAGGGAATTAGTTCATCGATTCCTAAAGCTTCGTACCCTTCGCTCATAGGAGTAACGCAACCCTAAGCCAATCAAGCAGAGCCTCCGGCTGTGCTGCTAAAAGAGTTGTGCATCCTTATGGTTATGTGCGTCTGAATTAACAGCGATCCAAACTTAATCCGTACTTTTGCCCCTTTAATAGTCTTTGGTCTTTGTGGCAAGTTGTCTACAAAGCCCTGAAATGCACCCTAGCCTAACTTTAAGCTCTTAAGCTCTAATGAGCTTAACTCAGCAAAGCTCCTGCTTCTGTTGTTAAGGGGCTGTGTGTCCCTGGCAACTTGCGTTCAAAAGGCTGATCCCTAATTTGACTCAGCGCTCCATAGGCGTGGCTGAGCCACCGTTTTTTTGCGTTCCTGCTTCATCTATCCAGAGATAATGTCACTCCTAGCCGACTGAGCAGTGCTTGACAGGCACTGCTGAGGAACCATGCTGTGCGTTCCTGCGGCTGTGCACCTTGTGACAAGTGTAACTCCATGTGATTGGAAGCTTCTACCGCCAATTTTTTGCAATGAGGAGACCAAACTAGTGGAAGACCAATTGTTTAGCCTGCAGCTGTTTACACCGGGTAGCGACATTGCTATAGGGTTCAGACCCAGCCAAGTCATCTTTGGTCGGACTGGCAACGATGTGGTTTTGGGCTATCAGCCAACTACCCCCAATCCTACTCAACCCCAGATTGACACCCTGCTCGGCGATTTTACAATCGATGATCCGGCAGCTCGGCAGTGGAAAGATACTTTTATCCTGGGCGACTGGAACCGTCCCTACTACGCCAACGCTGGCGTAAACGATTTTGCTTTCATTCCTGATTTTAATCCTGCACTAGATACAATTCAGCTAAACGGTAGCGCAGACGATTATCAGCTAATTAGCACAGGGTTTGGAACAGCGATCGCTCTTGAAAAGTCAACAGGTCCTGATGTCGTTGGCTTCTTGCTAGGCACCTCTGACCTCAGCTTGGCA
The DNA here is from genome assembly GCF_014764505.1 of Phormidium tenue FACHB-886. Taxonomy (GTDB): domain Bacteria; phylum Cyanobacteriota; class Cyanobacteriia; order Elainellales; family Elainellaceae; genus FACHB-886. The sequence continues at coordinate 35,735 of NZ_JACXWX010000032.1, forward strand.
GCCAATTATTTCGAGTTTAGAGGCACTACGCCACCACCCGGGCCCACACTGCCCCAGATCAAGCAGGTTGGCACCTCAGAATTTGACATTCCGCTTAGCATCAGCAGCGATCCAGACGGCAACGTTTATGTGGGCGGCGGCACAAATGGCTCCTTAGCAGCCACCAACACCGGACTGCGGGACAACTTCGTTACCAAGTACGACAACGAAGGCAACGAACTGTTCACAAAGCAGTTTGGCACAGCAGGTTTTGAGACGATCTACGGCATCGACACTGACAACCAAGGAAACTTCTACGTAACTGGCATCACCGACAGTGAGCTGGCAGGGCCGAAGCAAGCAGACATTATTGATACGGTCGTCGCCAAGTTTGACAGCAATGGCAACCAGCAATGGATTCGTCAGATTGGGCAAAATGTCATCTTCAATGCCTTCAACCTTGACGTTGACCCTGATACGGGGGATGTCTTTATATCGGGGGCAGATGTCAAAAATTCGATCGAGAATCCCGACGATGCCTTCATCATTAAGTTTGATACCAACGGCAACCAGCAGTGGCAAACCGAAACAGGAACTTCAGGGTTCATTAATTTTGACGAAACCTACGGTTTGACGGTAGCCGAAGACGGCAGCGTGTATGCAACAGGCTGGACAGTTGGCGATCTAGGAGGCCCCAACGAAGGGCTGTATGATAACTGGATTGCCAAGTACGACAACACCACAGGTGCTCAGCAGTGGGTGAAGCAATACGGCACCTCAGACTATGAATGGTCGTGGGATGTGCGGACAGACAGCCAGGGCAATGTGTATACAACCGGCTGGACACTGGGTGATTTGGCAGGAACCGGCAATGCTGGCTCTTATGATGCCTACTTAACCAAGTTTGACAGCCAAGGTAACCAGCAGTGGGTGAAACAGTTCGGCACATCTGGCGATGATGAAGCCTATAGCCTCTTCATCGATGAGAACGACAACCTCTTCTTAGGCGGCTATACCGACGGCAGTTTAGGAGGAACTAATGCCGGGTCGTTTGATCCTTGGTTAGCTAGATTTGATACCGATGGCAACCAGCAGTGGGTCAAACAGTTTGGCACAAGCGATCGCGATGAGCTTTACGGACTCACCGGCGACAACGATGGCAACCTCTTTGTCACCGGGATTACTCAAGGTTCATTTGGGGCAACTAATGCTGGCTCTTTTGATGGCTGGTCAGCCAAAATCGATGCGGCATCCGGCGATCTCTTGGACTTTAGCGGTGGCTCCACTGCCCTAACTGCCACTGCTGACGCTGCCACAACAACTGCCAACACTCCCATCGCTATCAGCGTACTCAGCAATGACACCGTTAGCGGTGACTTTACGCTAACGCTGGTTGACCCGCCTAGCCAAGGCACTGCTGAAGTTCAGGACAATGGCACTCCGGATAATCCCAGTGATGATTTTATCTTCTTCACGCCGGAGACAAACGCAACCGGAACTTTTGACTTTACCTACCAGCTAGACAACGGACAGGGAACAACCTCTACAGCGCTAGTCAGCGTATCGGTGAATCCCCTAGAACCCTCGCCAGAAACCCCAGGATTGATTGACCTGACGACAATCGATCTGGATGGAGATGGACAGGTGGATGGTCAGGTTCAATTCACATTCAGCAATATCGAAAGTGAAGCCGTCTTCAATAATTCGGTAGGTCTGTATCTGGTAGAAAATGAAGATGGATTTGTCCTGGATTCCATGACAGGCAACTTCCTACAGCCAGGGGATGCCGGATATGCGGCGGCGGCCTTACAGCGACGCTTGCCAACGCTGGAGATCGATCGCAACACAGGCACACTGGTGAGCCAGCTGACAGGCGGCTCACTGTTCGCGCCTTACATTGTTGCTAATGGCACTGCAGAGCAATTCTTGACACAGAATGCGAGCAACCAACAGGGACAGGGACCAAACGCTTACTTTGCTTACCTGGGTGCTAACCCCGATCAAGCTGTCCACGTTAAGGCATTGGGTAACAACAAGTTCGGATTTGAAGATCTGTGGGGTGGTGGCGACAATGATTTCAACGACATTGTCTTTCAAACCGTTCAGCCTCAAGCTGCCTGAACCATTGTAGCCCCTTGCCGCTATAGGATTAGCGTTTAAATGGGCAGTGGGGGTGGGTTTCACTCACCCCCATTCAAGGGTTATGGTAATTAGATTGTGTCAAGGATAAGAAACTAGGTTTCCAGTCTCGGTGCGGCATTGTCCACTTTTCGGCAATATCCTAAATTGCGAGATAGACAACTTTGGAAACAGATTCATCGGTTGGAAAGCTCGATGGTTTAATCGCCTTTCTGAGGATCATGTTTATCAATTCAATGGCATTAGTGGTATAGATAAAACTGTCAGCTCTGAGTACTAGAATTACAGCTTTTCTCATCCTATTCGTCATCACAAACCTTCTCCTTTTTATCCTCTATTAAATATCTTTAAATAGCTTTTTGATTTATTCAATCATTCAATAAAATATTCTCGCCGATTTGGGATAAGAAGCTAACCTATCTGTTACCACTTGTTGCGGTAGTTGTTCTGCAACCTCGTGCGCTTGGGTAAAAAAGTGAAAAGCTACTGTTCGACCTGATCGGGTAGAATTGAATCTTAGGCAGACGAAGACTTACTTTCTCCAAGGAGAAATACTGAAATTTTCCGTCTAATCCGCTGTGAAGAGATATTATTCGAAACATCTTTGGAGAATTTCGAGATCTCGCGTTTAGAGTAGAATTCGACATTTTGACCAATATTATAATATCTGTAAATAACTCAAGCGCTGCAATTATCATCGATCAACTAAATGCTCAGGTTGCAAACGCTACGGCGATGAAAGATGTCTTGCAAGATGCTGCAACCGACGAAGTGATAGCGGCATGGGCTGAAGCCTATGAGGCTTTAGCAAACGTTTCTATCCAGAAAGAAAAATCAATTTATCAACAAGACGATCGAGCATTGACCGCTCGATTAGCAAGAAATGATCATTCACCCGTTGATTGAAGCAAGCTGCAATTCGAGCAAAAAATGGAGTCAAGCAAGCGATCGAAGTTGTGGAGCGTTATCTAGCAGCTTCTAAATATCAATTCGCTCAATTGCTTGAGCAATTACTAATCATCTTCTCGACCAATAAGGACATTCGATAACTCTTCCAATAGGCGACGCAGTTGGGACATTTTACGTTGACCTAACTGGGCTGCCCACTCCGCTTCGACTTGTCGACTGATTTGAATAGCCAATTGCTGAACGGTTTGCCCTTGATTGGTGAGCCGAATTAACTTTGCCCGACCATCCGTTGGATCCGGAATCATTTCGACATACCCACGATCGTGCAAGTATTCAACCAGATAGTTCATGCTTTGCTTAGTTATTTGGGCCTCGTCTGCCAGTTCTGTTAGGCGAGAGCCATCGGGTGAAATATAGCGAAATACATTACCATGAGCCGGACGAATATCCTCAAATCCGCTCGTCGCTAGCTCAGAGTAGACCCGATCGAGCAAAACCTCAAAGGGTAGGCGCAGTAACGCACCGATTGTTTTAACCTGCTCTGTCACGTTTTTGCGCTGCTCTATTTCCATTACCGACAGGATTGGGTTGAATTAACATGGCTCACCCGATCTGGTGAATCAATAGTCAGATTGCCTGACTAATATAGTAAGAGAATTTGACGATATTCACCAATACTAACTGCAAGGAGAAACCGTTATGATGATTCACCACATTTCGATTCCGGCAAACGATCCACTACATGTTGCTCAGGTATTAGCAGAAGTTTTTGATGGAAAAGTGGGCATCTTTCCCCCGAACCCCAATAGCTACATGGTGGTGGCAGGCGATGAATACGGCACACTCATTGAAATCTATCCATCGGAAAGCGTGATCGCTCCGGGACAGGGCGATCGCCAAGCCTGGTTTCAGCAAAATGCTCAGCCTGTAGCCTATAGCGCAGTTCACGCCGCAATTTCTGTACCGACTAACTTGGAACAGATTGAGCGTATTGCAGCACGAGAGGGATGGCGAGTGTTGCCCTGTAGTAGAGATGGTTTATTTGATGTGATTGAGTTTTGGGTTGAAAACCGACTGATGTTGGAGTTGCTAACACCTGCGATTGCTCACAAATATCTCAATGCAATGCACCCCAAAAACTTAGAACAACTCATGCTTACCATGGCTCAAGTCGAGACAAGGGTTTAGAAAACAGCTCTAATTGAGATGCTTGACAAACTTACTTACCTAATTTAAGTTAGGTAGTGTGAACAGGAAAGCCAATCAAAATTCTTCTAAAGAAACTGTTTTGGATGTAGCAGAGCAGCTGTTCGTAGTTCGCGGCTATACGGTTGTGACGCTCAAGCAGCTCGCCGACCAGCTTGGCATAAAGCAGGCTTCCCTCTACTACCATTTTCCTCTTGGCAAAGAGGAGCTGTATGTTGAGGTGATGTTACGCCATCTTGAGCATCGGCGAGCTATGTTGGAGCGTCTGATTAGTCAAGCTCAACCCAATCTGAGGGACTGTTTACTCGAAGTGGGTGTTTGGCTCATTCAGCAACTTCCGCTTCATGCAGACAGGATGATCGTGAGTGATTTGCCAGAACTCTCTGCCGATAAAGCCGCTCAACTGGAAGAAGCCATCTATCGCTGTGCGTTTGCTCCGATCGAAGGAATATTTATCCAGTATCGTCATCGGCTAAAACCACAGTTCCAAAGCGATTTGGGGTTTATTGCTGGCTCTTTTCTCTGCTATTTAGAATCGCTATATACCTTCAAGCGGTATGGTTCAAAGACGGAGAGAGAGCTGGTTAGCGATCTAGTTGATTTGCTGTTTGAGGGTTCTGTCGTCACCTAAATTTTTTGTTCTATCAACTACCTAAAATTAGGTAGATTAACTTTAATCGCAAGGAGATTTCGTAGATGTTTGACTTATTGCCGAACTTTTGGACGCCGGTACTACCTGCGGCTGAAATTGAGAATCAGCCAGTCGCGGTTGAAATCGCTGGCGAAAATCTAGTTCTATTTCGAAATTCGAGCAATGAAGTTGGCGCACTTGTGGATCGTTGTCCTCATCGTGGAGCAGCTCTTTCTCTAGGTCGTATCAGCGACAATGGCTGTTTAGAATGCCCTTATCACGGGTGGCAGTTTGATCGCGATGGTACTTGCACCCATGTTCCTCTTAATAATCCTGCTGACATTAGGCTATCTCAACTTTCTGCTGTCAGCTTACCCACCCGCACCTTTGCAGGCATGGTTTGGATTTTCACAGGTCAAGGAGACCCTCCAGAACTTCGACTTCCTGATAGTTTAATGCGATCGCCGGAATTCTACTTCATTCACCATGAGGTTTGGAATGCTCACTGGACAAGACTTATTGAGAATGCAATGGACTATGTACACTTGCCCTTTGTTCATCGCAACTCTTTTGGCGGTGCAATTGCTCAACCTGCGATCGAAGCTAGCAGTTTCGTTGAATTTCAAATTGTCAAGACCGAATACAGCGTTCAGGTTTTCAATCGCTTCCACAATATTGAATCTGGCTTTGCCTTTGAATGGCATCAACCCAATTTGGTTGTCTTGAAATTTGATGAAATGGGGGAGCCAGTTCGGATGAATCTCTTTGCCATACCAATCAATCAGCATCAGACACGATTCCTAATTGCAATTCAGCTCCTTGAGCCTCATGCTGCTGAAATAGTGAATGAATTTATTCCTCCTATTATTGAAGATCGCGTGGTTATTGAATCCCAAAAAGGTGCAATTCCCAGGACAACAGGAGAGTGTAACGTTCCAACTGATCAAGCTACTCTCCTGTTTCGTCGGTGGTATCATCAAACATTTGATTCTCAAGCATTAGCAATCTAGGCTACTTTCAAAGAAGCAATTATTGGGATAAGCGGACAGGGTTCACTATTTATCCCCAAAGGTGAGAGTGTTTGGTGACTTTATTGTGGAGTTGATGACACCATTGCAAGCGATAACAATTTGATGCTGATCAGTTGACGCTAGGGACATAACCGCCATCAACACGAATATTTGCGCCATTAATGTAAGCCGCTTCAAGACTGGCGATGAACGCTACAGCATCCGCAATGTTATTTACTTGTCCGACTCATCCCGTTGGATTCGGTGCCTATTCTGCAACCATTCTTTGCTCTCGCTCTGCTCTATCCTGTGGCATTCCCATTTCATCTGCCAGGACCGTCCTGGTAGCTTAGCGAGTGGGCGACCATTCGAATTGAGCCCCATCATCAGTCTTTCCGTCTAAAGGCGTTTATGAGGCGAGAGGCTGATATCTATCGTGTGTGCCTTAGCTTTAAACAGCAGCACAACGCTTCCTACATTACTCTTTTCCTATGTTTGTTCTCTATGCTAGAAAATGAGTCATGTAAGAAAACTAAGCAGCATCTAAAATCACGTTGTGGTCTCGATCAAGCTCTATGATGATAACTATTCCGATTCTACCTAAACTTGTACTTTAGGTAGAGTATTCAATAAGTTAAAAAGTAATTTTTGGCACAATTCTGCAATATTATTTCTAGAATCCTTCAATCTATTAACGACAGCATTAAATATTTGTGTTTTTGGTTTTAGTAGACTTCATATATGTTCAATATATGTATTCGATATATATGTTCGATTAGTGCTACAACCCTTGGAGCAGCGATCGTCATGTCTTAAACCATGCGCCGATCTGTGGCGCTACACTCCAGGATTAAAGTTATTTTTGTACAAAAGCCCCGCATCATGCAGCTTTTGTACAAGAAATTTTCCTATTGTATGCGCGCAGCACTGTAGTAGTGTTCCTGTATTGTCTGGTGTGGCGGTTGCTATGTCTTTTCCCACGAACCAGTACGATCGAGAAATGGTGAGTAGTCCGGTTTAGACCAATGGAGCGGCAAATTGCCTTGGACTCGACGCCCCTCAGCGATCTGAAACCGGATCAACCGCTCGGCCCCTGCGAAGGCACGGAGTTGATCACTATCCCAAATTACCTCTGCTGTCCCGGTCAGGTACAGTAGATCGCCCCGCTCGAAGTCGATGAACAATAGCCCTGCGTGCGGATCAAGCAGCAAATTGCCAACTGTGTTGAAGTGCAAGTTACCCGCAAAATCAGGAAAGGTAAGAGTATGATTGTCGCTAAGCTGAACGAACCCTGGTTTGCCGCCGCGGTGAGACACATCAACTCCTTGAACTGGGTTAGCGGGGTCACTGCGAAATGCTGTTGCGATAAAGAAGGTATCTGCTGCAGCAATCATCCTGCGCTCTAGGTCTTCCAAACTCTGATTAGAACTAATTGGCTTAGGCGCTGTCCAATCTTCAGTGTTGCCCGTTAGCTCAACCGTGCGAGCTTGAATGTACTTTGGACAGTTGCCAAAACTCTGTTCTACTTGAATCGAAAAGCCGCTTGAGGCAATTGCTGTGATTGTTCCATTCATGCGATTGCGGCGACGAGTTGATAATTCAATTCCTAACAAGCCAATGTCTGCCCCTTCTACTAGTGTCTCTGTGAGTGGATCGCCAAAGAGCGGCTTACTTGCCACTTGAAGGGTGCGCTCATCGGGTGTTGTAAGAAAACCAGGTTCACCGACGAGGATCGAAGCCCAAGGGCGACCCATTGCATCTACCGTTCCGGCAATAAGAAACGGCAGCTGTGCAAAAAACTGTCGATGTTGCTCGGTCAAGTAGTCACGAATAAACCGTCTTCCCTGTGCTTCTATACGAGTCCGAACACCCAACCGCTCCTGCATTGCAATCTCGCCTGCATGAAACGGAGATTGTCTGCGCGACCAGCCCAAATTCGTCATAACGCCTCCACTTTACACAGCTAATTTACACAGTTAATTTACACAGCTAAACCCACGGCAGTTTTCATCATTGGTACAAAGCCTGGCAGTTGCTCAATGCGGTTAAGCCATGCCTGAATATGGGGGTAGGGCTGAAGTGAAACATCGCCTTCAGGCGCATGGGCAATATAGGAGTAGCCTGCGACATCTGCGATCGTAGGTGAATTGCTCACCAGAAATTGCTGGTTCTCAAGATGGGCATTCATCAACTTAAATAGGTTATGGGCGATCGTTTTGGCGCGATCGGAGTCAAGTTTTGCTTGAAAGACAGTGACAAGACGAGCCGCAGCAGGACCATTAGCAATCTGACCTGCCGCGATTGAAAGCCAGCGCTGCACTGCCGCTGCTCCTTCTGGATCACGTGGCAACCAGCTTGAATCGGCGTATTTGGCTGCCAGATAAACCAGGATGGCGTTGGAGTCTGCAATGATTGCTCCGTTATCGTCAATTACAGGTACCTGACCAAACGCATTGATCCTGAGAAATTCAGGCTGCTTGTGGGCGGCTGCGGCAAGGTCAACATCGATTCGCTCAAAGGGCAGCCCCAGCAATGACAGAAATAGTTCGGCGCGGTGTGAATGACCAGACAGGCAATGGCGATAAAGCTGAATTGGTTGAGTGGGTTGGGGTTGCGACATGGTATTTTTTTAGGAAGAGTTAAGTTATTTGCTGTCGGTGCGCAATGAAAATGTGCGAATTGTGTTTACATCAGGCGGCTAACTGCTCTTGCCGTACTGTAAGGAATCGATCGATATACTGCGCGATCTCGTCTCCATCTTCTTCCAGGGCAAAATGTCCTGTATCCAGCAGATGAAACTCAATATCTTTCAGATCACGTTGGTAGGGATATGCCCCTTCAGTCGGAAAAATAGTGTCATTTTTGCCCCAAACAATCAGCGTAGGCGGTTGATACTTACGAAAATACTCCTGCCACTGCGGGTATAAAGACAGATTGGTACGGTAGCTATAGAACAATGCCAGTTGAATATTGCGGTTGCCAGGACGATCGAGGAACCGCTGATCAAGCTGCCAGTTATCTGGGCTAATTGTTTCGGGGTTACGAACGCCGTTAGTGTACTGCCATTTCGTGGCATCGAGCTGCAGCAAAGGTAGGAGCTTTTCTGCATTCTCAGGAGAACGATCGCGCCAGTATGCTTTGAGCGGTTCCCAAAACTCGCGCAGTCCTTCGTCGTAGGCATTACCGTTTTGCACAATCAGCGCTTGAACGCGATTGGGGTGTTTTGTGGCAATCCGAAAGCCAACAGGTGCGCCATAGTCCATGACATACAGGCTGTAGCGAGTCAGCCCGACAGCATCAATAAACTTGTCTACAATCTGCGCCAAGCGATCGAAGCTGTAGTCAAACTCATCAACTGTGGGCATAGCACTGTTGCCGAAACCAGGGTAGTCGGGCGCAATCAGATGGAAACGATCGCTCAGCCTGTTCATCAGATTGCGGAACATGTGCGAAGAGGTAGGAAAACCGTGCAGCAGTAGAATCGTGGGATTTTGGCGTGAGCCAGCTTCACGGTAGAAAATATCAAGCCCATCGATGGTGATGGTGTGAAACGTGGTAGGCATAGCAAATTTCTTAAGTGAAGGAGTCTGTTGACGATCAAAGGGTTTAGAGAGAGTTGAAGCATGTGCTATTGTACCGAACGAACGGTACAATAGCACCTTAACCGAACGAACGGTACAATGTCAACTAGGGTTTGGAATTTAGAGATTTTGCAATGTCGAAAGAAGCAGCTATTCCCAAATTTATGACAGTGTTTCGGCAGTATGGTTATGACGGAGCAACGTTGGCTATGCTTTCGCAGGCAACAGGCTTGGGCAAAGCTAGCCTCTATCACCACTTCCCCAAAGGCAAAGAAGAAATGGCTGCCGCTGTTTTGGAGTATCTCGATCGAGGGCTTACTGAACAACTGTTAGCGCCTTTACACAGCGACCTTCCTCCCGTGGATCGCCTACGCGCCATGAGCGAGAGAATCGACGAGTTTTACCAGCACGGTCGGCAAGACTGTCTCTTAGGATTGCTTAGCATTGGTGAAGCCCGCCATTTGTTTCAAGAGCCGATCTCGCGATCGCTGACGGTTTGGATCGATAGCCTGGCAAGGTTGGCAATTGAGGCGGGCATTGCTCCAGACCTGGCTCATCAACGAGCGGAGGATGTCGTGTTGCAAATTCAAGGGGCATTGGTACTGGCGCGCGGACTGAATGATTCTGCACCTTTTGAACGGATACTAAAGCGGCTGCCAGAAATCCTGTTGGGTGTCTGCCGCTAGTCGATTGCACTACACAGGTTTAAGCCGAATCTCCATGAAATACAGACACCTTCAAAAGAAGCGCTTATAGCCGCTGACATAACCGTCAGAACAGGGACATTTTTGTGGGCGTGCTTTGCACGCCCACAAAAATGTCTTAAGCTACTTGGCTACAGCGATAACATGAAGAAGCACCTTCTGACTTAAGCTGCTTAAGCCTTCGGTCTGATAGACTCATTCGATTATGGTTGACACTCTCCCTCGCTTGCTGAATGGTCCTCCTAAAACTCCTTTGTGGCAGCGCCGCCTTTGGGGGCTGCGGTTCTTGTTCCGTCCCCTAGAAACTATAGAGGTTCGCACTCAAGCCTACGGCGATGACTATCGCGTGACTCCACCCGACTCTAAACCTGCCTTAGTCTACTTCAGCAGTCCTAAAGCCCTCGAAGCTATCTTTACAGCGAAACCAGAGCAACTCAGTGCTGGGCGAGCTAATCAAATTCTCACTGCGCTTCTAGGTGAGCATGGCATTGTTCTACTGGAAGGCGAAGCTCATCATCGCCAACGCCAGCTCCTGATGCCGCCTTTTCACGGCGATCGGATGCGCTCCTATGCTCAGGTAATTCAGAATATTACAGCACAAGTAACGAAACAATGGACGATCGGCACAACCTTTGCGGTGCGTCCTGTGATGCAGTCTATTTCCCTGCAGGTGATTCTCAAGACGGTGTTTGGTCTTGAGAGTGGGCAGCGCTATGAGCGGTTGCAGCAGGCTTTGAGCCAAATGCTAGATGGCTTTGGCTCTCCGGTCGGTGCTACGTTCCTGTTTTATCGCTTCTTGCAAAAGGATTGGGGAGCTTGGAGTCCTTGGGGACGGTTTTTGCGGCTGCGGCAGCAGGTAGATGAATTACTTTATGCCGAGATCACCGAGCGCCGCAGCTACCCTGACGCTGAGCGAACTGATATCTTGGCATTGCTAATGGCAGCGCGTGACCCAGACGGGCAGCCGCTGAGTGATGTAGAACTGCGAGATGAATTAATCACTCTATTATTTGCTGGGCATGAAACAACAGCATCTGCTTTGGCTTGGGCGCTGTATTGGATCGCCTACTTGCCGGAAGTACGCACCAAGCTGTTAGCAGAAATGAAGACACTCGGTTCCAATCCTGATCCAGTTGCGATCGCCCGACTTCCCTACCTCAGTGCTGTCTGTCAGGAAACCTTGCGGCTCTACCCGATCGCTATCAGCGCTTTTCCGCGTGTGGTCAAGCAGCCAATGGAGGTGGCAGGCTATCGACTAGAACCCGGCACAGTTGTCATGCCCTCAATCTATTTGGCTCACCACCGCTCTGCTGTTTACCCAGAGCCGAAGCAGTTTAGACCGGAGCGGTTTCTAGAGCGGCAGTTTTCGCCTTATGAGTATTTGCCGTTTGGAGGGGGCGATCGCCGCTGTATTGGTTCTGCCTTTGCGCTGTTTGAAATGAAGCTGGTGCTGTTTGGGCTTTTGTCAAACATGGAGATGAAGATAGTCAATCGTAAGCCAATTAAACCGATACGGCGTGGCTTGACGGTTGCACCTTCTGACCAGCTGCGGATGACCATTACTCGTCACCGCGGTATCAACAAGATTACATGATTGCTCACCCTAAAGACGCATAGAAATATAGTGAATTAAAGCGCAGGTTGGCAAGGGAATATCCTACAGGTATTTATGAGTGCATGGATGGAAAAATGAATTTATTAAAGAAATAGATGGGAAAGCAGCACAGTGGCGAACGCTACAAACAGATTAGTAGCCGGTAGTCTAACAAGATTATAAGTGACTACAAGTAATTGAGCTATCGCAGGCTATCTGCGGCTCAATGCTGTTGAGAATGTTTGAGAAACTGTAAGCGTTACCCGAGCCGCCTCCTAAATCCCCCAATCGAGAGAGCTTTCGATCCAGACCCTGCTCAAAGTTCCAGTTGAAAGAATTGAGGATATTTGCACAGCCTTGCTGTGCAAATATCCTTCTGGTTTGATTTCTACCAATTAGCCTGGCTAGACAGGGCAACATTTGTAAGCCGTCTTCAGCCTTTAGAAAGTATAAGTTTTTTGGACTGTGTGATGCTTCACTGTCCTGCTTGCCAAAGTCGAAAAAGGTAGTCAGAGAAAAAGCGTATACTGAGCAAACAAGGTCACGTTGATCAGGATGTAGCGGCAATAGTCACAGCAATGACCTATAAGGAACAGCCATTTCTACATCGAACGTTGGAAGCAGTGCTTGCAGAACCAGAGATTGGTCAAATCGTTCTTTGTGTTGAGGAAAAGAGCACCTGGGTTGATGCAACTCTTGGTGCTCTCAAAGAAGGGGGACAAGAACCCTCCACAGTTGATAACCAGTTAAGGGAAGTCAGCTAAACTTATCTACACTGGGATGTCTTCACCTGCCCCCGTTTACCTTATGCCTGACCTGAAAATTGCTTCTTACTTGGCTCCTAATCTACTTTGGTTCTACAAAGCAGTCGGTGCCTATCTAGAGCGATCGCTTGGCCTTGCTGCGCAGGTCGAACAAAGTTTGTTTGATCCATTAGACGATCCGCTGCTTCAAAAGGATCAGATTGATGCTGCTTTTATTTGCGGCTTGCCGTTTGTCCGACACAACAGCACTGCCCCTGCAATGCTGCAGGCGCTAGTTGCGCCAGTCATGCGAGGCGATCGGTACGGCAATCGCCCCGTTTATTTTGCAGATGTGATTGTTCACGCCGATAGTCCGCTGATGGCTTTCGAGCAGCTAGCAGGCACAACCTTTTGCTACAACGACCTTGGTTCAAACAGCGGCTACAATCTAATGCGCGATCGCTTGATGCAGGGCGGCTATTCCGCTAATTTTTTCGCTGGGGCAACTCAATCGGGATCGCATCAGCAGTCAATCCAGTGGGTGGCAAATCATGTTGTAGATTGTGCAGCGATCGATAGCACAGTTTTGGAGCAGGCGCTGCGCGACTCACCAGATTTGGCACAGCACCTGCGGATTGTTGAGTCGATCGGTCCCTGTCCGATGCCGCCCATTGTGGGAGCAATGCGACTAGGCGAAACCCTGCATCAGATCCAATCTGCTTTGCTGCATCCAGATACAGAGCTACAACAGCAGATGCAGCAAGCCAGCGTTCTTCGATTCGCGGCTGTAGATTCAAGTGATTATGAACCAATCGCTCAAATTTACTACAAAACGCAGCAAGCAGGATACGCAGTAATTCACTAAATTAACTAGCTTCACTAACTGGCTTTGACAGATAGCTGTACCGATGTCGGAGATGAGCGTTGAGCAGAAGTGGAAATAACAATAGGCGTAGTCTGGTTCATTTGCCGGAGAGCAGCGTCATACACTTGGGTAAACAACTGTCGCTGAGCGTGGCTACCTCCCAGTTTCCAGAGGTGAGGCATCATTGGCTTGAGAAAGGTAATGGCTTCCTGCCAGTTGCCCGTTGCATGCGCGATCAAGCCTCTAGCAGCTGGAACCGCTACATTTAGCCAGCGATCGCGCTGAGCAGCAGCTAGCGTTTGGGCATGGGCAACCATGCTGACTAACATGATGTTGGCATATTCGGGGTGTTGCGATCGCGCTAGCGCATAGACGTAGTGTAAATCCTGAAAAGGCAGCGTATGCTCATGGATTCGAGGAACTAAATAGGGGGTAAGTTCGTGCCACTGACGCGCTAGTTCGACCCCTTGTAATTGCAATCGCAGCAGCAGCGAAATTGCTCCTACTTGATCCTTAGGAGAATGCTTTTGAGCACGTCCCCAAATATGTGTGTCATGCAGGGAGAGTGCCTCCTCAAGGTTGTGCTGCTTCAAATAAAATAAAGCCATATGCCACCAGTTGTGGGTATACAGCATTGAATTGCAAGACTCCCAAGTATCTGCCACGGATTGCATCCAAGCAATGCCTTCCGCTGCCCGTTCTTCGGTTTCCAAGACATGGGCAACGGCGTGATGCGCCCAAGGATTTTGGCGATCGCGCTCTGTTGCCTGCCGTCCCATTTTTTCGGCTTGCTGCAGCTGGTGGCATTGCTCTAGCCCGAAGGCGAGCATCCCCAGAAGATAGGGATTGTCTGAATTAGCCACCAGTGTTTTTTGAGCAATTTGCAGTAGTCCTGCTTTATTGCCCTGGTAAAAGTAGTGATACTGTCCTTGCTGGATAGAGAGAAGATCGGTGGGAAATTGTTCAGCGATCGCTTCGTGGTAGGCAATTGCCTGATCGATTTGCCCTGTTGCCCAAGCCTGAATGCCCCGAATATAAAGCTGCTCTCGTTCAGACACATGCTGCGCGTGACGCTGGGCTAAGTCCAGATAAGGAAGCGATCGCTGGCGATCGGCTCGGTTCTCCTGCGCCAGATAGTAGGCAGCAGCGTAGGCATTGGCAATTGCGCAGGTTGGATCAGCCTTTAGCGCATCCCAAATTGCAGCTTCTGCATCGCGCCCATAGGTGAGGGACTGCTGAATAAAGCGGTTGATTGCTGCGACGGCTGCCGTTGATTCAGTCGTCAGGGTCAATCCTTGCAGGTCTTCTAGCATTCAATTTTCCTGAATTCAATAATTGCTGGTGAGAGTTGTTTCTGGGGGCGTAAATAGCGATGAGGCAAAACCTCACCGTGATTTATGTAAGCAATTGGGCTTCTTCTGGTGGTGTAAATAGCTGGCGATCGCAAATGACTAACCTGCCTGCTATTGAATAAACCGCTGACTAAACTACGGGCAAACTGCTCAAAGTCTGTCCAAGAATGATGGTGTTCAATGCCCTGGCTCAGTTAAGCTTGTTGAACGTTTTTATTCTACGGCAATTCGATAGAGTTATCGTATTTTGCGGGATTGATTTTTAGAGTTGGTTATGTCAGGATAACAATATACGGTAATCCTGTCGAATTACCGTACTTTTTGACAGCTATTGCCGCGATCGCTTGTGCAGGTTGCGACTGAGCTGTTTCGCTAGCAACCTCGCTTCGTTAAATTCTTCTACCAATGAAAACTTCCACTCGTCGTTTAAAGGCTGTGTACCCTTACTGGGTAATTGGAAAAATCGCAGTTTTGCTGTTAATTCGCTATGTATGGCTTCATCTTGTTGAGATGGTTCGGCGGGGGTGGATGTTCAAACGAGCGCAGATTAAGCAAAAACCTAAAGAACTGCTCTATACCTTTAATGAACCAGTTGGTCTAAGAGACGATTGCAACTCAAATTACTCAATTGCAATTAGTGCTAGTACTACAGTTGTAGATTAGCTAGAATAGTTATGTAGTCAGGGACGCAGGCATTTTTGTGACTCTCTCGTATCCGTCTGTTCTAGCTACAGGCGTGGCTCCAAT
>NZ_JACXWX010000033.1 GCF_014764505.1 Phormidium tenue FACHB-886
GATTTAGAAGTTAATTGATTGGGGTGCGCCCACGGGGCGCCCCTTTTTTGTATCCTCTTCTATTCTCGCTAATCCGCCCCGTACTCCCCCATCCTTCGGATGCGCCCGAAATTTCGGCTTATCCATGTTGTTCCTCATTGTGGTCTGCTTCAAGACTTTTCTTCAATTCACTCAAGGCTGCTAAGCGATCGCGCTCGTATTTCTGAATCCAGCGATCGTAAATCTCATGAATCGGTACAGGATTGAGATAATGCAATTTTTCGCGCCTATGCCAAACTGTGACAACCGGATTTGCCGCCTCTAATAACGCCAGATGCTTAGCGACAGCCTGCCTTGACATGTCAAGGTGTTCGCACAGTTCACTCAACGTTTGTCCGTTATTTGTGTACAACTGGTCGAGTAGTTTCCGCCGACTTGGATCTGCAAGAGCCTTAAACACTGCATCCATATATTTATTATGCAACCATTTGGTTGCCTGTTAAGTTTGTAGTCTGCCTTGTCTATGCGAGTTGCTCATTGCCACTCAACGCGCTTGTTCTGATGCAATCACCTGTGGTATCCAGCGCTGAAACAAAACCCAATTATTTCTGAAAGCTGAGCAGATGGGAATTTGCAAGAAATAATTTGCAGCTATTTAAGTGAAAGCTGCTGTAATTTCAATTTTTTTGCTTGCCCCCTTGACTCTGACGTAACGTGAGGTTCTTACCATGGACTCATTCATTGATTCGATTGTCTCTGAGCGCGGAGGAGAAATAGATGCAACCAGTTGTATTAAAAGTGGGCGATCTTGCCAAGCAAACGGGAGTTTCAGTGCGGACGTTACACTACTACGACGAAATCGGTTTACTCTCGCCTTCTCACCGAACTGAGACGGGCTATCGTCTGTATGCCGAGAATGACATTATCCGCCTGCAGCAAATTGTCTCTCTGCGGCAAATTGGCTTCTCGCTGGAACAGATCCGGGAGTGCTTGGAGCAGCATCAGTTTGACCCCCATCATGTGGTGCAACTGCATCTCTCCCGCCTCAAGGAACAGATGGAGCTACAGCAGCAGCTCTATGCACAACTAGAAGCGATCGCCCTGCGCCTGCAGTCAACAGAGACAATTTCTATTCAAGAATTCATTCAATTAATCGAGGTGACGAACATGGTTGGAAAATACTACACTCCAGAGCAGCAAGCGTATCTCCAAGAAAGACAGCAGCTACTCGGTGAAGAGCGGATTCGGCAGGTTGAGGCAGAATGGCAGCAACTGATTGAGCAGGCTCGAACGGCTATGCAAAATGGCGTTGATCCGACGAGTGAATCAGTGCAGGCATTAGCTCGACGCTCACACGAACTGATCCAAGAATTTACAGGCGGTGATGCGGGCATTGAGCAGTCTTTAAACACAATGTATCAGCAAGAAGGACCTGAGGTTGCCAGTCGAGGGGCGATCGATTCAGCCGTGATGGAGTACATTGGCAAAGCAAGGGCAGCTCTGAAGCAATCAAGCTAGGGAGCCTTGGACTATGGCTGGCGAGCATGCGAAATGTGCAGAAGCTCGTCAGTCATAGAAATTCACAGAGGTGGTAACAGAGATGCTAAATGCAGGCTTCCGCTTCAGGAGGCTGCAATGCTGTCATTTCTTATGACAACCTTTGAACATAAGAAATGACAGCATCACTCCTGAAACGGCAGAGCCGTTTCAACCCGTCGTGGAAGAAGGAGTTTGCTTGAATTGTAATGAAGCGATCGGTCTTATTCTCTCCCACATCTTCCGTGTAAGCTGCCATTCTGTTTGGCTCCAGCCTCGTTCACTCATCCAATCAGCACCAGGACGGCTGCCAATTTCAACAAACCCGTACCGCTGCGCTAACCGGGTAACTCGCGAATTTGCACTGACGGAAACGCCTCGAATCTCATTTAACCCCAACTCGCCGAATCCGAACTCAATTAAAGCGCTTGCTACCTCAATTGCATAGGCATAACGTCCCCAAAACTGAGGTGCCAGCTCAATGCCCAGTTCCGCTTGATCTGGACTGTATCCCCCGCCGCGCAGCCCGCCGCAGCCAATCAACTGCTGGGAATCGCGGCGATCGATAATTGCAAACTGGTAATTGCGACGAGGATGTTCAGCTGCCCATTGGCTGAAGAGGTGGAGAAGCTCACGGCTATAGCTGGGTGTTACTTCTTCTGGTGTACAAAACTCGGCGTAGCGAGGATCGGCACGATAGGCGGAAAATGCAGGTTGATCATCCTCAGTAAAGTCTTTAAGAAGAAATCTCTTAGTCACGATCTCCATAATCATTGCCCCTATTGCTTTGTCAAAGGCGATCTCAATTCGCGGCTGTGTGAGTTTCTGAGCCTCGCTTAGACAGGTGAGATTTACAGTGAGATTTATTTGCAGTGAGATTTACAGTGCTTTGCGCTATAACCAAAAATAATTTTTAGTTCACTTACGCAAAAACTTTGTAAGGCATGAATGACTTGCTGCTACCGCAGGAAAATTATGTCTATACTACATTATACTACAAATCGTGGCTGCCTTTCCCCAGAGGGTTTTCTAGCGTCTTCCTGCGATCGCCCCCAGAGCGAGCAGCGTCGAGTGTTGCATTGAAGTGAGTCCGGTCACCCCCGTAATATTCATTCCTTCATAAGGACGATCGCTTTTGATTTGCTTGATGCATTTCCCTGTTTCGATATCCCAGAAGCGAATCGTGCGATCGCCGCTGCTGCTAGCTAATACGGGCTTTAAGATAGACAGATCAGCATCAGGAAGAACGGTAAACGTGAGGGTATAGATCCATTTGGTATGCCCTTTTAATACGTTCAGGCACTCTCCTGTAGTAGCATCCCAAACCTTGATCTGCTGATCCATGCTGGCACTGACCAATCGCTGACCATCCGGACTATAAACAATTGCCACAATCGGGCTAGAATGCGCTTCTATTTGCCGCAGCACCTTTCCAGTTTGCACATCCCAAAGCTGAATGCAACCCGTTTCACGATTACTTGCCAGGGTTTTGCTATCGGGGCTGAAAGCGATCGCCCCGCCCCAGTCAAAGGTGGCAGAAAAATGCCATTCAGTATGATATCGGAAAGTTTGAACACAGTCTCCAAGGGCGACATTCCATAGCCGAACCGTTTGATCTACCCCATAACTTGCTAAAAATTGCCCATCCGGACTGTAGATCACAGCCACCACCGGACTAGTGTGATTCAACACGGTAAGACACTGCCCTGTTGCCACATCCCACAGCCGGATCGTATAGTCTACGCTACAGGTCGCCAGCGCTTCACCGTCCGGGCTATAGTTCACTGACCAGACAAACCCCTCATGCCCCTGCATAATCCGCAGGCATTCTCCAGTTGCCACATCCCACAGACGCACTACCCCATCCACACCAGAGGTTGCCACCGTTTGATCGTCCGGGCTAAAGGCAACCGAGCGCACCCAGACCCAGTGCCCTTTCAGCACCTTCAAGCATTGCTCTGTCTGCACATCCCAAAGCTTTGCTGTTTGTTCGTCACCACTGCTCACCAACGTGCGACCGTCAGAACTGAAGGCGATCGCCCAGATGCTATCGCTGAATCCTCTCCAGGTTTTAAGACACTGTCCACTATCGAGGTTCCACACTTTCAGGGTTTGCCCTTCATCGCTGCTAATTAAAGTTTGCCCCTTGGCAGTAAACAAAACGACTCGAACGCCATACTCATGCCCATGCAGCGTTTTAATGAGCTGCCCTGTCTGCAGATTCCACACCTTGATCGTGTGGTCGGCACTGCAGCTTACAACAGTTTGTCCATCTGGGCTGCAGTCCACCCACCAAACCCAATCATTATGCGATTGAGTCTGCAAACACTCCCCGGTCTGCAGATGCCACCATTTCACCTGATTATCCAACCCGCCGCTAACCAAAATTTGCCCATCTGGGCTGAAACTCATGAAGAGCAGCGGCATTCGTTGATGTCCGGGCAAGGTTTTGAAGCAAGCTCTGGTTTGCAAATTCCAGAGTTTAATCGTGCCATTGTTGCAGGCTGCCGCCAGAATTTTTCCATCCGGACTAAAGCGAATGGTGGTCGTCCAATCAAGCTGCTGATTCAAGGGAACGACTTCATCGGTATCGAGATTCCAGACTTTAATCGTGCCGTCTGTGAGGGCAATCGTTCCGCCATCTGGACTCACCGATATTGCCCAAACTGTACCATCCTGGTTGTGCAGCTTGCGGCAGCATTGCCCCGTTTGCACATCCCAAAGCTTCAGAAATTGGTCGTCGCCCCCACTGGCGATCGTTTGGCTATCGGGCAGAAAGATGAGCGATCGCACCGAACCAGCATGAGCTTCCCAACTCCTTAGCAGTTGCCCATCGCTCAGTTGCCACAAACAAATCTCGCCCTGCGTATCGGCAGTAGCAAACCATTCACCGTTGGGACTGGACGCCATCGAATAAATATGGTTAAAGCTGTTAGTAAAAGTTGTTTTAGCTAGATTGGCACCTGAGAAATTAGTTTGGCGTAAGTAAATGTTTTTGAAATCTGCCTGCCAAATCACCAGATGAGAAAAATCATATCCGCTCCAGTCCTGCTTGAATTGACAAAGAAGATTAGCAGTATTACCACCTGCATATCCAACTTCAGCAGCAGATTGATATCGCAGTGAGTTAAGAATCGTTAGCAATAGGATTTCTGCAGATTCTGAGCTGCCGCAGCGGCGCAGCAGCTGACGGACGATCGGTTTTAAAATCAGGTTGACTTGCGTCTCTTTCACATAGTCTTTGGACTGCGCTTTCATCAGCGCATAGTATTTCAAAGCAGATAATTCTGATATCTTCTGATTGACATTTCCTGACTGCTGCCATTCACCCATTTCGACACACACCTGCTTAATCAGGCGATAAGTCATATATTCCATTAAAACGGGCTGAAGCGTAAACGAATCAGTGCTTCTCTCAATTAGAGAGCGACGCTGGAGAGCCTCCAGAGCTTCGAGAAATTCTGTTGATAAGAAGGGGTAGAGCAGATCTGCCTGGAGATCGGCGATCGCTACTGGTTCGCGGTTGACCGCCAACCAGTATAGAACCTGCTGCTCCAGTGCTGACAAACGATTGAATTGCTGATCGAGCAAATCTTGAATATCACCAAAAATAACCGCACCTTGGGATAAGAACTTAGAAATATTTCCGGCGAACAAATCGTGAATCGTGGTTGAAACAATTTTCAACGCTAGCGGGTTACCGGCATAGGTGTGAATCAAAATTTGCCAGTCCTGCTCTGAACCCCAAAAGCTGCCCTTTGCCTGCACAATTTCCCGTCCGTCTGAAAGGGACAAACCTTTGAGTTGGAGCGATCGCACAGGTAGCGTTTCCCCTTCTAGCGCAGCAACTTCTTTCGGCTTCTCTCGGCTGGTGAGAATCAAACAGCTATTGTGTTGCAGTTCACTCACTTTTTTGAAGAGTTCACCATACGGCTCAAATCCTGGTTGGTAATAACCCACGCGGCTCATGCTGAAATCATCGTTTGGATTCGCCAGGATGGTTTCTACGTTGTCCAATACCAGTAAACAGCGGTGATGCTTAAAGATATTCAGGAGGGTTGCAATCTGCCGTTGAAGATCGGTTGACGAGCCCAATTCCTGCTGAGCAGGTAAATCAATCAAACTGTTAAGCAGTGCATTCAAAGACGGAGCATTATACAGCGATCGCCAAATCACTATCTCGAACTGGGTTTGAAGCTGCTCTGCTAGTTTGATGGATAACGCTGTCTTGCCAGTCCCTCCAATGCCCAAAATGGCGATGAGACGACAGCGATCCTGAATCCATTGATTTAAGGTGGCTAATTCTTGAGTGCGGCCATGAAACACGGAAACATCAATCGCTTCACCCCAATCTTGATGAGCAGGAGCTAACGCAATTGGCGCTGTTTTAACTTGGGTTGAGAGTGTCTTTTGGTTTTCCGGCTTTGTATGACGCTTTAAAATTGAGCGAAAGTTGTTTTTCGTAACTTTTACCCCTAGCGTCTCTGACAGCATCTTCCAGAGTTGAAAGCCGACCAGTTTTACATAATCAGCGTCATAGCCACTCGTTTCAGCAATTTCTGGATAGGTTTTTTGCTCCCAAGACTCCCGCAGAATCATCTCCTGCAATTCGTTGCCAATCGCTTTGCCAAGAATAGTTTCAACGATCGCTAAGGCTTCTTCACCCGTCATGATTGCAAGATGAGTGGGTAGTAATGACTAGAAAGTGAGGTGCGATTGCTAATTAATTGTCAATTAGAAGCGATCGCTGTGCCCCTGCTAAATAGTAAAGTTCTGTATCAAATTGCTCATCTAAATCCTACCCTAAAGGCTTTAATCTGAGAGCGTTGCGCCTAAATTGCTTAATGTTATGTAACATTTTATGTTGAATTGCTAACCTGAACTGATAACTTTAACTAACTTTTCATAACTGCGATCGCTGTCTGTCTTTTTTACGATGCAATTAGCTGCTGTGAAAGACAGCGGCGAAGCGTAAATAGGAATGATGCAACTCTATGACAACAACTCTACGAAAACGCGAAAGCGCCAGCATTTGGGAGCAGTTTTGCAACTGGATTACCAGCATTGAGAATCGCCTTTATGTAGGCTGGTTTGGTGTGCTGATGATCCCAACCCTACTGGCTGCCACCCTCTGTTTTATCATTGCCTTCATTGCTGCGCCTCCCGTAGATATTGACGGCATCCGTGAACCTGTTGCAGGTTCTCTCCTGTATGGCAACAACATCATCTCCGGCGCAGTTGTCCCGTCTTCTAATGCGATCGGTCTGCACTTTTACCCTATTTGGGAAGCTGCTTCTTTGGATGAATGGCTGTACAACGGCGGCCCTTACCAACTGGTTGTATTCCACTTTCTGATCGGCATATTCGCCTACATGGGTCGGGAGTGGGAGCTGTCATACCGGCTGGGGATGCGCCCCTGGATCTGTGTAGCTTATTCTGCCCCAGTTGCGGCAGCTACGGCTGTATTTTTAATCTACCCGATCGGTCAAGGTTCGTTCTCAGATGGGATGCCGTTAGGCATTTCTGGTACGTTCAACTTCATGTTTGTGTTTCAGGCAGAACATAATATTTTGATGCATCCATTTCACATGCTGGGTGTGGTAGGGGTGTTTGGTGGGGCATTGTTCAGCGCTATGCACGGGTCTCTCGTGACTTCATCGTTAGTGCGGGAGACGACCGAAATCGAGTCTCAGAACTGCGGCTACAAGTTTGGGCAAGAGGAAGAGACTTACAACATTGTGGCGGCTCACGGGTATTTTGGTCGCTTAGTTGGGCGCACGAACGAGATTATTTTGGGAACCAATGCAAACAGCCGCACCCTGCATTTTCTCTTGGGCGCTTGGCCTGTCGTGGGAATTTGGTTCACCGCTCTGGGCATCAGCACAATGGCGTTCAACCTAAATGGATTTAACTTTAATCAGTCGGTACTCGATTCTCAAGGACGTGTGGTCAACACTTGGGCAGATATGCTGAACCGAGCCAATTTGGGGATGGAAGTGATGCATGAGCGTAATGCTCACAATTTCCCATTGGACTTGGCGGCAGGCGAAGCAACTCCGGTTGCGCTCAAAGCACCTGCTCTTTTGAGCTAACGCTTTCCAAAATGCTGTAGCAGTTTGAGTGCTTGAATGGTCATGCTCCCTGACAAGGGAGCATTTTTGTGTAATCTCTCGAATAGGCTCGAATAAACCTACCTCAGCGAACGCTGACTCGGTAAACGCAACGTCGATCGCCTGCTAAGATGTGTTCTGTTCGTTCGATCGTTACGTCCTCACCCAAAGCGGCTTGAAAGATTTCTAGCTCCATGCGACATAAGCCTGTACAGGCAGTAGCGACTACACAAATCGGGCAATGTTTTTCAAAGAGCAGAAACGTACCATCGGCTTGCGCTTGTACTTCTGCCATGTAGCCTTCCTCGGTTCGCTGTCCTGCTAACGCTTCTAGCCGTTGCTGCAATGGACTTTGACAAGGTACGATCGCCTGATATGCTTGAATCTGTTCGCGGGTTCTCACTTCCAGCAGCCGATCCAGCCCTGCTTCACCGAATGCTTCTTTCATGGAGTCGAGCAAACTCAAGGTTAACTCGGCATAGCGATCGGGAAAGAGGCGATCGGCAGCAGAAGTTAACTGCCACAGCTTAGCAGGTCGTCCCATGGGACGCGCTTCTTTGTGGTACGTAACCAGTCCTTCTTCCTGCAGCGCATAAAGATGCTGCCGTACTGCCATTGCTGTAATGCCAAAGCGGCACGCAAGAGCTTCGGCATCTAGAGGCCCATCTTGCTTGAGCAATTTGACGATCGCTCGACGGGTGCGAACACTAGCAGGCTGGGTTTGGCTGTTGGTCTTCATAACCACAAGTGAAAGAAAAACCTTATAGGTCAACTAAAATCTCTATGACATTTTAAAGACTTTTCTTTATTAATGCCAAGAGCCTGGTAATTCAGAAGGAGAATTAGATATATAAACCTTTTTTGCGCAACCCTCCGTAGTACAGAAGTAAAGGAATACAGAACGGAGGCAATCGTTCGTTCCAACACCATTAGGTATCTATTGGTTGAACACCGACTTATTGAATACTGCTTTACCGGATACTGCTCTGCTGCTCTACTGAATACGGATACGTTGTCTATTGTAGGTGCCCCTGACATAAATAATTTGTTTGGTTGAAGTGCCTTAAGCTTTCTCGATCTACTATCTTTGCAACAGTACTAGTTTTTGTTCTTGAAAGAATTTTTTGACCTGAATATGAAGATTTATACGCCTTGTTGCAATTCGTTCCCTAGTCTGTTGATTTAGCGTTAATAGTTGATATAGCCTTTTCAAGCAGAAACGATCCCCAGGCATCTACTCCTCAAGCTTGCAAATTCAGGAGAATGCGAATTACGATCGCTTAGTTCGTAGGCAATTATTAGCGACTAGAGTTTCTACTGTTATACAGACAAAAGAGAACCCCAGTATGAATCCGAAGCTTAAACGCCGAAACGTTTTACTGAGTATTTTGGCATGGGCAGGAAGCCAATTCGCTCATTCTGCCCGTGCAAACCAGCCGGAGGTAGAGCCTACCCAACTTTCGCAAATGCCGGAACGAAATCTGGGCAAAACTGGGGTCCGTGTTCCCATCTTGGGATTAGGAGGAGCAGGACAAACTCCACTATCCTGGGAGAATTCTGAGGCGCAAGCGGTTGCGGTAATTGAGCGCGCCTTGGAGCTAGGAATTCGCTACATTGATACATCTGCAAACTATGGTCCTAGTGAAGAATATCTGGGCAAGGTGGTGCCTGCCTATCGCTCAAGTATCTTTCTAGCTACGAAAACTGGGGAACGCGATCGAGATGGAGCGTGGCGAGAGTTAGAGCGATCGCTGCAACGGCTAAAAACCGATCGACTAGACCTTTGGCAGTTGCACAACGTGGCTTACACAGAGCAATTGGATGCAATTTTCAGTGCTAATGGAGCAGCTAAGGCGCTTGA
The DNA here is from genome assembly GCF_014764505.1 of Phormidium tenue FACHB-886. Taxonomy (GTDB): domain Bacteria; phylum Cyanobacteriota; class Cyanobacteriia; order Elainellales; family Elainellaceae; genus FACHB-886. Next base: position 9,487 of record NZ_JACXWX010000033.1, read on the forward strand.
AGAAGCGAAACAGCAAGGTATTGTGCGATTCGTTGGCATTACCGGACATCATGATCCAGCCATTATTGTTGAGGGAATTCGACGCTATCCCTTTGATACAACCTTGATTCCCATTAACGCTGTGGATAAGCATCATCCCGAATCTTTTATTACCACCGCTCTGCCGGTTACCCGCGAGCAGCAGGTTGGGGTAATTGCCATGAAAGTGCCTGCTTATGGTCGGTTGCTTAAACCCGGTTTGTTAGAAGGAATGCATCAAGCATTGGGATACTCTCTGTCACAAGAGGGGGTTGACTGTTGTGTGATTGCTGCTGAAACCGTAGAACAGCTAGAAGCCAACGTCAAAGTAGCACAAGCCTTTCAACCCCTTAATGCTGAGGCATTGGCAGCGATCGAGCAGCGCACTGCGTCGGTCTATGAGGAAATGAGTTTCTTCCGCAATTGGTAGGTCATCCTTGTCGATTAAGCATTTGGCGCATGAAACGATCCTCATTTCTTCGTCTAGGGGTCTTCCTAATGTCAACAGCCTTCTGTAGCGCTGCCTCGCTGCGTGAACAGCAGGATGAATCCTCCCCTACAGTTGGCAGCATTCGACGTTATGATCCAGGACTCGATCGGCTCCTACTACGCGATGCCACGGTCGAAGTTGTTGCCTCTGGATTTGAGTGGTCGGAGGGGCCTGTCTGGATTAAGAATGGCGGATTTTTGCTTTTTTCTGATGTTCCCCGCAATGCCGTGATGAAGTGGCATGAACAGACAGGAGTGAGCCTGTTTATGCAGCCATCTGGCTATACAGGAGTAGCGGAATATGGTGACGGGATGGGCAGCAATGGGCTGTTGCTAGACGGACAAGGGCGGCTAGTGCTGTGTGAGCATGGCGATCGTCGAATTTCTCGTTTAGCCTGGGATGGAGGCAAGCAAACCCTGGTTGATAGCTACAGGGGAAAGCGCCTCAACAGCCCTAATGATGCCGTGTTTCACTCAAATGGAGATTTATATTTTACCGATCCGCCTTATGGGTTGCCTGGGTATGTCAACGATCCGAGACGGGAATTAGAGTTCTGTGGTGTGTACCGTTTATCCGCTGGAGGTGAGGTCACCCTACTCTCACAAGAAATGACCTTGCCCAATGGTATTGCCTTCTCCCCAGATGAAAAAACGCTTTATGTAGCGCAATCAGATCCACAACAGGCAATTTGGAAAACATTTCCAGTGAATACAGATGGTACATTGGGCGAGAGCCGAATTTTCTATGATGTGACACCAGCAGTTGGAAAGCTGCCGGGGCTACCGGACGGAATGAAAATTGACCATGAAGGTAATGTTTTTGCAACCGGTCCGGGTGGGGTTTACATATTTGCTCCAGACGGAACCCGCTTGGGGCAGATTGAACTTGATGTTGCAGCGTCGAATTGCGCTTGGGGAGATGATGGCTCAGTTTTGTACATTACGGCTGATAGCTATCTTTGCCGTCTGAGAACGAATACACGAGGGCTAGGGTGGTGATGACTGAACCTTTTCTGTAGAGCTAGACAGCAGCAGACGCATGACGGATATATCCGCCAATCTGATTCCTGCTTTATTGCTTAGATCGCCCAGAGCAGGCAGCGTTCTGGGTAGAACGAGCAACAACGTATAAATAAAGTAAACGTATAAAGAAGTAATAGATTTTTTGCGTTAGGCCAAATACCGCCCTATTTTCCTGGCTAAGATTATGCTGAAGTGAGCTTTTAGTAGCTTCTAGTAGCTTCTAGTAGCTTCGTGGTAATTGAAACTGCCCATGAGAGTTTTGCTGATTGAAGACGACAAAGCGATCGCTGAGCTACTAAGACAGTCCTTAACGGCACAACACTACTTGGTTGAGGTTGCAGCAGATGGGCAAGCCGGATGGGATCTGGCAGAAGCGTTTGAATATGACCTGATCCTACTAGACTTGATACTACCGAAGTTAGACGGCATTCGCTTCTGCCGACGATTGCGCGCTCAAGGGAATGGTCGATCACAGTTGCTGAATCAAAATACACCCATCCTTTTGATGACGGCTGAGGATGGCAGCCGTCACCGAGTCGCAGGGCTAGATGCCGGGGCTGATGACTATATCGTGAAGCCCTTCGATTTGGACGAACTGCTGGCGCGAGTTCGAGCGCTGCTGCGGCGAGGTAGGGTTGAGCGATCGCCCCTGCTGGAATGGAAACAGTTGCAATTAGACCCTAGTGCTTGTCAGGCTAGCTATAAGGGTCAGCCCTTTCATCTCAGCTCAAAGGAATATAGCCTGTTAGAGCTTTTTCTACGGCATCCTCAACGCATTTTTAGCCATGGCGCGTTAATCGAGCATCTTTGGGCGTTAGAGAATACTCCGACTGAGAATGCGGTTCGAGCGCAAGTCAAAGGGTTACGGAAGCGGCTCAAGGAAATTGGCGTTGAGGACTGGCTTGAGACGGTCTATGGATTAGGGTATCGGTTAAAGGACGCGGGGGGCGTCAGGGAAACAGTAGTTGAAAGAGGCGAGGCAGAAATATCCCATCAGCCCACTTCTCCTTTGCTTCGCGGCTCTACGTCCATCAATGCCTTTTGGAAGCAGTATCAGGCACAATACTGCGATCGCCTTTCGATCATCGAACAGGCGATCGCCGCCCTGCAAACTAATACCCTAACGGAGCAACTCCGACAGCAGGCACAACGAGAAGCGCATACGCTGAAGGGCTCGCTGGGTCTGTTTGGGCTGGATAAGGCATCTGAGCTGTCTCAGGAACTTGAGCAACTGTTTAAGAGCGATCGGTTAGAGCAGCAGCAAAGGCGTTTGTCCGAAATAGCATCAAGTTTACGGCAAGTCTTAGAACAACCGTCTGAAACAACACCAGCCGCTGAAGTACTCAATTCCAATATTCCCCCTCAAAAGCTTGTACTACCCCAGCGATCGCAGCTGCTGATTGTAGACGATGATGCCCAACTCTTAAGCATCGTGCAAGCCATGCTGCAGCCTTGGGGTTTTCAGATTGCCCTACTCAGTGATCCTCAGCAGTTCTGGAGCACCTTAGAAGCAGTGAAACCCGATCTGCTGATGCTGGATGTTGAATTGCCGGAAGCTAATGGAATCGATTTGTGTCAAGAGATTCGCAGCGATTTGCACTGGGAAGATCTACCAATTCTAATAATTTCCGCCAGCACCGATGATGAGACGATACAACGGGTGTTTATGGCAGGGGCAGACGATTATGTCAGTAAACCCATCCGAGCCGCAGAACTGGTGGCACGAGTAATCCGACGATTAGAACATGCAATGGTCGTGAAAAAATTACGGGGTCTGGAGAAGTAAGCTGTCATGGTGAGCAAAATGCGATAAATCAGCGCCCATGTTGTTGCGGTGCTATCTTTTCTTGCGACTATCGGTACCCATTACATTCACTCTATTTTATCTGGCGCTCGCCATCACTGCTTGAGTTAATGATGCAGAATTCGGATTGAAACAATAGCTCTTTCCGTTCTCTCTATGGAGCACTTTTGTTTGCTGCTCGCTTATTCGCTTAAAACTGCTAAGTAGCTAGGCGAAAATGAACTTCCGAACGCTTGTTTCTTGATTTCCAGGAGAACCAAGCCTATCTTAAAGGTTTGGGTAATCTTTTTGATAAAAATCTTCTTAACATGCAGCACCTAAAGATGCAACCGAAGATTCTCAAAGGGTTAAGCAGTCCATTCGCTAGCTATGGGTGTAAGTTCTCAGCTTTGAAGGAGCCAGAATCCGTAAGATAGGCGTCAAACATCTGATTAGACTTACCCACCCTGTGCACTGTTCTGGTGGTCCTGAATATTGAACATAGGTTTGACTAGGTTCAATCGTTCAACTCCGTAAGTCCTGTCCCTCTCTAAAGTTCGGAACTCTTATAGTGCAGACGACAACTATCCTACAGCTTGCTCAACAGGGACAACCTCAGGCGATCGCCGCTCTCATCAACCAGATGCTGCGATCCAAAGGCATTACAGCTAAAGTCACTGTTAAAGAACGAACCTTAAAAATTCTACTAGAAGGTAGCACTGTACCTGACCAAGCATCTTTAACAGCTTTTGTTTTGAAGGGTGTAACGAGCCTAAAGATCCAGACACTCAACAAGCTGCAAATTTTTGGCAAAAGTACTGATCAACCAACTGCTGCCTGGACTCAAGTCTATTCACTAAACTCAACCAGCACTGAACCAGACATCGTTGTGGACAGTAGTGCTCAAAATGCTAACCCAATTTCCACTACAGATGCTTCTGCAGCGACCGGAGTATCAGCGCTATCCAATAATCTAGAGGCGATCGCAGATCTGCTGAATCGGGCGATCGCTGATGACCAAATTACCATCAAGACAACTCAAGAAGATAAACTACTTAAGATTATTGTTGAAACCAACAAGTTTATAGATGGGCAGTCCTTTGCTTCAAGAATTCATCAAGAGTTAAAAGTAGCTGATCTATCCAATTTTGAAACAGTAAGTATCTACAAGCAAAAACCTAAGGGTCAGCACAGCTTCCAAATCAAATCTTTCACACTCACTGCACCAGAAGGCGAGGCAACTCAACCAAGGACATCCCAAGAAGATACGCTACAGTTAAGCATTAACAGCCGAGAACTTTCTGGTGAAAAAAGAACCAGTAGGCTGAACAATCAAGCGGCGACCAAGCCCAAACTCAAAATCAGGCGCTTGATTTCAGTTGGAGTGATAGGAGTCTTGGCTGCATTTTTCATCATTAGAACATTGAAGCGGATGCTCTTTGTGATTTGGCTATCTCCTGCCCTTGGGGGCTTTAGCCTAATTCTGGGGCTTGTCATTTTATGGAGAGCCTGGAGTATCCTGCGTCCTCTCCTGCTAGCACTTTTAAGAGACGAATAGAATTTACAGCTTCTAAATGTGGCATAACTAAGCTTTTTTCTCACTTATTCTTTCTCAATCCGGGTATGACTTGACCAACCGAACTGCCTAGGCTACTCATTCTGATATAGAATCAAGCCTCCCTGGGATATGGATATACATTCGCTTGAAATACTGAAAGATGAAGGACTGAAGAAATTAGAATCTGCCATTTCAAAGAGCATCTGGAATACCGACTAAAGCTGGCTTCCGATCAAACTGATGCAGAATCGCGCTGTCTGATTTCAGCTCTGCCATGTCTGTTAGGTTCTGCAGGAGGTGCGGCATACCGTTGTAACGTCCATGCTTCACTCTCCAGGTAATGTTTCTATTCGTAGCAAAACGCTCAACTCTCTAGGCAGAACTGTAGTATCTTCTGAGCTGTTCATATCCATTACTGCTTGCTCTAATGTCGATCCACCGTCGGTCTTTCCTCAAATTTTCTGGCTATTGCGGCGCAACAGCTCTGTTAACTACTACAGGTATGCTGAGACCTTCTCAATCCCTAGCGGCAGACGTTGCTCCCTTAACAATGCAGCTTGACTGGAAATTCAATGTCCAGTTTGCCGGATTGCTGCTAGCCGATTACCTGGGGCTCTATCAACAAAAAGGTCTCAATGTCACCCTCAACCCTTGGCAGTCTGATATGGTGGTGCCGGAGGTGGTGAGCGAAGCTCCCTTGACCATCGGATGCTCTGAGCAAAATCTGATTTTGGAAGCCCAAGCCAAGGGTGCTCCCCTCAAAGCGATCGCCACCATGTTTCAGTCCTCTCCCTATGCGCTGATGGCGCTACCGGACAGCGGCATTACGACCCTTCGCGATCTGATTGGCAAGCGGGTAGGGATTCACCTCGATGGCGTTAAGGTGATGGAGTTAGTCAAGGGCGTTAACGGGTTGCAGCCAGAAGATATTGAGATCGTCGAAATTCCCTACGAAAATAAGCTTGAGCGCTTAATTAGCGGTGAGTTTGCAGCGCTTCAGTGCTATGCCGTTGATGAGCCGATCGCTTTTGCCCAGAAGGTTGGCAAAGAGGCAACCCTCATGCCGATGGATCAATACGGCTATAAAGCATATGCTCAAGTGTTTTTCACCACTGACCGCTTGCTCAATCAGCAGCCAGAACAGATCAAAGCCTTCTTAGAAGCTAGCTTTGAGGGTTGGCAGCGAGCCTTTGCGGATGTGTCCGGTACAGCTGAAATCATTGCTAAACGCTATGCTGAAGCAGGCAGTAAGTACACCAATGTTGAGTATCAACAACAGTCATTGGAATTGGTGAAGCAGTATGTCATGCGTGGTATAGCAGCAGAGCAGCTAGGCGTGATCTCTCCGGCACAGTGGCAGCAAGCCGCTGATATGATGGTTCAGTACGACATCATTGGGCAGAGCCCTGTTATGGAAAGCAGTTTGGACTTGAGTCTATGGGGTGGAAATTCCTAAGCTTAAGGAGATTCCTAGATTCTCTGGTATCAAGGAAGGAGAAGGGATTTTGTCAGCCAAAACAGGTAGAGGGCAAGCTGAAAAAGCCTAGCGCCTGGGAGCTTGTTCACCCATACCTATGCTTTCCCAAAACTAAAGTAGCCAGCCTGGGTCGTAGATTAAACTCCTTCTCCGCCGTTGATTGGCATCGGTTCAAGCTGGATGACATCTGCGGTTCTTTTGTCAAACTAATCGCAAACTGATCGCAGAGCTAGTTCAAAGATGCCAGGACAGCGTAACATCGTCTAGCCTTACTCCTGCTGACCAGAACCACGAGAGACTTAAGATGGAGGAGAGGGAGGACTGCGAATGAACGGACAGAGAACGAGCCCCTTTCCCAAGTTTGGGGAGATGGGAACACGCATGCAGGCATTGGATTGGGCACAAACTCCAGTAGGTGCTGTAGAGTCCTGGTCGCAAAGTTTGAAATCAACCGTTCGCACGCTGTTAGGCTCACGTTATCCGATGATCCTGCTGTGGGAGCAGGAACTGATCCAGATCTACAACGATGCCTACATCAATTTGATTGGCACAAAACATCCCTATGCACTGGGACGATCGATCCGCGAAACCCAAGCTGAATCCTGGGACGTGATCGGACCCATGATCACAGAAGTAATGACCACTGGGATTCCCAACTGGGTGGAAGACCAGATGCTGGCGGTGAATCGATCGGGCTACAACGAGGAAGCTCACTTTAGCCTGTCTTACAGCGCGGTCGAAGATGACGCAGGTGTGATTCGCGGGATGCTCTGCGTCTGTAGTGAAGTGACCCAGCAGGTGCTAGGAGAGCGGCGTTTGCGCCTGCAGCGTGATCTATCAGCACGGGCAGGTGAGACGCGCAGCGTAGACGCGACCTGTCAGGATATTCTGGCTGCGATCGCCGAATATCCGCTGGATGTGCCGTTTGCCTTAATCTATTTGCGCGATCCGGACGATGAAATTCTGCATCTGCAGGGCAGCGTGCGGGTGGGCAATCAGGAGATTGCCCCAACATCTGTCTCGCTAGCAGAATCGACGGATCGATGGTCTTTGGCAAAAGTCATGGCGGGGCAGACCGAGATCGTAGGAGGGCTTGACCGTGACCTGGCCATTCTGGGTGGGCCCTGGAGCGAAAGCGTGCATCAAGCAATTGTATTGCCTATCCCATCGTCCAACGTGGCGACGCCGTTAGGGACTCTGATTTGTGGTATTAATCCTAACCGTGCTCTGGATGAAGGCTACCAATCGTTCTATGAGCTTTTGGCTGGACAGGTCTCGGTGTCTATCCGCAACGCTCAGGCTCATGAAGAGGAACGCCGCCGCGCCGAGATGCTGGCAGAAGTCGATCGGGCAAAAACGGTTTTCTTCTCTAATGTCAGCCATGAGTTTCGCACCCCGCTGACCTTAATGTTGAATCCGCTTGAAGATGTGCTCCAGAATGGCAACTTGTCTGCCATGGAACGAGAACAAATTACGGTGGCACATCGCAACAGCCAGCGTCTGTTAAAGTTAGTCAACACATTGCTCGACTTCTCTCGCATCGAGGCAGACCGCATTCAAGCCGTTTATGAACCGACAGATCTGGCAAGCCTGACTGCTGATCTGGCTAGTGTTTTTCGATCGGCGATCGAGAAGGCAGGCTTACAGCTTGTTGTGGATTGCCAACCGCTGCCTGAACCTGTGTATGTCGATCGACAAATGTGGGAGAAGGTTATGCTCAATCTGCTCTCTAACGCCTTCAAGTTCACTTTTGAAGGGCAAATTTCAGTTTCATTGCGCTCTGTAGATGCTGTGGTTGAGCTGGTTGTTAAAGACACAGGAACTGGCATTCCAGCGCATGAACTGCCTCATTTGTTTGAACGATTCCATCGAGTTGCCGGGGCGCAGGGTCGATCTTACGAAGGCTCAGGCATTGGATTGTCGCTGGTACAGGAATTGGTCAAGCTGCATGGGGGTACGGTAGCCGCGAGCAGCGTTGTGGAGGAAGGGAGTACTTTTGTTGTGCGGCTACCAAGGGGGTGTGCTCACCTGCCAGCAGAACAGATTCAACCTGCGCGAACTCAGGCTTCATCTGCTTCAAGCACAGCGCCTTATGTCGAAGAAGCTTTGGGGTGGGTTTTAGAGCGCAGAGAAGATTCAGTAGCTTTACCTCAGCGCTCTTCTGCCCGGATTTTGTTAGCCGATGACAATGCCGATATGCGTCATTATCTGCAACGGCTCCTGAGCGAATACTATGACGTGGAAGCGGTTGCTGATGGGCAAGCTGCCCTGGAAGCGGCTTGTACTCAAATTCCTGATTTAGTGCTAACCGATGTAATGATGCCCGGACTTGACGGTTTTGGGCTACTCCGAAAGCTCCGGGCTAATCCACAAACCCGTGAGATTCCGATTCTGCTACTCTCGGCGCGGGCGGGTGAAGAAGCTGCTGTTGAGGGATTGGAAGCGGGAGCCGATGATTATCTGGTCAAGCCTTTTAGCGCGCGAGAACTGTTGGCAAGGGTGGCAACAAATTTAGAGTTGGGTCGATCGCGTCAGGCTGCCAGCCAACAGCGCTTTCGCTTTCTGGCAGAATCGATTCCTCAAATGGTTTGGACCGCTGATGCTCAGGGTTGGGTCGATTATTACAGCCCCTGCTGGTTTGACTACACTGGACTAACTCTGGCACAAACTCAGGGGTTAGGATGGCAAAATATCATTCATCCTGACGATCGTACCCGCAGTATCGAGACGTGGAATCAAGCCGCTGAAAACGGGACAAGCTACGACGTTGAACATCGCTTGAGACGAGCAGATGGCAGCTATCATTGGCATCTGACTCGTGCCCTTCCCATGTTTGATGAGCAGGGTCAAGTTATTCGCTGGTTTGGCACTTGTACAGATATTACCGATCGCAAGCAAGCCGAAGCCGAGCGAGAACAACTGCTGCACCAGGCACAAACAGCAAGGGAAGCAGCTGAACGGGCCAATCGCATTAAAGATGAATTTTTGGCAGTGCTATCCCATGAGTTGAGATCGCCTCTTAACCCGATTTTGGGTTGGTCAACGCTCCTCCTCAATCAAAAGCTGGATCAAACCAAAACCACTCAAGCCTTGAGTACAATCGCGCGAAATGCCAGGTTACAATCTGAACTTATTGAAGACCTACTCGATGTGTCCCGCATTCTGCAGGGCAAACTCAGCCTGAATGTTAGCTCGGTCAATCTCACATCAGTTGTTCAAGCAGCACTGGAAACGGTGCGCTTATCGGCTGAAGCTAGATCAATTCAAATCCACACTACGCTGGAAGCAAACGTAGGACTGGTATCAGGTGACTCAAGTCGATTACAGCAAGTGGTTTGGAATCTCCTCTCCAACGCGATTAAGTTCACTCCTTCAGGTGGGCAGGTGGCTGTCCGTTTAGAATGCCTTGGCTCTGCTGCCAAAATCACTGTGAGCGATACAGGTAAGGGGATTCACCCGGATTTCCTGCCCTATGTGTTTGACTACTTCCGGCAAGAGGATGGCGCAACCACTCGTAAATTTGGTGGACTGGGATTAGGATTAGCGATCGTGCGTCACTTGGTGGAGCTGCATGGCGGCACAGTTGAGGTAGAAAGTCTCGGTGAAGGACAGGGAGCAACCTTCAGCGTGAATCTGCCGCTACTGTCGTCATCCCAGGACGATCATGATAACCAACCCTCTAAGACAGCTCCAGCTTTGACTGGCATTCAGGTTTTAGTGGTCGATGATGATGCTGATACACGGGAGCTTGTGGCGTTTCTGCTGGAACAAGCGGGTGCAGAGGTAGTCACCGCTACCTCTGCAGGCGATGCACTGGTAGCGTTAACCTGCTCCCAGCCAGATGTGTTGCTGAGTGATATTGGCATGCCAGAAGTGGATGGCTATATGTTGCTGCGTCAAGTGAGAGCGTTGCCACTAGAGCAAGGAGGAGGGATTCCGGCGATCGCACTCACTGCCTACGCGGGAGAAATTAATTATCAGCAGGCAATGGCGGCAGGCTTTCAACGGCATATCGCTAAACCGATTGAACCCGAAGTGCTAATCCAGGCAATTAGTACTTTGTACAACTCTGCAGGCGAAGCCACGCTAAAAGAGACAGGAAACCCCAAATCCAGGAGCGCAACCTTACTTAAACATTCACTGCCACAGCAGTAGGAAAATCAAGCATGACAGCACTCCGGTTTCTTCTGCTCGAAAATGAGTTTGATAGATGCAACGATGCCAGCGCTGCTATAAGGGGTTTGCCATTGGCGGATTCGAGCATTAGATTGTAGAGAGCATACTCACTGTCTAGCGGTAAATGTTCTTTAATCACGTGTTCTTCAATCACAACCGTACGTGCGCCTGCTTCTTGCACCACTGCTGGCTGATCGGCTTGCTGAATATGAGCAATCACTTTAAGTAGCTGTCAGCCTACTACAACAGCAGAGAGCAATAGTTGATTCGCCCGAATCCGTACCGCTTCTACCATCTTTTCTGCAGCTACGCTTAAGCAATGTCGCTGGTTGGTAATCAAAACGGCCGAACGGGAGAAGGAACACTCTGGTATTTCTATTGATATTAACCTCCCATTTTCCAAGTCTTCTTGAACTAAGGAATAAGGAGCAAACGTTGCCCCAAAATTAGATAGTACTAGCTGACGAACGGACTGAAACCCTTTGACTTCAGCCACTATTTTGAAGCGATGGCTATAGGTTTGGTAGATCTTTTCAACGATCGTTCCTATTCCACAGGGACTGCTGCCAAAAGTTGATTTCTGCCGATGCAATACGAGAGGCAATGTTTCAATTTCATTGAGGCAGAGCTGTTTTTGAGCTGCTAGAGGATGAGTCGCACCGATCACAAGAATAACTGGCTCTTGATAGAGAATCTCACAAGTAACATTTTCTTGAGGAAAAGGCATTGATAAGATCGCCACGTCTATCAATCCTTGCTCAACCTGGCTAATCAAACCATCTGTATAATCTTCTAAAACCTTTACCTGTACCTGTGGGTACTGACGGTGGTACTGACTTAACACATTCGATAGGAATCGTTGTGATGAGGAAGGTGTTAACCCTAGTGTTACGATACCTGAAATGTCTTGGGACATTTTAGCAACTGCATTGGCGCCTTCTTGAAGCCCTTGTAAGCAGCCTCGACAATACTGAATGAATACCTTACCCTCCTCGGTCAAATAAACACCATTTGACTTGCGGTGCAATAGCTGAACGCCTAGAATTCGCTCAACTCTCTGAATATGCTGGCTTACAGTAGGCTGGGATAGATTTAGAACATTTGCTGCATCGGTAAAGCTGTTCCGTTCTGCAACTTCAATAAATGAGATCAAGGCAGAAAAATCTAACTGCCCCAGCATTTGTCTATTCATTTCATTCTTCTGCTATTCCTGCAGGCGAATTGGCACAACCCAGTTGAGCTGAGCCAGAACAGTACAGGCTCATCTTCAACAGTAGAAAAATTGGAAAAAAGCAACAGATGGAAAAATTTAGCAGTGGAAAACCTAGTTCGGGAAGAATCTTAATTTTCTGCCTCGCTACGAATCACTAGTAAATATCAATTAGGCTCACAATAACAGACCTCCAGCGAAGAACATTTTATAGGTATGGCGCACCCCGCGATTTTTTCTATAAAAATGGTTGATACATTGTTAAGAACGATTAATATGACAGTTGCTATATCAGACCTGAAATAATTGAAACATCAAGATTTCAGCATAATTTAGATCTGCGCAACCCTCTTATTCTGTATCGTTAATCACATTCTTTCTATTGGCTTAACAAATGGCAGGAATTCCGTATCTAAATCCAAAATGTGATTGAAAGTACGTTTTTGTTTCCATAGATTCTTTAGCTTAATCAAAGTTTGGCAATAGGTGTTTGCTCTTAAATCTTGACAAGCAGCTGCTTACCGTGCTGGTAATTTATGCATGGCGATCTATGTATTAGCAAGCTATCTATCTATGTGATTGATGATAAAAAAATGCGATCTTGCTTTGCTCGTTTTGATGAATCTAACTCCTTAATTAATATTTTAAATCTTCAACTTTCTAATTTTAAATTGATAGTAGATTTTTCATTGGAAGGAACTGTAAATAATGAATTGCTACTCAATCAAAATTGAGTTACAAAATATTAATCATATTTTTCAGACACGAGAGACTCAAACTTTAATAGCGTTGGAAGATATTAGTCTGCAAGTTTCTGCTGGTCGTTTTGTTAGTTTGATTGGTTCTTCTGGAAGTGGAAAAACAACCTTATTCAATATTATTGTGGGCTTACAATACCCAACAGCGGGACAGGTTTTAATCGACGGGCAAGATGTGACAGGTAAAATCGGACCAGTGGGCTATATGCTCCAGAAAGATCTGCTTCTGCCGTGGCGTACTGTTTTAGATAACGTTGTGTTGGGGCTAGAACTGCAAGGTGTCCCAATCCGAAAAGCAAGACAAATCGCGCTGCCCTACCTTCATCAGTACGGGCTAGGTAGTTTTGAGAAGCATTACCCTTCGGCATTATCGAGAGACATGCGCCAAAAGGTAGCCTTGCTACGGACATTGCTCTGCAGCACTGATTTAATCCTGTTAGACGAGCCATTTGCTGCACTAGACGCTCAAATGCGAGTGCAAATGCAAGAGTGGCTCCTTCAAATTTGGCATGACTTTGGTAAAACCTTTTTTTTCATTACTCATGATGTGGATGAAGCACTTTATCTTGCCGATGAGGTCTTCATTTTGAGCAATCGACCTGGAACCATCAAAGCTCGACTTGAAGTACCGATCGATCGTCCTCGTTCTCGCCAGGTCTTGTTCGATCCGGTTTTTACCCAGCTCCAGGAAACCTGCGTTGCCCTTTTGCTGGATGAGAGCTCTCCAACAGAAGAAATTCCTATGCTTCGTCAAGCTGGCGTAGGGCAAGGAAAGTTTGATTATGACTAAACGTTCAGCAACAGTTTCATCAACTGTAGGTGTACAACAAGTTTTACAGCGAGCAAGATTGTTGCCACGTGAACCGGTTTGGGCTCAATCAAGGGTGCTACTGTGGCAGGCGGGCATTGTGGTGGCAGGGTTATCTGTTTGGGAATTGACAGCGCGTGTTCGTTGGATTGATCCTTCTTTTTGGTCTTCGCCGTCTGCCATTATTAGGACAGGATTTCTATTTTTCAGTCAGGATAGTGCCATCGAAGATATTGAGTTTACGTTTCGCTCAACCATTATCGGATTTGTAATAGGTACAGTATTAGGTGCAATCATCGGGCTTAGCTTTTGGTGGTCACGTAATTATGCTGCTGTTGCTCAACCTTTTATTATTGCGTTTCATGCAATGCCCAAACTAGCATTAGCGCCCTTAATCGTTTTTGTATTTGGAATTGGGGGAGCTTCTAAAATTGCAATGGCTGTTGCATTGACGATCGTAATCTCAACTTTGACAACCTACAGTAGTACTCAGGCGGTAGACTCTGATTTGCAAAGATTAGTGTATTCTCTTGGTGCAACACGATGGCAAGTTTTTATAAAAGTTATAGTTCCGTCTGTTCTGCCTTGGATCATTTCATTGTTGCGCGTTAATATTGGGCTTTCTCTCTCAGGAGCGATCGTCGGTGAATTTTTTGGCGCTCAACAAGGATTGGGACGGTTAATTTTTTATGCAGGTCAGACCTACAATATTGCACTAATTTGGGTCGGTCTGTCAGTTCTTGCAGCACTTTCTCTTGTAATGAATACTCTTGTGGGATATTTAGAGCGCTTGCTGCTAAAAGGGGTGATGCATAAAATGTAAACCATTGAGTAGTAAGGCGATACCTGCTAATGCTCGGACGGAAAGCGGCCGGCTATAGGTTCCCACTCATTTTGCAACCCCTTACCCATTAAACGAGGAAATTGAGAATGTATCCTTGGAGCGATGTGATTTCGGATGCCGACATTTTAAGCTTTCGTTCTGGTTTAGACGGCATGGAGCGATCTTTAGAGGCAGGGATCAAACCTGCGTTGATCGTTGTAGATATGACACGAGCTTTTGTGGACAGCAGCTATCCAACGGGATGGAGCGAAACAGGTTATCCAGCTGTTACAGTCAATCGTAAACTTTTGAACATTGCCCGTCAGGTTGGCATTCCCATTTACTTCACTAAAGGCTATCCCTACTCAGACTATAAGCCTACCCTAGTGCAAAAGGGACGCTGGAAGACAGGTAAGCGTCCTCAGGTAGATCCAACCTTACCTCCCGGAGACGTCATTGTAGAAGATTTGACACCGCTTCCAGAAGAAATTGTGATCGATAAGCAGTCAAAACCCAGCGGTTTTTTTGGTACACCGCTGATATCTTATCTGGTCTACGAAAGAGTGGACACCGTCATTATTACTGGTATGACAACAAGCGGTTGCGTCAGAGCAACGGTGCTTGACGCTTTTCAGTATAATTTGAATGTGATTATCCCACATGAATGTTGTGCCGATCGCAGCCAAATTTCTCATAAAGTTAGTTTGTTTGATATGCATATGAAGTATGCTGATGTTGTTTCCGTTGGTCAAACAATTGACTATCTCTTACAGGTAACTGGCAAAATGCAGCTATCAACACCTGTCTGAGGGATTGACAATCAGTTTTGCGGAAAGATCTGAAGATTACACGGATATATTTTCGCTATTTTGTGTTGCCTGCTTTGATGCATTGGCTATGTCTTGCTGTCTCTCAGTAGCTCTTGCAATTTTCACTTAATCATGATGCTAGAAACTAAATTCGTTTAGATACTTTAATATTTTAATAATTCTATGATTTCGACTGAAATAGATCTATTTTTCTATGACTTCTTGGTATGCTAGTATTCGCTTTTTATTTAAGTTTCGCTATTAGAAAGTAGAATGTTGTTTATTATTAGCTTGAATAAAATATGTTGCTTCGTACACCTTATTTCTATACTCGGACGGCTAGAATTTCACTATCTCATTCGGCAGAAACAAAAATTCGATCGTGAAACATGTAATCGATAATGTATGAGGCATAGTTAGGGATATTTATTATTTTCTCTTCTGCGCATCGCTACAGCCCCTGTAAATCCAATTTCTATTTCAAGAAAGTAGTTAGGTGAAAATAGACGTTTGGTAGGTTTGTTGTAAGTCATTAGTCATTTCTAGATAACCTGTGACGAATGCCCTGTGACTGATAAACTTTTCCATTTAATGTTTAATTGTGCTCATCTACTTGGACTAACAGAGTTTCTAAATTCTTTTCAATCACCCAGATGCAGTGGTAACTCTGCAGGGTGTTTGTATTCATCTACCAGGAGACCAATTCAATGACCTCTAAACTCTCGCTGCTAGACCTATCAATCTCAGAAGCACGGGCTGCAATGGAGAAGGGCGAACTGTCGGCCGTGCAGCTGGCTCAGTATTACCTTGATCGCATCTCAGTTTATGATGACGAATTGACTGGAACTTATCTCAATTCAGTTGTTACGATCAGTCCTGATGTGCTGGAGCAAGCGGAGAGATTAGATAAATTGCGGGCTGAAGGCACGATTCTAGGTCCTCTCCATGGCATTCCGATCGTCGTTAAAGACTCCTACAACGTAGCAGGTTTGGCAACAACAGGAGCTGTTCGAGGATTCGAGGATTTTATTTCTGATGATGATGCTTTTGTAGTTGAAAAACTGCGAGAGGCAGGGGCAATCATCCTGGGCAAAACCAACATGGACAGCTTTGCCAGCGGGGTTCGAGGGGTCAGTAACTTGTTTGGCGGTACCCGCAATCCCTACAATTTGGGGAAGGAAACTGGAGGCTCAAGTTCTGGAACTGGATCTGCGATCGCTGCTAACTTTGCGATGGCTGGAACAGGCGGCGAAACGGGCGGTTCGATCGTCATCCCTAGTGCTGCTAACTCCTTGGTCGGAATTAAGCCCAGTCGGGGGCTGATCTCGGTAGATGGCACGATTCCACTGGGTCCATTCCGCGACGTAATTGGACCCATGACGCGCAGTGTAACCGATACGGCAATTATGATGGATGCCATGGTTAAGGAAGACCCTGAAGACCTGTGGTTCTCCTACAAACCCGAAGGTGCCAACAATCGCCCAGAGTCGTACGCATCACCAGGGGTGCTAAACGATAAATCACTGGAGGGGAAAGTGCTGGCTGTTCCCAAAATCTATGTTGGCAAAGACCAAAAGCTAGGAGAGGGGTTTAAGCTCGATCCCGAAGTCGAGAAGCTGTTTGAAGTCGCCAAACATACTTTAGAGGAACAAGGCGCAACCGTCATTGAGGTAGATACAGCTCCCTACCTTTCCAAGTGGTTGAACCGTGCAGAGGAATGGGAATATGGCTGGCCCGATGACGCTTTTCCTGATTGGAACCGAGAAAATGCTGCTTTCTATCTCGAAGAATTTATAAAAGGTCTCAACAACCCGGATATTGACTCGCTGGTGGATGTGAAAACTGCCATCACGGGTGAATTTTCTGATACAGCGCTGGTTCAAACTCTGAAAGCACTCGAGGAGGGTAAACCTCGATCGTTTGAAGATGAAGCTCTACAAATCGCCCTGAACGCGGTAAAAGAATGGCGTGTCAAAGACTTTGAACCTTTTGTGAAAGAACATGACATTGACGCGTTCGTATTTCCTACCCTGCGGGCTGCAATTCCTGATGAATCTGGGCCTACAGGACCTATTCCCTTCGATCGAAATGCAGATGCAGAATCGAACGTGATGGGTTTACCTGTGGTTACGGTACCAATGGGATACACTAGCGGCAATGCTCCTGCTTCCTTAAGCATCATGGGAGACTACTATGGCGAAGCTGAGATTCTAGGATACGCCTATGATTTTGAACAGGCTACAAAGTACCGCGAAACACCTAATACAGTGCCTGAACTTGAATTCACAGATGAATTGCTGTACGGAGGTAATACAAGCAGGGATACAGGTAAGATATTTATCCTAAAAACTGGTTCTGGTAGGGATTTGATTACAGATTACCAAGCTGAACGCGACCAGCTTGGTCTAATTGAGGGAATTCAGTTTGATGATTTGACAATTACTTCTATTGGACAGAACACTCGGATTCAACTAGATAATGATGTATTGGCAGTGCTCAGAGGTGTCGATGCTAGCCTGATCACAGCTACTGAGTTTGTGTAGTTAACGAACCATACTCACAAACTGAAGAAACTGGTACTGGTGTCAGCAGCAGCTTAATACAGTTTGTTGGATTCGTAGATTTAGAGAGCCATAAGATCTGCTAATGCTTTTCGGTCAGGTGAGTACTTTATGGTGTTTGTCGCCAGATTCCTCGATTTGAGGTTTGGAATTTGAGGGTAACTGAAAGGTATGGCAGTCTTATGCCTATAGGCAGTGATCGATTCATTCCTCAGCAAGTTTTTCATGCGTAATCAAAAGATTGACGGAGAGCAGCATGGTCAAAACCTTTCGTTTATCAGCTCCTACGACGTTTAAATTGATTGAGGCAACGATCGAGGAAATTAACAAAGCCTTTGAGTTTGAGGCGCTGACGGCTGAAGAATTGGTACGGCTTTACCTCAATCGGGTTGAGGCTTACGATCAACAGGGTCCAACGCTGAATTCAATGATCAGCATTAATCCCAATGCGCTTGAAGTTGCTCAGCAGCTGGATCAAGAACGTCGAGCGGGTACCCTCAAGGGTCCCTTGCATGGTATTCCGATCGTTCTGAAAGACAACTTCGATACAGTTGATTTGCCAACTACCGCTGGCTCGATCGTTTTAAAGGACTCGATCCCTCCTGACGATGCCCTTTCAACGCGGCTGTTGCGGGAGGATGGAGCCATCATTTTGGGTAAGGCAAATATGCGGGAGTTCGCCGCTAGAGGTGGACTAGGCGTTTACACAGAGTATGGCGGAGAAACTCGCAATCCCTACAACTTCAATCGAAATGCCAGCGGCTCAAGTGGTGGGACGGGTGCAGCAGTCGCTGCCAATTTTGCAGTTCTTGGAACTGGAAGTGATACTGGCGGTTCCATTCGGGGGCCTTCTTCCTTCAACGGTTTGGTAGGCATCCGTCCTACACGTGGGCTAATTCCTCTGGATGGCATTGTGCCTTTTGCCCTTTCCCGCGATGGAATTGGACCTATGGCCCGAACCGTAACCGACGCTGTTACAGCTCTAGGGTCTATGGTGGAGTATGACCCCAATGATCCAATATTTAAAACTCCTGTTCCGGCTCCTGAAGCTCAACCCGATAAATTCTTTGATGATTACACGCAATTCCTCAAGACTGGCGCTTTAAAGGGAGCGCGTATTGGAGTTGGTCGTGCTTGGTTTGGTGGTGATCCTGAGGTCGATCGTTTGATCAATGAAGCCATCAAAGAGATGGAAAATTTGGGAGCAACGATCGTTGAACTCGACTTGCCCAATGAGCTGTTGAGGACCATGATCAATGCGTCAAACTCTATTGGATTAGCTGAATTCCCATCTCAACTTGCCACCTATTTATCGACTTTGGGTGAGGGATATCCCAAAACGCTGGATGATATTATTGCGATCGCAGAATCACCAGAGTTTGCAAATTTAGTTCCTTCTTCTAGGTTGACAGGACTGAAGAACATTCGAGATTATGGCGGATTGAGCAATCCTGAATATATCAACGTAGTTCAGAATGTCATTCCTGCTCTACGAGAAACATTCTTCAATTTCTACGAAAGCAATGATCTTGATACCATTGTTTTTCCAACAACAAGAACGCTTGCCTCACCGTTTGAAGGAGTTACCGATCCCACATTTTTCGAAAATCTCCCAGCACCTCCTATTCGTGGTGTAGAGATCGCCAGTCTGCTTGGTTTCTCAGATATTACAGTTCCAGCAGGATTCAGTGAAGATGGACTACCCATTACTATTTCTTTTACGGGTGTTCCTTACAGCGAACCGAGCTTGATTGGTTTAGCTTACTCCTTTGAGCAGGAAACCAAATATCGTGCTGCTCCTCCACTTTTGCCCGCACTGCCAGGAGAAGAGTTTGAGTATGTGACAGAGGTGCTAGTTCAGGGTGATGCTGCGAATGACACGATTATTGCCAAGCAAGTTACGGATTTTGATGGCAATGCTGATACGATCGTGGCAGATGCTGGAGATGACCTGATTGACACATCTTCAGCCCTAACGGGTAAAAATCGCATCCATGCTGGGGATGGTAATGACACAATACTAGTAAATCGCGATGATCAAGCGTATGGCGAAGCTGGAGATGATCGCTTAGATTCATCAAAGGGAATTGGAGGAAACATCCTCTCCGGCGGCTTAGGCAACGATAAGCTGTATGCAGGTACGAAGGATCAACTCTTCGGCAACCAAGGGAGCGACGAGCTGTATGTAGGTGAAAAGGGTGACAGCTTATTGACAGGGGGGGCAGGAGCAGACCAGTTCTGGATTGCCAATCAGCAGCTACCCTCTACTCCAAACACAATTGCCGACTTCGAAGTAGGAGTCGATGTAATTGGATTAGGAGGGCTTGGGCTAGGTTTTGCAGATCTTGTCCTTAGTCAGGTTGATTCAAGCACACAGATTAGCGTTCAGGACAAAGTAGTTGCAACCTTCTTAAATATTCAAACAACAGCATTAACTGCAGAAAGTTTTGTGTTCATCTGACAATTCCAATGACACGACATTGGGAATTTTTTGGGGCGCTTCGGCGCCCCAAAAAATGTTTCTATCCTAACTGCTGTAGCGGATTTTCTACAAGAGACTTATAAAGCCCAGCTTGTCTTCTATTGTTCGAAAATGGTCTAAAAATGGATAGTGTGTTCTAGACCTGGGATTGATGAAGTCTTACTAAAGAGACGAATGAGGGGTACAGCGCTACGCGCATACGTTAGGACAAATCTTTTACACAAAAAGAATTCGAGAGCTAAGTCAGGCGAACTAGGTGAGCACTGGCTTGCACCAACACATCGGGTTCAACGAGCTTTGAGATGTGCTTTTGGAAGCCTGCGGCAAGTATCTGTGTCTCTCCCGGCATAGAAGCCTCCACAGAAGGGCTCATACCATTTGAGAATTTAACTGTAGCGGAAGATCGCTGCGTAGAAATCCGTTGACTACTTGCGCGTCACTCCTCTAGAAAGGGTAAGGGAGACCGCCTTTACTCTGACTTGTTTGGTCGCTCTTGTTTGGTCGCTTTGTTTTCAGGGCCGCAACTTGTAGCTGCAGTCGCAGGAAGTGCCTGCTGCGATCGGCTGCTTGCCAGGTGAGGGAGTTGGATAGATAAGATGCAGCACAGTGACTCACCCGACCTGGCTTAAATGCAATCAGGCTACATGTTTGGCAAGAGCGCTACTAAATTCTTCGTAGGGTTTAGCACCGACTAACGTTTCTGCTAGCTCACCCTGCTTGAAGATCATGACAGCAGGAATACTGCGGATGCTATAGCGAGTGGCAACAGCTTTGTTGGTATCGAGGTCTAGCTTAAAGACTTGGGCGCGATCGCTATATTCATCTGCCAGTTGATCAATTAAAGGGGCAATGAGTTTGCAAGGACCGCACCAAGAAGCGGTGCAGTCTACAACGAACAGCGGTGCGGTTTCCAGCAACGTGTCAAATTCGGCTTCATCTTGAATATAAGCGGCAGTCATAAAACCTCCGGTAAAGCAGTATTATCCCACAGATGCGGCATAAAGGTGGGCTGCACCGTTGCCGCTGTTGCCGGAGGACTGAGATTGAGGCGATGGGCAATGGACAGGCTAAAAGGCTAAATTATGGAATGGACTGCGAGACTAGCTGTCAAACCATCGTAATGCATTTGCACAGGTCAAGCTTCCACGGACATAGAGCTTTGACCTGTGCACAGAATGCAGTCATAAAAAGCAGCGAAGCACTGAATTTGCCCAAAAGATGTAGAAATGAAAGATAGCGTAGTCGGGTTATGTCTCGGTATTTCAGAAGTCAGTCCTGATACAGGCTTCGATCGAGAAGCTGCATCAGGAAAAGCTACTTGCTATGCAATTAATTTTAGAAAAGACTGAAGCTTCCCACCCAATTCTACAGAGCTATCGGAATCGTTGTTAGATGGTACTGTCACTGACAAACAACAGCTCAGAAAACACAGTAAAGAAATAGCTGCACTATCAAAGAAGATCCAGTTTATCTTAAATGATTGCTAGCTTCACTATTAAGGAATAAAGCAACGCTACTATCCAACGCTAGAATTTAGAGCGGTTAAATTGGCTTAAAGATTATACCAAAGGATGATGAAGTTAGAAACTTTTTGAGAGCATAACTCTGCATGCAGAAATCGTATTTTTCTAGAGAGAAACCAACGACTTACAGAATAAATTAGTGAATTATAAAAATATTTTAAGCAACTTAAACCAGTTTGAGAAGGAGAGGAGAGAAGAGGAAAGATTTGTCTCTGAAGAAGAGACGAAAGGTGAATACTTCAGTTCTGATAATTTTGTGGCGATTGTCTGTGCAGTCATTGTCGGCTAATGTGCAGCCATTGAGTAAGTTTAAGTAAAGTTGTAGTTTTGCAAAGAACTTGCCAATCTGCTGCTGCCATACTCCTGGCGATTTAGTCTATGACTGCTGCAGGATATGAGGTGGTTATTTGCCTTTTGTGTTATACTACAGAAGTAAGCGATTATTTTCGGCTTTGAAACTTCTTTACTGTTCATCAATCAAGTGTTTCTCCGGATCTAACTCCCTGCAGCCCTTGGATTTTGGAGACCTTGCATGTCGATTTATGTAGGCAATTTGTCCTATCAGGTAACGTCAGCAGACGTTGAGCAAATTTTTAGCGAGTACGGTAAAGTCAGTCGGGTTCAACTACCTACCGATCGTGAAACTGGACGGGTGCGTGGCTTTGCTTTTGTTGAAATGGGAACTGAGGCAGAGGAAACAGCAGCCATTGAGGCGCTTGATGGCGCTGAGTGGATGGGTCGCGATCTGAAAGTGAATAAAGCTAAACCTCGTGAAGATCGAGGAACATCCGGTGGGAGAGATTTTGGGAACCGGGGTGGTTCTTCCCGACGCTATTAGGTTTTGAGCCTAAAGCTTCAACTTGACAGCTTTAAAGGGTGCCTCTGCGCATACTCTTTTGCTTAAATGTCTGCTTAAGCGCTTCCATTTGAATTTGATAGCAACCGGAAGCGCTTAAGCTTTATACTCCTCTAAACCCCTTTTTAACCCGTGAAAATTGAAAATCTTGTCTTTATGAAGGTTGAGGATCTGGTTAGTCGGTACAGAGCAGGACAACGAGACTTCAGGAACCTAAACCTAATTGCCGCCAATTTGAAGAACTTGAACCTTAGCGGTGCAAACTTCAGTGGTGCAAATTTAACCAAGGCAAATCTGACAAGAACGAATTTGAGCCGCGCTAATCTTTCAGATGCGATCATCACTGGAGCAAATGTAACTGAAACCAGCCTGGTGATGGCAAATTTGACGAATGCAACCCTGAGTGATGTTCAGCTCAATCATGCCGATTTGCGAGGAGCCATCATGCAAGGCGTGGTGAGGTAGTTTCGGGCGGAGATGAGAAGATTCAGTTCGTTAGAATTCGCTAGAGGTCAACAAAGAAGTGATTAATGTCCTGCAATCTCAAGAGGTTCAGTTGCCATGACTCCAACAGCAATACGCATGGTATCTCAACTCAGGCAGGAGTTCTATTCTCTCTTTGCTGCAATGATGAAAGTGTCAGTGAATGTTACAAGTAGAAACGTTTCTACCTGTAATCCTTCGATGGCGTTTTGGGTTGATAATCACCAGCGTCTAAATTATTTATATATTTACGCTTGTACAGCACCTGATGAATTAAGTCCGGAATGTCCTTTTGTGCTTCGGTTGGCGATCAACAAAAATGCTGGTACGCTCACAGCCGCGAATCGAGGCAAATATGGTCGAGAGCTTAATCAAGCTTGGGAGTTTGAGCTAACCCTCTTGCCTAATGAACTCCTGGATTTTCTTCCCTGGGTGATTGACTTAATCAAGGCTTACAACAGCAGTTCACCTTCTCTGCTTCCAGAACCTCCTCATCCGATTCAGAGCAAAGTGTCTGATGTAATGATATTTCATAGTGCTCAAACTTGTACCGCTGGTGGAAGGCTTGTACAGCATGCAGATAGGCAATTGACTTTGTTATCTGCTAAGCCTTAACAAAGTCCTGATCTTTCGCTATCCTGGTAGTGTAAGTATAGTCCAACTATTGAGTTCGAGAGGAAAGTATTATCGTTACAAAACAACTGATCAATCGGCAAATCAAATCTGCTCAGGTTCTCCTCATTGACCATGAGAACAACAATCGTGGTTTGATAGACACCCAAGAAGCCCTGAAACTGGCTGAAAGCGTAGAGCTTGATCTGGTAGTTGTCTCTGAAGGTAAAGAGACTCCAGTCGCTAAAATTCTGAACTACGGTAAGCATCAGTACCAACAGAAGAAGCGGCAACATCAAAGTTCTCGACCAACCGTTAAAGAAGTAAGGTTGCGCCCAAACGTAGGCGAATCAGACTACAGCCTGCGGATTGATAGAGCGACAGAGTGGTTGGGAAAAGGCGATTCGGTCAAGTTTCAAATTCGGTTACGGGGACGAGAGCATCAAAACCGCGATCGTGCTACAGACCTGCTGGAGCGGATAGTCACTGACTTAGCTCAGGTGGGTAAGGTTCAGTCTTTGGACAAGCGATCGCTGATCGTACAGGTTGTTCCAAGCTAAATACGTTTCTAACAGCCTCCTAGAGATTCCCCGCAAACTCAAGAAAGATTATTTCCCCTGTAAAAATGAGTTTGCGGGGGTTAGGTGTTTTAAACATATTTATGGCGAGCTAGCTGCGCGTTGGGTGCATGACTAAGTTGAGTAACCAACGAGTGGACTGTTGTAGCACGTTTTTAAGTTTTTCCAGACCGAATTGAAAACATGTTTATTTTGTTTTCTATCGCAGTGTCACAACATCACTGACTGATTGTCCCTGATGCACCCGATTGTGACGCTCTCCTAATCCATGCTCCTGATGATGGGCTTCAATCTCACTTGCCCTTGCTTTCAATACCGCTTCAATCTTGGGCTGTGTTGCCTTACCAATCTGCTTGAGCAAGTCCTTCATCACGGGTACACTAATCACCCAACGCTCCTGATGTGTCCTTCCCTGTGCGTTGTTGTATGCCATCAACCGCTCGAGCGCTTGCACCACATCCGCATCCAGTTCACCTGCCAATTGAGTCGCCTGCCGTCGGGATGCTGCCCTAGCTGAGTGCTCGTCCTTGTCATTAGAAGGGCTCTTAGAAGGGCCCTTGTCATTAGAAGTGGCAGATGGAGACGGTGATGGAGATGAGGAGTCTCCTCTTGTAGTGGAAACACCCGAAATAGAGGAAACAGGAGAGGAAGCAGCGACAAGATTCCCGCCGTTGAGAAACTGCCCAATGGCTTCTAGTCTCGATTGCGTCTGCTGGAGCTGAAGCTGAAGGGTGGCATTCTCCTGTCGCAGTTGGGCAATCACTCCATCATCAGTACCGGGATGAGCTTGCTGCTTTTCTAATTCTTGAATACGTGCCCTCAATCTATCAATTTCAGTCGTGAACCACCGGATCGTCTGCTCATCTGCGATCAGTTCATTGCTTTGTTTCTGCCCTTGTTCCTGCTCTAATTCCACAGGTTGAGCTTCTGCCTTCTGGCTCTCATCACTCTGGTTCTTCAACTGCTCATAGCGATCGAGCAGAGCAGTGAACAGCTCTTTGATAGTTCCCTTCCTGCCCTGTGCTGCCATTAAGGACTGCATCCGTTCCAGGTCAGCGACTTGTAGCTCAGGGCGGCTGATCCGAGGGGGCAACTCCTCTAGATCCTGTTTAATGGCATTTAGGTCAGGCTGAGCAGCTTGTTTGGTGGACTTGGGAGACTTAGAAGAGGTTCTAGGCATGGCGATCGGCTTTGGTGCGAGGGATTGCGTCAGGTCGGGTGAGGAGGTTGAAGCAGGGATACCTTCTAGCAGAGAGGAAGTCGAAGCAGCGGAAGCATTTTGCTTATCCCGTCTAAAGGCTGCAATCACCTGTACATCACGCCACTCCAAACGTATTCCTTTGCGCATGTTGCCTTGCTCATCTGCTATCAGATAGCTGCGGTAGTGTCGATCGCTTGCAATAGTGCGTCTTGCTGCCATGCTCATGCTCGCATGTCCTGCAAAATGCCCTTGGATCTCTGCTCTAAACTCTGCTTCATCTACCCACTGGGGGCAATAGAAGTAAGTGGCAATGGTAGCATACACCTTGCGAAACAAGTGGGTGTAGAGGTTGTCTCTACCCTCAATAGTGGGCACAAGATCAGCAAAGTGTTTATCACAAGCAGCCGCAACGGCATGAGAGTATTGGTTGATCTGCTCGATGCTCTTGTCCTGGGTAGGTAAGATACGTCTTAGCTTATCTGTTGCCTTGAGGACATACTCTGCCTGAGTCAAGGTAGGGATCTCAAAGCGCAGGGGCACTTGCTCTCCCTTGCGCTTGAGTGCGCCCGTGAACAGAACTGAGTAAGGAGTAGCAGGGGTAAAAGTAGCAGTCTTGAGGACTTCGGTACTTCTCCTGCCGGTGAGAACGGCTAGTGCAGCGGCAATGTCTGACCACTGCCTGGACTGCAGTAAGGTTGTGGCTCTAGTGACAATTGCATTGACCGTCTCAGGTGAGAGAATGACCTGTGCCTCATTCTGGGCAGCGGCTCTAGCAGCAATGGTATGGTTCATTGCTGTCCATTGCTCTGGGGTAAAGTTCATTGTTTCTAGCGCAATGTGTCCAGCCCCTAGTGCTTGCTTGAGGTAATTCCTCACTTCAGTCATGAGGGGGCGTTGCTTATCGAGAGTGCTGATGCCATGTGCTGCCCATTTGCACTTAAGCCATTCCGCCCAAGCAAGGGCGATCGCCTTATTGGAGTCATTATATTGAAGTGGTTGAACTGCCTCTAGATACTCATCCATGAGGGGCTGTAGCCATTTCCGCATAGGGGATGTCCTGTTTTAGGTGAGTCAGGTGATTGTGCTGTAGGTCTTGCTAGATCGCTGCTACGGCATCAACGAGAATATCTAGAGTCTATTTTACCTAAGTAAGCCAATAACTTATCTGGAAATTAGAAATTCGTGAGCTAGATGAAGCAATTCTTCTGCCCTTTAGTGCATTGGTCGAACTTGGAACTCATCTTGTCACACTACAGGAGTGATCGAATATTTCTGCCGCATAAATCTGGTGAGCAGCGATCGCGCCAAAGCCGAGCGTTATGCTCAGCAGTATGGCGTAAATCCTCAAAGTATTTAAAGCTACGAGAATTACAATATAATTCGCGACAAGCCAGAAGTGAATGTCATTTACGTCATTCTGCCAAATGAAATGTTTGCAGAATATATGATCCGAGGTGCCCAAGCAGATAAGCACATCAGGTGTAAAAAGCCGATGGCAAATTCGGTGGAAGTAATGTCAGGCGATGATTGACCTGACATGGCAAGCAGGTAAAAAACTGACGATTGCTTATCGTGCTCAGCGTGAACCCTACAACTTGGCGGCGATCGAAATTGCCAGAGGTCAGCGTAAGGAACTGGGGTAGTTAAAAGCATTTGTACCTGATCAAGGATGTATCCTTGACCCTTATTTTATGTGAGCCTTAACACATCAAGCTTTAGAGCCTTTAGACAGAACAATATCAATCCAAGGTTCGATACCGTAGCTGTGTATATCGTTTTTGGGTACAAGTAATGGCTTCAACCAGAGAATCTGTCAAAACCACTGAATTTGAAAAATCGATTACTGTTGCTGCACCTGCCGATCGCATCTTTGATTTCCTAGCAGATGTGAAAAATGTGCCACAGTATTTGCCAACTGTGAAAAATGCCCAACCGCAGCAGGGCGATCGCATTCGTACTCAAGGACAATCGGGAGATCACTCCTATGACTCTGATGGTCACTTTCGAGTGAATCAGGCAGAACATCATCTTGAATGGGGTTCTGACGGCGAGAATGATTATGGTGGATGGATGAAAGTACAAAGCAATGGAGATTCACAATCTCAGGTGACGGTGCATATTCATTTTGCTCCTGGACCTGAAATGGCACAAAAGATGGCAGAGCGATCGCCAGAACACAGTTTTGAATCTGCTATGAATGAAGGCATTACTAAAACTCTGGAATCTATCAGACGGATCTGTGAAGGTCAGGGTGGTAAAGAAGAGATCGAAGCGAACAAGTAGTGTTTTTAGAAGCACAGGCTCGGAGATCTGCTGTCTCAAGCAGCTAATACCTGGAGCACTTGATTGTGAACTTTTCTCAAGTCATCTAGAATCATCAAAGTGACTAAGTGAAGCTGCTTCCAGGAATTTCCGTTCTGTTAACTATTGACCCCTTCCATTAGTAACTCATTGAAGTATTGTTTGGCTAAGTAGGTGGGCGCAATTAAACGTTAAATAGCAAGGGTCATGCGGCATTCGACACTGGTTATTTGCGAATGCCGCATGATGCATGACGCATGACCCACAATAAACTGGAATTAAGTAATCAGGAAGCTGAGATTCCTCTTCGCTTGATACCTGTCTTCGGACTTAACTTTAGAGTGATGCATTATTTCGAGCCTTGTTCACAGGATCGGAATGAGAGATACTGCGAACTGATGAGGAACCAATGTTTTTACCCCCTGGCTTTGGTGAACGCTCTACAATGACCGAACTTGGCAGGATGGTTTATTACACTGCTCAGGGAGAACCGTGGAGTAAAGCAAGCGATTCAAGAAAAAAGCTGGTGTTCTTGCATGGCTTGGGGGGCGGTTCTTCTGCTTATGAGTGGTCAAAGGTCTATCCATCGTTTGCTCCCGAATATCAAGTTCTAGCACCCGATCTGATTGGCTGGGGACGCTCTGACCATCCTGCTCGTAGCTATCAAGCTGAGGATTACATCAAGGTCATTACAGAATTCATGGAGCAGATATGCGATGGTCCAACGACTGTCATTGCCTCTGCACTTACAGCTGCCTTCACAATTCGAGCTGCCATTAACCGTCCTGAATTATTCAAATCATTAATTCTGACAACCGCTGCGGGTTTAGCCGAATTTGGACAGGATTATCGCCACAGTGGTCCGGCTCAAGTTGCCAAAACGCTTAGTATTCCGTTTCTGAGTCAACTGCTCTATAGCACAGGGGTTGCAACAAGCTTTGGCATTCGTAGCTATCTTGAGCAACGCCAGTTTTCCCATCCAAACCGTATTTATCCCGAAATTGTAGACGCATATCTGCAGTCTGCTCAGCAACCGAATGCAGAATATGCAACGCTCTCGTTTGTGCGGGGAGATTTGTGTTTTGATTTATCTCAATATATTACTCAGCTTACTGTTCCGACTGCCATTATTTGGGGCAAAGCCTCTGAATTTACAGGTCCAGATGTAGGGCGTCGTCTTGCTGAAATGAATCCTCAAGCAGTTCGTGCCTTTTACCATTCTGATGAGGTTGGCTTTACACCACAACTCGAACTACCTGGAGTCACAATTGGGTTGATTCGTAAGTTTTTACCATTACTAGAGCAGTAAATTCACTTGGGATTACTCACGGGTTTATCCCTAAACAAATTGTCTCATTTCTGCAAAATCTAGCGTGCTTTAATTGAAGAGAACCTGCTGTGTAGAGCCCCTATTTCTAACACTATGGCAATCTTTCCCGCTGATTTCCTATGGGGAGCCGCCACCGCCTCCTATCAAGTTGAAGGAGCCTATCAACAAGATGGCAAAGGGCTATCTATTTGGGATGTCTATTCCCATTTACCTGGCACAACCTACCAGGAAACCAATGGAGATATTGCTGCAGACCATTACAACCGATACCAAGAAGACGTGCGGCTAATGGCTGAACTGGGGCTGCGCTCCTACCGATTTTCGATCGCTTGGGCAAGGATTTTTCCCAGCGGCAGTGGAGCAGTTAATCCCCAAGGAATTGCTTTTTATAACCGCTTAATTGACGAATTACTCAAATACCAGATCGTCCCGTTTGCAACGCTCTATCACTGGGACTTGCCTCAGGCTTTACAAGACATCGGCGGTTGGGAGAATCGAGACCTTGCTGATGCGTTTGCCATCTATGCCAGAACTTGTTTTGAGCAGTTTGGCGATCGGGTCAAATATTGGCTTACCTTCAATGAAGTAATTAATTTCATCATGCTTGGCTATCGCGATGGTATTCATCCACCTGGTGTCAAGGATGAACGCAGAGCTGTTGAAGTGACCCATATTGTCAATATTGCCCATGCAAAAGCGGTCGTTCAGTATAAACAACTAGTCCATGAGCAAAAAATTCTAGAAGGTCAGATCGGCATTGCCCATGTCCTGTTGCCCGGATTTCCTATCAGTGATCAAGCGCAAGACATCCAGGCATACGAAAATTACGAAGCGATGGATCATCATTGGTTTTATGATCCTGCTTTATTGGGAGAGTATCCTCAGTCTATGTGGGAGTACTACCAGAATAAATGGGGCGCTCCGACGGTTTTAGAGAGCGATCGAGCCCTGTTGCAACAGGCAAAAATTGACTTTATTGGCGTGAACTACTATCAAAGTACCTTTTTGGCGCACAAT
The DNA here is from genome assembly GCF_014764505.1 of Phormidium tenue FACHB-886. Taxonomy (GTDB): domain Bacteria; phylum Cyanobacteriota; class Cyanobacteriia; order Elainellales; family Elainellaceae; genus FACHB-886. The sequence goes on from NZ_JACXWX010000033.1 coordinate 39,363, forward strand.
CCGGTTGATGGAGTCGGTGTTACTACGTTAAACACAACGGGTGAAAAGGGAAGCCAAAAAGAGAGCGGCATTCCTGGACTGTTCAAGAGGGTGATAAATCCTAACATTGAGTACACTGATTGGGACTGGGCAATTTACCCGGAAGGGCTATGTGAAGGCATGAAACGAATTCAGAGCAGATACGGAAATATTCCAATTGTGATTACTGAAAACGGAATGGGAGCAAAAGATCCGATCGCTGAAGACGGAGAAATTCTAGATCATCCTCGGATCGAGTACCTGAAGCAGCATATTCTTGCCTGCAAGCAGGCGATCGAAGAAGGTATCCCTTTATTTGGCTACTTTGCCTGGTCGTATATTGACCTGCTGAGCTGGTTGAATGGCTACCAAAAACAGTATGGGTTTGTCTATGTAGATCGAGCAAAAGAATTAGAGAGACGGAAGAAGCAAAGCTATTTTTGGTACCGCAGGGTGATTCAAACCAACGGAGAAGAACTCTAAACAGGCAAGGAAAAATTTCTGTAGCTTCGTAAGTGCGATCGGACTCGTTATTGCGGTTGATTCAGGTTATAAGTTGGAGGATGTTCAACGCATTAACAATTTAACGCATTAACAATGGAGCTACCGTGGCATCGGGACATATGTAGCTTCAAGCACTACACGAACGGGGAGAATAAACTGCTAGCGAAGCGAGCCTTTCTGCTGAGTAGTTTGATTAGAACAATGAACGCCACGATCTCTCAAAAATTTAGCGCTATAATAGCGGCTAAATTAATACCCTGTTAAAGGCAAAGAAGGGAACAGTTGCTGCAACGGTGCCGAGCGAACCAGGGACGGTGTGAGCCTAGTCATACCATACGACAGCAATGAATATCTTCCCTGAGCCGCCCTCCGAGCCAGTCCTTTGCCTGTAGCAAACAGGGATGTGTTCTGCCCGTCATAGCAGATTCGCTCTTCCCGTTTGGGAGTAGCGTCTAAATCCGAAGTTTTGTGATTTCGATGTTCAGAGCAGTTGAGACTTCCAGTTTTCCTGCCGTGGAGCAGGCAGAGATGGATTTTTAGAAGGGACGCCACATTTTCCGGAAGTCGATTGCAAAAATTCGAATTAGAGCATGTGATTAATTCTGCCATGTGCTTGGTTCTCTAGATAACCTGATTCAAAGCGCTGACGATGTCTCAACCGACTGAACCCCCAATGTCCCAAAGCGATCGCTCCTGGCAAGCCACACAAGCTCGCCTTGCTGCTCTAGAACAAGAAAATGCGCTGTTGCAGCTACGACTCCAGTCCTATGAGCAGGCTCAGGCAGACCTGCAACCCAATATTGGTAGATTTGCTCTGGAACATTGCCTTCTAGAGGCAACTGCAGAAGTTGCCAATGCTTTACTGACGATCGCTAACTTTGATAAGGCAGTTAATACAGCCCTGCAAATCATTGGTGAAGCTTTAGAGACCGATCGTGTGGTAGTGATTGAAAGCTTTGATGCCCCTTCTGAACAACCTTGTTACTGGAGAATTTTGTATGAATGGCATTCTCCCATGGCATCCCAACTTCCCCATTCTGAAGCAACACAAGGACGCTGGGAAGATATTAAAGAGTGGTATGAGCAGTTTGTGCAGGGGCAAAGCATTAGCTGTCTACTGGAAGAAATGCCGGAACTCCTTCGGCTTGACCTGGAAAAGGCTGGCGTCAAGGCAACGCACATTGTTCCTATCTTTGTCAGGGGTAAGTGGTGGGGAACTCTGGGTTTAAACGACTACCGTCAGGTAAAACGGCGGAGTGCGGCTGAATTATCTGTACTGAAAACTGCCGCTGATTGTATCGGTAGTGCCATTCAACGAGAACGTATTCGGCAAGCTTTAGCAGAAGAAGCAAAACAGGCGGCAGTAGCGAAGCTGAATGAGGTTATCGCTCGTGAAAAAGCTGCTCAAGACCTTGCTGCTGAACAGGCAAAAGCAAATGCTACCCTTCGCCGTAGCCTTTCGTGGTTAGCTCACAAAGGGGATTTGAATCAATTTCTCAAAAGAATTTTACTTGAGATTGCAGCCATCACCCAGGTAGATTTTGCTCTCCTGTTTGTGCTACAAAAGCCAGAACGAATGCTGAAGCTTACTGCACGGGTGACTGACGGCGCCATTAGCGATCGTCCTGCTCCAAATGAACCCGCACTATTCTTAGCTCCCTTCCCGGCTGATATTACTCCTATTTTTCGCTACATCGAAGAGCAAGACCTGTTTCTAACGCTAGACATGGTGATGCTCCAGCCAGAACTCCTAGAGATGGTAAGTCCGGATGCCATTGACTGGCTTCTGCGGAAGGGGCCCAAACAGATGGCGTGCTTGGTGCTCAAGGCGGGCGATCGCAGTGTTGGTGCTCTATGCTTGGGATTTCGTGAGGCGCGAGAATTTTCTCAGGAAGAACGCGAGTTAGTGATCGCTCTTGCCAACCAATCGTCGCTGGCGATTCTATCGATCCAGCTAGCAGAAGAAGCGAAACAAGTGGCGATTGCCCGTGAACAAGAACGCACTGCGCTAGAACAGGTGGCAGAATTAGCTAAAGCTAACAAAGCTTTGCGCGAAAGCATTAACGCCTTGACTGCCCAACCCTCAGCAGAGGCATTTCTCGGCATTTCTCTACGCTCGATCGCGACTGTTCTAAAAGTTCCTTCGGCATGCCTTTGGCGCTATCAAGGCGAATGGAAGTATCTCCAGTGGGTCTACCAAGACGGCGAGGTTGTGCCTGCTGGGCAAACCAATCATCCGAATGCAACCCAGCCCACTTACCTTGATAGTGGCTTTTACAACCTCAAGGGTCAACCTCGAACCCGACCCTACTACTGCAGCCCTGATGACCCCAGTGCAAGGCTTACCGTTGAACAACGAGCCCTGCTTCAGCAGCTTGGCGTTCGTTGTTTGTTAATCGCCCCCATTGTGATCGACAATCGAGTTGTTGGTGAGGTCTCAATTCGGATTCCTCGCAATATGCCCGACCCAGCCCCAATCCAAATCGAGTTGGTCATCACCCTCGTTAACCAAGTGGCACTGGCACTGGAGCTGACACGATTAGCAGAAGAAGCGAAACAAGCTGCCATTGCCCGTGAGCAAGAACGAGCAGCTCAACAGCAGGCGGCAGAGCTATCCAGGGCAAATATCCTGCTGCGAAATAGCTTAAGTCGTCTTTCAACTAACCCTAATCTTCAAGATGTTTTAGGGCATCTGTTAATTGAGCTGGTGCGATATACAGGCGCATCCGTTGGACATATTTTTACCTATGACTCAACTCAAAGCACACTGACCCTAAGCGTTCGCTGTCAAGGTGAAGAGGCATTTTGGACACCTGCTGCTGACGAACCTGCTCTCCTCCAATCGCCAATTCCCGTCGAACTAACCACAATTTTCACCGTTCTATGTGCCAAACCTCGGCTTGCCATCCTTAACCCGCATCAATTTGAAGGAAGGCTTTGGCAGGGTGTCTCTGAATGGTTTCAAGCAAAAGGGTATCAGGGTACCTGTAGCTGTGTTCTCATGGTTGGCGAGCGTCCTTTGGGGATGTTGGCAATGGCGTTTCCTCAGCCCATTGCCTTTCTTTCCGTCGAAGAAGAGCTGATTTTAGCCTTGGCTCAACAAATTGCCCTGGTCATTCAACTGACTGCGCTGGGCGAAGCTGATAAACAAACGGCGATCGCTCGTGAACAAGAACAAGCCGCACATGAACGCGCTGCAAAACTGGCAAAAGCGAATGATGCCCTGCGTCACTCTGTGGCACACCTCACCAGCACCGATAGTTTAACCTCGTTTCCGATCGCTGCACTGCAAGGAGCGATTCAGGCGTGTGATGCGGCATCGGGATATATCTTTGTCTACCAGCCCGATCGCCATACCTTCCAGATGACTGCCCTAGTGCTGCATGGCGAAATCATTGACGTTGCTACTGACCCCCGCGCTGAAGCGTGGCGTCCTCCTATTCCGGCAGAGCTGACTCCAGGCTGGCAGAGCATTCAAAATCAGCAGATCTATTGGACAAACTTAGAACAACTGTCATTGGAAGGCTGGTCCTTTGTAGTAACCTGGCAGCAGCAGCAAGGACACGAAACCATTCCGATGATTCCGCTGACAATCGGCGAACAACTGCTAGGGTTTATGGGACTTGCCTTCACGGCGAACCAACCGCCCAGTGAGTTTCTCTTTGAGCAGTGTCGCACCTTTGCTCATCATGCTGCATTGGCGCTGCGGATGGCAGAACTGGTGCAGCAAACCAAGCAAACTGCCCTGCTTGAGGAGCGCAACCGCATGGCACGCGAGATTCACGATACCCTCGCCCAATCTTTCACCAGTATTGGGATGCAACTCGAAGCTGCCACCCGCTTCCTTACCCGCAAGCCCACACAAGCGCAAGCCTGCCTCTCCTTTGCTCAAGAACTCGCGCGTGACGGGCTAGCAGCAGCTCGTCGATCGGTCTGGGCATTGCAGTCTGAAGCCGAAGACTATCGTCATCTTGCCTCTTCGCTTCAACGCCTTGCGGCTCAGCGCTCGGCTGAAAGTTCCGTTCAAATTGAGGTGTCGATCGCTGGCACTCCTCGTGTCTTGCCAGCCGATGTGGGGATGAACCTGCTCCGCATCGGGCAAGAAGCCCTCAACAATGCTATGCGTCACGCCCAAGCTCAAATCATTTTGCTTACTCTCACCTATGCACCCGACCACATTCAACTTCAGATTCAGGATGATGGACAAGGGTTTGACCCCCAGCTGCAACGCAATAGCGGCGGCTTCGGCTTGATGGGAATGCAGCAGCGTAGCGATCGTCTTGGTGCCACAATGGCGATTGCCAGTCAATTAGGACAGGGGACAGAGGTCAGAGTGACAGTACCCCTGCAGCAAAATAGTTAAAGCGCTTAGAGTACAGATAATTAGCAGGTTGACCTGGTATGACTCAAAGTGAACCGATTCGTATTCTCCTGTCTGATGATCATCCGCCCCTCCGCAAAGGGCTGGCGCTAATTTTGGAGAGCGAAGACGACATGACGATCGTTGCGGAAGCAGGCAACGGACGCGAAGCGGTTGAGCTGTTTCGGCAACATCAGCCCGATGTTGCGCTGCTCGATTTACGGATGCCAGAGTTAGGTGGGGTAGAAGCCATCACTGCCATTCGCGCTGAGTTTCCAGATGCCCATTTGATTATCCTCACTACCTACGACGGCGATGAGGACATTTACCAGGGATTGCGAGCAGGAGCAATGGCATACCTGCTCAAAGACACCGGCTGTGACGAAATCATCGAAACTATTCGCATTGTCCACACTGGGCAGCAGCGTATCCCCTCGGCTGTAGGTGTGAAGCTATTGGAGCGCATGGGTACTACCGATCTGAGCGATCGCGAACGAGAAGTGCTGCAGCTGCTGGCAATTGGTAAAAGCAATCAGGAAATTGCGGCTGACTTAAGCATTACTGAAGGCACCGTTAAGTTTCACGTCAATAACATTTTGAGCAAATTAAACGTTAGGGATCGCACTCAAGCAGTCGTTAAGGCATTGCGACGTGGCTTAGTCCATTTGATTGACAAGCCGTGAGCCTAGACAAAAGTTAGGGGAAGACACTTATTGTTCAATCACCTGTAAAACTAAACCTGTAGTAGGCGACAGCAACGGATTCTGCTTTGTATAGTGGCTCCAGAATCAACGAGTTTGGAGAAAAGACGAAACCAACTCAGCATGGACAGTTAATGCCGCCCCCCTTAGCCTTTTCGCCTTTTGGGTTAAAGCAAAAGGTATACCATAGATCGAATCTATGACCATGATTAATCTTCACCTATGGGAGAATAAATCGTGCTCGAGGATCAACCGATGCGGCGATCGTGTTGGTGCAATACTGCGGTTATCAGTCTGCTCAGGGTACTCAGGTACAGTAACTTAGCATCTCCAATATCAATTAGGCAAACAGTATTAACAGCATTCGTTATGAGTGTGAGTAAAGTTTGAAAGCGCTAGTGGTCGAAGTTAGCAATCGTAAAGACTAATAAGCGCTGCTCTACAACTAATCAAAAGTAGAATCATCGCTGATGATTCACAAGGAGATGTCTATGTCTGGTGCCCTACAAGGGAAAGTTGCCATTGTCACAGGAGCTTCTGCAAATTTGGGCAAGCTGTTTGCAGAAGCCCTTGCTGCCGATGGTGCAAAAGTTGTGATTCATTACAACAGTGCTTCCAAGCGAGACGCAGCAGCAAAGGTTGCACAAGGCATCAACGCAAGCGGTGGCAAATCCATTACGCATCAAAGCGATTTGACCCAAGTGGGCGAAGTAAAACAACTCGTTGACGCGACATTAGAGCATTTTGGGCAGTGGGATATCCTTGTGACTACAGCAGGGATGGTTGATCGCGAGCCGATCGCCGAATTCAGCGAGACTGAACTTGACCGGCTGTTCCAAATTAATGCCAAGATCCCGTTTCTCTTAATGCGACAAGCGAGTAAGCGGATGGCAGATCACGGGCAGATTCTCAACATGATTACAACGGCGATTGTCTTCCCTGCGTCGACCTATGGCGGCTATGCTGGTAGCAAAAATCCGGTCGAACACTTTACCAAATTGCTGACTAAGGAGATTGGTAAACGCGGTATTACCGTCAATTGTGTTGCTCCTGTCTCCTCAAAGGGATCGTTTCTCTATTCTGCTAGAACGGACGAAACTAGTGCTTGGCTAAAAAGCATGAGCATTGATGGCAACATCGGTGAACCAATTGACATCTTACCTATGGTGAGATTTCTTGCTTCTCCATTGGCAAAGAGGGCTAGGACACAAACCCTCTTTGCCAGTAGAGTACTGGTTGCAACGGTAAACTAGCAATTACGCTTATTTAATCCTGCAGAGATGAACTACGGTGGTGTTCTAGACACAGGCGCACTCAGCCAAGTGATTCATCAAGAGCCAAATGGCGCACTATACGGTAAACGGTTGACGCTAATAGCGGCTCGTGAATTGCTCGCCTCCTTGATATAGCAATTTAGTTTGAAATTGTCAGATTTGAATACTCAAATTGAGGGTAGAAGCCTTTGCTTAATAGACTAGCTACTGCCCTTAAGCGGGGAATAGTCAGTACAAAAACTTTGAGCAGGATCGAAGTCTAAACACCACATTAAGCTCCGGTGTTGCAGAAATGGAAATAGTGGTCTATTATTTGGTTGTACGACCAACCAAGAATACCAGTGCGCAAGAAATCTGCTTCAACCAGTGCCAATAATCGTTCACTCATTGTCTCTGCGGCATATAAGCTGCTGGCAGAGGAGGGATACGATGCGGCAACGATGAAGGAAATTGCGAATGCTGCTGGGGTCGCCCCCGGCTTAATTCACTATTACTTCAGAAGCAAGGATCAGCTGTTGCAGGAAGTGCTGTACACGGCGGGTGAACGGTATGTGAAGGAGGTAGAGCAGTGGTGTAGCACGCTGTCTCCGCAGCAATTATTGCAAACAACCTTTACTGAGCCAAAGCAGCGAGTACTCAGTGAGCCAGAATGGTTTCGCTTGCGGTGTGAGCTGTTTGCCTTGGGATTACGCAACGCTAATTTTCATCAAGCAGTTCAGGTCATGCTCTCAACGGGACGGCAATGCATTACTCGTTTGGTTCATCAGATTGCAGGGAACGCGATCGCCAATCCCGAATCCATGGCAGCCGTTCTACTGGCAGCGTTTGACGGACTAGCGCTACAGAAGTTGGCAGACCCAAACTTCGATTTGGAGAGTGCTTACCAAACCCTGTTTCAGATGTTTACGTCGCAATTAGAGGAGAGTTAGGAGGCGACATCTGCCTGTATCGTCCTTTCTTTTTTTGATTGCGTTTGGTTGGTCGACCAACTAATTTAAGGAGACATATCATGAATGTTTTGGTCACGGGAGCAACAGGATATATCGGCAGCGCGATCGTGAGCGCATTGCAATCAACCGGATACGAAGTAACAGGATTAGCCCGTTCAAATGCTTCTGCTCAAAAGCTGGAATCGCTGGGAGTTCGACCCATGTTTGGAGATCTGCTGCACCCACAACGGTTGGTGCAAGCTGCTCAACAGGTCGATGCGGTGATTCATACGGCTTCTACAGGAGATGAGCAAATGGCAAGTGCCGAACAAACAGCAGTGGAGACGTTTCTCAATACTTTAGAGGGAACTGGCAAGACATTCATTTACACAACGGGTACCTGGTTGCTGGGCAACACGGGCGATCGCATTGCTAATGAAGATACACCTCTCCATCCAACTCCTCTGATTGCCTGGAGAGCTGAACTAGAATCACAGGTTTTGGCAGCACGAGAGCATCAGGTTCGCACAATTGTGATCCGACCAGCGCTAGTCTACGGTCGAGGCGGTGGAATTGTGACGATGCTAGTTCAGTCAGGACGTCAATTTGGTGTAGTGCAATTTGTGGGGACGGGTGAAAATCGGTGGACGCTAGTGCATGTTGATGATTTAGCTCGTTGCTATGTTGCAGCGCTGGAGAAGGCGACGGCGGGTTCATTGTTTATTGCAGCCGATGCTCAGGTGATGAAATTGTGGGATATTGCTGAAGCTGCAAGCCAGGCAGCTGAAGTGCCAGGTCAAACTCAACCTTGGGCTTTGGAAGCAGCCCGAAACGCAATGGGTGCGTTCGCTGATGCACTTGCCCTTGATCAAGAAGTGAGTGGGGACAAGGCTAGAAAACTATTAAATTGGCAACCTCACGCAATTTCACTGTTAGATGACTTAAAGGAAGGTTCTTATGTTAGCTAGTGGATTATTGATGCTGGCAATTCTCTCGGTTGGCGTAGTTTATGGCGTTGATGTGTTTTTTGCAGTGGTGGGTCGTCCTGCTTTGGCAGTAAGTGATGCTGTTGCGATTGCCAACATAATGGGGCATTTGCACAAAGTTGCAGATGCTCGAATGCCAGTCTTTGGAGTACTTGGAGTTTTGGCAACCGCTACCTTTGCAATCCTTATCCCGCTCGGAACGACTGCAAGTTGGCTCGCATTGGCTGCTTTAGCCGCACTGTTAATTCAGTTGAGCTTGTATTTAACCGTGGCTAAACCTGTCAACCAAAAAATGACAGAAGCGGTAGAACTAGAGAGAGTTCCAGACGACATTCGAGATCTCCAGAACCGCTGGGATAGTGTGATTGTCGGACGGGCGCTAGCGATGTCCATAGCGATCGGATGCTTAGCTGCAGCAGCAGTGTTGCAGTAGAAAGTTCCACAAATCCTTTTGATCAATCAATAGAGCACTGCGAAGCAATCTCCTAAGCTATGAAAGGAGGAGAGAGTGTTGATTTGAGCTATACCTTAGTCACATCTTTCTCAACAGCTGTGAAAGGAGGAGAGAGTATTGATATGCTATCCCTTAGTCACATCTTTCTCAACAGTTGCGAAAGGAGGAGAGAGTGCTGATATGAGAGAGATAGCTATCCATTAGTCACATTTTTCTTAACGATCTGAGCGAGAGCCAGAAATATTGTGAGATTTGAAATAGAGCGGATTTAGAAGAAAGAGGATCGATTGCTGAGGGAAGAAGATTGAAACAGAAGTAGACAACAAAGGAGAAGAAAAGCTTCAGAGGGTAAAGCGAGATGAACAAGAGCAACGATTGCGACACAAATTTTTGAAGCTGCTTAACGAAGCTGAGGTAGATGTATAGTGAGTGGTTAAGCGAGTAGAGCGGACAAAAAGGAAATAAAAGTAAACAAAGGCTAAAGTATCTGCTTAGATATAATTATATACTATTAATATCCAGATAAAGTCACTTTTGCGTTCTTGTGTAAGTGAAAGAGATAAGGAAGCAAAAGTAAACGAACAGAGAAGAATCGAGTATATTTCGTGAAGTACTAGGATTGAGTTAGAGAGCTAGTTTCATCTGTATTTGATGAAATAGGGATGAAATTTTTGTGATTAGGTGACGTGGTAGAGAGTAGAGAGTGCGGGTGATTGTGGGTTGTTGGGGCGATCGGAGGGAATGGGGTTGGGGCAAAGTGCAAGAAAAGGGATGGCAATAAGAGGTGTTCAAAACGGACCAGTTTGATCGGCAGAAGTCACAGCTGGAGACAAACCGAGCGATTTCCAAAAGATTTTCAAAGAGTATCCTTAAGCCTGACAGTTTCCGCGGGTGAGGTGGGATTGAGGCGTGGGAAATCAGAGTGACTACAAAGAGAAACTGTAGGCAGGAAAAAGTACAAAAGCGATGGTATGTAACAGATAGAGTGATCGAGAAGCGCAAAAGCGCCTGCCCGAAACAGGACGTATGAGATAAGCTGATCAGTCATCGCAATGGAGATGACAAAGATGAGTTGGGTAGAGGAAGAGGTTGGAGGAACGGAACTGGGCGATAAACGACGAACGCAACGGCTGGTGAAGCTGATCGAAGACATCGCCAGCGCCCCGAATGCGAGCATCCCTCAAGCCAGCCGAGACAATGGGGCAATGCAAGGCATCTATGAGTTCTGGTCCAACCCGCGCATCGATGCCGATGCCATTCTGAGTGGACACCAACAACAAACACTCAAACGCATTGCGTCCCACGCCGTCGTTCTAGCGATCCAAGACACCAGTGAGTTAGACTACAGCAGCCAGAAGCACCTGAGCGGAGTGGGACCGATTAGCAACGCCGAAGCCCAAGGGTTAAAGATGCACACTGTCTTGGCTGCCAGCAGCAGTGGCATCCCGTTAGGCATCCTGCACCAGGAGGTATGGGCAAGAGACAAGCAACGGCGCACGTCAAAGCGACGGCGGGAGATCGCCGAGAAGGAGAGCGTGCGGTGGCTAGGGGGACTCGAGGCAGCACAAAGCCAGATCGCGACAGAGACGAAAGTGATCACAATCGGCGATCGTGAGGCGGACATCTATGAACTCTTTGCCCATCCCCGTCGGGACAACAGCGAATTGCTGATCCGGGCTGCGCAGAACCGCAAGACCCAGAGCAGTGAAAGCGGGGAAGTCCAGCCATTATTTGAGGCGATTGCCTCTGCCCCTGTGATAGGAGAAGCAACGATCGAGATGCAGAGGACGCCTCGGCGAGTTGCCCGTAGTGCCCGCTTAGTGATCCGGATCGCGAAACTGTGGCTGCAAGCCCCAGCACACTTGCCAACCCCTGGCGTGATCGTCGTCAACGTCATCGAAGCCGCAGAAGCAACCCCGCCTGAAGGAGAAAAAGCAATCCGGTGGGTGCTGCTGACGACCCTGCCTGTTGACAGCTTAGAAGAGGCGCAGCA
>NZ_JACXWX010000034.1 GCF_014764505.1 Phormidium tenue FACHB-886
ACAACCTTAACCATGATAAATCTCCTTGCAACTGCATAAGCTTACGTTAAGAATACTGCGTCAGCGTGGGTGCCTGCTGATGCAGGAACCAGTTGCCGATATCGCGGCACTTAATAATCTACCGGATCATGCTGGAATGAAACGAATCTGAAATCTTTAGAGCGTGCAAACTGATGTGTTCAAAACTACGGTAGACTTATCGAAATGCCGTAGATTATAAGTAGGACTATCTCATAAGCCGATCGAGAAAGCAAGGTCTTTAGAACTGAGTCGATTAGCTTGGAAGCAGCCAGCCGTACAGACTGTTCTCTGAAAGGCTTGCTTTGCAAAGCTTTTAGAAACAGCTGCCCTCTATTTAAGCACGCGCTACACAAAGCGCTATATAAGGAGCCAGATGGGAGATAACACTAAGGAAGAGAATTTCAAGAAACTGAATGAGGATTTGAGCTATGCCGGACAGCCAACCTCAGAACAGCTACAGGAAGCCGCCAGCGCAGGATTCAAAGCAGTGCTGAATTTGCGATCGTCTACTGAACCCGGCTCATCTGCAGATGAATCTGCTCAGGCTGCTGCTGCTGGACTCGATTACGCTAACGTGCCGCTCAGCAATGAAAATCCTGATTCTGAACAGATTAGCAAGGCGCTCTGGGAGGTGGAGTCTCTCCCGAAACCTCTGTTGATTCACTGCGGGGCAGGCTTGAGAGCAGGCGCGATCGCTCTAATTGCTAACGCAATTGAAGAAGAGCTTACTCTGGAGCAACTGACGGCTAAAGCGCAAGGGTTGGGAATTAAGCTAGAGCAGCCACATCTTAAACAGTTTATTACAGAGCGTTACCCACTGCCTCCTGAAACCTGAAGCTTGCGAATTCAGGACGTTCTGCACACCAAACATTCTGCATTTGCCCCCTAAATTTCCATTGAGGAACTTTCGATCCAATTCTGCTCAAAGCTTTTTCAGTTGGGGAAGTTAGGGGGTGGATCGGGCAGTACTGAAGGCGATCGAAAATCATTACATGGAGTTATTAATTTCAGGTTAAATACTTTAAATCGATTGGCAAACCGTATTATAGTAGCGAAGCTTGCCGCAGAACGAGCAGAACCCTAGCGCAGCCGGCTGGCAGGCACAGATCGAAACGTGCTGAATGCACATGACACTTTAAACCTGTGATTCCTAAAACCAATGACGCTTGAAAATATCCAGGATGCTGTACCTCGATCGCCCACCCGAGTGAAACGACTCTTGAATGCAGAGCAGTTGATTGCGTTAGCTTCGATTGGAACAGTATTGGCACTCTGGTTTCTGGCAACATCACTTCAGTGGGTTAGTCCGCTGTTCCTGCCGTCGCCGATCGCAGTGGGCTCAGCTTTCCTGGAGATTTTGCGAGACGGCTACAAAGGCAGTTCTCTCCTGTTTCACATTGTCCAAAGCATGTATCGGCTGCTGCTGGCGCTGCTGTTGGCAATTGTGACGGCAATTCCACTGGGTCTGTTGAGTGGATTTTCTAAGCCAATCCGCGCTGCGCTCGATCCCATCATCGAGTTTTACCGACCCTTGCCACCGCTGGCATACTACACGCTGCTGGTAATCTGGCTGGGAATTGAGAATCCATCCAAAATCGCCTTGCTATTTCTCGCTGCATTTGCCCCCCTGTATATTGCAGTGGTTTCTGGCGTACAGCGAATTTCTCGTGACCGAATCAACGGAGCCCGATCGCTGGGGGCAACGAACTGGAACCTGTTTCTCTATGTAATCTTTCCGTCTTGCTTACCAGAGATATTCACAGGGCTGAGAACAGCGATCGGCGTTGCCTATTCCACCTTGGTGGCAGCCGAAATGGTGGCAGCCGTCTCGGGCGTAGGCTGGATGGTACTGGATGCCAGCAAATTTCTCCGCAGCGATGTGATTTTTGTCGGCATTATTCTTATGGGCATCATTGCCATTTTGATTGACAGTGGTATTCGCTGGATACAGCGCACTCAACTGCCCTGGATTGGGCATGATTCTTGAGGTGAATTATTGTAGGACGTTTTGAAGAATGCAACTGAAACGAAGAAATGTACTGCTTGGCTTGGTCGGTTTAAGTCTGCCGCTCATCAGCTCTAGCTGCGCCAGCAGCGCCCCACAAGCTTCTTCCGGAGCAACTCCTTCCGGAGCAACTACCGCTGCAACTGCACCTGACAAAATTCGCATCGGCTATCAGGTGATTCCAAATGCAGAACTGCTGGCGAAGGCTTTGGGTTTGGCGGAGAAGGCATTCCCTAACTCGGAGGTGCAATACGTTAGCTTCGATTCGGGGCGGGATGTCAACACCGCTTTTGCGGCAAAGGGGATTGATTTCGGCTTAATCGGCTCTGTGCCCACCAGTGTGGGAATTGCTCGTGATCTACCCTATTATGTCTACTTCATCCACGATGTAATTGGCAGTGCAGAAGCGCTGATCGTCAAAGACACGGTTTCATCCATTGCTGACCTCAAAGGCAAGAAAATCGGGACGCCGTTTGGCTCTACGGCTCATTTTTCTTTGCTGAATTTGTTGAAACTAGACAATATCGATCAGACAGCGTTGACGATTTTGGATCTGCAGCCGCCTGATTTAGTTGCAGCTTGGCAACGGGGCGACGTCGACGGTGGCTATCTGTGGCAGCCCAACTTGAGTAAGCTACAAAAAGCGGGCGGAACTGTTCTCAAAACATCGGCAGATTTGGCGAAACAAGGAGTGGTGACAGCTGATGTAGGCGTTGTTAGCAAAGAATTCGCTGACAAATATCCCGATACGGTCAAACAGTATGTTTCAGTGCTGAATGAAGCTGTAAAAGCCTATCGCAGCGATCCGACAGCAGCAGCTCAGACGATCGCTTCTGAGCTGGGCATTTCTCCGGAAGAAAGCAAAGTCGCCATGAGCGAAATTATTTGGCTCGATTCTACTGAGCAGAAAGACGCTAAATACTTGGGCACTGCCGGACAGCCCAGCGAATTTGCCAAAATCCTGAAGGATTCAGCTGAATTTATGGTGACGCAGAAAAGTATTCCATCTGCCCCAGATTTGACTGCTTATGAAAAAAGCATTTACACGCAAGCGCTATAGAGCATGACAGGATAACTGCAAGGTTGCCTTTTACGCCTTGCTGCTGATCCTCCCTTGCTCCCTTAAATCAGGCATATCTCAGACATACTCTCAGACATATTCATAGCTTTCCGTTCAGCAAATTAATGCCCTACTGATCTCCCCGGAGCCACTTATGACCGCCCCTTCCCACGCGACAGCAGCCATTTCTACCGGAAATGATGTGGCTCATCTCTTCAATGTTGGAGTCACTTTTGGTGCATCAGGTCAGCAGGTTGACGTGCTACAAGGCATCGACTTGGAGGTGCAACCCAGTGATTTTGTTTGCGTTCTGGGTTCCTCCGGCTGCGGTAAAACAACGCTGCTGCGCGTTTTAGCAGGCTATCAACCGCCAACGACAGGTTCGGTCGTGGTTTCTGGAAAACTCCACACTCAACCCAACCCAGATGTAGGGGTGGTCTTCCAGCGCCCCAATCTGTTTCCATGGCTGACGCTCGCCCGAAATGTAGATTTTGGTCCCAAAATGCGAGGCGTTAGCAAACAAGAACGGCGGCAGCGAGTTTCGCACTACCTGGAAATGGTAGGGCTGACTGATGCTGCGCATCTGCTGCCGCACCAGCTTTCCGGAGGAATGCAGCAGCGAGTGGCGATCGCCCGGACCCTTGCGGCTGACCCCCAGCTGGTATTGATGGATGAACCCTTCGGCGCGCTGGACGCACTAACGCGTGAATCAATGCAGATCCACCTAAAAACGATCTGGCAACAGACGCGCAAAACTATCTTTTTCATCACGCATGATGTGGAAGAAGCCTTGCTGCTGGCAAACCGGATTATCGTAATGCATGCCCGTCCGGGGCGAATTGTTCAAGAGTTTAAGAACGCCTTTGCAGCCCGCAGTGAGTCAGCCACACAGCTGCGCCTATCCAGGGAATTCATTGAGATGCGAGAACATCTAGTGGCAAACATCCGGGAGACTAGCTAGAGGATGGGAGTACGTAGATCGCCCTGAATATTACTGAAGCTCGCCTGTCTCGTTGGCATTTTAGAATCCGCTTATCCATCGCAGCAAAAGTATGTCTGATCAATATCGCTTTGAAACGCTACAGGTTCATGCCGGGCAAACCCCTGCTCCCGGCACTAATGCCCGTGCGGTACCAATTTATCAAACCACGTCCTACACCTTTGACAGCGCCGAGCATGGGGCAAATCTGTTTGCGCTCAAAGAGTTTGGCAACATCTACACCCGGATTATGAATCCGACGACAGATGTGTTTGAAAAGCGGATCGCAGCCCTAGAGGGAGGCGTGGCAGCACTGGCAACCGCGAGCGGTCAAGCTGCCCAGTTTTTAACGATTAGCACCATTGCTCAGGCGGGGGATAACATCGTTACCACATCCTTTCTTTATGGCGGCACCTACAACCAGTTCAAAGTAACGCTGCCGAGATTAGGCATTGAGGTGCGTTTCGTAGAAGGAGATGACGCAGAAGCGTTTCGTCAGGCGATCGACGATCGCACAAAAGCACTCTTTGTCGAGACGATCGGCAATCCCCAGTTTAATATTCCAGATTTTGCGGCGCTGGCGCATGTTGCCCACGAAAATGGGATTCCCTTGATCGTGGATAACACATTTGGCGCAGGCGGTTACTTGTCTCGCCCGATCGAGCATGGTGCTGATATTGTGGTGCAGTCTGCGACAAAGTGGGTTGGCGGACACGGCACCTCGATCGGTGGGGTAATCGTCGATTCAGGCAAATTTGACTGGGGCAATGGCAAATTTCCGCTGTTTACTGAACCTGCGCCAGGCTATCACGGGCTCAACTTCTACGAAGCCTTTGGGCCCCAAAGCAGCTTGGGCAATATCGCCTTTATCATTCGTGCCAGAGTAGAAGGACTGCGAGACCTTGGCGCAGCCCTCAGTCCATTTAATGCATTTCTGCTGCTGCAGGGGCTAGAAACCCTCTCGTTGCGAGTACAGCGCCATGTAGACAATGCGCTGGAGCTGGCGCAATGGCTAACTCAGCAGCCGCAGGTGGAGTGGGTGAACTATCCTGGGTTACCCGATCATCCCTACCACGAGCGGGCGAAGAAATACTTGCAGCATGGCTTTGGCGGGGTTTTGAACTTTGGTATCAAGGGAGGGCTACCTGCTGGGCAGGCATTAATCGATCGGCTAAAGCTAGCGAGCCATTTGGCAAACGTCGGCGATGCTAAAACGCTGGTAATTCATCCCGCTTCAACCACGCACCAGCAGCTAAGTGAAGCAGAACAGCGATCGGCGGGTGTATCGCCAGATCTAATCCGGGTATCGGTTGGCATCGAGCATATTGACGATATCAAGGCCGACTTTGAGCAAGCGTTTCAACAGCTTTGAACGCATGAATTATCAGCAGTTCATTCCGCCGGAAACCCAGTTTTATCACCTTTCTGAACCGTTTCATCTGGAATCAGGAGCGGTATTGTGGGATGTGCAAATTGCTTACCAAACCTGGGGACAGCTAAACGTAAATCGAGATAACGCTGTCTGGATTTGTCATGCGCTGACGGGCTGGCCAGATGCCGCAGACTGGTGGGAGTCGCTGTTTGGAACCGGAAAGGCATTTGATCCAGACATTGATTTTGTGGTGTGCAGCAATGTGCTGGGGAGCTGCTACGGCACCACCGGACCCACCAGCCTCAATCTCCAAACGGGAAAGCCCTACGGCGCAGCGTTTCCGGAAATTACCGTCCGCGACATGGTGCGCCTGCAGGCAGTGCTGCTGGAGGCACTCTCGATTCAGCGCTTAAAGCTGGCGATCGGCGGTTCCTTGGGCGGAATGCAGGTTTTAGAGTGGGCGCTGTTGTATCCCGAAAAAGTAGCAGCGATCGCCCTGATTGCTGCTTCTGGAAAACATTCTGCCTGGTGTATCGGCTTAAGCGAAGCCCAGCGCCAAGCTATTTACGCCGATCCAGCCTGGCAGAATGGCAACTATGCTCCCACCGATCCACCTGCAGCAGGGCTAGCAGTGGCGCGAATGATCGCTATGAACCTGTATCGGTCTTGGGCAAGCTTTGAGGAACGATTTGGTCGGCAGCGCCACATCGAGCAACCTGGTCAGCCTTATGCGATCGCCAGCTATCTGCACCACCAAGGGCAAAAGCTGGTTGAGCGATTTGATGCCAATACCTACGTGCGGCTAACACAGGCAATGGATAGCCATGATGTGTCCCGCGATCGCGGTGAGTATGCTGCTGTTCTGGCGCAGATTCATCAACCTGCGCTAATTGTGGCGATCGACTCAGATATTTTGTATCCGCCGATCGAACAGCAAGAGTTGGCAGCCCTGATGCCAGCGGCTCAGCTCCAGTTTCTTTACTCTCGCCATGGACACGATGCTTTTTTAATTGACATGGATGCACTCAATGACCTTATCGTGTCTTTTTGTCGTTCGCTTCTGCTTCACGATGGCATTCCAAAAACAGTCCACATTTGAGGAAGAAGCGTGACCAGAAAAAGCTTAGAGACAAGTGTGTTTAAGCGGTTGAATCACGTTTTGATCGTACTGTTGCCGATCGCTTATGTCATCACTTATTTAGACGTACATGGCAAGAGAGGAGCCTATTACTGGACACCCAATCAAGATCCAGATTACGCTTACTTAATGAACTCGTTGGTTCTGGCGCTTTTTCAGGTTCCTCAACACACTGATCACCCCGGTACACCGCTACAGATATTAGGGGCGATCGTTCTGTGGATTAGCTATGCAGTTCAATCGCTGTTCGATCCAACGATCAATTTAGATTTAGCAGATCAGGTTTTAATGAATCCTGAGCTTTATCTGACATTATTCAATCTTGTACTGATTGGGGTAACAGCTTGTTCTCTGATCGCTCTAGGATGGGTAGCACTCCGTCTGAGCAACAATTTACTGTTGGCATTGATTCTTCAGATCAGCCCTTTGCTGCTGATCGCCACTTTTGCAGCATACGAACCGAGCCGGGTTGCCCCGGATGTTTTGCTGGTTTGCTTCAGCCAGATTTTGGCTTTAATTCTGGTTTGCTATTTGTATGGAAAAGATTCAGGGCGATCGTACAAGTTCAGCGTTGGATTGGGTGTGGTCTTGGGTGTAGGAATGGCAACCAAGGCGACTTTTTTACCCACCTTTTTCTACTTTTTATTACCGCAAGGCTGGCGCAATAAAGCATTGGCGTTAGGCACAGCGCTGACTGCTTTTATTCTTGTGACTCTGCCTATTCTGCCGCGATATGGCAGAACCTTTGGCTGGATGACTGATATTGCCATCCGTACCGGGTCTTATGGCAAAGGCGAAGTGGGGCTGGTTGATGCATCCAACCTGCCTCGATATGCTAGCCTGCTGCTCTCGCGCAATCTTGTATTTTTCGCAATTCTGCTGATCGCAACGGCTACCTGTTTTGGATTTACTGTGTGTTGGACAAAGGGTAAAGCGCTACGGGCATCGCTGCCGCAGCCAGACTTTAGAAGAACTTATCTCCTGCTGGTGCTGACTAGTTTGGTCGGTTGGGGGCAGGTAATTTTAACGCTGAGACAACAGCCCTGGAGCCGCTACCTGTATCCCACCGCTGGATTGATGGGCTTTCTGGTGTTTTTGTTGGTTCAACTTTGTAGAGTAGCTATCCCTCTGCTTGGGGATAAATTCAGAATCCCAAAATTGAATTGGGTCATTCCAGCGATCGCGCTCACCTTTTGTGTTGCCATTAGCATCCAGCAGATTGATGCATCAGTGGATAACGTTGCTTCTAGTTCCAAAAAACGGCTGAAGGAACTGGCGAAGATAGAGAGAATCTTACAGAGCAACGAGTATCAAACCTGCGTTCTAGTCCGTTCCAGACGTGCCTCTACGCTTGAATCTGCCCTCAAGTATGGGGATTTTTGGGCAGGCAAAAAGCTTTCAAAGCGGTTAGACCATCTCTATCCTCAGCTAGTTTTTTATACTGATAAAGACAGCAGCTTTGAAACCTTTGCCAATCAGCCTGTGAGTCTTGCGGCTTTGGCAGAGCAGGGTAAAGGCTGCGTGCTCCTGGAAAGCTTTGCAATGCCCATTAACACCTGGAAAGCAAACTATCGACCGCTGCAGCCGATCGACGCAGTTTTTGAGGGCAAATTTGAAGGACTTTACCGGCTCAAACTAGATCAATAGCAGTAGAAATAGCAATAGAAATTCCATCTCTTTACGAATCTCCGAGGAAGTCACCATGAGTATTCACAGCCCCGTTCTACCCAAGCTAATTTTCGAGAATTTGCCACGCGTTGAGGCAGATCTCCATTACCTCGTTCCGATGGCAGAAAGACCCGTCAACTACACCTACGAGCCACCACCAGGTGTTCCCCGCCAGAACGGAGTTTATGAAACGCGTAGATTGCCTATTCGCAATGCACGAGCCATTGCCCAAGATCTGTCACTCGATCGAGAAGGTGCTGCGCTAGTCGTTTATCCAACGGCTGTTCACGATTTCTACGATGAAGCCGAAGTCCGTCGAGTTTACTATCCAGAAGCTGAGCGGCTTTTAGCTGAAGTCACAGGTGCAACTAGGGTGTTGGTGTTTGATCACAATGTCCGTAATCTCGATCGGGCACAGCAGGGCAAAAGCAACGCCAGAGAGCCAGTCAAGCGTGTACACAACGATTTCACCGCAAAATCTGGTTATACCCGCGCTCAGGCTGAGTTAGTAGCGCGGGGAATCGAAAATTCTGATGCCTTGCTGCAACAGCGTTTTGCTATAGTCAACCTGTGGCGGCCGATCGCCGCTCCGGTTCAAGCTTCTCCCTTGGCGGTATGTGACGCGCAGAGTATTGCACCAGCCGATCTCGTTGCAGGGGATTTGGTGTATCGCGATCGGATTGGTGAAACCTATGCGATAACCTACAGCCCAACGCATCGCTGGTTTTACTTCCCGCAAATGCAACGAGACGAGGCAGTATTGATCAAATGCTTCGACTCTGCCACAGATGGACGAGCCAGATTTGCTGCCCACACCGCATTCGATGACCCCACAACGCCAGCCCATGCCCCAGCGCGTGAGAGCATTGAACTGCGATCGCTGATCTTCTACGGTTAACTGTCATTCTGGTTGCTCTACCTACATCCATTGCTATCTTCAGGCTTACCTATCTGTGGGCTGCCAGGTTTGCATGTCCTTGGTAGTGCTAAAAGCGGAGCTGTGCTACGATCCACTTCTATATAGCGTTAAGTTGATAGAGTTACCGCATTTAGATAATTGACTGCCTCTAGCCGCTTGATCATGAGAAATGCCGACAGCCCCCGCTAAAAGAGGCGGGATCCAAACTTATAGTGAGGAAGCCAGCCTAACGAAACGAACAACTGCCACAGTTTCATGAACGTGAGTTCTGCATAGCTGTGTACTCTATGGCACTGAGATGACTCCTAATTTCCTAATTTCTGATCCTTCGACCACGATCGCAATCGTCGGGGCTGGCTTTAGTGGGTCTTTGGTAGCTGCCAACCTGTTGAAAACTGCCACCCGACCGCTAATCATCAAATTAATTGAGCGCGATCATGCGATCGGCAAGGGCGTTGCCTACAGTACGGAGACTGACAGCCATTTGCTAAACGTTTCTGCAGGCAATATGAGCGCGTTTCCAGATGATCCAACACATCTGCTGCGCTGGCTGACCTATAATCGCAGCGAGCTGGCGACCTTCCTGCCGGATGAAGTGAATGCCAGCACGTTTATTCCCCGAAAAATTTACGGTCTTTACCTCCAATCCATCCTGGAGGAAGCAGAAGCAACGGCATCGAGTAACGTTCGACTGGAGCGCTTGAGCGATGAAGTCGTCGCAGTAGAGCCAGAGGGCAACGGCGCGATCGTTTCTCTCCGCAGCAGCCTGCGGTTTTTCGCCAACAAGATTGTGCTGGCGCTCGGAAATTCACCGGCCACTCCCCTCGCCTCCCAATCCTCGGAACGTCAGGACGATCGCCTGCGAAATGCCTGGTCAGCTAATGCTCTAGCAGATTTAGAGCCAGATGCAAGCGTGCTGCTGATTGGCACAGGGCTAACAATGGTAGACATGGTCGTGTCGCTCCATCAGCAAAACCACCGTGGCAAAGTGTATGCTATCTCTCGACGCGGCTTATTCCCGCTCCCGCATCAAGCCACCAAACCTTATCCTGCTTTCCTCACCCCAGAAACCGCACCCAAAACGGCTCGAGGCTTACTGCGGCGAGTGCGGGCAGAAGTGAAAACGGCTATGGCTCAGGGCTATGACTGGCGATCGGTTATAGATGCGCTGCGGCCAATTACGCAGCAACTCTGGCAGCAGCTTCCCACCCCTGAACAGCAGCGCTTTTTACGCCATCTCAAACCCTATTGGGAAGTCCATCGTCACCGGATCGCTCCCAAGATTGGAGAAACTGTCCAAGAAATGCTGGACTCTGGGCAGCTCAGCGTTTCAGCGGGGCGGATTCAAGCTTATCAGGACTCACCAGATGCTATAGCAGTCACCATTCGTCAACGCCAAACGCAAACCTCTAGGGTGTTGAACGTCAGCCGTGTTGTGAACTGCACCGGCGTAGAAGCCGATTACCGCCGATCGCCTCAGCCGCTGCTCGCCGATCTGCACTCCCAGCGCTTGATCCGCTATAACAAAATTGGCTTGGGGTTGGATACTGCCGCGAATGGTGCCGTATTAAATGCAGATGGCAATATGTCGTCGTTGCTCTATACGCTGGGAACCCCGCGCAAAGGAGATCTATGGGAAACGATCGCTGTTCCAGAACTGCGAGGGCAGGCGCAGGCATTAGCCGAGGTGGTGTTACAATCCCTGCCTGTGCGGGTGCGTCCTGTTCCTAAGATTTCTCAATCCGTTGCTCGCGCCTCCTATCCAGCGATTTCATCATCCACTTTGTTGTTTCGGCAATTCTTTGATCCTGAATCCAGCACCTATACGTACCTGATTGCCGACAGCCAAACGAAAGATGCTGTTCTGGTTGATCCAGTGTTAGAGCAGGTTGACCGCGATTTAACCTCGCTGCAGGAACTGGGATTAACGCTCCGCTACTGTCTGGAAACTCACATTCATGCCGATCACATCACCGGCGCGGGCAAGCTGAGGCAGCAAACGGGGTGTCGGGTCTTGGTGCCCCAGAATGCCACTGCCAAATCTGCAGATTACTCGCTTGCCGACCGGGAAACGTTAGCGGTGGGAGCGGTGACGATTGAGGCGATCGCCACACCAGGGCACACCCATAGCCACATGGCATATTTAGTGAATAACAGCCATCTCTTGACGGGTGATGCCTTGTTGATCCGGGGCTGTGGACGAACAGACCTTCAAGGAGGCGATGCTGGCACTTTATATGATGCGGTAACGCAACGGCTATTCACCCTACCAGACAGTACGCTGGTTTATCCGGCTCACGACTACAAAGGGCGAACCACCTCCACAATTGACGAAGAGAAACGCTTGAATCCTCGATTTGCCGATCGAACCCGCGCCCAGTTTATTACAATCATGAGTCATCTGGGCTTGAGCTATCCCAAGAAAATGAATGAAGCGGTACCTGCAAATGAACACTGTGGTGACTTCATCCCGCAGGCTATAAGCGATGTCATTAGCTCTGAAGCAGACAATGAACGTGAAAAGCTAGAGCTAACACTATCAACAAATACTGAGATCTTCAATGATTACTTTGCCATGTACATCTAACCGATGATTGCTTAGCTACATGGGAAAAACAGCCGAGGGAAAAAACAGCTGGGGGGAAAAGCAGCTGATAAAACTCATTGTTGATGGTAATCCGCATTCCCAATCAGATTAAGACAAAGGGAAAGATCTGGTTGTGTCGCAAAAATTTTGGGCATCTAGCCATAGCGTCCCTAATTTTTTTGCGACACAACCCTGTTGAAGAGCATTACACGCCGGCAAGTTCAGGTTGTTTTTGGGCGGGGGTGAGGCTGGCTTTGCCGAGTTTCAAGTTGTCGCGCAGGGTGGTTCCCTCATACTCTTTGCGGAACAAGCCCCGCCGCTGCAGTTCGGGGACAACAAATTCGACAAATTCTTCAAACGCTCCGGGAAGATAGGCAGGGGAAATGATGAAGCCATCTGCTTCGCCATTGCGGAAGCTTGCCTCTAGCTGATCGGCAATCTGCACGGGCGTTCCCACAACATGCGGCAGTAAGATTCCTTCTGCGTACAGTCTGCCAATGTCACGGAGGGTCAAGCCATCTTTTTTGCTAAGCCGCAAAGCGACTTCAAATAATCCCTTAATGCCGCCGACTTCGACATCTTTGACGGGTTCATCTAGGGGATGCTGGGAGAAGTCGTAGTCCATGTGGCTTGACAGCGTAATCAAGCCCGAAATTGGATCGACCAGTTCGTTGTGAAAGGCTTGCTTTTCGCGGGCGATCGACTCAGTTTCGCCAATAAACGGAATCACAGCCGGAAAGATTTTCACATCGTCGGGATTGCGCCCATAGTTAACCGCGCGAGACTTCACATCGTCGTAATACGCTTTGCGACCGTCAGGCGTAGGGTCAATTTCAAAAATGATTTCTGCCCAGCGCGCTGCAAATTCTTTGCCTCGATTTGAGGAGCCTGCCTGCATGATGGCAGGTCGTCCCTGCGGCGATCGCGGTACAGTTAATGGTCCCTTTGACTTATACCATCGCCCCTCATGGTTGATATGGCGGACTTTGGTAGGATCGGCAAACAGTCCCGTTTCTTTGTCGAGAACGAGCGCATCTTCCTGCCAGCTATCCCACAATTTGAACGTGAGTTCGACAAATTCATCGGCGCGATCGTAGCGGTTTTCATGCTCTAGATGCGCCTCCAGTCCAAAGTTATACGCCTCTCCGATATTGTGAGAGGTCACCACATTCCAGGCAATGCGCCCGCCCGATAGGTGATCGAGTGTGGCAAACGCCCGCGCTAGTTCGTAGGGATGATAGTAGGTGGTCGATCGCGTAATTCCCAGCCCGATATGCCGAGTTGCCGCTGCCATCGTTGCGACGACATAGGCAGGATCGATCAGCACGGCTCCTTGAGTGCCGCGCCGCAGCGTTTCGTCAATACTGTCGCCGTAGCGGTGGGGGATTGCCAAAGCATCGGCAAAAAACACATAGTCAAATTTGCCCCGCTCCAGAACACGCCCCAAATTTTGATAGAACTCTGGGCGCAAAAAGTCGAGATCTTGGCGGGGATGCCGCCACTGCGGATGGCTGTGGGTGAGCTGAGAGGCAATCAGAAAACCTGCGAGGTGGAGTTGTTTGGTCATGAGAGGCTAAGTATAAAGCGTGAAGGTGGGAATTTGCTGATTGAGTACCCAGTTGCCGACCTCGTAGGATTTGTAGAAGACGGGGTCATGCAGGGTATGGGTGCGGACGTTGCGCCAGAAGCGATCGAACCGATGTTGAGTTGCCGCTGCGCGAGTGCCTGTGACCTCGAATATTTTGCTGGTGACTTCAAGCGCAACTTTTGTACTCAGAACTTTGGCAGTGGCGATCGTAATTGCCGTTTCACCCCGTTCCGCAGCGGTAAGCTGTTCGCCTTTT
Source organism: Phormidium tenue FACHB-886 (assembly GCF_014764505.1). GTDB lineage: Bacteria > Cyanobacteriota > Cyanobacteriia > Elainellales > Elainellaceae > FACHB-886. Next base: position 13,594 of record NZ_JACXWX010000034.1, read on the forward strand.
TCCCAGGCAGCTTGTAAGACTGTCCCTACATAGTCGGCGTGGCTGTTGGTGGAAATCAGGCTCACCCATAGATCGCCATACCGTTCCAAGATGTAGGGGTCTTGGCTGGCGGTTTCAGCCGGAGAAAAGATCCAGGGGCGGGTGGTGGAAAGCGTGTACTGTTTGGCTGCTTCAAATGCGCCCAGAGCAATGCCGAGATAGAGATTCACGAAGACTGCTTGAATCGCAGGCGTGACTAGCGTGGCAAAGGGAGCAGGATGCTCGGTGGCATTGGCATCGCCCAAAATTTCGTCTTTGTGGATGAAGACGCGATCGAACGTCACGCTGCCGCTGTCGGTCTGGCGTTGCCCGATGTAGTCCCAATCATCATTAAGCTTAATGCCTTCGCGATGGCTTGGAATTGCTGCAAACAGAACATTCCCCAAATCCTGACGTGTGGCGGCGATCACCAGAATATCTGAGCCGACGCTGCCCGTCGCAAAGTTTTTGGTTCCGTCAAGTCGAAAGTTTTCTCCATCTGGAGTCAAAGTAAGATCGGGATCACGCGGATTCACCGCATCGCCCCAATACCAATTATTTTGGGCAGTCTCCTTGTAAAAGTGGGCTTTTTGTTCTGGTGTGCCGTACAGTTCTGGCATCACCGAATTGACGTAGTGATAGCCCAGCAGTTGTCCCAGCGAACCATCGGCTTTGGCAAGTTCTCGCACTGCCTGTAAAGCCGTACTCCAGGTTTGTCCCCAGCCTCCATACTCAGTGGGAATTAAAAGTTTGAGCAGGCCGCTGTCGCGCAGGCGATCGAGTTCTTGAGTTGGGCTACCGCCTTTTGCATCTCGTTCAGCGGCAGTTTGGGCAAATTCTTGGGACAGGGAGATGGCGATCGCCAGATATTCTTTCGTCAGGTATTCTTTTGCTCCCCGTTCTGCTGCAATAACCATGCGAATCTCCGTGATAAAGGGAACTGCTAAAACGCACCGTGTCGAGGCGGATTAACGCCATTAAGAAAGTAATTGCCAACGTTGATATATTTCCAGCGCACTGGATCATGTAACGTATGCGTACGGGCGTTGCGCCAATGGCGATTGTGATTAAATTGCTCCAGCGTAGATTTCGTGCCGCTCAGCTCAAAGAATTTATTAGTGATGAAAATTGCCGCTTCATCGGCAAGGGCTTTGGCTTCTGCAACTGCGATCGATGCTTCAATGGCGCTTTTTTGAGTTTTCACTTCCAGGGCGCGATCGATAAACTCGCCCGATCGCTTCAGGAGGGCTTCGGCTGCATGTAGCTTCACCGACATCTCTCCCACACCGTAGATAATTAGCGGTTCCTCGTAGCCATGCTCATACTCTGTTTCGATCCAGGGTCGAGTGTAGTTGCGAATGAAGTGGATTGCATCTTTGTAGGCGGCTCTAGCAATGCCAACATCCACAGCCGCATGAATGATTTGGGCAACGGCTCCCATTGTGGTTTGTTCTTCAAAAGCGAGATAGTGCCGCAAGACATCTTGCTCTTGAATGGGAATATTTTCGATCAGCGTTGTGCCGCTGGCAGTGGTGCGCTGCCCCATTCCGGACCAATCATCAATCACAGTCAGACCGGGGGTGTGGCGATCGACAAAGACAATTACTGTTTTGTCGTCATCGTCAAGCGCCACGACAGGCACAATGTCTGCAAATAAGGCGCCTGTCGAGTAGAACTTTTTGCCGTTGAGCACATAGCCGGACTCAGTGCGCGTCAGACGAGTCTTGAAGGCGGTTGGCGTCTTGGTTCCAACTTCTGTAAACGCATTGCCAAAGCGTTTGCCCTGCAGCACCAGTTCAAAGAAATGTTGCTTCTGTGCTTCAGTTCCACTCAGACGAATCGCCTCCACCATATACAAATGGTTTTGCGGAATCTGTCCCAGGCTGGAATCGCCTTCTGACAGCAAGGCGATCACTTCTGCTAGGGTAACGTTCGAGACAGATGCGCCGCCGTATTCTTTCGGCACAGTAATTCCTAATAGTCCGCTAGCGGAAAGTCGATCGAGTTCGGCATAGGGAAGCTGGCGATCGCGATCGCGTTCTGCCGAACCTTCAGCGAATTCTGCGGATAGCTGCTGGGCGATTTCAATCGCTTCATGATCGCTCGTGATGATATGGACGCGATCGCGGGTAATAGCTTGTGTCATGGCGAAATTCAATTACGATGAACGACGAATTGACCATTGATTCGTAATATCAACACCGCTGTGCATTGCTGCACCTAAGCCCAATAACGTAATGACACCTTGAATAGGAGCCAGCGGATTTCTTGCGACAAGTTGAATGCCTTTCATCCGTTCCTCTTTTTCAAAGAATTTGTCAGCCTACAGCTTGCAAGTTCAAACATCAATTCTCTTGGCGCACCGCAATATTGGTGAGCAGCGGATGCGATCGCCGTCTACAACACGGCGAAATTAAAACACCCGTATTTGCTCCAACTAGTATCATCTACCAAATATCTATCGAGTTACCGTAGTTAATAGGAATATCAAGGATAATAGCGGGGCTGCTACAGCAAGTCAAGCAAGTATTGAAGCGACAGTTTGAGGATACGATAGGAGGGGAGCAGAACTTGAAGCAGGAATACGTAGAAGAAAAAGAAACAAATCAAACACGTTTGACAGCTTTTATCGGTGTCTGATAAGTCAATATGTCAAATCAAGTTTGATCTATTACAAATAGACTGGCTACAAATAGACTGACTGCGGAATGAGAGATAATCGAGAGGACTTCAACCAGTTTGAGATGATATGCTCAACCTCCATCGCGCCTTGAAGAACGACCGTTTGTTGCGCGCTCTGACAAGGCTCAACCGCTGTCTGGCATTTTGCAGAAGTTGTTCTACATCCGTTTTTGCTTCAAGTGCTACCCCACGTTTGCGTTTGTAGGAGTGAAACAATGCAAAATTGTCAGTGATGTTTATAGGAATCGGGTGTCTGACTTCGATGATCACTCGATGCTGACAGCAGAAACAACCCCATCTCTCGGTACATACCCATCCAAGCGTTAGCTCTGTGAGCGAAGTATCCCCACTGTTACAAGTTACTACTATTCTGTTTGTTGCAACTTGTGTTCGATCGGCGATCGGCTTTGGAGATGCACTCCTTGCCATGCCGTTTCTCATTCTTGTAGTCGGACTACAAACGGCAACGCCATTGGTGGCTCTAGTGGCTCTAACCACCTCGCTCGCTCTCCTAGTTAATGAGTGGCGCACACTAGACTTACGTGGAATCTGGCAACTGGTTCTAGCAACGTTTATTGGTATTCCATTTGGCTTGATTCTGCTGCGTTTTGTGCCAGAGGATCTAGCTAAAGTTTGCTTAGGAACGCTGCTGATTCTCTATGGTCTTTACCACCTGTTTAGATTCTCTTTGCCACAAATACGTCATCCCGCAGTAGCGATCGTATTTGGTTTCATTGCAGGGGCATTTGGTGGAGCGTATAACACTAATGGCGCAATCATTGCGATTTACGGCACGCTACGAAAATGGGAGCCAGATTATTTCCGAATTAATCTACAGGGCTACTTTCTGTTAACGAGCTGGTTAATTGTTGCAGGTCACGGGTTAGCAGGATTATGGACACCAAAGATTTTGCAGCTTTATCTCTACTCTCTTCCCAGTATTGTCATCGGTGCTTGGGTAGGTGTAGCCATTAGTAAAAGAATACCGAGGGAAATGTTTAGTCAGTTGATCTATGCTTCGTTGGTTTTGATTGGGATCGTGTTTGTCATTTAGTCCAATCGATCGCTGATTTATCTGGAAAAGGTAGAGTTTGAAGTGGATCAATTGAATATCACCTTCGTTAAGCCATCCTTTTAATCTGAAATCGATGAGCGCTTCTGAATCTAATCTTCCCTTCCAAGTCACGCAAACCGTCTCGCGTGGCGGCACGACCTTCGAACTTCTAGAATACAAGCCACTAGCGGGCAGCGAAAATTTTGTCGTTGCCGAGCAGCTTTACACGCTCAATCGAGCGGGAGTACATCTGCGGCAGCTACGCATCCGTCTAGACAATGATGCCGTTCGTACTGAACCTGGAGCGCTGCAGTTTCTCAAAGGTCGTATCAGCATGGAAAGCTCCACGGGCGCAGGCAGCGGCGTTGGGGGTTTAATGAAAGGGGCGATCGCCGCTGCCCGCACGGGAGAAACTATCTTCAAGCCGCTCTATCGCGGTACAGGCGAACTTTACCTAGAGCCTACCTTTGGGCACTACTGGCTGATGCAGCTTAACAACCAAACGCTGTACGCTGATCAAGGTTTGTTTTTCTGCTGCGAAGACGCAATAAAAGTTGAGGCACACAAAGTCGAGAGTTTCTCGGCACGAGTGGCAGGCGGAGAAGGTCGCTATCAGACTAAAGTTAGTGGGGCAGGCATTGTCGTCTTTCGCATTCCCGTTCCCCAATCTGAAATTCTTTCCCTGCCGCTTGACAACGAAACGCTTCAGGTAGACGGCTCGTTTGCCCTGCTGCGCACTGAAGGCGTGCGGTTCAGCGTCGAGCGGGCTTCTACTTCGCTTTTGGGAGCTGTTACTAGCGGGGAAGGGCTGCTGCAAACATTTCAAGGAACTGGCAGAGTCTGGATTGCTCCCACTCAGCCGCTGTACGAGCGCATGAGCTTTCTGGCTGCTCCAAATGTGCCACCTACTCGATCAACTTAGCGCCGCTACAGTCTATCAGCAGTCTATCAGCCGCTCGTCGCTAACCGTTTAACTTGGGCAACTGTCGCAAGCCAACTAGTCTAGACTATCTCGCAAAGCTGAGATTTACAGCCGAGCATGTACCCGAACTGGTGCGGATTAAGCCTTTTAATTCGCTTTACCAATCAAACTGACCCCAGTATGGCACTATGTGCCTAAATCAAAATTATTTTTATGTAAAAGCCCCGCTTCCTGGGGCTTTTACATAAAAACAGTGTCTTAACGTAATTGCGTAGCGCTATACCATAAGCGCGGTCGTTGATGCGACTGGCTTTTGCGACTGGCTTTGCGTCAGCTACTGCCTTGGCATGGATTGAAAAATATAGCGCTACGCACATACGTTAGGATAAATCTTTTTAGCAAGTACCTGCGTAAAAAGTTTGATAGCTGCCATTTTGATTCATCCAGCGTGCTGCCTTCTGCACAGCAAGTAAACCACCTCAAACGTTGATATCAGAAACTAGTAGAGAATAGTTATCGATATTATGAAGCTAAAGCAGTATCACATTTTCTATTCATTAAATAGGGAAAGATAATGAAATTTACTTTGAATGAGATTAGAACTAACATTGAAAATAAAAAAATAACTAAGCTTTAAACAATTAAATAGTAAGAACTATTAAAAAAGATTGAGTAAATCGAAGAGCAAATTAATCAGCTTCAAGGTTTCAAGCGATATCTTGCTGCTGTTAAACTCACAAGATTAGCAGAACGGGAAATCCTATATCTTAACCGCTGCTGCTGAACCACCACAATGAGCGCAAAGTGCAACCCTGCAGGAGCTGTAACTCACCAATCATCTTTATAACTTATCAAAATTTTGATTCAGACTTACTACCCAGAACAACAAATAGTCAACATGTTAAGGTAGCCATTTCAGCAAGATGTCATGAAGCTGAAAGATGATCGCCACCTCTCTAGATGCCCAAGCGACCCTGCGTTATCGAGTGGTTAATGCGGTCTGCAAATAGCATGAGTAAGTCAGAAGCTGCCAAGGTTTTCAGCGTATCAAGAACTGCTGTCTATCAGTAGACGAAAGCAGTCAGCGAACAAGGCAATCAAGCTTTGCAGCCGAAAAAACGAGGGTGACGCTCGTCATCTCGTTTAGCACTTCATGAAGTGACAACAACCGTTCATGCCTTACTCTGCTGATTAGTCAGTTACATCAATAACAATCTTGCTTAATCAGTGTCACCCTTTTAAGGCTCTACAGGTTTACCCCTGAGATAGAGACGTTACTGAGAAGCAGTAGTTACGCTACCAGATACGATCGTGTCCTACGAAATGTTTGCCTTTGCTTATCGAGTGAAAGTGGATATTTTGCAACCACGATCGCCTAAATTCACTATTTGTTCTGTTTAAAAAACGTTACACAAGTGGATCACATGAAACCAGTCATCATTGTTCACGGTGGAGCCAAAACCATTTCAGAGGACAAAGCAGAGGCAAATCACACCGGATGCCGAGCAGCCACAGCAGCGGGGTGGCAAGTGCTTCAGAGCGGTGGTAGTGCTGCTGCTGCTGTCGAGGCAGCCATTCGCGTCCTTGAAGCTGACCAAACATTTAATGCAGGCTTTGGTTCAACCTTAAACAGCGAAGGCGAAGTAGAGGTTGATGCAGCAATGATGGAAGGGAAAACGTTAGGTTGGGGTGCTGTCGCAGCCGTTCAAGGAGTCCGCCATCCTATTTCTGCTGCCCGTAAAATTATGGATGATAAACCTCGGTTGTTGATAGGACGAAGTGGCGAAAACTTTGCTCTAGAACATGGTCTGGAAATGTGCGCCCAAGACGAGCTGATCAGTGAAGAACAGTACCAGGAGTGGAAAGAGGAAGCTGAAGTTTTAGATCGTCCTAATACTGTTGGCTGTGTAGCACTCGATGTCAATGGTAATTTGGTTGCTGGCACTTCCACAGGCGGAACTACTGGACAACCTCAAGGGCGAGTGGGGGATAGCGCCTTAGTTGGCTGTGGTTTATATGCCGATAATCGCTTGGGAGCTTGCTCAACAACAGGAGATGGGGAGTCCATTATTCCAGTTGTGCTGGCAAAGGCAGCGATCGATGCGTTAGCAGGAGGCAGACATCCCGATGAGGCAGCACAGCAGGCGATCGACACACTAGTAGATCGGGTAGAGGGAGAAGCAGGCTGCATTCTGCTCGATCGGCAAGGACGCATTGGCTGGGCACACAATTCGTCAGATATGGCGGTTGCCTATATGAACGAAGATTTGAAGCAGCCTGCTACTTTTACCCGTAAAGACCAAGATAGAAAGATTGCCTAAACGGATAGTTATGAATTCTCAGCCTAAGTTTGAATTCTTCCAGGGAAATTCGCTTTCTGACCTATTTGCTCAAGATATTGAAGGCACTCGCCATGCGCTGGTCTTGAATTATCCTGCTACTGCAAGTTGGGCAGCCTATCCCAACACACAGCGATATTTGCTGCAAGACGGCAGTAGCGAAGCAACCAAAACTTCGTTTGACAAGATTTGCCAAAAAGAACCCTGGAAAAATTTGGCAGTATTGGGTGATGCACTACCTGGCATTGTCATTCGTTCACCCCAAAAACTGCTAATGCAATATTGGCAGGAGCATTTTGGCTTTCACTACGCTCATTTAGAATTGATGGATTGTTCAACTTATCTGGATGAGCTGAATGAGAGCGATCGATGCGATCGGGCTATTACGTTATTTCCTTTCGATCGATTGCTACCCGAAAAACACGCCGTCAATCCAGAGACGCACTACCGTTTACTGAGTAAGGCAACTCTGTCCCAGCTAGGTGTGCCCTGTCCAAGCTATCAGACCTATGATTTAGCTCAAGTCAGTCTTGATCAAATTCCACTTCCTGCACAGTTTCCCTACTTGATCAAAACATCGCATGGTCTTTCGGGTGAGGGAACTTATATCATCCGTAGCCACAGCGATCTCAACTATTGCTTAGAAGAACTGAAGAAATACCTGAGCATTGATTTACTTCAAACGATCATTGTTTCAGAATTTGTTAAACACGAAGTTAATAACTACTGTGTCCAGTTTTACGTCAATAAGCAAGGAAAGATTTCTTTGATTGGCGTAACTCAGCAGCTAGTGAATTCTGAAGGCAAGTATTTGGGAGGTTTTATTGATTACACAAATGATTTGAGTCAGTTTTCTCCAATGATTGCAGCAGTGGGACAATACGCTCATCAACAGGGATACTTCGGTGTGATTGGCTTTGATGTATTAGAAGATAGAGATGGGCAGTTCTACGCGATCGATGCGAATTTCCGCATTAACGGTTCAACGCCACTGTGTCTACAGCGCCATCAACTACTCAGGCTGAACAAAACGGTAGCCAAATATTCTAGCGATTACCGGATGGAAGGAACAATCGATTCGATCTTAACTAAATTGAAGCTAGAGCTAGAGCAAAAAGATTTCCTGATCCTCTCGGCATTAGAAAAAGTGAAATACGGCAAGATCTACACTGAAATTTACGGTATTGTGACCGGCCAAACGCTAGAGAATATGCAGCAAATTGAACAGCAGCTCTATCTCAAAGGATTACAGTTGACAAGCTAAGTCACGAATTCTCAACTGGTCGAACCGCAAGAAACACACGATCCCTCGCTCAAACGAATCGTAGCAATGACTTTACGGGTATATTGCTACATGCATCTGTTAGGACAAATCTTTTTGCACAAAAGATTCTCGAGCTAGGTGCATAGTGCTATACGTCTAACCAGAGCGTTAAATATCGAACAGTATCAAGGCGCTGCATAAGCAACATGCTGCTCTTGAAAATATCGTTTGACGACCTCCGGTTATCGTTGCGTACTGCACAAGTAACTAGTTCAATTGTGTTTTGCCCTGTCAATTCCGCCATTTCTTTGCACTAGAGCCCAAATCGTTTGCATGAGTATCTCTGGCTCAATCGGTTTGGTAATATGCTGTTGAAATCCGGCTGCTAATGCTTGCTGCTGATCAATTTCTCCCGCATATGCTGTCAAGGCGATCGCCAAAATTTTTCCGCCTTGGTCAGACAATTGTCTAATTTGGCGAACCAATGCATAGCCATCCATATCGGGCATGCCAATATCGCTAATTAACAAATCGAATTTTGTTTGCCTCAACTGCCCTAGCGCTTTGTCAGCCGATTCTACTTGAGTGACTTTTGCTCCATATTGTTCAAGCAGAAAAGTAACTAGCTCTCGCGAATCTCGTTCATCGTCAACGAAAAGCACCCGCAATCCATTGAGATCTAAATCTGAGCGAGTGTGAGAAGAATTATCATGATTCAGCTTGGAGACAGCCATGATGGGAAGCTTGACAATAAATGTTGCGCCTTGTCCTTCTCCAGGACTGGCTGCCTGAACGGTGCCTCCATGCAGCTCAACCAAATGACGCACGATCGCCAGCCCCAACCCTAATCCACCAAATCTTCGGGTTGTTGTGCTGTCAGCTTGGCGGAAGTAGTCAAAGACGTAGGGTAAAAAATCAGGGGGGATGCCTTTGCCAGTGTCACGGATGGTAATTTGCGCATATGCAATGGGGCAAGGTGGGGAGGAGGTGGAGTTGTAGGAATTGGCTGCAAGCTCGCCCGCTCCCATTTCCTCTCCTTCCTCAACTTGCTCTAATTCCACCTGCACGTTGCCGCCTTGGGGAGTAAATTTAACAGCATTGGAGATCAGGTTCCAAACGATCTGTTGCAGACGGCTGGAATCTCCCAGGACTTGCCCAACATTTGATTCAAACTTTGTCTGAATTTGAATAGATTTTGCTTCCGCCGCGAGCTGCACGGTTTCAAGAGCGGCTTTAATAGTGAACGGCAGACCTACTAACCCTGTGTTTAAGCTCAGCTTGCCCTGAAGGATGCGAGATACATCAAGCAAGTCTTCGATGAGTTGCGCTTGTAGTTTGGCGTTCCGTTCGATCGTTTCGAGCGCATACTGAGTCTTCGCTGCATTTTGCTGTCGCGTTTGCAGGATTTTTGCCCAACCCAAGATGGGATTCAAAGGCGATCGCAACTCATGCGACAGCACTGCCAGAAACTCATCTTTAATCCGATTTGCTGTCTCAGCCTGTTCACGGGCAGCTTGCTCACGGATAAGCAATTGTTCGCGTTCAGCGTCCGCTTGTTTTTGCTTTGTGATATCCCGTGAAACGACTAGGAGTTGTGCAACCCGTCCTGATGAATTCTGAACGGGGGTAACCAGCACGTCCCACCACTTCGGTGTGCCCTTTGCGGTCGGGCAATAGCCTTGAAATTGACCAACATTGCCCGCTTTAGCGGCGGCAAGGGCAGCGATTGCCTTTTCCTGTTCCTTGCCTGACCAGAAGCCGATCCACTCAGCGTTAAGCCAGGAGGCAGGATCATCAATTTCTAGAAGATGCTGCCCACCTTTATTCAAGTAGAGTAGCCGCCCATATAACGTTAAAACTTTGATGCAGTCTTTACTGCTGTTTAAAATGCGTTGCTTTAACTCTTCACTTTCTCGCAAAGCCGCTTCTGCGTGTTTGCGATCGGTAATATCTGCCAGGATCAAAACGGCCCCCGTGAACATTCCAGATTCATCCAACACGGGATCTATCGTTTTGGCAAACCACCGTTCCTGGCTCTGAAGTTCTAAAACTTGCCGCTGGTGAGTTTGTTTGGCAAGGCGAAAGCAGGTGCCGTCTCCTACACCCAGTTCTGCTTCCATCAACTCATAGTGGGCACACCCTATGATGGCTTGGAAGGGCCGGCTAAAAAGCTGCATCATCGCCTGATTACAGCGCAAAATTTTACCTTCTTGGTCGACCAAACCTACGCTGTCGTTAATCGAGTCAAACGTGGTTTGCCACTCCCGTGCTGAAGACAAAGCTGATTCCTCTGCCCGTCGAATTCGCAGCAGCGATCGCACCGTCGCCAACAGTTCAATTGGCTCAACCGGTTGTGCCAGATAACCATCCGCTCCACTGTCTAATCCTTCTGCCTTGTCCTGGCTTTTGACGAAGCTCGCAGAGAGATGCAGCACCGGAATAAAGGCAGTTTCAGGGTTTGACTTAATCTGGCGACAGACTTCAAAGCCATTAAGATCAGGCAGTTTCACGTCCAGAATCACCAGCGCAGGCTGAAATTCGGCGATCGCCGCTAATCCTGCGGTTCCAGTTGCCGCTTCCACGACGGTAAACCCTGCATTTTGCAAAATCCGCGCCACAATATAACGATTGGCTTCGTTGTCATCAACATGCAGGATTGTTCCGCGTGGCTCAAACATGACATTCCCCTCAAGCATCTAAAACGAGTCCGGCTTTAACAAGCGCCTCTTGCAGGTGGGAGGCTGCCGCCGCTTGAGATGTTTTTTCTTTGGAAAGAATAGCGACAACTTGCTGAGCTAAACGGCTCTGGGTTTCTACATCCAACTGAGTAGATGAGTGGATGATAACAGGAATAGATTGAGTCGCGGGATTATCCCGAAGCTGATCCAGGGCATCCAACCCGCTCATCTCAGGCATCTCCAAGTCAAGCAAGATTGCAGTGGGCTGTTCCTGCTCTGCCACGGCTAATCCTTCTTGTCCGCTTGCGGCTTCTAAAATTTGTAATGGAGTACTCATTAACAATTGCCTTATCACATATCGGTAGGCTGGATCATCGTCAATGAGTAATAGTTTCTGAGTTTTGCCTTGACCAATCAGAGCATTGAGTTTGTTTAGCAAGGGCAATCTGTCTATAGGCTTCATTAAAAAGCCAGCGGCTCCTAAGGCAAGTGCCTGTTTCTCATTGTCAACGACGGTAATGACCAGGATGGGAATGGCATGGGTTGCCTCATCGCCCTTAAGTTCTCGTAGGAACGTCCAGCCGTTTTGCCCTTCCAACAAGATATCTAGAACGATCGCCGCTGGCCGAAATTGCTGTAAAGCCTGTCTTGCTTGAGCTAGCGTGCGGGCCGCGATTAGCTGATATCTTGACTCCTGCAGGTGTTTTTCATAGATAAACAGCGTTTCAGTATGGTCTTCGATCGCCAGAATCGGCAGATGGGCTGCTTTAAGGGGGGCAATGGGCTGTAGCAAGGTTGGCAGCTCGGTTGCCTTGGGATAGACGATCGGAATGGCTGCCGAAAACGTAGAGCCTTGACCCGGCTGGCTTTTAACCGAAACACTGCCGCCGAGTAGCTCTGCTAGCTTGCCGGATAACGGCAAGCCTAACCCAGTTCCTTTCACCTGCTTTTGCAGGTGGGACTCAATTTGCACAAAATCCTCAAAGATGCGCTCTTGATCTTTGGGCGCAATGCCGATGCCGGTATCAGACACGGAGAAATGAATTGTATGACCGACTTGCACAGCCGTTACTTGCACCTCTCCCTGCTCCGTAAATTTGAGCGCATTTGAGATAAAGTTCCTGAGAATTTGAGCAATTTTGCCCTCATCGCTGTAAAGCGGAGGCAGCTTATCTGGTTCTGTAAAAATTAGGGCTACGGAGGAATCTTGAACCAGTAATGGGCGCAGCATTCCCCGCAATGTTGCAAACAAATCGCTGACTTCAAAAGAACTGGGACGCACCTCAATTTTTCCAGCTTCCACCTTTGCCAAATCCAGCAGATCGTTCACCAGTTCTGATAATCCGTCTGCTGCTTTCTGGATGAAGGTCACCTGCTTTTCTTGCTCTGAAGACAAATCACCATCCATGTGGGCTAGCAGCATCCGGGATAGCGACAGAATAGAGTTGAGCGGTGTGCGAAACTCGTGGCTCATGTTCGAGAGAAAGCGGGTCTTTAGCTCGTTTGCCTGTTGCAGAGAGTTAGCCTTCTCATCCAGTTCTGCATAAAGGGCAACCACGCCCCGATTAGTATCTTCCAACTCTCGGTTGAGTTGAGTCAGTTCTTCCTCACGCTTCCGAAGCTCTGCCATGGCCCGCAGTAGCTCCTGGTTTTGGCGCTGGATTTCTTCATAGGGATTTTGGGGCGATCGCCCCATCACCGTTTCCCGAATCTGCTGCAGCTGGAAGTCGGTGAGGTTCAGTGCTCGCTTCGGCAGCGTTTTGCCCATCACTACTACGGTTCCCTGGTTGGGCAGCGACTCTACCTCAAAAGAATCCATGAGCCTGCGAGTGCCAATAATTCCCAGCCCCATGCCCGTGGATGAATGATAGCGCCCTTCTAGAACATCAGCCAGATGCGGGATGCCCTCACCTTGATCTTGAACCCGAATCAGAAATGTCTGCCGAGAACCGCCTTCCACATAAAAATTAACCGTTCCGCCTTTGGCATACTGAAACGCATTACGGGCAATTTCTGAGACGGCGGTTGCCAATCGCGCCTGATCTTGAACATCAAACCCTAGTTGTTCAGCAAGCTCACGGGTTCGCTGCCGAGCCTGCACCACATCTTGCTCATAGTGAATCTCAAGGGTGAAGAGGGGCGTCATGGTTCTGTTCCTTTAACCACCAACACAGTTACATCATCGCGCTCTCGATGAAAGTCTCGGTATAAAACGCCTGCAATCAGACTGGGATGTTTTTGGCTCAAGCCGGGGTAGCGATCGAGCTTCCACTGCGTACTCAGTCCATCCGAGTGCATAATCAGAAGCCCATTGACCGGCCAGGGATAGGTAAACTCGTGAATTTTACGAACTTCATGCCCGACGGTGCCGTTGTAAGAAACCAAGTTTTGGTGTTGAGTGGGGGAAGAAACACTGGCAGCAATATTGCCAATGCCTGCAAAGCGCACCGTCTGCTGCTCAAAGTTAATTTCGGCGATCGCCAGTGCTGCTCCTCTGGTGCTTCGTAAAGCAGCATGAGCCGCTTCAACAACCAGCTGAGGAGATTGATAATGATCCTGAAGCACTCTGATGGCTGCTGAAGAAGCATCGGCCGCCGCCGGACCATGCCCCAAGCCATCTGCCACCAGCAACAGGGCACGGGGATGATCTACTTTATACGCCCAGGCATCTCCTGAAACATCCTCTCCCAGCTTGGGCAAACACACTACGCCAATTTCTATGATCTCCTCTGATGGGTGAGGAGGGGGGCTTGACCAGAGGCGAGCCAGAAGAGCAGTTCCCTTGGTGGGCACGGAGTAAACTTCAAAAAAGTCAGAGAGGCGACGAATTGCGCCCAGCCCATTGCCTGATGTTCCAGCGGTGGAAAAGCCATCTTGCAAGCATTCCTCTACATCTATCATGCCGGAACCTTGATCTAACGCCAGAACCTCAATGCCAACGGTAGGATGCTGTTCGATCGCCCGTAGCACGATCACTCCACCCCCCCCATGCTGCACAAGATTGTTGGCAACCTCTGTTACCAGGATGCCGATCTTGCCCCGCTCTGTTTCCTTAAAGCCAAGACGATTGGCTAACGTTAGAGAGGATCGTCGTGCTTCTCCCGTTTGGCTTTGCTCTGTAACGGCAATAGCGATAGAGTCCTTCAATAGATTGCCTCATATTATTTCCAGCGTACAATTGTTACCCGCGTTCCTTCTCCCACCGCAGACTCAATTTCAAACTCATTCACGAGGCGTTTTGCGCCGCCCAACCCCATCCCTAAACCGCCCCCGGTCGTAAAGCCATCTTTGAGTGCCAGTTCGATATCAGGAATACCCGGACCCTGATCTTCAAAGGTGAGTTTGAGACCCCGCCGCCCTCCTTCCTGAAGCACTTCTAGCTTGACTGTCCCCCCTTGCCCATAGTCCAGGGTATTCCGAGCTAACTCGCTGGCAGCGGTCACAATCTTAGTTTGGTCTACTAAACCCAAGCCAATCTCGACGGCAGACTGGCGCACGGCTTGCCGAACTAAAACTACATCCGCAGAAGATTGAATGCTCATTGTCTCAGTCTTCTGCATCGTCATCTGCACCCCATTTAGTGGCAGTGATCGGAGCATTTGCAAGTTTACCGCTTGACAGCCGCAACAGCGCCATGCCCTTCTCCACGTTCAATGCCGTGCGAATACCCGTGAGCGATAATCCCAATTCCACCAAGGTAATGGCTACGGCAGGCTGCATGCCGACGACGACAGTTTCAGCATCCATGACCCGCGACATTTTGGCAATATTGCCTAAGATTCTGCCAATAAAGGAGTCAACGATTTCTAATGCAGAGATATCAATCAGAACACCGTTAGCATGAGTTTGGCTAATGCGATTGGTCAGATCATCCTGTAGTGTCATTGCCAGGCGATCGTGCATATCTACCTGAATGGTGACAAGCAAGAATTCGCCCATTTGAAGGATGGGAATACGTTCCATCAGTCTCTCCTCTAACCTACTTTCGAGTAATGGTGGCTCCCGTCCGCTTTAACGCCATCAGAAAGGCATCAGCTAACGTTGCCTTCGTGGTTACATCGGTTAAATCAATGCCGAGATACACGATCGTCTGGGCAATTTGAGGCCGAATGCCGCTAATAATGCAATCTGCCCCCATGAGGCGAGCGGCTGTAACGGTCTTCAGCAGATGCTGAGCCGTAAGCGTATCAACCGTAGGAACCCCAGTAATGTCGATAATGGCAACTTCTGACCCCGTTTCAACAATCTTCTGTAATAGCGACTCCATCACAACCTGAGTACGGGCGCTATCCAGGGTGCCGATGATTGGCAAGGCTAAAATTCCTTCCCAGAGCTTGACAACTGGCGTAGACAACTCCATTAATTCTTCTTGCTGCCGCAGAATTACTTCCTCTTTGGCCTTCTGGTAGGCTTCTACGACCAGCAAGCCTAGTCGATCGAGTAAATTTGTGGCTTGCCAAATTTCTTCGCCTAGCTCAGTAGGATTTTGCAACTGCTGCCGCAGGCGGCTAAAGAGAGGTTGCTTGAACGAAAAGACAAATGTGGCTGTTTCAGTTGGCGTGAAACCTTTCTGAGATCGCGATCGCGAAACGCTGGACAACATCTCCCGAACCTCTTGCCATTCTGATGTTTGAATGTTGGTCAGGTTACCTTGTTGAGCGGCGATACAAAGCGATCTGAGAAACTCCCGACACTCCTCCTGCAGCTCTGCTTCTTTAATCAACCCTCTCCGAGTGTTAGTGGCTGCTAGCTCCTGCTTCCACTCTGACAGAAGATCTGCCTCATAGGTTTTCAGTATCTCTGGTATCTTGCTTCTGCTAGTCGTTTCCATGAGGCATTTTCCTTGTCTATTCAAGATCAGTGTATGACTACTTCGGCCCAAGGTGAAGGTTTAAGTTCGCTTACTTTGGCTAACACGACTGACCAATCAATTTGGACAGCTCCTTTTGCCTCATAGCGTTCTTCTGTCACTTTCAAGAGAAAATATGGTGCTGCATCTCTCGCTCCCGGCTTCTAGCTGGAAGTGTCACAAAGACGTTGAACAGTAAGGTGGGAGCCCTAAATCTTTACAGATGGCTTTTTCATGCCCACGGCATTCCTCTACAAATGGCAGCACTCTCTGCCGGAGATCTGCTAAATGTGCAGGGGTATTTTCGCTACTCTTCGAGTTACCGAGAATTTCAGAAAATAATACACTCTTCGAGAGCTAGATGAATGACTCTAACATTGATCAATCAGTGCTAAATTATACTCCAACGTTGAACAAGCAAATTTGAGTGTATTTGAGTTTAACGAATGATTCGATAGATCACTATCAGGTAAACACTTAAGTGAACTTAAACACTTAGGTGAACTGCGATCGCTGACGCCTATTCCAATTATATTCATCGCCGCAATTCCGTTTAAGGTTCTTCTCACACTATTAAATGACTTGAGCCCTATTATTGGCTTCACTATCCGCTTAATATTTATATGATTCTGCTCAAATATACTTGTTCAAACACTTGCTCTGCTCCAATTTGTTCTCCGCTGCGATCGTCTCTTCTGCCATGAGAGCATTCATTGCTGCTGGGTAGGCAGCATTCTTGTCCACTGTCACCACTCATAGAGTTTTTGTGTGCGCACTTTGAGCACCTCGTGGAATTGTTCTGCTGCCTTACTTGCGAGTGCACTCAATCTCAAGCCCAGTGTATTGCTCTCTAGACCTCTTCAAGAATAAGGAGGATATGGCACTCTAGAGGGAGCTGGGATGCCCATCAAAATCGTGAACCCACCAACAGGAACGAACACAACGACCCGATCGCCAACGGCAAGCTGGAGAAGAGATGAAGAAGAGTGCCAATGGGGTAAGTCCATTGCTGGTGTGTCTGCTTATAGAACAAGTTAGTGAACTGTAAGCAATATTTCAAGCAGCTTAATAGAAGAAAAAGAGGAAAAATTTATTTCTGAAAAAGACACGAGATTTGAATACTCAGCTCTGACAATTTCCTTTAGTTGGTGCGGCTGCCCTACCCGAGCGGCTAGAATGACAAGGCTGCTGTTTGCTGCGATCGATGCAGACTGTAGTGGTGATCGCGATGCCTGCTCCTCCTCTGTCAAACTCTATTCGTCGATTGCGTCCATCGCGACGCAGGTTTTTCGGGTTGTTGCTCTGCTCGCTTGCTTTGGGGCTGGTGTTTTGGCAGGCTCCGATCGTGCCGCGCGATTCTGGGACCGTGACTGAACTGCGCGGCGTTTGGATGACTGACATCGGCGCGGTGTTGCTGTACTACACCACTCGGCTCGATGAAGCGATTGCCCATCTGGCAAAACTGCAGCTCAACACGCTCTACCCCTCGGTTTGGAACGGCGGTACGACGCTGCATCCTAGTGCTATCGCTGGAGCGTCCAGCGGCACCCATCCGCTTTGGCAAAAGCTGCCTCGACCGGACCCGCTTGCAGGGCTGCTCAAGCAAGCCCATCGACAGCAGTTGCGGCTGATTCCCTGGTTTGAATATGGATTGATGATCCCACCGCAATCCGCAATCGCGATCGCCCATCCCGATTGGCTGAGTACCACCCGCGACGGCAAGCATCAAGACGCAGCTAATCGTCAAGCCTGGCTCAATCCCGCTCATCCGGCAGTGCAACAGTTTCTGTGCGATCTGCTAGTGGAGGTTGCCAAGCGCTATGCGATCGATGGCATTCAGCTTGACGATCATTTCGGTCTGCCGGTTGCCTTTGGCTACGATGCCTACACCATCCAACGCTACCAAGCAGAGCATGGCGGTCAAGCCCCGCCTGCCGACCCCACCGATACCGAGTGGATGGCGTGGCGAGCAGCGCATCTGACTAATTTAATGAAGAAGATAGCAGACTCAGTCAGAGCAGTCCGTCCGTCCGCGATCCTCTCGCTCTCGCCAAACCTGCCGGAGTTTGCCTACCAGAATTATCTGCAGGACTGGCCGCGGTGGGTCGAACTGGGCTTGCTTGATGAAGTTGTGGTGCAGGTGTATCGCTCTCAGCCATCCGCCTTTGCAGCTGAACTGTCCAACGCTCGAGTGCAGCAATTGCAACCCCAAGTTCCCATCGCAATCGGAATTTACACTGGTCCATTTCTAGCGCCCAAACCGGTCGAGCAGATTCAACAGCAGGTCGAGCGCGTCCGCCAAACCCCTTACAGCGGTGTATCGTTTTTCTGCTGGGAAACCACGTTCTGGAGGTTACGCCGCCCCTCTGGAGAAGGCGATCGAGTTCTCCAAGCTTCTGCTGTCTGAAAAATGGGTGAGTAATGTTTGTGGGCTCAATTGAAGTGTGGAATGACGACCAGCAGCAGGATAGCCCAACTAGGAGTTCATTCTGGCAGCGGTGATAGGATGCCGGAGTTTTCAAACCAGCACTTTCCTCTCCAATTAAACGCAATACATCCCGTTCGTGCCTGGTTAATCAGCGTTCACACTCTAATATTTCTGATGTGGGAGATGGTTTCATTCGAGCGAAAACTTTTGATGCGATCGTTTCCCCTAACTGACTGTTGCCTGAGGTGAACGATCGCTACTGTACAGTAGCGGCTGCGAGGCATTGCTACAGTGAAGACTCCGGCAATCCCCAAGCAGGCATGAAATCATTAGAAAACTGCGAAAAATTGGGGCGATTGCTACAGTGAAGACTCCGGCAATCCCCCAGCAGGGCTGCTAGTGGGTCGAAAGCAGGGGATTGGACGGCAATCTCTAGCATTCTTTGGATGCGATCGCTTGTCAGAAGACTCTCCCATGTCTGTGCTCAATCCCTCACAGCCAGCCCTTGAGAACTGGCTGTTGGCTTCGCTGCCTCCCAACCAGCTTGAGCACCTCACGCCGCTGCTAGAAGCAGTACCCCTGAGGGGGCAGCAAGTGCTTTACCAGCCGCAGCAGCCGATCGCCTTTGTTTATTTTCCTACCCAGGGGATTGTCTCTTTGCTGCGGGTGATGCACAACGGCAGCACCACGGAAGTAGCAATGGTGGGCAATGAAGGCATCACAGGACTAGCTGCATTTTGGGGAGCGACCCAATCGTTGGAACGGGCGGTCGTGCAGCTCCCAGGAGCAGCTCTGCGGATGGAAGTGCAGGTATTCAAACGCACGGTGACGCCAGCTAGCGCACTCTACGGCTTGTTGCAGCACTACACCTAAGCGCTGCTGAACCAAAGCCAGCAGATTGCGGCTTGCAATCGCCTGCACTCGGTCTACCAGCGCTGCTGTTGCTGCTTGCTGATGTGTCACGACCGCAGCAGGATAGAGCCGTTGCCGCTGACCCATGGGGCGCTGGCTCACCTGCTGGGAGTCCGACGAGCGAGCGTGAGCGAAGTGGTGAGTGCCCTGCAGAAGGCTGGACTGATTGAAAGCCAACGCGGTAGAATCCAGCAATTCTCAGTATGGTGAAAAGGTGTTCAAGCCCTGGAAATGCCTGCATTGTAAAAACATCTGAGAGAACCAAGAGAGCCAGAACCGTTGCAAGAGCGGGGTTTGTTTGACACGATAGTCGGTTCTTTTCGCCAGCGCTTGTCCTCGCTACCGGACAAGCGCACGGGGAAGAATACCCGCTATGGGATGGAAGATGCAGCCTTGAGCGCGTTTAGCGTATTCTTCACCCAGACCCCGTCGTTTCTGGCATACCAACGGATGATGGAGGGCAGCAAAGGAAAAAGCAATGCCCAAAGCCTGTTTGGGGTTCATCAGATTCCAAGCGACAACCAAATCCGGGACTTGTTAGATCCGGTGGCACCTGAACCCGTTTTTCCGGTGTTTGACAAAATCTTGCCGGTGTTGGAACAACAAGGGCAGTTGGAAGGCTTCCGTTCAGTCGCAGTTACCCTGCTCATTGCTTTAGATGGCACCGAATATTTCAGTTCGGGTCAAATTCACTGCGCGTCCTGTTCAACCCGCACACTGAAGTCAGGGAAGACGCACTACTTCCATAGCGTCATCACGCCGGTCATCGTCGCTCCGGGACAGAACCCCGTGATCCCCTTAGTCCCTGAGTTCATCGTGCCGCAAGATGGGCATGACAAACAAGATTGTGAGAATGCTGCCGCAAAACGCTGGTTGGCACAGCATGGACCCCGCTTGAGTACCCTGAACGTCACTGTTTTAGGTGACGACCTTTATTGCCGCCAGCCCTTATGCCAGCAGCTTTTAGACCAGCAGTTCAACTTCATCCTGGTCTGTCGTCCCGAATCTCACACCACGCTCTATGAGCATCTTGCAGGCATTGATCTGCCAACTGTTACCACAAAGCGGTGGACTGGAAAAGTTGAGGAAACCTATACCTACCGCTATCTCAACTCAGTGCCCCTGAGAGATAGCGATGATGCTCTATTGGTGAATTGGTGCGAAGTCACAGTGAGCCGTCCTGACGGGAAGGTGACCTATAAAAATTCGTTTGCTACCAATCACACCCTGAGCAATCAAAACGTAGCCGAGATCGTTCTAGCAGGACGTACCTGCTGGAAGGTAGAGAATGAGAATAACAACACGCTCAAGACCAAGGGCTACAACCTGGAACACAATTTCGGGCACGGGAAACAGCACCTCTCCTCGCTGCTTGCAACTCTGAACATCTTGTCTCTGCTGTTCCATACATTGCTAGAACTGCTCGACCAAAAGTACAAGCTGCTGCGATCTTACTTGCCCACCCGTAAGACCTTCTTTGACGATTTGCGGGCGTTGACCCGATACATGTATTTCGACAGTTGGGATCATCTGCTCACCTTCATGCTCGAAGGTCTAGAGCTAGACATCCCGCCCAATACCAGTTGAATTGCCATACTGAGAATTGCTGCTCCCCGTGCCGACTTGGGGATGGGTACTGAGATAGGCGATCGTCTCTGATAAAGCGGTGGGCAACAACAGATCATCGCTGTCTACCCACCCCACATACTCTCCCTGAGCTAATGCATGGGCACCGATGAGAGAAAGGGCGCGTCCTTGATGTGGAGCTGAGATTAGCCGGATGCGATCGTCTCGATTGGCATAGGAACGGGCAATATCTAGAGAGCCATCCGTGGAACCATCATCCCAAAGAATTAGCTCGAAGTCCCGGTGCGTTTGGCAGAGGACGCTCTCGATAGCACAAGGAAGTTAGGGCGATCGGTTGTAAACGGTGAGAACCAGGGAGATGGAGGAAGCCATGCAGGGTGCTCGCTAGAGTTACCCTTAAGTTGCCCATTTTTGAGAATCTTGGCAATGCTGTATTTGCTAATTTAGTTTGACTACCAAGACGAAATTTTTTGGAGCCAAGACTGCTCATTCCCTCTGAACGCCAACGGTTTGCTGCAATTAGCTCGGTTAGCCATTGGCGATCGGCTATAGCTAATTGCTTCTGCCCACCAGGATCAAGCTGCTCAAAGAGTGTCATGGTGTTTAGCGCTGCTTCTTTGACCCAGGGCATCTCTTTAATCAATGCCAGAAGCTTGACAAAAGCACGTAACCCCTCACCCTGATCGATCAAGTGATAAGCATGGTGACAGCGGAAATAAGGACTCCAGTAGAATTCGTCTTCTGCCCATTGCCATGCTGCTTCGATGGCATCTGGAGAGTGTTCTAGTAGGTTAATGGCGTAGACCGGGGAATGTAAGACATTGCCATCAAACCCGACTCGCTGCTCAAACGAGAGGGTGTTGTTTTGCCCTAAGCCAGGTTGGCTAATGTGCTGGTAAAGAATTTCGTTGTAAAGCCGATACCCGGCTTCTGTTTCACCCTTGAGATGAAGCGCATCAGCTAACTGGATTTTGCAGCGTTTGTGGGTCGAGTCAAACGTGAGTCCTTGACGTGCCATTGCTTCAGCTTCATCGTAGCGACCCAAAACGTTGAGGGCTTTGGCGTAGGTGGCGAAGTAATCAGCTTGCCCTTCTGCTGGCATTCCGCTCTTTTGCAGTTCCTGGATCGCTTCGTTCGGGTAACGGGCTTCGAGATACCGTTCAGCCCACTACCAGAGCATGAGGTTGTTTGAAAACATCTGGTCAAGGGCTTCCCTGTAGATGAGATTGCGGCGTTCCCAAGGTGATTGTATTTCTAGCCATTGTGAAAAAACTCCTGGTAGTGCCTGTGCATAGGGCATTGGCTGACGGTGATCATCACGAAAAGTGACATTTAGAGCTACTCCCGGCTGTTGAAGATAGCGTCTCAAGGAGCGATCGACTTCTGTTTGAAAGAGTTCTGGAGTTGTCATGTCAGCCCGCCTAATTTCTAATGCACCAAAGCCAACATAAGTAGATGACCAGAATTAAAAATCGGGGAAGTGCTCCTCTGGAGCACTTCCCCGATTTTTATAACAAGGTTTAATTAAGGCTACCTACTCAGTTCTTCTATCAGTATCCATAATCTAATGGATTGGATGAGAACCCGTACTTGTAGCAACCTGTTGGACCCTCAAATTCCGTAATTTTCCCAATAGACTGTTCCCAGTTGCGTAAAGCTTCATAAAGCAGCGGTTGATTTAGAGAATGTAATTGCTGATTATCACCATCACCATATTCATCAACAAAAGCTTGGAACAACGATTGAAATAGGTTGAACGCACAAGATGCTTCCTCTTCTTCTAAATGACCTCGACATCTAAAATCACCCAAGCCTCTGACCCACCCTTGTGTTGGATCTCCTCGTTCTTCATTTGTATGAACAGAAACGAATAGATCAAATACTATATCTACTTGGTAAATGGGTTTCTCAAAATTACTAATCTGAGACAGTGTCTGCTTTAGAAATTTTTCGTAGGAAGTGCTGTTCTCATAACGTTGCCATAAGAACTCACTTTCCTGTTCTAAGGGAGATGACTGCACCCCAATCTTCCATACTCTAGCAAGATGAGAAAAGGCATCAAGTGTTCGGTTGATTTTATCCATAAACCAAGCATTAACTTCGGTAGTATTTGCTGATTTAAGGTGAAATGGAGGATTAATATACCAGACTGCTGACTTTTGACCTCTTGGTCCCCATGTAGAAAAGCATGGAACAATTAAATCTAAGTCTTGGTTAGGATGCACGTCTCTCTTATAATTAGGGTACAAGTATAACCTCCTGACTGTTGGTAAACTGAAAAACTAGTTGTTGTCTTGTATTAAATTCATCGTTGTATAAAACCTCGACAAATTCAACATATTCTGATCCTCGCATTCCGTCGCTTCTTCGAGCTTAGAGGATGTCTGAGAAGTAGGAAAGCTCTCGAAACGATAACCTGTCAATAGCAAAATTCAAGACAGTATATCGAGAGCCATGACATCATCGTATCCGAGTAACCTGACGCCAGAACAATGGGAACTCCTGCAAAGCCTCATTCCAACTGCTAAACCTGGGGGTCGTCCCCGGAGTGTTGATAGGCAAACTGTCATCAATGCCATTCTCTATATCCTTTGTGCTGGGTGTGCTTGGCGGATGATGCCCTCTGACTTTCCAAACTGGAAAACGGTCTATCACTACTTTCGCGCTTGGCGCATCGATGGCACGTGGGAGCGCATCAACCACAAACTCCATCCGTGGGTGCGAGTGAGTGAAAACCGAGAAGTGTCCCCTAGTGCGACCATTCTCGACAGTCAGTCGGTGAAAACGGCAACCCCTGCTGCCATTGAGGTGGGCTACGATAGTGCCAAACACATCAAAGGACGCAAGCGGCATCTTTTGGTGGATACCCTGGGTTTGGTTGTGATGGTAGTGGTGACAGCAGCTAATGTTCCAGAACGAACCGGGGCAAAACTGGTTTTAGCCCGGTTGCATCAGATGCGTCATTGGGTTGAACGTCTGGTGGTCATTTGGGTAGATGGTGGCTACAAAGGACAGGAGATGATGCAGTGGGGTATGAACCACTATCGGTGGGTATTTCAGGCAGTGTTGCGCACGGATAATGTCAAGGGTTTTGTTCCGATTGCTCAGCGATGGAAAGTTGAGCGAACATTGGGTTGGTTTAACTGGTGTAGACGATTGAGTAAGGACTACGAAATTCTGCCTCAAACATCGGAAGCTTTTATCTATGTTGCAAATATTCGTTTGATGTTGAGGCGGTTAGCTTAGTACACTTCTCAGACATCCTCTTAAGCACCATCAGCCACATCTCGACCATAGGCGATCGTGTAGCACGCAGGGAAATGTGTCGAGTAATGTGCGAAGTTCACTTGATTAATAATGGGAATCCTAGCCCAAATGTTCAGTGCTACAGCTCATCATTTCCTCGTAAACGCCTCACGCTTTTTATCAAGTGGCATTCACACGGTACACTCTCCAAGTTGCCCCGGAGATAGTAAATTTGCTGCACAAAGCAGCCGATTTCCACTTTGACACTAGTTAATTCGCCACTGTGTTAAAGCGTCAGGTTGGAATGAGCTATTAAGCTAGGCGTGAACAGTCCCATTCGGCAACTTGGCTCCACTGAGTTTCGCCTTATCGATTTTGGCTCCCTCAATATCTGCTCCAATCAAATCTGCCTCACCTAAATATGCCCCATCCAGATCCGCATCACTGAGAGCAGTTTCCTTCAAATCTGCTCTACATAAATCTGCTTCCTTTTGTTGCGTAAAGCTTCAAAATTCTTGAGCATCAATGTTTTTGTTCTTCTTCAGTATTTCTTATTAAAGTGGATATTAGGTTGGAATAGTATCCTTAATCTCTCTCTAACCTATAATTTAGGAAATTCTATAAAGTTGCTGGGAATAATCTTAGTATGGTTTGAAATTCAAACTATCCTGTGTGCCAATGCCATTCTCATACTGCCAGCAGGTGGAAGTTCCACAGCCCAATGGCAGGAAGCATCAAATGATCGCCAAACTCTTTAATGCGATTGCAACGGATAGCGCTCGCCGCACCATAGCACTTCACACCAGCAAAGGCATTTTCACGGGCTACTCGTGATCGGCTCTTTGATTTTCTGCCTTTTTCTCCTCCGTTAATTCACCCCTCTTTGGCTTTTTAAGAGCGATCTGACTGACGTTGTAAAATGCAACATTAGGTCAGCGCCTTATGAAAGGCCGTTAATTAAGTAGTCAAAATAAGAACCTACTTCGCCTGTATCTCCCTCTGGCACCAGTGACATTGTTACGTCCTTCATCGCACGCACCCCTTCAGCAACTGCATCAATAGGAGTATTTAGAGAGTTATACATCTGGCGAACTCCAATCAGCCCAATCTCCTCAAGGGGGGCTGTTTCTCCTGCCGCTACGCTATAGGTGATCAAGCGCAAGTAGTAATCCATATCTCGCAGGCAAGTAGCGGTCATTTGTTCGCCGTAGGCATTGCCACCTGGAGAAACGATGTTGGGACGCCGCCGAAATAACTGAAGTGCAGCTTGCTTAACAATGCGATCGCGGCTTCCAGTTAATGTATTGACCAGGCTCAATCGACGAGCGCCACTCAGCACAAAACTCTTGATCTGATCCATTTCTCCAGGGGTGAGATAGCGAGACTCAGCATCCGCATTCACAATTAGTTTCTTGATAATACTCATTTACGATTTCCTTAAAGGGAGCTTGGCGCAATTGGCTATCGAAAATCTTATAGATTGACTGGCTCTATATTTTTCAGATCTACTGAAAACAATGACAGATTAATGTTTGATTTCGTGAGTGAATTGATTAATTATACAAAAAACATAGGCAAGCCTCTTTGTAATGAATAGGAGCTAACCATAATGGCTTGTTTGCAATTCAGAAAGTTTGCCTGCAATTCAAGCCGCAACAGTTAATCAGCAATTTTACTTCTAGTATTAGTCTGATAGGAGGTTATTTAATTCCTGTACGAATTGATTAAATGTGAGTAAAAACGGGCTGGTTATGAAACCCTGTTTGAGAAAGTTATAAAAGGGAAACCGAAAATCGCCCCTTAAACAACTATCTAAAGCTAGATACAACCGTCAAATCCGCTCAAATACGTTGATTGATGCTTCGTAATTGAAGATGTACGAGTTAAGCTCCATCGACTTCACTCGTTAGGCGCTCATCAAATTTCATCCCAAAGTTAGGATCTTGAGTCCCAAACAGTTTGTCCCAGAACGTGAAATATAACCCGTAATGCATGCTGTACTTGCAGTGATGAACAGAATGATGGGCAGGTCCAATAAACCACCGACCAAACCAATGATGAGGGAATGAGGAGGGTAAGCGATCGATGCCAAGATGGGTTAAAGCCGCCCACACTGTCATCGTGATGAGTACCGCAATCAAGGTGATGAAATGGAGCGGGATGACAAAAACGATGCCGACCAGAAAGAGAGACTGAACAATGGACTCTAAGGGATCAAAGGCAAACGAAGTCCACGGGGTCGGATGGCGCGATCGATGATGCCCCTGATGCAACCAGCGAAAGAGTCGCGGGTGGTGAAACAACCGATGGGTGAAATAAAAGTAGGTATCTTGCAAAATCAACACCACACCATAACTAACCCCCAAGTACCACAGCCCATACTGTTGAGGATGGCTGTATAAGTGAGTAATGCCCCACTTGAATCCTGACAGAATGAACGCCACTGCCAGCGCAAACACCCCCGCAGAGAGGATAGAAAGTTTAATGTCGTGCTGAATCGATCGCCATGACGGAGCCCAATGGCGCAAATTGGGATTGGCAAAGGACTTGCTCAATGGCGAGTAAAAGCACAGATACATTCCTCCTGCCACTAGAAAATATCGCACCAGGATAATTCCAAAAAAAGCGATGCTGTAAAACCCAAATGAGTGATTTATCAATTTAACCTCCTTGCCATTCTTGATCTTCCAGTTCCTTCTGCGGCAGCAGTAATGTGGCTTCAATGTCTTGCCGAATTGCTGCTATCACCTCGCAGTTCTATTCAAGCAATTGATCAACAGCTGATTGGCATTATAGTAGCGCTGTAGTGCTTGCTATTGCTCAGTATTACAGTTGTAAATCGATTAGAGTGAAAGAGTTGACTCTCGAGCGATCCATTCTCTGGATAAAACCCTGATTGACCCCTCTCAGCTATTTCTAACGGGAAGTGCGTTAGAGACCGTCTGCCAATGGAACAACACTCTCAAATCGTTTCAGCAACGCTTGAGTCCTTACTTTGCTCGTTGTGAAGCTCGTCAAGCCGCCTTCAACTATATCCAAGCCCTGCTGTGTCCTGTAGAACACAAGAATGGTTGGCAGGTGGCAGAACAAGTTGGCGATGCCAATCCTTATCGAGTTCAACACCTGCTAGGACGAGCCTAGTGGGATGAGACGCAACTTTGTCACGAAGTTTGCCCAGGAAAGTAAAGGAGAACGGGAGTACGAATGGGCTAGAGTTGCGGTCAACTGTGGTGATTCTGGAGACTTTCAACGGTGGTTGGCGTTTCGTCGTTCGCTCAAACACCTCGACCTATCGCAGCCCCTCCGCTATTACCAAGTTTTTGCCCCCAAAGATACATCGTTGGCAACGATTGCGAAAGGAGTAGAAAAACGGTGGTGGATTGAGGAGTGCTTCAAATTGGCAAAGAGCCAGTTAGGGTTAGCAGATTATGAGGTGCGCTCTTGGAGGGGTTGGCATCGGCACATGACGTTAGTCATAGCTGCACAAGTATTTTTGAGTGTGTTGCGAGCTCAAGTGAAACCGAGGATGGAAGGTTCTGATAGCCTATCCCCCCCTTTGACTCGAATGGGTTCTCTGGCTGTGTTCAAGGGGCGCAGAGGACTCTCATCAAGTTAAGTCTGTGGGAAATGCAGCGGTGGTTATGGCGGCTTCTGTTTCCCAAAGTTTGGTCAGTTGAATTCATCTTGCACTGGTCTTATTGGCGCAAGGTGCATCAAGCAGTGGCCCGATATCATCACTACCGCAAACGGTCTCAATCCTAGATCTACAACTGTAATACTCAGGCGTGAACTGCCAGCAATGATAAATATTTCGATAATGCGCGATCGTGTTTTTTACCTGCGCTATCCAACCCGAATAGTTTTCCTGCCACCAGATCTGAAGCCGTTCCCGGTTTTGGCTCGGAGGAGGTAATTGATCCCTCAATTGTTGGAGAGACTTATGCAATCCAGCATCCAGAACCATCACCAGAACGTTGTTGAGTGCTTCGCTATAGGCATTAACATGGGCAAAATCTTGACTGTGGTTAGTAGCAAACTCTAGCAACAGGTTACCCAACGCACATCTAAAAGCATCCCTTGGTCGAGGGTGCTGGCTAAGGCAAAGGGTGCTGCTGCGTGAGGGCTACGGGCAAGGGCAAGATAGTTGGCTTGGATGTTTGAACCCCATCCACAGCTCTAGTCTTCTACCCTCGCAGAACATAGCCAACACCGCGCACGATATGAATCAGTCGTGCTGCCTTGTTCTCCCCAAGTTTGAGGCGCAAGTAGCGAATGTAAACTTCAATAATATTAGAGTCTCCACAAAATCATATCCCCAAACATTTTGAAAAATTTGTTCACGTCTCAACCTTGTTTAGGATAGCTCATGAAATATTTCAGCAAATCAAATTCCTTCGCAGTTAATTCAACTTGCTGATAATCGTGACGAACTTGTTTTGCTTTTCGATCTAGCACAAGATTCTCAAATTCCAAAACATAAGATTGCTGCGGCTGAGCACGTCGTAAAAGCGCTCGAACAACATAGACTAATTCCTCTAGGTTAAAAAGCTTAGTTAAACAGGTATCTGCACCCGCCCTTAAACTGGCAATCCGATCGTATACCTGATCCTCCTGAGTTAAAACTAAGATGGGTACATTATTTTGTGTAGCGCTTACGCGCTGAAAAATATCCGAATGATTTGAGCTATCTTTAGACAACTTTCACAGCCTGAGAGTGCTCGTACTCTTGCTCCTAAGGCATACTAAAGCTCTTTATTTCCTTGCTGATTGTCATACAGCATCCCTTTTAGTTTGACGTTACTGCACTCGGCGATTGGAATTACTTCACAGCAGCAAGTGCTGCTTCAATAATCAGGTTGACGACCTCTTTTGGCTGAGAGATATAAGGCACATGGCTCGCTGAAATTTCAATTGTTTTGGCACCAATTCGGCTTGCCATGAATCGTTGAAGCTCAGGGGGAATTGCTCGGTCTTCTTGAGCCACAAGGTACCAGGAGGGAATGGTTTCCCAGGCTGCACTCTCCACTGATTGTTCAAACGTTATGCTGGCGGCAGGTTTTTGTGCCACTGCCATCACCTGCGCTTCGACGGGTGACACGTCATGAGCAAAGACCTCGTGAAACTTCTCGCGATCGATGTAAAGAAAGCCTGCTGCATCCGGGGCAATGGCTTTGACAAGTGGGGAAGGAGCATCGCCAATTAACTGGCTAATGCTGTCACCTGGTCCTAGTGCCCAACCCGCGATATAAACCAAAGCTTTCACTTGTGGGTTGCCAACTGCCGCACCCGTAATTACGGCTCCACCGTAGGAATGACCTACTGCAACAACAGGTCCGGGTTGAGCATCAATTACTCGCTTAGTTGTGGCAATGTCTTCTGGTAGAGAAATCAACGGGTTTTGCACAGCGGTTACGTTGTAGCCACCCTCTTGTAAAAGCGGAATGACGTGTTGCCAGGATGTACCATCAGCCCAGCTACCGTGAACCAGAACGATCGCAGGTTTAGTTTCGTTAGACATGGGGTTTACTCCTTGAATGGTTGAATACTTGTTAGACCAATAGAGAAATACAGCGAGGCGGAGACGCGAAGAATTTTTTTGACGTTACTTTATTCGATGATTGGACTACTCGATAACAGAGCTTGCTGCCTCACTGATCAAACTGGCAACCTCTTTTGGATGAGAAATATAGGACACATGACTTGCTTTAATCTCAGTTGTTTTAGCACCAATTCGGTTTGCCATGAATCGCTCAAGCTCTGGGTTGATTGCCTGGTCTTCTTGACCTACGAGATACCATGAAGGAATCGTCTGCCAAGCTGCGCTGTCTACAGATTGTTCAAAAACCACCTTGGCAGGGGGCTTTTGCGTCGCCGCCAGCACTTGCGCTTCAGCTGTCGGTACATCTTTAGCAAAGAACTCGTGAAACTTCTCGCGATCGATGTAAAGAAAGCCCGCTGTATCAGCTACGAATGCTGTGCTGATGGGAGGGGGCGCGTATCTGCCATTTAACTGGCTAGTCGTCTCACCTGGCTCTGGTGCAAAAGCATTGATATAAACTAATGCTTTCACTTGCGGGTTATCAGCCGCCGCACCTGTGATCACGGTTCCACCATAAGAATGCCCGACCACAACCACGGGTCCCTGCTGGGCATCGATAATTCGCTTGGTTGTGGCAATATCATCTGGCAGAGAAGTGAGCGGATTTTGCACAGCAGTTACGACATAGCCATCCTCTTGCAAAAGTGAAATAACGTGTTGCCAGGATGTTGCGTCGGCGTTGGTGCCATGAACTAGAACAATCGCAGGTTTAGCGTTGGATGTTTGGGCTGATTGCTTTAAGTTAGCTGACGTTGGATGCATTGATGCGATAACGACAACGCTAAAGGCGAGCAACCACAGCGACAATCTTTGAACCTTTTTCCATGTAAAAATCATCGTTGTGCTCACCTCTATACTTCTACTAAATTGCTGATTGATGCCATTGCGGCTACAACGTTCTCTGTTGACAGAACCGCATTGGCAATATATCCAAAGTTGATCAATGCTGCCTTATAGCCATCACCCAGTTCTGGATGTCTTGGGGCAGCCGTTGCATCCTTGACGACAAGCACCTCAAATCCTTGCTCAATCAAATCGCGTAGGTGAGCTTCAACACAAATGTTTGCCAGCATTCCCAGGAGAATGACTTTACTGATATTACGCTTACGCAGTTGCAAAACGAGGTCGTTGCTCTGTGGTCCATAAGCTTTATGAGGACTGACGACGATCGTCTTACCATCTTCAATGAAGGGTTTATAGCGATCGAGCCAGTCAGCACCAGATCCCAAAAAGCCGTCAAGATTTAACGCTCCTTTGCGATCGAACTCTCTCGACTCCAACATCATGCGCTCTACAACTCCGGCAAACTTCCAACCATAATCGGTAGGATAGTAATAGTGGGGAGAGATGAACACCTCAAAGTCATTTTGCTTTGCTGCTTTGAAAATGCGTTCGATATTTTCGATGGTTTGATTTTCCTCAACACTGGCTCCCACCAAGCCCCAAGAAACACCTTTTTCGTCTAGAACATCGTTCTGTGGATCAATAACGACAATTGCTGTGTCGTTTTTGTTGATATTCATGGTCTTTCTCCTCGCTTGTTGATGTTCATGATTTTCTTCTGCGTTCATATCTCTCTACTGCGCTGTCGCAGCATGTTCGATAACTTCAACAACGGCATCTGGATGGGAAATCATCACGACATGGGATGCGCCATTCACTGCAACGGTTTCCTTTGAACCAGCGCGGTTCGCCATGAAAGACAGGGCTGCTGGAGGAATGTTCAAGTCGCGATCGCCATAGATAAACCAGGACGGGGTAGATTTCCATGCAGGTTCGCCAGAGGCTTCATTAAGCGCGGCGTCCGCAATCGGACGCTGGGTACTAGCCATTAGCTGTGCATCGCTAGCGGATACATCTGCGGCAAACTGCGCGTGGAACTTGTCTTGCTGAATGTAGAGGTCTTTGCTGCCATCGGGCAACTCGACTGGAGGCGCGAGGGTTGGTGCAAGCGTGCTACCTGGATAACGTCCTGAAAGTTCGATGGCAGACTCGCCTGCATCGGGAGCAAAGCCAGCAACGTAGACCAGTGCCTTTACATTCTTGTTGCCATTAACTGCGTTAGTGATTACTGCACCTCCGTAGGAGTGCCCAACCAGCACGATGGGACCCTCAATAGCCTTAAGAGCGCT
Source organism: Phormidium tenue FACHB-886 (assembly GCF_014764505.1). Taxonomy (GTDB): domain Bacteria; phylum Cyanobacteriota; class Cyanobacteriia; order Elainellales; family Elainellaceae; genus FACHB-886. The sequence continues at coordinate 45,304 of NZ_JACXWX010000034.1, forward strand.
GGCAACATAGCCTGCATCGCTTTTGACTCCGCGCAAAGGATTAGCCACAGCAACTGTCGGGTAGCCTTTAGCAATCAATTTGGTCAATACACCGTTCCAACCGGCAGATTCAGCGAAGGCACCGTGAACGAGGACGATCGTGGGCTTGCTGGTTTGTGCATTTGCAGTATTCATAATGGCTCCTAGAGATGTGATCGCGATGGTTCCTAGAAAGAGTGCAACAATCAGAAGCAGACGGACGCCGTTTCTGAGAGTGAGCATATTCATGTTGTAATTCCCTTTCAATTTGTTTATTTCACTGGATGATAGAAGAACTGTTTCTACAAATTTAGAATTGATGGCATTAACGCGGATATTACAGAACCTAACTCTAATGTCTCACACGGTAGGAATGGTTCCACCATCAATTACAAGCTCAGTTCCGTTGATATAGGAAGCGCGATCGGACACCAGGAAAGCAACCAGTTCAGCCACCTCTTCGGGGCGACCCGGACGACCGATCGGAATTCCTCCCAAAGAATTCGTCAGCTTAAGTTTTGCAGTCTCAAAATTTGTTCCCGTACTGGCAGCGATTTTCTCAATCCTCGTTTTGGTCGCTGATGTTTCGATGAACCCGGGAGCAACTGTATTTACCCGCACTCCTTTTGGTGCAACTTCTTTGGAGAGCCCTTTGCTGTAGTTCGTCAGCGCTGCCTTTGCCGCAGCCAATGGCAAGGTTGCATAAAGCGGCAGGGTGCGCTGGATAGACGAAATATGGATAATGACACCCGCACCTTGCTCTAGCATCTGGGGCAGAAACGCCCGATCTAAGCGAACAGCAGCGAACAAATTTGCATTGAAGGTCTGCTGCCAATCCTCGTCACTGAGGACAAGTGCGCCACCCGTGGGGGCAGAGGAACCGCCCACATTATTGATCAGGATATCTAAGCCACCGAGACGAGCAAACACTTCCTTGACAACTTTTTCCACGCCGTTAGGTGTACTGATGTCAGACTGAATCAATAAATCCGGCGATCGCAGTTCATCCAGCGTTGAACGAGCGGTTGTCATAACTTTTGCACCAGCCTGCCTCAAGCGGTTGACGATCGCTTCACCCATACCTTTGGTTCCACCTGTTACTAGTACTCTCTTGTCAGATAGCTCGTTAGGATCAATTTGAATCGTTGTCATGAGCCTAAAATTCTCATCTAGATGTTTAGATTGTGTTTCGATATGTTCATCCCTGTTGGAGCACAACTTTGCCCAACGCCTGTCCTGATTCAGCCCGTTGGTGTGCCTGAGTCACTTCAGAAAAATTAAATACTCTGGTATCCAATAGAGGATGCACATGCCCTGCATCCGCCAGTTGAGCCACTTGTGACAAAATCTTTCCTTGTTGCGATCGCCCCACGTTATGAAGAATGGGAATGAGTCGATAAACCAAATGCAGGGTGAGTCCTTTGGTGTGAAGTAGGGTTAGATCTTGCTTAGACGTCGAAACAATCGAAACTACGGTGCCATTCAGCTTTGCTGCTCTGAATGCATTTTGCAGATTGTCATTTCCCACCGTGTCAAACACCACATCGAACCCCTGTCCATTCGTGTGGTCTGCCACGAATTCTTCGACCGTCTGTTGGCGGTAGTTGATGGTGAAATCGGCTCCCAATTTACGGGCGAGCGCCCCTTTCCCCTCACTGGATACCAGGGCATAAACCGTTGCCCCCGCCCACTTCGCCAGCTGCAACCCAATATGCCCCACACCTCCCGTTGCACCATAAATTAACACCCGTTGTCCGGGTTGCACCTGAGCGCGATCGATGATGGCTTCCCATGCCGTAATTGAAATCAGGGGCAGGGCGGCTGCAGCCACCATAGTGAGGGACTTGGGCTTACGAGCCACCAAATCTGCATCCGCCAACATATATTCAGCTAGGGCACCCCCCAGCCCTTTGACTCCGCCTGGACAAGCATACACTTCGTCTCCAGGTTGAAAGGTGCTTACTCCCTCGCCAACTGCTTCCACCACTCCAGCCACATCCCCATGCAGCACCGCAGGAAGATCAGGGGCAACAGACGCGTATGCAGGTATGCCCTGACGGATTTTGAGATCTACAGGATTCACGCTGGTTGCCATCACCCGAATCAACACATGATTGGGTAAAATCTGGGGAACCGGGATATCTGCCGTCTCGAAGACAGTAGGATCACCAAACCGGTTGATGATTTGAGCTTGCATTGGAATTACCTCATTGAGGATGACGCGGGAACACGAAGAGTGGGGGGAAGGGAACGCGGGGATACGGAGACATGGGAATTTCAATCGCTCTTTTGGTTCTCCGCGTCCCCTCTCTCCGCGTCCTATTGCAAATATTTCTTCAGCTCAGCCGCTGCTTGAACAAAAAGAGAACGAGTTGCTGGAAGCTCGGCTAAACCATTGAGCAGCCCGAAGTCATGAATCATGCCGTTGTACTGCACGACGGTTACGTCTACCCCAGCTTCATCGAGCTTACGCCCATAAGCGATGCCTTCGTCATGCAAAATGTCGCTCTCTGCAACCACAACTAACGCTGGAGGCAAGCCTTTCAGTTGCTCAACAGTAGCCCGTAAAGGGGAAGCATAGATGTCTTTGCGTTTTTCTGGATCAGCAATGTACATGTCATACATCCACTTCATCGCTGGTACGGTTAGGAACCTTTTGTCACCAAATTGATGATAAGAATCCGTTTCAAAATCAGCATCTACGATCGGCCAAAACAGGATTTGCAGCTTAATGTGTGGTCCTCCCTTCTCTTTTGCCAGCAACGTCGTCACGGTGGACATGTTGCCGCCGACACTGTTTCCAACGACTGCCAGATTTTTGCCATCCACTCCAATCTCTTCTCCATGCTCAGCAACCCATTTGGTTGCAGCATAGATCTCATTAATTGCTTGTGGATATTGAGCATCGGGAGTGCGAGTGTAGTTGACAAAGACAGCCGCAAACCCTGAAAGCACAACGAGGTCACGAACCATGCGTTTGTGTGTGGGATAATCACCCAATACCCAACCACCACCGTGAATAAACATGAAAACAGGCAATATGCCTTTGACACCCTCAGGTCGCACAATGTTGAGTGTGATCGTGTAACCATCAGCGGTAATCGTCTTCTCAGATTCCTCAATGCCTGAAAGATCGACTTTAACGGAAGCCTGTCCATCCACAAGTACTTGACGTGCTTCGAGTGGGGACAATGTCTCTAAACCCACACCACCTGAATTCAACACTTTCAAGAATTCCTTCGTTCCTCTGGAAAGGCGTGGATCATCTGCAACTTCCAAAATTTTTACTGCTGGTGAGTTTAGTTGAGAAACCATAGCGTTCTCCTTTTGTTGATGAATAGCGAACAATTTGTTGAAATGACACTGTTAAGCCAATTGGCTTGATCGTGTTCATTAATGGGTAATGATTGTGAAATGACAATCACTTTCTACCAACATCGCTTCCGAGGCAACATTGTTTCCTGCTGGTGACTAGCATGATGTCTTCCTCAGCAACGTGGGTGGCTTGAGCAAAGTGGGCAAATTATCTAGCGGTAGCCGCCTCATTTGAGATTTTGCTACCATTGCCTAGAGCGTGTTATGCACTTTTGGGATTGGCTAGAGTGGGAGTATGGAAAGAAAAGTATACCCAACAGATGTGAGCGATGAGGAGTGGGCATTTGTCGCTCCTTAC
>NZ_JACXWX010000035.1 GCF_014764505.1 Phormidium tenue FACHB-886
GCGAACCTGGGGATGGAAGTGATGCACGAGCGGAACGCGCACAACTTCCCCTTGGACTTGGCTGCGGGTGAGGCTGCTCCGGTTGCTCTCTCTGCTCCTGCGATCAATGGCTAGTCTTTAATTAGCATTGGTCAGCTAGGCTAAATCTTGTGCAAAGGGCGCCCTTAGGGCGCCCTTTGCATTGGAGTTTATTAGAAAATTTAATCTTGCATGCCTAGAACAGTTCTGTTTGTTCAATTCGCCGAAAATCCCGATCGACCTCAAACCACAGTGATCTGTTGTGCGGGTCAGTCCTCAAAGCTTTCTTCAGGTAAATCTGCGCTTTTTCGGCCTGTTTTTGGTTGATCAAATAGCGTCCAAAACGCTGATAGGTAATGGCTTGCCATTGACGAATTTCTACATCGTTAGGCAGGCGCTGAGCTAACCCCTCCACCAGTGCGATCGCCCTTGGAAAGCGCTGTTCTTTCAAAAGCTGCTGGAGCTGGTCATACGAGTTTTGCTTTAGCTGGCGATCGGTTGTGGACAGGTCAGCATTATTTGGTATGAATGACGGCTTAGCCGTGACTTCAACCTGTGGTGATCTAGGCGCATACTGGCGTTGCTTCAGGTTCACCGACAACTCATCTGATTCAGCTGTAGGCTTCACAACACCAATGAGACAGCGGTAGGCCTCTGTAACCTGGATGAACTTCTCCTTTGCCTGCTGCTGATTGTTTGGATTTGAGTCAGGATGATATAGCCGTGCTAGCCGACGATAGGAGGCTTTGATGTCCTCATAGGACGCTCCCATCCGTAAACCTAATATCCGGTAGCAGTCGGCAATCTCCATTAATAGATATTAATAGATACAAATGATGGCAGAATCATTCAAATTCTGCCATTACCAACAATAAATTAAAAGCTGCGTTACTGGAGATGCCTTGCACCTTCAATCACTTTAAACAATGGGATTTTCAACCACTAGATCGATCAAGCCATACGCTTTAGCTTCTTCAGCAGACATAAAGTTGTCGCGGTCAGTATCTTTCTCAATTTGGGCGATCGACTGCCCTGAGTGGTGCGCCATCAGCTCGTTTAGCTCTTGGCGAACACGCAGAATTTGACGGGCTTCGATATCAATATCGGTAGCCTGCCGCCGTCCACCTGTGCCGCCTAAAGGCTGGTGGATCATAATCCGAGAGTGAGGGAGCGCCAGTCGCTTTCCTTTCGTTCCAGCAGCTAGAAGGAACGCACCCATTGAGGCTGCTAGTCCCACGCAGATTGTTACAACCTCAGATTTGATGTGCTGCATGGTGTCGTAGATTGCCATGCCTGCAGTGATCGAGCCACCCGGTGAGTTAATGTACAAGCTGATCGGCTTTGTTTGATCATCCGAGTCGAGATAGAGCATGTAAGCGACGATCGCATTAGCAATGCCATCATCGACTTCTTCCGACAAAAAGATGATTCGCTCCCGGAAGAGACGCTCATAGATATTAATCCACTGCTCGTATGAGCTACCGGGGAGACGGTAAGGGACGCTGGGAATTCCGATAGGCATAGTTGGAGGGAGGAATGAGGAACAAATTTACGGTCTATCGTGCTAAGGAAGCAGTGGGAAGCGATTTAGGGCTTTCTAAGACACGATCGATCAGTCCATACTCTTTTGCTTGCTGAGGCGCCAGGTAAAGTGTCCGATCGGTGTCCTTAACTATTTTCTCAATGGGTTGCCCTGTCTGAGAAGACAGAATTTCTAGCATCAGCTGCTTTTTAGCAAGGACTTCTTTAGCAATTATCTGAATATCGGTCGCTTGTCCTTGGTTACCCATTCGGGGATGGTCAAGGACAATCGTCGAGTGGGGCAAGCTAGTGCGAAATCCTTTGGTTCCTGCTGAAAGCAGCATCGCTGATACACCTGCCGCCAACCCTAAGCAAATTGTGTGAACAGGCGATTTGATATGCTGCATCGTGTCATAAATCGCCATGCCCGCAGTGATCGACATGCTGCCCGCTACTATAGATGCCATACCCGCCTCAACCGGATCGCCAATTGAGTTGATATATAGATAAATCGGCTTCGTTTGATCGTCTGAGTCAAGATACAGCAACGCCGAGACGATCGAATTTGCCACTCCATCCGTTAGCGGCTGATTCAAGAAAATGATCCGTTCCTGGCTTAGACGAGTATAAATGCTCACCCATTGCCAGTAAGGGCTACCAGGAAGGTTATAAGGAACGCGCAAGATACCGTCAACGGACATAGGAAGAACCCGATAATCAGAACTAGGTCAAGGCAGGAATTGGCTTAGGCAAATCTTTAATCGTTTCCAGAACGCGATCGATCAACCCGTATTCTTTGGCAGTTTCAGGGGTCATGTATAACATGCGATCGGTGTCTTTTGCGATCTTTTCGGCAGGTTGTCCGGTGTTGCGCGACAGAATATCCAGCATGGCAGCTTTGTTTGCCAGCACTTCCTTAGCCCGGATCTGCACATCTGTTGCCTGTGCTTGACCCATACCAGTGCGCGATTGGTTGAGAACAATCGTGGCGTGAGGCAGGCTAGCGCGAAATCCTTTTGTGCCAGCCGAGAGAATCATCGCGGCAGTCCCCATTGCTTGACCAATACAGATGGTATGGACGGGCGGCTTGATGTAGTTGATCGTGTCGCAGATGGCAAACGCTTCAGTTTCATAACCGATTGCGTCGCCGCCATACCAAGAGGTGCCTGTGGAGTTGATATAGAAAAAAATCGGTTTGTCAGGGTCGTCAAACTGAAGATAAAGCAACTGCGCGATAATCAGCTTTGTCACATCAACGCCTAGCTGCCGCTTAAAATCATCCGATGAGACCAGCGGTAGCCCCAAGTAAATAATGCGCTCCTTTAATAGCAAGGAGGGCAGGTCAGGCGGCGGTGTCCGGTAGGAGGCATCGCCACTGTAGTATTGAGATTGCACAGCTCGAATAGAACCCATAGCGTACTGTTGCCTGAAAGAGGGCAGGATTTCTACCATAGTAACTTGAACCTGAAGGCATCCGTTGCTCTCCCAACGCCAGCTACACTTAGGGATATCCGAACCCTATTGCATCGGCTGACTAGCCGAGGCTGTGAACCGCTTTAGTTAGAGTGAGTTTAATTGCTAGTGAAAACGGCAGTTTCTCCGCTCCTTGTGCAATTAAGACTTGTGCAATTAAGAACTGTGATAAAGCAAATCACTCCGTAACGACAGTCAAACACACTGAAGTTATGCTCAGAGGTGATTGGATGTCTCCCTTCAATACTGTCAATCCACCACCTTAGCTCCGCTCCAGCCCCTCTACTTCTTTTACCCTCACCCGCTATGAGAGTCAGTTTAAGAGCTGCTTTAAGTGATCCCAATTTAGATGCCGCCCAAACCAGCAGCCAACGGCAGCTTGCTTTATCGCTGGCTGCCCTTGCTGACACCAGCGGACGCTCAGCTCCCCTCAATCTATGCCTGATCTTGGATCACAGTGGTTCAATGAACGGGCGACCTTTAGAAACTGTGAAGCAGGCAGCTCATCGCATCGTGGATAGTCTGTCTCCAGGCGATCGTCTTTCAGTGGTAGTGTTCGATCACCGCGCCAAGGTGCTAGTTCCCAATCAAGTGATTGAGAATCCCGAAGTCATCAAGCAAGAAATTAATCGTCTGCAGGCTAACGGTGGCACAGCAATTGACGAAGGAATGCGGATTGGCATTGAAGAACTGGCGAAGGGCAAAAAAGACACTATTTCTCAAGCCTTCTTGCTAACGGACGGCGAAAACGAACACGGCGATGACAACCGCTGCCTAAAGCTAGCAAGCCTCGCAGCGAACTACACGATCACGTTAAATACGCTAGGCTTTGGCGATCGCTGGAACCAAGACATCCTCGAAAAAATTGCCGATGCAGGGGGCGGCAGCCTCTCCTACATCCAGAAGCCAGAGGCAGCAGTTAGTGAATTCAGCCGTCTCTTCAGCCGCATTCAGTCTGTCGGGCTCACCAACGCCCACCTGATGCTGTCGCTAATTCCGCAAGTCCGGCTGGCAGAACTGAAGCCGATCGCTCAAGTTGTGCCAGAGACGATCGAACTGCCCCTCACTTCAACGGGCGAGCAGTACAGCGTGCGGCTTGGAGACCTAATGCTGGAAGCGCCAAGGATTGTTCTTGCTAATCTCTACATCGGGCAGCTGCTAGAAGGCAGACAGCTAATTGCTCAAGCCCAAGTTCGATACGACGATCCTGCCACGGGGCAAACAGGTCTGCTCTCAGAACGCATTCCAGTCCAAGCAACGGTCTCCCGGCTTTATCAGCCTGCACTCGATCCTCAAGTGCAGCAGCACGTCCTTGCTCTCGCTAAATATCGTCAAACCCAAATTGCCGAATCGAAGCTGCAACAAGGCGATCGAGCAGGAGCCGCAACGATGCTGCAATCTGCTGCCAAAACTGCCCTGCAGATGGGCGATCGCAGCGCTGCTACTGTTTTGCAAGATAACGCCACCCGTTTGCAAGCAGGGGAAGAGTTATCAGATGCCGACCGCAAGAAAACTCGCATTGTCTCAAAAACGGTCCTTCAGTCATCTGAGCAATAGTCATCTGAGTAATAGCAGGTTCCGCCCCCTCTAAACTAAACTTGAACTCTCTGAACACTGCTATAAATCTCCATGAAGCTTTTGATTAGCAACGACGACGGCATCTATGCGCTGGGGGTGCGGACACTTGCAAACACGTTAGCCTTGGCAGACCATGAAGTGATTGTGGTATGCCCCGATCGAGAGCGATCGGCAACAGGGCACGGACTGACAATACACGATCCGATCCGAGCAGAAAGGATTGAGGCGCTTTATCACCCATCTATTAAAGCTTGGGCTTGTTCTGGAACCCCATCAGATTGCGTCAAATTAGGGCTAGGGGCACTGCTAGAAAGTCCTCCTGATATGGTGCTGTCGGGCATTAACCATGGCGCAAATTTAGGAACAGATGTCCTTTATTCCGGCACGGTCTCTGCTGCAATGGAGGGCATCCTGGAAGGTATTCCCAGTATTGCTTTCAGCTTAACTAACCACTCATCACAGGAGTTTCAGCCTGCTGCTGCTTTTGCGGTGACTTTGGCAGAGCATCTATACAAGCATCCTCTGCCGCAGCTGACGCTACTCAGCGTTAATGTGCCTGCAATACCTGCTGATCAAGTGGCGGGGGTGGTTATGACGCGCCAAGGGGTTCGACGCTATTTTGATATGTTTGAGAAGCGTGTTGACCCGCGCGGCAGAACTTATTACTGGCTGTCCGGCGAAGTCATTGAAGATATCGATGAGCCAAACCCCGAATCCCTGGAAATGGCAACCCTGAAGGCGGCAGGTCGCGATCTCGATTGGTTTCGGCAAGCCCCCACAGATGTGCAAGCAAATCGACAAAATTACATCGCTATTACACCACTACAATACAATCTCACCTGTGCATCTGGGCTGGCTTCTCTGCAAGGATGGCAGCTGCCTCTTCCTGCTAATCGCTGAACTTTTAGAACCTATGCTCAAGACTTACTAGACTAGTAGCTATGGGCTAGCTGGATTTAGTGTAGCTTCCAATACCACAAGATAGTGCCATCTGCTTGCTCCTACTTCGATAGTTTGGCTCAAAGTTTGGGCACAATAGATTAGAGAGCTTCAGGTAAATCCCTAGCTTGAAAGTCTAGGTATTTGCTACTGCAAAGGTCAATGAATAACTTCCTGTAAATCGACTGCTGCAATGAAAGTTGAATTATGAGCAGTCAGGAAAGAAGCGCAAGCGATTTGCCGCTTTCACTTTTCACTATTTTTTAGGATTGTTGGTTCTGAATACATTCACTGAAACGCGGTGAAATTTAGTAGGAAACACGCATGTCGCATACGCAAGACCAGTTCACAATTCGCTTTTGGGGAGTGAGGGGAAGTATTGCCTGTCCAGGTGGAAACACTGTCCGCTACGGTGGCAATACATCCTGCGTTGAGATGCGAGTGGCTGGACATCGCTTAGTATTTGACGGGGGCACAGGGCTGCGTGTTTTAGGACAAACCATGTTGGCAGAGCTGCCAGTGGAAGCGCATCTCTTCTTTACCCACTCCCACTGGGATCACATCCAAGGCTTCCCCTTCTTTACGCCTGCCTTTATCAAGACCAATCGATTTCACATTTATGGGGCAATTGCCCCCAATGGTTCAACGATCGAACAACGCCTCAATGACCAGATGCTTCACCCCAATTTTCCAGTGCCACTTCAGATTATGGGAGCCGATCTGAAGTTTTACGACATTGAAGTAGGGGAAGCCGTGCAAATCGGTGAAGTATTAGTGGAAAACGCACTCCTCAACCATCCGGGTGAAGCGGTGGGCTACCGAGTTAACTGGGGAAAATACTCTGCCGCATACGTAACAGATACTGAACACTTTCCAGATCGCCTAGATGAGAATGTGTTGTGGCTAGCACGCGATGCCGATGTCCTGATCTACGATGCTACCTATACAGACGAAGAATATAACGCCGAAAAAAATAGCAAAGTGGGTTGGGGACATTCGACCTGGCAGGAAGCCGTTAGAATTGCCAAAGCTGCCAACGTCAAGAAGCTCGTCATCTTCCACCACGATCCCTTACACGACGACGACTTCATGGATCAAATCAAAGAAAGAACCTCGCGTGCCTTTACCAACAGCGTTGTGGCTTGGGAAGGTATGGAGCTAAATCTGCAGTTGCCCTACTAAACTTCAGCTGAAAAGCACTTAGCCATCTTCGCTCAATTCTGTGTCAGAATGTAAAGCGTGTGGATTGCCTCTTCGTTAAGTACTGTTAAAGCTCCAACCTGCGTTGCTCTAGGAAATTTCGATGGTGTTCATCGAGGGCATCGCCAGGTAATTCAACCTGTTTGCCAGTTGCTTCAAAATGCAAGGGCAGGCAGAACTGCTCCCACAGGCAGCCCTGCTGCAGAGAGTGCAGAGCGTTTGTATGACCTCTCGATCAAGGCTTTCTCTGATTCTGCCTTGGCAACCGTCCTCACCTTCCGTCCTCATCCCCAAGAGTTCTTTTCAAAGCAGCGCCGACTGCTACTAACCCCTCTAGCTGAAAAGATTCACTACTTAGAGGAGATGGGTGTGGAGCAATTGGTGCTGCTGCCATTTGACCAAGCCCTAGCAAATTTGTCACCGCAGGAGTTTTTTGAAAAAATTTTGGTGCAGTGTTTGCAGGTGCAGTGCATCAGTGTCGGGCAAGACTTCCGCTTTGGGCAGCGACGAGCGGGCACAACTCAAGACCTGCAAACGATTGCTGCCCAGCATCGCATTCCCGTTGGTATAACACCCTTGCACTGCTGTAAAGCCGAACGCATTAGCAGCTCGGCGATTCGGTTAGCGCTAGAGCAAGGAGATCTCGATCGCGCCAATCTACTGCTAGGCAGACCTTATGCGCTGCTGGGAGAGGTTGTACAAGGGCAACAGCTAGGGAGAACGATCGGTTTCCCGACAGCCAATCTCCAGCTGCCGCCCGAGAAGTTTTTGCCGAGGCAAGGGGTGTACAGCGTCTGGGTACACTTAGGAGGGCTGAAGAGCGGTGGACTGGAGCGCAAGTCTGACTTACTGCCTGGTGTAATGAATATTGGGGTTCGTCCTACCCTGAATGGCGTGCAGCAGACGATTGAAGTTCACTTGCTTGATTGGTCAGCTGACTTATACGGGCAGACAATCGCAGTTTATCTAGACGGATTTTTGCGACCAGAGCAAAAGTTTGCTTCTTTGGACGAGCTGAAAGCACAAATTCAGCGAGACAGTGAAACGGCACGAACGAGGCTACTGCAACAGCTCTGATTGGAGATCAGCAGCCTTGTTTAATAGGTAGTGCTTGTGGAAGGATAGGCGACCTCAGCCGAATAGTGATTGCTGGTTTGATCTGCTAAAGGCTGCTGATTGCTTGGATCCCGAGGGGGGGAGGCGGGTTGAGCAACTGCAAAGGGGTTAGGCTGCAGAGCGGCAACGTAGAAAGCGAGTGTCACGAAACACTTAAAGATCAGCATCGTTGACAGGTGCAAACGTATGAAAGGCTATCAAGGAAATACACGCAAGCTGTGCCTAATTCCAAACAGATTGGGGTGTTTTGCACTAAGTTTAGGGAATCCTGTCATCATGAGAATCTATACCTCTTAATCACTCGATCGCTTTTGTGAAAGGGTAGCATCACCACCAAACAGCGCATGAGAGACAGCATTGAGCAGTTAATTCAGAATCTGGGACGAACGATCGTTGGGAAGCAAGAGGCAATTCGCTTAGTCCTGGTTGCCTTATTTTCTGGGGGGCATGCCCTGTTAGAAGATGTACCCGGAGTTGGTAAAACACTGCTAGCGAAGTCGTTGGCGCGATCGATTGATGGCCGGTTTCAGCGAATTCAATGTACTCCTGATCTACTGCCTGCTGACGTAACCGGCACGAATATCTGGAATCCCAGCGCTGGACAATTTGAGTTTTTGCCGGGTCCGGTGTTTGCCAATGTGCTGCTAGCCGACGAAATTAATCGTGCCACCCCGCGTACACAATCAGCCCTGCTGGAAGTGATGGAGGAGCATCAGGTGACGATCGATGGAGTCTCACGATCAGTTCCTAACCCCTTTTTCGTGATTGCAACCCAAAATCCAGTAGAGTATCAGGGAACCTTCCCGCTGCCAGAAGCCCAGATGGATCGATTTGCTCTGTCGCTGAGCTTGGGTTATCCTTCTGAAACAGAAGAACTGCAGATGCTAGAGCGCTTGCAAAATGGCACAACCGTTGAAGCGCTTGAACCTTGTATTTCTGTGGTTACCATCCAGGAGCTACGTCGGCTTTGTGCCCAGGTTACTGTAGAGCCATCGCTGCGACAATACATTCTAGATTTAGTACGGGCAACTCGCCAGGATGAGGAGATTTTATTAGGGGTGAGCCCAAGGGGAACTGTAGCACTCCATCGGGCGGTGCAGGCGCTAGCTTTTTTGGAAGGTCGTAGCTATGCCTTGCCAGATGATGCAAAACTTCTAGCGCCTTCCGTATTAGCACACCGCTTGATTCCGGCAGGTGGACGCAAAGCTGGCTTGATTGTGGAGCGATTGCTGCGATCGTTGCCTATTCCTTGATTCTCTAAGAAGTACTCTCATAGAAATGTATTAGCCCTGACGTTTATGACGCCCATAGATCCCAGCGACTGGTTCATTATTTTGGCTCGAGTGAGCCTTGCCATTTTTACAGGTGGATTAGTAGGGCTAGAGCGGCAGCTCGAACACAAACCAGCTGGCTTGCGGACTCATATGCTGGTTAGTCTGGGTGCTGCCATGTTCGTAATGACTGGGCTGCAGCTAGGGGCAGGCACTGATAATGTTGGTCGTGTGATGCAGGGTATTGTTGCAGGTATCGGCTTTTTGGGAGCTGGAGAGATTTTTGCCAAATCCAGAACTAACCCCCATGAAGTTAAAATTCAGGGGTTAACTTCAGCGGCGGCGATTTGGGTTTCGGCATCACTCGGCGTAGCATCAGGCGTCGGACTATGGCAGATAGCGCTAACAGGGGCGATCGCCACAGTCTTTATCTTGCAGGTGGTTAAGCTTGTTGAAAAGCCTTTAAATTCAGATTGATGAGAGCGGTTCAGGCTGACAAGCGAAATAGATGGAGCGCTTAAACTCGAACCTGCAAAAACAGATCAAACAGCGATAGCAAGATCTCTACCACAATCAAAATAACGACATACCATTCCACCCGAAGACCTGTATTGTGCTGCAGCAAATCCAGCACGGTTTCTGCGGTACGCGAAATTAAGTCTAGCTTACGCTCCAACGCTAGATGCCGTTCGCGGATCTCGTAGTCGTTTTCGAGCCGCTGATAGAGACGTTCTAGATCTGGCGAATCCCAGAGCAGCTCTGGTTTGTCAATAATTTCGACTCGTCCCACAATCTTGTGCTGAATCGATAGCGTGCTGCCGAGCTGCCGCAACAGCTCTTTTCCCCAGCGCTCGTCTCTGGTAGTGCGCTGAAGACTTTCGGCAAAAGGCTCAATCTGATCAAATACTTTGCCAGTGCCAATCTCGTAGTGAGCTAGCACAACGCTTTTTGCCAGCACATCCGCCACAATTTGAAATCGCCCAATATTAAACTCTTTAAGCCAAATTACGCCATTTTCGACTCGTCCATCATTAGTTTCATCCTGCATCAAGACAATTTCCTCGGTCTCGGATGCAGTAAATGGCTCAACTACAAAAGACTTCAGGTAACTGAGGAAGGAGGCTTCTTCAATTGGGTCAAGTCCAAATACGGCAGCTGCTCCGTAGCGAAACAGCACTGCACAGCCCCGCTCACCTGCCGCCACCACTAATGGCGTTGTTGCTAGATAGTCGGTTCGCTCCAGCGGTTTCAGATCGAGCCTTTCACCCAGAAACAGGGCACGCCCTTTGACCGTATTTTTGTCTGTGAAGAGTAACTTCTCCATAGTTTGATTATGGCGCTTCTCTTCCAAACAAAACAGTGCCTAGCGTTGAGGATAGTTAAGGATTCTTTAAGAAAATCTCAAAATTTGGTCATTGGCACTCATGGCTAGAGCGAGGTGGCTGTTCTTTTTACTTTGAGCGCTTACTCTTGGCGCTCAGATTGATAATAGTCTTGCGGCTGAATTACCCCAATACCTTCTTTGTCTTTATTGATACAAGCCGGACTTTGAGCATATTGGCAGACTCGCGCCCATAGCGTGCCTCTAGTTCCGGGTGAACCCGCCGAAAATATAACTCGATCACCGCCGATCATCTTGATAATCTTGACTTTGCACACCGGACAAACCTGAACACCAGCGTCAGACATAGGAGTTATCCTCCCTAAAATGGTTTCTCTAATCATGCAGGAGGCAATCGCACTTTGCCACCCCCAGGTGGGGTAAGTCTACTTTTCTATACGGATTTTGATTGCGTCAGGATTTACACAAGCCCTCTTGTCTAACAGACTCCTGAATGAGGAGCAGACTTTGCACCACTCATAAACGCGTGCAGCTTTGTGGAAAGTGCAGATTGCTTTTTGAACTGCACAGAGCACGGTAAACAAAATCTTCTCGGCTAGATTCCGCCTAAAATCTTATGCTCTCTGCAGAGGTACTTATCTACAAATTGGTAAAAAACTAAACATTCGTAATAACAACGATGCTTCTGGATTGGGGATTAGGCAATCTAGCGTTGAGAGCTTCTATACATTCGCCGCTGCTTGCTGCGTTACCGTCCTATGATCCTCAGTGTCACCTCCTACGTCCCATCGGTTGCCGCCCCACTCCTACTGGAGCAAGTAACCCAAGCGCTGGCGCAGGATCAAAATCTGTTTCGGATCAAAAAACTGCTGCTGTTTGCTTGTACCCAGACCTGGGAAAACGATCTGCAGCGTTTAGAGCAGTCCGATTTGCAAGAGCTACTGCAGCAGTTACTTACAATCGCACCAACACGCGAACAACTGCAAACTCGCCTCTATGCCGTGACTCGGTCGCTCAACAAACCCGCAGAGTATTCACGGGTTGCCAATGGCATCATTAGCCAGCTCAATCAGCTCTATTTGAATCAACCGACTCACCCAGGTGACACTTGCCCATACGACTACGAAAGAGTTGTCCAAAACCTCACCTGCAATTCTGATCTAATTCGCGTTAAAAAGTTACTGCTGTTGGCAAGCCGGAATATTTGGGAAACAGATAGTGAGAGGCTGCATCAGACTTCACTACCAGAGTTGGTGCGGGAAGTTCATACCCGGATGCCGACGCTAGAAAGCCTCAGGACAGCTTTAGAGAATCTTGTCATCACATTGAGCAAGCCCAGAGAGTACAGCACAATTGGGGATCGCATTAGTCAGGCGTTTCAGCCGTTGTATGTTGTTCAATCTTCGTCGCCTGCTTCAACCAAGTCAGCAACGTCAGCTAACGCAAGTGCACCGCCTACAGCCACTTTGAGTATTACTGAGGGCTTACCGGTTGAGGCGATCATCCATCAGCCACTCGATTCTGTTATCCAGCCTATTCAGCCTGCTGCTTCAGGCTACTGCTACATACAGCAACAAGACCTGTCGGATTTGTTCGATCTGCGGCTGGAGCTGATGCGCGCTAACCCCTTCAAGGTCAAAGTTCTGCTATTTTCGGTGCTGCATGAAGTTCTTCTCAGCGGAATTGAACAAGAGCAGATGCTTAGAAACTATGAGCTAGATGATTTATTGCGGATTCTGCTGCAAACTCACAAGCTGCTGAACCAGCTAGAGAGCAAGCTGTTCAGCACAGTTCGCTTGCTGCCTGATCCATCGGAGTACCACCAAGTAGCACAAGCAGTTCTTGAAGCAGCCCGATCGCTTTATAGCTACACCAACACCCTGGCTACTAGCTCTCCTGCTGCTAGTCTCAGCCATAATGCTGCTAACGACCCCACCCAAATTGTCAATGTTACAGCTAGCCTGCCAGGAGCTACTCAACCAGGCGCTACCGCAGATAGGCGATCGACAGTTCTAGAGCACACCTGCCAGATTTTGCCCGTCTCGCCTAAGTAATTAAGTAACTATGCTGCCCCGCGCTTAGGTAAAGGGGCTTTTTGTGCTGTACTGCGCCCGACGCATACAAACAGCCAGTACTTCATAAGATTGAGAATCGTTATAAGCTATGTCCGTCGCCATGGTCACGGACATAGAACGGCTGGGCAGACTAAATGAAGCAGAAAGATAAAAATAAGACTTCACTATGCTGAACGCCAATGAACTCCTTAGGCGCTACAGGGCAGGCGAAACCAGATTTCACGGTGAAAATTTGACTGGAATTAATTTGAGCAAAGCAGATTTAATTGGCATTGATCTGCAGGATGCTGATTTACATAGCGCTATTCTGGTTCTGGCTTACCTTAACCGTGCCAAGCTAAGTAAAGCCAACCTGATGGCAACCCGTCTCAGCGGTGCAAACCTTGCTCAAGCCGATTTGATCCGCGCTACTTTGCGTGATGCCGATTTGCAAGGTGCTATTTTGCAAGGCGCTGACTTGCGGAGCGCCGATCTTACCCTTGCTAACCTTTTAGATGCCAATCTGATTGATGCTGATCTCCGCAACGCTAATTTAGGCGGTGCCAACCTGACTGGAGCCTGCCTGCGCGGCGCAAATTTGCGGGAGGAGAATCGGAAATACAGCGCGAACTTGCGCGGGGCAACGCTGCGCAAAGCCGATCTACGCGGCGCGAATTTAACTGGAGCCGACCTTGCAAAAGTTGACCTGCGGGGCGCAAACCTCAGTGAAGTTACGCTGCGCGGTGCAGACCTCAGCGGTGCAGACCTGACTGAAGCAAACCTGAAAGGGGCTTTTTTGACGGAGGCGATCTTGCCACAAGCCGTGCTGCGGGGGGCAAATTTGGCAAATGCTAAGCTGGAACGCAGCAACTTAACTGAAGCTGACCTCGCTAGCGTTAATCTGCAAGGCGCAACGTTAGCAGATGCCAAACTCGTCCGTGCTCACCTTGCAAAAGCTAACTTAAAATCGGCTCGTCTCAATCGCGCTGACCTCAGCCGAGCCAATTTATGGGGAGCCAATTTACAGGAAGCGAATCTGA
The DNA here is from genome assembly GCF_014764505.1 of Phormidium tenue FACHB-886. Taxonomy (GTDB): domain Bacteria; phylum Cyanobacteriota; class Cyanobacteriia; order Elainellales; family Elainellaceae; genus FACHB-886. The sequence continues at coordinate 13,553 of NZ_JACXWX010000035.1, forward strand.
TCGAGACCTATTTGGCAAGAGCAATTTTGACAAATGCTGATCTTAGCCATGCAAACCTAGTAAGAGCCGAGATCAGCAGCGCTAACTTAACCGGAGCCATTCTCCAGGGAGCAACCTTACCAGACGGTAGGCTTCAGGGCTAGCAATACTTTGCTACATCCTCATGGCACTCATCCGCCAAATAGGAGAGGGCGCGGAAGCGGAGCCCAACGAGCTGATCGTAGAGCGGGTTGAGTTTGCACATGGGGGGGATATGAACAATTTTGTGCCCAAATAGCACGACATCTCGCTCGAACGGGCACTGTGGCGGAATCATTTTGCAAAGAAACCGCGCCAATCTTGCATCTTTAACATCTAGATGATCGAGCCAGTCCTGTAGGGGCTTCAGCAGCTCATGATCTGGCTGTGGCGAAGCGATAGCGCTCTGTGTGGTGAGACTGCTGGTGTGGACCTGATTTACTTCAGGATTTACTTCGGGCTGCTGATAGTTTAGCGTCAGGCGGAGTGCGGCAAGAATGTTTGCATCTAGTTTCAAAACAGCACAAAACTCTCGCAGCACTTCGTCTTCAGCAGCAGAATAAAGTCCATCAGCGATCGCTACCATTACAGCCGTCCGCATAAAGTTTTCACCGATGCTGGTGTTTCTTCCAAATGTAGCGGCGATCGCCACTGCCGGAATAGTTTCAACCGGTCCTAAATCTATGGAAGGGGCAAGTTCATTTTGGGTAATTTCGGTGATTAATGCTTGTTCTTCCTTGTCAAAATGACCGTCTGCCCAAGCGATGGTCAGCAACCCCCGCAACCAAACCGAAATTTGTGCGTCAGTGTAGGGGGAGCGAGCAGCGCGAGCGTCAACCGCGCCGATTTGCTCAGTAGAAGTCAAGTCGGTGGTCATAGCAAGCTCTCTTGAAAAAATTCAACTACAGTCTACCTTTAGTCTTTCAAAAACCCAACTAAACTTAAACTCGCTGTAAACTACCTGAAGAACAGTGCCTTAAACTTTGACCATTGGCAAACGCAGATGAACGCATAAGAAGAGTATTCTACTCCACTCGTAGAACAGCACTGAGTAACGAAGTACAGCGTAGGGGATAGTTGTTGTGACCTTATCGGAATTGGGTTTGCTGTTTCTGTCTATCTTGGCAAGTATTGGTGGGCAGTTTTTGCTGAAGGCAGGAGCTTTAAAGCTGGGTAAGGTTAGCACTGCGAATGCAATCAACCATATCTTGAGTATCGTCACGATTCCAGAGCTGGTGGGTGGGTTGATGCTGTATGGACTGGGGGCGATCGCCTATATTCTGCTACTGACTCGCGTGAATTTGAGTATTGTAGGTCCTTCAATTGCCCTTAGCTATGTCTTCTCAGTGCTGTTAGGATATTTCGTCTTTAAAGAGGTTATTCCAATTGAGCGAGTCGTTGGCTTGGGATTTATTGTCTGTGGGGTGCTGCTCGTGATGTGGCACAAGAAATAGAGCCTTAGCTGGCTGAGCTTAAAATTCACTAACCGTTTCTTAAATAACTGGCTAACCATCTCTTAGAGCAGCCTTAACTTTGCTATGAAATCCTAATAACTGGCTGGAATCTTTCCACAGCGTCTTTTGCAATCAGCTACTTAACCCCAACAGCCTCAATATTTCACTTTGCTACTCGATATAGGCTACTCGGTGTATAGCAAGGTTCACTCAACCTTTACAGGGAAAGCATCTGTTAAGAACTTTAATCTGCTTCGGTATTTTAGTTGCCTAGCTAAACTCACTCCTTGATGTAAGCGCAATATTGGTCTGGGTTGGTCATTTTATATGGCAGCAGCGCTCTTTTAAGAGTTTTGACAGGTCATTAGAGCGTCCGGCAATGGTATCCGAACCGTTGCCCGATAGCTTGACCTGTGTTTGGCGTGGCGGCAGTAGCTGATTCAGAGCCGCTCTCAATCACTGAGGCATTCTACAGAGTTATGACAACCGGTAATCACGTTATTTTCGTTCATCCAGATGGAACCAGTCCATCTCACTATGCATTTGCCCGCTTTGTGGACAAAGGACCCGACGGACGGCTGAATTGGGATACCCTCGATCATGCAGGCGTCTACCTCGGTCACATGGAAGACCAGCTTAGTGGAACCTCTAATGCGGGAGCTGTGACTCACGCTACAGGGGCAAAGGTATATGCCGAGTCATTTGGGTTGAATCAGGATGGTTCGCCTGTTGACGCACTGTCGGGCAACCAGGGCAAGACGATCGTCCAAGAAGCGGTTGAATCTAACAAAGTCACCGCTCTAGTTCAGTCAGGCTTTGCGGCAGAACCGGGAACGGCTGCTTTTGTGTCCCAGGTTGGAGAACTGGAAGTGAATGGGCAGCGCGTTCCACCCCGCCAACGGCTTGCCGACATCACCAAACAGGTCATTGAGTCTGGGGTGGATTTCATCCTGGGTGGTGGTGAGCTGCACATGCTGCCCGTTGGCACTGATGGGTTTCATGAGACAGCAGCTCAGTTAGATGCCCGCAGCACTAGCGCTTTGAGCCGTCCATCTGAGAACTTGATCGAACTGGCAAAAAGCAAAGGCTACACGGTGGTTTATACCAGAGAGCAACTGTTCGATCTGCTCGATCCGGCTAAAAACCCCACGCCGCCTACCAAAGTACTAGGCGTATTTGCTGCCCTCCACACCTTCAACGACAGACCCGAAGAGGCACTGAGGCTAGGGACTGAGGGAGCCGCTCCGCTGTATGTCCCGACTGCGCCCACCGTGGCAGAAATGCTAGACGTGACGCAGAAGCTAGCCGAACAGCATCCCAACTTCGACAACGGCTCGATCACTGTGGTGGAAGAAGAAGGCACTGATAACTTCAGCAACGTTAACAACGCAGCAGGGACGTTGGAAGGGTTACGGCGGGCAGATGCAGCCATCGGCGTTGCCAAAGGCTTTATCGAGCGCCATCCCAACACGCTGCTGCTCACTGCCGCTGACAGTGATGCAGGCGGCTTGCAGGTGCGCGATCCACTGCGGGTAGGGCGACCGGTTGGCACGATCAACGCTAACCCCACCACTCAAGAGCGTCTGGTTCCCTTAGATGGACAAACGGGCTCCAATACCCAGCCCTTTGTTTCGGCTCCGGATGCTAACGGCGATCAATTTGCCCTTGGCGTTGGCTGGGTGGGCACACCGGATTTTGCCGGCTCGATCGTCTCGAAAGCCCATGGGCTCAACTCCGAAAAGCTGCCTGCAACTGTGGATAACACAGGCATGTATGAGTTGATGTATGAAACCCTGTTCAACCGAGAGCTTCCCTCGCGCGTCCCTACGCCTCAAGCCGCACCAGCTGCCACCCAAGACAAAGGCAATGTTATCTTTATCCACCCGGATGGCACAAGCCCATCGCACTATGCAGCGGCTCGCATCGTAGACAAAGGACCGGATGGGCGGCTGAATTGGGATCAGATGTCTAATGCAGGCGTCTATCTAGGGCATATGGAAGACCAGCTCACCGGCACCTCCAATGCGGGTGCAGTTACCCATGCGAATGGCGTCAAGGTTTTTGCAGAATCGTTTGGGTTAACGGAAGAAAACGCGCCAGTAACCCCTGCTTCAGGTCAAACGGGCAGAACCATCCTGGATGAGGCAGTGCAAGCTGGCAAAGCAACGGCACTGCTACAGTCTGGTCACATTGGTGAACCCGGAACCGCTGCGTTTGCTGCCAAAACCTTAAACCGCGTTCCAGAGGATATACGGGCACGGGATAGAACAGCAGAAATCGCTGAACAGACGATTCGTTCCGGGGTCAATGTCATCATGGCAGGCGGCGAGGTTTACCTGCTGCCCAAAGGAACGACAGGCTTTCATGTGACCGCCGAGATCGATGCCGAGTACGATGACCCTGCCGATCGTCCCGACATTAACTTGATTGACCTTGCCAAAGAGCTAGGCTATACCGTGGTCTACACGGAAGATGAACTCAATCAAGTGGTGAATAGTGGACACCCGCCCGAAAAACTGCTGGGCGTGTTTGCTGCCAATCACACCTTTGATGAGCGACCCGAAGAGGCACTGGGCTTAAACACCCCAAATCCTAGTCCGCTGTATGTGCCTACTGCGCCCACCGTTGCTGAAATGCTGGACGCATCTTTGAAGATCCTCAAGCGCGATCCAGATGGCTTCTTTGCGGTGGTCGAAGAAGAAGGCACAGACAATTTTGCCAACAATAACAACGCTGCGGGCACCGTTGAGGCAGTGCGGCGGGCAGATGCGGCGATCGGAGTGGCAAAAAACTATGTAGATACTGAAGATCCCAACACGCTAGTGATTACCGCTGCCGACAGTGAAGCAGGTGGCTTACAGGTATTTCAGTTTGCGCCTTACACTCGCCCGACCGGAAATGCGATCGAAACCCCTGCTCTGCAGAATAGCGAACCCACAGTCCCGTTCATCAACGTTAACCCCACGACCACTAACAGCGTCCGTAACTTTTTGGACGGGGCAAATGGTAGCACGGCTAGTCCGGAAGAACCCTGGGAGCCTTTCAAGGCAGTAGACAGTTTGGATGGTCCAATGGGTAACTTTGCAGTGGGCTGGGCAGGAACACCTGATTTTCCAGGCAGCATCGTCTCCAAAACCTACGGACTCAACGCAGATCTGCTGCCCAGCACGCTGGACAATACGGAAATCTACCGTTTGATGTACCAAACGCTATTTGGCATCCGTCTTACTAATGGTCAAGCCGGAGATGACACCCTCAACGGGACAGAAGGGACGGATCAGCTGCAAGGCAATGACGGCAACGATCGCCTTTTAGGGGGCGCGGGGGATGACACCTTGCTAGGTGGTGAAGGTGACGATTTGTTGAATGGCGGTGCGGGTAACGATACCCACAGCGGCGGCAATGGCAAAGATGCCTTTGTCGTGGCAACCGGGCAAGGAACAGAAACGATCGTTGCCTTTGAAGACGGCGTTGACGTTTTGCAGCTAGCTGAGGGGTTAACCTTTGAGCAGTTAACTGTTGCTCAAGGCACAGGTGAGCAAAGCAGCAACACGCTGATTAGTTTGTCGGGATCGAGTGAATTGCTAGCCACGCTAGTTGGTGTTCGGGCAAGCACCATCACCAGCGCTGATTTTGCTTTGGTTTAAAGAACGCTCAAGCATGCTTGTTTAAATTAAAAGAGGGTGCACGTCTAGGCGTGCACCCTCTTTTATTTGATCAATTGATCCGTTTGAGCCTTAATCCGTTTGAATCATTTCGTTTTCCGGGTTGACCAAGCGGAACAGCTTTTGCTTAATCTGAGCGTCAAACACTTCCCATTTCATCCGGGTATACTCAGCATTTTCGTTGAAGCCCGACAGGAAGCCCATCGGAATCTCGAAGCCGCCTGCCATCGAGCGCCCACCGCCAAAGTAGCGCCCGTACGTGTCTTGCCCAAACACCTCTTTGATGAATTCATCTGGGTCAAGCGTAATTTTATTAGTTCGCAGCGAGCCGATGACCACCTCCAGCTCTTCATCTTCATCGTGGACGATGCCATAGACAACTGCCGTATGGACGTTTTCTTCAGTCACCAGAAAATCAGCCGCCTGTGGAATGGCATCTCGATCGTCATATCGCAAGTAGCCCACGCCAGCGATCGAAAAGTTGTTTTGCAGCACCCGATTGCGCAGCGATCGCTCTATAACATTCATCACCCGCTTGGAGCGAGACGCCTGCAGCACCGAGTTGAGCAGCTGCGAATCATAAAAGCGACTCAGGTAGCCCGCCGCCGTAAAATCATCCTCTTGCGCCTGCATGAGGCGATTGGTATCAGAACGAATACCATGCATGAGGGCAGTCGCACACTTAATATGCTCACTGCTGCTGCTGTCGAGCTTCAGTAGGCCCGCCTGCAAGTATTGACTGAAAATTGTAGCGGTGGCACGGGCTTGGGGGCGCAAATCCAGAAATTCGGTTCTGATCTCCCCTTGGGCGGTGTGATGGTCGATCACTGCCACAGTGGGTAAGTTAGCATGTTGCACCTGAGTGAGTAGCTGTGTGGTGGTGCCTTGCCCATCTACAAAGACACAGCCTTGGTAGACTGAAAAATCTTTGTCTTTGGCAGTTTGCGCTGTACAGCGTTGAGCGGGCAAGCCCGTGAGCTTCACCAGCGCAATATTTTCCTGGTGGCTCAGCGTTCCGGCGTAATAAATGTCGCAGGCAATCTCAAACTGTTGAGCAATTAGCTTATATGCCCAAGCGCAGGACAAGGCATCTGGATCGGGAAAGTCTTGGAGTAGAACAACTTGGCGATCGCCCCGATGTCTATTCAGCACTTGCCGAAATTCCTCAGCTTTTGGATCAGCCAGACGATCTACAGCCAAACCGTCCTGATTCCGTCTAACCGAGTTGCCTGTCCGCATCGGAGGAGCAGCTGTTGTGGCGCTAGAAGAGGCAGCCGCAGTGTCCGAATCAGATACCAGCAGTAAACCATTTGAAGATTGCAGTGACTCAGATTCCATACTTTTTCACAGGGAGGAAGAGCGGCTCAACCCTAGTTTTGAGGATGCTATGATTGATGTCCGTTGAGGAAAATACGAATTAAATCGATCTTGACAGAAAATCTTAGCTGACAGCACCCTCCATAGGGGGTACCCCGGTGGAGATTGCCGATCTGAAAAGCCGTAGATTCCTCTACTTATAAATCCCGGAAACGGAGTGTTAAAAACCCCCAGCTAGCAAAAGCCAGGGGTTTAAGTACCGATTACATATTTTTGCCACTCTTTATGTACGCCGCTCTTGATATGTTTAGTCACTTCAAAGTAGAGACCGCTCAAGGGTCTATGGGGAGTCATTCGCAGCGGCATATTGGCTTCTTTGGGGGTTCGACTGCCTTTTCTAACGTTGCAGCGCACACAAGCCGTGACGATATTCTCCCAAGTGTCTTCACCGCCGCGCGATCGTGGGAGCACATGATCGAGCGTCAGTTCGTCTCCTGTGTAGCCACAGTATTGACAGGAGTGCCCATCTCGGTGGAGGATGTTTCGGCGGGTTAGAGGGATTTCCTTGTAGGGAACCCGGACATAGTGACGCAGCCGGATGACGGTCGGCAAAGGCATTTGTGAATACACAACTCTCCCATTGTGTTCCACCTGCTCTGCCTTTCCCTTTATCAGCAAGACGACCGCCCTTCGCCAGCTAGTGATGTTAAGCGGTTCATACGAGGCGTTTAGAACCAGAACCTTGCCCATCAGAGGTATTGAAGATTAGTAGAAAGGTTCTACAGATAGTAACATAGTTGGCACTTAAGTAGGGGAGGTGTCTGTGAGTCATGCTGGCATTGCCTGTACTCACCCATCACCCAATCGTCTTTCTTGAGGAGTGTGTTGACGATGTTAAGTTGGGAACTGTCGCCTAGTCTATCTTCAATGCGGCGAGAACGGGCTTGGGTAGAAATCAATCTGAAGGCGCTAGCGCACAATGTGCGGCAGCTGCAGCGATCGCTTTCCCCTCAAACAGAGCTAATGGCGGTTGTGAAGGCAGATGCTTATGGGCATGGAGCGTTAACGATCGCACGGACAGCGTTGCAATGTGGAGCTAGCTGGTTGGGGGTTGCAACGATTCCGGAAGGGATCGAGCTACGAGAAGCAGGCATTCAAGCCCCGATTCTACTCTTAGGCGCAACCAACACCCCTGAGCAGGTGAGAGCGATCGCCCAGTGGAAGCTACAGCCGACCATTTGCACGCCTAAACAGGCGTTAATTTTTTCGGAGACACTGCAAGAGGATGAACCCCTGCCGGTCCATCTAAAAATTGACACCGGCATGTCGCGGTTGGGAATGCCATGGCAGGATGCCGCTGAGTTTGTGCAACTCGTAGGGCGGCTGTCGCAGCTCCAGATTGCTAGCGTCTATTCTCATTTGGCAACGGCAGACGATCCAGATCTGACCATCATGCAGCTCCAGCACCAGCGATTCAAAACGGCAATTGCCCAGCTCAAGGCGATCGACATGATGCCCCCCCGCCTCCACTTCGCTAATTCGGCTGCCACGCTGGTAGATTCCAGCCTGCACTATGATCTAGTGCGAACTGGGCTAGCGCTCTATGGCTTATACCCTGCACCTCATCTACGCAATACGGTGAAGCTGCAGCCTGTGATGCAGGTAAAGGCACGGGTCACCCAGGTGAAAGCAATTTCTGCAGGGACAGGGGTGAGCTATGGCTATCAGTATGTCGCCGATCGCGATCTTCTAATGGCGGTTGTGGGCATTGGCTATGCAGACGGTATTCATCGCAATCTCTCAAATCGGATGACGGTGCTACTGCGAGGTCAGCCCGTGCCGCAAATTGGCGCCATTACGATGGATCAGCTCATGCTGGATGTGAGCGCTATTCCCGACCTGCAAGAAGGCGAGGTTGTAACGCTGTTAGGTCAGGATGGCAACCAGCAAATTACTGCCGACGATTGGGCAAGTACGTTAGGCACCATCTCCTGGGAAATTTTGTGTAGTTTTAAGCATCGGCTGCCGCGAGTGGCGATCGGCAATTCTATCCGAGAAACGCTGGGAGAAACGGCAGTCTGGTAAGCGTTTTGAGGAGAGGCTGAGCCTTTCCTCAAAATGGAGCAAGCCAAAACCTATTTTGCACTGGAGATTTTCTGCTATCATGGTAAGGCTTTAGCACCTGGAGAGGTGGCTGAGTGGTCGAAAGCGGCAGATTGCTAATCTGTTGTACGGTTCGAAAGTCCGTACCGAGGGTTCGAATCCCTCCCTCTCCGTTCAGATAGATTAATTTGACTGCGTTCTGGCTCCGGAAGCCTCTGTAACGCAGCTCATGTCCAAGCTACTTAAACGCCTGCGGAAGTTAAGAAGGGTTCCATTTCGGCTAGAGATAAACCTTTCTGGATGTATTGCGGACTGGCTGGCTTGTAGGGTGCTGCCAGCCGATCGATTGCCACTATAATTGCATCTTCTGGCAGCACGGGAATATCTGGATCAAAGGCAGTTGCCCGCATTAGCGAACTTGAAAAACCTTTGAAGATGGCAATTTGATCCGGTTCGCCGTCAATTTCAGCGCTGACTAGCAACACTTCTTGCGGGCGCTTGAGCGTGTATTGTTCAAGGCGATGGGGAATCGATGGAGTCACGGGGCTAGGTAGATTGAATGTAGGTTGAATACAGTTTGAGTCTACTCTATAGCCTTGAGCGGCAGCGATCGCGCTGTAAAACGTTCAGCTATTGATACAGATATAACAACGCTTCTGCATAGCTCTCTCCATCGGGTTCATGAACTTCTAGATAGGCGTTGGTTTCTTCGGGACGAGCGCCATCCTGGTATAGAACGTAGGTGTAGTCGTCGTTCTTAAAGATGAGCTGACGCGCTTCTTTTAGATCGCTGTTAGTAATTCGCAGTTCGCCACTGCCGTCTTTTGCTTGCCCAATGTAGTATTTCGGCAGCTGCGGGTCATACTCGCCAGAGCAAATTTGAATGCGGTAGTGAGTGCTCTCTGCTAGAGCATAAGGAGCCGTGTCGGTGGGGCAAGGCGTAATGAGTTGATCAGTATCGATGTAGCGAATGCGATCGCGCACCGTCACTTTGCCAGTGCTGGCGATCGGCGTTGTGAGACCGTAGTCGCGCTCAATTTCGCCTATAGCCGTGCCGCTGTTAGTCTCCCCACTGCCCCTAGAAATCGGCTCTTCAGAATCTGGATTGAGCGGCAGGGGTGAGGCATCTGAGGATACATCCAACTCGGGTTTAGGAGGAGCAGGCTGGGTCACTCTAGGAGTGCCAGGAACTCCTGTGGTAGGCAAATTAGGTTTAGGCGATGTCTCCGAAGCTGAGGGTTTCACTAGCGGTTGTGAAACAGAAGATGGCACTTCGGCAACGGATTCTGAAGGAGCAGACGATCGAGAGGTGTCTACAGGCTGATCGGTCACGGTGCTGCCGCATCCTGTGACAACCAATAAGAGGGCAAGGCTAAGGAGGCTTCTGTAGTTCATTGACGTGGCAGTTACTTATAGACGATTTATATGAATTGACAAGAGATGCAATTGTTCCGGAGGGGGAAATTGGTTCTTGAAGGGCGAACCAAATCACAATATTGCTCAAATCAATCTCCTCACAGCTACAGCGGAGGAACGATCGATTTCGGAGAAGCAGCCAACGTGCTGTGGAGCAGCACTGCAAAAAAGACGGCGAGGCATGCCTCGCCGTCTTCTCTATACTGCGTAGAGGCTACGAATTTGTGGCTTAGAAGTCAGCGTAGTGGGTGATTGCCTCTTTCATGCGAGTGGTGACTTCAGCGGCAGGCAGTGCGCCCAGTTCGCCGGAGGCACGGGTGCGGATACTAAGCGCATTGGCTTCGACTTCTTTAGCACCCACGACCGCCATCACGGGAATCTTCTCTTTCTCAGCGTTGCGAATCATTTTGCCCAATCGATCGCCGCTGCGATCCACCATGACTCGGATGCCTATCGATCGCATCTGATCTGCCACCTGTTGAGCATAAGACAACTGCTCCTCAGTCACGGGCAGTAAACGAATTTGCTCTGGAGCCAGCCATAGGGGAAAATCACCTGCATATTCTTCGATCAAAATGCCGACCAAGCGCTCCAGTGAGCCAAACGGTGCTCGGTGAATCATCACCGGACGCTTGCGTGTCCCGTCTTCTGCTACATACTCTAGGTCAAACCGTTCTGGCAGGTTATAGTCTACCTGCACGGTGCCGAGCTGCCACTCTCGATCGAGCGCATCCTGCACAATGAAGTCGAGCTTGGGACCATAGAAGGCAGCTTCGCCAATGCCTAAGAAATGGTTCATGCCCAGCGTTTCGACTGCGCGTTGAATGGCATTTTCGGCTTTTTGCCAGGCTTCATCACTGCCAATGTATTTGTCGGCTGCCGGATCGCGGAAGCTCAATCTGGCTCGGAAGGCAGTGTCGAGCCGCAGAATTTTCAGAACAGACTGAATCAGATCGACAACCTTCAGGAATTCATCGTCAAGCTGCTCTGGTGTAACGAACAGATGCGCATCGTCTTGGGTAAAGCCACGCACACGGGTTAAGCCACCTAGCTCACCAGATTGCTCATAGCGGTAGACCGTGCCAAACTCCGCTAAGCGCAGCGGCAGGTCTCGATACGATCGCAGCTCGCTCTTGTAGATCTGCACATGGAAGGGGCAGTTCATCGCCTTCAGCACAAAGCCTTCCTCTTCAGATTCGCCCATCATCGGGAATAAATCCTCACGGTACTTCTGCCAGTGCCCCGAAGTTTTGAACAAATCCACCCGTCCCACATGCGGTGTTACCACCTGCTGATACCCCCGCTTAACTTGCTCTTGCTTGAGGAAGTCTTCCAGGGTCGATCGCAGCAGCGTGCCTTTGGGTGTCCACAGTGGTAATCCAGGACCCACCTCATCAGAGAACACAAACAGCCCTAGCTCTTTGCCTAGCTTGCGGTGATCGCGTCGTAAGGCTTCTTCTTTGCGGCGCTTGTATTCAGCGAGCTGCTCTGGAGTTTCCCAAGCCGTGCCATAGATGCGTTGGAGCTGGGCTTTAGTCTCATCGCCGCGCCAGTACGCTCCTGCCACACTTTCCAGATCGATCGCATCTGGGTTGAGTTCAGCGGTATTTTCTAAATGCGGACCAGCGCAAAGATCCCACCACTGTTCGCCTAAGTGATAAATCGTGATGGGTTCTTGCTTGATATCCTGCAGAATTTCTAACTTGTAGGGTTCGTTGATCGCCTTGATCCGCTGCTCTGCTTCCTCACGGCTCACTTCTTCGCGAACTACGGGCAGCTTGCGGTTGATGATCCTCACCATTTCTTTCTTGATGGCTTTTAGATCTTTTTCGGTGAACGGCTCTGGGTTGTCAAAGTCGTAGTAGAAGCCATTTTCAATCCAGGGTCCGATCGTCACTTGCGCCTTGGGAAATAGCTTTTGAACCGCCATCGCCATGACATGTGAAGCGGTATGGCGAATTTTTTTGAGGTTCGTTGACTCGCTGGTGCGCGGCAGGTGAATTTTCTCGGTTTGCACTGAATTAACCATGAACTTGGCAACAACTGAAGGGTTGAGAAAGACAATAGCTGTCCAGACTCTATCTTATCGAGCCAAGGCAGAAACAGCTTTAGCCCTTGCTGAGAAGTTGGAGTTAAAGACCGATCGGGTAGAAGCTGTTTTCCAAAGTTTCTCGATAATTCGCTTATGCCAAGTTAATAAATTAGTTAAGAAATGTAAAGTGCGTTAAGCTTAGAGGAAAGCAATCGTAGATTAAAAACAGTAAGTCTCAACTCGCATGTTAAATCCTTCTTCTTCCGAGCCGGATTTGCTAAAAACAGTCCTACAGCCCCTGCTAGAAGACTTTCAATACTGGTTTGGGCGAGCTCGCTTGCTCCTAGAAACCCAAGAAATTGATTTTTTGAGTCCGGCGCAGCAGGAAGATTTATTAGAGCGCATCCTACAGGCGCAGCAGGAAGTGGCTGCCGCCCAAATGTTGTTTCGGGCAACAGATGGGCAAGTGGGTATTGAGACTTCGGTCTTAGTACCTTGGCATCAGCTTGTGACGGAGTGCTGGCAAGTGGGAATGCGGTATCGACGGGAGCATCCCAATTGGAGTGATGAATAAGGGTGTGCGGAGTCTGGGGAATAGCTCTTTAGTTCGTTTAAAAATCTGAGAGACTAGAGTAACTTTATAAGTATTGATTGTGAAATGGGCATAAAGACGTTATGCCCAATCTGGTAAAGCAACTCGACGAAGAGTGACTTAGCAAATTTAAGGACAACATTAGGTTAACGAAGCAAGCCGAAGTAATTAAGCAAAGCAAGTTAACAAACTTCATTGATTAGATCGTTAGCAGCTAGGAAGGCATTGGTTTTACCCGTGGCATATTGGCTTGGAGCAGACAAATGTTGCATTTAGTTTACATATTGGCTTTTACAGTATTGGCTTTTCTGGCAGTAGGAAATTTGATTCGCAATATGATGCTGCTGGGCATAGAGTCGCAGCGCCAGCCTCGCAGGGGGCAGTTTACGCCTAACTCAGCCCCGCTCCGGCAAAACCGGATTCAGCCTGTTCCTCATCCGGAGCTTCTGGATGAACTAGGCAATATTGTGAATGAGCCTTATTTGGTGATGCGATCAATGACTGTTGAAGATGCTCGCGAACGGCTAGACGCACTGTACAAATCCTCACCGGGACACAGTGATGAGCCGCAGAGTGAAGTGTAGACAAGAAAGGGGTGAATTCGCCCCTTTTTGTTATGCAAATAATGTTTGAAAGGCATCAAAGCTCTGCTTTTTCTATAAATTCTCTTAAATTGAAGAACTTTGAGCGCAATCTAGATCGAAGGTTTGCAGTATTGAGATTTGAGGGGGAGATTGCGTAACGTTTACCCTCAAACATCTTTTAGGAGAAACTACACAAAAAACAAGAGAAGCCACACATCGTGTGGCTTCTTCTGTAGCTTCAAGATTTGGTGCGCCGCACTTAATTGAAGTCTTTTCTGTGTAGAAGCCATGTCATGTGTGACTTCTACACAAAAACTTGTCCTCACATGCGCGGAGCGCTATATCTAGAGCCAGCGAGAAAGCGGCTGCTTCTGCCGCAAATCTAAATGATCTGCCAGGCTAGGTTCATCCCAATCAAGCGGGTGACTCGCTTCAGGCGGCACAACGCTCGCTTCTGCTGTAAAAGATTGAGCGGGTCTAGGCGCTTCTGAGCCTGTTGCTTTGCTCTTGTTGCGGATTGCCGTTGAGCGAGTAGAAGTTAAGGATTGCGATCGCTTGGCTGGACGGCGGGGGTTGAGATACCGCAGGAGTACAACACAGCCTGTGGCGCAAGTTAGAGCAATGCCCAGCAGCGACAATAGGGATAGCGCTGTGCCCGATTGCTTTGCTGTAGGTGCAGGAAATGGTGACGCAACAGGGGGGGATGCAGCAACAGGAATGTCAACCGTCGCGACAGGAGAGGAAAGAGGAACCGGGCTAGGCTGCTGTTTGGAGTAGTCCAGGTTCATCATCGTTGTAGCAGCAATCCCTGCCATCAGCAGCAAAATCAGCCAGACTGACAGCAACAGCAGCAGCGGATAGCGCTTAAATAGCTGCACTAGTATCAACCAGTGAGACTTTCTAACAGGCGATCGTCCTGAACCTACCTTAACTTCCGGGGTTGCAATCGATTCCGCTGCTTGGTTACGCTTCAGCTCAGGCTTACGCCAGTTTTGGTATCGCTCGCTCTGATAGCGATCGCGCTGATATGCGTTTGGCTGCCTTGAATCTCGTCTTGAAAAATTTTGCCGTCTCGATTGCTGCTCCTGCCGCCGGACAGGCTGATATCCGCCCATACCTTAACCCTGCTCAGAGCTTTGCTGATGAACTTTATAGATATTTTATTAGCTAAAGCCCAGCAATGACTAGGGGAAGACGGCACAGAAAGCGGGCTAGGCGGAGAATTTCGCCCTAAAGACACAGTTTAAGTATTAAATCGCTCTAACGCGAGTTGAATCAGGCGATCGACTAGGGCAGGAAATTCGACCCCACTTGCCTGCCAAAGCATTGGATACATGCTGGTGGCGGTGAATCCTGGCATCGTATTGATCTCGTTAATTAGCACCTCGCCAGTCTCCTCGATGTAGAAAAAATCTACCCTCGCAATGCCTGCCGCATCGACTACTTGAAATGCCTGAATCGCCATCTCCTGAATTTTTGCGACGATTTGCGGCGGCAAGAGCGCAGGAATCTTCAGTCCGGCTTTGCCTTCGGTATATTTAGTCTCGTAGTCGTAAAAGTCGCTGTCATAGGTGATTTCGCCAACTACAGAGGCTTGCGGAAAGTCGTTACCCAACACAGCACACTCCACTTCTCTTGCCTTCACGCCTGCCTCAACAATGATGCGGCGATCGAAACTGGCGGCACTATCTAGCGCAGATTCTAGCTGCAAGCGGGTGGTTACCTTAGAAATGCCAACCGACGAGCCCAAGTTGGCGGGTTTCACAAAGCAAGGGTAGCCCAGCTCTGTTTCAATGCGATCGCACAATTTTGGAAAGCGGCAGCCATCAGACCACACCTCAGCACGGCTGATTGAAATGTATTTGACCTGCGGCAAGCCCACCTGGGCAAATGCCATTTTCATGGCAATCTTGTCCATTCCCAAGGCAGACCCCAACACACCCGATCCCACAAAAGGAACCTGCATCAGTTTGAGCAGACCCTGCACCGTTCCATCTTCGCCGTTTGGTCCATGCAAAATAGGAAACCACACATCTACTTCTGCCACCTGGACGGGGGGCTGCCAACGCTGCAGGCGCTCCGTAGTACCTGGTTGGAGAGCACTGTCAATTACTTCATCTGGGGAAGTGGATTCGGGCGCAGCCATCAAAGATGGAGTGGGAACGCCTGCACTCAAAACTTGCTGTGCGCCCTCACCGATTTGCCAGCGACCGTCTTTCTGAATGTAGACAGGCATGAGCTGATATTTGTCGATGTTTTGATCGCTGCTGAGGGCGTGGGCGATCGCTCTGGCAGAACTAATCGACACCTCATGCTCTCCGGAACAGCCACCAAATAACAACCCCACTCTCAGTGCCATTCGCCCCTCCGAAATCATTGTTTCGGAGTAGCGTACCATACTGTCGAGGAAGCCAGCATGGTTGATTTTGTGGCTGGGTGAAGCACTTGCGCCCAAATTCCTGCGCTATCAAATAACAACGATGTGTCTTTATAACAATGTGTCTTTATCAGGACAGATGTCTCCCCAAACGCAGGAACGGAGAATTAAGCTATATAGACTCTCATATGACTCATTCTCACAAGACCCATGCGATCTCTTCCCAAACTATGGCGATCGTGCCTCCTGTTGGCACTTGCCATTTTGCTGGGCTGGCAGCTCAGCGCACGCGCCCAATCCACTTCACAGCTAGATGCAAGGTTATCGCGCTTAGAGTCTGCAAATACGCTGCTGCAATCCCGAATTAGCCGTTTAGAAAGCAGCTTATCGGGTGCTAGCTCCAGCAGAAA
This sequence comes from Phormidium tenue FACHB-886, assembly GCF_014764505.1. Classification (GTDB taxonomy): domain Bacteria; phylum Cyanobacteriota; class Cyanobacteriia; order Elainellales; family Elainellaceae; genus FACHB-886. The sequence goes on from NZ_JACXWX010000035.1 coordinate 29,521, forward strand.
CATTACTCCCGAAGCACCCTCTGTTGGCGCACCTGCTGCTTCCGGCTCTGCCTTAGCAGATGATCCCGTTTTTAAACGGCTTGCAACACTAGTCATCGAACTTAGAGAGCGCATTATCGCGCTCGAAGCTCGACAGTAGATTCCGGATTCTTGGCTTAATTCTTCATTCACCTCTCTTCATGGACCTCCCTCCTTGGCGATCGCCGCTTGCACGGGCGCTACATCGCAATCGATCGCTGGCATACTCTCGGTATCTACAGTTAGCAACCGTTCGACCTGATGGGCGTCCTGCCAATCGAACAGTTGTGTTTCGCGGCTTTTGGAATGACACTAACCAACTCAAGTTTGCGATCGACAGCCGCAGCCAAAAAGCCGAGCAGATTCCGCTTCAAAGCTGGGCAGAAGTTTGCTGGTACTTTCCAAAAACTCGCGAACAGTTTCGGATTTTAGGCAAACTCACGCTGGTCACTGATAAATCAGACAACGCTAACCTGTCTCAAGCTAGAGAACAACTTTGGCGTGACCTATCGGATGCTGCCCGCGTTCAGTTTGCTTGGGCACAGCCTCGTGCACCCAAAGCCGATGCTGCCACATTCGATCCGCCGTCGCCTGATGCACTGTTGCCACTTCCAAATTTTTGTCTACTGCTGCTTGACCCCAATCAAATCGACCATTTGGAGTTGCGCGGCGATCCACAAAATCGTTATCTCTATACCCACTCCACGGATGATCACGAGGCTAGAGGTTGGTCAGTGCAGTCGGTTAACCCATAGAGCGCTCTAGAGTTGAGGCGAGTCTTCCAGCGGTTCCCAATTAGCATTTCCACTTAATACATAGTCCGCTAGTCCACTAGTCCACAAACTATTTCTAGAAGTCGTGCCTCGTGCCGCTCTCAAGAAATGGTTTGGATTGGTGTCAGCATAAAGCGCTGTAAATCTCTGAGAAATTTTCGCTAATGCAACAGTCCGCTTTGTTCTTGCACTCAATTGAGTGCAATTTTATGTGGGTCGTTTCTTCATCTATGAAATCGATCCAAAAGTTGATGCAGTAAAAGTCAAGCCGTGAATAACTATAAAAAACTGAATTGAACTATTGGTTTAAACAGTGGTTTATCTAAAGATATCAGTTTTAGATATCGGAATTGATATTAATTTAATTAGGTCTTTGCATCAGAAACGATAGCTTTAATTGACGGACACGCTTGCGTTTTGTAAGGCAATAACCTGATCGATCAAGTAAGCATTAGCTTGTAGAATAGGGATTATCTCGATAACTTTAAACTTCAAGTAATCTTAGTAAAAGGTAAGCTTCAGCAATGTTAGCCTAGTGTTAGAACAACTCAATAACTTTTTGCAAAAGTGACTGAATGATACAGATTCAACAATCGACTAGGTGTTAGAAGTTATATACGGCCAAGTTTTCCTCTTGGAGCTATAAGCTAGGGAGCTGCTTATAGAGGCTATTAGCATTAGCTTTTGAGGTTGCATTTAGGCGGAAGCTGGGCAGGTTTGATAAGGCATATTGTTGTTGCTTTATCCTCAAACTAAAGTGCTTTTAATAAAGTAAATTATGCTTTGGTAGAAGGGTTAGCTTCCTACTAAGTAAAGGAATTTAGAAAAACAGGACAGAGCTGCTTTTTGTTAGATTGTGAATTTCGTTTGAACAAAGTTCATTCGTCTTTAGTTTAGAAATGCCGTTAGTATCTCTGCGGTTTCTCTACTTAGTAGAAACCGATCCAGCCAGAAGTATCTAAGGCAGATGAAGTGAACAGGAAATAGCAGTGTCAGCTTTAAAGCCTTAAGAACTAATGTTTTTCAGCTCAATGAGTGCGAAAAATAGTCCGCAGCAAGATGATTTAAGTGAACAACCCGCTATGCAACAAGGAACTAACAATTTTGATTTCGACACTTGGGCAAACCAAGTCCGACGGCAGATGGTCGCTTCCCTGAAGAAGCGAACCGTCGTTTACGGAGAGTTTTGGGGCAACAATGCTCGGGCAAATCGAGCTAAAACGGCAGAACAAGAGCAGAAGCCTGAGGCTTAATCTCTCATAGCCATTAACCAAGTGCTAGGGTTTAACTGCGCCTTCTGTTGGCTGCAGAAGCATCTCGTATAGCTGATAGCGGAATTTGCTGTCGAGATATTTTTGCCGCAGCTTATCCCACCCTGCCATCGCTTCACCTTGCTTCTGAGCGATCGCCTGCTGCAGTCCTGGCAGCTCTTTGAGATCTGTCAGGACTGCTGTCAAAATCTCTCGCAGCACATGAGCATCTTGAAACTCCCCTAGCTGACCCTGCAGGTCTTTGATTTCCTTGACCCACTTTTGGAAGGACTTGTCATAGAACGGCATGAAGAACTCTGCTTCATAGCGAACGTGTTTGCAGAGCTTGCGTAAGTCATGTAATTTCTCACCATTCTTATTAGATGCCGCTTTACTGGAGATGAACCAGCCTTGATGCATCAGTAGATGTGCTAGCAGCGGTGTGAGTAGGTCTGGCAATGCCGCCTCAATGGGTAGCGCAGCGCTGACTGCGTAATGAGGATGAGCAAGCCAGTCCTCGTAAGCTGTTTTCAGCTCCTCATAGCGTGATTCTGTCAGGGTTGCTTGCAGCCCTTTAAAGGATTCAACACGCTGATTGATTAAGCCTTCGATCGCTGTTTCCAACTTGCTGCCCTCTGATTTGCTGAGGCGCGGCTGATAGTAGTCTTTGAGCGTGGCAATTTGCACATCTAGATCGCGTACTTCGCCCAAAACTCTGGCAATATCTCGGAGTCGCTTGGCGCCGGCAGCTTTTGGCAACTCCACAGCAGGCTCAAAAACTTGTAATGCAGTCCGCAGCCGCCGAATGCCGACCCGCATCTGGTGGAGATGTTCTGGATCAGTATCTTCCAACACATCCTTTTCTTGCTTAGCGACTCGCCAGTATTCCTCTTCAATCACCTGGTGAGCGTACTGCCCCAATGTGAGCGACTGGTGTTCTTGGGAAGTTCGATCGACTGTAGCGATTGCCGATTTTTGTTTCTTCTCTTTTTTCATAGCTTTTACCCAACTTGCTAGCTTGCTAAACCTGAGGTCTTTGATCTTAGCGATAGGACGCAGGGGATAATGCGACACTTCAGACAGAATTTCGCTAGCTGATAAGGCAGAGGGCAAGACAGAAGAACTCGCTTTCCGCCTTCGCGAGACTAAACAAGTCTCTTATTAGCTTAAAGATCACCACGGATTGCAGCAGGCAAGGGGGTTTTGTATTCCCCAATTAATAATGGACACAACAGGACTCGAACCTGTGACCCCTACCATGTCAAGGTAGTGCTCTAACCAACTGAGCTATGCGTCCAGACAACTGATGAGAATAGCACAAGTTTTGGGCAAGCGCAAATGCTTGAAAAATATTGCAGATTCAAAGTCTTTCGTCGGCTTGTAGATTTCGTCGGTTTGTAGGTATAGGGATTGTTCACCTCTATGCTTGCCCCATGCGGTGGAAATTCATGGAAGACAACGATCGCTTTCGTACCTGCCAGGCTTGTCAGCTGGACATTGCTAACTTCATTGGCATGTCTACCGGCGAAATTAGAGAAACCGTCAGCGCTGACGGAGGAGGCTCTGCGCTCGGTTTTACGCCCGTTCCGAGGGGACAGTCATACTAGAATCGCACGAACACTAAGCGGACACTAAACAGCTGCTTATTCCCTTAATGGGTATTGTTACCCCAAGCCACTTGCCCAAATAGAACCATGACCATTGACCAACTGCTCACTGCGCCTGCCCATTCCACTGGGCGATCGCCGCCTGTGCTGCTGTATAAGCAGCCGTATTAGGCGGAACCAAAGCAGCCGCTTGGACGGCCAACTCGTAGTTGCCTTCCTTTGCCCGATCGTTTGCCAAATCCAAAATCAGCTGGCTCCACTGAGCGATCGCCTGCTGAGTTTGAGCGTAGATCTGGGGGTTGTCATTGGGAACGAGCTGCGCTGTAGAAATTGCAGCACTATAGTTTTGGGCAGCCACGGGGGTCGAGCTATCGTTTGGACGCTCGGCTCTGCCCTGTGCCATATCGAGAATTACGCGGCTCCAGCGGTCCATATCAATGTGTGCTTCCTCAAACAGCGGCTGCCCCTGCTTGATCTGACGAGCTTGGGCAATGGCATCTGCAAAGTCGGAGGCTTGGTTTTCAGAAGAAGCTTCCCGCGATCGACTGAGGACGGTTCGAGCTTGGCTGAGGATACCCTGATTCGCTTTTTCCAGCAGCGGTACGTAATCAGCCGTTCGTTGCTCGGCTGGGAGTTGCTCGAGCAGCCGTTGAGCTTCTTCATAGCTGCCAGCTTGCACAGCAGCTTGGGCTGCTCCTAGCGGCGAGAGTGGATCGATCGCGGCAAGATTGCCGTTGGTGGGGTTGGACGCACCGGGCTGAACGCTAATTGCATTGTTGGATGAGGCAGGAGCAGTGGGCTGCCCAGTCAGCTTTTGCCAGTTCCGCAACAGAACCGCCAGCAATAGGACAGCAGCGATTGCCCCTCCCCAAACCATCAGCCGCCGCCAGAACGGATCGGCAATCGTTTGTTCAACCTGCGGCTGCTCTGGCAATGGGGCTACTGTAGGAATCTTTGTGTTATTCCCTATATCACCGTCCCCCAGACCACCGTCCACTGGGGGCTTCTCTGGGTTGGATGCAAAGGGGAAGGCGTTGCCATAGGCTGTTGATAGCGATCGTTCCAGTAGCGCAGTCGCATTGGGTGGACTATCAAACCCTACTACGGCAGGCGTTTGCATATTGCCCATCGTGCTGGAAACGCCAACGGCTCCCGACATCTTAGCTGTATCAGGCACAATCAACTGATGCTTCTTGTCGGTAGGTACAACGGCACAAGGGGTTTGCTGGGGTCGCCAGTGATGGTCGCTCAGTTCGGGGAGGCGATCGTTTAAGTACTGCACCAGCGATTCCAGCGTCACAGAACCATGGTGCCGCATTGCCTCTAGTAGCGCTGTAGTAAATAAGCCCTGCCGCAGAGCAAGCGTCTCATGCGAAAACTGATCTGGCTGGCTAGAGAGTATGGTAGGAATGCCTTGCTCTTGAGCCAACAGCAAAGTTTGATCGCCGATGCCCTCTCCTGCCAGTACGCTTTGACTACGATTTACGTCTAGCAGCAGCAGGATGTTCTGGGTTGGCGAAGCGGCAAAAGTGTTAAAGAGCCATTCCACAGGAATACCAGTGCGATCGATCTCATCTGGCTTGCCATCTGTCGGAATTAAATAATCTTTGCCGTTCGAGCGTACCCCACAGCCACTGAAGAAGCACCACAAAAAATCTCCGGGCTGCAACCGCTTCTGGCATAGCTGGGTGATATACGCCTGGATAATTTCGCGGCTAGGATAGGTGGCAGTATGTTCGATCGCGGGTGAACTATCAGTTAGCAGCAAGCAGTGGCGCGGCGAAACACCTGCTTCCTTCGTCAAAAAATCTCGAACGGCTTGTGCGTCTCGTTCAGCATAGGCGAGCGGCTGGAGATGCTGATACTGATTGATGCCGATCGTGATAGCCCAATAGTTTGTCATGGTCATAAATTCCAGTCGTAACGCTTAGTCGTGAACCCTACCAACGCTCGAACCTTTTGCCGCTTCCTCTTAGAATACCTAAGATGCCCATCTGGCTAATAAGATGCTCATCTCGCCAATATGTTGCATCTAATTGCATCTACTAGTGTTTCTAAGCGCTTTGATATTATCAAGACGCGGCGAGAGCGCTTTAACAGATGTTGTCATAACTCCTAAATGCATGGAGTCGATGAATTTGGTACGCTAAATATAGCGTATTTGCTCTTAATTTAATTCATGCAGAGGAGATTGAGAGAGCAATCTGACGAATCCTTATTCATTGCTCATTTTTCAACGGAACCGTTAATATGGAAAGGTTGTGAAGAAACCGGCATCCCCTCATGGCAGTTCCTAAGAAGAAAACCTCTAGCGCCAAGCGCGACCAACGCAAAGCTACCTGGAAGCGCAAAGCAGCTATTGCAGCTGATAAAGCCCTATCCTTGGGCAAGTCTGTTTTGACGGATCGTAGCAGCTTTGTCTATCCTCAAGCCGAGGAAGAAGAAGAAGAGGAATAGGCATCAAGCGAGTTCGCTATTACAGTCATTTCTATATTTACTTGGGCGCAGTGGATATATGCCTCTGCGTTCCGTTTTTTGCGTTCTGGTAGCTCAGCTAGCGTTCCTGCCTTGTCTGGGTCTTGTATGATAAGGCTAGACCACAGCGATTCAGCTATCCTTCAGCCTTGGAACTTGACTTATGCTGGGTAAATTTTTTCATAAGCCCGATCCTGCCTTGAGCGATCGCGTCCCACCCGGACAACACCTGACTAATGGGTTTCCTGTCCTCACCTATGGGCAAACTCCTAAAGGCATTACGCCTGAATCGTGGGAGTTCAAAGTTTGGGGGTTGGTGCAGCCAAAAACGTTCACCTGGGATGATTTTATGGCGATGCCCCAGCATGAATTTACCGCAGATTTTCACTGTGTCACGACTTGGTCGAAGCTGGATGTCAAATGGCACGGCGTTAAGGTGACAGACTTTATGCAGGCGATCGAGGTCGATCCCAAAGCGGTTCACGTCATGGAACATTGCTTTGGCGGCTACACAACAAACATCTCGATGGAAGATTTTGTTCGGGAAGAAAACTTCTTTGCCCACACGCTGTTTGACGAACCGCTACCGCCCGATCACGGTGGTCCGATGCGTTTGATTGTGCCTCATCTTTACGCCTGGAAAAGCGCCAAGTGGATTAATGGCTTAGAGTTTTTGGATCAGCAAGAGCTGGGCTTCTGGGAGCGAAATGGCTACCACGAACGGGGTGAGCCTTTTGCAGAAGAGCGCTACAGCTCACGGTTCTAAGGTTCTAACGTAAAACTTATCAAACCCTATAAAGAGACTTGCTGCTTTCCGGCAGCAAGTCTCTTTAAAATTCGATGGGTCTAACCAATGTGGCTAGACCCTAAGAAAGTCAGTTGATCGCACTCAGATGTAACGGTAGGGTGGACAACGAACTCACAGCAGACCCTTTACGAAAGTTTGGATAACCCTTGCCTCTATAGAAGGCTATGTAGCTTTGGTGGTGCGCGTCCAGTGCTGTTGGGAGATAAAGCTGAAAAACACTGGGCTAAACGCGATCGCACTTACATGTGGAGTGGGAATATCGGCTTCGCATCGGACTGTTGCGCCTAAACTAAAGCGGGAGGCACAGAGCTGAGTTCAGGAAATCTTGTTGTTGGATTGCTTTGTTTGTGCCTACTTTCAAAATATCACCAGTGCTCCTGTCTGGGATCGCTACTTTGCCAAAGTTAGCAATCGTTTACCAAAATCCATTTCTGGAGGATAAAGCGCAACATTGAGTAAGCGATCGGCTCAACAGCAGAACCCTGCTGATAGACAATCTCAGCTCTTTACCCAAAATAAGCTTTACCCAAAATAAGCTTTACCAGCAGCAAGCTTTGTCAGCGCATCAGTGCCATCCAGGTTGCCGGACCCACCACACCATCTGCCTCTAAATTGAAATTGCGCTGAGCCACTTTGACGGCTTCCTGAGTCTCTGTCCCAAATACCCCATCGATCGCTCCGTTGAACAAGCCGATCGCTCGTAGCCGCTCCTGCAACCCGCTGACGGCTGTTCCCCGCATTCCTGCCCGCAGGATAGGGAAATCAGCGGTAGTCGAGGCTGTAGCGGTTGAGGGTTGCGTGGAAGCAGGAGCCGCGGTTGGCGAGGGGCTTGGAGCACCCGCTGCAGGGCTAGCAGCAGGCGTAGGGCTAGCGGCAGGCGTAGGGCTAGCGGCAGGCGTAGAGCTAGCAGCAGGTGTGGGAGACGGGAAGGAGGCAGCATCACGGGGTGCAGCAGGGGAAGCAGCAGGAGACGGAAAGCTGTTAGGGTTGGCGGTGCCTGCTGGAGCGCTCGCTGTGGAGCTAGAAGCTGGAGTGGGGCTAGACGCTGCAGCCGGACTAGAAGCTGGAGTGGGGCTAGGCACAGGGCTAGCCGTTGGCGCAGTAGCTTCAGCCACAGGAGAAGGCGGCAACAGGCGCAGCCAAGTATCACTGCCTACAATGCCATCTGCCTGCAGCCCAGCCGATCGCTGAAAGGCAATGACGGCATTGGCAGTGCTGTCTTGATAAACACCGTCAACTGTACCTGTGTAATACCCCAGGAGTTTCAGCATGGCTTGTAGCTCAGAAACGGCTGCACCCTGACTACCTTGCTTTAGCAAAGGTTGTGTGGAGCCAGCGCTTGGTGTGGACGATCGCTCCGGCTGCGTTTGGCTATGAAGCGGTGCAGCCGCAAAGCTAAACGACAGTAAGCTAAGCGTGAAGCTGAATGTGGCGATCGCCCCTAATTTACCTCTGAGTTTGCTTGGGTTACGTCTTTGTAAGGAGCGGGCTAAAGATTGAAAAAGCGGCTGGAATACCATACAAGCAACAAAGATTTATGTCATGAGCCGAGATCGGTTCTAAACTGTAGACCCCAAACCTATTTTTGTACTCTAACGTTCACAATTTGTATAGGGTTCTTCAGGTTGTCCACAAAATTTGAGGTGGGTTCACATGCGCTACACAGTGCTAAGCCGTTTTCAGGGAGCACTTTTAGGAGCTGCCCTAGGGGAAATCTTGGGGGCAAACTGTAGCGATCGCCTTGCCGCTCAATCTATAGATGCAGTCTCCTTGCCCTGGCTCACTGTCCATCAATGGGGGTTTCAACCGCTATTTTCGGGCAATCGAACGGGCTGGGGCAGGGCGGCGGTTCAACACCTGCGCAGTCTGCTACAGCTAGATGCATCGCCGCAGCTAGACTTGCCTTTGGATTTGGGGCTGGCAGTTGCCACCCTGCCGATTGCCCTATTTCACCACGAAAACCCTGACCGGATGCAGGCTCACCTGCGGCAGACGATACCCAGCCTCCGAGGTGATGGTGCAGATGAGCAGACGATCGGCATCCTCTTGATCAGCTATACGCTGTCGCTAATTCTGCGAGAGCAATTTTCACCCACTCAGCTAATTCCTGACTTAATTCGCTATTTCGATCTACCCCAGACCTATCCTTTGCTAGCGCAACAGCTTAGCAATCTTCAACCAAACTCGCTTCCCACTTCTCCATTGCTTGCCGCGCTTACTGCTTTTCTCAGAACACCTGATAGCTGCCGTTTATCGCTGCTACAAGCTGCTCAAACCCCTGCCTCAATGCAGCCGGCTGTCGTTTGTGCTATTGCGGGTGCTCTATGCGGTGCGTATAACGGAAGAGGGGGTTTACCGCTCGACTGGTCTTTAGCCCTCAATCGCACCTGTTCATCTAGCTTGCTATCCGGCGGCTCTGCAGCCCCTCACTCTGCAACAGATCCCAACCTTTTGTCCAGTACTGGTACTAATTCTGCTACCGCTACTGATCCTGTTTCTGTAGCTAATGCTAACAAGGCAGTTTCAGATCGGCTCCCTTCAGCCCTCTCCCTTTTGTGGGATGTGAACTGCGAATCAGAACTTTTAGAATACGCCCACCGGCTGTTCATAACTTGGTCAGGGGTGTGTAATTCGATACAATGGGCTCAACATTCCGGTCATCTGACTGACCCACCTGTGATTGCTGCTGCCCCTCGTGTTGTTCGCCCTCGCTAGCGATCGTCTCGCGAATTCTTTTGCAGATCGTAGCAGAGAGATAGTATTGACAGAGAAGATGCTGATATCGAGGTTCTAATGGGACTTTTGGGCGATAATCTCTGTCTTGCAGCGGCTCCACAATCCGCGTTGTCAGGGAAGCATTTACGTCTAAGTTTGTCTCTGAAGTCGTCACCTCTTACCTCGTCAATGCAAACCGTAGCTATAGGTAGAGTTGGCCCTTCTTTTCAGGCAAGCTGCGGTCGAGCAAATTACCAGTCTGTAGATCGCAACCATGCAACAGTCCACTGCGGTATCACCCTCTGGTACAGCTAATGAATTTTTTCCAGGCTTTAACCCATCGGCTTATTCAGTGGCGACGAACCTATTTCCCTGCAAACATGCCTTCTTACCGACTGCAAAAAGTTTTGAAGCAACTTCCAGCCCACCTTAAGCACTTGAGGGCAGCTCTGAAACGCGCTGCACAGGCATTTGTTAAACCCGAACATTTGGTGATAAGGCGCAATTTGATGCTGCGGCGAAGGGCGCATCCGAATCAACGGGTGCAGACCCGCATTTTTTTTGTAATTGCAACCCTACTGCTAACAAGCGCGATCGGCTACCGTTTCTATAATGAGCCACAGCTTGGGGTCGGTGTGATTGCACCCCAAACGCTAGAAGCATCGGCTTCAGCCAGAGTCATAGATACCAGGACTACTGAAGATAACCGCAAAGCGGCAAAGTTGGCAGCTGTTCCGGTTTTGATGATCGACCAATCTGCTAATCAAGACATTTATGAATCGCTAGAGCGCCAGCTCAACCGGGGTAACCTGCTCAGGCGTGAAGCGGGCAGTTTTCCATTTGTAGAAACTTCGCTCCTCTCTACAGAAACACAGCGCTATCTGCGGCAAGCTGAAGAATGGGAATGGCGAACTGCGATCGCTGCCGCTGAAGGCGCAAGCTCAGCTGCGTCCTTGCCTAAAGCAGGGGCAGGCAACGCCAACGCAAGCACGACCAACACCACACTGCAGGTAGCAATTCTGGAGCTGCAGAATTACCGTCGGGCTTACTCTGCTGAGGATTTATCTGCTCTCAAAGAGCTAATCAATCGGGCAAGGCAGCGCTATGAGAAAGCAGTCAAAACTTTGTCGAAAGACACGCTAGACCCATCCTCTTCCTACGACATTACGCTGCTTAACCTAACCGATACAGACTGGGTCAGTGCCCAAGCTGCTATCCAAGTCACTTCAAACCGCATCCTTAGCCAAGGGGTGCCACGGGGCATTCCCAATCAGCTACTTGCAGCAGCGATTGAGGCACAGCTAGACGCCGAAGTGCCGCCGGAGGCCCTTGGCATCACCACTCGGATCTTGATGAATACAATCAAGCCAAATTTGGTGGAAGACCCAGAGCAGACCAAGCTGCAAGCAGAGCAGGCAGCCCAAGCAGTTAAAGACGTGGTCGTTGAAATCCGCAAGGATGAGGTGATTGTAGAAGCAGGAGAGCCAATTACCCAAGCGGATTTTGTCCTGCTAGACTACTTCGGCATGAGCCAGCGGCGGGTCAACTGGATGGGGCTATCGGGTTTTGCCACGTTGGTAGGCGGTGGCATCATCATATTTCTCCTCGTTGAGCGGCGATTTCATCCAGAGTTACGCTGTCGCGATCATCTGCTGGTGCTGCTGCTGGCGCTCACGGTTCCTCTCGTGGTCTCCCTCAATCTACCTGCAAGCAATTTGCCGCTGATCGGGCTGCTGATCGGCAGCTTCTATGGCTCAGCGCTGGGGGGGACTCTAGTTGGGCTGCTGAGTCTGGCTGTGCCGATCGGCATGGAAGTAGCTTGGACAACGCTGATTCCTAGTGCAGTAGGAGGCGTGCTAGGGGCAGTGGTGGCAGGTCGATCGCGCTCACGTGAGGAGCTGGCGCTGCTAGGCGGGGTGGTAGGTATTACCCAGGGAGCGGTCTATCTGATCCTGACGCTGATTGCCAGCACAGCGACCACAACCATTTGGTATTTGGTATTGACGGGGGCAGCGCTGCACTGTGTGATGGGAATCGCTTGGAGCGTGATGGCGCTGGGCGTTAGTCCTTATTTAGAGCATTTGTTTGATTTGATCACGCCAATGCGGCTGGCAGAACTGTCTAGCCCTAATCGTCCTTTGCTGAAACGGTTGGCATCAGAAGCGCCAGGAACCTTTCAGCACACCCTATTTGTAGCAACCCTGGCAGAAGCTGCCGCCCGAGCGCTGGGCTGCAATGTAGAGCTAGTGAGAGCGGGGACACTGTATCATGACATCGGCAAAATGAGCGATCCGCTGGGCTTTATTGAAAACCAAATGGGCGGACCGAACAAACACGATGCCATTAATGACCCCTGGCAAAGTGCGGCACTTATCAAAAAGCATGTTACTGAAGGCGTTGCGCTGGCGCGAAAATATCGCCTGCCGACTGCCGTTAAAGCATTTATTCCAGAACATCAAGGAACCATGGCGATCGCCTACTTCCACCATCAAGCACAGCAGCGCGCCCAAGCAGACCCAACTATCCTCGTCAACGATGATGATTTCCGCTATGACGGACCCATCCCCCAAACGCGAGAAACAGCGATCGTCATGCTGGCAGATTCCTGTGAAGCCGCTCTGCGAACGCTGAAAGATGCCACACCTGAAGAAGCCCTGGCAATGGTAAACCGAATTTTTCGCGCCCGCTGGCAAGACAATCAGCTAGCAGAGTGCGGCTTGTCACGTGCCGAAATGACGCAAATTGCCGAAATTTTTGTGCAGGTGTGGCTCCAGTTTAACCACCAGCGAGTCGCCTATCCCAAAGCCATTGCGCCTGCGTCTTGAGGGGCAACGCGCAGCCCAGGAGGTTCCTGTGAGTGAGAGAAGTCAAGCGCGGCAGGTTGCCTTAACAGCGCTACGAGCAATCCAGCATGGTGCGTTCGCAGATATAGCCTTGGATAAAGCCCTGCGGCAAAGCAGCTTAGAGCCTGCCGATCGCCGCCTTGTGACCGAGCTGGTGTATGGCAGCATTCGGCGGCAGCGCACTTTAGATGCGCTCGTTGAGCAGCTCGCCAAAAAGAAGTCGCAGCCGCCCGATCTGCGGCTAATTTTGCACCTCGGCTTATATCAACTGCGCTACCTCAGCCAAATTCCAAGCCGTGCGGCAGTCGATACCACCGTTGATTTAGCAAAGCAGAACGGCTTCACAGGGCTAGCAGGTTTTGTCAACGGGCTGCTGCGGCAATATGCCCGGCTCAGTCAGGCGCAAGCCGATCCCTTAGTGCTGCCAGCAGAGGCGATCGCCCAAATTGCCATCCAGCAAAGCTATCCCGATTGGATTGTGCAAGTATGGGCAGATCAGTTTGGCATAGAAACTGCCGCTCAGCTCTGTGAATGGCTGAACCGTCCGCCGCACATCGATCTGCGGGTCAATCCTTTGAAGACGACGATTGCCCAGGCAGAAGCTGCCCTGCAAGCTGCGGGCATTGCTGTACAGCGGGTGCCGCCGTTACCGCAAGCGCTGCGGTTGCCCCCTAGCGTTGGGGCGATTCAGAAGCTTCCTGGATTTGCGGAAGGCTGGTGGACTGTACAGGATAGTAGCGCTCAGCTCGTGAGCCACTTGCTAGATCCGCAGCCTGGAGAAACCGTGATCGATGTCTGTGCCGCTCCGGGTGGCAAAACGACTCATATTGCTGAGCTAATGCAGGATCAAGGGGTCGTTTGGGGCTGCGATCGCCATGAGTCGCGTCTCCGGAAACTTCAGCAAAACGCTGAGCGTCTGCAGCTTCAATCTATCCGTTTGCAAGCGGGAGACAGCCGCCAGATGACTTTTGCAGAATCAACAGCCGATCGGGTGCTGCTAGATGCGCCCTGTTCAGGGCTGGGAACCTTACATCGCCATGCCGACGCTCGCTGGCGACAAACGCCTACCACTGTGAAAGAATTGGCGCAGCTTCAAGCAGAACTGCTAAATCATGCGGCGACCTGGGTGAAGCCGGGAGGAGTGCTAGTTTATGCAACCTGTACGCTGCACCCTTTGGAGAATGAAGCGATCGTTAAAGCTTTTTTGCAGCAGCATTCTCACTGGTGGATCGAGCGACCGAGTGCAGGGTGCACAGCTGAATTTGCAACTGAAGCAGGATGGCTCACGCTTCTACCGCCTCAGCGAAATATGGATGGGTTCTTTATGGTGCGGTTGCGCCAAGCTTCATAAGAACAGTATGAGAACAGTAGCTTGGCAGCGTCTGGTGACGGGATCTTGGCTGCAGAGGTTCCCCGCAACCGCTTCAAAGTTTCAAATTTTAAAGATTTCGTGAATTGGTGATAAACCTGGGTTAAAGTAGTGAGGCATACAAAGATTGTGTTGTTTAAGAAGTCTAAGCAAATGGTAAGCATTCCTAGAGAAATCTTGTGGAACCTGGCTGAAGCAGTCCATGCTCAAACAAATTCTGAGCAGGAGTTTACCAGCGTACTAGATAACCTGCGTCAACTGCCAGAAAACACGATTGGCTGTGAAGTCGTTCGCTTCATCGACGGGTACCCTACCGCGGCATCACCTTTCTCTAAAGCAAATTAGCAATCGCCTCTCTGGTGACTGCCCCCTCTCCTTATGCAGCCCGATTAAGATCGCTGCTGCAGACAGCAAATATTTCCAGTCAAAAAGCCCTTAGCCAGGCCGCAGGTGTTTCGGTTTGGCAGGTGAAGCAGCTTAGTCAGGGTAAAGCTGCCCAGATGCGAGCAGAAATGCTCTACAAGCTGGGTCAAGCGCTGCATGTTTCGGTTACAGAGTTGCTGTCTGCTTTTTCGGAGTTGCCTTTGGAGGCAGCTTCGCCACAGTCTGCCACCCCGCAGGATTCTCTTCAGCAGGAATACCAACGCTTGCAGGCGCAGCTAGCCCAGCAGGAAGAGGTACTTCGGCAAGAGTTTCAGCAGGCAGTGTTGCGATCGCTCGAATCCTGGCTCGTGCAATTTCCCACGCTAATCTATGCGGCGCAGCAAAACCCTCAGTTTCCAGCCAAGAATTTTCTACCGTTTATTCGTCCATTAGAGCAGCTGCTTTCGATCTGGGGGATTGAAACGATCGCCCCAGTTGGAGCAGAGGTTGCGTTTGACCCGCAGCTGCACCAGCTTATGGAGGGAACGGCGCAAGCTGGCGATCGGGTGAGAGTCCGCTATGCCGGATATCGTCAGGGCGAGAAACTGCTGTATCGCGCCAAGGTTGGGCGAGTTGGCTAGCTTGTGAATCAGGCATCACCTCTGGGTTCAAATTAACGCTAGAATCGGTAACCGACAACCTTCGGCGGGATTGCTGTCGGTTGCAATAATTTGAGCGTGCGTAAAGCGCTGCTCAAACTTGCGTTTGGCTATAGCAAAACCCGGACATATTGAGAGGAAACTAGATTTATGCTATCAGTTGGCGATACCGCTCCTGCTTTTACGGTCAAAGATACTAACGGCAACACCGTGTCGCTGTCAGACTATGCAGGTAAAACAGTCGTTCTGTATTTCTATCCAAAAGACGACACCCCCGGCTGCACCAAAGAAGCTTGTAGCTTCCGCGACAGCTATGCGCTCTATCAAGGCAAGGATATTCATGTGTTTGGCGTTAGCTTAGATGATGAAGCTTCTCACCAAGCATTTACAGCAAAATTTAATTTGCCGTTTCCTCTGCTGGCCGATACAGACGGTGCCATCATCAAAGCCTACGATGTTGAAGGCGAAATGAATGGGACGCGCTACGCCAAGCGTGTGACCTATGTGATCGGCGAAGATGGCAAAATTGCCAAGGTCTACAGCAGCATCAACACTGAAACTCATGCCGCCGATATCCTAGCTGAGTTGGGCGCTGCTTAAAAAACCACATATGGCGCTTCACGCTCAAATGAAGAGTCGTTTTTTGTTGTGTCCCGTGCTCTGCGTGGAACACAACAAAAAGCCTATTCCTCAGGCCAGTGGAAATTGCTATAGGCAGGAAAAACTATGCTGAAAGCTGTGGTTCACCCAGCTTTCAGCATAGTTTTGGCACAATTTGAGGCACTTCAGCTGATTGACTGACCGCTCTTTCTGGGTAGGTTGAATTGAACAGCGTCACGCCCAAAACCAATTTTTGGGTGGGTTACGCTTACGCTTAGCTAACCCAATGCTTCTCAAGTTCAAGCATTTTGTCAGTCAATCAGGATATTTCAGTTAGATTCGGGCGATCGACAAGCAGAGAGAAACTCATCATGCACATACTGGTTACTGGAGCAGCAGGATTTGTAGGGTATCACTTGGCAGAGCGGCTTTTGGCAGACGGTATGCAAGTGTATGGCATTGATAATTTGAATGACTACTATGATGTTAATCTGAAGAAAGCCCGGCTCGATCGCCTGGTTGTTCAATCAGGATTTACCTTTGAGTTTTTGGATCTGAGCGATCGTCAAGCGGTCGCTGAACTGTTTCAAACCCAAGCATTTGATTATGTGGTACATCTAGCAGCACAGGCAGGCGTTCGCTATTCGCTGCAAAATCCTTGGGCATATGTAGACAGCAACCTAGCCGGATTTGTGAATATCCTGGAAGGCTGCCGCCATCATTTGGTGAAACATTTGGTGTTTGCTTCCTCTAGCTCTGTGTATGGCGTTAATCCTAAAATTCCGTTTGCTACCAGTGACAATGTTGATCACCCGATTTCGCTATATGCTGCCACCAAGAAAGCCAACGAACTGATGGCGCATACCTACAGCCATCTGTTCCAGATTCCCACAACCGGGCTGCGGTTCTTCACGGTTTATGGAGAGTGGGGGCGGCCAGATATGGCTTACTTTAAGTTTGTGAAAGCGATCGCAGAAGATAAGCCAATCGACGTGTATAACTTTGGCGACATGCAGCGCGATTTTACCTATATTGACGACATCATTGAAGGAGTAGTTCGTGTGATGCACAAGCCACCTGTTGCTGATGCATCACAGTCCACGCAAGCCCGCTATAAGCTTTACAACATTGGGAACAATCAGCCCGTTTCGCTAATGCGATTCATCGAGGTGATCGAGCAGGCAATGGGAAAGGAAGCCAAAAAGAACTTGTTGCCGATGCAGCCCGGTGATGTGCCAACGACCTACGCAGATGTAGATGATTTAATGCAGGATGTTGGATTTAAACCCAAAACGTCAATTGAAGTGGGAATCGATCGATTCGTGAAGTGGTATCGAGAATATTACTGTTGAAGTAAGTAAAAGCCAACGCAAGAAACTTAAGACAATTACCAAGGTGTGGAGCAGAATAAGAAAAGCTACATCAGAATAAATTCTTTCAAGTGAAGCTTGATAGATCGCGGGTTGATCTAAGCTGTTTAGCCTGCATTATTCATGAATGGTGGCAAAGGAGTACAAACTAAGTTCGGTCGAGACCAGTTGAAGGAACGCTGAGGTGAAATCTTCAACAAAGCTATGCGAATGGGAGC
>NZ_JACXWX010000036.1 GCF_014764505.1 Phormidium tenue FACHB-886
AGAGTATTTTTCGCTATGGTTTCGACCACCTACGTCAAATATTACTGAATCTAGAGTTGTTCGTCGATGAGTTTTTCCACGTTCTTCAATTTTTGTCCTGTACTTAGTGAGCAGAGACGTTCAAGCCGCATAGCTACCGAGTAGTAGATACACCCTCCCCACCAGCTACAACAGTCAATATCTGCCTATCTGCTCCATTGATCCCATGCTGCTCGCGCTACCTCTGCGATTACTTTTTCGCGGGTTGCATCATCCGCTGTTGAATCTGAAACAAAAACGGCGATCGCTAAATGTTGCCCATTGGATAGCGTCACCAATCCCACATCATTGGTGGCAGCCGTCATTCCCTCTACAGTGCCTGACGAACCGGTTTTATGGGCTACAACCGTCCCCTTGGGCAACAGACCTTTGATCCGGTTTGGACCTGTGGGCGTCTCTGTCATCAATCGCAGTAGCAACGCCCGACTCGATTCCGAAAGCCCCCGCCCTTCCTGCACTGCACGTAGCAAAGCAACGGCTGCATCCGGCGTTGCATAATTGCGATACTGGACGGCGTTGTCTTGCCCTATTTCCTTTTCTGTATCGGCTACAACAATGTCATTGACATCAAGACCTTGCAGATACTCAGTCACAACTTCCGGTCCACCAATCACTCGTAACAGCACATCACAGGCTGTGCCATCGCTTTCAGATACCATATATTTCAATAATTCAGCCAGACTCAGTTCCACTCCCTGCGGATTTTCATCTCGGATCGGGCTGTGCTGAAGCTCCGAGACAAAATCGCTAGTCTCAACCCGAACCCGCTGCTCTAGCTGCAGTTTTCCTTGATCGACTTGAGCCAGCACAGCCATCCCAATCGGAAACTTATAAACGCTCTGCATAGGAAATTGCCGATCGCCATTCAGCGTCACAGTCTCTCCGGTTTCCAATACTGTAGCGGTAACTCCAACCCGTCCTTGAGCCGCACGAGAGAGTTGTTCAATCCGGTTGGATAGATCGTCTTCAGTGTTAGTGGAGGCTGTAACTGGTGCTGGTGCTGTATGGCTGTCTGGGTTGTCTGCTCTACTGGGGGGAGCGCTAGTGCAGCCCGCACATAAGAGTAAGCAAAAGCCGCAAAGCCAAACCTTTTTCATTGTCGCTTGATTCATCGGTCTTAATCAGATGCATTGGCGGTAGAACAGCCTAGAACTACCCTCGCAGATCGCCTAATTTCGGATACGGATTCGTCATGATTATGCATCTCAATCGGCTGCATTTTGTTGCATTCCACACCCTCTACAGCGCGCCGATTTTCATTCTTCCGGGTTATCCAAACGACCGACCGATCTGCAGCCAGTGCGGTAAGATATCACTCTGAGTAACTTTGGTCAAGTCGTTTGAGAGGTCAAGAAAGAAGGATGGCAAAACAGCCGATCGCCGGAGCCAAAGTGTCGCCAGCAGACACCAATGGATCTACCGCTCCTCAGTCCGCGCCCTATCAGGAACGGCGCGATCGCCACTCTCCCGCCGAGCTGAAGCCCGCTAAGCCAGCCTGGTCGATCGAAGCGAGCGAAGAACTTTACCGCATTACCGGCTGGGGTGAACCCTACTTCTCAATCAACGCCGCCGGACATGTCACCGTCTCACCCAAAGGCGATCGCGGCGGTTCGCTGGATTTGTTCGAGCTGACCAACGCCCTGAAGCAGCGCAATCTGGGGCTACCGCTGCTGATTCGTTTCTCCGACATTCTGCAAGACCGGATTGAGCGGCTCAACGCCTGCTTTGCCAAAGCGATCGCCCGCTACAACTATCCTGGTGTGTATCGGGGTGTCTTCCCCACCAAATGCAACCAGCAGCGCCACATTATTGAAGACTTGGTGCGCTTTGGTAAGCCACATCAGTTTGGGCTAGAGGCAGGCTCCAAGCCAGAGCTAATGATCGCCCTGGCAATGCTAGATACACCTGGTGCGCTGGTGATCTGCAACGGCTACAAAGACCGGGAATATGTGGAAACGGCAACGCTAGCACAGCGGCTGGGGCATACGCCGATCGTGGTGATTGAGCAGATCGAAGAAGTAGATTTGGCGATCGAAGCTAGCCAAAAGCTAGGATTGAAGCCAATTTTGGGCATTCGTGCCAAGCTGAGCGCCAAAGGCATTGGGCGCTGGGGCACCTCGGCGGGCGATCGCGCTAAGTTTGGGCTCACCATTCCCGAAATCCTCAAAGCCGTAGAACGGCTGCGGGCAGCCGATATGCTGGACGCACTGCAGCTCCTGCACTACCACATTGGCTCTCAGATTTCAGCGATCGGCGTGATTAAAGATGCCATCCGCGAAGCCAGTCAAATTTACGTGGAGCTTGCGGCGCTAGGCGCAGAAATGAAATATCTGGACGTGGGCGGTGGCTTAGCCGTGGACTATGACGGCTCCAAAACCAACTTCCACGCCTCCAAAAACTACAACATGCAGAACTATGCCAACGATGTTGTTGCAGAAATGAAGGAGACCTGCGAAGAGCGCAATCTGCCGGTGCCCACGCTGATTAGCGAAAGCGGACGGGCGATCGCTTCGCATCAGTCGGTGCTGGTGTTTGATGTGCTGGGAACGAGCAATGTCGTGTGCGAGGAGCCAGAGCCAGCCGCAGACTCAGAGCATCTGATCGTCCGCAACCTCTACGACACTTACCGATCGATCTCAGTCGAAAACTACCAGGAGGCATTCCACGATGCCGCCCAATTCAAGGAGGAAGCCGTCAGTCTGTTTGGGTTTGGCTACGTCAGCCTCACCGAACGCGCCCGCGCCGAGCGGCTCTTTTGGGCGTGCTGCGCCAAAATCCTGGAAATCGCCCGGCAGCAGGACTATGTGCCCGACGATTTGGAAGACCTAGAAAAGATCATGGCATCGATCTACTACGTCAATCTTTCTGTCTTCCAGTCGGCTCCCGATGCCTGGGCGATCGATCAACTCTTCCCCATCATGCCGATCCATCGGCTGGACGAAGAACCCACCGAACGCGCCACCCTTGCCGATCTCACCTGCGACAGCGACGGCAAAATCGATCAGTTTATTGATTTGCGCGATGTAAAGTCGGTGCTAGAGCTACATGCCCTGAAGCGGCGAAATCAGGACGGTGGGATCAAGCCCGAAGGGAACGGCGTTTCTCATCCTGCATCCCCCACGCCTCATCCTGCCTACGAACCCTACTACCTCGGCATGTTCCTGAACGGTGCTTACCAGGAGATCATGGGAAACCTGCACAATTTGTTTGGCGATACAAATGCGGTGCATATCAAACTGACTCCCAAAGGTTACCAGATTGAGCATGTCGTCAAAGGCGACACGATGAAAGAAGTGCTGGGCTATGTGCAGTATGACTCTGAGGACTTGATCGAAAATATCCGACGACGATCGGAGCAAGCCCTCCAGGAAAACCGGATTACGCTACAGGAAGCACAGCGCCTCCTGCAAAACTACGAGCGGAGCTTGAGCGGCTATACCTATCTCTCGCCCTGAAGATTGCCGATCGGTTTGTAGCCCCGTAAAGCCGAGCGCTGAGCGCAGCTACAAACCGACTGGCTAAACCGCTAGAGCTGACTTGCCTGCTGTAATGGCTCCCCGCACCAAGATCACCGTCCGATTGCTGTTGTGGGCGATCGCCTCTGGCACATTGCCGTGCAGCGCTTGTTTCAACAGCCCTTCCCGACTGGCACCCAGCATAATCACATCACAGCGCTCTTTCCAGGCGAGGCGATTGATTGCTTCCGGCACAGAGTCCCCAGCGATCGGTCTAGATAACACCGGACAGTTGAGCAAGGGGATCAGTGTTTTCTGCATCTGCCGCAGCAGCTCAGCTTCCTGGAAGGATGGCTCATGGTTGAACACCTTACAAACGCGCACGTTAGGCGATTCGCTGAGCGTCACTAGGGCAGGCAGCAGGCGCAAAGCAGCTAGGGCGTTGGGTCCGCCTGCAACGGGCAGCAGCCAGTGGTCGAACGTGGGATCGCCGACCAGTTTCACCAGCACCACCTCGCAGGCAGCTTGCCGAATCACCGTATCAACTACGCTGCCAAAGATGCGCCCCGGCGTGGTGGTTTTACCCTCCCAGCCCATGAGGATGCGATCGATATGCCGATCGTGGATGGCTTCTAGCATGGCTTGGGCGGGGTCATGCCCCACCCGAATCTGCGTATGGATCGGCATCTCCCACGCCCGTCCAAGCGCTTCTGCTTGGCGCAGCAGACGGCGAGCGCTGGTAGTGCGAACGGTTGCCTCAGCAGGTGATTGGCTGCGGGGGATGACAATGACATTCAAGCATTCCAGCTCGTAGTCTTGCTCACGAGCAATTACCGCCGCCAGCTTGATCAGCACTGGAGCCGTGTCGGGATTACTCAGCGGCACCAGCAGTCTTCCTTTGCCGACTGCTGGCGATCGAGTTTGATAGACCAGATACGACGGCTCTGGCTGCGGCCCAAATTGCTGCACCTCTCCGATCACATGATCCGCTTCAGCGCGAATAATATCAGCACGGGTGATAATGCCAACCAGCTTTTGCCCTTCGGTAACGGGCAGGCGGCTCACCTTAAAGCGATTGAGCAAATACAGAACATGGGTCAGCGGATGGGTAGGGCTAACGGTGACGGGCTGCGGGGTCATAATGTCTACCAAAGTTGCTTCCGGTTGGGCAACCGGGCGACGAGAGGTATCGGCTAGATCACTTTGGGTAACAATGCCGACTAGCTTGCCGTCGTCTACCACCGGAAAACCACGATGGTGGGAGCGGGAGAAGGCTTGCACGGCTTCGCTGAGCGGCATATGGCTAGAGAGCGTTTCCACTCGGCGCTGCATCAAGTCTGCGGCAGTCAGCCCCAGCCAAGATTCGTGCGTCAAGTCTTTCTCCAAATGAATGCCATTCCAGGCCAGCAGCCGCGTGTAGATCGAGCCGCTAGCGATGCGATCGCTAATTAGATAGGCGATCACTGAGCCAATCATCAGCGGCAGCACCAGGTTAAAGTCAGTGGTGATCTCGAAAACAATGACGATCGCGGTAATGGGACCGCGAGTCACCGCGCTAAAAAACGCACCCATGCCTGCCAACGCATAAGTTGTGGCGGGGCTGATGCCGACCGGCATTCCGAGCGGGATGCCAATCCACACCTCCGAGGTTCGCGCTAACGTTCCCACCAAATCCCCCAACGCCGCCCCCAAAATTAGCGATGGCAGGAACAATCCCCCCGGTGTGCCTGCCCCATAGGCGATCAGCGTCAACCCAAACTTGACTACAAACACCAGCAGTGTCATCTGCCAGGCAGTGCCGCCCATACTCAGCGATTCTTGCAGCTCAGTGCTGTCGCGGAAGGACTCTGGCAGCAGCATCACAATCAACCCCGACACCAGCCCCGCCAGCCCAATCTTCAAAGGCAAGCCCAGCCGCCCCACGCGACGGTAGAACGCCAAACTCACAAAAATGCCCTGGCTGAATAAAGCCCCTAGCAAGCCCGCCGCCAGCCCCAAAATCAGCAGAAATGGTACATCTTGCAGTGACACACTGATCGGCTCAATGATCGGGTTATTCAGGCTGAGCCCTTGCCCGCCCAGCAGCCGCGACGCCACTGCCCCAATAAACGATGCCAAAATTGCAGTGCCCAGCGTCAGCCCAGAAAAGTCCTGCAAAAACTCTTCCACCACAAACAAGACACCTGCGATCGGTGCATTGAATCCAGCCGCGAGTCCTGCTGCCGCCCCTGCTGCAATCAGCTGACGCCGACACTCTGGCGAAGTAGGAATCCAATAGCTTAGCTGTGCCGCCAGCGCTGCTCCCACCTGCACCGTCGGCCCTTGCCGCCCCAGGTTAAGCCCAGCCCCCAGCGCTGCCATAACGCTTAAAACTTTGACGGTTGCCACCCGTAGATTAAGGGGAATTGCCACATTTGCCAGCGCCGCTTTTACCTGAGGAATGCCGCTGCCCGCAGCTTCTGGAGCAAGCCGTTCGATCAGCAAGCCTGACAGCAAACCGCCCAGCAAGCCGATCGTTGGCAAAACGAACCAGGCTGGCAGTTGATACGACATTTGTACCCGCCATGTGCCAATCCAGCCGATACCCTGCTTCAGAAGAACGGCTGCCAGTCCAGATACAATCCCGATCGCGCAAGCCTCAAAGATGGCAAGATTTCTTGTTTCAGCAAGCTGCCGAACCAGCTGCCGAAATTGCTTGGAAAGGACAATGCGTCCCATGCGGTCACTAGGTAGATTAGTGGTGTTTTACGTAGAACATTCTGTCATCTCTGCTGCCCGTTGAGGCGACGAAAACAGTAAGCTGCCTGCACCCCCTGGCTTCGCTGTGCTCAGGCTCTGAATCATAAAGCTTCAATGAAGTTGCCCCTCCTGTCCATAAACTTTCTATCCTGAGTAAAGGTCTAATATTTCAACGCATTACGCAAATTGAGTGATTTTACTCATCCTGCTTAAGATGGAACCTGCCAATTCAAGCTATAACAGAAAGCTATAACAGATGTGAATTTTTTCATAAGATGGCTAATGGAAGCACACAGAAGCATTCAAAATTAGAGATGTTTTAGAGACTGCTTTAGAAGTGCCTTCACCTTGATCAATTTAAGCTCATTCACCCGTGGCAGCGCTGCTGCAAAAGGCAACAAATTCACCGATTGACCATCGTTCGTCTATAGGAATTGACTTGTGAGGAGATCGTTTCCATCTAGTCAGGGTTGCCGCCTTGCGCCCCCAACCTTTCAACGGCTTCAGCTCTGGTCAAGCGCAATGTGCCTTGCCGCCTTTGTAGTGGGGCTGTTTGCTGAAGCAGGACTTACCCAAGAAGCGCCGCTCAATCCCCAAATTGATGTTGGGGTAGTGCAGCGCTTTGGCTCGGATAGCAAAGATGAAATGACGCTAAAGCCCGAAGCAGGCGATCGGCTGACGCTGCGGATGCAGTCTGGCGGACAGGAGCGGGCGATCGCCACCAGCAGCGAAGTCAAAGTAGACGTGGTGATGCAGCCTTTGCCGCAGCCGCGCCTCAGCGAACGGGTTGTCCTTAGCTCTCATCGCAGCTTTGAAAGCGCCGAAGACAGCGCCGAGCAGTGGCGCACCAAAGGCGTGGAGGTAGAGATTGCTCAGCCGCGCCAGTGGCAGGTGTGGGCAAAGCGAGACACCTACCGCACCCCGCTGCTGCGCCGTCTGCTGATGCAAAATTTGCGGTCTCACGGCTCTCAAACTGCCTTTATTGACTCACAGCTCCAGCGCCAGGAACCCAAGGCATCTATCACAGTGAACGGGACGCGGCTCCAGTCTGACGAAGTTACGATCGCCAACAGCCTCCCTATTACAGTCACCTTTAACCGCGACGACCACGGCACCAGAGCCTATGCGGGCAGCCTCAAGCTCCAGCCCAACGCTTACGGCACTTATAGCTTGGTCAACCGAGTGCCGATCGAGACTTACCTGCGCGGCGTGGTGCCGCACGAAATTGGTACAGGTGCGCCGCCTACTGCAATCGAAGCGCAAGCCATCCTTGCCCGCACCTATGCTCTACGCAACCTGCGCCGTTTTACAATTGATAATTACCAGCTCTGCGCCACCACTCAGTGCCAGGTGTATTGGGGCTTAACCGGGATTGATGCAGGGGTCGATCGCGCCATTGCCAATACGCGGGGGCAGGTCTTGACCTATCAAAACGAACTGGTAGACGCGCTCTATTCTTCGACCACGGGAGGCGTTACGGCTCCCTTTAGCGACGTCTGGAACGGCAACGATCGTCCCTATCTGCGGGCAGTCGTCGATTCAACGCAGCCGCTGTGGGATCTGGCAAACCGTCCTTTATCAGATGAGCAAAACCTCAAGGCCTTTCTGGCGCAGAAGACTGGCTTCAACGAAGTGGGTTGGGATCTGTTCCGCTGGCGGGTCGTCAGCTCTATGGCAGAAATCACCAACGATCTAAAAGCTTATTTGCAAAGCAAACAGCACCCGATGGCAAACCTGACGCAGGTAACAGATTTGAAGGTGCTGGAGCGATCGCCTGCCGGACGGGTACAAACGATAGCGATTACAACCGACCGCGGCGTACTGCAGCTAGAGAAAGATGAAGTGCTACGTGCCTTCTACGCGCCTGTGAGCACCCTGTTTTACCTTGAACCCGTTTATGAGCAGGCTGCCGCCGCCACGCCTTCTGCTCAACCTGCAGCACAGGCGGCAATTCCCAAAACCGTCCAGCCGAGTACAAAGTCAAAGCTTGTGGCTCAAACGCGAGTGTTGAAAGGCTTTGCATTTGTGGGCGGCGGCTTTGGGCATGGGGTTGGCATGAGCCAAACGGGGTCTTATCATCTAGGTGAGATCGGCTGGTCGAGCAGCCAAATTCTCAGCTTCTATTTCCCAGGAACGCAGCTCCAGCCGCTGAATACATCGATCGTTTATTGGCGAGATCCGGCACAAGATTCAGTTTCTGAACTGCCAATCGAGCTGCCGTTTTCCAAAGCGCTCGATCTGTTTAAGCAGGTTAAACAGCTAGAAGTGCCGAAGTAAGGTGCAAGCCAAAACTTGATTAAGAAGACTTTCAGCATAAAAAGGAATTATGCTGAAAGTTTTTTGTTGAAGGTTATTTTCAATCAACATTAACAAGCCGTTGTGGAAGATGAGCAAGCCTGCAAGACAAAAGAGCCGACTGAATGATCAAATTGAAGCTTTCGAGATTGAATGCTGCAAAGCTTGCAGAACTCTTAGAATAAATGACAATAGCCGAAGGCTAGGATTAACGAAGTATCAGATAATTACACACGAAAGATAGCCACCAGATCCTATACGGATAACGTTAAGGTAGAACCCTATGAACTCGGCAATCGGATGAAAAGCGAAGTCGGTCGCGAGATGATCTGGCATTTGCGGCAAGCCTATTTGTGTAATTGAGTTGCTTGCCCTGGAAGCTAGGAAAACTACGATCGTTTCAAAAAACGCAACTATCGATGCTGCTGTTTGGCAAGCTGCTACTGTAGTTGATCGGGAACTCAGATTCCTGTTCAGCCAGGTGGCTGAGGGTCGCGATCCGTATTCTTGGTGTTTCAGCGGTTTATACTAAATCGATCGCTGCCAGGTGTCCGGTTCCTTATAAAACAAGTGAGGTGTGATGAATTAGAAATGAAACAAAGGCTTTTTTCCCTAGCCTTGAATGTTGGTTTAGGCTTGGGTATTTTCGGCAGCGCCCCAGTTCAAGCAGTGCCATTACAGCCAGCAGCGGTAGGGCAGTCAACTCCTCAATCTGCTAGCCCGCCAGCCTGGTATAACTGCTTAACTCGTGAAGCTTGGACACCTGAAAAACAGGCGTGGTGCAATAAGCTTAAAGCTGTACAGAATGCTACCTATACGCTTCCCGACGCTGGCTCAATATCCTTGACCAACGGAATTTATGAAAACCCTGCACAAGAGTACAGCGTCAGGCTGGCTAATCAAGAGGGATTAATAAACTTTGGGGATATAAACAAAGACGGAGTTGAAGATGCCGTCGTTCTACTCAGCACGAATGGCGGTGGAACAGGACAGTATATTTATATGGCAGCAGTTTTGGATGTTAATGGAGATGCTCAGCCTCTGTTAGCCACGTTTCTAGGCGATCGAATCCGGATTAACGCCATCTCTATCAAGGATAACCAGGTGACTGTAAACCTGCTCATCCAGAAGCCAGACGATCCTGCCTGCTGTCCTACTCAGGCAGTGACGCGAGTTTATGCCATGCAGCCTTCTCTAGTCCAAGTCAGCCGTGACCCAGCAGAACCCAGTCCGCTTCCTAGCACGCTTCCATCCACTATGTCTTCTATGCTTGTCAAAGGAACAGTTTCCTACCTTCAGCGCATTGCTCTCCCGCCAAGCGCAGTAATTGAAGTCAGCCTGTTGGATGTCAGCCGTCAGGATACACCCGCCGAAATAATTTCTACTGAAACAATCCGATTGGACGGCAGGCAAGTTCCAGTTCCGTTTGCGTTGAGCTACGACTCAGAACAGATCGATCCGAGACGCACTTACGCGGTTCAGGCTCGGATTCTGGTGGATGGACAACTGCGTTTTGTCAACACTTCCAGCTATCCCGTCATCACGCAAGGGCATCCAACTACCGTTGATGTTCTAGTTCAATCCGCAAACTGATCGCCCTGCGGGTTACTTGAATCTAAATTATTGGGAGTCTTGCTTTGTAAAACTCCCAATAATTATCTACGTGCTCTAATCGCGCCAGAGGGCAATACCCCCCAGCAGACCCGTCACATTAGGTACAATTTTCACCTTTTCAGGCAGCGCAATTTCAATTTTCTTAGTGTTGCCGCCGCCAATGTAAAGCACATCGTAATTGAACAGCCGGCTCAGTGCGCCGATCGCCTTCTCCAAGCGCTCATTCCAACGCTTTTTTCCGACTGCATCCAGCGCTACCCGTCCTAATTGCTGTTCATACGTCTCACCTTTGCGAAACGGATGATGACCTAATTCTAGATTTGGGACAAGCTTGCCATCGAGAAACAGCGCCGAGCCAACTCCCGTTCCCAGTGTAATCACCAGCTCAACGCCTTGACCCGTAACAGCGCCTAACCCCTGCATATCGGCATCATTTGATACGCGCACAGGTTTGCCTAGCAGCCGCGACAGCGCCTTGCCCAAATCAAAACCAACCCAGTCAGGGTGAAGGTTGACAGCGGTTTCTGTCACCCCCTGCCGCACCACTCCCGGAAACCCGACCGAGACGCGATCGAACTCTTTATGATCTGCCAATCCAGCAATCGCTGAGATTACCGCGTTAGGGATAGCAGGCTGTGGGGTCTCAACCCGGTCGCGCTCCGATAGTGGATTGCCCTGCTCATCTAGCACCATTACCTTAATGCCGCTGCCGCCGATATCTACTGCTAGTGTTTGCAGGGACTTTGTAGTCTCTCCCATGAAATCGTTTTCCTCAG
Organism: Phormidium tenue FACHB-886; assembly: GCF_014764505.1. Taxonomy (GTDB): domain Bacteria; phylum Cyanobacteriota; class Cyanobacteriia; order Elainellales; family Elainellaceae; genus FACHB-886. The sequence continues at coordinate 10,919 of NZ_JACXWX010000036.1, forward strand.
TTTAGGAATTGCGCAAAGTTATGGCATTCCACTGTACCCAATTTGTCAGCTTTGGCATACTCTAGAATCCCCTTAAATATATCCTAACGAGTTAAAACATAGAATACAGCGTTGATGTGCCTCAACCGCATCTATAAAACCGTAAAGGGCAGTACGGCTTTGCCGCACTACCCTTCTTACAGAAATTTAATGAACGGCAGAATTAGCCGCGCATTATGCACTGACTAATTCGGGCGCAGGACGCTTACTATTGCGAATCCCCTCGATCGCGGTTGCATAATCCTTTTGCCCAAACACACCTGAACCAGAGACGATCGCATTTGCGCCCACTTCCAGCACCTGCCAGGTGTTGTTGCCCTTCAAGCCACCATCAACTTCGATCCAGGGATCAAGCCCACGCTCATCGCACATCTGACGCAGCTTTTGAATTTTTGGCAGCACCGCTGGAATAAAGCTCTGCCCCCCAAAGCCAGGGTTGACGCTCATAATCAGCACAATATCGCACAGCTCTAGCACATACTCAACCAGCTCCAGCGAGCTACCCGGATTCAGCACCACACCCGCCTTCTTACCCAATTCTTTGATCTGACCTAGCACCCGATGAACGTGAGTGGTGGAGCTTGTCTCTGCGTGAACCATGATGTGATCGGCACCCGCTTTAGCAAAATCCGCCACGTACTTTTCTGGCTCTACAATCATCAGATGCACATCCAGCGGCTTCTGCGTATGAGGACGAATTGCCTCAACGATCAGCGGACCGATCGTAATATTAGGAACGAATCGCCCGTCCATCACATCCACATGAATCCAATCTGCGCCGGCGGCATCCACTGCTTTGATCTGTTCGCCAAGGCGGCTAAAATCTGCTGATAGAATCGATGGGGCAACCACGATGGGCTTGCTTGATTGAGTTTGTGCCATAGGTAAATATGCTCTCCTGCGTCCGATTTTGTATTCAGTGTAACAAAGAGTGTCCTGTCCTCAGCGTCGGTGATTGCGCCTGATTTCATTGGAACATACAAATTCATCAGAAGTTTATTCAAAACAGTCTCATCGTTGAATCTATCTCTCTAAACCCCTCAACATGACCCCCCAACCGAAGCCCCAACCCGCAAAACTCTGGCTCAGATTTCTCGGAGGACTGACGATCGCCTTTGTTGGCGCACCGGCAGTTGCCCAACTCTCTGCGGTAGGCGAAACAGGCATTGATGCTGAGCGGCTGCACAGCGCCCCCTACAGCCTAACCGGACGTAAAATCGCGATCGGGCAAGTGGAGATTGGTCGTCCAGCATTCTTTGGGTTGGATAAAGCAGCCGTCAACAATCGATCGCTGCGGATTGGCAGACTGTTTTACCAGGGTGCCACCGCCACCCCCGACAGCGGTGTAGATGAACATGCGAACCGCGTTGCTAGCATTATGGTCAGCCAGGATAAAAGCGTTCCGGGTGTTGCGCCTAATGCCGTTCTTTACTCTGCTGGAGTCGGCATTGAAGAAGAGTCTGGGCAGGCGCAAGAATGCCTCTCCTCGCAAACGATCGCTGAGCAGAACGGCGGTGATGTCCGAGCAATTAACTTCAGCTTTGGGGAATCGCTCAGCCGCGACCCGCGTCCGGATGCCAAACTCGACGGCAACGCTCTCCTGACCCAGTGCGTAGACTGGTCTGCCAGAGTTCATAATGTCGTTTACGCAATCTCGGGTAACCAGGGCAGAGGTGGTTTTCCCATCCCTACCGATACCTATAACGGCATGACGATCGCCAATTCTATGCCCTTCCGAGGCAGCTTTTCTAAGGTGGATTACTTCAGCCTCGGCAGCGAGCCTGCGGTTGTGATTGGGCGTGACCCTGCTACTGAGCGCAACGTTGGCACGCGCCGCTCAGTGATGTTGATCGCTCCCGGTCGCCGAGTTGCCACCCTAGCGACGGATGGTCGCCCGGTTCCACCTGACCTTGGCGGCACTAGCTTTGCTGCTCCTCACGTCACCGCCACGGTTGCCCTGCTGCAGGAATTTGGCGATAGTGCGATCCGGCAAGCGCTTAGTCAGTCTGAACCTAGCGATCGCTGGCGCTTGGATGCCCGCCGCCAAGAAGTAATGAGAGCAGTGCTGATGAATTCTGCCGATAAGCTGCAAGACAGCGGTGATGGCTTGCGGCTTGGGATGAGCCGCACGCTGCTGGACTTGAGCAACCGCGACTGGCTGTCCTCCGATGCCTACGAGTCTCCAGCCCTGCCGCTAGATGCCCAGATGGGAACCGGACACCTTAATGCCTTCCGCGCCTATCAGCAGTTCAGCCCCGGTCAGTGGAATGACACTCAGCCCGTTCCGGCGATTGCCTGGGACTACAACACCGTCGGCGCTGCCGACGACACCGCCAAATTCCGCGACTACACCTTTCAGCAACCCCTGCAGGCAGGCGGCTTTGTCTCTGTCACCCTTGCCTGGAATCGCTTGGTGGAGCTGAATGACACCAACAAAAACGAAGCCTATGACCTGGATGAAACTTTTACCGATAAAGGTTTAAACAACCTCGACATCTACCTAATGAAAGCCGACGACACAGACACCGATGACGCGATTGCGTCATCGGTTAGCCGGGTGGACAGCGTTGAGCATCTCTTCCACGAAATCCCCAGCGCTGGGCGCTACAAAATTCGCGTGGTCTATCGCGATCGCGTTAACGAACCTACGCAGCCCTATGGGATCGCTTGGTGGGCAGTCCCTGCAAGGTGAGGCACAAGGTGGAACCCACAGAAGCTCAATATTTGGCGATCAACGCCCTGGAAACGCTGGAGCTCCTGCAGCAGCGATATTTTGATGCGGAAACTGGAAGCTGGTACATATTTACTTCCAGCCGCATTTTGCCAATTGCTATGATTTTGCCAGATGGTGATATTGTCCCCGTCAACTGGATGTCGGACTAATCGCTTGAACTGGTGTCGAGCTTTCAAACGGTACAACCCCATGCGAGAACCCACCGAACAAGAACAGCAGCAATACCAAAGAATGGTAGAGCTGAGTAACCTGGCTAGACAACGTTACCTGGAAGCAGGCGGCGATCCTCATCGCGCTGCTGACGAATCTTTTCTCTCTACTGAAGAAAAAGCAGAATTTCTCAAGCTCGGACGACGGCTCTTTGGGGTTCATCTTTCCGATGCTGAGGTAGTTTGCCAGGGCAGATCGTGGAGCCTCACTCCCCATCCTCAAGCCCAGTAGATATTCTGTAGATACTCCTCAGTACGCTAGTACGCTTCCTTCATCTGCCATGCCCACTCCCGATCGCTACAAAGACCAACGCTTAAAGCGGCTGCAGCAATTCATCGCGCTCATCCCCGTTCTCGGCTTCTTCCCCGCGCTGTGGATGCTGTACCGGGGAACAGGCGATCCTGACCAGCGCAACACCAGCCGCCTCGCGGTGATTCTGGCAACAGGGTGGATCTTCGGCTATATTCTCCTGGGTGCAGGCGCACAGCTCTTCGACAGCGCCAGCCTCCAGCTGCTTATCCTGGCTAGCCTCCTCACCTCTGGCTACTTCATTACTAACCTTTGGTTAATCGTTAGGCTCTGGCTGAATCAATCCGTTCGGCTACCGGGCTTTAGTCGGCTGAGCGATCGGCTGCCTTGAGATCGGCTGCCTTGAGATCGGCTGCCTTGAAATATGCTGAGTTTCCAACCTTGATGAGGCCGCCAAGCCGCAAACAACACCAAGAGCGAAACTCCACAATCTGCAGCAGCCTTCATCAGTATGAGACGCTACCTGTGGAGAACTTGCGTAAGTCGGATGAAGTTTTCAATTTTGAGATCTAAGTTTCAGGTTCCGGATTACACTTGAAACTCAGCAATTTGGTTTTGTGATTGGCACACTAGATGTGCCGTTTACAAACCAAACTCAAAGTTGTGAGGCAGCCCGTGACTCTTCATATCTCCGATTCCGTTCCCCCTTCAGGTTCAGCGTCTATTGCCAACACCCCCCGAAAACGACGCTGGCTCTGGCTAACTTTGGGGATGGTGGGAGTGGCGGGTGTATCCGCAGCAGCCGGAGCTTTGCTGGCACTTTCCATGTCAAGCACCCCCTTAGCCCAGCGTCAGCTCACTCCAGAAGAAGCCAAAGCCTTTAACCAAGCTGGAATTGCCACAGACGATCTCCGCATTCCCAGCCTGACTCGTCCCGTAAACATCCTGATCCTGGGAACCAAAGTGTTGTCTTCGGATGTGTCCAACCCACCCGCCGAAAGTCTGGGGCTGGGCTACGACGCCACAATCAATTCTCTTGAAGGTCTATCAGATACCATGCTGCTGCTGCGCTTTGACCCAGCCAGCCAGCAGCTCGTTGCCCTCTCCATCCCCCGCGATACTCGTACCTGGGTTGAAGGGGGTGGCGTTACCAAAATCAATGAAGCAAACGCTACAGGCGGTCCTGCTGCTGCTGCTCGATCGGTTAGCGAGCTGCTAGGCGGGGTAGGGATCGATCGCTACATTCGCATCAATGTGCATGGCGTTGAAAAACTGATCGATGCTTTGGGTGGCGTTACAGTTTATGTGCCGCAAGACCTGCGCTACCAAGACGATAGTCAACACCTCTACATCAACCTCAAGAAAGGCGAACAACACCTCAATGGCTCTCAAGCCCTGCAGTTTCTCCGGTTTCGCTATGACCAATACGGTGATATTGGGCGGATTCAGCGCCAGCAGATGCTGATGCGATCGCTAATGGAACAAACCCTCAAACCTGCCACAGTCGTTAAGCTTCCCGAGTTTCTATCGATCATTCAGTCGCACTTGGATACGAACCTCAGCATTGAGGAGCTGATCGCCTTGGCAGGTTTTGCCTCAAAGGTCGATCGTGCCAAAATCCAAATGCTGTTGCTACCGGGAGATTTCAGCTCCAGCAGTGAATATGAAGCTAGCTATTGGCTACCCAACCAGTCCAAAATCAGCCACATGATGAGTAAGTATTTTGGGCTGGCGGCTCCCAATCATCCGGATGCATCTGCTGCTGGCGAATCTGCTTCCACAGCCGTCAGAATTGCCATTCAAGACAGCCTCAGCCAGCCAGAGCAAGCTCAAAAGCTGATGGAAACGCTGGGCGGCTTGGGCTACAGCGATGTTTTTATTGATAGCCCCTGGAACCAACCCCTGCCCAAAACCCGCATCCTTGTTCAGCGGGGAGACATTGCCAGTGCGGAAGCCATTCGGAATGCTTTGGGCTATGGAGAAGTGCTAACCGAAAGCACCGGCAATCTGGACTCTGACATTACCATCCGCCTTGGACAAGATGCTCAAGCGCCTGCAAGCCCGTCTGCCGTTGCGCCTGTTGAGCCAGCCCCTGCTGCCGCATCTCCTGTGCCAGCGTCTCCTGCCGCATCTCCTGCACCACCTGCCGCCGCGTCTCCTGCGCCAGCATCTCCCACTAGTGAGGCTCTAGCTCCTTTACCCCAGCCCAGCTTGCCGCAGCCCAGCCCCGAGGCTGCCGCTTCACCGACGATCGCCTCTCCTCCAGTTGATGTGAACTAGCTTGCTTCTATCTGCGCCAAAATCCAATCTCGCACGAGCGGATTGACCAGCTCTGGTGCTTCATCCTGCGGACAATGCCCAACTCCCTCCAGCGGGATGAACTGCTGCACACAAGCAAATCGGGCTAGCTCCTGTCCCAGCGCGATCGGCTCCCAAGGATCTTCTGCCCCCCACATCATTAGCGCTGGACAGGGTAAAACCTCTAGCAAATCCTCAGGCAGCGGACCCTGGGAATAGCCTGTAAATGCCAGAAACACATCTGGCGCACCCGCATCAGATGCCGGAACCATCAGTAAACTTACCAGCTCATCCGTGACGGCTTCATCCCGCGCATATGCTTTCAGCAGAATGCTGCGGACGGTTTTGGGCTTGGCAACCATTCTAAAAAAGCCATGCCCTAAGCTGCGGATCGACAGCAGCTTTTGCAAAATGGGGGTTCCCATCCTGCGATACCAGGGCAACTCGGCGCGACGACGATCGTGGAGCAATCGGAGTGAACAGTTCAGCATTGCCACACCCCGCACTATCTCTGGATGATCTACCGCTGCCTGCATTGCTGCAATACAGCCGATCGAATTTCCCACCAGAAAGACAGGTTCCCCCACCACTTCCCGACAAAAATCGGCGATCTGCTGCCCCCAAGTTTCAAAGGTGTAAGAGATGTCCTGACTAGCTGGGGGCTTTGCCGACGCTCCAAAGCCCAGCAGATCGATCGCGTATACTCGAAACTGTTCTGCCAGCACTGGAATATTCTTGCGCCAGTGTGCCCAAGTTGCCCCAAATCCGTGGATCAACACTACTGCTGCACCTTCGGTTCCCTGGGTCTGATAGCAAATTTTTAACCCGCGCCACATCCAAACCTGAGGCGTTGCTAATGTATCCAAAGAGGTTGCAGGGAGTACCATGAGCCGTACGATAATTTACAAAAGTTTACCCTCTTCTTATTGTGTCAGGTTTTATGTATTACGTGATTTATGACGGCAACTGCAATCTCTGCGTCAACCTAGTGAAACTCCTCGAAACGCTCGACCGGGGAGATCGCTTTCAATACATCCCCATGCAAGATACACAAGCCTTGAGCCAGTTTAATATCACTGCTCAAGACTGTGAATTTGGGATGATTCTGCTGAATGCTGATGCCCCTGAGCAGCGCTGGCAGGGAAGCGATGCTGCCGAAGAAATTGGACGGCTGCTGCCGTTGGGCAGCCTTTTTGTGGAAGCCTATCGGGCGCTTCCTGGTGTGAAATGGGCAGGCGATCGCGTTTACGAACAAGTCCGCGATAACCGCTACTCGCTGTTTGGCAAACGGACTAGCACCTATCGATCGCCTTACCCCGTCTGTTCAGACTGCTCCCCGGACAGCCAATCCCAAGGGAGCTGATATTGCTTCAGGGGAAAGTTTGAACGAAAAGAATGGATGAAGATGTGATAAACCCTATGGTGAAACTTTGGACACATCAGATACAGGTAGAGAAGTGAATCCGAGTTGTGAAGAATCTCGGTCGGATTTTCAGCAGATCCTTCGCAGTGGCTAGAGGCTTGGATTCACTTTCCTGGTATCATTCCTGGCTTGGTGCTGGCTTGGTGCTGGAGATGGCGCGTGCAGTTGCCCCTTATCCCCTCTCTCAAAGCCTGTTTTAGCCATCTAGATGGGTTAGCAAGCTCCAGTTAAGGTTATTTTTTGCTCAAACCGGATCAAAACCGCTTCAAAGCCTACGATCGCCTATATCTAAAGATTTTCTAGAGATCTTCAATCATCCCATTTGCTACAGCAGGCTGTTGACCGCTTCGTCGACCAATTTCATATTTTGGCAATCTTCTAAATCTGCTGTTGATTTCTCAAGTAATCAGCAGCACATTTAAAACACAATCTATGTTCCACAACCTATGTTCTTCTAGAGGGTGCCGGTATGGCTGATCAGGCTGAAATTGTTCGCTATTTGGAAAACTGGCAGGACGAGATCGAAAGCGCCTACTTGTATCGATCGCTGGCTGCCGTTGAACGGCAGCCCACGCTGGCAGAAGTCTACCGCCGTCTGGCTCTAACCGAACAAACTCACGCGCAGTTTTGGGAGGAAAAATTACGGGCTGCCCAATACCCACTCCCCCGCCGCAAAATTGGCTGGCGGACTCGCGCCCTCGCTCAATTTGCCAAATGGTTTGGACCGCAGTTTGTCTTGCCCACCATCAACGCAATGGAGCAAGTAGACAGCCACAGCTACGACAGCCAGCCTGACACTCACGACACAGCATTACCCAGCCAAGAGCGCTCTCACGCAAGACTGCTGCAGGTTATTAGCGGCGGTTCAACGGCAGGCATAGAAGGCAGCACCCTAGCACAAATCGAAGGACGGCATCGCACGGCAGGCGGCAATACGCTGCGAGCTGCCGTTTTGGGTGCCAATGATGGGTTGCTGTCAAACTTGAGCCTAGTCATGGGCGTGGCGGGCGCTAGTTTATCGGGACGGGCAATTCTAGTCACGGGCTTTGCAGGCTTGCTGGCAGGGGCATGTTCTATGGCGTTGGGCGAGTGGCTCTCGGTGCAGAGCGCCCGCGAGCTATACGAGCGCCAGATTCGCATTGAACGCCGTGAGGTAGAAGAAGTCCCCGATGAAGAAGCCGAAGAGCTGGCGCTGATCTATGAAGCAAAAGGACTGCCAGCAGCACAGGCAGAGCAGCTAGCTAGCCGGATGATGTCTAACAAAAGCATTGCGCTCGATACCTTAGCGCGTGAGGAACTGGGCATCGATCCCGATGAACTGGGTGGCTCTGCCTGGGTTGCTGCCATTACTTCGTTTTGTCTGTTCGCGATCGGGGCAATTATCCCTGTTGTGCCATTCATCGTTTTGAGCGGCACCGCTGCTATCTTGACCAGTTTGTGTGCTAGCGGTGTTGCTCTGTTTTTAATTGGCGCTGGCATTACGCTGCTAACCGGGCGCAGCATTTGGTTTTCGGGGATGCGCCAAGTGCTGTTTGGCTTTGCTGCTGCCGGCATTACATTTGGTCTTGGTCGCTTGTTGGGCGTCTCGGTAGGAGGATAGCTGCGAACAAACAGATGAATGAATCTAAATATGGCTCAGTGATTTCCAAGTGCGGAGCGCCATACTACCGGGAGCGCTATTTGGTTAACACATCAACTCTGTAAAAGCCTCGCTGTAAGGCTTCTCTGGAGAAACTGTTCACCATAACCCGCTCCCGTTAGTAACAGCAGGGAGCTGCGATCGCCTATAGCTTGAAAGCGCTCTGCAGAGATATTTCCTCTGTAGCCTGTCAACGTTCGTTTGCGAGGGATGTTGATGAAGCTGAGGCTGGAGGCAAGCGTGGCAGAAATTTTTGACCGCATCGAGATCACCGAAAGAATCGGTGATTTAGTGCGGCAAGGAGCATCTCAAACCACCCCTCAAACCATTCCTCAAAATTTCACTTTGTAGAGCTGAAACAGCTCGCCCGGCTGCTTTTTGACAATCTGTGCGCCTGCAGCTTTGATCAGGGCTTCCCAGCGGGACAGCGGCTCTAGAAACACCTCTGCACCCAGATAAGTTTCTAGGATCGCCCAGTTCTCAGCTAGCTCGGTCTCTGGATCGATCGCATCAAACACAAAAAAGCCATCGGATTTGAGGACAGGCTTCACTGCCCGCAATACATCCTCCCAATAGCTCAAGGGGTAATAGCAGCTAAAGCCAGTCGCGATGGCTAAATCAAACGAATTGGGCGGATAGTCCAGCTCATGAGCACCGCCTAGCTTTACCCCTTTGAACAGCTTCGAGTTGAGCTGCGAGCCTCTAGCAGTTAGAAAGTCTCGCGCAACGGAGCTGATCTCCTGCCCATAAAAAAAAGCATCCCACTCGCGCCAAGGGTAGATCAGAAAGCTAAAGCCACAGCCCAGATCCAGACACCGCTGCTGCTTTTTGGGTTTAGCCACCTCCCAAAACGGCGAGGCAATTTTGCTGGTCAGCAGCCCTGCTATCCACTCTTGAGCGATCGGCATCGATTCCACTTCGGCAGGTAGCTCAAATGATTCTTTACGATATTCCTGATTGAACCGAAGGGCGATCGCCTCCTCAAACGGCTGCCAAGAAGGGGGACGATCGGCAAGAAACTCTGCAAGCTGGGGGTTAGCAGCCTTTTGGTCTTTTCCCTTTGCCATCCTGGTATGTCCTTCTGGGCTAACGATTCTAGTTTGACGATTGAGGAATTGCCGCCTGTGCCCTGTAATGTCTTGAGAATCACGCAGCTCGCGGTTTTCAACACATCATGCGGTTTTCAACACATTATCCTGTTTGAGCGCGGGGCTGCCTAGATGCCTGATCTTAACTGATTGTGCATCTAGGCAGCCTGCGCTGGTTTTTATCCTCAGCCTGGGAGCTTCTATCTGCCTTTCAGCGCCCGGTTGAAGTTTTGCCGGTAGGACTTGGAAACCAAGAAGACGGGCCATAGCAGCGCCAAATACAGTTTGCCTTGGCTGAAATTGGTACGGTGGAAGCCTGTCCAGAACTTCCAAACGCCGCCAACATAAACTGCGATGACTGCAAGAGTGAGCAGAGATGACATTCAAGCCTCCTAAGTAGGTTTATCAGTAGGTTTAGTGGGAGCAATAAATCCCGCTGCAAAGTGGGGATAGTCTAGCAATAACTACACGGCAACCTAGTTCTGTTACGAGTTGCGATCGTACCTTTCAAAAAGCCGCTTAAAATTAAAGCTTTTCTCAAGTGTAGGGTAGCCCAGCGGAGTTCTGCTATTCGAGAGATTTTAGTCAAGCTGAATTCTCAGGAGCAGGGGGGCAAGCTCTTAGAAGCTCGCCGCCAGCCCTTAGAAGCGTGAAGTTTCAAGAAGTCAAACGACTGCACTATCGAGTTCGCCTCAGGAAGACGATGGGCATCTCGCAAAAAGTCTTCTAGGCTAAAAGACAATTCTTCAAGAAGCGATCGAACTTTTCTTCTTTTGTTTCCAAAAGCGCCTATTTAAGGTTTCCTAGCTAAAGTCAAGAAGATTAATCACAATAGTCTTAATATTTGTCTAATTTTCTTTAGTATAGTTATCCCCTCCGAAAGATAACTTTCAGATTCACCGATCGGCCAGACTAGATTAAGCACCCTTTAAATCAAGACAGTTAAACCCAGACAGCTAAACCTAGACAGTTAAACAACGAGGTAAACAAGGGTAATGGTGGCGAAGCGCAAGGAGAATTTATGAGAGCAGTATTGATGGCGGGTGGATCGGGGACACGACTGCGACCCTTGACCTGCGATCTACCCAAACCCATGGTTCCTATCCTCAATCGCCCGATTGCGCAGCACATCATCAATTTGCTGCGCCGTCATCACATCACTGAAATCATTGCCACCCTGCACTACCTGCCTGATGTGATGCGCGATTATTTCCAGGACGGCAGCGATTTTGGCGTGCAGATGACTTATGCCGTTGAAGAAGACCAACCGCTGGGCACAGCAGGCTGCGTTCGCAATGTGGCAGAGCTGCTCGATAACACATTTCTGGTGATCAGCGGCGATAGCGTGACTGATTTTGACCTAACGGCTGCGATTCAGTTTCATCGGGAGAAACAGTCGAAAGCCACTTTGGTGCTGGCTAGCGTTCCCAACCCGATTGAATTTGGCGTCGTGATTACGGACGACCAGCACCGGATTCAGCGCTTTCTAGAAAAACCCTCCAGCAGCGAAATCTTTTCCGATACGGTAAATACAGGCACTTACATCCTGGAACCAGAAGTGCTGGACTATTTGCCGATCGACCAGGAAGCCGACTTTTCCAGAGACCTGTTTCCGCTGCTGCTAGACAAAGGAGAGCCGATGTATGGCTACGTGGCGCAGGGTTATTGGTGCGATGTTGGACACCTTGATGCCTATCGCGAGGCGCAATACGCTGCCCTGTATCAGCGGGTCAAGCTAGACGTAGATTACATGGAGCGATCGCCCGGTTTGTGGGTGGGCCAAAACACCTATATTGACCCCGCTGCTCACATCGAAACGCCTACCTTGATTGGGCACAATTGCCGGATTGGGGCGCGAGTGCAAATCGCTGCCGGAACGGTGCTAGGGGATAACGTCAGCGTGGGAGCCGATGCTACGCTGAAGCGCCCAATCATTTGGAATGGCGTGATCCTGGGCGATGAATCGCATTTGCGTGCCTGTGTCGCAGCCCGAGGAACGCGGATCGATCGACGGGCGCAGGTGCTAGAAGGGGCGATCGTCGGTTCTTTATCCACGGTGGGCGAAGAAGCATTAGTTAACCCCAATGTGCGAGTTTGGCCCAGCAAAAAAATTGAGCCGGGTGCCACGCTCAATATGAACCTGATTTGGGGACATGCCGCTCACCGCAACCTGTTTGGGCAGCGGGGGGTCTCTGGACTTGCCAACGTTGATATCACACCAGAGTTTGCCGTGCGGCTGGGGGCTGCTTATGGCTCAACCCTAAAACCAGGGGCGCATGTCACCGTCTCCCGCGATCAGCGTCCTATTTCTCGCATGGTGACCCGATCGCTGATTGCCGGCTTGATGTCGGTGGGGATCAACATTCAGCATCTAGAAGCGACCTCCATTCCGATCGCCCGCACCGCTGTACCGACGCTGGCAGTGGCAGGCGGCATTCACGTCCGGGTTCACCCAGAGCGATCGGATCACCTGCTGATTGAGTTTTTTGACCAAAAAGGCATTAACCTCTCCAAAGCTAGAGAAAAGAAAATAGAAGGAGCCTATTTCAAAGAAGACTTCCGCCGCGCCCAGATTCAGGAGATCGGCAATGTGGCTTATGTACAACAAGCCACCGATCTCTATAGCGCTAGCTTCGAGCGCTACCTCAACGGCGAAGCCATGCGCAGCAGCAAGCCCAAGATCGTCATTGATTATGTTTACGCGCTGTCAGGAGCCGTCTTGCCGCAGCTTTTAGCAAAATTTGGCTGCGATGCCGTGGTGTTAAACGCCAGCCTTAGCCCGACTGTGCCTTCTACTGCCGATCGAGAAGTCCTGCTAAGCCAGTTAGGACATGTTGTAGAGGCGCTCAAAGCAAACATGGGGTTGCAGGTCTCTGCAAATGGAGAACAGTTGATTTTGGTGGATGAGTCAGGCAGCGCGATTCGGGGCGAAATGCTGACGGCGCTGATGGTGCATATGATGCTGATGGATCATCCTAGAGGCACCGTCGTTGTGCCGGTGAATGCTTCTAGCGCGATCGAACATATTGCCCGCCGGCACGATGGCAAAGTCATCCGCACCAAAGCCAACCCCACCTCGCTGATGGAAGCCTGCCACACTAATGCCAACGTGGTGCTAGGCGGCAGCGGCGAAATGGGGTTTATCTTCCCGCAGCTGCATCCTGGCTTTGATGCCATGTTCTGCATCGGCAAACTGATCGAGATGCTCTCAATGCAGCACCAAAGCCGCTTTAACGCTGCCCGTACGCTTGGACAAATTCGGTCGGAGCTACCCCGCGTCTCGCACCGCTACCTGACTGTCCGCTGCCCTTGGGCAGTTAAAGGGGCGTTGATGCGGCAGCTTGTCGAATCGAATCCGCTCGAAAATCTCGACTTAACAGATGGGGTGAAGATCTTTAACCCGCGCCACGACAGCTGGGTCCTCATCCTGCCTGATGCCGGAGAACCCCTCGTGCATCTCTACGCAGATAGCCACGATCGCGGCTGGGTTGATGAAACGCTGCGTGAATATCGGGCGTTTGTTCAGGAGTTTGTCGATCGAGACCACGGGCTGGAGGAGAGCCTGATGGAGATGGAGGTAGAATAGCGCGAAAAAGCGGTAGGAGGCTTATGAATCCCGTTGATCTTGCAACTGCCGAACATTATACGTGGGGCGGTGGCAGCCCCTACACCAGTGATTCTCCTCTCTGCGATGGCTGGCACTTGCTCAAACGAGAGGATCTCAGCGTGATTCAAGAGCGTGTGCCGCCCGGTGGGGCTGAGGTCAAACATCTGCACCAGCGATCGCGCCAGTTCTTCTACATCCTCAGCGGCGAAGCAACAATGGTAATTGACCACAAAGCAATTTCCCTCAGCTCATCTCAGGGAATTGAAGTGCCGCCCGGAGTGCCGCACCAGTTTCGCAATGATTCAGCGGCAGAGGTGATCTTCCTGGTGATCTCTGCGCCCAGAAGCCATGGCGATCGCCAAACCCTCTAATGCAGTGCTGGCAGCAGATTTGGCTACGGTTCCCAAACTGCGGCTGCAAATGTAAACCTTCTGTTATAGTTTCTTCAACTTTCTTTACACCATAAGATAGAGGGACTGAGCTGCTAAGTTTCGTTAAGCTGTTTGGCATAGTTCAGAAACACCTGAGCAAGCGTAACCTAACTCAATGTAGAAGGATGGAGCTATGCAAGAAGTAAAAGAACGGACAGAACTTCGCCAAGACGTTAAAGAGCCTTACTTCTATCCCGGAACACACTGGCGCTGGGGTTTCACGCCGAGTGCAGAAATCTGGAATGGACGGCTTGCAATGATTGGCTTCTTGGCAGCAACCCTGATCGAGATCTTCAGTGGACAAGGCTATCTTCATTTCTGGGGATTCCTGTCAAACGTAGTCCGCTAAGCGTTTTGCCCCCTGAGCCAAACAGCCTGGCTTACCTCAACTGAATAGACAGCAACTAAATAATGAACAATTCAATAGGCGATTGCTCCTTGCTTAACTTGGCTACCCTGGCTCAGTTAGGCGGGGGCATTTGTCGTTTTAGCCCACTGTTAGCTCATGTTTTAGTAGCCCAGTTTTAGTAGCCCATTGTTTCAGCCCATGTGGTTAGCTCACGCAAAGACACTGCCTGTACAGATTGCATCTACTAAAGCGATCCTCTAAAATAGTACATAGATATTATTGAAAGCGATCGACTTTAAAAATCTTTGCGCTGAGATCAATTTCCAATGCTCTGAATCGCAAAGTCTAGCTACACTAAAAACCTGCGCCGGCAATGTTCCCTTTAGCTCTAGAGGCGCGTCTGAACTGAGGTAAAGCTGGTATCGCACGAATTCTGATTTAGGAGAAAAAACAATATGAATAGCTGCATCTTGATAGCGGAGGTTGTGCAAGATCCCCAGCTTCGCTACACCCAAGACAACCAGATGGCGATCGCCGAGATGGTTGTTCAGTTTCCAGCCCTACGCGAGGACGAACCCCCAGCAACGCTCAAAGCTGTGGGCTGGGGCAATTTGGCGCAAGAAATTCAGCAAACCTACCGCACAGGCGATCGCGTCATCCTGGAAGGGCGGCTGAACATGAGCCGAATCGATCGACCGGAAGGCTTCAAGGAAACCCGTCCTGAACTCAATATTCAGCGGATTCACCGCATTGGTGCTGATGCCACTCTGTCCACAAACTCGGCTGTACCCACCAGCACTGTATCTTCAGCACCTGCTGCACCTGCTGCGCCTGCAACCCCTGCTGCTAAACCCGCAGCCAAAGCGCCTGCTGCCGCTTCCCAACCTGCCAAAACGCCTGCTTATGCAGCAAAATCTAGCCCAGACCCCGTAGACTACGACGAGATCCCGTTCTAAGATCTGACTTTGGCGTGAGTAGCCCCGAATGCAGATTCAAGTTTTTAAAGTCCCTCAGCAGAGCCCAGATGATTTGACGGGTTTGGAAGCCCTAGTCGCCCAGCAGCAGCTTGACCCGCGCCAAATTGTCGCCATCTTGGGTAAAACTGAGGGCAACGGCTGCGTTAACGATTTTACTCGCGGCTTTGCCGTGCAGACGCTCAAGGCTTACCTGCGCGATCAGGCAGGGCAAGAAATTGCCGATCGCATAATTTATGTGATGTCAGGCGGTACAGAAGGCGTGTTGAGTCCACATCTGACGGTGTTTACGCGGCAAGCTGACCCACCCGATGCGCCGAGACGCTGGGGGTTAGCGGTGGGCGTTAGCCGGACTCGCTCCTTCTCGCCTGCCGAAATTGGCACCGTGGCAATGGTGAAAACGGTGGCAGAAGCTGTGCAGGAGGCGATCGCTGAAGCGCAAATCGCGATAGCAGATGTGCATTTTGTCCAGATTAAATGTCCGCTCATCACATCGGGACAGAAGCAAGCTGCCTCCACTAAGACCAGCAGCTATCAGTCAATGGCTTACTCGCGTGGAGCGGCGGCATTGGGTGTTGCTGTGGCGCTGGGCGAAGTTAAGTTAGCTGCCCTCAGCGATGCCGCTATCTGTGCAGATTACTCGCTCTATTCTGCTGTTGCCTCCACCTCGGCGGGCGTGGAGCTACAGCACTGCGAGATTATGGTTTTGGGTAATGCTCCAGATGTAACCAGTCCGTTTGTAATCGGGCACAGCGTCATGCAACATGCG
This sequence comes from Phormidium tenue FACHB-886, assembly GCF_014764505.1. Lineage (GTDB taxonomy): Bacteria > Cyanobacteriota > Cyanobacteriia > Elainellales > Elainellaceae > FACHB-886. Next base: position 26,729 of record NZ_JACXWX010000036.1, read on the forward strand.
CTGGATGCCCAAGCCATACAGCGGGCGATCGTCAGTACAGGACAGCCGATTGAACAGATCGTTAACATCTTCGCTAAAGCAGAAGCCGATCCGAGTGGGCAAATTTTGGGCTGCCGCCACACAATGCTAGATGACTCTGATATTAATCACACCCGCATGGCACGAGCTGTTGTGGGCACGGTGGTTGCAGCTCTAGTGCAAGACCCGATGGTGTATGTGTCAGGCGGTGCAGAGCATCAGGGTCCGCCGGGTGGTGGACCTGTGGCAGTAATTGCAAGGCGTGTAGTGTAGTTCTAGGACTAGGCTTGCTGATTGAGTTCACGCTACCTATAGCGATTAATTCTTTAGAAGGTGTTCAATTCCGCTAGATATAGGGTATAAGAGTCTTCTTAGGCAAAATTGTCTAACGTTATTGGATGAAGCGAATTGCTTGGAATTGATCCACAGATTTTTAGCCGATTGGTTTGCTTCCCTGACTCTCTATCTCTGAGGACTCTTTCATGGTTCAAGACATCGAACGCACTCGTTCTGCAAGCTGGTTCCCAGACAGCGCGCCTGCTGCCAATCCTGTGTTCTTCCGAACCTACAGCCGTCGGGGAGAAAAGGCAGCAAATGTGCGAGAAACGTGGGAAGAAGTTTGCGATCGCACCCTGCGCGGCATCACTGAGCTAGGTAACCTCACGCCAGAAGAAGCTGCGCTAATTGACCAGATGCAGCGGCAGCTCAAAAGCTTGCCCTCCGGACGCTGGCTATGGGTCGGCGGCACAAGCTGGATTAGCAAATCAGAAAATTTTTCTGGCGCATACAACTGCACCAGCACCAACGTTGTGGACTGGCGATCGTTTGGCTTAATGATGGATCTGGCCATGATGGGCTGCGGCACAGGTGCAGTTTTAGAGCCACATTACATTAGCCAATTGCCATCCATCCGCAATCGCATCTCCGTTGACACAGAAGGCGAAATCGGCACAACCCCACCTGACCAACGCCAAGATACAACTCAAGTCACGATCGACGGCAACCAGGTGAAAATCCAGGTGGGCGATAGCCGCTGTGGCTGGGTCGATTCCTACCAAACGCTGCTAGAGCTTTCCACAGACGATCGCTTCACAGACGAAGTGCAAGTCACCATTAACCTGAGCCACGTCCGTCCCGCAGGAGAGCGGTTGAAAGGCTTTGGCGGTATGGCAAACCCAATTCGGTTGCCGCAGCTCTACAATCGCTGCGCCATCATCTTGAACAAGGCGATCGGGCGGCAGCTGACGGCGATTGAGTGCTGTCTGCTGATCGATGAGGCGGCTGCCTGCGTGGTAGCAGGAAATATCCGTCGCTGCTTACCAGAAGATGCGTTAGTACACACCTCGCAAGGGCTTGTGCCGATCAAAGAGGTACAAATTGGGGATCTGGTGCAGACGCCCTTAGGCTTCCGGCGAGTGGTAGACAAGTTTGATCAGGGATATCAAGATGTCTACGAAATTGACACTAACGCTTCAGCCCCACGCGCCACGCTAAATCACCGCCAAGCTGTGCTGGCTACTGCACAGGGTGACGTTGTTTGGAAGCATCTGGCAGACTTGGCGCCGGGCGATCGACTGATGCATAACACCCAAGTTCTGCCCGGAACTATCACACATTTACCAGAGGACTTTACTGCCACCCGCCCCGCTCAAAGCAGAACAGCGAAGCCAATCGTCATTCCAGATCTGACGCCAGAAGTGGCTTGGTTAATTGGATTCACTCACGGCGATGGCTATGTGGCGCTAGGGCGTAATAGGCATGGCAAGCCCTATGGCCGTGTGGAATGGGCAATGAACGGATTGGAGACCCAATTGTTGGCTGGTATCCGGCAGAAGATTGACGCCGCTTTAAAGCTGTTTGGGCTAGCCGCAACCCATGGCTTCGTTCGGGGAGAAAACACGGCAAAATCAATCTGCTCCTCAGTGAGGCTGGCAGAATACTTCAGCCAGCACATTAAGCAGCCCAACACGCCGATCGAAGTTCCTACTTTCATTTTGCAAGGCACGGTAGATGTGCGGGCTGCTTATTTAGCTGGGCTGATGGACAGCGACGGTGCAGTCAATAATCGTCCGCCTCATTTGTTGACGACCGTGTATCGATCGTTTGCACGTCAGGTCGCCGCTGTTTTATCAAGCCTTGGCATTGCAGGTAGATTAACCCTGACACAACCCCAAGAATCGAACTGGCAGGCAAAATACAACCTGACGCTTCCTGCTTTGAAAGAGCGTTATAACATGCTGATTGCCCCACATTCTGTTAAAGGAGTTTTGCGTCAGGGGCTGAAAATGTATGGCTTTACAGTACCTGGACGGCTGATGCGCGAAGCCTACACCTACAGTGAAATGCGTGGCATGGGCTTCCAAGGAGCAACGCAGGTAGATGCCAATTATGAGCGTTATGTGGCTGAAGCAGAGGTCAATTTGGATATTCCAGTGACCGTCAAAGGGCTGGGTAGCTATGACTATATGCGAACCTATGACATTGAGGTTGAAGAAGCCCATTGTTTCTATTGTGATGGCTATCTGACGCACAACAGCGCAGGGATGCGGCAAGGCGACAGCGAAGATACCACTTTCACAGGCGCAAAGGAAAACCTCTGGCAGCAAGATGACAACGGCAACTGGCGCATCGACCCCGAACGCGACGTGCTGCGCATGGCAAATCACACCCGTGTGTTTCATCACAAGCCCACGCTAGAAGAATGCACCGAAGCCGTTCGCAAGCAGTTCTACTCGGGTGAAGGCGCAATCCAATGGGCAGGAGAGGCGATCGCCCGCTCCAGCGCCGATTTGCTCACGACTCAGCCGCAAAAAGTCGAGTTTCTGCAAGCCTATGAACAGGGGCAAGGCAAGCAGTGGCTGCAGCAGCACTACCCAGACATGCCGACCGAGGAGATCGAACATCGGCTGGGGCGCTACGGGTTGAACCCCTGTGGCGAAATCATCGGAGAAAACTTCCACTGCAACTTATCAGAAATTCACCTCAACCGGCTCGATCCACACAACCTCAAAGAGCAAGAAGCCGCTTTCACCGCTGGAGCGCTATCGGTGGCAGGCTTGCTCAACCACCGTTTCAACGAACCCCGCTATCAGCAGTCACGGCAGCTCGACCCGATCGTTGGCGTGTCCTTTACGGGGCTCTTCGACTTCTTCGTTCATGCCTTTGGCGTGGAATGGCTGCACTGGTGGGAGCAAGGACGACCCGACACAATTACAGGGCTACAGTTCAAGCAAAAAGAGCAAGACTATTTGAGCCGCTGGAAAGAGATTGTGCATCGGGTGGTAGGCGAATATTGCGATCGCCACGGGCTACGCCGCCCCAACCGCTGCACCACCGTCCAGCCTGCCGGAACCAAAAGCCTGCTAACAGGTGCGAGTCCAGGTTGGCACCCGCCGAAAGCCCAGCGCTTCCTGCGGCGAATTACTTTCCGCAAAAACGATCCGGTGGCGATGGCTTGCTACGACTACGGCTACAAACTCATCCCCTCCCAGTCCGACAAAGACGAAAGCGGTCGCCTGCTAGATGACCCATTTGATCCGCGCTGTACGGAATGGCTGGTCGAGATTCCGGTCGAAGTATCCTGGGCAAACTTGCCAGGAGCCGATACAATCGACATCTCCAAATTCTCGGCGCTGGCGCAGATGGATTTCTATCTGCAAGTCCAGAAATACTACACGGCCCACAACACCTCAGCGACCATTGAACTGCGCGAACCGGAGATCGAGGCGCTGGCAGCGCGGATTCACCAGGCAATTGAAACTGATGAAGGCTATATCTCGGCAGCGCTGCTGGCTCGCTTCGACGATCTGCAAACCTTTCCCCGTCTGCCGTTTGAGCCAATCTCAAAGCAGCAGTATGACCAAGCCTTGCAGGAGGTACGCAATCGCCGCCTGATCGAAGATTTCCATCAGTCACTCAGCCGCTATGACTCTGGTGAACTGCTAGAGGCAGGCCCTGCTGGCTGCGACAGCGACAAATGCATGCTGCCGGAACAGAAAAAGTAGTGCCATAGCAAAAAGTAAACTTTAAATTCCCCCAGGTTTTGAGCGGCAGCATGAAGCTTTGCCATTCAAAATCTGGGGGTTTATTAAATGGGCAAGAATCACCGTAAAATAGGCGGGTAGTTTCGCTTGGGTTTCGCAACTTTGCATTTTTGCACCCTGCGCTTAAGCGTGAGGCGCTTTATACGAAAATGCAAAAATGCACTTTGGCAGCGCGTTCCGCTGCTAAAGCTAGTTCAAGAGATTCTATTTAAAGCATTTCTGGGTGTATCCGTTCAACATAACTCAATCATTCCAACTTCTAATACATTCCGTAGACATCAACCCTACATAAACTATGAATACGGTTTCAGGATCGACCGGCAATGACTTTATCGCTGGATCAGGCGACGCAGAACTGATTGATGGCTATGCTGGCGACGACACTATCTTTCCGGGTGCTGGCGACGACCAGATTGTCGGTGGAGAAGGCGCAGACGAAATTAAGTACAGCCCTGGCAATGACCTGATGCAGGGTAATAGTGGCAATGATCGCTACTTCGTCAACGACGCTGGGGATGTAGTGGTCGAGCTGCCGAACGAGGGCGATCTTGACCAGATCACAACGACTGTGAATAACTACGTCCTGCCCCTCAATGTAGAAGTTCTGTACTTGGAGGGAGATGCCAAAACAGCAACAGGAAATCTACAAAACAACCGCATCATTGGGCTAGGAGCGGCAGGCACCACCCTTTTTGGGGATGCAGGCGATGATTTCATCTCCGGTGGACTGGGTGCATGTCGTTTATATGGGAATGAAGGAAATGATGTTTTAACCGCGCAAACCGATCTGCTAGGCGATCTGCTAAGCGGCGGCAGCGGCAATGATGAGCTGATTGGCACTCAGGCAAACGATCAACTTGTGGGTGGGTCTGACGATGATTTGATATATGGGTTCTCTATCAGTACAGCCAGCGATATTCTAACTGGCATTGACACAGCAACTGGCGGCGGTGGAGCCGACATCTTTGATCTTGGCGGCAAGCCGACTGTTCCCATTAGCTCGGCTGCTGTTAGCACCAGTCCAATCGGCTATTTAGGCGCAGGGCACATGCTCATCACAGATTTTAGCCGAGCGCAGGGCGATAAAATTTGGGCTGACCTCAGTGCAACCTACAGCCTCTCAGAATCAAACGGGAATACCGTGATCGCTATTGGTACAGATTTAGTGGCAGTTGTTCAAGGTGTGACTGGGCTATCGATCGCTGAAGATTTTATTGGCAGCCCTTCTCTTTGAATTCTGTGAGTTCTGTAGAGTTTCAATTTATAGCGCTATACGTATACGTCAGGACAAACCTTTTTGTGTAAAAGCTCTGCTATCCGGTTTTACACAAAAGAATTTTAATTCAGGCATGTAGCGCCATATAGCTACTGCTACAGCGTTTAGGGCAGAGATTGAGTGAACGGTGTTCACCCAATCTCTGCCCTAAACGCACTGGCAATCAGCTGTACCGTCGGCTGCAGTTCTTCAAATGCGTTGTTCAAATCACAGCGGAACTAAATCACCTTGCCCTAGTCATTAGGGTAAAGCTGGCACATAGACCTATTAAGCGATGGGGGAGAAATACCTCCCTATCTGCTCCAGTTTGCCATGCTCACCGCTTAGGCTATCAGGAGAATTTATGGCTTATTCCGCCTCACACCAGAACTCTGCATCCACCCCCGATTTTGCTCGACAAAATCGCCTTAAACTTCAAACAAATAGCCCCCTAGATTCTCGGCAGGAGGTGCAGCGCCAGTCGCGCCAGCGCGCTTCAGATAAGAGCAGCGCCAGTCAAAGAAATCAGGGCTTCCGCTTCTTAAAAAATCCTTATTTGCAGATTCAATCCTCAGGCAGCCAAACGATGGGTGGTAATACCATGGGCAATGCCCAAAACCTGGGCAACTTGAGTGGCAAAGTCACTTACAGCCGCAACGATGCGGTGGGAAGTAACAATCTCAGCGATTTTTATAAATTTACGCTATCCAAATCTTCTAGCTTCCAGGTCAAGCTAGACAAGCTAACAGGCAATGCAGACCTGTGGCTGCTCAAGGCAAACGGCAGCCGTGTTTCCAAGTCCAGCCGCAACGGCACCAAGAACGAACGTGTGCGGGGCAATCTGCGAGCAGGCACTTACTATGTGCAGGTAGCAACGGAAGATAATGCTGCCAGCTATTCTCTCAACATGGAGGGATCGGGTCGCTCCACCGATGCCGGAAACACTCGATCGGCTGCCCTCGATGCAGGCAACCTCAGCCGCACCCAGCGCCGCTATCGGGGACAGGTAGGCAGCAGCGACAGCGACGATTATTACAAAGTCAGTCTCTCAGAAGGCGGTACGCTCAAGGCAAATGCCAGCGGCATTAGTGGCGATATCGACCTACAAATTTTCAACAGCAATGGTGCCCAGATCGCCAAATCCACCAACACAGGCAGCGGCAATGAGTCGATTAGCCAAAGCATTTCGGCAGGCACCTATTTCGTGCGAGTTTCGCCCTTTGACAACAGCCAGTCCAACTACACGCTGGATATCTCTTCTAACTACACAGGCACACCCAACTCGCCGCTCTCTCCGCCAGACGATCCTTCCCCCGGTTCCAACCCTGACCCCATACCCGATCCCACGCCCAATCCTACTGGCGATCCGGGTAACACCCTGAGGAACGCTGAAGTAAAATCTTCTACCTTCTCGCGGACTCAGCAGGTGAACCAAGATGACCTCGATTATTACCGCTTCAATGTCAATCAGTCGGGTGTGTTTACCGCCAATCTGACGGGTCTATCAGGCGATGCCGATGTTCGCCTGATTCAAGACAAGAATAACAATGGCTCGATCGATCAAGGCGAAGTACTAGCGTGGCAATGGGAATGGGGCAACAGCAATGAATCCATTCGCAAATTTCTGAATGCTGGAAACTACTATCTAGAAGTGAAGGGCTACGGTACTTCAATGAAGGATTACACGCTGGGCACTAACTTTAGTGCAGGCAGCAGTGATAATCGTAAGTTTGCCATTCAGATCAACTACAAGAACGGTCTGGAGAATCTGGGCACTACCGCGCGCAATGCCCTAGAAGATGCTGCTAGATATTGGGAAAATGTGGTTAGCCACAGTAGCTTCAATGGGGTTCATAACCTGTCGATCGACGCGGTAGGGCTGAACAGCGCTCAAGAGTGGCTAGCGGCTGCCACCAATAAATCAGGTCAAGCCGATGCCAGCGGCAAGTGGATGCCGACCACGGGCGAAGTGCGGATCAACACCAGCTATACCAGCACCTACAACAACAACCCCAACTATCTGCGCGATGTACTGATTCACGAATTTGGGCATGTGCTCGGCATTGGCACCCTGTGGGAGAAGAACGGACGCAGCTATGTCGATCGCAACTCTGGCTCCTACAAAGCAGACAGCTACGCAGGCAAAGCCTACGGCGAACTGCTAGGAACCTACACGCCAACAGCCATTCCGGTAGAGGCTCGCTACTTCGGACACTGGGATGAAAACAAGTTCCAGGATGAGCTGATGACTCCCTATGCTGAACGCCAAGGCACCAAAATGCCGCTGAGCCAGATCACGATCGCCTCGCTGCGCGACATTGGCTGGAATGTGAACTATGGAGCAGCCGAAACCTATACGACCAATCTGGCAGTCATGAGCCCAGAAGGGTTGCAGCAAGATGCATCGACCGTTAGCACGCCCAAGTGCCGCTGCCCGCTTTGCTCAGGTGCAAAAGAAGCGCTGGGCTTGGATTTGGTAGGTTCGACTAGCTTGAGCGACGCGATCGCTGCCAGCTAGAGAAGTGACAAGAGAGGGACAACAAGAGGCATGGGCAACCCTGCCTCTTTTCCTTTGGGGCTGTACTTGTAAGTGGACAAAAAAGCAAGACGCACAGGCTGTTTTTTGATAGTTAATGAACTTTTCAACAATTTTTCGGCGTGTAGTCTACAAGACCTGACAATGCCGAAAAAATCAGGTAGATCTAGGTGCGGTACACGCAAGTCTCGATCGCCCATCAGCTCCCTCAAAGATTCTCTATGCAGTTCCCACGTTGGATGCATAAATTGGCAGATCATTATCATCTGCAGATTCATCGTTCGATTAAATCTTATATCTACTTAGTATCTAGCTACTTAGTATCTAGCACCTGGTTTATTTCAGTCCCAACATTAGTTCTAGCAGAATTACCAGCTCAAGCGGCTAGCGCTGAGCGTCTTTGTCAGCCGCAAACGCAGCTGACGGCACAGCAGTCATCGTCTTTGCCGATTGCACAAGTTTCTTCGCTAAGTCAATTTGTTCAAACGCTGTCGCCGCTGCTGACGGCTGAATTTTCACCGCCCTATCCGCAAATTAATGGATTGGCGCGGTTGGCAAAAGTGCCAGTGATGATGTATCACGACATTTTGCCAGAAAAGCAGGTCTTTTTTGATGTCACCCCCGCTGAATTTGAGGCAGCCCTGAAGCAGATTCAAGCTAAAGGCTTAACGCCGATTAGCCTGGATCAGTTGACCGAGCATTTGACTACTGGCACCCCCCTACCGCCCAAGCCAATTCTGCTCTCATTTGATGATGGCTATCTCGGGCATTATCAGTACGTTTACCCACTGCTAAAGAAGTTTGGATATCCTGGTGTGTTTGGCATCTATCCTGCAAAAGTTGGCAAACGCATTGGGCGATCGAGCCTGACTTGGAGCCAGCTCAAGGAAATGGCGGCTGATCCACTGGTGACGATCGCCTCCCACAGCCTGACGCATCCCGCCGATCTGCGGACGCTGCAAAACGATCGCTTGCGCCTTGAGATCGTCGAATCAAAACGTCAGCTAGAAGCTGCACTGGGGATTTCGATCGAGTATTTTGTTTATCCAGAAGGCAAGTTTGACGAGCGTGTGCAGGCTTGGGTACAGCAGACTGGCTACAAAGCGGCATTGACCATGAATGATGCAGTCAATCGTTTTGCGGGCGAATCTACCGACCTACTCAGCATCGAGAGAATTGGGCAGTCGCAGCTAGACACGGTGCTTGAGCAAGCATATGGTGGGGCACCGCTGCCTGCCTTCGATCAATCAACGAATTTTGGCACTGCCGTTCGGATGGATCGCCGCACTGTCAATCAGGTTCCCCTCATTCTGGTTTCCGGCGGCAAACCTATCACCATTCATGCCAACAGCCGCTATCAAGTTCCCGAAATCATTGCCAACACTCAAGCCATCGCCGCCGTCGATGGCGGCTTTTTTTCGCTGGAGAAGCTAGAGTCCAATGTCATGATCGGACCCGTTCTAAGCCAGAGCACAAAACAGTTTGTGCCTGCAAATGCTCAAGACGCAAAGCGGATTGCCGGACGACCATTAGTACTGATTAACGGCGATCGCATCCGGTTCATTCCGTTCGACCCCGATCGGCACAACAAGCTGGCAGGCATCCGGCAAGAAATGCCTGATGTCACAGATGCCTTTGTGGCAGCGGCTTGGCTGGTCAAACAGGGGCAGCCGCAGCAAGCCAAAAGTTTTGGCACGCTGTTTGACTTTAATGAACGCCGCGATCGAGCGTTTTGGGGCATTGATTATGCGGGGCATCCGGTGATTGGGGTATCGGCAGACTATGTGGACTCCGTGACACTAGGTGAAGCCCTCAGTAAAGCCGGACTGCGCGAAGTGGTCATGCTAGATTCTGGAGCAAGCGCCTCACTCGCCTACCGGGGTAAGTCGATGATGAGCTATGAGCCACGCCCTGTACCGCATGTCGTGGCGCTGCTGCCGCCCCAAAACCGTCCACAGACGGCTAATTGCACTGTTGTTTCGCAGGATGTTGTTTCACAGGAAGATTGATTAGTAAGCCGATCTGACAGCTTTATACCGTTCACGCTCTATTAGGCTGGCAGCTGCTAGCCTAATTTTCTGTTCATCCTTTAGCCTGTCGGCTGAGTCGCTTTAGATCGGGTTAAATTATTCTTTGGCGATCGCTATATCTATCGCTAGACTTGCAAACAGCGTTCTATTAATTCTGCTGGTATAGGCAAATACTGACCTCTTCAATTGTCACTTCCTGATATACCTTTAGAGCTATTCTTGCGTTGCATTGTTCTGCAGCCTAAGAAAGATGAATTTAACCACAGATAATCTTTAAGATCACAGGCACGTTACTTACGCCGTTTGCATGGTAAGACTATGACTTTTGTTGAAAAAATTGAGCGATCGAACGATCGTCCTAGCGATCTGAGAAACCAAGAAGTGGTTCACGCTGCTGGTGATCCACAGAACGGAAACTTAGCAACTCCAATTAATTCTTCTGGCTTCACCCGCGCTTTCATCAACAACCTGCCGGCTTATCGACGGGGTTTGTCTCCTCAGCGTAGAGGTCTGGAAGTCGGATTGGCACATGGATACTGGCTGATCGGACCTTTCGCAGTCTTCAACCCCCTCCGTCATACCGATGTGACTGATTTAGTTGCTCTGCTGTCGGCGATTGGCATGATTGTCATTTCAACGCTGGCGATCTCGCTTTATGCTGCTAGCCGGCCTCCACAGCCCTTTGCTTCTCTGCCAGCTACCAACCCACCTGATGCCTTTAAGAGCGGCGACGGTTGGAACGAGTATGCTAGTGGCTTCTTCATCGGCGGCATTGGCGGAGCCTTCCTTGCCTACTTCCTGATCGCTAACAGCGATGTATTGAAGGGCATCTTCAACTTCTAGAACACTTGTAGAACAGGTCAGGGCGAAGTAATCCTGCCAAAGTATGGTTGTCTTGCTTTAAGCAGTACTGTTTCGGCAATGTTGCTTGAGCAATAGTTTGGGCAAACGCTTCGCCCCTCATCTTCTCGCAGCAGACGACTGCAAAAGTAATTGGAATAGCTGCAAAGTATAACGCAACGCTTTTTAAGTCTTAAAAATATTATGGCTCCGACTGTATTAATTACAGGTGCTTCTCAAGGAATTGGTAAAGCAACAGCTTTGCGTTTTGCTCAAGAGGGCTACCGCCTTGTACTAACGGCTCGTCAGAGCGATCGCTTAGAAGCCTTTGCCCAAGAGCTGCAAGCTGCCGGACATTCTGCGCTTGCCATCCCTGCTGATGTCAAAATAGCGGAGCAGGTCAGCCAGTTAGTTGAAACAGCGATCACTGAATGTGGCTCGATCGATGTGTTAATTAACAATGCAGGCATTTATTGTTCCGGTCCTATAGAGGATTTCAGCCTGGAAGATTGGCATCAGATTATCGACACCAATCTCTGGGGCTATATTCATATGATTCACGCACTGCTGCCGTACTTCTTGAAGCAAGGCAGCGGCACAATCATCAACCTTAGTTCGGTGGGCGGCAAAATAGCTGTTCCTTATCTAGCGCCCTATGTGACTAGCAAGTTTGCGGTTACAGGATTAACTGAAGCATTGCATTCGGAGCTAGCTCCTAAAGGTATCCATGTTGGCGGGATTTACCCCAATCTAATCAAAAGCAACTTCTTGGAGCGAGCGATCTTTCGCGGTAAGGGTAGCGCAGATGTCCGATCGCGCGAAGAGCAGCTTGAGCAGTTGTTCAAAGTTCCTATGGTGGAGAAGCCCGAAGATGTGGCTAAAGCGGTTTGGGAAGCTGTCAAGCACAAGAAATCAGAAGTGCTAGTTGGTTCAGCTGCTCCGTCTAATGCAATTAGCAAGCTATTTCCAGACCTCATGCAAGGACTCTTCCGAAAAACGTTCCAACATAAGGATCAGGTGTAGATTTAGGGTATGCGCTAGTGACCCTCTGATTGTGGCACTTTTTATATAAATAACAACAAAAGTTAAGGCACTAGTTGAATTTAGTTAATTCCTTAATAGAATTAGCTGAATTTAACTAGTGCCTCAACGTATGAATCTCCAGAGATGGGCGATCGCCTGCTATGAATTTCTATTTGCCGAACCTGGAACAGAATGGCGTGAGGTTGTAGCGCAGGTCGAAGCCAACTGTGCCAAACGCCGACAGCAGCAAATGCAGGCAGCCGCTTATGAAGCTTGGCTGCAGTCACTAGAGCAGACGGCAGCGATCGAAACAGCAGACGACTGGGAAGACGAATCGCTCCAGTTAACGGGCTACAGCTTGCCGATGCAAAGATATGCCCTGCTTGCCGATGAGAATATCGAGGATGACTATGACTATAACTACGAGCATGATTACGATTATAGCTACGATGTGGAAGATGAATTTGAAGAAGATCTAGAAGATGAAATGTATGGATTAGTCCACTATCATCTAGAAGCATTAGGCGGTGATACATTCATTGAGTTTAGCTATGAAGGCGATCTAGATGAGTCTAGAATAATTCAAGCCTTGACTTACCTCTGGAATAACACACCCGATCGCCCAAATAATCAGCTCACTGGAACGCTACGGTTACCGATCGCCCCTGCTGGGTTAATTCAGTACAGTAACCGCTATAGCGATTAGGATAGTAGGCACGTAATATCCTAACGTCTGATTATTCTGCAAACCCAGTCAGCACCCCATAAATTCCCCAAATTGCCATTGCTCGTAAATAATGGCTTGCCCGAAACGTTTGGGCAGCAGTGATTGCCTCTGGGGTGCGAAACTGCAGCCCATGTTCATACACTTGCTGCACTACCGCCTGCGTTAGCCGAAACGCTTCCTCCCGCCGCCCCATCTGCACCAAAAAAGCCGCCAGCCCGAAGTTAATGCCCGTCCATACTTCCAGCGGATGAGTATCTTTGGGGTTCACAGGCGATCCATCGGGCAGAACGCCATTTGCCGCCCCCAGCCGTCCCTCATGGAACTTCAAAAAGCAAGCCTCATACACGGTTTGCAGCGCTGAATGAGCACAGTCGATCGGCACCACGTCTGGCAAACCCAGCAGCCGCGCATAAAACTGACCGCAGAGCTGGTCTGCCATCACCACCGCAGAACCGCTGCCGCTATCCAACCGATAATACTGCCCATTCCAGAGCGTCGGATGGTACACCGATCGCGCCTGCTGCAGCCAAGCTTGATACTGCAGGATATCAGCCTCCCTATTGCCCGGATCCTCGCGCTCCAACACCTCTCCAATGGCGATCGCTGCCTCCAGTGCGGCAATCCATAAGCCGCCACAGTAGGCGCTAATCCCCTGCAAACGCCAGTCGTCAAACGTTTGATCGGGTGCGCCAGAGTTCTCGGGGATGCCGTCGTTGTCAAAATCAAAGGTCTTTAAGTAGGCGAGCGCAGCAGTAATGGCAGACCAGCACTCCGCAAGGAAGGCAACATCTTTGCTGCCCGTCAGAACAAAATCACGGTACACCTGCAGCACAAAATCGCTGCCCAAATCTTTCCAGAGGTTGCAGTCTTGATAGCTGGTGTAGTTTGTCTTTTCCCAAACGTGTTCGTTGGGGGCACCCAGATCGTGTGGCGTGGCATTTTTGGCTTTGCGGAGAGCCTGCGGACTGGGGTTGCCGATCACATAGTAATAGCCGATCGTGCGGGTGCGGCTGTCTTCAGCAGGGATGGCACGCGCAAAAGCCCTCAGAATGGCTTTATCCAGATCGGGAAACAGCATCAGCAGCGCGAAAGAGCCATACAGCCGCACATCCAGGCTTTCGTACCAGCGGTAATCAAGGCATTCTAGGACTGCAAACTGCCCGATCGGGTCTTGCTTAGTGGCAGCACTCCACAAGGTGCCGCCGCTGGTCAGGTCATACAGTTCGTTGAACAGCGCCATTTTGAACCAGTCGGGCAGGTCGGCGCGATCGAGAATCGGCTGCTGCCACTGCTGAATCTGCTGCTGCCAGGTTGGATACTGCTGGAGAGCAGTTTGAGCAATCGTCCAAGCATTTTTTCCACTGCGTCCAAAAAAGTCTGTATAGCGACGATGATAAAAGACGCCTTCAGCAAACTCGGTGGTTGGAAAATCCCATGCCAGCACAAAGGGAATCTGGCGCGTTTCACCCGGAGCCAAAGTGAACCGAACGGCGATCGCTGCGCCTATCGGCTCTCCAGCGGATGGAGTGTCATCTTTCACATTGGCAAGCGATCCATCCGCCGCGAAAGATTGCCAAACCTCGGCCCCATTTCCCGTCGGATTCCAGCGGGTGTGGTAGAAAACCTCAGCATCGGCAGGCTGCGTCAAGATCGCCCACTGCCCTTCGCCTTCGGGAGTCAGCGAGTCTGAAGGAATACGAGTGCTGCCCAGAATACAGCCCGCACTGTTCCCCTCGGTTTTCCACTGGTTGAAATTGCCTTGGCTCTCGCCAATGCGCGGCTGATACTCATATACAGGGCTACCGTCATCCCGGACTTTAATCTCCGGCGACTTGAGCGTGTTGGTAAACCAGCCCACCATATTCTGCCAAGACAGCAGAATGCTGAGCGTAATTGGGCGATCGCTAGGATTATGGGCTGCCCAGTTGAAGACGGCGATCGGGTAGCTGGTGTCCTGGTAGTTATGCGGCAGAATCGGGGAGAACTGCTCACAAATTAGCTCTGCCTTGAACACGTTGCGGTAGGCAAACCAGCTACGCGGATAGAGGGCATGATATTCCCCGGTTTCTGCCGCGGTTCCGCCTGCCGGATACCACTGCCACGCTGCTAGCGAGCCATCTTGGGGGGCTTCAGTGCAAAGCGCGTAGGCTTGCGGCGGTTCTTCTGCAGCCCGCTCAAACAAACTAAACTGGCACGCTGGAACCTGAAGAAAGACATGTTCACCGCCGTCGATATGCCACAGGTTGAAATCGCCCCGATGCGATCGCCCTAAACAGCCTGCCCCAAAACCGCCCAACGGCATGCCATGCCAAGGACCATCGTCAATATTGCTGGCATAGCGGACCTTGTAAGGGGTATCCCAACCCAGCCCGATCGCACGGCTCCAAGCGCAAGTTGGAATTTGGGGAGAAGAAGCAGAATCAATCATTTCCTGATTTTACTGAGTCGGGGGACTCAGAATTTGCGATCGCTGACGATTTTTTCAGGACTTGCACCAATCCTCCACTCAAAGAGCTTTACTGCGGCTTCGTAAAGCTCTTGCAAAATCTACGGTTCTCTTATCGGAATAAGTGGCTTTGCAGAGCTGTACCTGCTAAAATCACTGATTAAGTCAGCACTCTCACTACCGTTCTTCAAATACTCGACTCATGAAGCCGGATTTCCCTCATCGCATTCAATCTGTGGCACAACCCTCGATCGCCGCTGCAATGACTGAAGTTGATACCGAGCCAATGTTTTATTACTTTGCCTATGGTTCCTGCATGTGTCCGGTGGACTTGAAGCGATCGCTAGGCGAAAAAACGCATGGATATGTGCTGGGACATGCCACACTGCAAGGCTATCGGCTAGGCTTCTTCCAACGATCGCTAAAGCGCAACTGCGGCGTATTGGACATCGTTCCGGAACGGGCGTCTGCCGTGGAAGGAGTGCTGTATCGGCTGCCGTGGCGGTTGAGCGCTCTCCTGGATGAGCGGGAAGAAGGCTATTGCCATGAAACGATCGAGGTGATTTGCAATGGCAGGCGCTATAGCAACGTGCGAACCTACACCGTGATTGAGAAGCTAACCGAAGAACACGCTCCAAATGACTGGTACTTTAATGTGGTGCTGCGTGGTGCGGTTACCTGCAGGCTGCCAGAGCAATACTGCTGGCGCTTGTTCAACCACATGCACCAGCTCCAGCAGCGAGATGAAGTGCAAGTGCTGCAGGTCGCTTAAGGGGTATTTAGCGCCTTTAGCAGAAGAACGGCAGCTCAGTGCGGTCTGACAGAAGCTGTAGGTTTTCACCATAGGCTCGCTGAATGTTGGCGAGCGTCATCACCGCCTGGGGGGTGTCATTGGCAATCAGCCGACGGTTAAGCAAAAGCAGGCGATCGTAACGATTCAACACCTCTCCCCAGTCGTGGCTGCAGACTAGCAGTGTTTTCCCAGCCTGCCGCAGCTCGGCAAAAATGCCCAGCATAATTGCTTCGGTTTTTTTATCGATACCTGTAAACGGCTCATCCAACAAAAATAAATCTGCCTGCTGTGCCAGCGCCCGCGCTAAAAAGATGCGCTGCTGCTGCCCACCGGAAAGCTCACCAATCTGCCGATCGCGCAGATCAAGCATTTCCACGCGCTCCAACGCTTGCCAAACGGTACGACGGGCTTGGCGATTGGGAAACCGCAGCCAGCCTGCCTGCGGCGTTTGCGCCATCATCACCACATTCCAAGCGGTGACGGGATAATCCCAGTCAATCTGCGATCGCTGCGGCACGTAGGCAATTCGCTGCCGCTGCCGCCGCAAGGGAACCCCCTGAAACAGAACTTGTCCGGTTTGGGTTGGTACTAAACCCAACAGCGCTTTGATAAATGTGCTTTTGCCTGCGCCATTTGGTCCAATTAGCCCAATCAGTTCTCCAGGGGCGATGGTGAGACTGACTTCTTCTAGTGCCGATCTACCCCGATAGTTCACTGATAAACTTTCTACGTCCAGCATGTTCCAACCAGCCTGAGCGTAAGGCTAATGATAATCGTTTTCAATCTTTACTTGATGCATCATAGCAAATTGAGCTGGGACTGGTTTAGTTTTGGCGTTGTAGAGGACTGCAGCCTTTGCGCTTATCAATCTTGTACATTCGCTGCCGGGTTCAAAAAAAGCTTGCCAAGATTTCACTAAGTTTGCTACCTTAATGAAGCGCTAAAAAATAGACGCACTACTCCGCCGGGATAGCTCAGTTGGTAGAGCAGAGGACTGAAAATCCTCGTGTCACCAGTTCAAGTCTGGTTCCTGGCATTTATCATATAGTTGGCGAAAGTTTTCAAATCCATAGGGTTTGGAGCTCTTTTGTTTTGTGCCTTGGACTGCCCTCAGTCGTTCTATCAGTGCAATTAGATTTGTAGGCGCTACGCGCCCAGATCAAGAGTCTTTTTGCGAAAAAATTTGTCTTAACAAAGGTACGTAACGCCATAGCAGCAAATACGTCTTTTGTGCATTGAGTGTTCAATACTTCTAATTAATAAATCTACGATATGCCGGGCGGTATACCGTATTTAAGTTACGCCGATCGCTTGGGTTAATGGGTAACACATTTTGGAAAGGCAGGCGATGACCGAATCACAGTTTAAATCAGGGTTTAAACTGCGACTTGGACAACTGCCGCCGCGCTTGCAGAAGCAACAGACTCGATCGAAAGTAAATCAGCCATAAATGTTGTGGAAAACCTCATCCACACCGCTCCTCGCTAAGTCGGCGATTGTTAGCCGATTAATAGACTCCGCCTCGGTTGCTCCTGCACTAGTTCCTATATCATGCCAACCTGTTTTGCTCAGCTCTTCTGCTCGCTAAACTCTTCATTCCACAAAGGCTCCTTTATCGGCTTCCAACTTCCACTGAACTTGGAGACAGCGCAGCTACAAGCTGTCCCAGAGCCGCTCGCAGCCGTTGCTCAATTTCTTCATCAAGTTGAATTCCACCGTCTTCCTGCCGCTGGATTTGGGTATCAACAATGTAGACGCCGCCCAGAATGTGTCTTGCTCCCAAGTTGTTCAACACCGGTTTCAAGGCATAGTCGATCGCCAGCAGATGAGCGATCGTACCGCCTGTAGCAATCGGCAGGATGGTCTTTTCTCTCAGTGCATTCTGTGGTAACAGATCAAGAAATGCCTTCAGAACACCTGTATACGCAGCTTTGTACACAGGAGTAGAAATGATTAGCGCATCGGCTTGTTCAATTGATGCAAC
>NZ_JACXWX010000037.1 GCF_014764505.1 Phormidium tenue FACHB-886
TACCAATTGAAAAACGCTTGGCAGAAACTGCGGGCATCTTCAATGGAGCCAAACTGCTTGGGAAACTGAGGTTGGTACTTGAGGGTTTTGAACTGAGATTCGGAAAAAGGGTTGTCATTAGAGACATGGGGACGAGAATGGGTTTTGGTCACGCCGAGATCACTGAGCAACAGGGCAACTGCCTTGGAGGTCATGGCAGCGCCTCGGTCGGCATGGATGGTCAATTGTCCGGGCTGAATCTGTTGTTTTTCGAGGGTTTGTTCAATCAAGCGCTCTGCCAGAGTCGCTGCTTCCCGATGAGTCACCATCCAGCCCACGACATAACGACTGAAGACATCGAGGATGACATAGAGATAGTAGTACGTCCATTTGCAAGGTCCATGTAATTTGGTGATGTCCCAGGACCACAACTGATTTGCCCCGGTTGCTAACAGTTCAGGTTTCTGGTAGCTGGGATGGCGCAATTGGTTGCGTCGTTCCCTCACTTCGGCATGGTCTGCCAAGATGCGGTACATCGTGCGAATCGAACACAGAAATGTGCCTTCGTCGAGTAAGGTGGCATACACCTCCTGTGGCGATTGGTCTACAAATCGTTCACTGTGCAATACCTCCAAGACCTGTTGTCGTTCCTGATCGCTCAAGGCTCGGACAGGTTTTGGTTTCACTTTTGGTTTCGGCTTGAGTTCTTGCTTGGACTTTTGCTTGCGATAATAGCCGGCACGGCTGACTCCTAATCCCGCACAGACGGGGGCAGCCCCAAGGGTGGGCGCGAGTTGTTCGACGGCATTCATCAATCGCTGTTGTCGTTGTTGTTCATCTCCACTGTGATGTTTAAGATCGCTGAAGCTTTTTTTTGGATGTCAATAATCAACTCGGCTTGTTGCAACCGTTGGCTCAATCGTTCATTTTCCCGTCGCAGCCGTTCGACCTCAGCACTCAAAGGGTTGGCAGGAGTTGGTTTGCGTCCTCGCTTGTTGTCACTTAACGCAGCTAATTGTCCTGCCTGTCGTTGCCGTCGCCAAGTCGTCAAGTGTGACGAGTACAGCCCCTGCCGTCGCAAAATCGCCCCAATTTGTCCTTCGCTACAGGTATCAGTTTCCTGGAGAATTCGCAGCTTGTACTCGGCTGTGTAAATCCGACGTTGCGCTTTTTCTAGCACTTCGGGATTGGGGACACCTGATGTAGCAGAACCGTTGTTGTGAGAAGCAGAAGGTGGAGGCATGACCATAGAAGTTCACCTGAACTAGACAGTAATTTTGGAGGGGTCAGGTGTCTCATTCATATTGTCACAGAGGGATTCGCACCATCTAAATTCGCGCTATAGAGAGAAGAATCTCACCGCTGTTGTCTTCCAGGTGCGTATCAAAAAAGAAAGCGCAGAGCGTTACAGGTTCTTTGACAATGAGCGTTAGTGTGTCGTCGTAGCCGTTAAGAGATGACCAAGTTGCACTGACTTCTACATTGGTCTTTTGATTGACTACTTTGCCACCGTAAATCCAGAACAACACCAGCGGTTCGCCTTGCTGATCTGCACCAGCCCCGTAGCCAAACGAACCTTCTGTGATCCTGACAATATTCGTGCCTGGTTCCAAAACAATAGAAACAGCGATCTCACTTTGGAGGCTCTGCATTTGCTCAGGACTGAATCTGTAGCAGTTGCCCCTGCTATGAACTTTCAAATCTGTAACAACACACCCTTCCATTCTGATAACCCCACTGTGCAGTGCTGTATGACTTTACATAACCCTACCGCTCGTTCTCAGGCTTCTCAGTTTGCGCCTCTTAAGGGCTTTTTCTGGCCTTGCCACTCTACAAACTCACAAGGCTTCGTTTAGCTGAACTGCATTTTCAGGAGTATCGTAGCGGCACATTAAACTTTTGTAAAGGTTTATTCAAATAAGCTTTACAAATCATAGAGATCGCCACGATTAGGACAAGGACATTTTTGAGGACAGCGTGCTCAAAAAATGCCTTAGCTGTAATAGCGACAGCTATATGTAGCGATTCTATTTGAGTTGTGAAATGGTTTGTGAGAGGTGGAGTGGGCGAAGCCCACTCCACCTCTCACAAACCATTTAAGGTTGCTATCTCTGCAGAATATCTGCAGAGCAACGATCGAGCATCAGGACGAGGTGTTTTGTGACTTTAAGCCTTGCAAATGATTTAATCGGGGACTAGCGTTGAAAGCCTGACGCTGCTTTCTTCTTGGCTTTGGGCTTTGATTTGTCTTTGTTGACTTCCAACAAAGCCTCTTGAAAGAGATTGTGCAAATGTAGTGGCACGCTAGCAATTTCGGGAAGCTCTGTGTCAATTGGTTTATCAAACTCCTGCAGGAGTGCGTCTAAATCAGTTTGGAGATTGAAGGCTGGGCGATCGAGTGCCTCGCGTAGCAGCGACTGTAGCGGGGTGGGGTATTGTTCGGCAAGGCGATACCAGACAAAGCTATTGATGTTAGCGTCTTTGAGGTGACGGAGAATGATTTCTTTGGCGTTGGAGGGCATTTCCCCATCTGCCTCCAGCAGCGATTTGAGCTGTGTGTAGGTGGGTAGAAACATTTGCCCCCAGCGAGGGTGGGTGAGAACGGTGACTTGCTCTGCTTTCTTGAGGTGGGGCGGCAGTTCAATGGTTGGCGCAATCATTTTTGTTTTGTCTTTGTTCTGCAAGAGCTGCGCCACAGTTTTTTCGTCGGCTCCCATCGCTTGGGCGGCTTCTGCAATCTCCTCTTGAGAAACGCCTGCTTCTTCAGCTAGCTCTTCTAACGACTTAGAGGAATCAATGCCAGATGCTTCCAGGCTTTTTTTGGTGGTGACTTCCTGAAATTCGGCGAGCTTTTTGCTTAGCTGGTATCCTGGCAGCGTCACCTCCTCGCTGCCAAAAAATTCTACAAACGTTTGGTGATGCTTCTCGACTGAGCGCCAAGCTTCTTCCAGCAGATCGGGCGCATCGCTATATAGATGCTTTTTGTAGTTGTCTTTAAAGTTGCCGATCGCCACTGCTAGCTTGGGCTTTCCTAGTTTTCCAAGCGAGGTCCACGGGCTAAAAAACATCCACTCATTCTCGGAGAGAGGAGCAATTTGGGTCAGCAGAATTTCGCCAACGCCCAGCCGCGCCATTTTCTCTAGCTCTTTCGGACCGGGTTGCCTCACAACGTACTGCTTAGCCGTTGTCCAGTTCATCAGCTTAAACCCATCTGCGAGCACTTCAACAATGCTGAACAGCCCTACAAAACTCCGCTTCCAACCAACTAACAGCTGGCGATCGGACGGAGACAGCTCTGGATGCTCAGCGATAAAGCAATCGATCGGAGTTTGGTCGCCTACTTCGCCTTCAGCAATGAAGCGATCGATAACTAAACTGCGGCGCTGCATATCATGATGGGGCGTTTTTGCAAGCTGAGCTGCGCTAAAAGACTCTAGAGATACTGCCAAATCGTCTTCTGCATCCAATACAAAATCTGATAGGTCTTGCTTCAGTTCCTTAGCTCGATTGAGAACAGTATCCACGCTTTACCTCGTTAGATATCAGCCTTTTCCAAGGTAGGAGTTGGGCAGAGCAAGCGGTAAGCCCCTCTAGATAGAACTAAGGGTAGAGGATCTGTACCTAAAGGGGGATATACTTTCCTCAGAATATTATAATTTGGGGTGGGTGCTGTTGAAGTTTGTAGCAGAGGGTTTAATATTATCGATCGCTGACACATCGCTGAATACCGGTGTGTGAGTTTAGCGATTGTGTATAGCTGTTGAATTTGATCCTCTAAACAGGTTGCACTTGTGTGAAAATCCTGGTAATTCATAGGAAGTTAGAGGTGCTAACTTCCTAACGGCTTTATTTTGAATTGCTTCTAAGCTTGCTATGAGCAGTTAAGGCATTATGCATCAAGCAAATTCATCAAGTGTAGTCGGCGCTACAGCTGATCGAACTTGTTAGCGAAGTAAGCTACTTATGTTGCACTTTGCAAATACAGGAACTATGCTGCTGGAAAGCTATAGCTCCAGCTTCAGCCTGTGATGTCTGCTTCTGCTTTTGCCCAAAAGAGCTGCGGCACAAATCGCAGTGTTCGCGTTGGGCTTGCATTAGTCTAGGATGAATTGAATAAATTGGGTTACCCGTTGGGTTGCCCTAAGTTCAATAGATCTAAGGTTCAATTAGATCAAACAAGTAGATCAATTAGATCAAACTCAATTAGATCAAAGTTCGCTTAAACAGGGTCGCAGACGTTAAAAGTTTCAATGTTAGGGTGAATTAGTTTACAGGGGTACTGATGCTCACAGCAACGTCAAAGAATCAGAATGTTCTCGCGATCTCAGCGTTGGTTGCTTCTATTGTATTTTGTGTTGCGCTCTCAGTGGGTGGTATAACGGGGTATTTCGATAGTCTCGCAGTTGGAAAGTTTCGCTCTGATATCTTCAATGGCATCACCCTGCCGCGCCTCTTTGCAACTACTGCCACGATCTGCTTGAGTATTTTTTATGTAATTTGGCTAGTTCAAAGCCGATCGGCTCCTCGTACCTTTTCTACCTGCTTGAAAATTGCGGCTCCGTTTCTAGCGATCGCCTATTTTACTTATCCGCTCAGCAGCGATGTCTATCTCTACTTGCAGTATGGGCGAATGGCAGTAGAGGGCGTTAACCCTTATTTAACCGGTCCTTTTACGTTTAGTTCGGCGTTGACTCCTTTTCTCTACTGGGGTCAAACCTCGACTTACGGGCCGATCTCGATGCTATTTTTCATGATTTCGGCGTTGGTGGTGCCAGTTAGCCCTATATTAGGCATCTACACCTTCAAGCTGTTTTGCCTCCTGTTTCATATCTTCAATGCGGCGTTAATCTGGCGCATTATAGCTCCGGTAGCAAATCGCAACAAAATTACGATGGCGTATTTGATTAATCCGGTCTTGCTGATTTCTCATATTGCCGATGCCCATGTGGATGTGTTTCTCTGTACTACTACTATTTTGCTAATTGGCTGCCTTTATTACCGCCATGCGGTCGGTGCAATTTTGGCAATCTTTGCCGGGTTTTTGACTAAAACCCTGCCGATCGTTTGGGTGCCGCTGGTGATTGGCTTTCTGGTCAAACGCCGTCGTTGGAAAGCGTTAGGAATTGCTGCTTTCCTGTGCATATTGGTTGTGTTTTTGCTAAGCCAAACCGTTTTTCCTACGTTTGCCTCTTGGAAGAGCTTGATCAACCCGGGCGTATCTGGACAAACCGCCCGCTCGATTCACCATTTCATTAACCTGCTGATCTTCATGGCAAACCCAAACCTGGAAATTTGGGATCTAAAAGCCTGGGCAAGTTTTACAAGTAGCATCTCGCGGGTGACGCTGCTTTGTTTCGCGGCTTACTACCTCTGGACATTGCTCAAGCCGTACCTCAGACGCGATTATTCTGAAATGGATTTAGTGGCGGATATCGGGTGGGTAACAGTGGTGCTGCTGCTGGTGGCAACGCCCTGGTTTATGCCCTGGTATCCCTCTATCCTGCTGCCGATCGCGTTTCTCAGCATTAATGCTCCTGGGCTTTTGCTCACCAGCATCACTTTTGGCATGTTCACGAACTTTGTCCCAGGTGCCGGCAGCGGCAAAACGTTTATTAGCTTGTTTAGCAGTTTCGCAACGATCGGTCCGGCAGCTATAACCGTGATTTTCCGAGATAGGCTTGTGCCGCTGCTGCCCAAACAAATTGTTGCGACCCAGCCGCCTACTACCCGTAGTTTGGCAGATCCAGTCCATAGCCGCTGAGCGGTTTGACGCTGGATCAAGGTAAATCTAAAAGGTAAATTTAATCAGTCGCTGAAGCGCGAGTAGCTGAATAATCGAATGTCCAACGGCGTGCTGCCTTCTAGCAGCAGCTCGGTTAGGAGGTTGCCCACCAGCGTGGTGAATTTAAAGCCATGCCCCGAAAAGCCTGTTGCAAAGGCAATGTGGGGGTATTCGGGGTGGCGATCGATCACAAAATGCTTGTCTGGGGTCAAGCTGTAGAGGCAACGGCGGCTGCTCAACAATTTGCCGTTGGCACCGGGTAGATAGCGGTTGAGAAAGGCCTGAATTTCTTTAATCCATGCTTCGCTGGGTGTGTAGTCTACCTGGCTGGGATGCGCTAGCGTTTCCCAGCCATAGAACGTAGAAAACTTGACCCCTGTGTTGTCAACCATCGGCAACCCATAATGTCCATTCTCATCTTCGGTTTGAATCATAAAGACTGGAAAGCGGCCGGGCTGATAGTCTGCCGCACAGTTGGGCTGGAAAAATGCCAATTGAGCAGGCATGACCTGCAGAGGCAGATCAATGCCGAGTGTGGAGAGTAGCTCGCCTGCCCAACTGCCAGCGGTAATGACTAGCCGCTCAGCGTGGTAAGTTTCTTTGGATGTGTAAACGGTGACGCTGCTCGCCTGCGGCAGTAGCTTGCAAACCGGGGTGCGATCGCAGATCACTGCCCCTTTTGCCTGGGCCAATCGCAGATGTGCCCAGACGCAGCGAGAGGCCGCCAGCATTCCGGCAGCGGGTTGATAAACGCCTTCCATGCCGTTGTCTAGACAGAATTGGGGAAAACGATCGCGCACAGCGGCAGGGGACAGCAGCTCATAGGGAATCTCGGCTTGCGTCATGCTGGCTTTGAGCCTCTGAAATGAAGGTAGCTCTGGAAGCCCAATGTCTAAGCCACCGGTCTGGGTATACAGCGCTTCTCCGGCAGCTTCTTCTAGTGCAAACCATAGCGCAAAGGCAGCCCGGACTAGCTCGATATAAAGCGGATGATCGTAAGCGTAGCGAATCACCCGCGAAACCCCATAGGATCCGCCTTTCTGGTGGTCTAATTCAAACTGCTCTAGCACCAGTACGCGCTGCCCTGCTTTTGCTAAATAGTAGGCTGCTGCGCTGCCCATGCCGCCTGCACCTAAGACGATCGCATCAAAAGATTGCGCCATAGTGTGTTGCTTTGGGTGTGTTGCTTTGGGTGTTGTCGAAATTGAGTCGAAATTGAGGTTTCTCCCAGCCTAAGCGCTTCTTCTGATTTCGAAAACAGTGCTGCCCTAGACGTATTCCGTATTCACGAGTATTCACGCAAATTCTTCACTAATAGCACTTTAAACCGCTTGTTTAGCCAATTTCTTCACATTACTCTGGCGGTAAGCAAGTTATGGCGCTTCTTAACAAAGTGCATGCTTGAGCACATCCTCCTTAAGTTGTAAAACCTTAAAATAAAATATAGCTTTAGACGAGGGTTGCCGTGCGATCAAGCTCTACAGTGACGATTCCTGGCTATGAAATTTTTAGTCGAATCCACGAAAGCAGAAATTCGCTAGTCTATCGAGGGCAGCGCCTCTCTGACGGCCAGCTCGTGGTGATCAAGCTATTGAGACGAGAGTATCCTACGCTTACAGAATTAGCGCGGTTCCATAACCAGTACACCATTGCTAAAACTCTAAATCTTGAGAATATTGAGCAGCCTTTGGCGCTGGAAACCTATGGAAACAGCCTTGTGCTGGTTATGGCTGACGATCGATCGGTATCGCTGAAAACGTACATTGGCAATTACACGCTTAAGGTAGACACTTTTCTGGGAATCGCAATCCAGCTGGCTCAAATTCTGGAAGGACTCTTCGCTCATGGTGTGATTCATCGAGATATCAAGCCACAAAATCTTTTGATTCATCCAGAAACTGGGCGAGTCAAGCTAATTGACTTCAGCCTTGCCGTAGCGCTGTCTCAGGGGCAGAACGGACAATCCTCTAACCGGTTGGAAGGAACGATCGCCTACATTGCGCCAGAGCAAACTGGGCGAATCAATTGCAGCATTGATCACCGCACAGATTTTTATGCGCTGGGTGCAACTTGCTACGAACTCCTGACCCGACAGCTGCCGTTTTTGAGTGAGGATGCCAGTGAATTGGTGCATTGTCATCTTGCCCAAGCACCAGTGCCGCCTCACCTGGTTGATCCCGCTATTCCACTCGTGCTGTCGGCGATCATCCTTAAGTTAATGGCAAAAACTCCAGAGGAGCGCTACCAGAGCGCAACTGGGTTGCGGCGCGATTTGGAGAACTGCCTGCACCAATGGCAAGCCTCTGGTCAAATTTTGCCTTTTCCGTTAGATGCTCAGGCTGCCTCAAGCTTCTCAACCCTGCAGCCGCCTCCTGCCATTTCCCAACCCGCTCCAGCCGAGCAGCTGCAGACCGCGCAATTACTTTTAGAGCGCTGTACCTGCGAGTACTTTAAAGGACAAGCGCTGTCTTCGCTGGCGCTAAATCTTCAGCGTTGTGCTGGGCTATGGGCAGAGCTGAACCAAGAGGCAACAGAACTGCATCTACTGCACCAAACTGTTCTGAATTTATTGGGTGAATCTGCCCAGCCAACGCAGCTCATAGGTGAACACTTTCACGTGGACAGCATGATACCGGTGTTGGAGCAACAGGGCAATCGCCGTCTGCTGTCTCGGATTCACGTCATGCAGCTAATGTTGAGCAGCCTGTTTGACAACCCCGCTGAAGCAGTAGCGATTGCTGATCGCGGAAGAGCCTACCTAGATGCCGATGTAGATCCTCGGCTAGCGATCGAGTTTTATAGCCATGATGCGCTGGCAAGGTTAGCCATCTATGCCGATGTAGATGTCTCCACTCAAACCCAATGGCTGCAAACTGTAAATGACGATCAAGCTCAAATTCGCCATGCCCAAGCTCAGGATGCTCAAGCTCAGGCTTCTCCAGAACATTGTTTCTGGCTACCTCTAATCGAGGCAGAACGATACAGAGTGATGGGAGACTACATCTCCGCCATGGTGGAGTACGATCGCGCCATTGCTCAAGCCAGCGCCTTCCCCAAGGCAGCGGCAATCGCGAATGAACTGGCAGCCAAATTTTACCTGGCTTGGGAGAGAGAAAAAATTGCCCAAACCTATTTCACTGATGCCTATTACGCCTATGCTCGCTGGGGGGCAATTGCCAAAGTTGGCGATCTAGCGCGGCGTTACCCCACGCTATTGACCCCATTAATGCTGGCTCAGATGCAGTCGCAGCCAAATCCGTCTACTGCCACCACCGCTGTTACCACTGCTAGTGAGGTCATCACATTAACTAGCTCCGTGAGTGCTGCATCTTTAGATCTCACGGCAGTGATTAAAGCTGCCCAAGCGCTTTCTGGGCAGGTTCAATTGGAACAGCTGCTGTCTACGCTGATCCAGGTGATGCTGGAAACTGCCGGAGCAGAAAAGTGTACTTTAATACTGCCGCCAGCTTCCGAAGCAGCAGAATGCCAGCTAGACCACTGGCGAGTGGCAGCTGTAGGCGATCGATCTTCGTTCGCTCATTTGGCAGTACCACTTCATGATTATCTGGATCTACCTTTTTCAATTCTTCAATCTGTTCAGCAAAATCGGCAGACTATTGTAATTGAAGATGCTCGAAAGACGGACTTGAATGTGGTAGATGAATATATTCAAAATGTTCATCCTCGCTCAATCCTTTGTATTCCTGCAATTAATCAAGGTAAGCTAGTGGGTGTTCTTTATCTAGAGAACAATTTGATTCCTGGCGCGTTCGGCGCCGATCGCGTTGAAATTTTGAAGCTTCTGTGTACTCAAGCGGCAATCGCTCTGGAAAACGCCCAGCTCTATGCGCGTCTAGAAGAATACTCTTGCACATTAGAACAGCGCGTTGCCGAGCGGACTCAACAGCTCCAGGAAGAAACCCACCGTAGTCAAACAGCGCAAGCAGTGGCGCAAGCTAGCCTCTTAGAGCTAGTAGAATGGCAAGACCGCTATCAAGCGGCCGGACGTGCCAGCGGGCAAATGCTCTATGAATGGAATGCCGCCACAAATCGCAGCCGTTGGGGGCCAAATACTGAAGAAATCTTGGGCTATACGGCAGCAGAGATGCCGCAAAATCTGGAGGAATGGGTGGAATTGATTCATCCAGCCGATCGGGCAGCATTTCTGAAAGCTATTGAGCAATTCACGCTGAACGGAAAGCCCCTCTGCGAGGAATATCGGATCCACCGCAAGGATGGTATTTACATTTACGTCCTCGATCGCAACAGCAAATTCGTAGATGGGGTAGGCAAAGCCGTGCGTGTGGTGGGGCTGATCTGGGATATGACCGCCCGCAAGCGAGCTGAAGTTGCTTTGCAGCGGAGCGAGGCTGGGCTGCGGCAAGCTCAGCGAATTGCCCATCTGGGCATCTGGGAGCTAGATATTGCCACTCAAACGGTGACGCGATCGGAAGAACTACTTCGCATTTATGGCTGGGATTTAAAGCCACCTCAATCTGCTGATGCTGAGGTAGTGCGATTGCTGCATCCAGACGATCGGGAAACCTTGTACAGCGCCCTTCAAAAGGCAATTGACCATGGACTCCCCTACGATCTGGAATATCGGATTGTACGTGACGATGGGCAAGTTCGCTTGCTGCTGGCGAGAGGAGAAGCAATCGCTGACCGTGCTGGGCAGGCGATTAAGCTGCTTGGAACCGTAATGGATATCACGGAGCGCAAGCAAATTGAGCAAGAGCTAAAGGATTCTAAAACCTTTCTCGATAAAGTGCTGAATACGGCTCGCGATCCAATTTTTGTGAAAGACGAACAGCATCGCTGGGTACTGGTTAATGATGCTTTTTGTGAGTTTGTTAACTTCACTGCAAAAGAAATATTAGGCAAATCAGATCATGATCTATTTCCCGAAGCCCAAGCAAATGTGTTCTGGGAAAAAGATGATTTGGCAATCAACAGCAGTACAGAAGTTTTGAATGAAGAACTGGCAACTCATGCAGATGGAACAGTTCGGATTCTGGAAACAAAAAGAATTAGCTTTCAGGATGCATCAGGCAAGCGTTTTTTGGTCGGCAACATTCGGGATATTACCGATCGTATCCGGATTGAAGAAGCACTGCGCCAAAGCGAACTCCGCAACCGAGCTATCTTAGAAGCAATGCCTGATCTAATGCTGCGGGTTCAGCGGGATGGAACTTGCCTAGACTGCTTCTATCCCAAAAACGCGAATCCTGGATATTTTGTCCTAGCTCAAAATTACCTTTCAGAAGTTTTGCCTGAAGTGGCACTTCAAAGAGAACTGGAAGCGATCGATGGGGCACTAACAACGGGGGAACTACAGGTTTATGAACAGCAGATCGACAAACTCGGCAAGCTGAGCTATGAAGAAGTTCGGGTGGTGGCGGCAGGCAAAGATGAAGCGCTAATTATCATCCGCGATATTACTGAGCGTAAGCTAGCGCAAGAAGCGCAGCAAGACCTGTTGGATATCCTGGAGTCAACCACAGATATTATTGCCATGGTGAACCGGCAGGGACAGATCCTGTATCTCAATCAGGCGGGCCGTCGGTTCGCCAAACTGACCGAAACGGAGGATTTAACCAGGGTCAGTGCTGATGATTACTATCCACAATGGGTAAAAGACAAACTGAAAGCTGAAATTTTACCGGCTGCGATCGCTCATGGGTCATGGGTTGGAGAAACGGCATTGCTGAAGCGATCGGGGGAAGAAATTCCAACTTCGCAAGTCTTGGTGGTACACAGAAATAGCGATGGCTCGATCAAATTTTTCTCGACTATTATGCGAGACATTAGCGATCGCAAACAGGCTGAGCTGGAGCTTCGGCAGGCAAAAAGAGCGGCAGAATCTGCCAATCGCGCCAAAAGCGAATTTCTGGCAAATATGAGTCATGAACTGCGAACTCCGCTCAATGCCATCCTCGGCTTTACGCAGCTGCTGAGCCGCGATCGCTCTCTTAGCGCTGAACATGGCAAACAGCTAGAGATCATTCTTCAAAGCAGCGAACACCTGTTGGGACTAATCAACAATATTTTGGAGATGTCAAAAATCGAAGCCGGACGCATGACGCTCGATGAAACTCGCTTCGATCTCTATAGCCTCTTGGACAACCTGGAGGAAATGCTCCGTCTCAAAGCGGTTCTTAAAGGGCTACAGTTTGACTTTAAGCGGGCGGCTGATGTGCCACAGTTTATCCAGGCAGATCAAGGTAAACTGCGGCAAATTCTCCTAAATTTGCTGAGTAATGCGGTTAAGTTTACGCAGACAGGCGGGGTAATGCTGCGGGTGGGAGCGGAGCGGCAGCCAGGAGAAGCAATAAAACTATATTTTGAGGTAGAAGACACCGGGATTGGCATTGCTGCTTCAGAGCTGCATGAATTGTTCAATACCTTTGTGCAAACTGCGGCGGGACGGCGATCGCAGCAAGGAACCGGTTTAGGGCTAGCAATTAGTCAGCAATTTGCCCACATGATGGGGGGTGACATCACAGTCAGCAGCCGCTTGGGGCAGGGTTCAATCTTCCGGGTGCACCTTCTGGTGCAGCCTGCAAGTACAGCGGACGCTCAGCTCCAGCCAGCACTGGGGCAAATCACGGCGCTGGCAGCCTCTCAGCCCACCAGCCGCATATTAGTTGCAGAAGACCACCCCGCCAATCGCCAGCTTGTAGTGCAGCTGCTAACCCGTGTTGGATTTGAAGTGCAGCAAGCTGCGAATGGACAAGAAGCGATCGCCCTCTGGCAGCGTTGGTCGCCTGATCTAATCCTCATGGATATGCATATGCCCGTGCTGAACGGGTATCAGGCAACGCAGCAGATCAAAGCTCTACCCGCTGGACAAACAACGGTGATCATTGCGTTGACGGCAAGCGTATTTGAAGAACAACGGGCACAAATTCTGGCGGCAGGCTGCAACGATTTCATCTACAAACCATTTGATGCCGACCATCTCCTGCAAACGATCGGGAGTCATCTCAATGTGCAATATACCTATGCTGCAGTGGATGCCGCAGAGTCAGCTGAGGACGGTGCTGCAGCTATCCAGCCGCTTCAAACAATCGATCTCAGCCATCTGCCAGAACACTGGCGGTCGGCACTCTACGAATCAGCAACTCAGCTAGATTCTCAGGACTGTCTAAGACTAATTGCTCAACTGCCATCCGGTGCTGCGCTTTTAGCGCGTACCCTGGTCGATCTACTCGATGAGTTTCGGTTTGATATCATCGCCGAACTTGTTCAACCTGAAAGTGTTCAAGCTGAAAGTGGCTTTGAGCGATGAACTCTTTCCTGATTAGTGTCTCAAGAATCGATCGCCTCAACTCAAAAACGCTACGATAGGTAGCCGAAACCTTGTTTGTAGCGATGCAGTCCTTGAAGCAGGCGATTGCCTGTATGCCAGATTCAACACAGCTCTAGGGAAGTGGATGCTAAATCGATATAGAAAGCAAGTTTTGGGCGCTGGCGCGGTGCTGGCGATCGGCGCAACAGTCTCAGCCTTGATGCTAAGCGGCACTTTCACTCAGCTGCCAATTGTTGGGCAGTGGCTTTTGCCCTCTGGCAGCGTTGCCCCCACAGGCAGCGATTCAACCCCGCAGAACTCCTCTGTTCTGGGGCTGGTAAAACTGTCGCCCTCTGAACGAGCCGCCGCGCTAGAAAAAATTGCCAATGGTGCTAATTCAATCGATCGTGCCCGTGCTCGCTACCTGCTGGCAACCGATCTGATTCAGCAAGACCGTGGGGGGCAAGCCTTGCCGCTGCTCGACGGGCTCGAAAAAGACTATCCGACGATCGCTCCCTATGTTCTGGCAAAACGAGCGCAGTCCTACACCGCTACCGGCAACAACGCCAAAGCCACCGAAACCTGGAATAGTTTGGTTCGGCAGTATCCTAAAGACCCTGCCGCGGCTGAGGCGCTTTATGCTTTGGGCAAAACGAACCCCCAATACTGGGATCAGGCACTACAGCAGTTCCCAACTCATCCCCGCACGATCGAGATTGCCCTCGCCCGCCTTGAAAAGAAAGCCGACCAGCCCCAGCTTTTGCTGCATATCGCCCGGCACGGCATCTACACGCCCGGCATCCTCAATGTCTTGAACCGACTTAAGACAGAATACGCCACCCAGCTTACAGCTGCTGATTGGGAGGCGGTCGGCTTTGGCTTCTGGGAAGAAGGCTTCTATGGCAGCGCCGGAGCCGCCTACGACAAAGCGCCCAATACACCGCTCAATCTCTACCGTACGGGACGCGGTGCACAGCTAGGCGAGCGCTACAGAGATGCTGTTGTGGCGTACCAGCAGCTGATTCAGGCATATCCCACCGCCAAAGAAACGGGGCAAGCTTTGCTAAAGATTGCCGAAGTCGTGGAAAAGCCCCAAGAAGCAATTCCCTATCTCGATCGGGCAATGGAGCAGTTTCCCGATCGAGCAGCAGAAGCGATGGTCATAAAAGCCGAGATTCTGCAGGGACTCGGCAGCCCTGATACAGCCTTGCAGTTGCAGCAGGCGGTTCTCAAGCAGCACGGCAGCTCAGAAGCTGCCGCCAAGCTGCGCTGGGACCAAGCAGAAGCCAACTTCAAAAAAGGTGATGTCAAGGCTGCTTGGGAGTGGGCACGTCAGCTCGCTCAAGAGAACCCTGACAGCGAACTGGCTCCCCAAGCTTCGTTCTGGGTGGGCAAATGGGCATCGCAGCTTGGACAACAGGAAGATGCCAAGCAGGCGTTTGAGTATGTCTTGAGCAAATATCCAGAGTCGTATTACGCCTGGAGATCGGCGAGCCTGCTGGGCTGGCAGGTCGGCGATTTTACGACGGTGCGATCGCAGATGCCCGAAATCCTGAAGCCCTCGCAGCAGGCAGCCCCGCCTGCGGGATCGGCTACGCTCAAAGAGCTGTATCTGCTGGGTCAACATCGGGACGCTTGGACGCTGTGGCAGACCGAATTTACCAACCGCGTCCAGCCTACGGTTGCCGAACAGTTTACCGATGGCTTGATGCGGCTGGGCGTGAATGACAACCTGGATGGCATTTTCATGCTCTCTAGCCTCTCCTTCCGAGAGCCAGCCGCCGAAAAAGCAGAGTATAAAACGATTCGGCAGCAGATCGGCTACTGGCAGTCTCTCTATCCGTTTCCCTTTGAGGAAACGATCGAGCGATCGGCGCAGGAACAACAGCTCAATCCCCTGCTGGTTACCGCCTTAATCCGCCAAGAGTCTCGGTTTGAACCGGCGATTGAATCTTCGGCTGGAGCCGTTGGGCTGATGCAGGTCATGCCCGAAACGGCAGAATGGGTCGCCTCACAGGTAAAGCTCAAAGAGTACAAGCTGAGTAACCCGCTCGACAATATCAAGCTGGGAACCTGGTACTTGGACTATACCCACCGGGAATACGAGAACAATTCTCTGTTTGCGGTCGCTAGCTACAACGCTGGACCTGGCAGCGTTGCCGATTGGATCAGTCGATTTGGCTTTAGCGATCCCGATAAATTTATCGATCAGATTCCTTATCCAGAAACCAGAGGATATGTTGAATCGGTATTCGGAAACTACTGGAATTACCTGCGGCTTTATAATCCAGAAATTTCTAAAAAGCTATCGCAACACTCACCGGAGCATTCAGAAGTACTCAATCCTGGTAAGCAATAGCGACGATTGAACAAAATTTATTGAAACTGCTGGGCATAAAACCGGGCATAGCGACCACCCTGTGCCAGCAGCTCTGCATGGGTTCCGGCTTCGGCAACCTGACCCTGTTCCAGCACCAAGATGCGATCGGCGCGGCGCACGGTTGCTAAGCGATGCGCGATGATGAATACCGTGCGGTTTTGCATCAGGCGTTCTAACGCTTCTTGCACAAGCGCTTCTGATTCCGAATCGAGCGCTGAAGTAGCTTCATCCAGAATCAGGATACGCGGATTGAGCAAGACGGCACGGGCGATCGCAATACGCTGACGTTGCCCACCAGATAGGTTCACGCCCCGCTCGCCCACCCAGGCATAATAGCCGTTAGCAAACTGGCGAATGAATTGGTCGGCGTTGGCAACTTTGGCGGCAGCTTCCACGGCTTCTAGATCAAATTTCTTTTGCCCAAAGGCGATGTTTTGGGCGATCGTTCCGGAAAACAGCGTCGTTTCCTGAGGCACAATGCCGATTTGACGGCGCAGGCTGGGCAGCGTCACGTCTCGGATATCTGTCCCGTCGATCAGAATTTGTCCGGCTTGGGGGTCGTAGAAGCGGGGTAGCAAATTGACCAGCGTAGTTTTGCCTGCGCCTGATGCCCCGACTAGAGCGATCGCTTCTCCCGGATATGCCATGAAGCTAAGATCGTGCAGAACGGGCTGGTTTGCTTCGTATTGAAACGAAATGTGGCGGTATTCCACTTTTCCAGTCACGGGCGGCAGCGGCAGCGCCCCGATCTTTTCCCGAACGGCAGGCTGGAGGGCAAGCAGCTCAAAAATTCGATCGACCGAAGCCTGCCCCTGTTTGTAGGCATTGTAATTTTCGGTGAGGTGGCTAATTGGGTCAACCAGCATAGCGACTGCCACCACATAGCTGCCAAACTCTTCGCCTGTGAGGTTGCCTGAGGCGATCTGCCATCCGCCCAAAACCAGCAGCAGCAGCACGCTCAGGGCATACATAAAGCCCACTGCTGTAAACTGAATTGCCCTTAGCCACTCGGCAGCATATTTTGCCTGCCGATTGCGCTCGGCTTCCTGACTAAAGCGTTCAATCTCATACGCTTCTGCCGCAAATGCTCGCACCAAACGAATACCGCTAAATACCTCTGTCATCTGCGAAGAGAGATCAGAGATTAGATTCTGGCTGCGGCGCGAGAGCTGCAGTATTCGTTCACCAAACCAGCTAATCAGCACCCCCATCAGCGGCACAACCAGAAAGCTAGCTAGGGTTAGCTGCCAGTTGAGGTAGACCATGTAGCCAAAGACGGCAACCAGCTGCAGCAGGCAAGGGGTAGAGTCGTGGAAGATTTTGTTGATCACCTCGCCAATTCGATCGATGTCTTCCGTCAGCCGATAGGATAAGTCCCCCGTTTGCGCCTTCTCAAAGTAGCTGAGGCTAAGCGTCTGCAGATGGGCATAGACGCGCTTCCGCAGGTCAAGGGCGATCGCCAATGCCGCTTTTGCCATCAGCGAGTCTTGCCCATACTGAGCAAACTTTTGAACAAAAAAGATGCCTGCCACCACTCCCGCTGCCTTTGCCAACGATGGCACATCCCCTTTAACTAGAAAGCCCAAGAGCTGCCCTGCCAACGCTGCCAGCAGGGGCCAGCAGACTGTGAAAACGACGGTGCAACCCAAAGCCAGGACGATCGTCCGCCAGTGGGGACGCAGGTAAGGCAGCAGATCGACGTAGCTACGTTTCATGGGAAGGCGGGGAATAGAGTAGAAAGTATGTTTAGCGTACCGGAGAATGCGATCGCTGGTGATCTAGGATTGTCATTTTGCGACAAGGTTCCTCGTCGCATTGAAGGGCGGCTTGCCACAAAAAAAGCAGGGTGAAATGCACCCTGCAAAGTTATGGACACCGCTGGTTAAGGGGAGACATTTTGTAGACGCACTTCACACGTCCACAGAAATGTCCTTAGCGGACTGGCGATCGCTTTAGATAATCAGCGAATCTAAACGCCAGCCGCGACTTGATCCATCGGTTGTGTTTCTCCGGTTTTCACCTGATTCAGCAGCTCGTGAAGCTCTTTGCCTTCGATCACTTCTGTTTCCAGGAGTTTGGTGGCGATCGTCTCTAGCAGCTCACGATTCTGGGTGAGAATATTGATTGCCTGCTGATGAGCGTTTTCAACTAGCGCTTTCACTTCTTGGTCGATCGCTTCTGCCGTTTGAGGGCTGACTAAGCGACGTGGGTTTGGCGCTTCGCCTCCCAAAAATTGGCTAGATTGCCCTTGCTGATAGGCCAGCGGACCCAACACCTTGCTCATGCCGTAGGTTGTCACCATGCGCTCAGCCAGATCGGTGGCCCGCTGCAGGTCGTTGGAGGCTCCAGTGGTGATGCTGCCAAACACGACTTCTTCTGCCGAGCGCCCACCCAACAGCGTGGCGATCTGCCCTTGTAGTTCGGCTTCACTCAGCAAGAAGCGATCTTCGGTAGGCAACTGCAGCGTGTATCCTAGCGCTGCCATACCGCGCGGCACGATTGAGATTTTCTCAACCTGGTTGCCTCCCGTCATGGTTGCCCCCACCATTGCATGCCCTACTTCGTGGTAGGCAACAATCTTCTTCTCTTTGTCATTCAAGACGCGGCTCTTTTTCTCTAGTCCCGCTACCACCCGCTCGATCGCCTCAGCAAAATCTGCCTGAGCGACTTGGGTGCGGTTATTGCGGGCAGCCAAGAGTGCTGCTTCATTGACTAGGTTGGCGAGGTCGGCTCCGGCAAATCCGGGGGTGCGAGTAGCGATTGCCCTCAGGTCAACATCCTGCCCCAGCTTGACTTCCTTCGCGTGGATTTCCAGAATAGCGAGCCGTCCGCTCAGGTCGGGGCGATCGACCAAGACTTGGCGATCGAAACGACCGGGACGCAGCAGCGCTGGATCTAGCACTTCAGGGCGGTTGGTGGCAGCCAGCACAATCACGGTCGCTCCTGCTGCAGCAAAGCCGTCCATTTCAGTCAGCAGTTGGTTCAGCGTTTGCTCGCGCTCGTCGTTGCCGCCGTAAAAACCGCCAGAAGAGCGAGATCTACCGATCGCATCTAGCTCGTCAATAAAGATAATGCAGGGCGCTTGCTTCTTGGCTTGCTCAAATAGATCGCGGACGCGAGAAGAGCCAACCCCCACAAACAGCTCTACAAACTCCGAGCCAGAGATACTGAAGAAGGGAACCCCTGCTTCACCTGCTACGGCTTTTGCCATCAGGGTTTTTCCGGTTCCCGGCGGACCAACTAGCAGCACCCCTTTAGGAATGCGAGCGCCAATCTGGGTAAAGCGTTGGGGACTTTTTAGGAAATCTACGATTTCCACTAGTTCAGCCTTCGCTTCTTCAACGCCTGCCACATCAGCAAACGTAATTTTTCCAGAATCACCTTCGACATAGACCTTGGCGCGGCTTTTGCCAATCGACAGGACGCCTTGCTGTCCGCCGCTGCCGCGATTCAGGAAGAACTGCCAAATGCCGACAAAGATCAGCGGCGGGATGACCCAGCTAAGGGCCGTTCCAAACCAGCTATTGCGGGGGGGTGGAGTGGCAGCAAACTCAACGCCGTTTGCCTCTAGGCGCTTGGGCAACTCCAGATCAAAGATCGGAGTTGTAGCTAGAACTTGCCCTGCCTCTCCCGCTTTGTCTTTTAGCTGGTAGCGAATTTCGTTTTGCCCTACCGAAGCCCGTGCCACTTCCTGGTCTTGGACTTGCTCAATAAATAAGCTGTAGGGAACTTTGGGAATGGAAGGACCAAATAGATTGGGTAAGAAAATGTTAGCGAGTAGGTACAGCCCAGACACTAGCAGCAGAATGTTGCCAATCTGCCGAGAGCGGGGGGCCTGCGGTCGGTCTTTAATCGCCATGCTTCAGCGTTCCTCTTGATTTAACGGATTTTGGGCGCATGTCGCCTGTTGAGTCTTTTGAAGAGTCAGGGGGTAGACGCAGTCTACCGGCTCAGAACCTGACGCTTGCTTTAGTGCTAGAACTTGTGTGTTGATATCTCGGTCTTTTCTAAGAAAGCCGATCGCTCACGACTCCGCCTCAACAGAACCAAGCATTATCGAACCCACAGTCCTAAACCATTAAGGGGGTATGAACTTATTTTAAGAGTTTTGCTTCATCCCCTTTGAGTACGGAGATTACGCTAATTCACGGGTTGTAGAATCCCAACAGGCGTGTCTGCCAAATGCTTTTACAGACGTACAGCCGATCGCCAGACTGTTGCAGCGGGCTGGCGAGGTGATCTGTTGCGCCAATACTAAGCGGTTTCCATCCAATCAAAAATTTGGTTGAGCTGGTCAAGCGTAATCAGCCCATACTGCAACAGCACCATCGGCAAATTTGTAGCTTGTTCGGGTTGCCGCAGCGCAAAAGCGATCGCCGTTGCTGGAACTGCCAAATCTTCTCGAAGAAACTTTATCAATCGTGTTTGGGTAGAGGTTTCAGCTGCCATAGCGTTTAACTCATTAAGTAAAGTAAATAAGATGTTAAGTTGTGTAAACTAATTTCAGAATTTATTGTAGGAAATTATAGCGAGAATCTCGGGAAGTAGCGATCATTTTCTCAGTAAATCTACGATTGCATCAAATTCAGTCCCGATGCTACTTTCAAGGGTTTTGTCACCCAGCTAGCTGGATAAGATCCGCCGAAAGGCAGACTTTAAGAGCATTTTATTTCTTATCACAAAATAAGAACTTTAAGGAAACAGCTAGAAAATTTCTCAGAAAGTAAAGCTAGCCAGTCCATTTCCTTCTAGCAGCCTGCCAGCCGCTCTAATATTGCTTTCAAGTGCAAAGCTCAACTGAAAGCAACTTGATTAAACGCTCGGCTGCTTCAGGCTTCCTCAGAAGCTTTCAAGTAATCAATCGCCGCTGCCACTCGCGATTCATAATTAGCCGCAAATGCCTCAAACCAAGCGCTCTCGCCGCTCCGCGTATCAAGCGTCTTTAGCCAAGCTTCTGCCCGTTGCACCAGAGCCTGCTGGCGCCGCCGCTGTGCCTGAGCTTGGTGCTGCTGTTCTGCTTGCTGCTGCTGTTGGCGTTTGAGTGCTTCTGCCTGATCTTGTGCCGCGTATTGAGCTTTTAGATGCGCCAAAAGTGGGTCGGTATTAGGAGTGGCTGCTGACGAGTGGGGTGGCGGTTGGTGATTGGTAACAGTGCCTTGTCCAGCGATCGCGTCTAGGGGTGGATGAGCGCTTGCTGTTACTCGGCTGTGAGGTGAATGAGCTTTGGGCAGGGAGGGAGCTTGGAGATCCGCCAAAAGGTTTTCGATCGCATCAGCAGCAGGGGCATCAATTGAGGCAGGCGTGGCTGAAGGCGGGCAGGGGGGCAGGGGAGGTGCGATCGGTAGCTCAGATTGGTTGTATTTGGCTTTGACCTGCGCCAGCAAATCTTCTACCGAGTCTGACATGTCCTGCTGCTCCCAACGCCTATCAATCCGTGAGCCTATCAATCTAACAATCGATCAACCTAAATGCATAGAGTGAGACAACTGCCCAAAAGCTCTAATCGCTGATGGCGCTAACCAGCACTTCTGATAGGCTCATATCGCCCATATCATCCATTGTCATGGTGTCACAGATGTCAAACTTCGCGCCCACTCCTTCTAGCTGATCGTCTAATGCCTTGAGAAACTTCATGGCTTGGGCATCAGAGCCAATTTGGATGAAGGAAATCGCTAGCTCTTCGTCGCGCTCCATTTTGCGGGTAGCATTGACGATGACTTCCATGACAGCACGCCGATCGTCTGGTTCTCCATCGGTGATGACTAAGATAGTCTCGCCTGCGGGCTTGGTTTTTCCTGCGGCTTTGTTTTTAAAGTATGCTTCAGTCGCATCCTGCAAGACCGCCGCTAAATTGGTTGTGCCTGCCGGATCATTTTCAATAAAGACTTGCTCAACTTTGCTAGACGTGACATCTTCGTAGCGCCGAAAGCGCCCAGAAAAGACATAAACGGTGATGCCATCCGGGTCAAACTGTTCGCACTTACGGGCAAGCGCCAGCGTAGATTCTTGGGCTTCTACCCAGCGTGTTCTGCCGCCGCGTTGGTCGGGCGTAGACATGCTGCCGCTTTTGTCGATGATCAGGGTATAGTCTCGATCTTTCATGATCTTCCTTCCAAAAATATTTGCTAGAGAACCTGATTAAAGCCTCGAATTTTATGGCGCTTTGGTTAAGCCTTAGCGGTTGTGGAGGCCGCCTGCCCCATCGAGATAGCTTGTAACCCAGGTCGGTGAGACGCTCTACTTAAAATGCGCTGATCCAAACTGGATCAGCGCTAAAAGCTTGATTTTCAATTCACCAGCAGAATCGCCTCTAATCTAGCAACCCTGATTTGCCTTTGCCCAACTTTTTAAGCTGGAGTTAGCTTTATCAATTATTCCGCGTCAGACGTGCTGGATTCCAGGCTTTGGAAGGAGCGCTCAAAGTTCATCCGCTGCTCAACGTTTCGCAAGAAGTAGCCGCTCATCATTGCGGAAGCCATCAGCCGACCCAGGCTCTCCCTGCTGGTGGTCACAGTAATATCAAATTGCTCAGAGGGCAGCCCACCCAGTAAGCCAATAATGTTGCGTTCCATGACCTGCAGCACTTCCGGGGATTCCGGCTTAGAAAGCTGCGCCATCGCTTCAGGACTCATCGACTGAACGTAGTGCCAAAGGGTGTTGGGTTTGTCGGCATTTTCAAAAAATCCTGAGAGGCGGTTAGTTGCATCGTTCATTGTGCTTACCTCATCAAAGTGATTAAGTCTCGAAGTAGGAGTACCGAAGCATCAAAGGAGCGATCGCCTTGGCCATCTGCCTCAGCCGTTTGCCTCAGTGGACTCGCAGCTTGATAACTTCTGTCTTCTGTCGTTTGTCTTTGTAAATTTAATGTAACAACCTTCTTGCGCGACTCGAAGTGAGAGGAACCGAACCCCGATATGCGGGTTGACGTACTTCCTTCTTTTACAGATTTTTTCAGACTTGCCGCTTCCAAAACCTACCGAAGCTGTGACTCCTCCATTCGAGATGATTATCTGAATCGAGCTGAAAAGTTGAGTCCAAGATCCAAGAAGCTGTTGTAAGTTAGAAAAA
Source organism: Phormidium tenue FACHB-886 (assembly GCF_014764505.1). Classification (GTDB taxonomy): domain Bacteria; phylum Cyanobacteriota; class Cyanobacteriia; order Elainellales; family Elainellaceae; genus FACHB-886. The sequence continues at coordinate 22,501 of NZ_JACXWX010000037.1, forward strand.
ACCGCCTGAAGCCAGCGTGAGTATTCAGTGAGTAAGCATCTGCCCCAAACTACTGCCCATGTCCGGATTACCCAGCAATCGTGGCTGCAAGGCGCGATCGTGGGTGAAGTGCGGGCAGGAGAATATGAATGGCAATTTCAATGGCGATTTCGGCAAGGCAAGCTGTCGATCGAGCCATCGCTAGGGCGGGCGCTCATCAAAGAGCCGCTCAGCCGCTTTCTAGAGCAGTCTGATTACCAGCTGGAGCCAGGCGGAGATTACTGCTTCACAATCCGGGCAGAGATCTAAAGATCGCATGATAGGGCAGGCAGAGAACGGCGATCGCCTTCGGAGTCTGAACCGAAGGCAGCAGACCGCGCATTTACTGTAGGAAGCTACTGCAGTAAGCTACTGCAGCAAGCTAGTAGATGGATTGAACTGAGATGGACGATCCTGTCCTTCAGGCTCCAAGAAGTTCAAGCCGATTCCCAAGCCCAGTAAGCCCAGCATCCCCACCATTAACAGGATGCGGTGGCGATACATCCAGGCAATAGCAGGATTAGGCGGAATCAACCGCTTCTCCAAAATCTGACAGGGAACCTGCACTTTTGACAGAGTCATCAGCCCGTAGGAGCGCTGCGGAGCTATATAACCCTGCGATTGATAAAAGGGAATGGCAGTTAACGAGCTGATAACGCGCAGCACCCGACAGCGTCTAGGAATTGCCTCCTGCTCGACGGCTGCCAGTAGCTGTGTGGCGATGCCTTGCCTTGTCCAGTCAGGGTGGACGTAGATTGCACCAATTTGCGCTGCCCCATTTGACAGCGTCGCAAACCCAACAATTTTGCTATCTGCCTCTGCCACAAACAGCGTTTCATAGTTTCCCCTCGCCCTAGATTGGCTCTCAACCAGCGCAGCGATTTGGCTGAAATCGTAGTCTTTGCGGCACAAGGTTTCCAGTGACAGCGTTTGTAGCGCAATCAATTCGGGCAGCTCATTCCAAGAACCACGGCGGATCTGAACTTCCATCGGCTAGGCTGCACCTATAGAGGTTTTCACAGAATTTACTCCGGAGCTAGTTTCATTTCAGTCCCAACAACACAACCAGTGTGGCAATTAATTCTGTAGCGCGGAGGCTTGGGGCTTTGCCTCCTGAAAAACTTTGGGTCTGGTCTACTGGCGATCGTTCGATTGCTCCGTCACGATTATAGAACCTGTCAGTTTGCTTCAGGTAAATATTCAGAGTGACAGAAATCTGCCCTGTAACGTTTAGGTGCCAGCTCCGGAATCTAAAGCGGTTTCTGATCCCGCGAGGTACTGGTTTTCAGTTGTGCGCGGAGCGCCATAAAGTTCCCTAACGAGACAAATTGCCCTATTGAGTAGAGGACTTGCATAGATCCTAGAACTATAATTCTCGCATCTAAGTTTCTAGTCGGCCTCTCCGTTTCAAAGGCTTATGAATGCATCTACCCAACCCACTCGCCCAAATGTTGTGCAACCGATCGTGACGCTTGTGGCAATCTTGGCCACACTGGGGGTCAATATTTTCTCCAATCTCTATCCGCTTAACGGTGCGAATATTGGCGAAATCTCTAACACGCTTTTTGCGGACGTGCTGATCATTCCAGCAAATTATGCCTTTGCTATTTGGGGATTGATCTATCTGGGGCTGATTGGATTTGGCATCTACCAACTGTTGCCAAGCCAGCGGCAAAACCCAAGACTACGGCGAGTTGGCTATTGGCTTGTAGTTGCTTGCCTTGCTCAGATCGTTTGGGTCTATCTGTTTCTATCGCGCCAGTTTGGGCTGTCGGTCGTGGCGATGCTGTGGATCTTGCTGCCGCTAATTGGGATCTATGAGCGGTTGGAGATCGGTGAACGGCGAGTGCCGCGATCGGAAAAATGGCTGGCGCAGGTGCCGCTTAGCCTGTACTTGGGTTGGATTAGCGTGGCAACTGTAGTCAATATGGCATCAGCACTGTTTGCATCGAACTGGAGCGGTTGGGGCATCGATCCACAGGGCTGGACGGTAATCATGCTGGGTGTAAGTGTGACGCTCGCTGCTGTCGTTGCCATTACTCGTCGAGATGCAACCCTGCCCCTAGTCATTGTTTGGGCGCTTGTGGCGATCGCTATCCGCCAAGCCAGATTTCCGTTCATCGCTATTGCAGCGATCGGTTTGGCAATTATTCTAGTGCTGTTTGTTCTGTTTGGGCGGTGGCGATCAACTCGTCCTACGGTTAAAGGACGTTAACGAAACGATAGGCGATCGGCTGAATGAGGCAGATGCCGTTATAGCAATTGACACAGCATTGGATACTCTGAAGGAACTGCTTAGAGAAGAAAAAATATATGCTACAGAAAAGATCAGGCGATCGTTATAGCAACTGCCACAGCAGTTAGAGAAGGTACATTAATGTTTATCTAGTCCTGCATCTAGTCCTGCATTAGTCCTGATTGACAACGTCAGGTTCCATCCCACCGGGCAGCAGCGTAAGCTGACTCTCTGGTGGCTGATAGCCCAAATGTTTCCAGGCGGCAGGCGTGGCGATCCGTCCTCTGGGTGTGCGCTGCAAATAGCCGATCTGCATCAAGTACGGCTCATACACTTCTTCGATCGTCTGGGCATCTTCACCGGTGACGGCGGCTAGCGTATCCAGCCCTACCGGACGACCACCAAAGCTTTCGATCATCACGGTAAGCATGCGGCGATCTGTCCAGTCGAGTCCACAAGGGTCGACGCTAAACCGTTCTAAGGCTTCGGCAGCGATCTCTCCGGTAATCGACTCTCCAGAGCGCTTCACCTCCACATAGTCGCGCACTCGTCGCAGCAGGCGGTTGGCGATCCGGGGTGTGCCTCTGGCGCGGCGGGCTATTTCGGCAGCTCCTTCTTCAGTGATCGGCGTTGAGAGAATTTCAGCCGTTCGCAAAACGATCGGGGTGAGTTCATCCAGTTCGTAGAAGCGCAGCCGTTGGATCAAACCGAAGCGATCGCGCAGTGGTGAAGTGAGTGCCCCAACTCGCGTGGTTGCGCCAACCAAAGTAAACCGCTCCAGGGGTAAACAGCGGGTTTTGGCGCTTTGTCCTTTGCCAATTGTGATATCCAGCCGAAAGTCTTCCATTGCTGGATAAAGGATTTCCTCCGTCACGCGCGGCAAGCGATGAATCTCATCGATGAACAAAACATCGCCCCGCTGCAGCCCCACCAGCAAGCCCGCAATGTCTCTCGGACGCTCTAAGGCAGGGGCCGTAGTGATCTTGCAATTGACCCCCATTTCTTGCGCCAAAATGAGCGCCATTGTGGTTTTGCCCAACCCCGGCGGACCATACAGCAGCAGATGATCTAACACTTCGCGGCGTGACTGCGACGCTTTGATGGCGATCTCCAACACTTCTTTCAGGTCTTTCTGCCCAATGTATTCGGCGAGACGCTTGGGACGGATGCTTTCCTCTTGCCTGCCCGTTTCATCGACTTGGGCAGTAGAGTCTAGCAGAGCTGCGCTGACTTCAGGGGGGACTTCCGCATTCGTTGGATCGCTCTTAGGCGAGGAACGCGGTGGACGCGGCAGCTTGGCAGCGTCATCCGGTTGGCGATCCTCTGGGTCAGGGGGAGTTTGGGAAGAGATAATTGCCATGTCCTTATGGTACAGGCGTATTTAGGCTTTGGGAAAGGGGGGGAGGGGATTTTGAGTTGAACGGTAAAGAATCTTGAAGTTTGTTCGGCTGAGCTGATACTGTGTCGCTGTGGGCTGTGCTTCAGCCTTTAAGCCTCAGGTCGCAGCGCTCAGTTGGTAGACTGGGATCGCTGGAGCCATTCTGAAATTTGAGAACTGTTGTGAATGTGGATTAAGTGCCATGTCAGAGCCTTCTTTGGTCGTTCCCGATACCGTTACCTTTGAGCAGGCGATCGCCATTAGCCAGTCGCTTTTAGCTGGGATGGAGCAAGGCAGCCTGACTGAGCCACAAATCAACAGCGTGGTCGCCTCCCTAGTCAGCAGCGAAAATGGCGCACGTGGCTTTTTCGTCACCTACCTGACAGATGAACGCCCTTTCGCCGACCAACCCACTGATGCTGTTATGCAAGCGCTGGCTTCCTCGCCTGAGGTGGTTTCAGAGCTGCTAGTGAAGAATCTAGCGATGTCTACCGCGATGGCAATTGCCCACCGTCGCAATGAGAACGAAGTGATGGCGCAAGGCTCCGATCGCGTCCAGCGGCGCACACTGCGACTATTGCAGCTCATACAGCTGCCAGAAGCCGCCCAGAAAGCTCAAACCCTGCATGAAAGCGCAACGACGGGCATTGGCAGCTATCAAGCCTTTCTCGATCGCTGGAACTATGACGCCGAGCAGCGACAGCAAATTGCTGAAACGGTGAAGGGAGTTGTGGCGGAGCAGGATAAGGGATGAGGAGGGATGTCAGCGGGTCTCACGATTGCTGATTTGCTGCAGGCGCAAGCGCGAGCTTATCCTCAAGCGATCGCGCTGATTGTTCCTGGCAAAACAGGGAAAGGGATTAATCGGGCTTCATTGCCAGAGCAAACGCTGACTTTTGCCGAACTAGAGCAGGCAGTTTGCCAAACGGCTGCCCAACTGCAGCAGGCGGGGCTGCGATCGGGTGAGGCGGCGTTGGTGTTTCAGCCCATGTCGATTGAGCTATATGTCCTGCTGCTGGCGCTGTTTCAGATGGGCGCGATTGCGATGTTTGTAGATCCTTCTGCGGGACGCGATCATCTGGAGCAATGCTGTGCGCTTTATCCGCCGAAAGCTCTAATTGCCAGCGCTAAGGCACACTGGCTGAGGGTGCGATCGCCTGCGTTGCGCTCAATTCCTCTCAAGTGGGCAGTTCAAAGCGCTGCCAAAGGTTGGCTGCCCGTTCCCGGCGCAACGCCTTGGCGATTACCTAACCCAGATTCCCCTGTCCTGCCTTGTTGTTCGCCTGCACCCACCGCTCCAGCGCTGCTCACCTTTACCAGCGGCAGCACCGGACAGCCCAAAGCCGCTCTGCGGACGCATGCCTTTCTGTTGGCACAGCATCGATCGCTTTCTGCCAGCTTGCGGCTAACGGCGGGTGAGGTTGATTTATCCACACTGCCGATCTTTGTGCTGGCAAATCTGGCTTCTGGAGTAACAAGCCTGATTCCTAGAGTGGATTTGCGATCTCCAGGCAGGATCGATGCTGCTACTCTGATGGCGCAGATTCAGCGCTGCTTGCCGCATAGCACAGCAGCTTCCCCAGCTCTGCTAGAGCGGCTGGTAGATTACTGTGAAGCAAATGAAATTCAGCTCTCCAGCTTTCAAAGAATTTTTAGTGGCGGTGCGCCTGTGCTGCCCAAATTGCTAGAGCGGCTGCAAAGGCTGGCTCCGCAGGCAGAAGTTAGCGCTGTCTACGGCTCCACAGAGGCAGAGCCGATCGCCCACATCGCCTATCGTCAATTCCAATCTGAGGACGTGACGGCGATGCAAAACGGAGCGGGGCTACTGGTGGGAAAGCCCGTTGCTGAAATTCGGCTGCGAGTGGTGGTCAATCAGTGGGGACAGCCGATCGACCCGCTCAGCGCAGCAGCGTTTGCAGCAATTGAGCAAGCACCCCATGCTGCCGGTGAAATTGTGGTGAGTGGTGATCATGTCTTGCCCGGATATTTAAACGGGCAGGGCGATCGAGAGACTAAGTTTCAGGTGGAGGGGCAAGTGTGGCACCGTACGGGTGATTTGGGCTATCTGGATACTGATGGGCGGCTGTGGTTGCTGGGTCGCTGTAGTGCGGCGATCGCTGATGAGCAGGGCGTTTTGTATCCGTTTGCAGTGGAGGTTGCAGCTAGTTTTGTGGAGGGGATTCGCCGCACAGCCGTTGTCAGCCAGCCTGGAAAACGACTGTTGGTAGTGGAGCTAGCGCCCGACCGGCTATCCAGCCAACAACCCAGTCAACAGCCCAGTCAACAGCCCAGCCAACAGTCCAGTCAACAGCAGATAACCTGCCTAGAGATGCTACGACGATCGTTGGCTTGGGCAGCCCTTCAGGAGTACCGAGTTATCGCTGAAATTCCAGTCGATCGGCGGCACAACGCCAAAGTGAACTATCCAGCCTTGTTTAAGCTGCTGTCGATGAAATCTTAAATGCTTCACAGCCTCCAAAAATTGGGCTACTCTAAATAGCGAAGAACATCACGCATAACCAAACCGATGGCGCTTTTACCGCTAGTCCACTACACACCGCCAGTCCTTGCCGTTGCATTTCATTAAGGCAGGACGTTCGGCTTTACAAAGTTTTTCTCACTGGAATTTAGCTATCTGCGTTAGTTAAATTCCAGCTTATACCGTCCTGCCTGCTCGCTTCATCCAATACTCAAGGCGGACAGTTTTACCATGAAAATTCAAGATACGGCTCAAGCGTCTGGACGCTCTGGGCTGCTGTTGATTTTGCTCGCAGCGGTGCTGTGGGGCACGATCGGTTTGTTTGTGCAAACGCTCTATCGGCTGACGGAAACGAATCCGCTGTCGATCGGCTTCCTGCGGTTGGCAATCTCAGTCCCGGTGCTGCTGCTAGCCTGTTGGCTCAGCGTGGGGCGGCAAATGTTTCGGGTGGCGCGAGCCGATTTTGCTCTAATGCTGCTGATCGGGGGGATGATGGCGCTTTACCAGGTTTGCTATTTTGGGGCGATCGCTCAAGTTGGCGTAGCGGCTGCCACTCTGATTACGCTCTGCACAGCTCCGGTGTGGGTCGTGCTGTTGGCGGCGGTGCTGCTGCAAGAGCGCTTAACCCGAACAGTGCTGCTATCGGGGGGGCTGGCTGTTGCCGGAACGAGTCTACTGGTCGGGCTGCAGCCTAACTCAAGCCATGCAAACCCACTTCTGGGTCTGGTCTTGGCGCTGGGTTCTTCATTCGGCTATGCGCTAATCGTTTTGCTGAGCCGCAGACTGTCTGGGCGCTACCATCCGCTGCAGCCACTGACGATCGGCTTTACGGCAGGAGCCATCTTTCTGTTTCCGTTTACCGTGGCAACGGGCTGGGTGATGACGTATCCGGCGATGGGCTGGGCTGCTCTGCTGTATCTGGGTCTTGTGCCCACGGCGCTAGCCTATATGCTCTACTTTGTGGGGATTCGCACGATCTCAGCCACTACTGCCAGCATTGCAACGCTGCTTGAACCCTTGACCTCTACGCTGCTGGCAGCTTGGCTGCTGGGTGAGCAATTGGGGTCGTGGGGGCTGGCAGGAGCTGTGCTGCTGGGAGGCGCGATCGCCTTGCTGTATCGATCGCAGCGCTAAAGCTCCTGCTGGAGGGGCGGCGTTCTGTGCCTGTTGCAGACTGCGAAGACCCTCGCTGAGAAAATTTCTGACAACTGCCCCAGCAGCCAGATTAAAACATTTTTTGTGGGCGTGAAGTGCGTCCACAAAAATGTTAAACCCAATGGCAACAGCTATAGAGGATTCGAGAAAGTATTTTCAGATACAACTGCCAAGCTCAAAAACTTTCATTCTTGCTGATACGTAGAACAAATTTTGCAATGGTATTGAACCCTGCTTAGATATGGTGGCGCTACTCAATTTGAGATCGCCTATCAACTGCCAGCTTATTCAAGTGGGAGCTGCAGGAGAAATTGCCCGCGTTTTTCCGCCGCCTGGCTATCAGGCTCCTGCGCTACAGCTTCCAGCTTAGCCTTCATGCCAAAGCCAATTCCTTAAAGACCTGTCCTTAATTTTAGATCTTGGACGAGAAATTCTTATGAACCAACGCGATCGTACCTCTCCTAAAGCGCTAGGGATTAATCGTCGCAAGTTTATTCAGTATGGCTCTCTTGCCGTTGGAACCAGCCTTGTTGCAGCCTGTTCCGGTACCAATACAGCTTCCAGTACGAATGCAGCCTCCTCTAGCCCTGCCAGCCCCCAAGCGCTCGACAAGATCAGGTTTGGCACAAGCTGGTATGCCCAGGCAGAGCATGGCGGCTTCTATCAAGCAGTTGCAGAAGGGATTTACAAAGCACATGGGCTGGATGTGGCGATCCAGATGGGGGGTCCGCAGGTCAACACGACTCAGCTTTTGATGGGAGGTGCTGTGGATTTTGTGATGGCGACGGACTGCCTGGTAACACTCAATTCCATTGCGGAAAACATCCCCAAGATCGCAGTTGCCGCTATGTTCCAGAAGAGCCCCAGGGTGCTGATCGCTCATCCGCAGGTGAATGATCTGAGTCAGATGAAGGGCAAACCCATCTTCATTGCTACCTCCGCCAACACCTCCTACTGGCCCTTCCTGAAGGCGAAGTATGGGTTCACAGATGACCAGAAACGCGCCTACAACTACAACATCGCCCCATTTCTAGCGGACAAAACTTCTGCTCAGCAGGGCTTTGTCTCCTCTGAGCCGCTGACGATCGCCCAAAAAGGCGGTTTTGAACCCAAGGTGTTTCTGTTGGCAGACTTGGGCTACCAGCCCTATGCCAACATGATCGAAACCCAGAAAGAACTTGTTGAACAGAATCCAGATTTGGTGCAGCGTTTTGTAGATGCCTCTATCAAAGGCTGGTATAGCTACCTGGAGAACCCAGCGCCTGCCAACGAGTTGATCAAAAAAGACAATCCAGAAATGACTGATGAGCAGCTAGCCTACAGCGTCTCCAAGCTCAAAGAACATAACATTTTGACGAACGGCGAAGCTGGCAGTCTGGGCATTGGCGCGATGACCGAGCAACGCTGGCAATCCCTTTTCAATGACATGGTGAAGGTTGGGGTACTGAAAGCCGAAACGAAATATCAGGATGCTTTCACGCTGCAGTTTATCAATAAGGGAACCGAAGCCTACAGAACCGCTTAAGCGTATCCTGCAAACCAACTTACTGAAAGGGATACCATCGTTTCTCTTTAAGTCATACCAGCGAGGATATTTCTGATGCAAGTCATGCAACATCCTGTCTTTAGACGATTCTGGTATCCCGTGATGCCGATCGCCCATCTCTCAGCGAATCAACCGCAGTCTTTTGAACTGCTTGGACAAAAGCTGGCGCTGTGGCTAGACCAGAGCGGAAAACCTGCCGCTGTAGAAGATCGCTGCTGCCATCGATCGGCAAAGCTTTCCAAAGGTGAGGTGATCGATGGCAACTTGCGCTGTCCCTATCATGGCTGGGTGTTTAATGGGGTAGGCACCTGTGTCAAGGTGCCGCAGTGCCCCAACCAACCTATTCCTAAAACCTACTGTGTTCAATCGTTTCACTGCACAGAGCGTTATGGCTATGCCTGGGTTTGTTTGGATGAGCCGATCGCCTCTATTCCAGAGATTCCGGAAGCAGCCGATCCAGACTTCCGATTAATTCATGAGTTCTATGAACCCTGGCAGTGTAGCGGGCTGCGAATGATGGAAAACGCCTTTGATGGCGCTCATCCGCACTTCGTTCATGCTAATACTTTTGGCGATCGTGATAATCCCGTACCACCCCCTTACGACCAGATTGAAGAGACAGCGACTGGGCTGCATGTCACCAACGTGCTAGAGGTGCTGAACCCAGCTCTCCAGCAGCAGAATCTCCGGATCGCAGCGCAGAAAACCCTGCGGTCTTACGATCGCGTCTGGTATCTCCCCTTTACTGCCAGAGCTGCCATTTCTTACCCAACAGGATTGACGCATGTGATTGTTCTAACTGCCACCCCAATCAACGATCAAGCTTCGCAACTAGTTCAGTTTTGTCTTCGGAATGATACAGAAACGGATGCTAAAGCCAGCGACGTAATTGCATTTGATCGGGCAGTGACGCTAGAAGATCGAGCCGTTTTAGAATCAACCGATCCTGACGTTGAGCTTGCTAGTGCAGCAGAGCAGCATATGGTTTCAGATAAACCTGGTATTTTGATGCGACAGCGGTTGGCGACTTTGTTGAAAACTCACGCTGAGGCAGCAAGTTACTAGCCTGGATATGGCTGTAAAAGTCAGTAATGTAAAATCATTAGCTCTCAGATATTCATTCAAAATACGGTAAACCAACTCTCAAAAATCATATGCTCGTTACCCAACAACCTGTTCTCAAGCGCTTCTGGTATCCCGTGATGCCGCTCGCCCAGCTGCAAACCCCGCAGTCGTTTCAGCTCCTGGGGCAGCGGCTGGCAATCTGGATTGATGAAGAGGGTCAGCCTGCGGCTGTAGAAGATCGCTGCTGCCATCGATCGGCAAAGCTTTCGCAGGGTGTGGTCAGTAATGGCAATATCCGCTGTCCTTATCATGGCTGGGCGTTCAATGCAGCAGGGGTGTGTGTAGATGTGCCGCAGCGCCCTGAGCAGCCAATCCCCAAAACCTATTGCGTCCGGTGGTTTCGGGCGGCAAAACGGTATGGATATGTTTGGGTGTGCTTGGGTGAACCGCTGACAGATATTCCAGAGATTCCTGAAGCATTTGATCCGCAGTTTCGGCTGATTCCACAGTTCTATGAGGTTTGGCGCTGCGCAGGGCTGCGGCTGATGGAGAACTCGTTTGATAATGCGCATCCGCAATTTGTTCATGCAGATACGTTTGGCGTTCAGCAAGAACCGATTCCACCTGAGCCTGACTCATTCGAGGAAACCGAATTTGGGCTGCGCATGACCTACGTTCTACCCGTTTTTAATACCGATCTTCAAAAGCAAAACTTAAACCAGAGCGAAAGCAGGACCGTGCGAATCAGTGAAGGAACTTGGTTTATGCCCTTCATCCGCACGCTAAAGATTAGCTATCCGAATGGCTTGGTTCATCTAATTTTCACGGCTGCCACGCCGATCGATGACAACACCTCCCAGCTCGTGCAGTTCTGCTTGCGAAACGATACTGAAGCAGAAGCGAAAGCAGAAAATATCATCGCGTTTGATCGCGCCGTCACTCAAGAAGATCAGGAGATTTTGGAAGGTACTGAGTTTGATGTGCCGCTCAGCATCGGTGAAGAACAGCATATGAGTACAGACAAGCCTGGGATCGTAATGCGGCACAAACTTGCTGCACTGCTCAGGGCACATGGAGAAGTAGAACAGCGCGCTAGCAGATAAAGCGATCGCAGCGTCCCGCAAACCAGTAAGATTCTAGAGTGCGGGTTTTGAGGATATTTTTTAGATGTTGAAGCGACTGGCGGTAGTGCTGCTGATTGTGCTGAGTTTGACCTTGCAGAGCTGTGTTCCTACCGCAGCCGGAGCCGGGCTCAAGAGCTACGTAAACAGCTACAAAGGCTACGAATTTCTTTATCCCAACGGCTGGCTGCCCGTAAACGTGGCAGGCGGACCGGATTTGGTGCTGCATGACCTGGTCGAAGAAACTGAAAACGTCAGCGTCATTATTAGCGATGTCGCGGAGGGCAAAACCCTCCAAGAGCTAGGAACTCCAACCGAAGTTGGCTATCGCCTCTCAAAAAGCTCGATTGACCCAAAGCAACAGGGTCGATCGGTGGAGCTCGTTGATGCCCAAGAGCGGCAGGTAGGCGATGAAACCTACTATCTGCTGGAGTATGTTGCCACATTGCCCAGCCAAACTCGACACAACCTGGCTAGCGTGGTCGTTCGGCGTGGACAACTCTTCACGTTTAACCTGTCCACCACCGAGAAGCGCTGGGAGAAATCCGAAGATCGATTCCGTCAGGTGGTGAAGTCGTTTTCAGTGTATTAAGCTGCCGGAGTAAGCTGGATTTTGTAGGGGCAATGTTGCTTGAACATAGTGCCTTGAACCTAATGCTTGGACATAGTGCTTGGACACATTACTTAGACGTAGTGCTTGGACATAGTCCTTAGAGGTAGTACTTAAACGTAGGGCTTGGACAGATATGGGTATTCCTCCTTTTATCCTGGCTTCGGCATCTCCAGCGCGACGACGGCTGTTGCAGCTTGCTGGCATCGAAGTGATTGCCCGTCCTAGCAACTTTGATGAATCACAGATCGCGGTGACAGATACGGCAGTGCTGGTGCGGACGCTGGCACAGGGCAAGGCAGGCGTGGTAGCGGCACAGGTGTCGGAGTCGTTGATTTTGGGCTGTGATTCTGTACTGGCGCTGAATGGGGAGATCTACGGCAAGCCTGCGGATGCAGAAGAGGCGATCTTCCGCTGGCGGCAAATGCGGGGGCAAGTGGGCGAGTTGTTTACCGGACATACGCTGATCGACCAAACGCAGCATAAAACGCTGGTGCGGCATCAGATGACGCGAGTGCATTTTGCCAACATCAGCGATCGCCAGATCGCCGCCTACGTTGCCACAGGTGAACCCTTGCACTGTGCAGGCTGCTTTGCCCTAGAGGGGAAAGGAGGGTTATTTATTGAAAAGATTGAAGGCTGCCATAGCAATGTGATTGGGCTGAGCCTGCCTTTGCTGCGGCAGATGCTGGCGGAGCTGGGCTATGATGCCATAGATTTTTGGCGGTAGGTTCAGCAGATTGGCTGAGCGATTAGAGCTTGTTCAAATCCTGCTGAGCACTTTATAAGATATTTATCTCGCTACCGTAATTGTACTGAGCCGTTGGATTTCAAGCCTTCACTGGGTTGTAGCGTTTAACTTGTTCAAGTCTTTACTGCGCCTTTATGCCGTCATCAGAACTACGGATGCTATAGTGCGTGTCAAGACAAGACAATTTTAAGGGGATGTGAGAGGTATTCAATGTTCTGCATTAGCTCCCTAAATCTCCTGGCTAAGAGGACTGTCTATTTGGTTTCCTCTGCGTGAGAGGGCGGGGGCGGTTCGGAAACTGCCACTCAAAACATCCTTTTGGGTGTCGGACGCACTCTAACCCGTTTCTATAAATTCTGATTGAGTTCCCTTTTTCGCTATCGTCCGGATCTACCATTGGCTGACGGTGTATTCTGTCTACTCTGACAGCAGAAAACGCTAACGGCAAGGAACGTTTAACCTTTTATTCCTGCACATCCAATGGATTCATCAGTTCCAAGACTCGATAACCAGCGGTCTTCATCCCAGCATCAGACTCAGCTCGGTCAGATGTGTGGAACCAACCACTTGTTCCGCGATCGCTACAGGCTCCTTCGCACTCTGGGACGGGGCGGTTTTGGGGTCACTTTCCTCAGCAGAGATATGGTTTTGCCGGGCCATCCGCTCTGTGTCATCAAGCTGCTTTGTCCCAAAGTGAGTAATCCCGTGGCGCTACAGCGGGCCTGTCAGCGCTTTGAGCGGGAAGCCAAAATCTTGAGCCAGCTGGGCAGCCACGCTCAAATTCCGCGCCTGCTTGATTACTTTCAGGTAGACGGCGAATTTTATCTGGTTCAGGAGTACATTAAGGGGCGCACCCTAGCTAGAGAAGTCAAAAGCAGAGGAACATTGACTGAGCTGGAGGTCAAGCGGTTTTTGATGGAAATTTTGCCTGTGCTGGACTACGTGCATCAGCATAACGTGATTCATCGTGATATCAAGCCTCCTAACATCATTCGCTGTCAGGACGATGGGCGCTTGGTGCTGATCGACTTTGGTGCAGTCAAAGAGCATTTCTTCAGAATGGAAGACAGCACCCAACGCGGCACTACCACACACTTTGTCGGAACGTTGGGCTTTGCACCCCCAGAACAATTAGCGCTGCGATCGACCTTTTCTAGCGATGTCTTTGCGCTCGGTGTGACTTGCCTCTATCTGCTAACGGGCAAACCGCCGATGGAATTTGACTATGACCCTGCTACGGGCGAAGTCAATTGGCGCAGTGCCGTTCATGTCAGTGCTCCCTTTGCCAAAATCCTCGACAAGATGCTGAAGGTTGTTGCTCAGGAGCGCTATCAGTCTGCCCAAGAGGTGTATCGCGTCCTGGAGCTAGAGCCATATTTCGACTCGCTTGTTGAGTGCATGAGCACCCATCCGCTGGGTGTGATCGAAGAAGAAGAAATTCCCGAAGGCTATATCTCGCCGTTTCAGCGGACAGCGATCGCCATTCGCCGCTGGCAGGCTAGACGCAAGGTGCGCGAACGACGACGCAAAGTTGATCCAAATAATCTCATGGTGAATTAGACGTAATTATTCAGTTGCGACAGCATAGAAGGGCGAACCGTGGAAACACGGTTCGCCCTTTAGCTTTCACACAAGTTTAATCTAAGCCTATGGAGATCCATAGGCTTGTCATGCATGTAGCGCTACATCACTCAGTCTGCTCAGCGGGCACGGGCGTTTGTTCTGTTTCGCTTGGCTGCGTGGTGCTTGCCGCCTGTCCTGGAATGGTCGGTGCAATTGGCATGACCCAGGTGGTTCGTCCGACGACTCGCCCATTGTAAAAGACAACTTGGGCAATTCGATCGCCTGTTTCAGCGGAAATTTGCCACTGGTAGGTGGCTGTGCCAGCATCTGCTGTTGTCCAGCTCTGCACTCCATTCCCCTGCCCCAGCAGCGTTCTCACCTGCAAAACCGTCATTCCTAGCCGCACTTGGCTAAATTGGCTGGGGGTTGTTTGCGGTAGAGATGGAGGAGCTGGAACGGGCGCGGGAGCGGTGGCAGCGGTGGCAGCGGGAGCAGGGGCTGTTTCAGCGCTTGCCGGAGCACTGAGCGAACCAAATGCAGTTAGGGCAATTGCCCCTAGAGCGAAACCTAGAGAGAAGACAATTTTCATAGGAATGAACAGAAATAGGGGGAGACTTTAATACCCTTAATACGGGCGCTGTGGCTTAGAACCGGAGCTTCTTCAACCTGCTGGGCTCAGCAAACTAGCGGCAACTTCGCTAGGTGGGAACAGCCCAAACCAAGCCAGATTTTGAACGTAGTAGGCAGAATTGTTGTCCCAGATGCCGTCTTTGTAGGTGGGCATCAGTTTTTGCTGACGAATTTGCTCGGCAATTGCCGGGTCAACAATCTGGAAGGCGGCATAAAGCATGGCATATTGGCTGGTTGCTTCATAGCTGGCGATCGGTGTTCCCAGCAGCGTAATTCGAGCCGGAATTGCCTGTTGCGACTGCCATAGCGCTTGCAGCGGCTGGAGGCGCTTTTTGAGGAAGGCGGTTGCTCGTGGCTCATTGAACCAAGTCGCATCCAGCGACAAACGCCACCAAACGCGGAAGGCATCGAAACTATACATGCTGCGCAGTGAGGTTGTGACCGGAACAGCAGAGAATCTGCCCGTTTCGGTGTTCAACGCCACCCAATCGCTCGGCAACCCCACCAGCGAGACTTGGCTAGAGGCTTCTAATGCCCAGTAACCGCTGTCAATCATGCCCAGCCAGTCGCGATCTCGATCTATTTGAGCAAACAGACGATAGGCGTAAGGCGCGAAGTAAGAGGGATTAAGATACACCACGTTGGGCTGTGGCTGGAAGGTGTTGAGTTCACCAGGAATCAGGTAACGACGGGTTTGGGGCTGTGGGGCTGCGGTAGGGCGAACTTCGATCGTGGCGATCGCCCAGAGGTCTTTGAGTTTGGCTTGAGCGAGCTGCAGATAGTCAGGACGATTCCAGCGGCGGGAGGCAAGAATCAGCGCCGTGATCGCATCAACATCGGCATCACTCGCAAAATTGTTATCTAAGATGCCCCAGCTTGGCTCGCCGTTCTGCTCCTGTTGTCCCCATTTCCATGCCCAGAGCTGATCAGAGCGAGTATTGCCGTTGCGCCGCTGTAAGTTATTTTCTGCCCATTGCAGAGCGAGATCAAAGGTGGCTGGATCGTCAGTAAATACCGATCGCAGCATGGCATAAGCTTGCCCCTCTGAGGTCGATCGCCCGCCCTGCTCCCAGTCAATCACTCGCCCATCCGGCTGAATGAAGCGTTGTTTGTAAGCGATCCAACTCTGCTGCAACATCTCATTAGTAAATTCATCGCTGGCAGGAGCAGTAGCCAAGGGAAGTGGAGTTGAGGAGTGATCAACAGGCGTTGCCCTTCCTGCTTCTGCAAACCAGAGAGGCAGCGCCAAAACCAGCAGCCGGACTAGGGAAAGGATTAGGGGGTTTGCCATATTTATGCTTAGCGCTGGGTTTAAGTTGAACCACGGGTGTTGAACCACTATTCTCCCAATCAACTGTATTTCTCCGGTAAAAGCCGTTGGCGATCCATAAAGTTTTAGTAAAATCTGCCTGCCTAAGCCCGTAAAAATATGGAGTCGCTAATTTTGAAAAAACTTTATGATCTGCCGAAAGCGCAGCGGTTTTGCTAAAAAGCCTTGGAATAAGTAATAAGGTGGGGTAACTCTCTCATCCAAATTCTTTTTCCGATCGGCAGGGGTTACGGTACCATGGCTGGAACGTTCTTCCCTCTTACTCTTTCTCACCTCCCTTTATGATGGCGGATATACCCTCCGTTTCTCGATTGGAACTAGCAGAGCGACGGCGCAAACTTCGTGGGCAGCGGCGTTGGCGGATTATGCAAACGAGCTGGCGTGCAGTTGCAGTCAGCGGTTTTGCGGTGGGTTTGGTTTGGGTGGCGACGCTGCCCGATTGGATGCTGCGTGATGCCAACCAGGTTGAAGTGGAAGGCAATAAATTTCTGGCTGCTGATACGATTCGTCAACTGCTGCCAATCAAATATCCACAGTTTTTGCTAACACTGCAGCCCAAAACACTAACGCAACATCTAGAAGCGCAGGCACCGATTGCTGAAGCCACAGTTTCGCGTCATCTGTTTCCGCCCGGTTTGACGGTGCGCATCCAAGAGCGCTATCCAGTAGCGATCGTCTATTCCAGTCCGGCAGAGATCGCCCAGCCGCCGCTCTCTACGGCCGGTCAGCGCCCCGTTCAAGCGGCAACGCAGCCCACGCCGATCGCTCTGCTGGATGAGCGAGGCACGTTTATTCCCTATGAGGACTACATGGCGCTGAATCGATCGCGCCAGCTCCCTAGCCTCAAAATTATTGGGATGCAGGAACAGTACCGCACGCAATGGACAAATCTCTATCAGCAGGTGAGCCGTAGCCCGGTCAAAGTTCACGAAATTGACTGGAGAGAGCCAGGCAATCTGATTTTGCGAACCGACCTAGGAACAGTGTATTTCGGTTCTTATGGCGCTTGGTTCTCCGAACAGTTAAGAACGCTCGACCAGATGCGGCAATTGCCAGATAAAGTGGATGCCCGCGAAGTGGAATATATCGATCTGAGGGACCCACAGGCGCCTCTCATTAATCTAGTTGGTTCAAAGGCAATTGCCCTTCCTCAAACCGAAGCTGAGCAAGAAGAACAGGTAGACGCATGGGAAGCCGAGCAGGCAGAAGGTGAACAGGCAGAAGGTGAACAGGCAGAAGATGAACAGATAGAGAATGAACAGGCAGGAGGCGAGCAGCCCAGCGACCTGCCTTGAGGAATTAGTACTAGGACTGCCCTAAACTTGACTAAAGCTGTTTGGGTAAGAAGGATAGAACATAAGGCTAGATGAACCTTTTTAAGGAAGGAGGATTGAAGTAAAACTTTAGAGGAATGACGGCTTAACCTTTAATCTTTAATAATTGTCTTGTTTAGCTTTGACACAGTTGATTAGTACAGCCAAAATCAACATCTACTTAGTTCGATCTGCAAGGTTAAATGAGAAGTCAGTAAATAGTCTTTAAGCGGCTCTTTGGCTTTTGCTATTAACCTCCTAACTCCGGCTGTAGAACTAACGCGTTAAGCTAATGCGCTCAGCAGAGGATTTGTCACAAAGTATTTGAATTACGGCGTATTCAGGCTTAATGTTCAGCAGAGCAGGGTTTACTTGTGATCCCGCATGTATTGCGACAATATCGTAAAAATCCACTACAAATGATTACGGGTGCAGCTGTTAGTTTTCTTTTATAAAAATTAACTGCAATTAAAGGAAGAGAACCAGAATGAAATGAACTGACAGCTAATAGTTAGAGTTTGGTTTTTCTAGCAACTTACCCTATAGTTGTCTAGAGCTAAAAAATCTTTGTATCGATCGTTCCTTAATTCCAATGGTATTTGATCCTAAATTAGTCACTACCCATTTAGAACCACCTGGCTCAGATCAGGGAAATTTTTTGCCAATGAACAACGCTAACCCTTTCACTAACTCTGGGGTACACTTGGGTCAAGTTCGTGATCTTAAAGGCGGAATGGTGGGAGAGGAAACCAGAGGCGACGGAATTATGCCTAGCAGCGTCGCTCGGATTAAAGTCATTGGCGTAGGCGGCGGCGGGTGCAACGCCGTAAATCGAATGGTCGCCAGCGGTTTGGCTGGTGTCGAGTTTTGGTCGGTCAATACAGACGCTCAGGTTTTGAGCCACGTCGCCAACACCCACACGCTACAAATTGGGCAAAAGTTGACCCGTGGTTTAGGGGCAGGCGGCAACCCGGCAATTGGGCAGAAGGCAGCCGAAGAATCGCGCGATGAGGTGGCGGCCGCCCTAGAAGGCTCGGACCTCGTCTTTATCACGGCAGGTATGGGTGGCGGCACGGGTACGGGTGCTGCGCCGATCGTTGCTGAAGTGGCGAAGGAAGTCGGTGCATTAACGGTGGGTGTTATCACTCGTCCTTTTACCTTTGAAGGCAGACGGCGCACGGGGCAAGCCGATGAAGGTGTTTCGGCGCTGCAAACTCGTGTCGATACGCTCATCATTATTCCAAACGACAAGTTGCTCAGTGTCATCTCCGAACAAACCCCAGTACAGGAAGCTTTTCGGGTTGCTGATGACATCCTGCGGCAGGGCGTTCAGGGCATCTCAGATATCATCACGATTCCGGGCTTGGTCAACGTAGATTTTGCTGATGTAAGAGCGGTTATGGCAGACGCAGGCTCAGCGCTGATGGGCATTGGCATTGGTTCTGGTAAGTCTAGAGCACGAGAAGCGGCCTCTGCAGCGATCTCTTCTCCTTTGCTAGAGTCTTCGATTGATGGAGCTAAGGGTGTTGTCTTTAACATTACGGGCGGCAGTGATCTGACGCTGCATGAAGTTAACGCTGCCGCTGAAATTATTTACGAAGCCGTTGATCCAAACGCCAATATTATTTTTGGTGCAGTTCTTGATGAGCGAGTCCAGGGGGAAATCCGGATCACCGTAATCGCAACTGGCTTCACAGGCGAGATTCAAGCCCCTCCGCAGCAGCAGGCAGCCCGCGTTTCACCGCTAAGACGATCGCCAGCGCCCAGCACTCCACAGCCGCCGTTAAGCAGACCCCAAACGCAAGCTCCGCCCCCTACAACGCCGCCACCACCAGAGACACCGCCCTCAAAGCCAGGGCTAGATATTCCAGAGTTCTTGCAGCGTCGTAGACCTCCCCGCTGAAATTTTCCCGCTAGAACTTGTAAACCCGGTATTGTGTTGGGAAAGGACAGAACCGTCCTTTCCCAACACAATACCGGGTTTAGCTTAATATGCTTGGTTCGTCTAAGCCTTCGCAGGGACAGGTCATTGCTGTTTTAACGATCGGTGTGCTTTCGGTTTCCACGGCGGCTGTGTTCATTCGGCTGGCGCTAGCCGCATCAGGAACGGTAGGAGTTGGCTTTAGCTTGGTGCTGGCGGCTTCTCGGCTGGCGCTGGCAGCCCTGTTTCTGGCTCCGGCTTGGCGCAGCTTTCGTACCGCTTCATTTCAGCAGCGTGCGCTCTATTATTCGATCGCGGCTGGGGTCTTTCTGGCGCTGCATTTTGCAACTTGGATTTCATCCCTGTCCTACACGTCAGTCGCTGCTTCTGCCACGCTGGTTACGACAAACCCAGTTTGGGTGGCACTGCTCTCTTGGGTTTGGTTTCGGGAGAAACCGACTCGGCTAACGAGCCTTGGGATCGGCATCACGCTAGCGGGTAGCCTGCTGATCGGGATTGCAGATGCGGGAGGTGTGCAGTCGGCTAGCAATCCGCTGCTGGGTAATTTTCTGGCGCTAGTTGGCTCTTGGGCAGTCAGCTTTTATTTCTTGCTAGGACGGGAAGCCCAGCGACATGGGCTTGGGATCGGCAGCCACGTGGCTCTAACTTACACCACAGCGGCGATCGTTCTCTTGCCGCTGCCTTTTCTATTCAACACTGCCTATACGGGCTACCGCGCCGAAGTTTATCTCTGGATTCTGCTAATGGCAGTGTTTCCGCAGCTGATTGGGCATACCAGCTTCAATTGGGCAGTCCGCTGGATTTCGCCGACTCTGGTTACGCTGACGATCTTGGCAGAACCGGTAGGCTCTAGCATTTTGGCGGCGATTATCTTCCGCGAAAACCCTGGAATGCTCGTTATTCTGGGTGCAGTTGTAATTCTGGCAGGTGTAGCGATCGCGGCAGTTGGAGCCAGGAAATCTAGTGTATGAGGGGGTGCTGTATAAGGGGCATTACGTGCTTAAATTGAGATTCTTTTTGCGCTGAAATTCAGATAGAGATAGTTTTGTAGGCATCCTTCGCGTGCCTACAAAACTATCAAGGGTAAAAATTTCAAGGTGATGTCAACAGCTAGATAACGGCTAACCGTGACGTTTCTGATGCCAGTTCCAAGCGTGAGTCAAGATCTCATGCAGATCGGCATATTCGGACTGCCAGCCTAAGAGCTGCTTGGCTTTGTCGCTGCTGCCAACTAGCGCAGGTGGATCCCCAGGACGGCGATCGCACTCTACTACCTTGATCTCGCGCCCTGTAACCTGCTTGGCAGCTTCGATCACTTCTTTGACCGAGAAGCCGCTACCGTTGCCCAGGTTAAACACGTCGCTATCGCCACCGTTGAGGAGGTATTGCAAACCCAGCACATGAGCATTGGCTAGGTCCGTGACATGGATGTAATCGCGAACGCAGGTTCCATCGGGGGTAGGGTAGTCTGTGCCAAAAACGGAGATGGCATCTCGTTTGCCTAATGCTGCCATCAGCACCAACGGAATCAAGTGGGTTTCGGGGTTGTGGTCTTCACCCAATCTGCCTTCAGGATCAGCTCCGGCAGCGTTGAAATAGCGGAAGCAAACGGATCTAAGATCATATGCCACGCCAAAATCTGCCAGCATTCGCTCCACCATCAGCTTAGTTGCGCCATAGGGATTGATTGGGTTTTGCGGATGTTCTTCTGGAATGGGAACAGATTTGGGAATGCCGTAGGTGGCACAGGTGGAAGAAAAAATGAACTTTTTAATATTGGCGGCAACCATTGCCTCCAGCAGGGTCAGTGTTGCTGTGACGTTATTGCGGTAATACTTAGCAGGATCACTCACAGACTCGCCGACATAGGCGTAGGCAGAGAAATGCATCACTGCATCAATCTGCCGATCGGCAAACAGTTGATCGAGCAGAGCGCGATCGCCAATATCCCCCACCACCAGTTCTGCTTTTAGTGCCTCGACTAGCTCCCGGTGCCCATACACCAGGTTGTCTAGCACAATGACGCCAAATCCTGCCTGCTGCAGCGCCAGCACTGCATGGGAGCCAATGTAGCCTGCTCCACCCGTGACCAAAATTGTCTGTGACACGATCGCCGTCCTCGCTCTCTAAAAACTACAGCACGTTCCAATATCACAACTGCAGCAATCCCCTATCTGCCAAACGCAGAACGCTGTGAGGAATGTTTCCACAATGAATGCTGAGCTTGTGACTGGGTTAGGATAATAATTTCGCCCGAATCAAATCAAAGAAGTTATAGCAGTTCCACTTCACAGATCTCTAGTGAATCTCCCGGACTCCAACATAACTTCGTTTTGTCTTCACGGTGGATTTAAGTAAATTCACTGCAATAAAGGTTGGCGGCGAGCGTAGTACGCTCGCC
>NZ_JACXWX010000038.1 GCF_014764505.1 Phormidium tenue FACHB-886
TTTTTTAAAACTGGGGGTGATTCTTCGGATTCACCCTATTTTTTCGGTCTCGCTTCGTCTCTGTCTGCTACCAGTCTTACCGTTCAGCCTCCCTGTCACCCCTTGAGGCTTAAAGTGCTGCATCAAATGTGGATGAGCAGATGGTTTAGCGCGATTGGCGGATCAGTGACGACACTTGCAGGTTCAGAATCTGCCGATCATTCAATCTTCTGTTGCCAATCATTCAATCTTCTGTCCTAACTGCAATGCTATTCACACCTGTTCAATTTCCAACGATAAATCAACTCCGCAAACTTCTAAGTTGCGATTGTGTAAATAGTTTGCAATGTGTCCAGAACCACAACCTAAATCACAAACCGTTCCCATGCCGTCCATCTTCTCGATAAACCAATCCAACATCTTGCGGTCAAACGGCTTTCTGTCTAGCTCATCGTAAAACCGCTTGGCGTATTTTTCTGCCACATGGTCATAACTGTTTTGCAACTCTATTTACGCTCGTTCCATTTGCTCGCCATACACGAGTTCAAGCGAAGCCGTACAACGACATAGTACTGCCGACTAGCAATTCCAGACGAGAGCTGCTGCAATCGTCTCCCTTTATATACAATGGTGGATGGCTATATCGTACTGTTCACATTGTCCACCACAGCAGTCCTCATGAGACCTCACCGATTACACAGATGACGGGGGGCTTGAGTGCAAGCGTGTCCGACCGAATGCGCGTGAAGCCTGCCTCTGTGAGACGTGCCGCAATCTCGTGTCCCACAGCCACTGTCGTCTCCGCCGTGGCACCAGGGCACCGAGGCTGGGAGACAATAGCGATCCGTCCTCCGAGCCGCATAAGGCTATGAAGCTTTTTCAGCCGCTCGCCTGGATCGCGCCACATGCCCATGTTGTTCACGGACAAGACCTTGTCAAACGGCTCCTCAAACGCCGGCAGGTGCTCGACCGAACCGCAACGCAGATCTACGCGGCCCGCGCTTACGGCGTCCATATTGCGCCGGGTCGCTTGCCGAACCATGATTACCGAGTGATCGACGCCACACACAAGACCATGTGTCGCCCGACGGCTCAGCTCTCGGATCGCGATCCCCGGTCCGAAGCCGATCTCAAGGACGCGATCGGTTGGCTCCACCCCTAGAAGTTTGACTGCCCAAATGTTTCGCTTGCGGTTCGACGACCGCAGTGCCATCTCCCACCCGGCGAGCCAGCCTGCAAACCCACGGGGCTGCATAAACTGAGACCGGATCGCCATTACCAGTGTCTGCTTCATGTCCATTACCTCAGTCAACTCCATTTTGAAAGCCTTTCGCCCTTAGAGTCTAGCGGCATGTGCGGCTGATGCCGCGGTGCATCAGGTAGAGTGCGATTGGAACAAGGGGAAGTTGAGGAGTGGAAAACCGCTATAATCTCAGCCGCAACTTTGTGGGGAGCCAAGCAAGCTCATGCTGGCGTGGTTGATAGACTAATGCGACTGCTCCAGCTTCACAGTGATTCAAATATCCTGATCGACAAACCTCGATGCGATCGCCCAAGTGCGGCGGCTGAACTTCAACTTGAAAGGCTTAGTAAATCTCTAATGCACTCGCGTTACAGCAAGAGCCTTCTGGGTCATTCACAGAACGCTGTTTCGTACAAACAAAAACGCGATACCCAATTGAGCTTGCTTCCAGTCCATCGTTTGTTCCTTAATAGTTTTTGCAACAGAACCTATTAGACGCCAATGAACTTGGCGAGCGAACGGAAAGCCCAAAAATCGCTGTCTTTTAACACTGTTCAATTCACAAAGTCATACGCCCCACCCCGCTCTAGTGCCCGACCATAGGCTGCACGAGCGTGAATGCGATCGAGAAAACTCATGAGTTTGGGTCGGCTTGAGTCTAAACCTGCCCGTACCGTTGCCGCTTCTAGGGGAAAGCTCATTTGAATATCAGCGGCTGTAAACTCACTGCCCACAAACCACAAATTCTGCTCAAGCTCTGCTTCTAGGTAATCGAGGTGCTGAATCAGTTGCGGTGTGATGAACGACTCTTTTACACGACCCACAATCGCTCGTGCAATCGGTCGCGCAAAGAATGGCATTGGAGTAGTTTCAATGCGGTCAAACACCAGCTTCAATAGGAGCGGAGGCATCGCAGACCCTTCGGCATAATGCAGCCAGTAAAGGTATCGTAATCGCTCTGGTGTGCCCACCGAGGGAGCAAGTCGCCCGCCTCCGTAGCGATCGACCAGATACTCCACGATCGCGCCAGATTCCGCCAGCGTCAGCGCCCCATCCGTAATAATCGGCGACTTACCAAGTGGATGCACAGCCCGTAGCGACGCAGGAGCAAGCATCGTGTTCGGATCACGTTCGTAGCGTTTGACTTCATAAGCTAAGTTAAGTTCTTCGAGCAGCCAGAGGATGCGTTGAGAGCGAGAGTTATTCAGGTGATGGACAATAATCATGAGGTTATTTTTGCTCACAAAGCATCAATGCGGTGAATTGATTCAATAAACTCCTCGACTTCTTCTTCATCCTGACAATGCTTGATCTGCTCGTTGAACCACTGCAATTCTTCGGCTTCTGTTTCTTGGATCTGATATACCAATAAGGCTCCTGCAACGCGAGCGAGGGTAATCGGTGCTGGAGAAATGTGTCCCAATAATTCACGAGCCGTTTGGTAGAGTTGTTCAACGGCTGCCCCTGCCATCGGTTGTCCTAGCTGGGTGGCGAGTTGCTGTAAGCTATCCTGAATCGCCATTTGAGTGGATTGCTCGTCTGGTCCAAGTGAAGCATGAGTCATAAGTTCAGTTTAGAATCGAAAAGCCCTCTGTGACAATTATGAATGAGACACTGGACCGATGGGTTCAACTTGGAGCCGTCCGGACTGCGCGATAAGTTTTCGCTCTCTCAGCAATGCGGTGTAATTGCGTTGACTATGCTGTTTCTGATATTGCAAAGGGTACAAGTCGTTGCTTCAGGCAAACGTCGTTTTTCACCTCGATGTTGCCAGAAAAATGCTCAGCTAGAAAATCTAATCGCCAATCCCATGCCAGCCGAGGCCACTTGATACAGCATAGTAGTGTTGTTGGAACGGAGCGAGACTGCCAATTTGACTGTCTCTCGCCCATTGACCCTCAAAGAATATCTCATCGGCAAACTGCGAGTAACAATAGCTGATGCCTACATGCTTCGACAGTTCCTTGGAGGTTTTGAGGTATTCATTTCTTTGCAAATAGTCAGGTGAGCCAACCACCACGAATTGAATGGGGCAGATGTATCGCGTGAGCATTGAAGAATATTTCACCCGATTTGGGATCGACTCGCCAAAGCTCGATCGCCACATTCTTTGCCGGACAGCCGTGAGCTGTATCTAAACTGTGAGTTGAGAGTTTTCCAGCCATCGCAATGCAGTTCTTGAGAGTACTTGAGTCCCAAATAGGGAACGTTTAAGTCCAACGGTGACGGAAGTTCAAAGCCTCCTGTAGAAAATAAGCAAACTGAAGTAAGGTTGCTTCCCCACCCGGCTTACCAATTAGCTGCATCCCAATCGGTAAACCTGAAGCGGTCCAGCCACAGGGAATGGAGACCGCAGGCAGACCTGTCAGCGAAATTGTGTAGGTGATGGTGAGGTAATCAATAATGGTTCGCTGTGAGATACCGTTAATTTTTAGGATCTCGGGCTGAGTGTGGGGATAGGGAGGAACGCTGGCAGCAACGGTGGCGAGAACATCATATCGTTCAAAAAAGCGCAGGAAATTGAGATAAAGACGATCGCGTTCAGCTTCTGCTTGCAGCAAATCCGCAGCAGAAATACCAATGCCTCGTTCAATGTTCCAGCGAACGCTTTCAGACAGCAAATGGGAATATTTTTCGTAGTGATGTTTCTGCTTATGCAGGAGAGTGGCAGCGCGGAGTTTTTCAAAGGCAAAGGTTGCCATTGAACAGTCAGGATGGGCACGTTTAAGAGGGCAATGGGCAGCAATTTGATCGATCGCCTGCTGGAACACTGCCTCGACTTCAGAATCGATCGTCGCAATGCCAAGCGAGGGACTGAATGCGACTCGCACAGGAGCTTGCAATGCTGTCGAGAACTTTGGCATCGTCCAGGTGGAACTGCCGATCGATAGCGGGTCGCGATCGTTTGCACCTGCCATCACCGAAAGCATAAGTGCCACATCTTCAACGGTTCGTGCCAGAATGCCATCCGTATCTAGGAAATCCCACAGCAGCGGCTTGCGACGACGGGGAATGCGTCCCGCAGAAGGGCGAAGTCCCACCACTCCACAAAAGCTGGCAGGCGTGCGGCACGACCCGCCCATATCAGTTCCCTGCGCTAGGTATCCCATCCCTGTAGCAACAGCCACGGCTGCCCCGCCGCTCGATCCGCCCGAACTGCGATCGGGATCATAGGGATTGGCAGTGGGCCCATACAGCGCATTCATACAGTGGGCACCCATGCCAAATTCCGGCGTGTTGGTTTTGCCGATCAAAATCCCACCTGCAGATCGCAGCCGCGCCACGCAGAGTTCATCCTGCTGTGGAGTGTAGTCCTGATAAATTTTTGATCCAAAGGTCGTGCGAACCTCAGATGTCGGCGTTAAGTCTTTCACCGTAAAGGGAACGCCATGCAGTGCCCCAACCCATTCACCCCGATCGATCGCCGCATCTGCTGCAATGGCTTCCGCCTCAGCCCGTTCCCGGCAAAGGGTAATCATTGCCTTGAGGCGATCATTATGGCGATCGATTCGCTCAAAGCAGGCAGCGACCGCTTCGACGGCGCGAATTCGGTGGCTGCGAATGGCTTGAGCCAACTGGGTGGCATTGAGTTGATGGATTTCAGTCATGGTTCAGTGAATAAGCGTCCCCAGCCCTTCACACCCGCTGGATCAACTCCTGCGATTTTAAGGGATTTCCAGACTACCGCTGAAATTGTGTCATAAATTGGGATACCCAGGGCTTGCTCCAGACCATCCACCAGAGGAGCTGTTCGCAGATTAGTGCAGAAAGTGACGATCGCTTGAGGTCGTTTTGCCGCAACCTTGTAAACCATTGCCGTGAGCTGCTTTGCCGTCACTTCTGCAAAGTCAAAATTAACCGATAAATCGAGATGTTGTTCGGCAATGCAGTCAAACCCTTCGCTAGCAAAGTTCGCGATAATTCGCTCCTGTACTTCCAGCAGATAGGGCGTGACGAGTCCAAGTTGCGTCATTTGACGGTCGCGCAAAATCTCAGCGATTGCCAGCACAGAAGTCGTTGCCGGAATGCCTGTCGCAGACGTGATTTCCTGACAAAGCTGTACATCTGCCTCAAAGCCTAACCAGCCCGCCGAGGTCCCGTTCCATGCAATTACATCTACATGGGCATCTGCCAGGAGCTGAGCCGCGTTCAGCAACGGTGTGGTGTCAAACTGCGCTAAAGCCTGCTCTTGCAGCGAAATTTCTGTGACACGAAATCGTCCAAAATGGGCTGAAACATTGGACAATTTCGCCACCATTGCGCTCGTGACAGGTTCCAGAACGGTGTTAGAGGAGGGGGTGAGCATTCCCAGCAGCACACGCTTCGCCATCGCGTTTTATCCGCCCCGAAACAGCGAGAATCCCCAGGGGGAAACCTTCAGCGGCAAATGGTAGTGCTGCTCGATCGCATCAATACCAAACCGAAACGGAACGATATCGAGAAACGGACGATTGGGTAATGCATAGCCAAGCTGACGATAGAATGCAGCCACATGGAAAGCTGCTTCGTAGATGCCAGACTCAACGTTTTCCCCTTGGGCGATCGGGTGGTCTAGCGTGCCTTTGCTGGACAGAACACCTGAAGCAACGGGTTCGGGTACGCCAAGCTGAAAGATTTCGACTTTCATTCCCTCCGCAGGCAAGCCGCGAGTTACATCTACCACATGAACAGAAATTCCACCAATCATGATTAGGACTTAACCAGGAATTTAGACAATCCAGAAATTCGCTCCATCATTATCATCATCAATGCAGTCGATAGAATCAGCAGACCGGAAATGGCAGCCGCCCGAACATCCAGATCATTTTCAATCATCGACCACATCCGAATCGGCAACACCTCGGTTCGAGAATCAGACAGGAATAGCGAAACGGTAATGTTATCGAATGAACTGAGAAACGCCATAAATGCACCTGTGATCACGCCCTGTTTAATCAGCGGTAACGTGACATGAAAAAATGTATAGATCGGACCTGCCCCTAAAACCGTTGATGCTTCTCGCAGCGATCGACCCAACTGCGTCAAACTTGCCAGCGTCGTGCGAACCACATAGGGAATACAAATGACCACATGACTGCTGACCAGCGTGAAAATCGAAAGCCGCCATCCAATCAGGCTGAAGAAAGTGAGCATTCCCAGACCAACTGCAATTCCCGGTAATGCCAGCGGAGACATCACTAGCGCATCCATTGCCGCGATCCATCGGGCACGACTTCCCGCCATTGCGAGCGAGGCGCAAACCCCCAGGACAACACAGAGAACAGTTGCCCACAACGCCACCTGAAAACTCGTCACGGCAGCCGACCAGAGTTCAGGATAGTTGAACAACGCCTGATACCATTGCAGCGAAAAACCAGGGGGTGGGAACCGCAGCGTGGGAGCAGAACTAAAGGAGGCAATCAGGACAATCACCGTTGGCAGGGTGAGTATCAGCAGGCTAAAGGCAGCAACACCGCCCATCACCCATTTAAACGAAAGCCGATCGATTTGCGTTCCTGTACGAGAAGACGATCGCGCCGATGTGGGACTTGAAACAGCACTTGACATGGCTCTCTCCGGGTTAGCGCTTAACGAATGTAGGCACGGCTCTTCTGACTCAACGCACTGAGTCCCACTACCACCGCTAGCACCACTGCCAGCAGAATCGCAGACACCGCCGCCGCAAATGGACCATTCAGCAATACAACCGCCTGCTGGTAAATCAGCGTAGGCATATACATCACCTGACCACCGCCAATAATCGAAGGCGTGACAAACGAACTGACCGTAATGGCAAAGACGAGCAGACAGCCAGAAATCACACCCGGGAGCGTTAGCGGAAAGATAATCTTCCAGAAGGTGCGCCAAGCTCCGCCCCCTAAACTCTCAGAAGCAGCCATTAAGCGCGGATCAACTTGAGACAGAGAAGCCACGATCGGCAAAATCATCAGCGGCATTTGAATCTGGGTCATGGCGATCGTCACCCCCTGATGGGTAAACAGCAGTTTGAGCGGCTCTGAAATCAAGCCCAAACTCTGTAGGAAAGAATTGACTAAGCCCTGCTTGCCCAAAATCACCACCCAGCCAAATGTCCGCACTACGGCACTAGTCAGGAGCGGCAACAGAATCAAAAACGTCAAAATTCCTTTCCAAGCGGCAGGGGCGTTGACGAACAGGTAAGCCACCGGATAGCCCAGAATCAAACAGCCCAGCGTGACCTGAACGCCCAACCAGACGGTATCCCGCAAAACTTTAAGATTAATCGGATCGCGGAAAAATTCGCCGTACTGCCCCAAACTGAAGCCCGGCACACCCGCAGCCTGTTGAAAGCTGGAAGCCAGCAAAACCGCGAGCGGTACGACATAAAACAAATGCAGAAAGATTGCCAGCGGCAGAGCCAATTGCCCTTCGCGCCGCGCAAATATCTTGGCAGGGTTCATGCTCATTCTTCTCCTTGTCAAAGCGATCGATCTAAGCAGCGATCTGGGTTTATACCTGCACAATCCTGTCAAATTCGCCAACCCATTCCGTTCGGTTCTTGTTGATCGTTGCCCAATCCAAAAATTCCAGCTTCGCCAGAATTTCGTCCAGATCGCTGCCCAGCTTTTGAGTGATTTCAGCGGGAAGCGGCACGTTCTTGTTGGTAGGCAGAACGTAGCTCATTTCTGTCATTTTGGTCTGAGCATCCGTGCTGATTGCCGTATCGATATAGGCAGCCGCTAAATCCGCGCTAGCAGCAGGATTTTTGACGATGCTCATGGTTGGCGTCAGGGCAAAACCGCCTTCCTTCGGCATCACCCAATCGATATCCATCCCTTTCGACTGAAGTAGTTTAACGCTGTTCAAATCGTGCGGCGCAATATCCACTTCTCCCTGCTGAAATAGCGTAATCAATGCGCCGGAATTTGCGACCACGCCTGCCAGGTTGGGCACCAGTTTTTGCAGTTGAGCAAATGCCGGATCAAGATTATCAACGCTGCCGCCATTCATTTTGGCGATTTTTTGCATGAAGCCGATCGTGTGGTTGTTTTTCATTGCCATCAGTGCCACCCGACCTTTGTATTTAGCGTCCCATAAATCTGCCCAGGAGGTTGGCGGTGTTGTAATGGCTTTGGGATTGTAGGCAATGCCCACTGCCTGAACACCAATCAACGGACCCCAGGTATCCTGACTTTTGAAGCGATCGGCTAAATCTCCGTAGTTTTTCAGTTTGTCGATCGGCAGCTTTTGAAACAGTTCTTCCTTTGGTGCGCCATCAAACACACCGTAGTCCAACGACACGACATCAAAGGGCGGACTGCCGGGAGAAGCTTTCAGCTTGGCAATTTGGTCAGCGGAAACTAACGGAACCAGCGACGCTTCTGCCCCCGTCGCCGCATTGAATTTGGAGACAACCACTGCGCGGTTAAATTGCTCCCACGATCCGGGCAGCGTCGTTGCAATGAGCTTACCGCCTGTTGTCCCTGCGGTCGTGCTGCTGGCAGTTGTGGAGGTTGCAGCCGTTGTACAACCTTTTAGTATCCAGCCTGTCCCGGCAAACAAACTGGCTCCCAGCATCGCTCGACGGGTCATGCGAACAATTTCACGATTTGACATAGAAGCATTCCCTCAGGTGAATTGGGCGGTGAATTGAATGATAGAAAAGAATAGATAGACGGGGATCAAACCGTTACCTCTTTATTGAATCGCTCAATCCATTCCGATCGCTTCTTGCTAATCGTTGCCCAATCCTGATACGTGTACTTCTCGTAATCATCAAAGGTTTTCGCGACCTTCTCCGCCAGAATTCCTGTTAAAGGTGCGTTTTTGTTCACGGGTGCGATAAAGTAGGGCGCACTCGCCATCGCCGTTTGGACTTCCGTGCTGAGCGCCGCATCAATATAAGCAGCGGCTAATTCTGCGCTGGAAACCGGATTCTTGACGACGTGCATGGAAGCCCCAAATGCATAGCTTCCTTCCTCTGGAATCACCCAATCCACATCCACGCCCTTGCTTTGCAGAAGCGCAATGCTGCTGAGGTTATGTGGTGCAATATCAATCTCGCCCTGCTGGAAGAGTGTTCCCAGTGCTCCCAGGTTAGGCGCGATCGTCGCTACGTTCGGTAAAAGTTCCTTGACTGCCTTAAATGCAGGCTCCAGATCTGCCTCGCTGCCGCCGTGCATTTTGGCAATTTCCACCATCCAGCCCGTGCCCAGGGTGCTGCTCATGTTGGTAATACCAACCCGCCCTTTGTATTCCGGCTTCCAGAGATCCGCCCAGGAGGTAGGAGGCGTAGTAATTTTCTTAGGGTTGTAGGCAATCCCGACAAACTGAAGTCCGATCACGGGTCCCCAATCGCCTCCGCCAGACTTCTGATAGCGTGGCAGCACATCGGCAAAGTTTTTGCTCTTATCGGCTGGAAAGACCTGTAAAATCTGCTCCTTCGGTGCGGTAATCAGCGGACCCGGATCGAGAATTGCCACATCAAATGGCGCATTGTTTGCCCCTGAAGCCTGCAATCGAGCCACCTGATCCACCGCGAACATAGGAACTAGCGTGACATCGGCTCCCGTTGCTTTCTTGAAGGCAGGAACCAGGATTTTGCGGTGAGCATCTTCCCAGTTCCCCTGGTAGGTTGCCGCAACCAGACGACCTCCTGCACTGCCCCCACCCCCTTCTGCCTGAGATTGATTCGTGCAGCCATTCAAGGCTGCGATCGTCAGTCCTGCACCAAAACTCGCGCCTAAAAACGTCCGGCGTTTCATCCGATAATCCATAGCTGAATCTCCTGGAAGGGATGTTAAAAGAAATGTTGCGAAAGGAAAAATGAAGCACGAGTCGAGTTCTCTACTAAAAATTAGCCTGAGAAACCGATCGGCTCTAACGACCTTCTAACTGCTGAATTAAAGAACACCGACGTTGAAGCGAATGAAGATTGACCGTGAATCAATCAACGAACGATCGGCGAGACAAAACAAAAATTAGAAATTACACAGAGACAAAACGTTAAAAGACTAACTGGCAGATGGGAACAGCGAGCAGGCATGGGGAGAAGAAAGTTCCAAATAGATGCGCTGTCCTTTTTCCAATGGAGGAGCCCCCGGAATTCGCGGCTGTGTTACTTTCACTTTAGTATCCGCTGAGAGTTGCACCTCGTAGGCAGTCACCGCTCCCAGCGGCAAACACATTTCGATCGTGCTGGGCAAAGTGTGATTCGTGGGTTCAGCGTGAATCCGCAGATTTTCAGGTCGCACTGCCAAGAGCAAATTGTTATCCGAGCCGATTGGCGTTTGGCTGGCTACTTGCAAACGTCCACCACCCGGAACCTCGACCACATAGTTTGAAGCTTCCCGTCCCACCAGCGTTGCAGGCAGCATATTACAGGTGCCAACAAAGGTGCTAACGAATTTTGTCGCAGGCTGATCGTAAATCTGGCTGGGGGCATCAAATTGGTGAATCTCGCCTTGAGACATCACCGCAATACGATCGGACATACTCATCGCTTCTTCTTGATCATGCGTCACCAGAACTGCCGTTACGCCCTGCTTACTCAACAGCCGCCGAATCTCGATTTGCATGTCCAGCCGTAGGTTCTTGTCCAATGCACTGAACGGTTCATCGAGCAGCATCAGCTTCGGTTCAACTGCCAGGGCACGGGCGATCGCGACACGTTGCTGTTGTCCACCGGAAAGCTCACTGGGATAGCGTTTTGCCAGATGTCCAAGCTGCACGAGTTCCAGCATTTCGCCAACTTTGCTGTTGACGCTGACGTTTGGCATCCGTTTCGCCCGCAAGCCATAGGCAATATTGTCCCAAACCGTCATATGGGGAAACAGCGCGTAGTTTTGAAATACAATGCCAACGCCGCGTTCACTGGCTGACAGCGACTCTACCGATCGTCCATCTAGCAGAATTTTGCCGGAGCTGGGCTTAAGAAAACCGGAGATGATTCGCAGTAGGGTTGTTTTGCCACAGCCGCTTGGACCCAGCAGCGAGACAAATTCACCAGGCTGAATACTCAAATTAATGTTCTTCAGCGCGATCATTTCCCCAAAGCGATGCACAATCTCTTCCAGCACCAGACTGTTCCCTAAATCACTGTCTACTGGCGGGGCTGATGTAGCAATCGATCGAACCTGCTCAACTGACTTCATGCGCTTCATCCTTTCAGGTGAGAATAAACTGCTATTTGTTTCTTCGAATCTCTTGTCTAAATTTCTATTGTTTAAGTAGTCAAAGCATTTAGAATCAGTCGCTTTGATACTGAGCTATGAGACTTATACAGTAAAACAATGTACTGTATACAGAAAGTCAAAGGGTATCGCAAGAAACAGAATGGGAGATTTATTGAAGATTGGTTAGAAGGTTGGCAAATAATGTATTGTGTACATCTTTTGTAAGGAAATCATAAGAAACTTAAACTGTTTTGAGTACATCAACAGAATTTGTCTCCCTTTAAAAGCAAAATCTCTGGCATTCATACATCTTCAGATTGCAGGGCACTTCCACACTGCAGCCTTTTCAAGGGAATGCTGATCCTGATTGCTGATTGAAGATCTTTAATCCGCCAACTCAAGCACAATTAAACGGATTGACAACTATGGTTAATCGATTTTGGAAAAAATAGCTCTCCAGTTCTCATGTATTCTGTCACTCCACCCAAACGGGTAATTGGCTGCATCAAAACAGTATTCACTAATCCTGAATCGGGACGATAAAGATCTTCACGTACATGAAATCTCAGAACTTGTCCCAGGATCATGACATTTGTTGTTCCCTCAACGGGTACAATTTGCGTTACTCGGCATTCCATTGCAACGGGAGCCTCTGCAAGGCGTGGAGGGCGAACATCTACGGAAGGCAGCGACTTTAATTTTGCCATTTGAAACTCACTCACACCATAAGAAAACTCGATCGCAGTTTCCAGCATTGCCGATGCCATTGCTTCATCCACCACATGGGCAACAAACTCACCGATTTCTTTAACATTTCGCAGCGTATCTTTTTCTTTTGGTTCCCTTCTGCGGTAAGACACCGAAAACATAATTGTTGGCGGAAATCCTGCAACTGCGTTGTAGAACGAGTACGGCGCAAGATTGGGCATGCCATTGGTGCTGATGGTTGAAACCCAGGCGATCGGGCGCGGCGCGACAATGCTGGTTAGCAAATGATAGGGAGCAGGATCTGCCATTTCAGCAGGCACGAATGAAAGCATTTTGTTGTTCATTGGCGAAAGCTCAGGTGACGGTTTGTTTGGGGTTCGATCGACTTTCGAGCAGCAATGGAATCAGCAGCAGTTCTACGCCGACGAGCAGTAGGATTGAAATTGCAAAAATGATGGTGCCGACCGCATTCAGCGAAGGGGCAAGGTTGAACGTATCGATCGAATTGCGTGAAAACAGTTTGCGGGACGTTTTAAGGAATTAATCCAGCGCTGCTGAAGTTCTGGATAGGCAAAGGATATGCCATTGCCCGGCGAAACATTTCTTCCATTGCCGGACGTAGCTGTGTCCCTTGAACGTGGAAGCCTTGACGAAGTTCAAGGTAGGCAGGCAACCGCTCTCGAAACTCTGCCAGAATTTCCGCTTCGTTCAGGGTCAAAATTTTGCCGTCTTCAACCACTTTCTGACCATTGACAAAGACTTTGCGAATCGATCGCCCGTCTTCGGCATAAACCAGATGAATTGGCAGTTGATGGCAGGGCGTAAAACTAAGGGAATTCAGGTCATACAGCACAAAGTCAGCTTTCATGCCAGGCGCGATCGCCCCAACCTCTTTGTGAATCAGTGCCGATCGCGCCCCGCCATAGGTTGCCCACTTCAGAACATCGGCAGCTTTGGGATACCGCTCATAGTCAGAATCAATCACTGAATGCGTCAATCCGGCAGCCCGAATCACGTTAAACAGATTGAATGAATCCATACCGTCAGTTCCCAATGCAACATTCACTCCAGCATTCAGCAAGGCGCGAATCGAGGCAATGCCGCTACAGAGGCGATAGTTGCTGACCGGGTTGTGGACGATCGTTGCCCCTGCATTTGCAACGCAGTCAATATCCTCTGGTGTGAGCCAGATTCCATGGGCGATTGTCGTCCGGTGCGTCAGGATGCCGTGTCGTGCCGCAAATTGAATTACGGATTCACCGTAGAATTCTAAACCCGTAACTGCTTGCGTTCGAGTTTCCAGGAGGTGGGCGTGAATTGGTACATCGTACTGAGCGGATAAATTGCCAATACAGTGCATTAACTCAGGAGTGACCCGTTGAGCCGCAGAGGGAGCCAGTATTGTGGTGATTAATCCATTCCAGCCGTGCCAGGTACGATAAAGTTCGCCAAATAATTGCGCCCATGCATCGATCGAAAAATCGCTAACTGCCTGCTCAAAGCTCTGCTTTATTTCATCCGGCAAAAGCTGCTCGAGATAAGGAATTGTGTGGTGCAGCGGCTTGTTGATAGCATGCAAGGAGAGACTCGCTCGAATGCCTAAATCGGAATACGCTTGCGCGGTTGCTTCAAAGATCTCAGGCGTGGTGAAGGGCAGGGCATAGAGATCGTCTTGAATCGTTGTTGTTCCATTCCGAATGGCTTCGATGCCTGCGATCGCTGCACAAAGGTAGTGCATTCGCGGGTCAAGCTTTTGATCTGGTGGCAGATACAGCATCCAGAGTTCTAGTGGTAGTGCTTCATAGGCACACTTCTCTAGAACACCTACAACCGTGTGTGTATGAGCATCTACAAAGCCGGGAATTAATAGTTGAGCGGTTGCATCCACCACTTCTTCAACTGAAGCTTCAATCGCGGGTGCAACTCGAACAATGCGATCGTTTTCTACTAACACATCGGCAGTTTGAGGCGTTAAATCTAAACTACCATCGCGCTGGGCGGCAAAAGACAATACTGTTGCGTTGCGAATGAGAACGCTAGACATAGGCTAAACCTTTCCCTTAACTAGGGATGCAATATTGCTGGCAATCAGATTTACTGCACTACCAGTAATGGATGAATGCGAAAACTGGGAGGGTCGAAAACCGGAACAGTCAAAAGTTGAAATGATGAAAAACTGAAACCCGGTTGAGCAACGCTTACTCTTTTTTGCTCAATTTCCCTGCAACTATAACGGCAGTTCCGAGGGGGAATTGTTATATAGAATACAAAATATATTATATATAATGCACAATCTTTCCAAACAATGACATAATATCGGTGTTTCTAATCAGGAAACTTATGCAGGGAAGGTATGGGTTAAGGCTTATTTATCAATGACCTGCTCCTCAATAGTGTTTAGAAATGACTGTTCAGAAATGCTGTACAGCGGCTACCTTCAGGAGTAAATACCCTTGGTTTCCAAACTACAACTTGGTGGGTTAGGCAAACGTCCGCGCACAACTCAGGCTTCAGTGACAGAGTACCTGCGGCAGGCAATTCTTCTAGGACATTTGCCGGGAGGAACACGCCTCCTGCAAACTGAACTGGCAGAGGCTCTCAATGTTAGTCCGACCCCCATTCGAGAAGCTCTGCGAGAGCTGAGTACTCAGGGGTTAATCGAATTTGATGCGTTTAAGGGAGCAACGGTACGAAAGCCAACTTTAGCCGTTCTTGAAGAAATTTATGAAATGCGATCGGTTCTTATTCCGTTGAGCGTCAAACGGGCGATCGCTCTAATTTCAGACAATCAAATCAAAGATGCAGCGGCTTTGTTAAGCCAGATGGAAACAACTTCAAACTATGAACAGTGGGTCGATCTGAACCGACAATTTCACAACATCTTAGATGATGCGACGCAAACCACTCAACTTAAAGACGTGCTGCGTCAGCTTTCAGATTTATCTGCCATTTACATCAATTTGTCGTTCACGGTACAGCCCTTTCGGAAAGAAGAGTCCGAAGCGGAACATCGTGCCATCCTGAAGGCTTATGAAAGCAAAGACGTTGAAGCTGCAATCAGCCTCACACTCAGCCATCTTAATGGAACATTAGATGCTGCTCGAGAAGCAGTTCTGATGCAAGAGTGACGACAGCTTTAGACTTAAAGAAGTACAAAGTTAGACTTTTGCTAAGTTACCACCCGCATCCCCATAATCAACCAGAGAGAAAACAGAACAGATCATTGATAAATTGTATGAACAAGTTCAACAGAAGCTAGAACGAAAACCACGAACATACCGTCGTGAAGCAAGACAAGCGTATTTAACAATTGCCAAGAAACGTCAAGTGGGTCGCAAGCAATTCGAAAAGCAATTCGCAAGCCGCTAGGATACGTAAGACGAAACTTGGTTCATATTAATGAGTCGCTTGATTTACCGATGCAAGTCGAGCAGCTTCAGCATCGTTTTGGTCATTATCCTCCCTCGGTTCATGCAGACCAAATTTACCGTACCCCTGCTAACCGAGCGTATTGCCGAGAACGGGGTATTCGCCTCCGTGGTCTGCCGCTTAGAAAACCTGCAGTCGACCAGCAAGCCGAAATTCGGCAACAAATCCTCGACGATGCCAGAGTTCGCAACCCAGTAGAAGACAAGTTTGGACAAGGGAAACTTCGCTTCAGCTTGGGTCGAGTGATGACTAAACTCGCTTCTACCTCAGCCACCTCGATTGGCACCACGTTCCTAGTGATGAACCTGGAGCAACTGCTGCTGCAGTTTCTTTTTGTCTTATTTCAGGTGTTGCTGCACTGGTGGCAATCAATTTAAGGGGATGGTTCAAGACAGCAAGCCCAACAGAATTACTGTTGTGGAACCACTTAATTTCGATGAATCAGGTATTCAGCTTGGTATTACCTCAATGTCTGGGTTGTGACTTTTTCAGCAAGCCCTAAGTAATGCTATAACGCAGAAATTCTAACAATTTACTCTCGCAGTCGTTTATAGTACATTTGAACCATGTCTTTCGTAAGAATACGGATGACACCCCTCAGCCGAAAACGTTACGAAGGCGTTAAGACGTTGCATGAGTTTGACGTAGAGTTTCTATGTCTGCCCAATGGACAGCAAATCAGGTATTAGCGCTGGCACCCGATGCAGCTTCTGCAAAAAATGGGCGTGGGTTGGCAACCCGTCAGAAGTGGATTGCTTTAGGTCAGCAGCAGTCCGTGATTTGGGGTGAGTGTCAGGGAAGCGGCAAAAACCCTTACCAGACGCAGATTGATCTGAGTGAACCTGCGTTTCGCTGTAGCTGCCCCAGCCGTAAATTTCCCTGCAAGCATGGGTTAGGACTGTTTTTGCTGCTAGCAGAGCAACCGGGGGAGATGGCTGAGACAGATCCCCCTGCTTGGGTTGCAGAATGGTTAGCCAGCAGGTCACAGCGGGCAGAGAAACAAGCCGAGAAGCAGGCAAAACGACAGGAACAGACAGCCGATCCGATCGCACAAGCCAAGCGCGCAGCAGAACGGCAGCGTAAGGTGAGTGCAGGCATTCAGGAATTGCGCCTATGGTTAGACGATCGAGTGAGTCAGGGGTTGGCAACCCTACCGCAGAAGTCCTATCAGATGTGGGATACGATCGCTGCCCGAATGGTCGATGCTCAGGCGCCCGGTCTGGCGCGACAGCTGCGAGAACTGGGTGGAATCATCCACACGGGTACAGATTGGAGCGATCGCGTGCTGGAGCGGTTGGGGCGGCTGTATCTGCTCATCGAAGGCTTTGAGCGGATTGAAACCTTGCCAACTGCTGTACAAGCTGACCTTCGGACTCAACTTGGCTGGTCACTGAATCAAGAGGAGGTCTTGACCGGGCCGGCTCATACAGATCTGTGGCTGGTAATTGGGCAACGCATCCAGGAGGAAGAACGGTTGCGGGTACGGCGAACCTGGCTCTATGGAATTGCTACTCACACCTTTGCCCTCTTGCTGGATTTTGCCCACGGTTCTCAACCGTTTGAGCAATGCCTTTTACCGGGAACCTGCCTGGAAGCGGAGTTGGTGTTTTATCCCAGTGCTTACCCTTTACGTGCCCTGATCAAAACTCGTCAGGAATCGGCTGTCCTCCCAAAACCCCCACTCGGTATTGAGTTGATTGCAGAGGCGGTATGCCCTTCAGGCATTAGCGAAGCGATCGCCACCTACAGCAAGGCATTGGCAAACTGCCCCTGGCTAAAACGATTTCCTCTATTGCTGCAAGATGTGATTCCCCGGCAGGAGGAGAAGGGCTGGCTGCTTCAGGATCAACAGGGTATAGTGTTGCCCTTCTCCCGTCGAATGGAAGCAACTCAAGGATGGCAACTCCTAGCCCTGAGTGGAGGATATCCCCTCTCGGTGTTTGGTGAGTGGGATGGGGCGTTTTTAACTGTACTGAGCGTTTGGGTAGAGGATTCTTACTATGGCTTTGGCAACTGATGACCCCTGGCAGGCGATCGCCTCTGCTGCTTTGCTAGGCACAGAGCGACAACCGTTTCAACTACCGAACATCTCCGGTAACTTAGGAAACTGTCTGTCTCAATTGAGCGCTCGTCCCAAAGAATCGGCACTCCTTTCTGCTGCTGGGATTGTGTCCCTACATCAGCGCGTTGGCTGGCTTCCCGAAGTGCGATCGGTGATTGAAGTCGAACCGTGTTCACCTGATGATCTTCCTCGGTGCAGTCCTCGTGCTGCGCGTTGTTTACAGCAAATTCTTGAGGGACAGTTTCCGCAACTGTTGAGCGAGTGGTTAGAGAAAGCTGCGATCGCTAGACAACGTGTGCCTGAGATGCTGCTTCCATCTCTGCTAGATAAAGGACGACAGCAACGAGAATTGCGAGCAGCTATTCTACCTGTTTTAGGGCAACGGGGACGCTGGCTAGCAGCACGGAATCCTGATTGGAACTATGCAGTGGCTTTAACCACAGAAGCAGACTGGGAAACAGGAACGCCATTAGCCCGATTGCTTTACTTGCAAGATCTGCGATCGCACAATCCTGATCAGGCTAGAGAGGCAACCACAAAATCTAAAACTCAACACTCCGACTCCCAGCCCCCAACCCCCAACCCCCAAACCCCAATCCCTCCCTCCTCCGCGAACACGCCGAACAGCAATTTGCTCACGAACTCGAAGAACTGGCAAAAGCCGATACACGCCAACGCCCACCAAACTGGAAGCTTTCCCCTTGGGCAGTATCAATCTACTTACTGGGAGGCAAACTAGACAATGGTTTTGAAGTAACTCCCAAGTACATTGGCAACCGTCGTTTGATGGAAGTGGCGATCGCGACTCTTGCCACCGATCGCGCCTTACTGCTGTATGGCGTTCCAGGTACAGCCAAGTCTTGGGTATCTGAGCATTTGGCAGCAGCAGTTTCCGGTGATTCCACCATGCTGATTCAAGGAACCGCTGGCACGAGCGAAGAAGCCATTCGTTACGGCTGGAACTATGCTCGGCTGCTGGCAGACGGTCCTTCAATGGAGGCGTTAGTTGCCAGCCCCATGATGCGGGCGATGGCAGACGGAAAAATCGCCCGCGTGGAAGAGCTCACTCGCATTCCCTCGGATGTGCAGGACACGTTGATTACTGTTTTGTCTGAAAAGACATTGCCGATTCCCGAACTGAATACAGAAGTGCAGGCGACTAAAGGGTTTAGCGTGATTGCCACAGCGAATAATCGCGATCGCGGTGTCAACGAACTCTCTAGCGCTCTCAAACGTCGGTTTAATACGGTGATTCTACCCGTTCCCAACACGATCGAAGAAGAAGTCAGCATTGTGCAACAGCGAGTGACAAGCCTGGGACGAGCATTAGAACTGCCTGCCGAAGTACCGGCTCTGGAGGAAATTCAGCGAGTAGTTACTATCTTTCGAGAATTGCGGAGTGGAGTCACCATTGATGGCAAAACAAAACTCAAATCTCCAACAGGAACGCTCAGCCCAGCGGAAGCAATTTCAGTCGTGAACAGTGGTATGTCCCTCTCGGCTCACTTTGGTGATGGCTCTCTAACGGCTAGTGATCTGATTTCTGGTTTAGTTGGAGCTGTTGTGAAAGACCCTGTACAGGATCAGGTTGTTTGGAAAGAGTATCTGGAAACCGTTGTCAAAGAACGGGACGGTTGGAAAGATTTGTATCGCGCTAGCCGGGAAATGGGGTGATGGGGA
Organism: Phormidium tenue FACHB-886; assembly: GCF_014764505.1. Taxonomy (GTDB): domain Bacteria; phylum Cyanobacteriota; class Cyanobacteriia; order Elainellales; family Elainellaceae; genus FACHB-886. Next base: position 19,235 of record NZ_JACXWX010000038.1, read on the forward strand.
ATGGAGGATAAGGGTTGGGGAATAGGGGATAGGGAATAGGGGTTGGGGAATAGGGGATAGGAGTGGAGGTACGCGATGGGTGTTAATAGTTTTAAGGATTTACGGGTGTGGCAAGCGGGAATGGATTTAGTTGAACAGATCTATCGCTTAACTCAAGCATTTCCATCTCAGGAGATGTATGGGTTAACGAGCCAAATGCGTCGAGCCAGTGTATCAATTCCCTCCAACATTGCAGAAGGACATACGCGGGAATATACAAAGGAATATCTTTACTTCATCTCTGTTGCTCAGTCCTCCCTTGCAGAATTGCAAACTCAAGTTGAAATTGCTCAACGTTTGCACTACGTTACCCCCGAACAATCTAAAGAGGTTCTAAACCAATCAACTTCTCTCGCCAAACAACTATATGCTCTACGAAATGCCGTAAAGGGAGGGAAGTAAACCATGCAAACCTTCAACTCCCATTCCCCAACCCCCAACCCCCAACCCCCACATTCACATTTTTGGAATTCGTCATCATGGACCTGGCTCTGCTCGCAGTCTTTGTCAAGCGTTGACGCAACTTCAGCCAGATATTGTGCTGGTGGAAGGACCGCCCGATGCAGAGGCAGTTTTACCTCTGCTGATTGATCCTCAAATGCATCCACCTGTCGCATTGCTGGTTTATTCACCCGAAAACCCTCAGCAGGCAGCTTATTACCCTTTTGCAGTGTTTTCTCCAGAGTGGCAAGCCATTCAATATGGGTTGACTCAGCAGATTCCTGTCCGGTTCATGGACTTACCCCAAACTCACCGGTTTGCAATGGGAATGGGAGATGGGAAAGAGATGGGGGATGGGAATAAGGGGATAGGGGATAGGGATCAAGGGATAGGGGATAGGGAAGAAGAATTGACTGAAGACAATGCTCTCAATCCCCAACCCCCAAGCCCTAATCCCCAACACCCACTTCTCAACCCCTACGATGATCCCTTGAGCCTTCTTGCCCAAGCAGCAGGATACAGCGACGGTGAACGTTGGTGGGAACATCTAGTCGAACAACGGCAGGATAGCACAGAGTTGTTTACTGCCATTTTAGAAACGATGACCGTGCTGCGATCGCACATCGAAACCAACCCCCAATTCCCACTGGAACCCTATCGAGAAGCCTATATGCGGAAGACCATCCGCGAAGCAGAAAAGCAAGGGTTTCAACGAATTGCCGTTGTCTGTGGTGCATGGCACGCACCTGCTTTAGCAACGATGCCACCTGCCAAAGAAGATGTTGCCCTGCTAAAGGGACTCCCAAAGCTTAAGGTTGAGGCGACTTGGGTTCCCTGGACATATGGACGATTGACGATTAGCAGTGGCTACGGAGCAGGAATTGAATCTCCTGGTTGGTATCAGCATTTGTGGGAGATGGGGGATAGGGGATGGGGAATAGGGGATAGGGGATGGGAAACAGATTCACCAGCTAATCCAACTCCCACGCCCCACTCCCTACCAGCGACCTCAACCCCCAACCCCCACTCCCCACCCCCCATTCTCTCCCACACCTCGATTCGCTGGATGACGAAAGTTGCTCGACTGCTGCGAAAACAAGACCTGGATGCCTCTTCCGCTAGTATCATTGAAGCGGTTCGATTAGCTGAAACATTAGCAGCATTGCGCGATCGCCCCCTTCCGGGACTGCCTGAATTAAATGAAGCCACCCAGACGGTTCTTTGTTTTGGTGATGCATTGCCAATGCAGTTAATTCATCAGCAACTCATTGTGGGTGAACGGTTGGGTAAGGTTCCTGCCGAAACCCCGATGATTCCTTTACAACAGGATTTACAGCGACAGCAGAAGCGACTGCGGCTTAAGCCAGCAGCAACGGAAACAACTTTGGATCTGGATCTTCGTAAACCTCTAGATTTAGAGCGATCGCACCTGTTACATCGGCTAAACCTATTGGAGATCCCTTGGGGACGGCAACAATCTACAGGTAACACGAAAGGCACCTTCCGCGAATCCTGGCGGCTCCAGTGGCAACCAGAGTTTGCCATTCACCTGATTGAAGCAGGAATCTGGGGCAATACGATTGAGACGGCTGCCACGACCTGGACATGCGATCGTGCCAATCAAGCCAACCTACCTGACCTCACCAAGCTGATTGATCAAACCCTGCTGGCAAACCTTCCCCAAGCGATCGTCCATTTGATGGGATGTCTAGAATCAGAAGCTGCTCTGGCAAGCGATATGGCACATCTGATGAATGCTTTGCCGCCTCTAGTCAATGTAATGCGCTACGGTACAGTGCGCCAGTTTGAAGCGACAACGGTAGGGCAGGTCGTTAACGGGCTGATTACTCGCATTTGCATTGGTCTACCCATTGCTGCGGCTTCTCTGGATGATGATGCAGCAATTCAAATGCATCAGCAGGTAAACGACGTGAATGGAGCGATCGCGATCCTTCAACAACCTGATGCTTTAGAAATGTGGCAACAGGTTCTCCTTCAACTGGTAGACCAGCAGGGGTTACATGGGCTGGTAGCAGGGCGCTGCTGTCGCCTCCTCTTTGAAGCCGGAGTCTTTCAGCCAGAAGATACGGCACGACGACTGGGGTTAGCACTCTCAACTGCCAGCGAACCTGCTCAAGCTGCCGCCTGGATTGAAGGATTTTTGGCAGGCAGTGGGTTGCTGCTGCTCCATAACCCAACGCTATGGCAAGTTCTAGACGACTGGGTGGCTCAGCTACCGAGTGAGACGTTTACTGCAATTTTGCCCCTGTTGCGTCGCACCTTTTCTACCTTCGCTGCGCCTGAACGTCGCCAGATGGGAGAACGAGTTCGGCAGAATGGGGAAGGCGGAGCAGGCACTGGAGGTTGGAAAAAGGCTGGTAACTTCGATCGCGATCGCGCCGATGCCATTCTCCCACTTCTGACTCAATTACTCGGAATTCCATCACCCCTATGACCCCTACTCCCAACCCCCATTCCCCAACCCCCACTCCCCAACCCCCAACCCCCAACCCCCCAGAAAGACTACGACGCTGGCGGCTCATCCTCGGTGGTGGCGCAGCGGATGGCATTTGCGGTTCAACCAACGGCAATGGTATGGGAGGTGACGGCTTTAGTTTGGAAGCAGCAGATCAAGCGATCGATCAGACGTTGAGTGCGCTTTACGATAGCGATCGCCAAGGTGGACTGGGTGCTTCCTCTCCCAAAGTGGCGCGTTGGTTGGGTGACATTCGCACCTACTTCCCCACTTCGGTTGTAAAAGTGATGCAGCAAGATGCCTTGAATCGGCTGCATCTGCACCGAATGTTACTGGAACCAGAACTGCTGGAGGCAGTAGAACCTGATGTGCATCTGGTCTCTAGCCTGCTGTCTTTGAGTGGGGTAATGCCCGGTAAAACAAAAGAAACCGCTCGAATTGTGGTCAGACGAGTCGTTGAAGATTTGATCCGCAAACTCGAAAATCCAACTCGGCAGGCAATTCTGGGTAGCCTCAACCGTTCCATTCGCAACCGTCGTCCCCGGCATCACGAGATTGATTGGCATCGGACAATTCGCGCCAACCTGAAACACTATCAGCCTAATTACCGCACCATCATTCCTGAAACTCGGATCGGCTTTGGACGCAAACGTTCTGCCCTGCGAAACATCATTCTCTGCGTGGATCAGAGCGGTTCAATGGCAACCTCCGTCGTTTATGCCGGAATTTTTAGTGCCGTCTTGGCATCCCTCCCGGCAGTGCAAACCCATATGATTGTGTTCGATACGGCAGTGGTTGACCTGACTGACTTACTGCAAGATCCCGTTGAGGTTTTATTTGGAACTCAGCTAGGAGGCGGCACTGACATTAATCAGGCACTCGCTTATTGCCAAGGGCTGATTCGTCAACCACAGGATACGATTCTGGTGTTGATTAGCGACCTGTATGAAGGGGGTAACCAGGATGAAATGCGAAAGCGCATCAGTAGCCTCGTTGCTTCAGGAATTCAATTCATCACCCTGCTGGCACTGAATGATGATGGCGCACCCTGCTATGACCATAACAACACCCAATTCATGGCATCTCTGGGTGTCCCTGCGTTTGCCTGTACGCCCGATCGCTTTCCCGATCTGATGGCAGCCGCCATTAACCGTCAGGATCTCAACCAGTGGGCAGCACAGCAGATTACCTAGCCTGACTGTAATGCTGCAAATTTTCCCACCCTGCTGTAAGCATCCAACTGCTTAGTTGGATGATCATAACTTATCTAATGTCAGTAGCAAGAAATCATCACTCTGTTAGGGCTAGAAAGTTCTGTGTAGCAATGGTTTGAGCGATCGAAATTCGCGCCACAAATTTGAAAGCATCTAGCAGAGGACACAGTAAGCAAACATTTTGTTTTAGTTGTAAAATAATTTCGCGCCACAAATTTGATAATGCGACTCAATAAATGCCGAGATAAAAAACGATAAAACCTTTATGAGACAAGAGTTTTACGCTTTATAACGTTGCGCCACGAATTTGAAAGCCGCGCCATTTTTTATTAAGATGTACAGTCTGACCATGTTATTGTGGGACTTTGCCACTCATTTAATTGGGGTGTAAGCGTTTCCATTAAGTCGAGAAAAGCATTCAGAGAACTCATGCGCGATCGCCTCGCGTCAGGTAATCAGAAGGATTTTTAGCACAAGTGTACTGAAAATCATCAGAAGCAGCGACATCGATCGTGTGACTGAAATAATTGCCGATTTTAGCGAGAAGAATCTCCAGAGTACTCGTCAGGCAAAAGTTTCAGCCATTCCAGAACAAACGACACGATCGTGCAAATCGCAACATTTACCGGACGAGCGTACAAGAGGTGTAAAGTGTAATAGGTTACCATAGATTAGAATCAGTTCATGTTTTCATTCAATTCTTTAATATCAATTCTCTGTGAAATACCTGTTTATTTAGGGTAACGTTCATGAGCGTTCTAAATTCCCGTATCTTAATTGCCGTGTCCGGTATTGTTATCTTTTACAGTTCAGGGCGCTTTCAGCCACTCTTAATATCCTGCATCAATCCGTCAACAGCAAGCACAGTTGATACTTTAAGTTCAAGCTGAGGATATTATGGAAAGCGTATTCAGACAGGGGAGCGATGTAGCTTGCAGACAAGTATAAGGAAGCTAAACCATGGTCATAGCATCTGAATATAAAATTACGCAAGAGCTTCAATCCGATTCAGATATAGCCATTTATCGAGCGGTCAAAGAAGAAGATCAATCATTAGTCATTATTAAATCGTTACTAACTGATGAGCCAACTCTAAGAGACATTACTAGATTTAGACAAGAGTTGGAGATCGCTAAACAGTGTCACATTTCAGATCTACTAAGACCGATCGCCCTAAAGAGTGAAAACAATCAGTTAATTCTATTTTATGAGAATTTTGATGGAATATTTTTATCAAACTATATTAAAAGTAAAACAATTCATGCACCAGAGTTTTTAACGATTGCCCTACGGCTTACAGATGCCCTAGAAAAGCTTCATAAAAATCGTATCATTCACAAAGATATCCAGCCTCGCAATATTCTAATCAATTTTAACAATCAGCAAGTCAAACTTACGAATCTAAGTGCAGCATCGTTTCTTACTAAAGAGAGTCTAACCATCAGCAACCCCGAGTTTTTGGAAGGAACATTGGCGTACATGTCCCCAGAACAAACGGGGCGAATGAATCGATCACTCGATTATCGAACCGATTTTTACTCCTTAGGAGCCACATTCTATGAGCTGTTGACAGGTCAGCCACCCTTCCCCAATACCGATCCAATGGAACTGGTTCACTGTCATATTGCTAGAGTGGCCACTTCACCTCATCAACTGAATCCAGCAGTGCCTCTAGCTGTCTCTGACATTGTGATGAAGTTGCTATCGAAGACCGCAGAGGAACGGTACCAAAGTACCTACGGGCTTAAAGCCGATTTGGAGAGTTGTCTAACCCAGCTGCAAGAACAGGGGCACATTTCTCGCTTCATACTGGCTCAGCGCGATGTGACAAGCCAACTGTTGATTTCCCAAAAACTCTATGGACGAGAGACTGAGGTTGCCGCTTTAATGGCTGCGTGCGATCGCGTTAGCCAGGGCGAGCGTGAACTGATGCTAGTCAGTGGCTATTCGGGAATCGGTAAATCTAGCTTAGTTCAAGAAGTTTATAAGCCAATCCTGCGCCAACGAGGATACTTTATTGCGGGTAAGTTTGACCAGTTTAAGCGCAGTATTCCCTATTCTGCCTTAATTCAAGTTTTTCAGGATTTGATTCGGCAATTGCTGACCGAAAGCCCCGAACAGCTTCAAGCTTGGAAAGAAAAAATTCTGGCGGCAGTGGGGGTTAGTGGGCAAACCGTCATTGAGGTGATTCCTGAAGTTGAGTTGATTATTGGTGAACAACCAACGGTGCCAGCATTGGGACCGACGGAGTCACAAAACCGCTTCAACCGAGTATTCAAACAATTGATTGGTGTGTTTGCTCAGTTACAGCACCCCCTCACAATCTTCCTAGATGACTTGCAGTGGGTTGATCTTGCCTCCTTGAAACTGATGAATATTCTGATCAGTGATCCAGATATTCAATGCTTACTGCTCATTGGGGCATACCGTGATAACGAAGTGAGCGCAACGCATCCATTGAATCTGGCCCTTGAGGAGATTCACAAAACTGAAACGATCGTGAATCAAATAAACCTCAAACCGCTAGAGTTCTTTCACATCAATCAACTCATTGCAGATACAGTACGTTGCAGTTCAGAACGCTCTAGTTCGTTAGCAGAAGTTGCTTACAGAAAAACTGCCGGAAATCCCTTTTTCTTGACGCAATTTCTCGAAACACTTTATCAGGAGAATCTGCTGTATTTCGATTTCGCCACTGGTAGCTGGCAATGGGATTTGCAACACATTCAAAACCGAGCGACTCCAAATAACGTCGTTGAACTAATGGCGAATAAGATTGCAAATCTTGAAGGAGCAACACCCAATACTTTAAAGCTGGCAGCTTGTGTCGGAAATCGTTTTGATCTAGGTGTTTTAGCAACGGTTAACGAGAAATTTCTCGTTGCAACGGCGAATGATCTTTGGAAAGCTCTTCAATCTGGGTTGGTGCTTCCTCTAGATAATTCCTACAAACTTCCTCAAATTTTAACCCAACTTGAGCAAGAAACTGCACTCTCCACTGCTTCAAAAATAGATTATAAATTTCTCCACGATCGCGTTCAGCAAGCCGCTTATAGCTTGATCTCAGAAGAAGATAAAAAAACAACTCACCTAAAAGTGGGATGGTTGCTATTACAAAACACTCCATCTACTGAACTAGAAGATAGTATTTTTGAAATCGTTAATCACCTGAACCTTGGTGCTGAACTGGTTACCCAGCAGTCAGAAAAGTATCAGTTGAGCCATCTGAATCTGATTGCAGGCAGAAAAGCGAAGGCTGCAACGGCTTACGAAGCGGCTGTTCGATATTTAACAACCGGGCTTGAGCTTTTAGCGATCGATAGTTGGCAGCACGAATATGACTTAACGCTAGCTCTGTTTACAGAAGCGATCGAAGCAGAGTACTTAAGTACGCGATTTGAGCACGCAATTCAGCTTTCCGAAATCGTGTTCTCACAAGCAAGAAGCTTGTTAGATAAAATTCCAGCCTATAGGAGCCAAATTCAGTTTTATGCCTCGCAGAATCAGGCGGATAAGGCAATTGTTACAGCGTTATCTGTTCTAACAATGCTAGGCATCTCTCTACCTCGAAACCCAGGAAAATTGAATGTTGGCGTAGAGCGGCTTTGGCTCAAATTTGCTTTAAGGAGAAGGAAAATTGAGGCATTAGCTGACCTGCCAGAAATGACAGATGCCGATAAACTGGCAGCGATGCAAGTTATCAGTAGTGTGATTTCACCTGCCTACATGGCAGCTCCAAATCTTTTTGCCATCCTGGTTTTTAGGTCGCTAAGGCTCAGCCTCAAATACGGCAACTCTTCGCTGTCTGCCATTGCTTACGGTCAATATGGTTTAATGCTTTGCGCGAGCAGGGAGATTGATTTGGGGTATCAGACGGGGCAACTTGCTTTGCGGTTGCTAGAGAAGTTTGAGGCGAGAGAACTGAAATGTAAAACTTATTTCTTATTCAATTCCTCCATCAGACATTGGAAAGAGCATACTCAGGAAACCATAGAATTTCTATTAGAAGGGTCTCAGAGTGGGTTTGAGGTTGGAGACGTAGAATTTGCCTGCTACAATGCTGCATTTTATTACATGCATTTGTTCTTTACTGGTGAACCCTTACAGGCTGTAGCTGAGCAACAGTCTCGATATGTTGAGTTGATGACTAAGTTGAGACAGGAGTTTCAAAGCCATTTCATTAAGTTATGGAGGCAATTGGTTTTGACCCTGCTAGGTGAGTTAGCTAATGAGTATCGCCTACCCCATGAGACAGTTGATGAAGCGGAAACGATGAGTTTTTTGCTTGAAGCTAAGAACTATAGCTCGCTCTTTTATGCATATTACACCAAGTTAGTCTTATCTTATTTTGCTAGAAACTACTCGCAGGCTGTCGCTCATGCTGAGTCAGCAGCAGCCTACACGGAAGGGGTTGCTGGAACGATCGTCGTTGTTGAGCATAATTTCTACTTCTCGTTAGCGTTGCTTGCGCGATATACCACAGCTTTAAAACACGAGCAGAATCAAATCCTTTCTCAGGTGCGATCGCATCAGAAAAAGATGAAAAAATGGGCAGACGATTGCCCTGCTAACTACCAGCCTAAATATGAACTCGTGAACGCTGAAACCAATCGAGTTCTAGGGCAAAAACTGGAGGCAATGGAGGCTTACGATCGAGCGGTTCAGGTTGCCAAAGAGCATGGGTATATTCAAGTAGAGGCTTTAGCAAATGAACTCGCAGCAGAATTTTATTTCTCTTTAGGAAAGGAGCAAATTGCTTATCCTTATTTAGGAGAGGCCCACTATGGATATGTCCGGTGGGGGGCAATGGCAAAAGTTGTCGATCTGGAGTCTCGCTATCCACAGCTGTTTGCCAGATTTACTGCCAGTCGATCAACCAACCTCAGAAGTGCCTCAAGCATAACCTTTTCCACAGCAGAGAGCCCTCGTGCGTTGGATTTGGCGACGGCCTTCAAGGCATCCCAAGCGCTGTCTAAAGAGGTTATCTTAAATAAGCTGCTCGAGCGATTCATGCACATCTTGATTGAAAATGCGGGAGCACAGAAGGGCTTGTTTATTACCTCTAAAGAGGATCAGCTTGTTGTTGAAGCGCAGATCGCAATTAATGGAAGCGAAGCGATCGTGCTTTATCCGCCTTCGAACTCTGCTCAACAAAATCTTCCAACTACACTGATTAACTACGTTAAACGGACACGAGAAGATGTCATTTTAACCAATGCTGCCTATGAAGGACGGTTCACAACTGATCCCTACATTATTCAGCAAAAGTCTAAGTCAGTCTTATGCTTACCCATCGTTTATCAAGAAAAGCTAACCGGTATTTTATATCTAGAAAATAACTTGGTTACAGGAGCCTTTACACCAGAGCGCTTAGAGATTCTGAAACTCCTGACGGCGCAGGTTGCAATTTCGATCGAAAATGCAGCGCTTTACACCAATCTAGAGCAACAAGTCCAAGAACGCACAGCGCAGTTACAGCAGTCGTTAACGTTTGAAGCAACACTCAAACAAATTACGGATAGAGTTCGAGATAGCCTGGATGAAAACCAAATTTTAGAGACAACGGTTCAAGAACTGGCTCAGGTTCTCGGTGTGATGTGCTGCGATGCCGGAATTTATGACAGTGAGCATAGAACCTCCACAATTTGCTACGAATATACAACGACGGTTCCTTCAGTGCGCGGGCGTACGTTCCAGATGGATGATGAATCTGCGATCTATGCTCAATTGTTGCAGGGAAGAAGCTTCCAGTTCTGTTTTGTGGTTCAGGAGGCTGCTCGACTCAAACATCAGTTCGCCATGCTAACGTGTCCGATCATGGATAACAAGAGGGCCCTTGGGGATCTGTGGCTATTTAAACCGAAAGAGGACACGTTTGATGAGCAAGAAGTTCGGCTGGTGCAGCAGGTTGCCAATCAGTGTGCGATCGCCATTCGGCAAGCCCGTCTCTACCAGACCGCTCAAACCCAAGTGCAAGCGTTAGAGGAACTTAATCAGCTCAAAGATGATTTCCTCAGCACTGTTTCTCACGAACTGCGGACGCCAATCTCCAATATGAAGATGGCAATTTACATGCTGAAGCAAATGCCTGATCCTGAACGACAGCAGCGTTATCTAAATATTTTGCAATCTGAATGTGCCAGAGAAGTTGAGCTAATTAATGATTTGCTCGACTTACAGCGCCTGCTTGCAGGTACTAAGTCCTTTGAGCCAGAAATCATTCAACTTCAAGACTGGATACCTCCAATCCTGGAACCCTTTGATGAACGAATCCAAAGCCGGCAGCAGAGTTTACAGGTGATTATTGCTCCTGATCTACCTCTATTGACGACAGACCCTACCAGTTTAGGACGTATTGTGGCCGAATTACTCAATAACGCTTGCAAATACACGCCTCCAGAAGGGCATATCACGGTCAACATTCACAGGGTTGAGAACAGACAGCAGGATAATCAAGCTCCTGCGGTTGCCTGCTTCCCCTCCTCCATTCTCATCCAGGTCAGTAACTCTGGGGTAGAAATTCCGGCGGAGGAATTGCCGAGGATATTTGAAAAGTTTTATCGAATTCCAGGCAGCGATCGTTGGAAGCAAGGAGGAACCGGGCTAGGGCTGGCACTGGTACAAAAACTTGTAGAACACTTGGGCGCAGAAATTTATGTGGAGAGTATTGCAAATTTTACATGCTTTACAGTGAAGTTACCAATTGAACAAAATTAGAGAATTAATTGATGAGTTTTTGGCGGTTGTTGCCTTCGGCTTACCCAAAACGTGTTCGCTATGTTCTTTCAATTCCGATGTAGGCGTAAAGGTAACGAAGCTGCATCTAAGTGCCACGTGGTGTTTGAAACCTTCGACAAGTAAAAATTTCACGTTAGGTCAAAAATAGCGTTAACGGGGGCGGTAAAACTGCCCCCATTAACATTTAAAGTAATCTTCCTCAGCCGATCAATGTTGCGATCGGCTTCTTTTAGGTTTTGCTAATTCCAGAAACAATAGCTCTCTAGTAACGAAGATTAATTCTGAGCTACATCAGTGTTTGTGGCTTGATGGAGGATTTCCAAATCAGCCACGATGCCGAAATGGTCAGAAGGATAGAGAGTACGACTGTTAGAAGCTGGCTGGTCCAGAATTAATTGGCAATTCTTAACCCGCAGATGGTGATTGATAAAGATGTAATCCAAGGTGCCTCGCCAGGGGCGAAGTGTGCGATTGAAGCGCAGTTGCCGTAAAGCATGCCACAGCACTTTCTTCCAATTGCGTCGCACCAGGGGAGTAGGGCAGGTATAGGCTGGCTCCTGGCCGTGGTGTGCGGCATAGGCAGAGGTGAATTGTTGCCGCATAAGGGCGATTGCTGAGGTCTCTGGGGTTCCGTTAAAGTCTCCGACTGCAACAATGGGTAATTCTGGTGGAAGCTGTCCCAGCCAATCTAAAACCTGCTGCACTTGAACATTCCGTCCCGGATGAGGTCCGGGGTACCAGTAATAATGTCCATTGCAGAGGACAAACAGTTGCCCATTCACCATAACCTGAACATACTGAGCAACACGGTTCTGCCCTTTCAACGCGAGCATCTCCTGTTGGACGAATGGATAACGGCTGAGAATTGCGATTCCTTCAGACAGAGGGTTTCCTTCATCGTTGACTTTAGGAACGAGATACACGTAGGGCATATCTAGTTTTTCTGCAAGCCAGGCTCCTGTATCTTCTGGTAATTTGACGACCTCCTGCAAAGCAATTAAATCAGCGTTCTCCGCAGCCAGTCCTTTAACCAGGAGTTCCCGTCGCTGTGTCCATTCTTCCAGGTTAAATAAGATGTTGATTGTTGCAACTTTGACCATATCCGTCCCTGTATAGTATTACAGTCATACATTTAGGATTGAGGTTCCACCTGAGCACGTAACACACAAGAATACTTGTGCAGCCAACACTAACGACATGTGTCGGTACCAACCTGTTCAAGAACGAACCTCATAATCGGCTAACCCTAACTGGCTCTTTGCCAATTTGAAGCACTCTTCAATGCACCAGCGTTTCCCTACCACTTTAGCAATCGTTGCCAACGATGTATCTTTCGGTGCAAAAACTTGGTAACAACTAGCCTGTTGCACTGGGTCAAGTTGCTCAAGCGCATGACGAAACACTAACCAGTCGATAGGGCTGCCGACCCATCACCACAGAGTGTTTCTTGTTAACCGTTAGCACGTAGGGCTGTTGTCCACTCTACTCTGACCATCAGAAGACACCCACCTGGCAATTCTCTAGATGCCCCGTTATGCCGTAGTACTGAACTTGTACTCGTTCCGCCATTTGCCAACCATTCTTGCGTTCTACGGGACTAAGCAGGGCTTGAATATAGTTGAAGGCAGCTTGACGAACTTCACAACGCGCGAAGTAAGGGATCAAGCATTGCTGAGATGATTTCAGTATGTTGCTCCATTGGCAGACGGACTCTAATGCATTACCCGTTGGAAATAACTGAGAGGGACCAACTAGGGATTCATCCATAGAATGGATAGCTCAAAAGTATATTTCTTCAGCCTAAGCTATCTACAACTGTAGTACTATATACGATCTGTATTGGTGGCAATCATTGGAGAGGCACCGGCATCAAATACGGGTATATAGCAAGTTTACGTTTCAACATCGTCTGGTTGTTCGAGCTGGATACTACGTTGCGATGCCACAATTGCATTCACTGCAACCAGTAGCACCAACCAGAATCCGGTATCAACATCCAGCACAATACAAAAACAAGCAACGATTAGAAGTCCCCAACCTAAAAACACTGGTAAAGGTTGATCCAATCGATACTCAATCCAGCAACACAGGAGACCGTAGAGAATAAAGAGAAATCCTGGTACAAGAAACCAGTAATAAGCCCAGATGCGAAGGGAGTCGGGCTTTACTGCATCAACAATGCCAACATCAGCAATTTCTCGCCAGATACCGCTAAAGCCGATCGCTTCTGGCATGACCAACGCAATTAGACTGTGCAGTAGCCCGATCGCAATCAGGGCAGGTCCGCTAATCTTTGCCATCTTGTTGCCTCCATACGATCGATCATGGCTACCACCCTATTAATCCACACTAATTCACTGAAAGGGCAATCACGATCGCAATCAAACTGACCAGAGCGAAGCCTGCGCGGATGACATGGGAGTACTCCCACTGGTTCCGAAGATCTGTCCAGTCTATTGAACTTTTGTTTTGCTGCGCTTGATTGACACGGAATGAGAAAAAGCCAGCACTAAAGCCGCTGAGGTTTTCGCCCTCAAGCCAGAATTGATTGACAGGATGGGTTAAAAGCCAGTAAACAGCTTGCATTCCAACCAATCCCAGCAAAGCTATCAGGGTTAGCCAAAATTTTGCACTTTCCAAAGGGGTGAACAATAGCAAGATCAGCGTCGCAATTAAGCCACCAAACTCTCCAATCGCACCGCCGATCGTAAACCCTGGATAATAAATGGGCTGCATTGCAAAATAGGCTTCTTTTGTAAGCCGCATTTTTCCTGGCAGCTCAAGCGCATGAGCGAGCGCCATCGCCAACGCGACAGCAACCAGAATCGCAGTCAGAACTTGTAGGATGTTGAACATAAGTTCTCCTCCTCAATAGTTAGCCAATTGTCTGAAATTCATTTCTGTTATTGTCATCTCAATAGGGCATGAGGCTGTTCAATCAGGTCACGCCGATGCCGTGCAGATGTTTCAACTAAAACAGAAACGACTAACATACTAAAGGCACCGAGATGGCAAAAAAATCTCGCCAAGTGCGAATATTCCCACTGATAGCGGAGTTGCTCCCAGTTTACTGGAATTGATTCAGGAGTTGCACTCCGAATAACTCTGTTTGCGGGTTCTGTGAAGGCAAAAAAGACCACTGGAAATGCTAACAACATGAGCGCGATCGCCACCAGCGTCAATGGGAATGCCGGACGACGTTTACGAACAAAGATAGCCAGCGCGATCGCAATAAGCGGTGCAGCGATTTCAATCCATGCTCCAACGTTAGGAGGTCCAAACGCGACGTAAAGGCCATTTTGAATCGCAATGTACTGCGAGGCAGAATACTGCATTTTTGCTGGGAGTTCTAGTGCATGGCAGAACGCTATTCCCGTCACCAGAGCAGACAAAATCAGGGTAATGAAACGCCAACTTTTTACAAGCATCGTGAATCCTCCTCAATGAGGCTCTCGTTTGCCAATTGAATGGCATCGCTGGATTCAGCCATAATTGAAGTATGACAACCAATAGTCAAAATGACAACTAATTGTCATTAAAAACTGTCAATTTTTGTGATGAACAACGCTGATGGCAAAACCGAGAGTTAAGCGAACCATTGCAGGGCAAGCGATCGAAGACTTAATCGTTGAAATAGTAGCAACCTTTTTTCTGCTGCGGGCGGAAGGGATGCGAATTGGGGTGGTTTCATCGTCTGGAGAAGGATACTGGAGCGTGTTGCGGTTGCTCAAGGTCCATGGACCTCAAACAGTGCCACAGCTTGCTCGATATCGTTATGTGCCACGTCAAAGTGTGCAAAAACTTGCTAACGAGATGCTGAAAGACGGTGTGATTGAATTAATCAATAATCCTGCTCATAAGCGATCGAAATTCTTGCGCCTCACACTACAAGGAGAAGCAGTGTTTAAGGAAATGAGCGATCGCATTGCTGTCCTCGCTGAAACTCTTGCCCAACAACAAGAGGCAGCCCAACTACAAAGCGCAGTGGAGAGTGTCAAATATTTACACGAGCAATTGAGAACCATGCTGGATCAGTGAAGCACTTGATCAGGCAATACTTTATTCGAGAGCAAATGTAATTGTTAAATCGCAGTTTAAATACAGTACTCTCAAAGGTGCCTGGTTTCAGCAGGGGGTGATTCCCAGTTGTCGTTGCGTCCATCAAAATAACGGACGGAAAGATTCGCCAATTCCCCATCACTAATATTGTCCAAACAAGCAATATTGACGGTGTAAAATGCTCTCCCCTTCCTCTCAGAATAGCCATGCCAAAAGACGTGTACGCCGCAGTGCTGGCAAAATCGATGATGGATACTATGGGCACCAAATTGATAGTCGTTCAAGTCTGCTTCGCCCGCGAGTAAACGAACAGCATCAGGTCTGAGAACAACTCCCCAGATCCGAATCTTTGAACAAATTGAACAGTTACACTTGCCCGTTCCTGTACTTAAATCAATATCGGCTTCAAACCGCACCTTACCACAGTGACAGCCTCCCTGGTATGTTTTCTCCACACATTCATCTCCTGTTTCGTAGAATTAGCATTCATTTAAACAATAACTATCATGTCCTGGGAGGTGATTTGCGCCAAAGAATGGTGTGTTCAAGGAAATTCATTAAACTCTACAGTTTTGATGGAGCGTTGATCGCCAACGTAAACAAAGCTGCTGTCACGAATGCGGCGATCGTCCGAACATGGTTCCAAAACGCCCAGTTCATCAGGTATTTAGCCAGGAATTTGCACCTTCTGTACTGTCAGAGTTAGCACTGTGGACCCGAGAGAGTGTGGGTCAACTGCTGGAGCAACGCTATGGGGTATCGGTATCGGTATGGACAGTTAGACGCTA
This sequence comes from Phormidium tenue FACHB-886, assembly GCF_014764505.1. Classification (GTDB taxonomy): domain Bacteria; phylum Cyanobacteriota; class Cyanobacteriia; order Elainellales; family Elainellaceae; genus FACHB-886. Next base: position 34,990 of record NZ_JACXWX010000038.1, read on the forward strand.
TCTCAAGCAGTGGGGACTGACTGCCCAAAGGTCATTGCGACGGACGTATGAGCAAGACGCGAAAGCGGTCAAGCAGTGGTTAGAAGTGGAGTATCCAACGATTGTCAAGCTAGCCAAGCAGGAAGGGACACAGATTCACTAGGGCGACGAGATGGGACGGCGAGCAGACGACCAAACTGGATGTTCCTGCAGCAAGCGAGGGCAAACTCCCGTAGTTCCCGGCACGGGACAACGCTTCCGCTGCAACTTGATCTCGACTGTAACTAATCAAGGCAAGTTGTCCTTCAATTTTGCTGCCCCTCTTATAGTCCAGAACTCAACCCCAATGAGTTGCTCAACCGTGATGTGAAGGCAAATGCAGTAGGGCGAAACCGGGCAAAGACCAAAGGTGAGATGATGGAGAATGTGCGGCAGCATTTACGACGTCGGTAACGACAACCAGATGTTGTACGACGCTTTTTTCATGAGAAACATGTTGCTTATGCTGCCTAGAAAAGTGTTCACCATTTTCTGCTCCGGTTAGTAACCGTCGTGCTCATTATGAATCAATTGCCACAGATTGATATGGCGAACCATACTCTTCCAGCACTCACTGGTCATCCAGTTTTGTCTAGCGAGCAGTCAGGGTGGAACGGTATCTTTTTTCATCAATATGATCATCCGGCTCATCAAAGCCCAACGCATCAATGGATGCAGCATATTATTGGCATTACAGGACAGGGTGGGCATCCAGTTGAGTCGGAACATCAGGTAGAGGGGCAACTCTTAACCTGTTACTGCAAGCCCGGTGAAATGCTATTTATCCCAGCTGGAGTCAACTATTCATCGCTCTGGCATGATGCAGGCGAATTTTCCCTGCTGGGGTTTTCTCCTCAGTTTTTTGAGCAGATCGCGCATGAATCTATTCGAGTGAAACAGATTGAATTGCTTCCGCACATCGGAGTTAGTGATCCGCTAGTACAACAGATTGGATTAGCTTTGAAGACAGATATTGAAACGAAACATCCGGCTGGGCGAATGTTCGGGGAATCGCTAGCAACTGGTTTAGTAATTCATCTTCTAAAGCAGTATTCAGTTTGGCAACCTCGATCGTTTTCTGATGATAAAGGTCGTTTGTCGGAATATCAGCTACAAAAAGTGTTCAATTACATTCAAGACCATCTTGAACAAGATGTTGCTTTGTCTGATATCGCAAGTGTGCTGAATTTGAGTCAGTATCACTTCTGTCGTTTGTTCAAGCAGTCAACAGGATTAGCGCCTCACCAGTATTTAACTCAGTGCCGGATCGATCGCGCCAAGCAGCTATTGCAAACCACTCAACTCACCATTACTGAAATTGCATTTGCAGTTGGTTTAAGCAATCACAGTTCATTTACCCGGCTCTTTCGCCGATATACTGGAGCGACACCTAAAGAATTTAGAGCGATACCTTAACAACTCAGCAAGATTCGCACAGGTTGAGCAAATCTAGGCAACCAGTCGGTGGAAGTGCTACGGCAATATGGTGGAACTGCTAGGCAAACCGAGAATTGTCAGATTGGGGTGTTTCTCATAGACCAGTTTCCACATTTTTTGCAAGTACTTTGCAACTCGTGAGAGAATCACTTGAAGCGAATTCAGTGAAGTAATCAGGTATTATCTAGAAAGATTTAGGTATTATCTAGAAAGATTAGGTTCTACAACTTGCGGAAAACTTTCAAAGTTACGCCGCACCCAGTCCATACCAACTTCATTATTGAGTTTAATCTTTTGTGGGGTGTTGGGATAAATCTTGCTCAAAATATCAGCATCCTGATCGATCACCACCTTACCGAATTTGAGATAAGTTTTACCAAATACTTTAAAGGCAGGATGTTTGGCTTGACCAAAAAGCAGGATGTAAGTTCGAGTGCGGTTCTCGGCTTCCGGCACAAAGAAATGGCACTGTGCCGCCTTCCCTAATGGCATCTCGCCATGAAGGATGATCAAGGATGGAAAATGGTTTTCCAGGTGTGCCTTGATTTCGGTAGGTAGCAGAAATAAATCTGGTTTTCTCAGCTTCTCTGCCAAGGTGTAAGGTGCAGTGGGCATGTCATAAAACGCATGGGAATTCAGTCCATTGTCAATAAACTGATGAAACTCGACATTGGTGATGCGAAACAAATCCCGATGGGTGCCGTTTTGATGGTTGTAATCATGCATATTCAGCAGCATGGTCAGCAAATCAGTTTCAACAGTGCGATCGCCCGTATGCCCCACGAAGTCATATTTCTCTGCAACGTCATTCATTACAGCAGGAATGGGGATCTTTGGTTCGTATCCACCATAGGACCAGATAAAATCACCTTGAATGATGAGTTCCAGGGGGTTCAATAAAGACAATGTTTTTTTGTCGGAACCCGGTAGAACCGTGCAGCCTGTGGCATCAAAAGGCAACGCATGGAATGGACAAACAACGGCACTTATACCATCGTTTTGCACTTCACACCATCCTTCCGAGAGCATCGCTCCCATGTGAGGGCAGGCATTCGGTAGAGCATGGACTTCGCCCATCAAATCCTTCCACATCACATAGTCCGTGCCGTACAGCGAAACTTTTCGTGGCTGATTGACCCTCAGCATCGACTTGTGCGCCAACAACCAAGGCGTACCGGGGAGCATTGTTTGCATCGCGTCCTCCACTGGTAGAATTGTGAGAAATCCGTCATGTTTTAGCTTGTGAAATCCAAAATATGACAGAATATTCACGTTCGTCAAGCCCCCAATCCTCTGTGAATTTGCGTCGTCAGCCTAAACAGCAGCGGGGCAAAGAGCGAGTTGAAAAAATTCTTGATGCAGCCGCTGCCGTTTTTGATGAGGTGGGCTATGACGCTGCAACAACCCATATGATCGCTGCTAAAGCAGGAACAGCGATCGGGTCACTCTATCAGTTTTTTCCGGACAAAGCAGCGATTTTTAAGGCAATGGAGATCCGCCATTTAGAACGGGTGAGAGGGTTTTGGTCACGGGTAGACATTCCAGCCCTGGTGCAACTGCCTCTGCGTCAAATGATTCATACTTTAGTAGAGTCGGTCGCAGAACTGTTTGAGCAACCTGTTTCACGAGTTGTGTTTGTGCAGTTTTACCTAGCCCGTCAGATTTTTCAGTCAATTGACGAAAGCATGACCCAAGATGCGATCGCCTTCATGACAAGTATTCTGCAGCACCGCAATCCTGCTCTATCAGAGGAACTGCACAATCTGCTGGCGGAAGTCTGTGTACATAGCAGTAATGCCCTCATCCTGGCAGCACTCCGCAATTCAGATCCACAGCACCGCCAACGCCTAACGCAGCAGATTGAGGATTTGATGGTGTCATATTTAGAGCCGCATGTCGGCGATCAGCGGTTGGGCAATGTAATGAAAGTAATGATATGCCCTCATTGCCAATCCAGTCAGTTATCGAAAAATGGCTATCGTCGGGGCAAGCAGTGCTATCTCTGTAAGGATTGTGGCAAACAATTTGTTGCTCAATAGTCTATTGACGATCAAAAGCCACTAATCACAGCGTCAGTTTGTCAGCGATCGCCATCAATTTCATCTCTTTCCATCGCTTACCGACAAGCTGCATTCCAATCGGTAATCCGTTCTTCGTTTGTTCGATCGGAATGGCGATCGCCGGATGTCGAAACGCGTTAGAAGCAGGCGTTGGCACGTTTAGCTTGTAGAATTAACCTCTAATGGACAACTGCCTCTAGTAAGGGACGAATCATCCGCAACATCACTTTGGGGTGGTAGAGGGCAAGCGGTGACTGGAGTGCCTGGGCAACTGCTACAAACTGCAGATGCAACTGTTCATCCACACTCGTTGTCCGCATTAGCTGCTGCATATACCAGCCCATTGCTTTACCCACCCATCCCGATTGAACCCGTCCTGCAGTGGTCACAAATCGGGAATCTTGTCCGGTTGCCAGCATCCAAGGTAGCGTATTGCTCTGAGCTAACTGCTTTTGAAACTGAGCAGAATCGGGGATTAGAGTTGCCTGTTGCCTCGTCCGCTTCAACGCATCCTGTAAAACCAAGGCAGATTGGGCGGCGACGGTCATCCCCTGTCCATACACCGGACAAAGCGCACAAACCGCATCGCCCAGAGCCACAAACCCCTGTGGCATCTGCACCTGCTCATACTGCCGTAAGCGATTGGCAGTGGCTCGGTAGGCATAAATAGGTGAAACAGGTTCAGCGTCCTTAATGAGTTGGTAGAACTGGGGATTGGATAAACTGTGTGCAAACTCCAGAAATCCTGCCTCATCGGTTGGCGGAAAGTCCCGTCCATACCCCCCCAAGGTGGCAATCCATTCTCCAGCTTCGATCGCTGCCAAATATCCCAGTCGCTTCTGGTGGGGTGGCTGTTGGGAGATCAGCAGAATCTTCCAGTTTGCATCCACTGCTGAGGGCACCCGGTAGCGACGGGTCGCATAGCCCAAAAAGGGATTGATGAGGGTTTCTGGAGGAGGCGTTCCTCCCAGTTTCTCCAACCATTGGGGTGCAGCCGATCGACGACCACTGGCATCGACCACCAGTGCTGCGGATAGCGTCTCAACAGGCGCGTCATTCAATGGTTGTAGTGTAATTCCTGTAACTTGCTGGCTGCCTGATTGGGTTAGCAGTCCTGTGACCCGATGCTGGGGGAGAAACTGGACGGAGGGTAGAGCAGCCACTCGTTGTCGCACTACTCCCTCCAGTAAGGGACGAGAGCAGGTGACAGAGATAATGTCTGAAGGGACAGTTGAGATGCAGCTCCATCCCCCTTCGCCAAAATGATGAAACTCTCTTGCCCAATCGATCGGCAGTGCCCCTGCAGCTAACAAGTCCTGGTCAATGCCAGGGAACAACTCTTGCAGAATGCGATAGCCTCTGGCGAACAGAACATGGGGCTGCACTGATTGTGGCACTCCCCGTCTGACTGCGGGTTGCAAAGGCAAGCGATCGGAGTCTACAACGATAACTGAGTCAAAGAAATCGCTCAGAACTCGGGCCACTAAAAGACCTGCAATGCTACCTCCAATTACAACTGCCCGCTGGGTAGGAGGAAGGTGAGGGGTTTCTGTTTGCTCTGGCTGGGTGAACGATCGCATAGTTCATCATTGGATGGCTTCTCTTTAGGCTTACCACAAGTCCACCGCTTAAGCATCTACCAGCTTGGGGTGCGATTGTTCAATCGCACGACCCGTCGTCTCAGCCTGACCGAAGTGGGAGAACGTTATTTCAACCGCTGTCTTAGAATCTTGGCAGATGAGGAAGCCGATCGCGAAGCTAAACAGCACAGCGAGGCTCCGCAAGGATTGCTCCACATCAGTTGCTCGACCCTATTTGCCCACAATTATCTGCTGCAATGGATTCCTGAGTTTTTGGTAGACTACCCACGCATGAGTATTCAATTGGCACTGACGGACGATGTGATTGATATTGTGGCGGATGGCATTGATGTTGCTATTCGGGTGAGTGAATTGGCAGATTCTGCTCTAATTACTCGGGGGTTGGTCTCCGATTGCCGCATCCTTTGCGCGACTTTTGCCTATCTCGACCGCTATGGCACACCTAGAACTCCTGATGATTTGGCAGCACATAATTGCCTCGCATTGAATGCCCATAAAACGACCTTGAATCAGTGACGCTTTCGTAATCCAACTGGTATCAGAGAAATTAGCGTCAGTGAAAACTTTACTGTCAATAGTGGAGTAGCACTGTATGAGGCTCTGCTAGCAGGTTTAGGCATTGCCCGTGTATCAAGGTTTTTGATCAATCAAGCATTGAAATCTGGACAGCTAATTCGGATTTTGGCTGAGTATGAAGATGAAAGCGATGTCGGAATTTACGCGATATTTCCCAGTAATCGCTACGTGCTGCCAAAAGTGCAATGCTTTGTCCAGTTTCTGGTCGAACGCTGCTCCAGCATTGCCCTCAATGAGTAAAGCAGTTGTTGAAACAAGGCGAGATATTGCCAAGTTAACTCTAGACAAAAAATAGAATGTAGAATCCTGTCTTGCCTGTCGGTTCTGTCTATAGTCGTAGCTTGCTTCCGCGAAGCGGTACCTGTGACTTCCTGCCTCGGAAACAGGCACGCTCTTCTTTTGAGAATCTGTGATTGAGAAGGCGATCGCAACAGTAACCCAAATTGCTGTCGAAAAGAGAACTCACTTAACCTGGACAAAAACCGCTACAGCAATTGTGATGAGCGATCGAGAACGGCTTCAGCAAGTCGTCTGTAATCTTCTCACTAACGCGATTAAATTCACACCAGAAGGTGGACGGGTAGAAGTTCGCTTGTCAGTAGTCACTGGCTTCGACGTGAGCGCTCAGCCGAGCGATGATGGGTTATTTGCAGAAAATGACCAACCAAGGACGAGTAACTATTTGCAGTGGTCTGTTCAGCAGGCGTGACGGTGGCTGCAAAGCTGCAAATGGCTGAACAATTAGCGGAAGCAAGTGAATGCATTGGACAACACAAGGCGCTCAGGGTTGAGACAGTGACGAGAACGGACTGAGGAAGAATATCGATCGTTGTTGCGATCGAGTGGCTTTGAACTGACGCGCATGATTTCAACTCCCTCAATGCTCAGCAGCATCGAAGCAGCGAAGATTTAGCTGATTCATCAAAGCGAACAATATTTAATTCATTAGCTGAGGCACTTAGTCATGAAGAAATTTATTCCCTCCCTCGTAGCTGATTGAATTGTAAGTATCCTATTTGGTTAGCTAAAACTGCCGCTATCTGCATCTCCTTTAATCAAATTTATTGAGGCACTAGGAATTTTGTTTAATGCCTGGTCCATTGAGCAATTCAAACAGTTAGTGCTGCGTTAATTCAATTGTTGAGTGAGAAGTAATGTTGCAAGTCATGAATCATTATTTGTACCTACAACATTCGCTACTTATAATGACCATGACCATCCCATTCATCATTCATTTCCACCAGCCCACCTATTATGGCTCCAAAAACCAACCTTCCCGCTGGTTCGCAAGCTCCTCGCTGGCTGCAAAAAATCCAGTACACGCGGGATTCGATCGCCTACATGGAAACTGCCGCACAACGTTGCGGAGAAATTTTTAATGCTCCTGTCATTGGCAATCACCCGGTTGTGTTGTTCATCAGCAATTCCCAAGCAATCCAGCAAATTTTCTCGAATGACACAAAGCAGTTTATTACTCCGCCAAATCAACTGCTACAACCGCTGGTTGGGGATCACTCCCTTTTTGCCCTGGAAGGTTCTCGTCATCGTCGCGAACGTCGGTTGTTAATGCCTCCATTTCATGGAGAACGGATGCGAACCTATGGAGAATTGATTTGTGAATTGACTGACAAAGCAATGAGTTCGCTATCGATCGATACTCAGTTTTCTGCTCGTCAGTTAGCGCAAAACATCTCTTTAGCCGTAATTCTTAAGGTCGTTTTTGGAATTGATCAAGAGGAGCGGTTCCATCGTCTCAAGTCGCTCATTGTTCAGTTCACAGATTCACTACAATCTCCGTTTATTGGCGGTTTGCTGTTCTTTCCGTCTTTGCAAAAGGATTGGGGAACACGAAGTCCTTGGGGCTATCTGCGCCATCTGCAACGGCAGATTGGAGAACTCATCTATGCTGAAATTTCCAATCGTCGCGGCCAGCAGCATCTGGGTTCAGATATTCTGAGTTTACTGATGTCAGCTCGTGATGAGACGGGTCAACCGATGAGTGATGCCCAATTGCATGATGAGTTATTGACACTTCTGTTAGCAGGTTATGAAACAACTGCAACTGCGATCGCTTGGGCAATGTATTGGATTCATCGCTATCCCCAAGTTAGCGAAAAGCTGCTTGCAGAACTAAATCCTTTGGGCAATGCTCCAGATCCGATCACCCTTGTGCAGTTGCCGTATCTCACTGCCGTTTGTAATGAGTCTCTGCGCCTTTTCCCCGTTGCGACGCTCACCTTTCCCAGAGAGGTCAAAGAGCCTGTAGAACTGATGGGGTATCAACTAGCGCCTGGAATGAGGCTGTATGGTTGTATTTATCTGACTCATCAGCGTCCAGATCTTTATCCAAATCCTAAATTGTTTAAGCCAGAGCGCTTTCTAGAACGGCAGTTCTCACCTTACGAATTCCTGCCTTTTGGGGGGGGTGCTCGTCGTTGCATTGGGGAAGCCTTAGCCCAATTTGAGATGAAACTAGTCATCGCCACCCTGATTTCTCGTTATCGACTAGCCCTGGCAGATCAATCTCCTGAATATCCGCGGCGTCGAGGGGTGACGTTTACTCCAGCTAAGGGGGTACAAATGGTTCTCAAGGAAAAGATCTAAGCCTGGCTCGTCCCAATACCGGACAATGGATTTAGCAGGAATGCCCCATAGAGATCAATTAATTTCTCATTTAAATTTTGGTTCACTCTGCATGTCAAAAAAAGACATCAGCCATGTGCAAACAGCGAGTCAACAGACGGAAAAATTCATTGGTGCAGCGGATATTATTGAACAGGTTACGTTTACAGGGAAGCCCGTTGTGAATGAGCAAATGATTCGATGATCGCACTAAATCATTTGCTCATTCACAATAGTAGTAATTCCTCCGGTATCTGATTGATCCAGTTTAATGACTAAGACGATTACTGCCGTTTCCTTCAATCACACGTTGATTGAAGAGAATTTAGCTCAACACTAAGGTTAAATCCCTTACTGCATCAACTTTTGAAGACTGCAACCAAATATAACAGCAACAGCTTGGCAATTTCTTCCTCAAGTTGGCTTTTTCCAGAAACGCTGGATGTTTAATTACACATGCATCAGTCAGTGACTCTATTGTTCGCTCTAGTACTACAGTTGTAGATTAGCTAGAATAGTTATGTAGTCAGGGACGCAGGCATTTTTGTGACTCTCTCGTATCCGTCTGTTCTAGCTACAGGCGTGGCTCCAAT
>NZ_JACXWX010000039.1 GCF_014764505.1 Phormidium tenue FACHB-886
ATTGCTCAACAGGGGGATGATTTTTGAGTGAGAGGGGCGCTCCGCGCCCCTCTCACTCAAAAATCATCCCCAGAATCAGCAACACCCTTTAATTGTTAGCAATAGGGATTTGCCCCCACTCCTATCGGTTTTTGGGTTCTAACAATTATTGGGGTTGTGTTGGGCAAGCTCGCGCAACACAACCCCAATACTTTTGTGTGGTAGACGATGCAAGCAGCTAGGTGAGAAATTCGCTGGTTACAGTATCTTCATGCATCCACTCTAGCCGCAACTGCTCCTGTAACACCGTTAACAACTGCTCTAGGTCGATCGGTTTCGGTAAAAACGCTGCACAGCCCAGCTTCAGACACTGCTGCTGGAGCAGCTCATGGTGATTGGCAGAGGTGGCGACAATGGGCGTTGCCAGCAGTTCTGGTATCTGACGCAATGCGGGTATCAACGTAATCGCTGTTTTAACAGGCATAAAAACGTCTGTCAAAATTAAGTCTGGTCTACCCTTGGTGGCTGCCTCTAATGCTTGCATTCCATCCTCAGCCAGCATGACTTCAAAGCCGATCGGCTCTAGCATGTGGAGCAGCACCAGACGATTCGCCTCATTATCATCTATCACTAAAATCTTGCGCCGCGCTCCTTGGTACCCAATGACTTGCGCGACTGTACCTGATACATCGTCTGCGACGGATTCCACCGCTCCTGACCCAGGTAAGATGACCGTAAACCAGAAGGTAGACCCTTGCCCCACCTCACTCTTGACCTGAAGCTGTCCGCCCATTAGCTCTACAATTTGCTGACTGAGTGCCAAGCCCAAGCCCGTTCCAGTCAATCGAGACTCCGCACTACCTACTTGTTCAAACGGACGGAAAATAGTTTCCAGATGCTCGGAGCTGATGCCAGCACCCGTATCAATCACCTCAAAGCGAAGGAGGTACTGCAGGAAAGCTGCCCCTAGCGAGATACTCGCTTGTTCCTCAGCGCTGACGTGCAAGGTCACGTGTCCCTGCTCAGTGAATTTGACAGCATTGCCCAACAGATTCAGCAGCACCTGCCGCAGACGCTTCTCATCCGCGCAGACATAAGTGGGTAGGGTGTCATGGCTGCGGAAATGCAGCGCCAGCCCTTTTGCCTCTGCCCGCGTATGGACGACGCCAATAATTTCCTGCAAGAAGGCACGAAAGTCAAACTCGCTAGGATACAGCTCCATCTTGCGAGCTTCTATCTTGGCGGAATCGAGGATGTCGTTAATTAGGGTGAGCAAATGCGTACCGCTTTGTTCAATGATGCGTAAGCCGAGAATTTGCCGACTTCGCAAGCGTACTTGAGACGCATTGGTTGGCTTAGGATAATCGCGTCGAAGCACTTGGGCATAGCCAAGGATGCCATTGAGAGGAGTGCGAAGTTCGTGGCTCACGTTAGCAAGAAACTCGCTTTTGGTTTGGCTGGCGATCTCTGCCTTCTCCTTTGCAACTTCAAGCTGTTTGTTGGATTCAACCAATTCAGCAGTGCGCTCTTCAACCCGCTGTTCTAGTGTTTCAAAAGAGTCCTTAAGCTGCTGCGCCATGCTGTTGAAGGAGAGCGCCAGTTCCCCAACTTCGTCAGTTCGCTCCAGCCGAACGGTATTATCCCAGTTGCCCTGAGCAATATCTTTGGCAGCAGAATTGAGCTGTAGGATAGGGCGCGTGATCGATTGGGCCGTGAAAATGCCAATGAGGGTTGCGACAGCTAGAGCCGTGAGACAAAGCAGGATGGTAGTGCGCGTGTTAGCGTTAATTTGCTCCATGAAGTCGGACTCTGGAACAACGGTGACAATCAACCAATCCAGCCCATACTGATCCTGCCACGGTGTAACCTGTACAAACTGAGGTGCATCATCGAAAGTGAATTCGAGCTTTTGAGCTTCTTCAATTTGGTTAAGGTCGCCAAACTGCTTCATAAGCTGTCGGCTGGCTGCTTGAACAAGGGGATCAGGACTGGCTGTTGCTGCAATACGCTGAGCTTCGTTATCCACCAACGTCAGGGGTTGATCTGCACTCGAACTGGCAACGAGCAGTCCATCTCGCTCCACAATAAAGACTTTGCCAGAGTCACTGATTTCCAATTGGCTGAGGAAATCACTAATATCCGTTAGCAGTAGATCGACCCCTAAAGCACCAAGGAGAGATTCATTCTCGCTATAAACCGGAACGCTGGCGGAAATTGAAATAAATTCTGGATAGTCTTCCCACAGGTAAATTTCACTCCAGACAGGTTTTTTTGCTTCGATCGGGTCTTTATACCAGGCAAACTCGCGGGGGTCATACTCGCCAGGTTTTAAAATCTCCTCGATTTCGGCAGGATTTCCTTCATCATCAGTTTCATAGGTGTGTAAAGCACCTTTGGTTGATTGATTGATGATCTCAATGTTGTACCCGTCGGGATACAATCCAGCACCGATGAAGTCTCCATTGACTCCACCGAAATTAATGTATCTTACCCCAAAGACATTGAGCTGTCTCCAAAAATATCTGCCTGTCCTGATTGAGTCAGAGAGCTGCAAATTGCCTGTAGCAATCGCATCCACATTGGTGAAGTTGAGCTGGTGCGGGATATTGAGGTAGCTTTCGAGGTGAGCAACGATACGATTGCCCGCTTCCTTCTGCAATTGCCCTGCCAGATCCTGGACCGCTTGCTGCCCATTGCGAAAAGAAAGATACCCGACCAATCCTACGGCTGCAGAAATTTGCAGAGCAAACGGAATGATTAGGATAGTTCTTAGGGAAGCTCTATTAGATAGCTTGGAAATAGATAGCTCGGAAAATAGGCGTGTAGGAAAGCGAATTGATTTCATCAGAATATTTCCCGCAGTCTAGGGGCTTAACAGGGGGTTCCACATTATTTGTTCCGCTCGTAATATATTTATTTGCTAGCAATCTGCATTCATAAGCTTAAGCATCTCGTCTTATTGGACTTTTTCAACTGTGGCTACTGCCTGCGCAGTACCTTGGTTTTGCAGTTTTTCAGTTCACGAAGGTATGGGAATCTTCATCCCTATTTACGGCTACTTAAGAAAGGAACAGAAGAAAAATAAAGAAGTTTTATGTCGCTTTGAACAATTGCTGTCCTGATCTCTCTCATTTTTGCGCTTCTGGCAACGCCAACCAGAAGACTAATTTGCAAGAGGTTTATCGTGGAATAGTGAAGTGCAACAGCTGCTGCTCAACGGCTTCCTCATTCATCAGCATAAAGACGCGAACAAAAACCTTAAGGTACATGAAACTGATGCTGAATTGGCGATCGCTGAGGTTGGGGCTCAAACAAGTGTGGGATAGGTAGGAAAATCATCCCGACTAAGCATGGATAGCACCAGCCCAGAGGCTACGTTTCTGGGGGGTTTTCATTCTCGATCTCTGCTGCAGCCTCCTCATCTAGCTTCTTGCCAATGTAGGAGCTAGTCAGCTTCTTGCCATTCCAGTGATAGGAGTACCAGTAGGGACCGTGCAGATTGCCTTTTGTGCATTTACACTTCTTCTTACCGCACTTCACCTTCTCAAGACGGTACATAGTCGTTCCCGTATGCAGCGTCTCAACCACCTCTCTGCCCTTCTTGAGCGGGATTTGCTCTGGGGAGGTCTGCTGCTTGTGCTCCTTAATCATTGCCTTGAGCCAGCCTAAAAGGATCTCCTTGTCCTTGAGGCTCAAGTGCATTATCTGTTGCTGAAGCTCCTCCCTAAGGGGGATTTTCTCTGGAGGGTCAGACGGAGTCATACAATCTTATGTAATCTTTGTGGAAAGCAGCCAAAATATTGGTTATATTTAATCCTACATAAGAAACTTGTTTGCCTGTTGTAGTGATGTTACAGTTCTCCATCCCCGCAACGCCAACCGAACGAGTGGTTGCAAGATTAGCGTCTGAAGGTTGGGTTAAATGTCCAGGGCTGGGCTTTGAAGCCCTTTGCCAACACCACCTGCCGGATCTGCGCGCGTTTGTCCTAGAGCAACTCCAGCACCAGGATAACTGGCTATGTGAGGTAGATTTACAGCTAGCCACCCTAGTATTTTCTGTTGCAGCTGATGAGTTTCAGTTCCATCCCCACCTCGAAGCGGTTCTCAGGCAGTTGGAAAGTGAGCGGGTCATTGAGATTCAGGAGTTTGAAAAGACAACTCGGCGGCAGGAGAAGCCTGAACGCATTATTCTTCTCAAAGCTGCCTATGTTGCTTGAGCTGTGTATGCATTGGGAGGAAAACAATGGATCGAAGGGAGTACTTATACCCCTATAGCCGTTACCGGGGTGAGCTAAAGCCAGAGAACCTGGTGTTCAATGCTAACCTGCAAGAGTTTGCGCAAAAGGTGGGGTATATTGCCAATCTAGAGACAGGTGGAAAGCTATCGCCTGAGGAAGCCTACGGGCAGATTGAATTCCTCTGGCATCAACTGCAGTCGAGCAAGCGAAGTTTGGGAATTGGCGCGTCACCCGAGAGCTAATGTGCTGCAGGTTTGATAGCCTATCTGCTCATTCTTGTGGCGAATCTGAGTGGCGAATCTAATAAGATGCGCAAACATTTTGCCTATTCAGCTAAAGCTGTGTATTGTACAGAAAGACTTAGCCTGTTCACCCGTTGGGGGATCTGATGGGGAAATGTTCTGCCTGTTAATCGTTAGGTGGGTTTGCCGCGACGTCCAGTGAGTTCAAATGGCTTTCCAATATCAGTCGGTTGTTCCGTGGGGACGCTCATTCGACGAATATCAGCGAATGTTCGCGTTGAGCGCTGACGACTTGAATCTAAGAATTATTGGATGTGCAGATGGACCAGCCAGTTTCAACGCTCATTTAGCCAAATCTGGTCGTCGAGTTATTTCGTGCGATCCGCTCTATCAATTAACCGCCAAGCAAATTCAAGCGCGAATTGACGTCACCTATGAAGACGTGATCGGGCAAACCCGTCAGAATCAAGCCAAATTTGTCTGGACAGATATCAAGTCGCCCGATGAACTCGGTCAAGTTCGCATGTCCGCCATGCGGGCGTTCTTGGACGATTACGAGCAAGGGAAAGCAGAAGGTCGTTATGTAGCTGGAGAATTGCCCCACTTGCCGTTTAAGCACGCCTCCTTTGATCTCGCCTTGTGTTCGCATTTCCTTTTTTTGTACTCAGATGAGCTATCGCTGGCGTTTCATCAACAGTCTATCGAAGCGATGTGTATAGTCGCCCACGAAGCCCGAATATTTCCATTGCTCACCTATAATGCGGAACGATCGCCCCATGTTGAACCTTTGCTGGAAAGATTAGCCCAAGCTGGTTATAGAGTTGCAATCGAGCGGGTGCGCTACGAGTTTCAGCGTGGGGGGAACGAAATGCTAAGAGTGATGCGATCGTAACATCATCATTTTGTTCCATTTCTTCGTTCAAACAAGTACACTCCATCTTGCTCATAAGCAAGCTGAAATTGATTGTTCCTCTTCGCCTGCTCAAATACTTGCTCTGCTCTTTTGCGATCGTTCTTGGGTAAATGCGGTAGGTTAAGCAGCAAATAATCTGCTCGATCCCAATCTCTTTTAGCAATTCGAGGGAGCGCCAAATGAATTCCTGGGCGATGACTCAGATGTGGAGCTAAATAGTTATCTGTGATTACCACGCCTTCAGGCTTAAGAATCAGGGCGATCGCTTCTCGATTGGCCTTCCAGGTATCGATGGACGACTTATATCCACCGGTGAACCAGGCATATTTGCCAAACCAGAGGAAGCCTACTAATGACCAGAGCAGTATCCAACGGCGCTGGCGCAAAAGCCCTTCGCCTGCCGCTAAAGTATCAATCACACTCAACAGCAGAAACGGCAGTATAGGCAGGGAATATTGATGAACCAGATTTCGCTGTTCCTCGCTTTTGGAGAGAATATTTAGCATCAACACGGGAACCGTACTCACTAGGGGAGCCATACGGCGTGGAGACAAGCTCAAAAGTACTGGAAATAGCAGCATTGCTAGATAGCGAGCAGTGGCATAGCTAAACACTTTGCTCAATACAATCCCAGGCTTGCGGAACAGATTTAGTGCCACTTCCAGTACAGAATCACCTCCCAGCGCTTCATAGCGTCCAAGGGCAGCAGGTTCGCTGCCGCTTAGGCTAGGAATGATCCATTGAGTTGCTAGCAGAAACCAGACGATGCCCACCACTAAAGCAAAAATGCCGTAAAATCTACGTTTCTCAAACACCAGTAGCCAGACACCCATTGCGGCGATCGTCACAGATAGGGAATCTTTGCAGCCCAGCACAAAGAGTATCGCAAGGCTATAGCCCACTCGTTTGTCTGCCCTTGCTGCCCAAAGTGCCCACAACATTACCGGCAGTGCCATGACCTCTGGGTGAAAGTCAAATAGATTCAGGTTGAACACCAGTGGATAGAGCAAGTATACTCCTGCCATTGCCGCCGACAAGGAGTAGGATAATCCTGCTTGGCGAGCTAGCATCCAGGTTGGTAGTGCACCGAGAGCAAGGCAAAGCGCTTGGACTGCCAGCAACCAGTAAACCGAGGGATAAAGCCAGTAGAGCAGGGCTAAAGGGTAGACCGAGTAAGCGGCATGATTACCCATGTGATGAAAGCCCAGGTAGGAGGAGATAGGCGACAAGCCCCGGCTCATCAGGTAGACGACTTGGTCATAGATACCCAGATCAAATCCAGTTGACTTAAACCAGAGATGACGAACTGTACTGCAGACAAACAGCAGCATTGCTGCTCCTCCAACCCACCAAGCTAGAAAATGGGAGCGCAGAATTTTGAAAGCTTCCTTCAGGCTCATGCCAGTAGGGGTGTGATCGAGCAGGGCAGGCTTTAATGAATCAGGGTTATCAGGCATCTGAAGCAGCTCTAAATTACTTTTTCAGAGATAGTGTTCTAGGATATAAACCCTTAAAATATAAACCGGGCAAACGGACAAGAAAAGCTTCCCGGATGAACGCTGCTTTGAGGTACACAAGAAAATAACATAGAGTAGCAACTGCAGCTGCAAGTAAACCGCATACTCCGCCATCAAACTGATGCTCTCCCCTTCTGCCCTCAACAACCTGGCGATCTCTTGCCGAGTTAGATTTGCCCACTTGATGGTTCCGTCATACGCAGGTGATTAGGGGGAAAGCCAGAATCGGTATAGCTAATGGCTAAGCCATATAGGATCAATAGCTCCGGTGGGATATTCAATTCACTGCGAATGCCTTTGGGGTAAGCGGCTAGCGATACCTGAACACAGGTATCGCTAGCATGCAGTGATTTTTTATTTGTCTCTCCCACTAACGCAGTGACCTGAATGCGGCACGAATCTCCTCAGAGAAGAGCTGCGGCTGTTCCCATGCCGCGAAGTGGCCGCCTTGGTCGGCTTCATGGAAATAGATCAGGTTGCGATAAGCACGTCGGGCCCATGTTTCTGGAGCTTGATATATCTCCCCTGGAAATACTGTGATGGACACCGGCAGCGAGATCTCGTCAGTCTTCTGCGCGGTCGCGTTCAGAAGGCTGGTCTTGTTCTCCCAGTACAGCCGAGCTGACGAGACGGCGCTGTTTGTCAGCCAGTACAGGGTAATATCGTCCAGCACCTCGTCTTTCGTCGGAGACTTTTCAGAATCGCCGCCGCTGCTTGTCCACTGCGCAAAGCCTGGATGCCCAAGCAGCCATGCTGCCAGTCCGGTTGGCGAGTCCGTCAGTCCGTAGCCGATCGTCTGCGGTCGCGTACCCATGATCAAGGCGTAGGCCCGGTCCTTCTTATTGAACGTGTCGAGTGAGTCGAACGCCGCGCGTTCCTTCTCGGAGAGGTCTGCTGGCGCGGGTCCGCCACTCGCGAGCACCGTAGCTACGTCGGGCGGAATCGTTGCTGGCAAGTTGATGTGGATGCCGAGTAATCCTGTCGGTGCTTGGCGCGCCATCGCGCTGGTAATAGGGGACCCCCAGTCGCCACCTTGGGCGACGTAGCGAGTGTACCCGAGGCGCTGCATCAGCTCTGCCCAAGTTCGCGCGATGTGGTCGGGGTCCCAGCCAGTGCTTGTCGGTTTGCCGGAGAAGCCGTAGCCGGGAATTGACGGAATGACCAGATCGAAGGCGTCCTCCGGGCGACCCCCGTAAGACGTCGGGTCGGTCAGCGGGTCGATAATCTTTAGCTGTTCAATAACCGATCCGGGCCACCCGTGCGTGACGAGCAACGGCAACGCGTTCGGATGTTTGGAGCGGACGTGGATAAAGTGAATGTCTAGCCCGTCGATATTCGTTACGAACTGCGGTAAGGCATTCAGCTTCGCCTCGGCTTTCCGCCAGTCATACTCCGTTCCCCAGTAACGGACGAGCTCCTGCATGGTCGCCAGCTGCACGCCCTGTGACTGGTCGCTAACCGTCTCCTGGTCAGACCAGCGCGTCGCTTTAATGCGCCTGCGGAGATCGTCGATTTCCGCTTGCGGGACTTGGACGCGGAAGGGGCGGATGGCGTTGTCTTCAGTTGCGATCGCTTCGGGCGCGGACTGAGTTTGTGCGCCGGTCTGAGCGGACTGCTGCGCCAGCACATGAACGGGCAGTGCCAGCAACACCATTGCTGCAAAGAGCACGACGAGGAGTCGCGACAGGACGAAGGCACCAGTGGTGCGGGCTTTGGTTTTGTAACGTACTTTTTTCAGTTTGGTCATGTGTTTTCTCTTTGCTGCAAATGGTCCGTTCTACGACTCAGGCTAGACCCGATCAATAGCCGTCAACTTCAACGACGGCATTGGCAAACTCCTGCGGCGCTTCCTGCGGCGGGTTGTGCCCCACACCACCAGTGATGACCCGGTGTGCGTATCTGCCCGAGAATTTCCTGGCGTAGGAAGTAGCATCCGGGTGGGGCGCGCCGTTGGCGTCACCTTCAAGCGTGAGGGTGCGCACGGTGATCACTGGAGCTTCGGCAAGACGCTTCTCAAGATCGTCGTATTGGGTCTCGCCTTCGGCCAGTCCAAGTCGCCAGCGGTAGTTGTGGATGACGATGTCGACGTGATCTGGATTGTTGAAGGACGTGGCGCTGCGATCGAACGTTGCGTCATCGAAGTGCCATTGCGGCGAAGCAAGCTGCCAGATCAGCTTGTTAAAGTCATGCCGATATTGTTCGTAACCAGCGCGGCCCCGCTCCGTCGCGAAATAAAATTGATACCACCATTGGAGTTCGGCTTGCGGCAGCAATGGTGTCTGGTTGGCTTCAGGGTTGCCGATCAAGTAACCGCTCACGGAGACGAGCGCCTTGCAGCGTTCGGGCCAGAGTGCTGCGATGATGTTGGCGGTGCGCGCGCCCCAATCATAACCCGCAAGGATCGCCTTCTCGATCTTGAGCGCATCCATCAAAGCGATAATATCGACTGCGATCGCCGACTGCTGCCCATTGCGGAACGTCTCGCTTGAACGAAAGCGTGTCGTGCCATAGCCGCGCAGATACGGGATGATCACCCGGTATCCCGCCGACGCCAACAAAGGGGCGACATCAACATAGCTGTAAATGTCGTAGGGCCATCCATGCAGGAGAATGACCGGACGACCATTCGCGGGACCCGCTTCAGCGTATCCAATATTCAAGACACCCGCATCGATCTGCTTCAATGCGCCAAACGACGTGTTTGTCCCTGACTTCATTCTGTCCAGAGCGGCTGGTTTCGTTTGGCTCGATTGTGCGTTAGCAGAACCGAATTGGACTAACTGTGTAGCAGCAATGGTCATGGCTGCAATGCCCAGAAAGCGGCGGCGTTGATGGTTGATTTTGTCGAACATTTTCTAATCCTGTTCGCCGAGTGTTTGGGCATAAGTTTTGCCGTACGGGTAGAAGAGTTCTTTGCGGTCTTCTTGCCACGCTGCTTTCAGTTCAGGTGTGGTGATGTCCCAGTCCGGTCGGCATTTTTTAAGAACGGCGCGCAGGTCCTGGCGCAGCTCTTCCACAGTGGGACGCCCGAAGAACCAGTAACCCATGTAGATCTTGTAAATGACCAGACCTGGTTCCAGGACGATCGTGTAGGGGATCATGGGATTGTGGAGCGGGTCGGTGTATTCAGCGATGTCGAGGTCTTTTTGGATCTTGCGTCCCGCGTCGGAGAGAAACGGCCAGTGAGCCCCGACACCGCTGCGATATTCATTTGTCTCGGTGATATTGTCGGTGCTGATCGTGACCAGCCGGCAATAGCTGACCTCAAGCTCCCGATGGAGTTGCACCAGTCCTTCAGCCTGCCGACGATCCTTGGGGCAGTACCCGCCGCGACTGAGGACGAGCACCATCGGATGTTGTCCTTGTAGTTCAGAGAGCTTGCGGCGCTTTGTGGTGTGATCAGGCAGTTCGTAGTCGGGGAAAACAGATCCTGGAACAATGTCAGATCGCATTTGAAAACTCCTTAAATCTTTTCAGGGACAAATGATTGTTTGCCGGTACGTCAGATTTGATATGTGTCGAAAAGGATGGTTTATCCTGGGCACTGGTGAATGGGGAAGGGCTACTTCTTGATGTCCTAATCCGCTTGCTTTGGTAACGCTCTGGTGACGGTGTGCCATCTTCCCCACTCCAGCCTTTGCGCCTCAAAGCTGAGTCCGCCCACCGTCAACTGCAAGTTCAACTCCTGTAATGTAGGAGGCATCGTCCGATGCCAGAAAAGACACAGCCTTCGCAACTTCCTCTACCGTGCCAAACCGCTGCATCGGCATCTGTTGTAGGAGACTGTTTCCCATTTCTTGGACAGCTGCTTCTGGCAAACCAAGCTTGCCAAATAGCGGTGTCTCGATCACGCCAGGACTCACAGCATTAACCCGGATCTTGCGTGGCAGTAACTCCGTTGCCAGTGTCCGGGTGAGCGATCGCAGAGCCGCTTTGGTCGCAGATACCGCTGAGGTTCCGGCAATGCCGACCTCCACAAACCAGGATGTGGTGAATACAATGGCTCCGCCATCCTTCAGTAGCGGCAGCGCCTTCTGAACAGTGAAGTAATTACCTCGAAAATTGGTATTGAACAGCTCGTCTACCACTTCTTCAGTTGTACTCTCCACCGGACCCAGCTTCGCGATGCCCGCATTGGCGAAGAGGACATCAATGTGTCCATACTGCTCGCGCACCTGCTTGAACAGTTCGTCCAGTTCAGCAGGCTTGCTCACATCCGCTGAGACCACGAGCGCATCTGAGCCTAGCGTTTTCGCCGCTTGAGAGAGCGTGTCGGGAGTCCTGCCGGTCACCACGACCTTAGCTCCTTGGCGAATAAACTCCTGAGCGGTTGCGAGACCGATGCCGCTAGTACCGCCCGTGATCAGGGCTGTTTTACCTTCCAGTTTCATAACAATCTCCTGTGGAAATAATGTGTGAATGTTGCAAAGCAGGTGAGGGTCGAAGCCTTTGTTCTCTAGGTTGGTCAACTTGCTACCCACCTCGGTTACACTTCATTCTTCTGCGATCGCTTTATTCAGACCACTCAAGTTCCTTGAGTTAACCCGAAACTTAAATTGTTCGCAGTTAAAAACAAGGTCTTGGCACTACGATCGGACTGCCTCTAAAGCCGCGACTTGACTGGGCGTAAATTCAGCAGCGTGCAATTTCACGAAGTCGTACAGGCTGGTCGGCGTCTTGCCGGTGAGCTGGAACAGGTCATCCGTCAGGCGGTCATACCGTCCCTGCGCGTGCAGTTCAGCCATCACCGTGAGGTGGTTGAGGAGGTGCGTTGGCACGCCAAACTTGCGAAGCGTATCAGTCCAGCCAGAGAGCGGCACGTCACGATAGCAGATCGGGCGACCGAGTGCCTCGGAAAAGACACGCGCATAGTGATGCAGATCGGCTGACTCAAATCCGGTCAGATTGTAAACCTGACCAATGTGCGAAGCAGGGTTGTCGAGGATCACGGCAACAGCGCGCGCTACATCAACCGCCGAAATCGGCGAGGTCTTGCCGTTCCCTAGCGGCAGCGCCAGTTCGTTGCTATCCCGGATGCCAGCAGCAGCGAGACGCAGGAAGAAGCTCTCAAGGAAGACCGTCGGTCGCACTGTGACGACCGGCAGCCCCGACCACGCCAATGCTTGTTCCGCCAGCCAGTGCAGCTTGTGCTGTGGGCTGTCCGTGGTTTCGGTGATGCTCATCTGCGTCACTGTCATTTGTGACATGTTCACGAAAGCCTCGACCCCGTGGTGCTTCGCCACCGCTGCGGTGTTGACCGTGGCTTCGAGATACGCTGGCGAAACCGACATGCCGAAATAGATGCGTGCCACCCCTTCGATCGCCCGGTGCATTGAGGCAAGATCGATCAGATCGCCTTGCACAACCTCCGCTCCGAGCTGGCGCAGAGCTTCAGCGCGTTCATCCTCTCGCCGAACCAGGGCACGCACCTTGTGCCCCTTGTCGAGCAGCATTGCGGTGAGGTTGCGACCAATCGCACCGAGATCGCCTGCCGCTCCGGTCACGAGGATGGGGCTGTCCTGTGTGGATTTCATCGTCATATCATTCACCTTTACCTTCTTGTCGCTTGTTGCGAAGACGTATCTGTTGGCGTGATCAACCGAACGTGAATGCAAACACCTCCACCCCGGCATCCAGAAACTCGATCTCAAACTGTCGATCGCGGATGGGCTGTGGCTGTCGAATCAGTTGGTACAACCGCTGTTCGGTAACGGTGCCTTCGCCTCGCTCATTGATGTCAAGTCCGCGCGCCGCTGCAACTACCGGCTGTCCGTCTGTGAGCAAGCGAAACCGCACAGACGTTCCTGGCTTAGCCGGACCCATGACAAGATGCAGGTCGCGGGCGTGGAAGCGGTAGGCGAGCCGCCCACCGGACCGGTTCAGGGCAATGGCTTGTCTGCCGATCGTCCAATCGCCCGAAAGCGCCCACTGATTCAGTCTCAATTGCGTGGGGGCGGTATATAAACGAGGACTGTCGACCACCGCACCGGCAGACGCAAAATTCTTCGTTCTTTGGTAGCCGAGGTAGTTTTCAGGCGATCTCAGGCTGTCCCAATCGGCGGCAGCCTCAAAACCATGAGCATCGACTTCGACCATCTCCGGACCGACAGAGTCAGTTCCGGACTCAGATAGTAGCTGTTGAATGACCCGTTCCGATTGCTCGTATTCGCCCTCGCCGAAGTGGTGATGACGAATGCGTCCTTGCGTATCTATAAAATAAAGGGCGGGCCAATAATGGTTTCCGAACGCGCGCCACACCGCATAATCATTATCCACGGCGATCGGGTAGTCAATTTTCATTTCTGTTGAGGCTCGGCGAACATTATCGAGATTCTGCTCGAATTCGAACTCCGGGGTATGTACACCAATGACTACGAGTCCCTGGTCTTTATATTTCTCAGCCCACGCGCGCACATAAGGGAGTTGGCGCAGCCAATTGATGCAGGTATAAGTCCAGAAGTTGATGAGCACGACTTTTCCACGCAGTTCGTCAACGGTTAATGGCTGTGAATTGAGCCAGGAGTTTGCCCCGGCAAGAGACGGTAGTTTTCCTTCAATCGGTAACTCAGGCGTTGCTGACATAGTGGGTTGTTTAGTGCCGCCGAGCATACCGAGCTGGGTGGCAGCAATAGTTGTAAGCATGGTTGTTAGAAAGTAACGGCGATTATGATTGATTTTCTCGAACACGTGCTGACCTTCCTGTGGTTGCGATGATTAACGCAGCGATCGGAACCCTGCCCGCAGTTCCTGAGCAAAAATCATTGGCTGCTCCCAGGCTGCGAAATGTCCACCTTTGTCGAGCTGGTTGTAGTAGATGAGATTGGGATAAGCCCGCTCAGTCCAGCTCCGCGGGGCCTGATATGCCTCACCGGGAAAGACGCTCACAGCTACCGGAATCGAGACGCCCTTGGCGTTCCAAAAGCCACCCTTATATTCCCAATAGAGCCGAGACGCAGAGACTCCCGTGTTCGTCAGCCAATACAGCGTGATGTTATCGAGGATGTCGTCACGCGTCAGTTCACCTGTGGTGCTTGTGGTTCGGTTCAGAGCCTCGAAGACCGCAGCGGCAGGTTGACCGCCAGCATCATCGTGGTCGAGCAGCCAGGCAGCCAGTCCGACGGGGGAATCTGCAATGCCATACAACGTTTGTGGGCGCGATGCCATGTACTTGGCGTAGGCGACTCTTTGCTTCAACGTGATGTCTAGCTGCTTGTAGGCACGCGTTTCCTCGGCTGACAGACCTGCTGGAGGCGGGTCGCCGGCCACAAGCGCCTTGTCGACGTCGGCTGGAACGGTCCCAGGATAGTTGGTGTGGATGGCGAGCAATCCCGCAGGTGCCTGTACACCCATCAGGTCAACGACGAACGCGCCCCAGTCGCCACCTTGAGCAACGTAGCGGCTGTAGCCAAGGCGCTGCATCAACACGTCCCAGGCACTTGCCATGCGCTCGACGCCCCAGCCTGTAGTGGTTGGTTTGCCGGAGAAGCCATAGCCGGGCATCGACGGAATCACCACATGAAAAGCATCCGATGCGCTCCCACCATATGCCGTGGGGTTGATCAGGGGATCGATGATCTTGAGCTGCTCGATGATCGAGCCGGGCCATCCGTGCGTGACGATGAGCGGTAATGCGTTTTCATGTTTCGAACGAGCATGAATAAAATGAATGTCTAGTCCATCGATCTCGGTGATGAAGTGCGGCAAGGTGTTCAACTTTGCCTCGACCTTGCGCCAGTCGTAATCTGTTGCCCAATAGCGCGCGAGTTCTTGCATCGTCGCGAGCGGTAGCCCCTGCGACAGGTCGGTGACAGTCTCCTTTTCAGGCCATTGCGTGGCTGTGATACGGCGACGGAGGTCAACGAGTGCTTCTTCCGACATGTTGATGTGGAAGGGGCGGATTGCGGTTGGGTCGCTGTGCGCGGTTCCAGGCTGAGTTGTGGTGGTCTCCATTCGTTTTGTTTGGGTCGATTGAGCGTTGGCAGAACCGAATCGACCAAGCTGTGTAGCAGCAATCGTCATGGCTGCAATACCCAAAAAGCGGCGGCGTTGATGGTTGATTTTGTCAGACATTGATCGTTCTCCAATTGGATTGAACTGAGGTTAGGTATTGTCTGCCCACATTACTGAGCTTTGATAGTGAAGCGAGCTGTGGGTTTGAGTTCCGTTGCTGGACCCATCGCTTAATGCAGCGAGGAAAAGGCGATCGGTGCCAGCAACTTGTTACTGATGTTCTGCACGAGTGGACCGTTCTTCTCAGTCTGAGTGGAGATCGCGATTCATTCAGGGTCAGTGAGGAATGCGCTCCAACGCTTCTCTCAGCGTCGTTCAGAACCCGCCCTAGTGAATGTTGTTCTGACCGCATTATCTGGAAAGAACAGGAAAAGCCTCCTCCATGTAGCGGTCAGCCGCAGCCGCAGCCTCTTCTGGATTACTGCCCTTCTGACGTGCACTCAGATAGGGTGCGTACCAGTCCCACCAGTCATGCTTAGCGTGCGTCTTCTCGTAATGGTCATGGTGCTCTGCCGTCTCGCGCAGAAGGTTTGCCAGGGTTGCAACGTCTAGATTTTGTGCTGGCGTCGAGTCCCATAGACGACCAGGAAGCCGCGTTGTGATTTCCTGGAGCAGCCAGACGTTCCCGTCCGGGTCCTCAAACGAGGCAAACGAGAAGTAGGAACGACCTTGTGGATCGCGACCGCCGACGCGCGGGTTCTCTAGGGTATTGTTAAAGGGTCCGCCAGCGTAGTGGAAGATCTCGCTGACGTTGACACCACGGGCGATCAAGTCTTCGCGGGCGTCGTCGAGGTTGTCCACAGCGAGAACCAGGTTATGCGCCGAGCCAGAATTATTTGGAGTGACTCCCTTGCCGAAGAGGATCGAGGCGTCCGAGTTGGGCGGTGTCAGGTGCACGCCGCGGAAGTCGCCCTCCGCCACGTCGATGTCGAACCGCCAGCCGAGATTCTCGTAGAATGCCTTCGTGCGATCCACGTCAGCAACGTTGAACACCACGAGTTCGAGTTTCATGTTTGGATTGGTTACAGGATTGCGACTCATCTTGTTCTCCTTTTGGTTGGTAAGTTGCTGTTCCGATTCGTTACTTTTCATTCTTGTGCGATCGCCCCATTCAAACCACTCAAGTTCTTTGAGTTAAAACGCGACTTAAATGGGTGTCCTTCTGAACTTTCAGCATTCAACTGAATTCGGCTTCGGTGTACCAACGGGTGGGATGCATTGAACTGGTACCTCTAAGTTGATCAAACACGATCGTTGCTTCACCTGAGTTAGAAGGCTGCTCGGCACCAATGCTAGCCAATCGGATTTCAGATCCAGTTGCAGTTTGAGCAAAGAAGGCTTTACTGTGAGTGACATCAAACTCGATGGTTTCTACGTTAGTTGCCTGCGTGATTGTTACTGCTTTCGGAGTTTGTCCGGCATTTCACTACCATCTTGATCAGCTTGAGGACAGGTGTTGCTGATTTCTGAGATGATTTTTGAGTGAGAGGGGCGCGGAGCGCCCCTCTCACTCAAAAATCATCCCCCTGTTAAGCAATGCCGCTTGAGGACATGAGTGCTTTAGAGTGCCGAATGAATGCAGCATTACAAAGCCGACTTCCAGAACGGATGGTCAAACGAAAACACCACCTCGCTATCGACTTGCATCTGCTCCCACACCATGGCAAGCCGAGTGCCCTGGTAATACATTCTCCAAAGCTTCAACCCCCACCCACTGTCAAGCCATTCCCCACTTTGTCGCAAGCTCTATTAGGAAATGGACATTCGTCCCAAGATATTGAGCTGGTTACTATCTCTGATTTCCATCACCACTGCTTCTCCAGGCTGCGGAAAAATATCGCTTAAAGCTGTGATATTGACTTGGTGAGAACCATCACCACTACACCCGGCACCGCTTGATTCTCCAAAAGGAATCGCTGGACTTGTGCAGATCGTTCACTGCAGTGACCGAGTTAGGTGCGACGCAGCTTGGTGAAGCGGTAGATCAGATATGCTGCGAGGACAAAGAACGGTGCCCAGCCAACGAGAAAGAGAAAAAACGCTGGCGAAAACGGACCAGGCTGGTTGCCCAGATATGCGCCGGTAGAAGGATCGTCGCCCTTGATCGCAATGGCGATCGCCGGACCAAACCCTTGAAGCGCACCCCACCAACTGAATGCTGCTAAGCAGCTCATGCCAAGACGATGCCGCGCCACATCCGTTGCGCGATTATTATGCGAGGACGAGGTTGTTTGCGCCATGACGATAACAATGAGGAGGAAAGTCCAGATCATCCACAGCGCACCAGTCCAGGGATTGAGCTGCAAAGTGATGATGAGCGTGAGTCCTAGTCCGGTCGCAACGAGCAGACTGGGCACCACTGTAGCAGCCATTTCCCTGAACTGCCGACGGAATACGCGCGGCGGTGTGACCTCTCGTAAAATGTAGAGGATGCAAAGACCCACGAACAGGAAGCCCAAGCGTGCTGGATAGGTGCTGGGCATAGTGTAACCCGCATATTTCGTATGATTTTCTTGTACGAAAAAGCAGAGTCGAACCACGTCGAGTATGATACCCGTGAGCGCTACGATGACCATCGACCCAGCGAAAAAGCGTCCGGAGCGCAGGTGTGATTTGCTGCCCTTTCGCGCTATGAAGGCTACAATAGCTGAGATCGGTGCGATCGCCCCAGCGATAATGTGGAGTAAAAGCATCATCAAGAACAGGAAGTTTGCAAAGGAGCTTCCGTAACTGACTGGCTTGTGAAGCAAGAACGTTGATTCCACTGCTTACTCCTACTCTGATTACATGGGGCTTACAAATGAGGCATTATTCGGCAATTTTACCAGCCTAACGTTCCGCTTAGTCCGCTGCAAACTATATCGAATACGCAACAGATGACATATAGCGTTCGGGTTCAAGGATTGTGTCGCCAAAACAGGCTGATGGTAAGGCAGGAAAGGATAACACACTGGACTTTCTACTGAGCGCAAGAGAGCAAGGCAGCTGCCCGCTTTTCCGTACGGTTCTCAACGCTGGGCACAGGCAAACTCCACCAGTAGTCACGGTAGACAAGAATGCTGCCTAGCCGTGACAATGAAGACGTTGAATACAGAGGAAAGACTGGCAGCAGAAATCGAATTATGGCTAGTGGAATACTTGAATGATGTGATTGAACAGAACTAAAAAATATTAAACGAATCACAAAAGTGATAATGAATTTTAAATCATTCAACAGCGTCAGAAGAATCTTGAGTGGAATTGAGACGATCGATATAATTAGAAAAAAGCAGGTGAAGAGAATAGACCAAGGGAACAGTTATCTTAAGTCAAGTTCATTGAAGCAATCTTTGGTATTGCAGCTTAGAGAAACACGAACGGCACAGCTTCATCATTAGAAAATCTTTGTGACAGAACCGGGTTAAATGCCCTTCTCGTCCCGATTGTACTGCGTTGCCATACAAAGACTCACGCAATGATAGAGGACTCAGTCAACTTTACGAGTCATGTCTAGCAAGCTTTTAAGAATCTGCTTACGCAGTGTTTTGTTAAGAGCATTGATTTCAAACATTGAGGAAATTATTAGCGACGCCACAGGAGCCAAACAAGATGATTCACTTTGACCCATAAATTCTGTTGGTTCCTAACGGTGAGGAGATTTGCAAAATGGAAACGCTTAACGCATCCACGGTAACTCACTCAAAAGATTTTCAAGCCGATCTAACGACTGCCATTCTGAACACGTTTCAGATGGATACCGAAGCAGACCTAGAGCATGCAGAGAATTTTGATAAGATCAATGCAAGATTTTTGGAGCTAGTAAACTATCTGGTTCAAGCCCCAGCTCATCAACTTGCTGTTAGTGAATTACAGAAAAGGGATAATGCTGCTCGTACAATTATTCAAGAATGCTACTCGGCACACTATTGAACAAGGCTGGGAAATGGGCAAAATTGCCAAGCAATTGATTGCTCAGAAGTGGGAAGAAAACTGGGATAAACCTGTATCCCAATGTCAAGAGGAGTTGGATATCCAGATCGCTAACTAAATTCACTTTGTGGACTTCTAGATAGGCTGTAGCCTGCACAGCCTACCAGTTTTTTACAGCCCCAATCCTGCAAAATCATGAAATGGAAACTGCTGCGGCAAGAAATTAAACTGCTGATAAGTTCTGCTGTCTAAAAGCGATTGCACTCATTTAATATCTTCTACTAGAACTTTGACACGACTGAGGTACTACAGTCACCATTACTTGAGCTTATTCTGGATAGAGGAACATGTCACTTATGCAGCGCCTTGACTCTGTTCAATATTTATTGCTTTGGTTAGTAATCAATTGCTGGAGAAATAAGCGTGCAGAAAAATTAAAACTCAAGAACAATAGACATTATCGGAAATAAACTGCTCAGTGCTCAAATTGATGATAAAGCTATAAAATTTTCTCAGTTCAGCTTAAGAATTAATTGCTTTTCTTATTTCCGATTAAGTCTAATTAATTATTATCTGACACAGCATCGGTTTGGGGTGTGTACACGGTTCTCCATGCTTCGACAGTTCTTTGTCCAATTTCACTGTCGATCGTTTCTCCATTTTCCGTTACCAATCGAATACTGACATTGTCCTCTGGTGCGCTTTGCAATGCTTGGGCTAATTCATCATTAACTGGAAATGTACTGTTTTGCCCTGCAATTCGAAATACCTGATCGTTGATTTTGATAAGCAGTTCAACGATATTTCGAGCGTTATTGAACTCTGAACAGCCTAGATCGGATGAAAGACCATACTGAAGGGGTTGGCTCAAACAATCGCGATCGCGGGTCACTAACAGAAACCGCACCGACTGTGAACTCCAGAGGCTCTGTACCTCGATTCGAGCAGTGGTGTTGAGGAAGCGATCGAAGAAATAGTTGCGATCAAACACCCCAATAAAGTTACCCTCAAACGGGTCATTAATCTGAACGGGTTCTGACCACGGTACACTTCTGCTGGCTCCCAGTGCGGCTGAATCAACGCTACGAAGGTCAGTTGCTGCCCTTACGGGCACGGCGCTTGCCGCAAAAATGGCCAGTATTCCCAAGCTAACTACCATCCGCCTAACCATAGCTCCCCCGGATTGAAGCGACTTATTTTGACGATAACACAAGGGATTTAAGACGGTTGTAGTGGATGCGATCCCGCTGACGAATCAACTAGAGAAAGATTAAATTCTCTGAAACGCTTATTTTTAAGTCCACTTAGTATTCGAGGTATCCAATCAAACAAGTCTGGGGCTAGGTTCTAGCGATGGCTGATTTTTTCTCATGAATTCGCCAACGGTATTGAATCATTGCCATACCCGATAGTCGTTATATAAATCTTTGGATGATCGCGACTGCATTGGTAACCCCATCTTCAGCTCTGATTTTTTCTCCTAAACTCGCTGCACGCTGACGCATGGAGCGATCGCTCACAGCCATTTGAATCGCCTGGGCAAGCCGTTCAGCCGTCAGTTTTTGACGGGGAATAGGTGCTGTTCCAACCCCTAAGTCTGCGACCCGTTGCCCCCAAAATCCTTGATCGCCAAAAAATGGAATAATCACCGTCGGAACGCCCGCCCGGAGTCCTGCGGCTGTCGTACCTGCACCGCCATGATGAACCACTGCCGCTACTTGTGAGAAAAGCCACGCATGGGGAACTGCACCAACCAGGAAAGCATTATCTGGCAGGTTTTCTTTCCGCATTCCACTCCAGCCAGCCAGCATAACAGCTCGTTGCCCAGTTTTTTCGAGAGCTTCTAAAACCAGATCAGCAGTTTGTTCAGGATTACGGTTGCCCATGCTGCCAAAACCGATATACACAGGCGGCGAACCCGCTTGTAAAAAGTTCACCAGATCGGAAGGGGGAGTCCAATCGGGGGCGGCATCCAGAAACCAATAGCCTGTAATAAATGTGTTTTGCCAATCCGATGGTTTGGCAATGACAGAAGAACTAAAACCGTAGATCGTTGGAAGGCGATGCAAATAGGAAGACGGGTGAGGACCAAAAAATGGAGACACGGGCAAGTGAAGAACTTGTTTACGGGCGGCAGTATCTCCTGAACGTGAGCCTTGCCAAATGATTTGTCGGAGGGCTTGGTGCGAGAGCCAATTTACAGCCCCGCCTAATTGATTGATGGACTGAGGAAACAGAATCCCTGGAAATGCTTTGGTTGGAGTGAAGGGAAATACAAAGGCTTGCAGCAGGGGAATTTCTAGCTTCTCTGCGATCGCCAGAGCAAGGTAAAGTCCTCCGACGCCCGCAATTAACAAATCCATGCCTCGACAGGCTTCTAGACCTGCCTGTGCCCAACGGATGGCGACCCGTTCGGTTTCTTTTGCCGTTCGTAAGGTCATCGTAATAAAATTTCCCTTCTCTGCAAGCTCCCGCATTTCTGGCGTTTCAATCAGTTCTTGCACATTTCCCTGCATTGGGTAGAACACAAGTCCGTGGGAAGTGACTAAGCCCTCGAAGTTCTCATGGGTTAATAAACGAACCTCATGCCCCGCTGCTTTTAACCCCTTCCCCAATGCAATGTAGGGTTGAACATCTCCTTGGCTGCCCAACGCAATAATGGCAATACGCATCACGGGTATTCCTGTCCTTTAATCGTAAAGCTGGTTGACCTGAAATGACGATAATGTCATTTTGACGATAACGTCATTTTGTCGAGATGTCAATCGCAGGGTATGCTGGGTTCGACATCATTTAGTGCGACTCTATGAAGCCCTCTCGTCGAGCCTCCATTGGTATGGAAAAACGGGAACGGACGCGATCGAGTTTGATTGAGTCTGCCTATCGGGTATTTGCGCGAAAAGAAACGGATGCAGTCACGATTGACGACATCATTGCAGAGGCAGGGGTCGCTAGGGGAACGTTTTACAACTACTTTCAGACCCGAGAAGATGTCTTAAGAGCCGTTGCAGCATCCCTGAGTGACGCAATGAATCAAAAGATTTGGGCACAGTACGCCACGATCGCAGACCCCGCTGAACGAATGGCAATCGGATTGCGCCAATTTCTGCATCAAGCGATGCGAGATTCGACCTGGGGATGGGTAATTGTCCGGATTGGACTTGTGGCAGCCCCTCTGAGTGAAACGATTGAACGGGGTTTGATGACAGATTTGGAGGCAGGAATACGGCTGAAGCGATTTCAGGTGGAGAGTGTACAGGCAGCGATCGATCTCGTTTTAGGAACGGCACTGATGGCGATGCGTACCATTCTGGAAGGACATACAGAAGCCAATTACCCAGAACAAATTACGAAGTTAATTCTCAAATCTTTGGGAGTTGCTGATGTTGAAGCAGGGGTGATCGCATTCAAAGTACTGGAACCTTTGCCAGAGAAGTAATATTTTGATTGCCAGTGGTATGTTTTCACAGGTTCTATTTCCGTTAGTTCATCAATATCTAATTTAAGTTCTGTTCAAGCGAAATAGGTGAACACTTTGTGAAGCATCCGGATTCGTTAGAACTATTTCTGTACCCTACGGGAAGCAAGCTACAAATGTCAGCACTTCTTGCCTAACATCATTCTGCTCAATGCACAGTGGTACTGTTGCTACGCCTTATCCTATCGGGATTTGAAAGAGATGATAGCGGAGCGGGGTGAACTTTTGTAACTATGCAGAAATATGTTCTTTATAACGCTGAATACCTAATTAGAAGCACAGAATAAAACTGTTTCAGCTTGGCTTGTGAATTCCTTAACTCACCAGGAGAATTTAAGCATGGAAACTGTAGAACAGCTTTCTCAGACAGGTGCAGCGCTGTTGAATAAGTATCCTTTGATAATTCCATTCAACAGCGCTCTTGGGCTCCAACCAGAACAGCTGACTCACCGAGGCGCTTTTACCCCTGAGCTGGAATCATCCATAAAAACTACGCCTTGGCTGGAACCAATCGCAGGCGATCGGCTCAAACCAAACCCTCTAAACGCTAACGGCTTGATTGATACCACTCAGCAAACAGCCGCAGGCTCCAAAACGGTCAGGGTTGATCCTCTCACTGGAATTGCTAGAGGGGCTGCGCTCGCCTGTACGACTGAGAAAACGGTTTCCTTGAGCAAGGGCGAGTCTGTTTTGGATGCAGCCATTAATAGAGCTGATCAGCAATTGAAATTGTTTACCGCTGATCCAGATTTTCTCGACAAGATGCAGCAAGCATTTGGGGAAGACTGGCAGCCCCAAACCGCCCTCAAGCTGGTTCCGCAGGTGGCAGGTGAGGCGATGCGCAAAATCGAGGTGTTACCCACATCGGTGCTGAGTGCTAATGGTGCTTTTGGTCGAGGGAAGATCTATCTATCTGAAAAATTCCTGAGCGAAAATTTCCAAAAGCCTGAAGTTGTGTCAGGTGTGCTACTAGAGGAGATCGGTCATGCTGTTGACCAAGCGTTGAATCGAGTGGATTCTCCTGGAGACGAGGGAAATATTTTTTCCAGACTGATTCAGGATGAAAAAATTGACAGTGCCGAACTCGAAACGCTAAAAGCTGAAGATGATAGCGCAACGATCGCCCTGCAGGGACAAGCAATTGCCGTGGAGCTATCTCTGCCCGCAAATCATCTGCTGAAATATACCCCAGGTGCACCTTTGAAGTATGACGACTTTGCGAAGCAGTGGCAGCAGCGAATGAAAGATCGGGGCTGGAATATCGCGGTTGATGGACTGTATGGGGCGCGAAGCAAAGCGATCTGTATTGCATTCCAGAAGGAGAAAGGACTGACGCCAGATGGAATTGTAGGCCCTAAAACGTGGGATGCAGCCTTCCGTACAGATAATTTAACTCCTTCGCCCAATCCAATTCCGCCGACTTCGCCAGCGCCCGGTGAGCTAAGTGACTACAGTGCCTTGGAAGCAAAACCGGCTCGTGAAAGCATCAATCAGGGTCTAACTTCTCCAAGTGCCGCAGTGATGCAAGGGCTGCTCGGAACACCAGGCGCCTTAACCGAGAATTGTTCCTCGGTGACGAATTCTAATCTGAAACGGCTGATCGTCACTCAAAACGTAGGCCCGTTTACTGCGACCGGGCTGAAACCGGCGATCGAAACGCTGCGAGACATCTTTGCTGCTGTGCAACGAGAAAAACCCAAACTTTTCTCTCAGCTAGGCAGCGCTGGGATGTTGTGCGTCCGCAAAGTGAGAGGTGGATCAAGTTTCTCTAATCATTCTTGGGGAACAGCGGTCGATGTCACAATCAATAATCGCCTTGATACCTACGGCGACAACAAAACGCAAGTTGGACTGAAAGTGCTATATTCCTATTTTCACAAGGCGGGATTCTATTGGGGAGCTGGGTTTTCTAGAAAAGAAGACTCAATGCATTTTGAGGCTTCTAAAGAGCTAGTAGAGAAATGGAAGTCACAGAATCGGCTTTGAACACAATCAGTAAGTCACTGAAAATCCTTTGTAGTGCCTAACCTCGATCGTCATTAATGTACTAAGCGAAGTGTATTAAAGGAAGTAGCATGTTTACTCTAAAAGTAACCTGTGTCGCAATACTTCTCGGAACGCGTCGGTAATCAAGTGCGTTTCTGCTTCAACCAGCAATACGGCACTACGTGCCTAAATCAAAATTTTTTTATGTAAAAGCCCCGCTTCGCGGGGCTTTTACATAAAAATAGTGTCTTAACGTAAGTGCGTCGCGCTATACCAATCGCGCTTTAGGAAACGCGGCATGATGACCAAAACGAGTGCTCGGATAACCAAACCACCCGAGCATTGCTTATTGGCTATGCCTGTGAAATCATTGTGTTCTACTTTTGGCTAATGGATGCGTGAAATACTCATTCCATTAAAACGTTCAACTGGTATCTCTAGGTGTCATGCCGGATGCCGTGACCTGAGATACCAGAACTATGATAATTTCACCTGCTTATCTACAAATTCTAAAGCCTACTTACCCTAAAGGAAAAACTGTTTTGCATCACCCCTTTTCCTAAGGGATCTCTGTTTATGACTCTAAATCAACCCATCAATCTTGCAGCAAATGGTTATCAGATTGTTAGAGAACTGGGACGCAATTGGGAAGGGGGGCGGATTACCTATCTAGCTAATACACTCGATTGCTCTGACGGGGAAGCTGCTTCGCAGTGCCGCCAGGTTGTGATTAAGGAGTTTCGTTTTGCTGCAATCGAGAGCGGATGGTCAGGATATAAAGCGCATGAGCGTGAAATTGAAGTTCTGCAACAACTCGAGCATCCCCAGATTCCGGACTATTTAGATTCTTTTGAAACCCCATCCGGATTCTGCCTGGTGCAGCAATATCACGATGCCCCATCGCTAGCAGAGCGGTCGAGCTTCACCCCTGAAGCTGTCAAACAGATTGCTCTGTCAGTGCTGGGAATTTTGGTCTATCTACAAACCCGCACTCCACCAATTATTCATCGCGATATCAAACCGGAGAACATCCTGGTAGACAAACAGCTAAATGCTTATCTCATTGATTTTGGCTTTGCCCGAATTCGGGATGGTGAACTAGCTCTCAGCAGCGTTGCAGCGGGAACTCCTGGATTTATTCCACCCGAAGAGCAGTTTGGTCGCCCGCTGACTGAAGCTTTTGACCTCTACAGCCTGGGATCTACCCTCATTTGTTTACTCACCGGAACGCGATCGAATGAGGTTCACAAACTACTTGACGATCACTACCGCTTTAACCTGAGAAAACTGCTGCCGCAACTCAGTCGGCGGTTTGTGGAGTGGTTGAGCAAGCTGGTCGAACCTAGTGCTAAATACCGCTATACGAATGCTGCGGCTGCCCTGGAAGCCTTATTCCCGATAGAAGTGGGACAAAATTGGGCTAAATGTACTGGGATGACGCTGCTGAAAGTTGCGATCGGGCTAAGCCTCATCAGCAACGGGAGCGTTTGGGTCAGTTCAAGGTTTTCTAACCCTGCAACCTCTCCAGAAATAGCAGATCATTATACGAAGATTCCGATACGGTCGGAATTACAGGCAGACCTGATCAAACGTTTGATTGAAACCCGTATGTGTAGAGGGTGTGATTTAAGGCGTGCTCAACTAGCAAATGCCAATTTACAGGGTGTTGACCTAGCCTATGCCACTTTAGAAGAAGCAAATTTAGCAGCAGTAAACTTGCAAGGAGCTAATCTGTTTGGCGCAAATCTGAAAGGTGCGGATTTGCATGGCGCTAATCTTAAAAATGCGAGGCTAGTTCAAGTTAACTTGGCATCTGCAAACTTGAGAGATGCAAACCTAGAGAATGTCTACTCACATTATTCCAATTTATCCCATGCAATTCTAAGCAACGCTATTTTGAAAGACAGCAAATGGGATGATATTAACTTTAAATTTGCTGAGCTGAATGAAGTCAATGCGGTAGGTGCTAACCTACAGAAAAGTAATTTTACTGAAAGCAAATTCATTCGAGCGAATTTAGAAAGGGCTAATTTAGCTGACAATAAAATGGTGTCAGTTGACCTAACGGCTGCCAACTTAGAATATGCTCAAATGTCGTCAGTCAATTTGACGTCTAGTAATTTGACCAATGCTAATTTGACAGGTGCCAACTTGAGATATGCCACGCTACGAGAAGCCAAGCTAGAAGGAGCTAATTTAACAAACGCTGAACTGGCCGGAACTACTATGCCAAACAATAGAATTCATCCTTAGTCTATTTCCATAGGATACGCTAGCAGAACGTAGGGTTGTGTCACAAATACTAATTGAATCCCATATTGCTCTCACTATACGCTTTTCAAGATCTATGCGCTTTTCGGAATCTGTCCATAAAAGTGAGACAGAGTAGATCGAGAAATTGGTGCTTTCTCAGATCGCTGATTTTGAGGAATAAGCCGTCATGCGGGGCAACTGATCCCGCATGACGGGACATCATGAATTGCCTGAGCATTCTTGCCTGCTTTTCTTGCGGTTGAGCGACTGTAAGCGACTGTATCTGAGAATATTATTCGCTCTTGCTGCTGCTTGTTGAGAATATTTTCTATAAACTTTTATCCTAGAATTGGTTTGTCGCTCTGTCAATACAGTTATCTTGCTGATTGGGCTAGTTTTTGTAGTCCTGGGAACCTAATCGGTTTGGAAATTGAAGAGCAGACAGAATTTGGAAGCTGCTCAGGTTAGGGGAGCATCACATGAAACGCAAGATTAACAATGAAAAGTATTGACATGGGACGCGCCATCCTATACTTTCTTCTTGAGATTATTTATCAGTAAGTGATTCTCAGCTTGCCAGCTCTTCAAGTTGGCTGTATTCCAGTGGAAATTTGAAATGCTAATTCCTAAATTGTTTTGGGCGGATGAGATCGTCATATTTTCCTTGCTAGTGTTCTCGATCGTGGCGGTTGCCCTTATCATCAAATGGCTAGTCTTTTGGGTGCGGGTGAATCGTTGGCAGCAGAAAGTAGCGCACAATGGGTTACAAGCATATCTCCGTGATTTTGGTAGAGCGTTGCTGAGACTCAAAACGTTTCTAAAACAAGTCCAGATATGACAGAGATAATCACCTACGAAGCCTATCAACAGCAATGGGAGGAAAGCCTTGCGGCAGGCAATGGAGAAATTGTCTATGGCGAGGATGGATTCGATCGGATGGGCAGATGCAGGCATCGCTACAGCCAAGATTACTTTTGGGAGATCGAGCTGCGTCCAGGATTTTGGCTAGAATTTATTGATGATGAGTACCATCACTCCTTGAGCGTGTTGACTGACCATGATGAGTCAATGCCATTAGTTTCCAAGTTCTACTTGTCTGGAAACCATCGGGTACTGACTCCGAACGTCAGAGGCGTCAAAAGCGAGTACGAAGAAAACGCAGGACAAAGCTATCTATTTTTCCTCCCCAATCTGCAAGAAGTTGAGCAGTGTCTAGCAAATCAACGGCTGCAAATGGTCAGAATTTGTTGTGATGTGAATTATCTACGTTCGTTTGGCGTAGATGACAGCATTTTTCCAGAAGAGCTTCAGCAGTTCTTTGATGACAAGCCTCTTCAACGCTTTCACTGCTCCACTGGAGCGTTAAGTCTGGCAATGCGGGCTGCTCTTCAGCAAATTATTAACTGTCCTTATGCGGGAATTACAAAGCGGATTTTTCTAGAAAGCAAAGCATTAGAATTGCTGACATTACAGCTCCATCAATGGGCAGCACAGCACAGCACAGACAAGCATGCCACTGGCTCTCGCGTCCTTCATATAGATGATGTAGAGCGGCTGCACTGTGCCAAGGATATCTTAGTTCGCGATATTCAAAATCCACCTTCTCTAATGGATTTAGCCCGACAGGTGGGAATTAATGATTACAAACTGAAATACGGATTTCGTCAAATCTTTGGAACGACCGTTTTTGGCTATTTAAAAGCTTGTCGTATGGAACAGGCGAAACAGCTTTTAGCCGAGCGGCAGTTGAGCATTGCTGCGATCGCTCATGCGGTAGGCTACGCCAGCCAGAGCCGATTTTGTCACGCTTTCAAGCAGCGCTATGGCATGACACCGATGGCTTACCGCACAAGTTCCTGAGCCACAAAAGATCCGGATCGGACAAAAAAAGATCCCGTTTCGACAAAATTGAGTTCTGATAATCCTTTAAGCTCTCGTTATTGAAATTAATTCCTATCTAGTAGAGAGCCAGTAATTTCTGTGCTAGTGGAAGTTGTGTGAGGACTGATGGCAATGGATTCACAGGATAAGATTAAGGCACGCCTCCGTCAGAAGGGAGTTTGTTTCCTATCGTGGAAATTTATCTGTAGATGCTTTGTTATTCTTGCTGTAGCTGGAATTCAACCTGCGCAAGCACAGGATTTATCAGCGATCGGGGTTGATGAAGAAGTTGCTAGGGAGTTGCAACAAGCCAGCTCAAGCACTTTCAACTCAGAAGGAACGATCGCTCGGCTCAGTGAGTTGGAGCGTCCCGCTACCACTGTAGAAGAATGGTTAGCCCAAGCGACGGTTCAAATTACAGGGGTGCAGATCAACTCTACAGATACAGGATTTGAGATTCTGCTGGAAACGGCGACAGCTCAACAGCTTGATACGGCTACTTCTGTCATTGGCAATGCGCTGATTACGGATATTCCTAATGCAGCACTGGCATTACCAGAGGGTGCTGAATTTCAAACTGCCAATCCTATAGACGGAATTGCGCTGGTCACGGTTACGCCACGGGGAACGGGGGTGCGCATCATAGTCACCGGCGTAGAAGCTCCGCCAACCGCTGCAGTGAGAACAGATGCCCAAAATTTAATTTTGAGTATTGCAACGGGCACAGCAAATGCAGCAGGAGCAACAGATACAGAGGCAATTCAAGTCGTTGTCACAGGAGAGCAGGACGAAGGATACAATCCCTCAACCGCAACGACTGGAACCCGAATTGAGGCGCCTCTACGGGATGTTCCTCTGACGCTTCAGGTGATTCCTCGTGAGGTGATTGAAGACCGTCAGATCGTGAATCTAACTGAACTGGCGGATAATGTTCCCGGTGTAGAACCCGTCTCAGGCTACGGTGGATTGCCATCAAATGACTACTACATCCGGGGATTCAACGCCGGAGAAAGCTTTCGCAATGGATTTCGGGATTTCACATTTATTAGTCCTCGCGATCCTGCCAACGTTGAGCAAGTTGAATTTCTCCGAGGTCCCGCTTCCGTCCTGTATGGAGGAGGGTTTAACCTGACCGGAGCAATTAATACAATTACAGAACGCCCACTGGCAGAACCCCGTTATCAAATTGATGCCACTGTTGGAAGCTACGAGTTTTACCGACCGACCCTTGATTTTACAGGTCCTCTGACAGAAGATAATAGCCTTTTATATCGCCTCAATCTTGCCTACACGAATACGGATAGTTTTCGAGATTTCAACGAACGGGAGAGTACCTTTGTTGCTCCGGTGCTGACCTGGAACATTGACTCGCAAACCTCCTTAACGGCTGAGTTTGAATATCAGAATTATGACTACGTATTCGATCGCGGCTTTCCACCAGGAGAAGTATTTCTAGAACTACCGCGCGAGCGATTTCTATTTGAACCCGACCTCAACCGGGCGCAGTTTGACTCATACTACTTTAGCTACAACTTTGAACACGAATTCAACGATCAGTGGAAGATCCGGCAGGGGTTTGGCGGATTGGTTGTAGAAGGAAATACAGAAGCTGCTACACTTTCTAATTTTTCAGCACCGTTTGTTGCAGAAGATGGCCGAACAATAGAGCGCGGAGCACAGCGATCGGATGAGTTACAAGAAAACTTTTCTGTACAAACTGAATTGCTCGGTGAATTCAGTACAGGATCAATTAATCATAACCTTTTGGTGGGGGTTGAATATGCTCGCTACAGGTTTGCCTATGATTTCTTTGATGCCTCACTTGGGTCAATTGATATTTTCGATCCAGAGTACGGGGACGAACCTGGAGACTATTCCCCCAGTTCTGGAGAGGAGTATGGCACCCGAAACGTCGGCGTTTACTTTCAGGATTTAATCTATCTAACATCAAATTTGATTGTGCTGGGCGGAGGTCGCCTTGATTTTAATGATTCCTTCTACCGGGATACGCTCAACGGCTCAACCAACAATGAACGATCGGATACCAGCTTTTCGCCTCGATTAGGGATTGTTTATCAGCCTGGTGAGGATACATCGCTGTATTTTAATTGGGCAAATGCCTTTACACCTAATATTTTTGGTGGTAGAAGCCGCACCGGAGAAGCTTTTGAACCGGAAGAAGCAGAACAATTTGAACTGGGTTTAAAGCAAGAGTTTTTTGACGATCGGCTTTCTGCAAACCTTGCGCTCTACAATATCACTCGTCAAAACGTTTCAACGACTGACCCAGAAGACCCCGACTTCAATATTCAAACTGGAGAACAAACCAGCCGAGGTGTTGAACTGGATGTAACTGGTGAAATTTTGCCGGGATGGAATGTAATTGCTACCTATGCTTATACAGATGCTTTTGTCAGCGAAGACAACACAATCCCAGAGGACGATCGCTTAGCCGGGATTCCAGAACATACGGCCAGCCTGTGGACAACCTATGAAATTCAGAGTGGTAGTTTGCAGGGCTTAGGATTCGGCTTGGGGCTGGTTTATGTCGATGAGCGCGAAGCACAGCTTCCCAACACAGGAGTTACCCTACCTTCCTTTTTCCGCACTGATGTTCGTCTCTCTTACCGACGTGATAACTGGCTAGCTGCCCTAAATATCAAAAATCTGTTCGACATTGAGTACTACAACACGCAGGGATTTTTTATTATGCCCCAAGCTCCGTTTACCGTGTTAGCAAATATCTCTGTCGAGTTCTGATGAGGTTGGTCATACCTTGCATTCATGATGAACATTTTACGCTGGCTTAAATTCATTCTGCTGGCAATCCTAGCTTCTAGTATCGCGTCAGCTTGTAGCGGTCGATCGGCTCAAATTGCTCCTTCTCCTTCTCCTGCAACTGCTGATTGCCGTATTATTCAGCATGCTTTGGGAGAAACCTGTGTTCCAAATCAGCCTCAGCGAATCATTGTGCTGAGCGTGCCCACGCTAGGCGATGCGCTAGCACTGGGTATAAAGCCAATCGCATCCATTGTCTACTTTGACGATCCACCTCCTTATCTAGCAAAAGATCTGGAATCGATTCAGAGTCTTGGTAAAGAAGAGCAGCCCAACATCGAAAAAATATTATCGCTGAAACCCGACCTAATTATTGGCATCAAATATTCCACTGAAGCAGTTTACAATCAACTTTCTCGAATTGCACCTACAGTAGCAGACAATTGGGAGGGATATCCCTCCTGGCGAGATCATTTTAATTTCGTTGCCAAAGTGCTGGGTAAAACCGAGGAAGCCAAGCAAAGATGGGCGAAATATGATCAGCGGATTGCATCCTTAAAAGCAGCGTTAGGAAATCGCCTGCAAGAACTACAAGTCTCTTTTGTTCATGTTTGCTGCGGTACGATCGATATTGACTTAAAGAATTCATTCAATGGCAGCATTCTAGCTGATGCTGGAATCCGCCGCCCTCCTACTCAAGCTGTTTCTATTGCGGGAGGAATTACATCGCTCTCTGAAGAGCGATTAATGGATATTGATGGGGACGTTTTGTTTGTTGCAGCTGATGGTCAGGAATCAGCTCAAAAGCTGATAAAACTGAAATACAACCCGTTATGGAAAAACTTGAGAGCCGTTCGAAAGAATCAAATATATTCAGTAAATTACCCAACCTGGAGAGGCGGAAATCCTTTGGCTGCGGATGCTGTAATTGATGATTTATTCAAGTACTTGGTGAATAACGGTCAACCAACTTGATATTTTCCTATGAAATCATCTGTTCTAATTGGTCTACGATCGATCGTTATTCTCTTGCTCTCTACGCTTTCCGCTTGCCATACCCAAATTCCAGCAGCAGATTTATCAGCATCTCCATCTGTTCAGGTTAGTGATATCGATCCTTCCTGCAAGCTGGTTAGCCATGCCTGGGGAGAAACAAAACTCTGTGAACGACCGCAGCGAATTATTGCCCTTGATCCTCATGCATTGGATTTACTGCTCTCTTTAGATATTCAACCCATTGGACATGCCGAAGACAGCCGCGCTGTGGTGGGCAATCCTGAGTTAGGACGATCGGTCAATGGCGTGAAGTATTTAGGCGATCGTCTGCGCCGTTCACCAGCTCATGTGGGAACATGGCAAACCCCTTCTTTAGAAACCATGTTGAGGTTACAGCCTGACCTGATTCTTGGCGGATATTTGGATCAATCTCAGTACAAAAACTTTTCTCAAATTGCACCAACGCTGATTCCAATTGACGACTGGACTTCTCCCAAACAATGGCAAGAGAACTTACTCATTTTAGGGAAAATTTTAGACCAAACAACGAAAGCCCAACAGGTCATTGACGCATATAGTCAGAACGTAGATACAGCAAAAGCTGAATTAACAAAAATCAATCGTCGAAACGTTCTGCTGTTGTCGATGTCTGGACTAGATCATATTGGTATTTTTAATAATGAAACGTTTGCAGGAGCAATCTTAGAAGATCTAGGGTTTGAACTTGTGTCTCCAAACGGGTTGAATGCAACATATGGAGAGATAGTTATTTCTCTAGAAACGCTTCCCGAACTACAGCCTGATGTGATTATTGTAATGGCAAGCGGAGACAGCCGCGTTGATCAGGTAGAACAAATATGGAAAAGCAACTCAATTTTACGATCGCTTCCCGCCTACCAGAATAATCAAGTTTATTTTGTGGATTATCAGCTCTGGAGCCGATTTCAGGGAGGGATTGCTGCTCAACTTGTCATTGAGCAAATTCAAACAATGCTGCTAGAGCAAGGATAGTTGCTAATGTCAAAACACGTCTTATTCATCTGCCAATCTTGTCGCTTTTCTCGTAAAGAAGAAGAAGAGAGGAACCTGCCAGGGGGTACTCATCTACTCAATCAGGTTTTAAAGTTGGCTGAAGATTGGAGCCATCGATCGCAATTAGAAATTCAAGCAGTAGAGTGTTTATGGACGTGCAAACATCACTGCGCTGTCGCGTTTAGTGCGGCTCAGAAATCAACTTATCTATTCATGAATCTTACTCCTACAGATGGAGATGCGCTGCTCCAGTTTGGTGAACAGTACCTTGAAAGCAGCGACGGTTCTATTGATTGGGATGATATTCCAAAAGCGCTTAGAGCTGTGGGAATTGGTCAAATTCCATCAATTTAGAACCTGTAAGTTCTCTCTGTAAGGTTTTTTTGGCTGTATTGCGGAATAGCAGCTTAATTGGACAACAAATTGTGTGATGGTGTGAGGTTTGTATGGGCAAGCGACAAGAGCTTTTGATTAATTTATCGCTGGTTGGATTAGTTGTACTACTGGTTCAACCAGCTCGGGCACAAAGCCCGATCTCCGTGAATTCTTCTGTAACAGACATCTCCGCTCAGGAAGGCAATCCTCAAGAAGCCCTTTTGCTGACTGAATTGGATCAACCTACGACCACAGTTGCAGAATGGATTGCCCAGCTACAAATTGAAATTACTGAGGTACAGCTCAACCCAACTGATGCAGGGCTAGAACTGGTCTTAACTGCGACTGGAGGAGAATTACCTCCTGCTGCAACGTCTGTTGTTGGCAATGCTCTGATCGCTGACATTCCTGACGCTGTACTAAACCTGCCTGATGGCAATGAATTTCAAGAACTTGCCCCTGCTGAAGGAATTGCCGCTGTTGCAATTAGCCCAAGAGGAACCGGGATTCGAGTTGTGATCACGGGAACCAGTGCTCCGCCTGCTGCTGAAGTCAGAACAGATTCGCGATCGCTACTTCTTAGCATTATGCCTGGAACAGCCGCCGCCACAAACCCGCAGGAGGGACTGCAGATCCTTGTGACAGGAGAACAAAACGATCGCTACTACGCGCCGGAGGCAACCACCGCAACACGTACCGATACACCGATTCGAGACATTCCAGCATCTATTCAAGTAATACCGCAGCAGGTTCTTGAAGATCAGGCAATTGTAGAATACCGTGATGCCCTAGAAAATATCGGTGGTATTACCCTGGATGGGCAGTATGGTGGTACGGATGCCGGATCAATTATTATTCGCGGTTTCTCGCAGGATACTAACTTTAGAGATGGATTTCGCAACAACAACTTTTACTCCATTTCTGAAACAGCCAATATTCAGCAGGTTGAGGTACTGCGAGGTCCAGCTTCTATTTTGTATGGATTGACCCAGCCAGGCGGAATTGTGAATCTCGTTACTGAGCCACCACTGAGCGATCCCTACTACTCGTTTCAATTCACAGGTGGGCAATTTAGCTTTTACCGACCAGAGATTGATATTTCCGGACCCCTTACCCAGGATGAGAGCCTGTTATATCGATTCAACCTGGCATACCAAAATTCGGGTAGTTTTCGAGATTTTGTCAACGACGAGCGATTCTTCGTCGCACCTGTTTTGCAGTGGAATATCAGTGACAACACAACTCTGACTCTAGAGGGTGAATATCTTTATGATGATCCTGTATTCGATCGTGGTCTTACGGCGTTAAGTAATGGTTCTTTGGTATTACCCATCGATCGCTTTCTAGGCTATCCTCAGCTAGATGAATTTTATGCAGAGCAGTACCGTATCGGCTATCGCTTTGAGCATGAATTTAGTGAGAATTGGCGTTTTCGCAATGCTGGTTCTATCCTTTCAGTTTGGCAAGGGGGGACAAAGACAGACCTTAATGGTGAGCTAGTTGATAACCAATTTTTGCC
Organism: Phormidium tenue FACHB-886; assembly: GCF_014764505.1. Classification (GTDB taxonomy): domain Bacteria; phylum Cyanobacteriota; class Cyanobacteriia; order Elainellales; family Elainellaceae; genus FACHB-886. The sequence continues at coordinate 35,107 of NZ_JACXWX010000039.1, forward strand.
AAGAGAACTACGAGATGATGAATCGCGGTGGGAGAACTATGGCATTCAAGCCGAAGTGATTGGTGAATTCAATACTGGATTGATCGAACATCAGCTTTTGATTGGGATAGATGCTAGTCGTTTTACAAACTCCTACACTGCAGAAGCAGCAGATTTAACACCTATCGATATCTTTAACCCTGATTACGATATCCCGATTCCCGATGATTTGGCTGTTAGCTATTACCAAACGCTATTCACAAACGATGTCGGCATTTACGTTCAAGACCAGATCGACCTTTTAGACAACGTGCATCTTTTGATGGGAGGACGATTAGATTTTGTCGATCAATATCAGAACTCATTTGGCGCTATCTCTGAGCAGTCCGATACTGCATTTAGCCCTCGGCTTGGAATTGTTTATCAGCCGATCGAACCGCTATCTCTTTATGCCAGCTTCAGCCGCTCCTTCCTGCCTGTGTTTGGTCGTTCTATAAGTGGAGAGGCGTTTGAACCAGAGCGGGGCACACAGTATGAAGTGGGCGTTAAGGCAGACATTGATGAGAGGGTTTCTTTAACTCTGGCTGCCTATCACCTGACCAAAACAAACGTTTTAACCGCCGATCCCAACGAACCTGACTTTTCGATTCAGGTGGGCGAACAGCGCAGCCGGGGAATTGAGTTTAATGCGAGCGGAGAGATCTTGCCAGGATGGAATGTGATTGCTTCATATGCCTATACGGATGCTGAAATTACAGAAGATAATATTCTTCCGGAGGGCAGCCGGTTAGCAAACGTGGCAGAACACACTGCAAGTATATGGACGACCTATGAAATTCAGGAGGGTGATTTTCAGGGATTAGGCTTTGGCTTGGGACTGTTTTTTGTGGACGATCGCCCAGGTTATGCTGGCTCTGATCCAGAGAATTTTGAGTTGCCCAGCTATCTCCGAGCCGATGCTGCAATTTATTATCGCCGCGACAACTGGAGGATGCAAATTAATGTAGATAACCTATTTGATGTGGAATATTACGAAACCCATCAAGGCGCAGATATTGTTTATCCAGGAGCGCCAATTAATGTCAGAGCAACGGTTTCCTACACGTTCTAATTAGGAGAAATAACTGTGAGAACTCGACGAGGATGGAATTGGCTTAGACGATCGCTGCTGATCTGCATAGCATTTGCGCTGGTAACAGCTTGCCAAAATTCCGGTTCTCACAATCTGCCTGTTAACCGTATTGGAGTAACTCAATCGATCGAATCTTCTGCGTCCTGTCGTACTGTATCTCATGAAATGGGCAAAACTGAGATCTGTGGACAACCTGAACGAGTTGCGGCGCTCAGTCCCCATATTCTTGATTCCATTCTGGCACTGGGAAAACAGCCTGTTGCTTATGCCGAAGTAACTGCATTGAACCTGGAAAAATTTGACAATCCAAGCCAGCAGATTCCCTATCTAGGCGATCGCGTTACAACGCAACCAGTGAACTTGGGCGATCGAAAAAATCCATCTTTGGAGAAACTAGCGCTCGTCAAACCCGACTTAATTTTGGGTGAGAATTGGACGAGCCAAAGCCAATATGAATTGTTGAGCCAAATCGCACCAACTTTGTTGTTTACTGATACAAAAGACAATGAGCAAGTCTGGTTTCATGATATTCAACCAATTGCTAGAGCGCTCGATCGGGCACAAGAAGCTGAACAGTTACTAGTTGCCCATGCTGAACAATTAAAAGCTGTTCGATCGCAATTAAAGCCTGTCGCTGATGCTTATCCCAACGTTTTAATTCTGGCAATTAACACACTTATGAATGATGTGGCGATCGCTGCTGATAGTACTGCTGGGCGTTTGTTGGAAGAAATCGGATTTCGTCTGGTTTTTCCTGAACCTGCTCCAGCAGGAGAGACGCGATGGATGCAAACTTCCCTAGAACTATTACCCACCCTGAGTGCCGATATTGTTTTAGTAATCGCCTGGAATTATTCCGATCCTTATAATCCTAAAGACCAGCTTAAAACTAAATGGAACCAAAACCCTATTCTACAGAACGTTCCAGCTTCTCAATCCGGTCGAGTTTTCTTTGTAGACTATCAGCTCTGGGGTAGTGTTACCCGTGGACCAATTACAGATGAACTGATTCTAAAGCAGCTACCTGAAATGCTTCTACCACTATTACCTAACAGTTGATAATGCGAACATTCACCATTATCTGGTTTGGTCAGCTAGTGTCCACCATTGGCAGCTATATGACCGAGTTTGCCCTCATTCTCTGGGCATGGCATCTAACGGGGTCAGCAACGGCATTAGCACTGGTTGGGTTCTCCTCACAGCTTCTACGCATTCCCATTACGTTGATTGCCGGAATCATTATCGATCGATACAACCGTAAGTATTTAATGATATTGGGCGATACGATCGCTGCCCTCTCGACGGTTTGCATTGGGTTACTTTATGTTACTCAGAGTCTGCAAATCTGGCACTTATATGTGGTAGCAGCCGTGAGCGGTGGATTTGGGCAAATCCAGCGATTGGCCTATTCCACGTCCATTACTTTGATTGTGCCGAAGCAGAACTATACCCGTGCCAACAGTATGGATTCTGCAGTTCATTACGGCTCTGTCATTGTTGCCCCTGCCTTAGCGGGAGCCCTGTACCCACTGATTGATACGCCAGGGATCTTACTGATTGATTTAATCACCTTTGGAATCGCGATCGCCACCCTTCTCTTTGTTTCTATTCCCCAGCCACAGCTAAATTTAGAGACAGACGCAGAAACCATTATACAAAAGCTAACCTTTGGCATTCGCTACGTATGGAGACATTTGGGATTTCGATCGTTGTTAATTATTACAAGCCTCTTCTGGTTTGCTCATGACTTGGGTGGAGCCCTGTACGAGCCGATGATTCTAGCTCGTACCAATGGCAGTGCTCAAGTTCTGGGAGGCGTTGCTTCAGCCGCTGGAATTGGAGGCGTGACTGGAGCAATTATCCTCAGTGCCTGGGGTGGACCCAAACGAAGAATTCATGGAATGCTAGCCGGGTTTGTAGGAGCAGGTTTGAGTAAGACAATATTCGGCTTGGGGCAGGTTCCACTGGTTTGGATTCCTGCTCAGTTCTGCTCATCCTTAAATTTTCCGCTGTTAGGCAGCTCAGAAACCGCAATTTGGATGGAAAAAATTGCGCCAGAAATTCAAGGGCGGGTGTTTGCAGCCAATGCGCTCGTTGTGCAAATTGTCAGCGCGATCGCCCCTCTTATTGCTGGACCTCTTGCCGATCAGGTGTTTGAACCAGCTCTGCAACAAAATGATCAATTTGCTTCCTTACTTCGCCCCTTTATCGGCACCGGCGCAGGTTCAGGCTTTTCACTGCTATACATTTTAACTTCTGTGAGTTTAGCCTTGATTGGTATAGCGGGATGCTTGTTGCCGGCACTACAGCAAGTTGAAGACTAATTTTCTTTCAAAAACCCTATTCCTGAGCCGATTGTAAGGGGGATTGCCTGTGCTGCGCTAGAAAATCCAGTATTACTCTCGCCGCAGCATCTGCTGACTCCACGATGAGGGCATGACCCCCCTGAAGGATAGCTAGTTCAGCCTTTGGAATACCTTGAGCTAGTTGCTCAGAAAATCTGATAGGAGTAACAAGATCCTCCTGACCCACCACCACAAGGGTAGGGCAATCAATGTCTGCAAGGCGATCGCTGCTATCACTGCCAAGAATGGCTCGGCTTTGATGATATAGCCCATGCGGAGTCGGCGGAAACGGCTGATTCTCGATCAGGTGGAGCAGTTGTTCTACTGCCCCTGGAGCCAAGTAAAATGCATCGCTAAACAGCCAGGGCAACAAAACCTTCTGATAAAGTACCCCCTCCAATTTTTGTGTCAAGTCGCCGAACAGCTCGATCAGCGAATTGAATTTGCTATCCCCGCTTGCCCAAGACGAGAGAAGGATCAAACTTTGGATCTTGTCTGAATGGGCCAGAGCCAACTGTTGGGCAATCTGTCCCCCCATTGAGTGGCCAGCCACATGCACTTTAGAAATCTCTAAGTAATCCAGCAGCGCTGCTGCATCATTTGCCATTTGCTCAATGCTGTAAGGACAGTCTGGCGCAGAGGTTTGCCCAATTCCTCGGTTGTCAAAGCGAAGCACTCGATACTGCTCAACGAGCAACGGCATCATTGCTGCCCAAGTCGAACTGTCACTATCAAACCCTGCGACTAACAGTAACGGCTCGTTTTCCCTGGAACCGTGAATTGTGTAGAACAAATCAATTCCATTCACTTGAATGACTGACACAGTCAAGTCTCCTCAATCTTGCTGAGCATCACTATCTTCTTGTATAGCGCTACGCGCTTAAATTAAAATTCTTTTTATATAAAAGTTGTCCTGAGGTATGCGCGTAGCGTTACACAGCCAGCAGTAGGCTGTGGGTTGAGGCAAAGACACGCCTAGCGTTAGGCACCCCTATGCAGTGTAAGCCAGCTGGAGAGCGAATTAATGCTTGAAAGTGCTCAATTGGCAAATGTATGAGCGTGCAGGATTAGAATTTTCTTATGTAAAAACCCCGCATTGCGGGGTTTTTACATAAGAAAATTATCTCAACGTATGCATGTAGTGCCATACTGCTTTACCAAGACGATCGAGGGAGTTAGAAGTCAATCAACCTGACTAGAACCAGCCTAACCTACGTGTTCTAATTAACAGCAGAGCAGACCTGAACGTAAAAGCAATATAGCTAAGATGCTTTTTCATATTGAATTTTGAGCACTGCTAAACTGACGCACGACTGTTGAAAAGGTTCCCCTAAACTACAGCGCTTGGCGCTGAAACAAAACCAAATTATTTTCTGAAAACTGCGTTGCGTGAGCTGTTCAAAAAATAATTTGGAGTCTATTCAAGCAAAAACTATTGTAGCCACCGTTGGAGGTGAAGGCAGCTACACACTGCGCCGCCGCCACTTTTTTGGAGCTAATGTTTTACTGTGGTTTGCGCATCAAATGAGTTTAACTATTGCCAATCTATCTGAATCTGTTAGACTATGGGGCGAACAGGAACAATGCTAAGCAGCGCTAAGCTATTGTACCTAGCTCGTCGGATCAGCGACATCATTGCGGCTCTTTCTTTGTCACGGTTCTGCATTTACCACCTCTCAGTTCACCAAGTTCCTGACACCGCTGATATAGTCGTTACCTGCCTTTAGAGGCTCTCATCACTGTAAGAATGTAGAATCTCTACCTCCTGAAACCAAAAGCGTTCTCACTCCTAAACCTAATTTCCATCGAATCAATCGATGGTTGTCCTAATATTTGCCAACCCTTAGCGATCGCTTTGAGGTGTTTTCCTTTGAGCTAACAGTTGTCATCTCAACCGTTGTTGAGCAGAAATTTTTCTGCTTGAAAACAACCGAAGCTTGAGTAGCGATTTCTGATAGTTCCATCTGGTCACTTTCTAACTCACAGCTTGAAAAGGTAAGAAGCTACCATGTCACCCAGCAAAGACCCAAATCACACTCACTCCACCCCCAACCAAGTTTCTACTTCCTCTCCTGTTTCTCGAACTGCTAACATTATTCCGCTATCTGCTTCGCTTACAGGTACTCAGGAAGTTCCACCCAATACCTCTAGAGCAAGAGGATCTTCTTCATTGGCATTGAATGCGGCGGGCAATGCGCTCAGCTACAGCCTTACAGTGTCTGGAGTTGATTTTGGTCGAGTTTTGGGAACAGCACCATTTACTCCAGATACCGGTGACGATGTTACCTTGATTCACATCCATGATGGCGATCGCGGTGTCAATGGTCCTGTTGCGCTTAGCCTGTTTCAAGCTGGAGCGGCTAACCAGGATGCAGACGATTTTAAGATCGTACGTAATGCCGACAGCTCTGTGACGCTATCGGGCATTTGGGAGCAAAGCGATACCACAACTCTGCCGCTCAGTAACTTTGTAAACGAGATCCGCAGCGCATCTGCTAATCAGGACGTTGGTCTTTACTGGAACGTTCACACAACCCGCAACCCAGGGGGTGAAGTTCGAGGACAACTTCAGGCTTCACAGCAACAAGCCGGCTCTACGGATGCCCTTACAGGCAGCAAAGGAAATGACAGATTGGTGGGCACAGGCGGAAACGATGTAATGAAGGGATTAGCTGGAAACGACACCATTCGAGGACTGGGTGGAAACGATAGAATTGATGGGGGTATTGGCAGAGACAGGATCGATGGTGGGGGAGGCACAAATACCTTAACAGGCAAAGGGGGTGCCGATGTGTTTGTGATGAGACAAGGAAACGGACTCAACATTATTAGAGACTTTAAAGCCAACGATCGGATGGATCTGGTAAACGATTTAGAGTTTGAAAACCTAACTGTTTCTCAGCAAGGTCGTAACACCGTAATTCTAGATGGACAAGATCAGCTAGCCCGTCTAATTGGTGTACAGGCTAATAGCATTACAGCCTCGGTCTTTGTCTAGAACCGTTCAATTGAACGATTATCTTGATATATCAAAAATATTCTGTATGAAAATTCTGCATAGCAGAATTCTCATACAGAATATTTGTTCTAACGCACGTATCCTATCAAAAGAACGGGGACTTGCTGTATCTACTAAATAATTGACGATCATCCGAAGCTAAACCATAGTTGAATGGTGCAGCAGGTGCGCTTATATTGGCACGGATATATTGGCACGGATATATTGGCACGGATATATTGGCACGGATATATTGGCACGGGCGGCATGTCTCCCGGTGCCAATATATCCATGATTTTTGCGGGACAAGGCATTAGAACCATTCTTTATCCGTATAGCGGTGATTATTTACGCTCCGGTTCATAAACGATCGCCACAACGCCTGAGCTAAACCACTGTGATTTTATCAGCTTCAAAGTTGTGCTGGCGCCCTCGTTAAATAGGCGCTTGCCTTCGCCCACAACCACCGGGTAGACAAGCAGCCGATAGCGATCCACCAGATCATGCTGCATGAGCGTTTGCACCAGCGTAGCGCTACCGTGAACCGTAATGTCCTGACCGTCTTGCTGCTTGAGTTTGGTGATTTCTTCTGCGATATTGTCTTTGATCAGCGTAGAGTTGTTCCACTCCACCCTGTCGAGTGTGGTTGACACCACGTATTTGCGCACGTTGTTAAAATAATCTGCCCCTTCATCCGTGCTCTCCGGCCAGGCTGCTGCAAACCCTTGGTAGGTCACACGTCCCAGCAGTAAGGCATCGCTGGCGGACGTCTCTTCGCCTTTAAACTGCGCGATCTCATCATTCCAATAGGGGGCAGTCCAAGCGGGTTCTTCCATAACGCCATCCAGTGACATGAATTCAGTGACGACGACTTTCCGCATGAGTTCTCCTTTTGCCATTCGCTGTCTATACCGTAATCGTAGTGCGGCAATGAGGACAGCGTCTTGGAAAAAAACGCAAACCATTCAACCGTGCTTTTCAAAAGCGATTTGCGCGGGCGTTTTTCCGATGAAGCGCTTGAGCGAATGGGTGAGATGTGCCTGATCGAAATAGCCTAGCTCGAAGGCAGTATCTAAGATAGGTGTCCCTTGCTCAAGCAGCGAGACGGCGCTGCGGGCACGTTCGATCTGCTGAATCATCTTGTGGGGTAATCCGGTTGCCTCTAAGAAGCGGTACTGTAGGGAACGTATCGACAGGTCGGGTGTGTGTCCCTGTATCGCCGCCTCGATCACCGGATCGCGCACAAGTATCTCCTGACGGACCAGCCTATTGACAAATACATCAGCGTTTTCAAAGGTCGGAAGTTCCCAGGCAGAGCCATGCAGCCAGAAGGAATTGCTCGACGCTTCAGGAAGCGTTGCATCCTGTCTATCCAGAAGGGTTTTTACAGGAAGATGGGGCATGAAGGTGCCAAGTTTGAAGGTGATGCCAAAGAACTCAGTGTCGGCGGGAAAATCGGCTTCCGATGCTTTGGTCTCTGGACCTCGCGCGATGATTATCGTTTTGCCGTTGAAGGTCGCAACCCTCAAGGGGTGACAGGGAGGCTGAACGGTAAGACTGGTAGCAGACAGAGACGAAGCGAGACCGAAAAAATAGGGTGAATCCGAAGAATCACCCCCAGTTTTAAAAAA
>NZ_JACXWX010000004.1 GCF_014764505.1 Phormidium tenue FACHB-886
CATCGTCCAGTGCTGGAGTATTTAGTCGAGGCTTGCCGTGCTGCTCGTCACGGTCTACCGGCTCCATCCTTACTGCCAACCTATGGCAGCACCCCCTGAACGATTACATGCGTGGGTTATGCTTTGCCAACCCATCCTACATTGAATCATTCTGGTAGATACAGTCCAAACAGATAACTGTAATGAATCCAGGAATGAAGGCTGTCGCTCTTGCTGAAGTAATGAGGCAATTGCCAGCGTTGCCCAACAACTCAAGATTTACCATCCAGATTTGAATGTAATTATTCACGTTGCCGCTAAATCTAAATGGTCGCATTAATTGAAACAAGCAGGAGAAACAAAATGATACTTCAGGATAAAGTGGCTTTAGTCACCGGAGGTACAGCAGGAATTGGTCGAGCAACTGCGATCGCCTTTGCTGCTGCTGGTGCAAAAGTAGTGTTCTCAGGTAGACGGGATGCAGAAGGAAAAAAAACCACCAAATTAATTCGCGAAATAGGTGCTGAATGTTTATATGTTCATTCCGATGCCTCGAAAGAGGAAGATATTAAAGCGTTAGTGCAAAAGACAGTCGAAACCTATGAGTGGCTCGATTACGCCTTCAACAATGCGGGCATTGAATCACCCGCAAAACCCTTACACAAACACTCGATCGAAGAGTTTGACAACCTCATGGCGATCAACTTGCGTGGGCTGTTCTTGTGTATGAAATATGAAATCCAACAGATGCTAAATCAAGGATCTGGCGCGATTGTTAACAACTCCTCGACACAAGGGTTGTTCTCATATCCAGGAAACTCTCTCTACACCGCCAGCAAACACGCTGTTATGGGGTTAACGCGATCGGCAGCACTGGACTATGCGAAGCAGGGCATTCGGATTAATGCAGTGAATCCTGGAAGCATTACGACTGAACTACTCGATCGCGCCTTTAGGCAACTGGGTATCACGGCAGATGTTGTAGACTCTTTGGTTCCAATGGGGCGCGTGGGTCAGGTAGAAGAAGTCGCTCAAGCGGTTGTGTTTCTTTGCTCTGATGCTGCCAGCTACATCACGGGTCAACCCTTAGTGATCGATGGTGGATATACAGTGAGTTGATCGAGATCCGCAAATTAGCTACCTGTAGATGCAAAGTGGTTTTGATCGCACAGCTTTACTGCGATCGCTTGTGCGATCGCCAATCAAATCACGTACTCAAAACACACGATAAGGAGGTTTTCTATGAATAAGGTTCTTTCAAAATTTCAACGCCTTCTGATGATGATTGCAGCAGCAGTCACGCTCACTGTACTCCTACTGTTCGGTTCTCCATCTCCCGCTCAAGTCAATTCAGCACAAATCCCCAGAATTGAAATTATTGAAAGTTCTTTGGGAGATATCCCACCCGCCTACCGTCTAGTGATTAGTCAACCTCAACATAGGGTGTATGTTTCCTGCCCTACTGACTTTGCGCCTGAACTGAGTTATGTGCGAAACGTCGAAACAGTTCAGTGTAAGCGTTTTCCTGCTTCCTAACAGGAAACAATGGGACGCTTTACCTCCCAGATAGCCTCGATTTTCGAGGCTTTCAAAATTCAATGGTTGCGGCTCTCGTGCCCACAATCGCTGAGGCACGACTCAGCCATGGGGTTTCACTGAGTGGCTGCGAGGCAGATTTGCCATCGGGCACTGGTCCTGTCCTCGGACTACGACATCTTGAGCAACAGCTTAACAAAGTTGAAGGATTGAACGTTCTCCATCTGCGGGCTGGGTACTTCATGGAGAACCTGCTGCCATTCGCAGATCAGATCGTCAGGGGAGACATGATCACCAGCCCCTACAGCCCCACAGTTCCCCTACCGTTCGTTGCCACCCGCGACGTAGGCGAAGCAGCAGCGGAAGCACTCCTCACACTCGATTTTCAGGGGAAAGTCGTTCGAGAGGTTCAAGGGGAGCGCGATCTGATTTTTCAGGAAGAAACAGCCATCATAGGGCGCATCCTCAATCGCCCCGGTCTTCGCTATGTTCAAATTCTCCTAGGGCAAGCCAAGCAAGAATGGCAGAAATCTGGTATGTCCAGTAACGTTATCGACCTCATGACTGAAGTGGTGGAGGAGATTAACGCTAGAGGTTATCACGTCACTCAAGCGCGTGATGCACACACCTCGACATCGACATTTCTGGAGCAATTCATAGAGGATGTTTTCGTTCCCCATTGCAAGAGAGTTCTAAAGTCAATGCCGATTCTTCAAACATGAGGTTTTTATGAAAGTTGCGATCGCACCATCTCAACAGACTGTGTATTGGAGAAAAGTCATCAACAAGATAATCACTGCCTTAGGATGCATTTTTGTTACGTTACTCGTTGTGTTTTTACCTGCTATCACTACTGCACAAACTCGACCAGAAATGATTGCATCACAAACTCAACCAGAACAGAGCCGTCGCGAACGAGGCAATCAAGTTATCAATAAGCTAACCAGTGGGGCAGGGCAACCCGTACTCGATGCTCTACGTCAGGATTTTCCATTCCTTGCAGATGCGATCGTTGACTATTCGCTTGGTGAGGTCTGGTCGCGTCAGGGGCTAGACGATCGCACTCGTCAACTTGCCACCGTCGCCGCCTTTGCTGCCGCTGGAAATTTGCCACAACTGAAGATTCACGCAGGCTACGCCCTCCGACTTGGCGTGACGCAAGACGAACTTAAGGAAATCATTTACCTAACCACGGTGACGGCTGGTTTTCCACGTTCCATTGATGCGGCACAAGCAATGCGGGAAATCTTCACCACGCAATAAAGCGTTTTAGCACTGCAACATAAATTTGCTTTACAACCACAAAATAATTGGGAAGTAAGGCTCATGACGACTAACGAAAACAGCCAAAAAGTGGTGCTCATTACAGGTGCAAGTAGCGGTATTGGTGAAGCTACCACTAGATTATTCGCTCAGAGAAAAGTGTCAGAACTGAGTACTCATCATTCCTTTTTGAAAACTTTACTTTATTTTTTCCAGTGGAACCCTAGTTCTTTCGTTAGGCTTATTGAGAAAAATCTCAACAACATTGAGAATTTAGCTTTGAGTACTCAGTTCTGACAGTTTCTTGTGAAAGGCTACTACTGGATGATACTGGAACGAGCCGAAACAAAATCGCGCGATAGCGCAACATTTGTATCTTGCACAATTGCAATCAAATCACTGCCCTTATAGATGGCAGTGTCAATTGCTGAGAAATTCCCTCTCAATAATCCTGTTTCCAAGCGGTAATCGCTGGCTTCTCCATACACTCGAATCTTATCGCCTTCTGCGGCATTGCCTGTACCACCCACAAGGCGATCGTTGCCCTATTGCTCCAGTCATCGCTAACTCAAAAATACCTTTTAGCGTGGTGCAAGCTACGCTGCTGTACGAGCATTATCACAAGCTCTCTCAAAGTGTTGGCGAAGCCTTTCTCTTCGAAATACGCTGGCGATCGCTTCCTGAAGGGGCAAAGCCACTGCGTCTGGTGTGGAATTGCACAGATATTTCGCCTGAATCTGCCTGGTGTTATCTTCAGATGCTACTGGCTCCTGAAACCGTGATGCTGTTGTTGCCATCCACGCTGGAAAGGTTTAATGGCTCCGTCCCACTTCCTGCTGCTTGCCTTCCGTACAAAACCATTAAATGGCGTCTTATCTCAAAGAACTTGAGTGGTCTGAATGGGGCGATCGCTGAAGAATGAAGTTAACCGAGGTGGGCAGCAAGCTCACCCATCTAAAGGAGAACAAGATGAATAGCAATCAGGCAACCAGTCAAAACATGAAGCTCGAAGTTGTGGTAATTCCCGTCTCCGATGTCGATCGCTCCAGGGACTTCTATAAAACATTGGGATGGCGGTTGGATGCCGACTTCGTCACTAGTGAAGACTTTCGAGTGGTGCAGTTGACGCCTCCCGGCTCAGAAGCCTCGATCATCTTTGGTAAAGGAGTTACGTTAGCCGCACCGGGTTCAGTTCAAGGTCTGTACCTCATCGTTTACGACATCGAGGCAGCCCGTGCCGAACTCCTCGATCGGGGTGTTGAAGTGAGTGAGGTGTTCCACGACATCGGCGGGATCTTCCACCACGCCGGAACTCAGGGACGGGTATCTGGTCCCGATCCGAAACGCCGCGACTATGCCTCCTTCGCCTCGTTCAGCGATCCAGACGGCAACGGTTGGGTGCTTCAAGAGGTGAAGACGCGGGCTCCTGGACGGTAATGCACTGAGAACAATGAACTGAGAATTTGACAATATTCATCCATTAAATTTCCAGAGATTGTTTTATGAAACTTGAAGGGAAGAAGGCATTGATTACTGGGGGAAACAGCGGCATTGGTTTTGCCACCGCTCGGCGCTTCATTCAGGAAGGGGCTGAAGTAGCAATCACAGGTCGAGATCAGAAAACACTTGATGCTGCCGTTGCAGAACTGGGTCCGAAAGCCGTTGCCTATCGTGCCGACGTGACCGACTCCAATGCCCGCGCCGACCTTTTCAGCAAAATCAGTCAGCGGTTCGGTAGCCTGGATATTGTCTTTGCCAACGCAGGTATTCCTGGAGTCACACCGGTTGGGAATACGGATGAAGCGGTGTTTGAGAACATCATTCGCGTCAATCTCACCAGCGTTTTCTTTACCGTGCAGGCTGCACTGCCATTACTCAATGACGGCGCCTCAATCATCTTAAACAGTTCAGTGCTTGGCTCGTTGGGTCATCCAGGACAAGCAGCCTACGCCGCAAGCAAAGCAGGGGTTCGCGGCATGGCACGATCGATGGCATCGGAGCTTTCTCCCCGCAACATTCGGGTCAACGTCGTCGCACCAGGAGCCACCAAGACTCCTATCTGGGGCCGTGATTCTACTCCATCTTGAAGAGGTAGATGAACTGGAGGCGACAATGGCGGCAACGATTCCACTAGGTCGTTGGGGAGAAGCAGATGAAATTGCCAAAGCAGTTCTTTTCCTTGCTTCAGACGATTCATCCTACGTCCAGTCTGTTGAACTTTTTGTGGATGGCGGCAACGTTGGTTCTCCAAACGGTGGAGCCAGTTTCCGCAGTGAATAAATCTCTTGTTCTATCTCAACGATCGATCGCTACCGACTTTGCTCCTACGTTCTTTGCAACTTCTATTTAACCAATGGTAATGACAATGAAGACACTAGAGACAATGACAGAAACAATCAGCCCTCAAGCACTGATTGAAAGCAGACTGCAATTGCACTATGCCGTTCAATATATTGCCGCAACAAGCGCAGCATTGGCAGAACCTCTACCAGACGATAGCCATACCAGCTTTGGATGGAATCCGGTTTTAGAAGCGTTTGTTGGATCAACAATTCCAGCGGCTCAGCCCTTTCAAGTTGCACTCGAACCCGTCAGCCTCACCTTAATCCTGGTAGATGATCAGAATGACACGATCGCCTCTTTGCCATTACAGGGAAAGACCATGCGAGAAGGACTGGACTGGCTCCAGCAAGAGGTTTATAAACTCGGTGCAGATGCCAGCAAAATTGTGTTCTTAGACTATCCACCGAATGACTTTCCCGATCATCCTCTTGCTCATGGTGCAACTTTTGATGCCAGTCAAAAGTTGGCATTGCGTGAATTAGCAGATTATTACATCATGACTGATCGACTACTTCAGGCGATCGTTACCCCAAACGGGAATGCTTCAGCGATTCACATTTGGCCGCATCACCTTGATATCGCAATGCTGATTACGCTTCCCAGCACCAAAAACGGGTACCCATTGATGGTCGGGATTGGGCTATCGCCCGGAGACGCTAGCTATCCAGAACCCTACTGGTATGTATATCCTTATCCGTATCCAGACATCGCTAATCTTCCTACCCTGGAGGGTCAAGCTTTTTGGCATACCCAACACTGGGTTGGCGCTGTGCTGCGATCGTCTCAATTGGCTGAGAATGCCAATGCTGAAACCCGACAACAGCAGGTTGATGCATTCCTGCATTCTGCCGTGAATGCATCAATAACCCTGCTCAAACAGGGTGTGTCTTGAGACAAAGCATTTAACGATCTAGTGCAGCGAAGACCGTGCAGTGAAGACAGCGCAAAGGAGAACATGCAACGAAACACCTTCACAACGTCTGATGATGTCCAATTGAGCTACATTAGTGCGGGCAAAGGGCAGCCGATCGTGATGATTCCCGGTTGGTCGCAATCGGTAGAACAGTTCAAATATCAAATTCCTGTTTTTGCTGAACATTACTCCGTGATCGCGATCGATCCACGAGGACACGGTGAGTCAGAAAAAGTACCGTTCGGTTATCGCATTGCCCGCTTAGCTCAAGATATCCACGAATTGATCAGTGCTCTGCAACTCAAAAAGCCGCATCTATTCGGTCACTCAATGGGGTGTTCCCTGATCTGGAGTTATTTCGATCTATTTGGATTCAATGAAATTGATCGATTAGTGTTAGTTGATCAATCTCCGTTAGTCGTTTCAAGATCCCATTGGAATGCTCAAGAACTAGCAGAGTCCGGAGCAGTGTTTACTGCCGAACAACTCAATGCAACAGTACATGCGCTAGAGAATCATGAAGCTGAGGAATTTACCCGCCATCTCCTGACTTCAATGGTTACACCAACGATGTCGAGAGATCAGTTTGAATGGATTGTCGAGTGCAATCTTGGCTGTCCACGTCCGATTGCCGCAACCCTGCTATACAACCATGCTCATACGGACTGGCGCGATCAAATTGTCAGGATTCGTCAACCCACTCTGATCGTGAGCGGCAGAAAAAGTATTATTCCGTGGCAATCGCAAGCCTGGATTCATCAAAGCATTCCGAACTCTGAACTGGAAATTTTTGAAGAGACAGAAGGTGGCGGACATTTCATGTTCATCGAGAATCCAGAAAAGTTTAACCGACGAGTTTTGCAGTTTCTATCGCGATCGCTTGAAGCAAACCGGGAAAGGTAGAGGAGGAGGAGGGTTGAACACCCATAGGTAGCCGCTCTAGAGAGGGAATAAATGCCGTTCATGCGTTGATACGTGCTTGCTCTGCTTTGTTGGCACTCCAATTGAAAAGACAGAATCGTTCTTTAAATTTGGTTCTACCTTTAACATCACTCAGATTGGAAGTGATGAAGCGATCGACATGGTGCCGGACCGTGAACGAGTAAAAGATCTGGCGCAATTTGCAAATGAGTGACGCAATTGATTAGTGCGTCTCTAGACCAGCATTCTGGCTTCTAATAATTTAAGATGAACTGTGGTTAAACATCAGTGATCAAAAATAGGACAAGAGGCTAAATCGCTAACAGGTTTTAGCCTTGCAAGATTACGTTCTCAGATGCGCTTCAAAGATGAAAAATGCGGGTCGCAATGCCAAAGAGTATATTCTGCAAGCCGTTGCGCTGTTGAATGCGGCAATTGTGAAATGCGGTAAATTGCCAGTTTCCATCCTGCTTCACAGCAACTAGAGTTTGAATAGAAGGGCGTTTTGCCTGCATCGATTTGGGCGTCATCAACATTCCGCCCGCTAAATGCACAATTGCCACATCACGACTTAAGAAGCGAATCCTTTCCACCTGTCCAGCTAGACGAGTATCTTTTAGCCAAGTCTCAAAAAGATACTGATGGGCGATCGCATTCTCTTCGCGCCCTTTGTAGTGCGTTCCGTCAAACGCGATGTAATCTGAGTCTTCGGTAAAGTGAGCGGCGTAGGCATGACCATCGCCATTTCCCCAACTCTGCAAAAGGCTTTGACAAAGATTGCGAATTAACACTTCGTCATCTGTGTGGCTAGGCAGTTGTGTCGGTTTACTCATCGTATTGCTCTCTTCTATGCTACGGTTAAAATAAATGCTTTAGCCGCTATTTATCTTAATCTATTATTATCTTACCTTCTAAGATAAAGAGTGGCAGCCGGGTGGAGTTAAGTTATGTCACGTAAGCGAACCGATCGTGCAATATTACTCAATGACATTGTGTTTACTCTGGGGCGGGAACTCAGCACTCAAACAATTCTGTTTCATGCCGCGATTGCTGAACGATTGGGCTTAAATCCAACCGATCACAAGGCGCTTGACTTAATTTGCCGTGAAGAAAATATGACAGCAGGACGTTTGGCAGAACTGACTCGATTAACAACTGGGGCAGTGACTGGAATTGTCGATCGCCTGGAAAAAGCAGGATTTGTCCAGCGGGTCAGACCGCAGAGCGATCGCCGTCAGGTACTGATTCAACTGATTCCTGAGAACGTAGAAAAGATTCATGACTTGTTTGAGTCGATGAGTCAAGCTGTGATGACGTTAACCGAGCAATACAGCGATCGTGACCTAGCTGTGATTCACGACTATCTCACCCGCAGCATTCAAACCGTTCAGGTAGAAACGGCAAAGTTACAAGAAGTCGAGGCATCGGAATTGTAAGTTAAAGCACGGATCGATCACTAAATTTTTTGATGTGTCACAACCCAAGCGACTACCTCGTCTTATAGGTGAACAGATCATTCAACGGGAGGTTCACCATGCAGGCAAGACTAGAACAAAACGCCAACCCAGCCGCTTATCGAGCTATGTTGCAGCTAGAACAGTACGTCCGAGGCAGTGGCATCAATCCAACGCTGCTGGAATTGATTAAAATTCGTGCTTCACAGATAAACGGCTGCGCGTTTTGCATCGATATGCATACCAAAGATGCTAGACTTCACGGTGAAACCGAACAGCGCATCTACGCCCTCAATGGCTGGCGCGAAACGCCGTTTTTTACTCCTGAAGAACGAGCAACTTTGGCGTTTACCGAAGCCGTGACGCTGATCGCCACCAATCACGTATCTGATGCGCTTTACGAAGAAGTGAGCCAGTATTTCTCTCCTGAGCAAATTGCTAATCTGTTGATGGCGATCATCACGATTAACGGCTGGAATCGGATTGCAATAACCGCCCGCACTGTTCCTGGCACCTATGAGCCACAGCCCGCTCATCAGAGTTCCCATGCGCTGAGTATGGCGTAAGGAATCAGGGAGAGAGTAAACAAAACCCTCTCCCTGCGATTAAAGTTTTTTGCTCAGGGAGAACGAAGATGCTACTTGCCCGCTATGGAACGATTATTGTAGTTGTCCATACGATCGTGGTTGCACTCCACGGTTTAGCACATCAAAAAATTCCTGTTCCTATTTCTCTGGCTCAAAGTCTATTTGTGGATATTGTGATTGTGCTGGCTCCGATAGCTGCCGCGATTTTACTTTGGACACCGTTCTACCGCATTGGTTGCTGGCTCTTCTTCGGTGCGATGATCGGAGCGCTTCTATTCGGGATCTATAATCATTTCATAGCAATCACACCCGATCACATTTCTCAGATTCCCTTTGAAGGCTGGGGGATGTTGTTTCAGGTTACAGCCATCTTGTTACTCATTACAGAAGGATGCGGGGTTGCTCTATGGAAATTGAACACAACTCAGCGGCAGATTCTATAAATTCGCTTGAGGCATTCAATCACCATCGTCGATTGCTGTTTGGCATTGCGTACCGGATGCTGGGCACTGTGAGCGATGCTGAAGATATGGTGCAAGAAACATTTCTGCGCTGGCAGCAGACACCCAAAGCCAGAGTGCAATCTGCGAAAAACTATTTGGCAACCACGATCACGCGCCTCTGTATTGATCATCTGAGGTCTGCACGGGTTCGCCGTGAACAGTATGTCGGACCGTGGCTCCCAGAACCTCTACTGACGCAGCAAGATCCAATCGCGCAGGTGGAGTTAGCCGACTCGCTCTCAATGGCATTTTTGGTCATGCTGGAACGGCTATCGCCGATCGAGCGAGCCGTATTTCTGTTGCGCGAGGTGTTTGAGTATGACTATCCTGAGATTGCTCAAATCGTCGGCAAAAGCCCTGAGAACTGTCGGCAGATATTGCGTCGATCGCGCCAACATCTTGCGACTGAACATCCTCGCTTTCCCGTTTCACCCCAACAGCAAGAACAGATTACAAGCCAATTTCTCGATGCCTCAACCCAGGGCAATCTGCAAGACTTACTGACGCTCTTAGCAAAAGATGTCACTTTCTGGTCAGATAGTGGCGGTCAAGTTGCGGCTGCCTTAAAGCCTATACAAGGCGCGATGAAGGTAGCTCGATTCTTGTTAGCGATTCAGCAAAAATGGCTGCCAGCCGCAAGTGCCCATTTAATCGAAATTAATGAGCGGTCTGGCATCCTCATCCGGAACGGAAGTGACATTCACAGTGTGATGACGTTTGAAATTGTGGAAGGCTATATTCAGGCTATCTATAGTGTGCGGAATCCAGAGAAACTGAAACGGTTGAGCGAGTTTGTAGAGTTTAGAGTGAAGGAATAAGTGTCACAACCAAAGAAATAAATGTCACATCGCTTTTTGACTCAAAGGTCTACAAAATAAGGCTTTGAGGCTTTTTAGTCATCAATTTTTAGAGAAAATGCAACCGAAAAATGATGTTGCTGATTTCTGGGATAATTTTTAAGTGAGAGGGGCGCGCCGCGCCCCTCTCACTTAAAAATTATCCCCCTGTTAAGCAATGCCCAATAAAGATGTCTACGTGCTCATTGTTTAATTAGTTTGATTGTTCTGTCAATTCTTTAATCAATGCCTGGATTAGATCGCTTATGGGTTCATCTACTCAACTTGTTTCCAGTTTTGCTCTGTCGCTTCATCTGCGGGAAATAAACATTCAATCCTAAGTTCTTGCAGAGTAATGTCGTAGGGTGTACCCAATGTGGCGATCGTCGAGAAGAATTGCAACTCTAGTTCTGCCCGTCTAAGGTGAACAGTAAGCAGTAGAGTGTTTTGAGCAGTTCGATCAGATTGATGCCAAACCTCAGCAACGCCAGGATAGCTCATCAGTTCATCCAGTAACGCTTTGGATTGTTCACTTTCCCCATCGGCGATCGCTTCTCTGTGCAAACGTTGTAGCAAATGCCCTGAAAAATCTTTCCAGTTCACGACAAACGGACGCAGCCCTTGAGGATGAAACATCGCTCGCATGAGATTGATCTTTCCATCCCGCAAGAAGTGAGTTTGCAGTTGCTCTGGAGGAATAAACGCAGTTAATAATCGAGTCGCAGCGTTATTCGTCAGAAGAAGGTTCCAATAGCGATCGACCACAATGGCTGGATAGGGTTCTTGTTGTCGCAGCATAAAATCTAACGCCTTACGAACCTGCGCCATTTCAGGAGCCGAAAGATCGGTCTCAGCGTGAATCGGGGCAAATCCGGCAGCCGTCAGCATCAAATTTTGCTGCCTGAGTGAGATTTCCAGGACTTCAGCCAGTTGCAGCACCATTTCTCGGCTCGGTTTTGCCCGTCCTGATTCGAGGAAACTGATGTGGCGTTGAGACACCTGACTGGTTACAGCTAGATCAAGCTGACTGAATCCACGCTGGCTGCGCCACTGCTTGAGAAGCAGCCCAAAAGAGCCAAGCTGATGATCAGGGGTATTGGTGCGCTGTTGCATGATAGAACCGAGCAAATGGATGTGATTACCTGACAGGTAATTGCTGCAACTATCTCCTTTTCCCATCATAGAGGCATACCGAGTGAAGGGAAGAGTTATGTTGAAGCTTCAGCAGCCCGAAACGTTATCCACACAAAGTTTATCGCGGCGATCGCTCATCGAAACGCAGGACGGCACCCTCTTATTTTTCCAGGATTGGGGAACGGGTCAACCTGTGGTCTTTATCCACGGCTGGGGTGTGGGTGCAGAGATGTGGGAGTACCAGATGACCGCTTTATGCAGCCAGGGGTTGCGTTGTGTCGCTTATGACCGACGAGGCTGCGGGCGCTCTAGCCAACCCAATGATGGTTACGATTTTGATACCTTTGCCAACGATCTAGCTACCTTACTGGAGCAACTGGATCTGCATCACGTCATGCTGGTGTCTCATTCAATGGGGGGTGGTGAAGTTGCCCGCTACCTCTCGCGATACGGGACAAGCCGTATTGCGGGTGCAGTCCTGATTTCCACCACCACACCATTTCTCCTCAAAACTGCTGATAACCCAGACGGCATTGACAAACAGGTGTTCGATCAGATGGTGATTGAATTGCAGCACGATCGCCCCCATTACTTTGCCAGCATTGCCCCTAGTTTCTTTGGGGTTGGCTTACCAAGCTGTTCTGTTTCAGCGGAGATGATGCAATGGCTGGTGCAATTAGCCTTGCGAGCATCACCGAAAGCCTCGATTGATATGGTACGAACCCAATCTGAAACCGATCTTCGAGTTGATATGGCTGCTTTCACTATCCCAACCTTCATCATTCATGGAGACACAGATCTCTCAGCGCCGCTTGAGCTAACTGGAAAAAGGACCGCAGATGCTATACCAGGGAGCCAACTGCAGGTGTACGAAAATGCCTCGCACGGACTGTTCATCACGCATAAGGAACGCCTTAATCGCGATTTGCTGACTTTTATTCAACAGGTGCAACACTGAATTCCATTTCCTTTAAAGTCACTTCACTTAATCACATCAATAACTATGCTGAAATCAACGAATATTTCAACAACCCGCACATCCAATTCGCTAAAATTATTGTATTTGGTCTTAACCGTTGCAGGCTCGATCGCCCCTTGGTTCTGGTTGCTGCAAGATCCATCTGCATTGCTCTCGCCAACGTTATTCCTGCAACGCGCATTCGCCAATTCTATTGCAACTGCACTAACAACAGATTTGCTAATTTCGGCGATCGCATTCTTCTGCTTTGCCTGGGTTGAATTAAAGCGATTAAATTGTTCTCGTTTCTGGCTCATTCTGTATATTGGTTTGACCTTTGGAGTTGGGTTATCCTGTTCTTTACCGTTCTTTTTGTACCGTCGGGCGCAGCTGCTTGAACGTGATTGATGAAACTTACCGCCGCTTCATGCGGGGCTAGGCATGACGAGTGACGTCGCCCTCGCTTTTTCGCCTGCAAGGCTTTCGCCCCTTGTTCAGTGACCGCTTTTGTCCAGTGGTGCAAGGCGGTGCGCGAGACTTGGAAGACCCGAGCTGCTTCTGATTGACTCATGCCATTTTCGGCATTGCTTAACAGGGGGATGATTTTTAAGTGAGAGGGGCGCTCCGCGCCCCTCTCACTTAAAAATCATCCCAGAAATCAGCAACACCTAATTTAGAGCGATCGCCAGCGTTAGGACATACGGTCTGCTTCACTCCTGCAGCTGCTCCCACTCCAGGTTGGGCATCCGCTCGAAGGCTTGTCGCAGGGAGATTTCCCAAAGCTGGCGCATCTTGACCAGGTAAGGATCGCCAACTCGGAGGCGGAGCTGGTGACGCAGCACAAAACTATTGGACTCATACATGACTAGATCGATCGGCGGACCCACAGAAATATTGGATCTCATGGTGGAGTCGATCGACAGCAGTCCACATTTGGCAGCTTCTTCTAGCGGCGTGTTGTAGGTGAGGGTGCGATCGAGGATAGGTTTGCCGTATTTGGTTTCGCCGATCTGTAGAAAGGGTGTTTCTGGCATCGCCTGGATAAAGTTGCCCTGGCTGTAGATCATGTAGAGTCCGGGAGCTTCACCGGGCACCTGCCCTCCTAGCAGCAGCGTACACTGATAGTCGATCCGGTCTTTTTCTAGCCAGGGGCGCTCTTGCTCTTGAATCTGACGGATTTTGTTGCCTACGTATTGAGCTAGACCAAACAGCGTAGGCAGGGAGTGCAGCGTTTCGCCTACCTCTAGTTTGAGATCTTGATTCAACGCATTCACAACTGCTTGCGTAATCGACAGATTTCCAGAGGCTGCTAATAGCAGCACGCGTTCTCCAGGGGCAGAGAAATCGAACAGCTTTTGATACGTGGAGATGTAATCCACGCCAGCATTTGTCCGAGAATCTGCTGCCATCACCAGTCCGTGACGGGTAATAATGCCCAAACAGTAGGTCATGAGAGCGGTGAGATAAGATCAAAAGGTTCTACAAATCATATTTCAAGTCTCCACCCAATATGTCTCCTCCAGACGAGCAGCCTACAGAAGCGATTAAACTCGATCAATTTTTGAAATGGATCGGCAAGGTGCAAACTGGCGGCGAAGCCAAGATACTGATTCAGAGCGGTGAAATCAAGGTGAATGGACAAGTGGAAACCCGGCGCGGACGCAAACTCGCAGAAGGCGATCGTGTCTCGGTGGCTGGGCAAACGGTTGTGGTCAGGATGCGGGATGAAGGGTAGTGGTATCGTTCCACTCCACCCTTTTTTCCCCTATGCTTCAGTTTCTATCCCTCCAAAAATGTCCCTCTAAAGTGGTAGTCTCTATCTATATGGCTGTGTTTACGACTTAATATGAATCCTGTTTCGTCGAGATTGGGAGGGAATCTAATGAAACGATTGGTGGGTGTGGTGCTGGCGATCGGTTTAGCAATTGGCTGTCTGGGTTGGCTGCCCCAAGCGGCGCAGGCTGCCCCAGCTCCTCTAAGCTTTTCTTTGAGCTTTGTCTCCCCCTTGGGCACACCGGTGCTGGCAGCACAGTATCGCAACCGTGCAGATGATAAGCTAGCAACCGAGTTTGGCAAAAAAATTGATTTGAACAATACTAACGTGCGTGCATTTACCCAATATCCTGGCTTGTATCCCAACATTGCCCGAATGATTGTGAAGAATGCACCGTTCAGCTCTGTTGACGATGTGTTTGATATGCCCGGTTTAACCGAGCGCCAGATAGAGATTCTGCAAAACAACATTGGCAACTTCACGGTATCTGACCCCGAGGATACCTTTGTGCAAGGAGCCGATCGCTACAACAACGGAATCTATCGCTAAGGATCAGCTACGATCCCAGCCCAATTGCCCCCAACGAGATGGGTTCAGCTGACTTGCTGTCGTTACACCCAAACTGCTAGGGGGCAGTTTTTTTATCTTTATCGATCTACTGCCGTGTCCCAGTCTGCAATTCCTGCTTCGTTTGACGTGCTAATTGTGGGGGGTGGAGCTGCCGGACTCTATGCCGCCCTATGTTTGCCCTCTCATCTGCAAATCGGGCTGCTTACCAAAGATACTCTATCCGTATCGGCAAGCGACTGGGCACAGGGTGGCATTGCAGCAGCGATCGCCCCGGATGACTCGGCAGCGCTACATTTTGCTGATACGCTGCAGGCAGGCGCAGGGCTATGTGAACCTGAAGCGGTGCGGCTGCTGGTGGAGCAGGCTCCCGCCTGTGTGCAGTCGCTAGTGGAGATGGGGGTGGGGTTTGATCGGCATGGCGAAACGCTGGCGCTGACGCTGGAAGCAGCCCACTCACGGCGGCGGGTGTTGCATGCCGCTGATACAACCGGGCGGGCAATGGT
Organism: Phormidium tenue FACHB-886; assembly: GCF_014764505.1. Classification (GTDB taxonomy): domain Bacteria; phylum Cyanobacteriota; class Cyanobacteriia; order Elainellales; family Elainellaceae; genus FACHB-886. Next base: position 15,275 of record NZ_JACXWX010000004.1, read on the forward strand.
GTCTACGCTGGCAGCCCAAGTGCTAAACCGCAGAAATATTCAGGTGATCTCGCAAAGCGTGGTGCTGGAGCTATGGATGGCGGCAGGGCGCTGTCAGGGCGTTTGCCTGCTGCACCAGGAACAAATCCTCTGGCTCCCAGCAGGGGCAGTGCTGCTGGCAACCGGCGGCGGTGGACAGGTGTTTGCCCAAACTACCAATCCTGCTATTAGCACCGGCGATGGAGTGGCGATCGCTGGGCGGGCAGGTGCAGAGCTACGCGATCTGGAATTTGTGCAGTTTCACCCAACTGCCCTCACCCTCCCTGGTGCGCCTCGCTTTTTGATTAGTGAAGCGGTGCGTGGGGAGGGAGCATATCTGATCGATGACCAAGGTAAACGCTTTGCCTTTGACTATCACCCGGCCGGTGAACTTGCCCCCAGAGATGTGGTTAGTCGTGCTATCTTCAGTCATCTGCAGAAGACAGCCGCCGATCCAGCCTCTGCAAATGTTTGGCTTGATCTGCGCCACATTCCAGCTAGCACCATTCACCACCGCTTTCCTAACATCATTCAGGTTTGCCAGCATTGGGGAGTAGATGTGTTTCGAGAGCCCATTCCTGTAGCGCCTGCTGCTCACTATTGGATGGGCGGTATCACAACTGATCCCCAATGCCGCACATCCCTGCCTGGGCTTTATGCAATTGGTGAGACTGCCAGCACAGGTGTCCATGGCGCTAACCGTCTTGCTAGCAACTCGCTGCTAGAGTGCCTGGTGTTTGGGGCACAGCTACGATCGCTAGAGCCGCTAGAACCCAGACAGCCTGGAGTTGCAACAGAATCAAAGATTTTGTCTCTGCCTGTCGATCCAATATTGATGGCTTGGCGACAGGACATTCCTCGCCTGATGTGGCAAAGTGCGGGCATCTGTCGAGAGCAACACTCATTGGATGCGGCGATTGCTCAGATTTCGGCGTGGCAGAGGGAATTTACTGAACTGCCGCTCAGCCGATCGATAATGCAGCAAATAGGGTTAGTCAATCAAATTACTGTATCAAACGCACCGTTGCTGCGGCTCTGGGCAGAAACTCAAAATTTGCTCAACGTGGCGTTTCTCATCCTCAAAAGCGCTGCCTTTCGCCAAGAAAGCCGGGGTGGGCACTACCGCCTAGACTATCCTGCTACTGATCCGGCTTGGCGGGTTCATACGGTGGTTCAGTCTCATGTCTGGCAGCGATCGCCTTTGATTCCCGTCAACGAATTCGATCCTCAAACTGGGATCATTCAATAGAAGGGCTAAATTTCTACCCTCACGATGATCCCCATCGGGTAATTCCCTATTTACACCTGAAGCTAGATCGTCTAAGCTCCAAATCTAGAGACAATGCTTAATACCGCTTAGAACGCAAACCTATGTCTGCTGATTGGCTAACGCCAAGTCATTTTGTCATGTTTGGATTATTGCTGGGGTTTGCGATCGCACATAGCGGCCTTGCGGCCCTCAGACCCCGAGGAGAAAAGCTGATCGGCGCCCGCCTGTATCGCGTGTTCTTTGCCCTAGTGAGTTTGCCATTTGCTGTGGTGCTAATTGCCTATTTCATTAGCCACCGCTACGATGGGCTACGGCTCTGGAATGTTCAAGGAGTCAGTGGGGTTGAGCCCCTGGTTTGGGGGCTATCTGCCCTTTCGTTCATTTTTCTCTATCCTGCCACTTTTAATTTACTAGAGGTGGCAGCCGTTCAAAAACCGCAGGTGCATCTGTATGAAACAGGCATTATTCGCATTACGCGTCATCCACAGATGGTCGGACAGGTGATCTGGTGCGTAGCTCATCTTCTGTGGGTAGGGACGAGCTTCACGTTAGTTACGTCAGTGGGGCTGGTCTTGCATCATCTGTTTGCGGTATGGCATGGCGATCGCCGCTTGCAATCGCGCTATGGCGAATCCTTTGAATCCCTGAAATCTCGCACTTCGGTTATGCCATTTTTGGCAATTTTTCAGGGTCGTCAAACCATTAAATGGCGCGAGTTTCTGCGTCCGGCTTACTTGGGGGTGACGGCGTTTGTGCTGCTATTTTGGTTGGCTCATCCGCTAATGATTCGTGCGACAGGTAACATCGCCTGGTAGCATGATCCCAAGCATTTAAATTGCAACTTTAGTAAACCAACTTTATCAAGAGGCATAATGGTGCGATTGATCAGACCGGCGGCATTTGAACAGGAAGTTTTAACGTCTTCTGCACCTGTGCTAGTTAACTTCTGGGCGCCTTGGTGCGGCGTTTGTCGCTTAGTAGACCCGATGCTTTCAGATTTGCAATCAACCTGGAAAGAGCAACTGCGGACAGTTAGCATCAACGCTGACGAAAGTCTGAAGCTAGTCAGCACCTACAAGCTCACTACCTTACCTACGGTAATGCTCTTTAGCAACGGCAACGTGTTATATCGGATCGACCAATTTCGCAATCGCCAAGATTTTCAAGCGGCTGCGGCTGAACTGCAGTCTAAGCTAGAACAGGTTGTTAATTGCTATAGCTATTCGCTTTGAGCAGAGGTAAACTGAGTTTTACTTTCATAGAAGCTTTAGCTTGTAAGAGGCTTTGTTCGCTTCAAGCCGAAGTTTGTGTGTCAGAAATCGTTTAATCTCTGAAGCGCAGTGGGGTGTAGTTTTGCTGCATCGCAACTCGCCCTCACAAACATTCAGGTCAGGCAACTATGGTTGAAGTATCCAGTCAGCCGGCTGTACAAATTCGTGCCGTCACTACTGTGACCGATGCCGAGCGGTTTTTGGATGTGCCTGCAAAGGTGTATGCCGGTGATCCCAACTGGGTGCCGCCGCTCCGCAGCAGTATTGCCAAACAGTTCAAGCCCGAGAACCCATTTCTACAATACGGACGGCTCCAACAGTTCATTGCCCTGAAGCCAGGAACGGATGAAGCAATTGGGCGGATTGTGGCAGCAGTAAACGATCGGCTAGTCGAGCGGGAGGGGCGCAAAGTTGGTTTATTTGGCTTCTTTGAATGCATCGATGACTTTGCCGTTGCCCAAGGGCTGCTGCAGGCGGCTTGTCAGTGGTTGCGCGAACAGGATATGGAGCTAGCAAGAGGTCCGATCGATCTATCGACCCATATCAACTGCCTGTTCTTGGTAGACGGCTTCGATAGCCCGCCCATGGTGATGATGCCCTACAACCCGCCTTACTATCCTCAGTTTGTGGAGCAGGACGGCTGGCAAAAAGCCAAGGATGCGTATGCCTACGACTTTCCGCTCGACAAGCCCCTGCCCGATGAGTTTGAGAAAGCACACAATATCGCGCTGAAGTCTGGGGTGACATTTCGTTCAATCCATGTCAAGGGTGAAGCATTCCGACAGGATGCAACTAAAATGTATTACCTGTTCACCAAGATGTTTGCCAACAACTTTAGTTCTACACCCCGCACTCTGGAAGATTTTCTGGAGGAGGCAAACGACTTACAGACGGTAATCGATCGAGATGCCGTTCTGCTAGCAGAATATAATGGTGAGCTAGTCGGCTTTTTCATGGGCTTGCCCGACTACAACATCCCCCTGAAGCACGTCAACGGCAAACTCAACTGGCTGGGAACCCTCAAATTCCTCTGGTATCGTCGTCAAATTGACCAGGGGCGAGTATTGATCATTTGTTCCCTACCTGAGTTTCGCCGCAAGATGGTACCGCTAGGATTAATTTACCTGGGGCTGAGAGGGACACAAAAGAAAGGCAAACCCTACAAACGAGCGGAGCTAGGGTATGTGTATGAGGACAATGCTGCCTCCCGCAAACTGGTAGAAGCCTCTGGTGGCAAAATTTACAAAACCTACCGGATTTACGAAAAGTCACTGACTTAGGGCACAACTGGAAGACAAGATGAAAGCATTTGTGACAGGTGCAAGCGGCTTTACCGGATCGCATCTGGTGAGAGCGCTAGAGCAGCGGGGCGATCGGGTAGTGGCGCTAGTGCGAAAGACCAGCGATTTATCCCGCCTGCAGGATAGCAGAGCCGAACTGGTCTATGGTGACCTTGGCGATCGGGCTACTTTAGAAGCAGCGATGCAGGGCGTTGACGTTGTTTTCCATGTGGCTGCCTATGTAGAGTTGGGCGTGGTTGATGCTGCCAAAATGGAGCAGATCAACGTGGAGGGAACCCGCACGGTCTTGGAAGCCGCCAAAGCCGCAGGCATCTTTAAACTAGTGTATTGCAGCACGATCGGCGTCTACGGCGACACACAAGGGCAGGTGATTGATGAATCTTTTCAGCGGACTCAGGCAGGGTTTTCCTCGGCGTACGATCGCACAAAGTATCTGGCGCAGCAGCTAGTCGATCAGGCAGCAGCAGAAGGATTGCATACCGTCAGCCTGATGCCCTCTGGAATTTTTGGAGCAGATGATCCCCACTTCGGTCCCGTGATGGATACCTTCTTGAAGGGCAAGCTGAAGGTGTGGGCGGGTGGCGATCGGATTACGGGCATTGTCCATGTAGATGACCTAGTGGCTGCAATGCTGCTGGCAGCCGAAAAAGCGCCCGCTGGCTCGCACTACATCATCTCTGCTGGAGAAATGAGTACCCGTGAGATGTTCGACTTCCTGAGCCAACAGACAGGCATGGCTGCCCCCAACGAAGTTCCAGAGCCAATTGTCCGCTTTGTGGGGAATGTGCTCGACCCACTCGGGCGTTTGCTGTCTTGGCAGCCCCCCGTCAGCCGTGAACGTGTCCATTACATCTACGACCGCTGTGTTCGCATCAAGGCAGACAAAGCGCGGCAAGAACTAGGCTGGGAACCGCGCTCCGTCGAGCAAACGCTGCAGGATGCGCTACGCCGGTAGCTGGTGGGTTACAGCAGCAGAATTGCTCGTAAGCACACCATCTTCAAGATAAGTGACGCGATCGGCAACATCGATAATCCGGGGATCATGCGTTACCATCAGTACGGTGCGGTTGGCTTCTTTAGCCAGCTTCCGCAGCAGCGAAATCACCGCATGACCACTCTGCGAATCAAGTGCTGCTGTAGGCTCATCTGCCATGATAATCTGCGGTTCACCCGCCAGCGCCCGGGCGATCGCCACCCGCTGCTTTTGCCCACCCGACAGATCGCGGGGATATTTATTTGCCCGATCGACCAAGCCCACTTGATCTAGAAGGTACAGCGCTTGCTGTTTGGCAGCCCGTCCCTTGATGCCCTTCATATCTAGCGCCAGTTCAACGTTCTCTAGGGCTGTTAGCGCTGGAAACAGATTGAACTCCTGGAAGATAAAGCCGATATTTTTTAGCCGAAACTTCGAGAGCTGGGCGCGGCTCATCCGAGTGAGGTCTTGCCCCAGCAAACACAGGCTTCCGTCCGAGGGAGTAAGGATGCCCCCTAGAATAGAGAGCAGCGTTGTTTTACCAGAGCCAGAAGGACCCATCAGCAGCTGAATATCGCCCCGATATACGTCTAAATCAATATCTTTAAGCGCCTGGAACCGCTGGGGACCGTTTTGGAAAACCATCTCTACTCCTTTGGCCACAATCGCTCTAGCCCCAGTTTTAACAGGGTCGATTGTGGTTTCAGCACCCTGGTAAACCACCTTTTGAGCGGCTTCTGTTGCATTCATTTGGAAATTAATAGGAGTCGCAGTCATGTGTACCGTTTTGAGAATGGGTTGGATAGGGAGCTTGAATGACAGGGTGTGAGAGGAGTGACGAGCTTAGCCTAAATATTCAAAAATTTGGCTAATTATAGATTCACAGGAAGTATCTAAAAATTCGGACTGTGCTAATCTGCAGTTTGTTTCTTATCACTGTGGCAAAGTAAAACTTCTAGATTAATTCTTTATCTAACGCCTTTGAAAACCTGATCAACTATCTCTGCATCAAATGAGTTGATATAGGCTGTACAAGTTGCGATTCATACTTTGTAATCTATTCAGCTAGAAAAATTATCGCACTTTGGGTGGGGAACAGCAGCACAGGATAGGGGTCGGAGGCCGGATCTTCATGATGTACTGAGAGAAATGGGTGATTAGGAAAGCTAAAGTTAAGATTTGAAGACGATCGCTGGATCAACGCGCGTCACCTTTTGAATGGCAAATAAGGCAGAACCGACACACATAAAAACGGTGATCCCTAGAATGCCAGTGGCAGCAAGCGGCGTAATTAGAATGGTGATGCCTTGAGTGGCGAATGTCCAAGCACCTAAAGCTAGACATAGACCAATACTGGGAATATATCCTAAGACGGCCATCAGCAACGCCTGCTGAATGATGATGCTATAAACAACGCGATCAGGAACCCCCATCGCCTTGAGTGTGGCGAACTCTTTGAGGTGATCTGCAACCGACGAATATAGAATTTGTCCTACAATTACCATGCCGACAACCACCCCAACTGTAGCCCCTAATCCCAATATGAAACCCACCCCAGTCCGCTGCACCCAATACTCGCGCGTGATCGACGCCATCTCTTCACGGCTGTAAGCTCGAGTGTTGGGCAGGGCTGCTTCTAGGCGCTGCTTCAGCGTCGCTACATCTTCACCGGGTCTTGCCTGCACCAGCACATAGCTAATCGCATCGTTAGCTGAGAGCGGAGTTGGCTGAGCCGATGCCGGGTTAGCACTAGGCGAGGGGGAATATACGTTGGTACACAAAAACTGTTCTGCTTGCAGTCTGCAGCTGAGATTTGAGGTGCGGTTGCCAGTGACATACGACTTGACGCTCTCGATCGAGGCAAACATGTAGTTGCTAGAGGCGATTGACTGCGTTCCGCGTGTCAGACCCACCAGCTTAATGCTGAGTGCACCGATGTTAGCAGTGTCACCAATTCGGCTAACGTTTAGGCTGTCGAGGTTGGTTTCATCGGCAATGACGGTGTAAGGCTGCTTCAAATCATTGATGCTGCCCTGGGTAGTTTCAAAGGCATCAAATAATTGCCCGGATGGATCAAAGCCAAAGAGCCGCACCGAAGTAATTTTGCCGCTAGGGCTGCGCCAAGTGCCACCGCCCAGCAGCAGCGGCTCTGCCCGCTGCACGCCGGACACCTGCTGCGCTTGAGACAGATAGCCCGCGGGCAGTGGCAATGTTAGCTCCAGGTTGACCATGTCTTTGCTGGCAACCCAAATATCTGCTTTTGAGCGATCGATCAGGACACCAGTCGAGCGGGTAAACCCATTGAGAATTCCTGTTTGAATTGCTACCAAGCTCACTGCAAACATAATCCCTGCCTGCGCTACCAGAAAGCGGGGAATATCTTCAAACAGGTTTTTGCGGGCAAGGGATGCCATAACGGTGATCAACCAAACAAATAGATGACAAGAATAGACTATTTACTATTGGACATCAGGCATTTGTCATTTGTGTGAACCTAGCTCATCAGCCCTACAGGGAAAGAAAAGATAAAATTGCTCATGGCAGGAATCAGTCGATCTGCACACCCCAGAGATACGTTAGCTCCTGTAACTGTTTGACTGTATCGCACCCTACCCAATGGCGGTGAAAGCTTGTGACAGTGGCAGGGGGTGGCTGTATTGTTGAGGTGCTTTCATATCAACTGAGTGACACAGATTATCTATGGCAATTTAACTATGGCAATTTAACTATGGCAATTTTGTTAAGATGCCCAGCAAGGTTTTGATGCGAGGCGTTAGCAGCGTTCGGCGATAGGCATCAGCAGCCTTTTTGATACATTCGGCTTGGGTGGGGTAGGGGTGAATGACGCTAGAGAGTTTGCTCAAGCCGATGTGGTGAACGATCGCCGTAGTAATTTCGCTAATCATCTCCCCAGCATGGCGCGCCACAATCGTTGCACCTAAAATTGTGTCTTTGCCTTTGGGATGCAGGATCTTGAGAAAACCATCTGCTTCACCATCCGCAAGGGCGCGATCGACGCTGTCGAAGGAAATCTTGATCGTTTCTACCTCGATTCCTTGCTGGAGTGCCTCTTGCTCATATAGACCGACATGGGCGATTTCAGGATCGGTGTAGGTGACCCAAGGCATAATCAGGCTGCTGAGCTTAGTCCGTCGGATGCCAAAGGGAGAAAACAGCGCATTTTTGATGACAATGCGGGCAGCAGCATCGGCGGCATGGGTAAATTTCCAATCCATGCAAATGTCGCCTGCTGCGTAAATTCTAGGGTTTGTTGTTTGCAGATAGTCATTGACGACCACACCTTTATGGGGATCGTAGTGAACACCGATTGCTTCTAGATTTAACCCTTCTACATTAGGTGCGCGTCCGGCTCCAATTAAGATCTCATCCACAGCGATCGAGTCAGGCTGTCCATCGCGATTGAAGTGAACCACTTTGCCCGCTGCTGTTTTTTCAACGCGCTGAATATCGCTGTTCAGGACAAGCTGCACGCCATCGCGCAACAAAGCCTGCTCGACGAACTCAGCAGCATCCTGGTCTTCTTTCTTCAGCAGATGTGAATTGTTGTGAAACAACACCGCCTGCGCGCCCAACCGCTGGAAAGCTTGAGCCATCTCACAGCCAATTGGCCCGCCTCCAATCACAGCAAGCCGATTGGGACGATCGACCAGCGAAAACACCGTTTCGTTGGTTAGGTATCCCGCTTCATCCAAACCGGGAATCGACGGGCGACTCGCCCGTGCGCCTGTCGCAATCACCGCTTTTTTGAAGCGGAGGGTGCGATCGTCGACCTGAATTGTTTGATCGCTGGTAAAGCAGCCTTCGCCCAAAAAGACATCTACTCCCACTGCCTGAAACCGCTGGGCCGAATCGTGTGGGCTGATATCCGAGCGGACCCGCCGCATCCGCGCCATCACCGCCGCAAAATCAATCTCGGCGTCAACAGGCTTGATCCCAAATGCCGCTGCATCCCGCATGTCTGCCGCAACGCGCGACGATCGAATCATACACTTGGAGGGCACACAGCCTGCATTGAGACAATCGCCGCCCATCAAATACCGCTCCACTAATGCCACCTTCAAGCCCAGCTCTAGCCCAGCCGCGCCCGCAGCCGCCACTAAACCTGCCGTGCCCCCGCCGATCACTACCAGATCGTAAAGGGGCTGCGGTGTAGGATTAGTCCAGTCGGGTGGATGGACATAGGAAACAAGCCGCTGATTGTATTCATCCATTGGCGGCACAGAAACAGGCTGGACGGTAGATTGAGACATAGGAAAAATAATGGATGAAAGATAGTACTGAGGAGCGAGAATCTCCTCATCGATAGAGAAACCAAAGCCGGCGCCAACAAAGCTAACAGCCCGGTTTGTTCCAGATCGTCCACCTCAAGGCAGTTTATGGCAGGTTATGGCAGGCATTTTAAGGCGCTTGCTCTCTGGCGGCATCCGGTGCAGCATCCGCTAGGGCTTTGCGGGCAATGCGAGTGATATACACCGTCACAGCAACCGTGGCAATGAAGCCAACAATCTGAACTGCCCACTGCAGAGCGGGATTGGTGGGCGAGTTGGCAGTGCCGATCGCCGCTAAGCTGCCTGCTAGTGAGCCAATGTAGACATACAGAATCGTACCGGGAATCATGCCGAGGCAGCCCAGCACATAGTCTTTGAAGGCAACATTCGTCACGCCGAAGGCATAGTTGAGCAGAGTAAAGGGAAAAATGGGTGATAGACGGGTCAGCAGCACAATTTTTAATCCATCTCGCCTTACAGCTTCATCGATCGCCCGAAACCTGGGATTACCTGCAATCTGCTTAGAAACCCACCCTCGTGCCAGATAGCGCCCCACCAGAAACGCCAGCGTTGCCCCCAGCGTTGCACCTACAAGCACATAGAGCGATCCTTGCAGGACGCCGAACACCACCCCCGCCCCCAGCGTTAGAACGGATCCTGGAATAAAGGCAACCGTGGCGATCGCATAAAGCCCAATAAAGGTGATAATGCCGAGTACGCCTAAGTCCTGAATCCAGGCAAGTGAATCGTGCAGCAAACTTTGGGGATTGAGAGTTGCTGCATAGGCTGGCACGGGGGTAATGAGGCAGACGATCGTGGCAAGTCCGATCGTCTTGAGGAGTTGCCGTAAGGCAAGAGAGTAGTGCATGACCAGTCTCAGATTGGAGAATCTGCTTTTACTGTACGAGGAATCTGACAGGGCGGATGATGAGCGGATAAATTGCAGCTGAGGATTTGCTGAGTTGTGCCGAGCGCTGCCCTATATTTGAGCAGACTCGCCCAAATAAAAGCCCTAACGATACACTGAGAAATAGTGTCATCTCATTCCTTCTGATGGAATTTAAGCCATTTTGGGAGTTGCTCTCTGAATTGGGCATTCAGCTGCCCGATTCCGCCAAGCTTCAGCGGCAGAATCGCCAAGACCGGCAGAAAAAATTAGCAGATCGCGCTGAGGCAATGCGGATCATTTCTTTGCCGACTGGGGCTTCTGCAGGCAGCTCGTTTGAGATGATAGAACTGCTGGAAGAGTATTTGCAGGACATCCAAACCAACCGTGAAGCAGAAGGCGATCGCTGCTGGGTTCCGCCTGGAAAAACGGTGAGAGTAGCAGGCTACAAGCTTTCGGGTATGGTATACGTCGGGGAGAGTTTGACTGCAGTCAGCCACTCGCGGGCGATCGAGCCGAGCTTAATTCGCCCCAGCTCAAAGGTCGATCGCAAACGAGCCGATCTGCAAGGGCAGGACATGGCGTATGGCTACAACAGCCGCTCTTATACCCAGATGCAGCCGAGCAGTCGTGCAGGGTATTTGGAATGGCTCTCGACGGGGCGACGCGATCCCAAAGCATTTAACGGCTATGTCTGGCTTTTCTTTTATGGATTGGAGCGGCGCGTTTTCCATGAGCTGCTTCAATCCAACTGGCAAGCCGACGCCAAGAAGCGCCAAGAGCTTGACCAAATCATCAACGAAGTAGAAGAGCTGAAACAGGTCTACGGCAATGCCTACAGTTTCCACGGTGCGTTCAACTATAAGGCAGATGAGTTTTTGAGCATCTGTCGGATTCTCAAATCACCCGATCGCCTCACCGAGATCAATCCCCTAACCGCCAAGCCGCTAGAACTGCAGATTGGGCTGGGGCAAAAAGTAAAACAGCGCCAGCCGCTCCCAGCAGATTGGGCGCTGGCGTGGTATTCCCGTTTGTCTAACCACAGTTTGCCCACGGCAGCGTTGCGCTGCCCGGATGAGTTTCGGACGCTGTTTCAGCTGCGCTATGCCGATCGCTTTGGCGAAGGCATGAAACTCAAGATAGGCAAAGCCTTGCTGAGTACGGTCTACCAGCCCACCAGCCAGTCTTTTTGGGGGCGAGCGATCTCAGTCAATGTAGGCGACATTCCAGATGTCTCGCGCTTTTCTGCCAAGCTGAAGCAGATTGGTGAGGTCGTGCAGCAGTGCCGCTCAGAGCTGGAGCCGCTGAGCCGATTTTTGGCGCGGAACCCAGAGGGACGCAACACGCTCTCTGCAACTGCTCTGCTGCCCGCCGATCTGATTGTCAGTCATGGTGGAGCAGTTATTGAAAAGCTGCAGAAGTGGCTAGATAAGCTCTTCCCTCAGCCACACACACAGGTAGTGGTGATCTCTGGTAAAGAAGTGCTGAAGCAGTGGGCGGGCAGCAATCCAGAGAAGTTAACAAAAAGCGAAGCGACTGGGTTTGCTCAGTTTCTAGAAAAGCTGGGGTTTGGGGTGGAGCCTGACCCACGCGTTTCCTCTAGCTTGCCCTCCCTGAAAAGCCACCTGGCGCTCTTTCGATCGCCCCCAGAAGCGACTCAAAACCCGATTGAACTGGAAGCTGAGTATTTTACAGCAACGCTGGTGGCTCAGATGGCACTGGCAACCGCTAGCGGCGATCAGATGCCAAGTCAGCTAGAGCAACAGTATCTAGAGGCACACATTAATTCTGTAGTAGATTTAGACACCGCCGAGCGATCGCGCTTTGTTGCACATATCCACTGGCTGCTGCAGGATAAACCCACGCTGAAGAGCCTTAAGTCGCGGCTTGAGCGGCTGGAACCAGCCCAACGGGCAGAAATAGCCCCGTTTTTGGTGCATGTCGCTGCTGCAGATGGGCAGATTACGCCACCAGAGATCAAGATTCTGGAGAAAGCCTATACGCTGCTCGATCGAGACCCTCAGCTTTTATATAGCGATATTCATGATCGCAACACGACACCGTCGAAATTGCGTTCTGGGCGCGATCCGGTTACCGTTCGGGCTGCTGTTTCCACAGAAGGTCACAAGATTCCACCGCCGCCAAAGCGCCCTAGAAAAGATGCGCTGACGCTGGATATGGAATTGGTGCAATCGAAGCTGGCAGAATCGCAGGAGGTGTCTAGCCTGCTGGCAGAGATTTTTGTGGAAGAGGAACCCGTCCAACCTGCCAAAGCCCCCCGAAAAACTTCAAAGAAGACTAGTAGTGCCGCCGGACAGAAATCTGCTAGACAAAAATCCGCTAAAGCTGTGAAAACGCTAGATGTGCAACTAGTAGCAGGGTTGGATGCTGCTCATTCTGGACTGTTGCAGGCAATCGCTCAGAAACCCGAGTGGCAGCGCAGCGAGCTAGAGGCGATCGCCGCTCGGCTCAGTCTTATGCTAGATGGAGCGCTGGAGGTGATCAACGAAGCCGCATTTGATCGCTGTGACGAAGCCGTGATAGAAGGAGATGACCCGCTAGAGGTTAACCCCATCGTGGTGCAGGAGCTATTAGCATGAGTGAGCTGATTAAAGCGAAAGACCGAGACACTGTAATTCAATCGCTGCAGGCAGGTGTGGTGCCACGTCGAGGGCAGCAGTTGATTCAGGTGGGGCGGGTGGAAGAAATTAAGGCGCTGATTCGGGATCTCGATCGGATGGCAGAGGGTGGGGCTGCGTTTCGGTTTGCCATCGGGGAGTACGGCTCTGGTAAAACCTTTTTTCTGTCGCTGGTGCGATCGATTGCCCTAGAGAAGAAATTTGTGACGGCGCAGGCAGATTTAACGCCCGATCGCCGCCTCCATGCCACGGGCGGACAGGCGCGATCGCTCTATGCGGAGCTCATGTATAACCTCTCGACGCGCACGAAGCCAGATGGCGGCGCGTTGCCCAGCGTAGTGGAACGGTTTGTCACTTCTGCAGTGAGTGAAGGACGCGATCGAGAAGTCGATCCGGAAGTCGTGATTCGGGAACGGTTGGAACATTTATCTGAAATGGTTGGCGGATACGATTTTGCAGAAGTGATTGCTGCTTACTGGCGCGGCTTCGATCAGGGTGATGAAACTCTGAAGATGAACGCAATCCGCTGGCTGCGGGGAGAATTTACGACCCGAACAGATGCACGACAAGCGCTAGGTGTACGAACGATTGTCGATGATGCCAATGTATACGATCAGCTTAAGCTGTTTACTCAGCTTGTTCGGCTGGCTGGATATGCGGGCTTGCTCATTTGTCTAGATGAACTGGTGAACCTTTATAAACTGCCCAATACACAAGCTCGTAAAAGTAATTACGAACAGATCTTACGCATTTTGAATGATTGTCTGCAGGGAAATGTAGAAGGGCTAGGCTTCATTCTGGGTGGCACACCTGATTTCTTGATGGATACCCGACGAGGATTGTATAGTTACCCAGCGCTGCAATCGCGGCTTGCCGAAAATACTTTTGCGGTGAATGGTTTAGTAGATTACAACAATCCCGTGCTGCGGCTAGGCAACCTCAGCCCAGAAGATTTATTTGTACTGCTCAGCAAGATTCGCCACGTGTTTGCCTATGGCAATCCAGAAGAGTATTTACTGCCTGATGCAGGCATTCAAGCCTTTATGGAGCATTGCCTGACGCGGATTGGCGAAGCTTACTTCCGAACGCCGCGCAACACGATCAAAGCATTTATCGATCTACTCTCGGTGCTGGAGCAAAATAAACAGGTGTCCTGGAAGGATTTGGTATCGCAGGTGAATCTCGATCGAGAATCCAACCCCGATTTATTACCGTCTCAGAACGGTAAAGCTGCCCTTTCTGATCGCATGGAAGATGACGATCTTGCCTCCTTCCGACTCTAGCCGCTCCTCCACCGCCTTTCACCAGCTCCACGAACAGGTGCAGCGCTGGATCTGGCAGCAGCGCTGGACAGAGCTACGTGATATCCAGGAACAGGCGATCGCACCGATCCTGGCAGGCGATAGGGATGTTATTATTGCCGCCGCCACCGCAGGTGGCAAAACGGAGGCGGCGTTCCTGCCGCTCTTCTCGAAGCTGGTCAGCAATCCCGGTGCAGGGATTCAGGTGCTCTACATCAGCCCCCTGAAAGCATTGATTAACGATCAATACCGCCGTCTGTCTGAGCTAGGCGATCTGCTAGAGATTCCTGTACATCCGTGGCATGGCGATATTAGCGCTGGACGTAAGCAAAAGGTGCTGAAGCAGCCTGCAGGTGTGCTGCTGATTACGCCGGAAGCGCTGGAGGCAATGTTTATTTTGCGAGGGCATGAGCTGCTCTATTTGTTTGGGGCGCTGCAGGCTGTAGTGGTGGATGAGCTGCATTCGTTTATTGGCACAGAGCGGGGGCAGCAGCTGCGATCGCTCTTGCATCGTCTAGAGCGAGTTGCAGACCGACAGATTCCTCGGATTGGGCTGAGTGCCACCCTGGGCGAAATGAATCTGGCAAAGGCATATCTAAGAGCGCCACAGGAGCGATTGCCCAATGCCGCTCCGGTAGAGCTGATTCAATCTTCGGAGGCAGGGCAAGAAATCAAGCTGCAAATCAGAGGCTATCGCAAAATTGCCCCGCTGTTTCTAGAAGAATCACAGGCAGAACCCCAATCAGAACACTCCAGAGACGAAATTGATATTGCTCGTCACCTGTTTAAGGTGCTGCGGGGCGGTAAAAATTTAATCTTCATCAATCGACGGCAGGACGTTGAGCAATACGCTGATCTGCTGGGGCGATTGTGCGAGCAGCACCATGTCCCAAATGAGTTCATGCCGCACCACGGCAGCTTGTCTAAGGAATTGCGCGAGGCGGCTGAAGAAGCGCTGAAAGACAGCGATCGCCCTGCTAATGTCGTCTGTACCTCAACGCTAGAGCTGGGCATCGACATTGGGGCAGTCAATTCGATCGCGCAGATTGGCGCACCGTTTTCAGTTGCCAGTACCCGTCAGCGATTGGGACGCTCCGGGAGACGGCAAGGCGATCCGGCAATTTTGCGGCTCTACATCACTGAGCCAGAAGTGACGCCAATCACGCCGCCGGAGCAAGCCTTGCATCCCTCGCTGATGCAAGCGATCGCCGCGGTGACTCTGCTGCTGCAGGGCTGGTACGAGCCGCCCATTACCGGGAAGCTGCACCTGTCCACGCTAATCCAACAGCTGCTTTCGCTGATTGCTCAACGGGGTGGGGTTCGTGCCGATCGCGCCTGGGAGATCTTGCGAGATGCATTTGAGGCAGTCGATCAGGCAACCTACATCAGAGTATTGCGCTGTTTGGGGCAGCAAGATTTAATTCAGCAGAGCCAGGAAGGGTTACTGCTGCTGGGACTCAACGGCGAACGGTTGGTGAACCACTACAGTTTCTACACCGCCTTCAAGACGCCCGAAGAATACCGCGTGACCACTACAGGGAAAACGCTGGGAACACTGCCGATCGACTATCCGCTGGTGGAAGGGATGCTGCTAATCTTTGCCGGAAAACGCTGGCAGATTATAGCCGTCGATCGAGACCGGCGCGTGATCGAAGTGATTGAGGCGGCAGCGGGACGAGTGCCTTACTTTGGCGGTGAACCCGGCTTGATACATGATCGCGTTCGTCAGGAAATGCTGCGCCTATATACCGCAGAAGATACACCAATTTTTCTGGATGCTATGGCAGAAGATCTGCTGGAAGAGGCACGATCTATCTTTGTCACCTATGGACTTGACCAAACGAATATCTTGAGCAACGGCAGCGATACGCTTCTGCTTCCCTGGCAGGGCAGCTTAGTGATGAACACATTATTTGTGCTGTTTCTAGCCAATGAATGGGAGGTGCAACAAGGCTCGATCGCGCTGACGATCTCAAATGTTTCTTCCCGTGAACTAGTGCGTCATCTCAAAAAACTCGCAAAAAGCACTCCTCCTGATCCAATTAAGCTAGCCGCAACGGTACGCAACAAAGTAAACGAAAAACACGATCGGTTTCTCAGCGAAGAACTGCTATGTCAGAACTATGCTGCTAGCTATCTGGATATCCCAAAGACCTGGGCAGCGATTCGGCAAATTTGCGGCACTTGAAGACGTGAAGTTAAGCAGTCTGCGCGGGCTCCACCGATCGTACTTGCAAAAAGTCCTGCATAAACCGGCTGGAAATCGGCGCTAGCTCAGGCGCATATTGTTTTGCGTCGGTTAAGAGCTTTGGCATGGTTGTGTGATCAATTCGGCTATCGAGTAGCTCTTGCTCAATCACAGGAGCGCAGGCTGCTAAGACGGGTTCATCAATCTCTAAGTGGAACTGAAGCGCCCAGACCCGATCGCCATAGCGAAACGCCTGATTAGGATACTGACTGCTGTATGCCAGGTGGGTGCTCCCTGCTGGAATCTCAAAGGTGTCCTGGTGCGATTGAAACACGCGAAACTTCGTGGGAAACGATCGCAGCAGCGTATCTGTTTTGGCTGCCTCTGTGAGCTGCACTTCGCACCAGCCCACCTCGCGCCCCGCTTCACCCCGGTATACTCTCGCGCCCAGCACCTTCGCAAGAATTTGCGAACCCAAACAAATTCCCACGATCGGGATGCCTTGCTCAATCGCTTGTTCAATCAGCCGGAACTCGTCGCGCAGGAAGGCGTAGCGATCGTCTTCGTAGGCGCTGACTGCCCCGCCCAACAGCACAATATGAGAAAAGCTGGCGATCGGCTCTGAGAGCGTTTCACCCTGTGCCAAATTGACATAGTGAACGGAATGCGGCTCAGGCGCTTTCAGCATTCCCAAACTCGATCCAGTTTCGTGTCGAATGACCAATAGCTTTGAGGCGTTCATTTGCGTTTGGGTAGAGCTTTCTGTATCTTATGTAACGATTAGCAGCCTGTTGCTAAACATAGAATGGCGTGGCGTACGCTTCTAGTCAACCCATTCCAGTTCACCCATTCCAGTCAACTCATTCAGGTCAAGCCTGCATTTAGTCTATGTCTGTTCTCACCCTAGAGCAAATCGATCGATTTCATAGCGACGGCTTCTTGGTGGTCGAAAACCTGATTGATCCAGCCACGATCGCTCGGGTAGTAGATCGAGTTGAGCCGCTGTTTTCCGGCGAGTTTGAGACGGGCATCTATCCCGATGAGTGGTACTGGAATCCGCGACTGGGAATGCCTGGCGCATCCGGGCAGATGAGCAACGCCTGGAAAAGCGATCGCACTCTTGCCTCACTGACGCTGTCGCCTATAATTGGCGAAATTTGTGCTGAGCTGGGCGACTGGACGGGGGCACGGCTCTTGAGCGATAGCCTCTGGCGCAAACCCTATGGAGCATCCGAAACCACGCTTCACCAGGATTCGATGTACTCCTTCTACCACACGCCACAAGAAATTGTAGTTTGCTGGATCGCTCTCAGCAATGCAGTTCTGGGCGCTAGTGCGATCGAGTATGTGCGTGGCTCTCACCGTTGGCCGCTGTCCCAAACCGTTTCAGAATTTCATGCGACGGGCAAAAGCTACCGCTGGGAAATGGAGCAAGCCGCCCAAAGAGCAGGCATCGAGCATCCAGAAGTGGTGCAGCTGGCTCTCCAGCCCGGCAGCTGTGCCTTCCACCATGGGCACATGTGGCACGGCTCTGGTAAAAACCTGATGCCCGATCTAATTCGCCGCAGCTTGGTCATTGCCCATATTCCTGCAAACTCCCGGTTCAAGCCGACAGGCGCTTATGTGGAAGGGGGATATTTGGCAGGGCGCTATAAGCGGTTTGGCGATGACACGATGGACGAAAACTTTTTCCCGATCGTTTGGCAGCAAGATGGCTATCGCTCGCCGTTTTTGCAGGACTATTGCAAGCAGGACTATTGCGGGCAAGGAGCTAGATGAATGCAGCTTACCGACTCCCACCTCGCTCAGTTTCGATCGCAGGGCTTTCTAATTCTCGATAAATTTCTGCCGCTAGATCTGGTAGAGCAGATAGACAGCCGGCTTGATCCGCTGTTTGCAACGCGGTTTGAAACGGGCGTTTACCCCGATGAGTGGCACGGACGACCTGGACTGAGCCAGCCCAACGCTACGCGGCAAATGGTTGGCATGTGGCGCTGCGATCGCACGGTAGCAAGTCTTTCGCTCTCGGCAGAGATCGCCCGCCTCAATGCTACCCTGGCTGGCTGGACAGGCGGACGTTTAGCAATGGATAGCTGCTGGATTAAGCCCCCCAATGCGCCTGCAGTATCCTATCATCGCAACAATACGCTGGTGAGCTGCCTCCAGCCCGCAACGATGGTGACCTGCTGGATTGCCTTCAGCGATATCACAGCCGAGATGGGGACGCTAGAAGTCGTTCCTGGCTCTCATCGCTGGCAGTGTGCCGATCGCTTTCGGTTTCTCCATGCCCCGGTGGAAGACTATCGGCAACCCCTCTGGCAGGCAGCAGCAGCAGCAGGGGTGGCTGAACCAGAGATTTTGAAAATAGAGCTGCCGATTGGTGGCTGTGTCTTTCTAGATGGCAACCTGTGGCATGGTTCGGGCTGTAACATAACGCAACACACGCGCCGTAGTTTTGCAGTTAGCACTCTGCCTGCAGAAGCTCGGTTCCAGCCCATTGGCGTGGGCACAGGCTATATTTTTAGCCGCTATCGCCGCTTAGGCGAAGACGCAGTCGATGAAAGCTTTTTGCCGATCCTTTGGACACCGGAAGAATACCGATCGCCCATGGTTTTAGAGTATTGCCGAGATGCGCTTGCTGTTTAATAAATTTGCACAATGAAACATCATTAACGAATAATCTGGACTGTTTTTGGAGAGATCGCTATAGTTAACACCAGTGCATCTGCTGGCAAGCATCCGTAGCCAATATTACGAATTTGTCAGGAAAACTGGCGTACTGTTGAACCAGTCTTATCTGATACTGCAGCTTCGGTATTCCCCCTATACAGGCTACTACTATGACTGATTCAGAAGCTCGTTCCTCGTCGGCATCTGGGCTACGTCCAGACTGTCTACCGTTTTCTGAGGTGCTAGCACAGTCGATCGCTAACATTGCTCCCACGGTCACTCCCACAGTTAATGCTGCGCTGGTGTTTGCTAGCGCGGGGACTGGCACCTGGTTTACCTATGTGTTGGCAACGATTGGGCTGGTATTTGTTGGATTGAATATTAACCAGTTTGCTAGGCGATCGGCATCACCAGGGTCGCTATATGCCTACATTGCTAGAGGTTTAGGAACCACAGCGGGTGTAATCACCGGCTGGGGACTCGTTCTGGCCTATATGCTAACGGCAATGGCAGTTTTGAGCGGCTTTGCAAACTATGGGCAGGTGCTGCTCGCTCCACTGGGAATCACGCCCTCGCCCGTTTTTCTATTCGCTATTTGTGCTGGGATTGCCTGGTATGTGGCATACAAGGACATCCAGCTCTCTACGGTGATCATGCTGGCAGTAGAAGCCGCATCCGTGGGGCTAATCCTAATTTTGGGCATGATTATCCTTGGCAACAAAGGCTATGTCGTTGACACGACGCAGCTCACTCTTCAGGGAGTGAAACCAAACGGCATCATGCTGGGACTGGTGCTGGGGGTGTTTAGCTATGTCGGCTTTGAAAGCGCGACTACCTTGGGCGATGAAGCCAAGCGTCCCTTGCGAAATATTCCCCGCGCCGTCATTCTCAGTACGATCGCCTCTGGAACGTTCTTTGTGATCATGTCCTACATCGAGACGCTGGGCTTCCAGGGAACATCGGTGATCTTCAACGAAAGCGCAGCGCCCATGACCGATCTGGCTAACTTTGCGGGCGTTGGTTTTTTTGGGATCTTGATTGAAATTTGCGCCCTGATTAGCCTTTTTGCCTGTGCGATCGCCAGTATCAACGCCGGCTCACGGATTCTCTTTTCGATGGGTCGTCACGGCATTTTTCACAGTGCCGTTGGGCGGGCACATGGGCGCAATGAAACACCGCACATCGCAGTTACAGTCACGTCGCTGATCGCATTCCTGATTCCCATGATTCTGTCATTCATGGGTGTGAAACCGCTGGATATCTACGCTTATACAGGTACCATCGCCACCTATGGCTTTTTGGTTGCCTATATCCTGATCTCGATTGCGGCTCCGGTCTACCTGGCGCGGGAACATCAGCTGAAGCCTAAAGACATTGTTTATTCCGTACTGAGCGTTGCGTTCATGCTGATTCCGCTGGTGGGCAGTATTGGTATTCCAGGGGAGAATAGCATTTTCCCTGTGCCGTCCGCTCCTTACAATTTCTTTCCGTATCTATTCTTGGTCTATTTGGCAATTGGCGCAGTCTGGTTCTACATTCTGAGAAAACGTTCTCCAGAAATTATCCAGGCGATCGAGAGTGATATCGAAGCTTCCCATACCCGCTTCGAAGAAATGAAGAAGGTTTAGCATTGTAACCTGTCAGTTCCTTGATCGTTCAAGCTGTTTAAATGGTTTGTCAGTTCTGACCTCAAAGATGAGTGATGGGAGGTGCGCATGGCGTATCTCCCATCGCCTATTTCAGGTTGCAGATCGATTCCCCTCCCCTATTTTTTGTTGACGAGGTAGCGTTATGATCGCAGTTGAATCAAATTCAAGCTTGAATACTCAATCAATTTCTCCAGATCAAATCAATGAGTTTCTAGCAACGCTTAAAGAGAAAAATATTGAATACGTCCGGTTTGAGCTACCAGACTTGCACGGCGTTTCGCGGCTAAAGGTTGTGCCGGTTGACAAAGTAGAAGGCTATCTGCGGAAGGGCTTGAACTTCTATGGCGGCACGCTAGCTCTAGATACAGCCTCAATGGTAGTTTCTGGTTCTGGGCTGCATGCAGAGCGCAAGTATCAAGACCACATGCTGATTGCCGATCTGGACACGCTGGGAGCTGTGCCTTGGTGCGATCGTACTGCCAAAGTGATTTGCGACCCGCAGTGGAGCCCCGCAGAACCGCTGACCGTAGCGCCACGCTATGTCCTGAAGTCACTGCTGCACAAAGCTGCCGAAATGGGCTTTGATGTGATGATGGGGCACGAATTCGAGTTTTATTTGCTGCACGCAGAAACGCAAGAGCCACTGTTTGGTGGAGTGCATATCTTCAACCACATTCGCAATCAGTATGTGCCAGAGCTAGATCAACTGCTTAACTACTTGCGGCAGGCTGGCATTGATGTAATTACGCACAACTGCGAATATGCACCTTCGCAGTTTGAAATTAACTTTGGCGCAAGTGTTGGCATTCGGGCGGCAGATAAAGCGTTTACCTTCAAAAACGCCGTCAAAGAAATTGCCCATCGCATGGGCTACCAGGCTACATTCATGTCAAAGCCGTTCTCCGATCGCGCGGGCTGCTGCTGCCATTTCCATATCAGCTTGCTCGATCGCCAGACTGGGGAAAATGTCTTTCTCGACCTAAACGATCCAGACGGGCTCTCATCCACCCTGCGATCGTTTACGCAAGGCATCCTTACCCACGCGCCCGCCATGATGCCGCTGATTGGCCCCACGCCCAACTGCTATCGCCGCCTCAAGCCTCATACCTTCGCGCCTTCCAACATTAGCTGGGGCATTGAAGATCGAACGGCAATGGTGCGAGTTAAAGCGACCCATGATGAGGGCACTCATCTAGAGATGCGGGCAGGCTCCGGACTCAGCAACCCCTACCTCAGCGCTGCCGCCACTCTCGCCGCTGGGCTGTTAGGCATCCAAAACCAATACAGCTTGCAGCCGATGACTGCCGGACCCAGCGAAGACAGCCCCGACTTACCAAAGCTGCCGCCCACCTTAGATGCCGCGCTAGATAGCCTCAAAGCCGACGCTGCCATGCGATCGCTTTTGGGCGAAGAGTTTGTTCACCTGTTCACGACGGTCAAACAGTTTGAACTCGATCGCTTCCATGCTCATGTCAGCGATTGGGAACGGCAGGAATATATGGAGATATATTAATAAAACCCGTTATATCGGGCTGCCGTTATCCCATACCTCGATCGTCAAGCCGATTGCCTCGGCTTGCTCACGGACGGCAGCTTGGTGTTCGCTGGGGATAAAGAGCAGCACACCTCCCCCATAGCCATCGTTGCGGTTGAGGGCTTGGGCGACTGCCTCAGCCGACTGTAGATAGTAACCTTGCCAGCCAAATTGGAGATAGGTGTCGCAGACTACGATCAGCTGCTTTGCTGCTCCCTTGACGCTGCCTGCTAGCGTGAGGAAGTGTCCAACAATCCAGTCGGCGCTGGGCGGCGAAATAGGCTGACCGTTGAGATAGGCGATCGCATCGCTGACCGCTAAGCTTGAACCCCACAAGTTTCCCGTTTGTACATTGCAAAGCGGAACCGTTTGCCAAGACTGACAGAGTTGCAGCAGAGCATTAACTCGATCGCCGCTCCAGTGCGTTTGCAAAGGCAGCAGGCAGTACGCATTCTGGGTGAGTTGGTCAACAGCGGCAATTAAGCCTTGGGCAGAAGTGCCTGCGTCGCTTGCAGAAGTCGTGGTGGGTAAGGGAATGCTGTGATCTTGTTTGGGGGTTGCACCTGTGGGTAGCCAAGACGCCGGATCGCCTACAGGCAAAACGGTTCCAGCTAGCTGAGCCACTGCTTCTGGGGTAACGTCAAAGCCATGCGATCTCAGTAAGATAGACACCCAATAAGGTCCACACAGGTTATCAGGCTGTTGACCCTCTTGCTGACGCGCTTGAGCAATTGCCAAAAAACTAGAAAGAAACTGAACTGGAAAGCAAGATTGATCGATCATTATCTCTAAAGTTTCTGATGCTTTGATTGATAGAATACCTTGATTGCGAACTGAATTTTTACCTGGCAACTTAAGATTTTCTGTTGGAAAGAGTGCGGACAATAAAAATCGAAACAGTACAAGCTTAAACGCTGCCGGATTAATAGAACTAACTAAACCCAAAAGCCAACTTACTCACAACTCACATTACCTCTCATGACTTCAAACCTCACAGAACTTCTGATCGACGGCGATCGCCTGCCTGCCTCCTCAGGTCAGCAGACTGAGCTGATTGATCCGGCAACGGGCGAACCTTGGGCAGCGGTTGCTACGGGTGGAGCCGCAGAAATCAATCGCGCTGTTCAAGCTGCCGATCGGGTTCGTTCTGCCTGGCGACGAGTGAACAGTCGCGATCGCACCCGCATGCTGCTGCGATTAGCCACCTTGATTCGAGAACAGGCAGAAAGCCTTGCCCAGTTAGAGAGCCGCAACGTCGGCAAGCCGATCCGGGAAGCCCGGGAAGAAGTGGAACTGGCAGCAGACTGTTTTGAATACTATGCCGGGGCAATCAACAAGGTCGGCGGACAAACGGTTCCGGTTGCAGCAGCAGGAACCTGTCTCACCTTCCGTGAGCCAATTGGGGTTTGTGGACTGATTGCGCCCTGGAACTTTCCGCTGGTGATTACCGCCTGGAAAGTTGCGCCTGCGCTAGCCATGGGCAATACGATCGTCCTTAAGCCTGCCTCCCAAACGCCGCTAACAGCTTTGCGTTTGGGTGAACTGGCGCTTGAGGCAGGCATTCCCGCAGGTGTGTTTAATGTGGTTCCTGGTTCTGGTACGGTAGCGGGAACGGCATTGATTCAGCATCCGTTAGTCCGGAAAATCTCGTTTACGGGTTCTACGGAAGTGGGAACGCAGGTTATGCGGCTGGCAGCTGATGATATCAAGCGAGTGACGCTGGAGCTGGGGGGCAAGTCTGCTAATTTAATCTTTGCAGATGCCGATCTCGATAAAGCTGTTCCTAAAGCGGTGTGGAGCGTCTTAGGAAATGCGGGTCAAGATTGCTGCGCTCGATCACGTATCCTCGTACAGCGTCCGATTTATGAAGAATTTCTCAGTCGGCTTACGGCTCAATTCAAGTCGCTAAAGCTTGGCTCTCCCCTGGATGAGCAAACTGAAATTGGCGCTTTGGTTTCGCTGGCGCAGCGCGATCGGGTGCTGGAATACATCCACAGCGGCATTGCGGAAGGAGCAGCGCTACTGTGTGGCGGCGAAATGCCCACCGCTGAGCCGCTGGCTAAAGGGGCATACTTGTATCCAACTATTTTTGCTGATGTGCAGCCGCAAATGCGAGTCTTCCGGGAGGAGATCTTTGGTCCAGTGGTGTGCGTGATGCCGTTTGGAACAGAAGCAGAAGCGATCGCGCTTGCCAACAATAGCCTCTATGGTCTGTCTGGCTCAATTTGGACGCGGGATATTAGTCTGGCGCTGCGCGTAGCAAAGGCGATCGAAACCGGAGTGCTGTCGATCAATACGGGGCACAGCGTTCATCTAGAAGCGCCGTTTGGCGGAGTTAAGCGAAGCGGCATGGGGCGAGAGCTGGGGCTGGCGGTGCTGGATCACTATAGCGAATGGAAGAGTATATTTATCGCTGAATAAATGAGCCACAGAGAGGCTGGAACTATTGTGATTTCCAGTTGCATGAGGTGCAGGTTCTTTGTTGGGTGCTGCGAATACGGCACCCAACAAAAACCGCCCTTCATTTGAACGCGAAGCGCTATATTGCTCAGTAAGGTAATTGACTAAGCAAAATAATTAGCGGCTACCAGCGATCCTCGCTGTTGATCTCCTGGCTTAAACTGAATCCCTGTCACATCTGCAACCAGGTCGGCTTTGGCAGAGAAGGGAGCTTTATTGTCGTTAATCGATAAATAAGTGCGCTTTCCGAGCTTAAAGAACACCGCCTCATCTCCCTTCAGTGCCTGTCTGCCTCGATTCTTCTGGTTCTTGTCGGTGTACGCAAACTTAACGGCTTCTGTCAAGTTTCCTGCTTTGATCGTGCCTGCATGAGACAAACTTTTAGGTCGACTGACTGTGTTGAGGTTGTTATCAAAATCAAGCTGGAAGCGATCGCCCTCAGCAAAGCTGAAGTCAGTGATCTTATCTGGATTGCGGAGTAGAGAAGTTTTTAGGGCTGCTGCCTTGTTTCTGCCTGCAAAAACGAAGCGATCGGAACCACTGCCGCCGGTTTGCGTATTGCTGCCATTATTGCCAACCAGGACATCGTTGCCGCTGCCGCCTGTTAACGGATCGTTTGTTTTGCCGGTTCCGGTAACCACCAGCAGATCACTTGTGAAATTACCAGCCACAGGTGAACCGTTAGAGGTTACTACTCTGAAATTGCCGACTTCGTGGATGTTGGTGGCTGCTCCGGTCGATCCGGCAAAGCCAAACTTGAATGTGGGTGGCAGTAGGCCACCGTTGACAGCAACGACGTTAAGGGAATCGATCGGCTTTTCGCCTGCATCCAGAAAATCCTCGTCGTTGTTTAGGTCAATCTGTACGGTGAGCAGACCAGCAGGGGTTAGATCAACTTGGGCGCGGCGCTTCGAGTTGGCGCGGGTAGCCGTTGGACCTGGGTTGTCTAAGCTAACATTAACAGGCAGTGCTTGCCCGGTCAGGTAGACGTATTGAGTGGCTTGGCTTCCCCGAACGGCAATCGTATCTGGAGATCTCCCCGGACCCCCGACCCGTCCCTCGGTGCCGCTTGAGAAGTTGCCGAACTCATCGAACCCGACTCCAATATAGCCGCCATCAATGCCAGAGCCGCTGGCACCAGTGCGTTGGGCATATCCTAGCGAACCGCCGAAGCCGCCTGCCTGCACAGGCGATTTGCTGCCATCGATAAAGAAGAAGCCGATACCATCGCCGCCTGTGCCGCCGCTTAGGCCACCAGAGCCGCCGTAGGAGTAAAAATCAAAAGAGACTGAAAGCCCTTGGGTCGCATCAACAGGTGTAGTGTAGAGAACAAATTTGCTTTGTTCTGTAACGGCATCAGTCAGTCGCAGAATGTCAGAAGTTGCCATATGTTTGGGTAGCCGCGTAACTATTAAAGAACAAGGTCAGGGTGAATAGAAAGAATAACTGCGTGAGGAACAATCGCATTGAGCGCACAAGCTGCTTGGCAGTTTTAGAATCTAGCTAATTCCATTCACTAGCTCAGCAATTTGCGTGTCGTTTTGCTGTGGAGGCAATTTCTGCAAAATTCGATCGCAAGATCAGTTAGGAGAGACGGGATTTGGAAGAACACCCTTGATATTAATTTGGATCTCTTTTGCATCACCAAAAGGATGTCCGAACTTAGAATAAAAGGCGCTAGTTTTGCAATCGCCGAATTATGCTAGATCTGTTATCTGAGCTAGACTCTCTTAAAGACGCTTTTAAACAGATTTCACATAGCACGTTGGCAGCGAACTAGCTATTTGACATACAGCCAACCTTATTCGCTCTAAGTAGCTCTACTCAAAGTTTGAATCAGGATCAGCTTTATTTCCTAGTAAATATTGTTGACTTACTGAAGATTAATCAGCTTTCTGAGTTTCATAAATTCGCGATAAAGCTTCTGCTAAAATATGTAGCGCGCTCAACATGTTCAAGACATAAAAATATAGCGATTTCCAATCGCGTGAGGTATGGGTTTTCTGTTGAGTGCCGCACTTGCGGCACTCAACAGAAAACCCCCTTCATTTGAGCGCGAAGCGCTATCAAGGTGGCACTGCAGGCATACGTTAACAATTTTCTTTATGCAAAAGCCTCGCGTAGCGAGGCTTTTGCATAAAGAAAATCTCAATTTAGACGGGTAGCGAAGGTGCCAGTAATTGCTCTACACCGATGCCTGCTGCCGTTGATAGAGCGACCAATACAGCCCCTTCTGCCCCAGCAGCCCTTCATGCGTTCCTCGCTCTACTACCACGCCTTTCTCCATAGTGAGAATTAAATCTGCATGTTTCAGCGGTGCAAAGCGGTGAGCAATCAAAAACATAGTGCGATCTCTAGAGATGCGCTTCAGGTTCTCTAAAACCTGCTGTTCTGTTTCGGCATCTAGATGGCTGGTTGCTTCATCCAGAATCAAAATGGGCGCATCTGATAAAAATAGCCGCGCTAGGGTAATCCGCTGCCGCTGCCCACCCGAAAGGGCTGTACCGCGTTCGCCAACGTTCGTTTCGTAGCCGTGTGGCAGATCGCAGATGAAATCATGCGCGACCGCCAACCGGGCCGCCTCAACGACTTGTTCCGCTGAAACTTCTGGATTGCCAAGCGTGATGTTTTCCAGAACGGAGCCGTTAAATAGAAAATCTTCTTGCAGCACGACGGCGATCTGCGGTCGGAGGGAAGCCAAATCAGCACTCTTAATGTCGAAGCCGTCGATCGCAATCCGTCCTGATTCGGGCTGATACAGCCGTTGAATCAGCTTCGAGAGGGTGCTTTTTCCCGAGCCGCTGCGTCCCACCAGCCCAACAAACATGCCAGGTTCAGCATTGAACGACACCCCCCGCAGAATTGGCTCTTGCTCTTCGTTGTAACGGAAAAACACCTGATCGAAGCTCACCTGTCCGCGCAGCGGCGGCAGCATCAAGCCCGTTCCTGGTTCTGCTTCCGGAGCCACATTGAGAATATCCCCAATTCGATCGACCGCCAGCAGCACTTCTTGCAGCGTCTGCCAAAGCTGAATCAGCCGCAGCAGCGGACCCGTCACCCGACCGGAAAGCATTTGAAACGCTACGAGCTGACCGATCGTCAGTTGCTGCTTGATTACCAGCTGCGCACCAAACCAGAGAATCAGCAGCGCCGAAAAGCTGGTGAGGAAATCGCCAATGTGGTTGCTGACGTTGGCCGTTGTCGAAGCCTTAAAGCTCGTACGGATAAAGCGGGCATAAAGGCCTTCCCAGCGATCGCGAGTTGTCTTCTCGGCAGCATGGGCTTTCACCGAGTGAATACCCGTGATTGTCTCCACCAGAAAGGATTGGCTATCTGCGCTCCGGTTAAACGTCTCGTTTAGCCAGTTTCGTAAAATCGGCGTGGCGATCAGCGTCAGCAGGGCGAACAGCGGAATCACCGCCAGCGCTACGCCCGTCAGGGTGATGTTGTAATACGCCATCATCACCAAATAAACCACCGAAAAGATGCTATCTAGCACCACTGTCAGCGCCGTACTGGTTAGAAACTGGCGAATTTCTTCTAGCTCCTGCACCCTCGCCACCGTATCACCAACTCGTCGCGCCTCAAAGTAAGACAGGGGCAACCGCAGCAGATGCCGGAACAGCTGCGCCGACAGCGCCATATCGAGGCGGTTTGTGGTGTGGGTGAAGATGAACATTCGCAGAATGCCCAGCACCGCCTCGAAGACGGCTGTCAGCACTAAGGCAACCGCCATCACATCCAAAGTTGCCAGGCTCTCCTGCACCATCACCTTGTCGATGATCACCTGCGTAATGATCGGCGATGTCAAGCCCAAGATCTGCAGCGTGAAAGATGCCAGCAGCACCTCCCCCAGCAGCTTGCGAAACTTCCAAACTGCAGGCAAGAACCAGGTTAAATTAAACTTCTCCTGTTTTTGGATCAGCTCCACCTGCCAGAGTTGTCCATCCCAGGATGCCTCTACCAGGCTGCGCGGTATGCTCTCGCAGGTCTGATTGGGATTCAACGGGTCTGAGATTAGAAGGCGATCGCCCCGCACTCCATAGACCACTACCCAATGCCCCGCCTGCTGCCACTGCGTCAGCGCCGGAAACGTGATTTGCCGCAGGTCTTGCCAGTTGCCCACCAGCAACCGTCGCATCTGCAAGCCCGCTTTTTCTCCCGTGTTGACCAAATCTTTAGGACGCTTGCCCCGCAGCTGCCGCTGCACCCACTCGATCTGCACGGGCGTATCTAAATACTGCGCCAGCATCGTTAAACAAGCGGCAGCTGTGTTGATGCTGGAAATAAAGGGAAAACCAGTGACAGGCTGTGGCGCATTGGAATAATTTGGCTGATAGCGCGACCGCACCGATGCCCAAAACTGCCGCATCTCTGGAGAGGCAAGTTTATCCCAGCTGGTAGCAGACCATTCCAGCAGCACTACTTCCTTACTGGCTGCCCGTGCTTTCCAGGCATCTGCCAACTCCAGCACATCGCCAAACCAGTCGCCTGCTTTTAGGCGCACTGCATCGCCTTCTGCTGGGACAAGACGCACATTACCAGAGACGATCAGATAGTGACTGCCAGGCGTTTCGGTAGACCAAATCACCTCCCCCAGCCCAAAGCTACGAGATTTTGTCTGAGTTTTGATCTGAGCTTGCTGTTCAAACGAGAGCCAGGAGAAGGGCGGTGCTGCCCAGTCTACCCTGGCGGTTGGGTCGTCAGTCATCATGGGGCGGTTTTAGGGGCAGGGTTAGATGCTACAGGAGCAGTGATCTGGCAAGCAGCGGGCTGCTATCCCGCTAAAAGGACTCAATCTACCTGGATCTTGATCGGCAGGTTTTGCATCTTTTCGGCAAGCCAGTGTTCAAACAGCTCATCTTGTAAGGTTTGTTTGAGCTGAGCATCTTCCAACGAAGCAGGCAGAAATGCCTCCACCCGGAATAAGCCCCAGCGATCGTCTAGTCCCAAAGGGCCGACGACCTCTCCTGGCTGTGCCAAATCAACAGCGGCGCGGAGCATGTCGGGCATTGTACCTCGGCTAACCGGGCCGACCATGCCGTTCATGATGCGATCGTCTGTGATTGAGTAGTCTTTTGCCAACTGATCAAAGCTGGCTCCTTCGTCTAGCTGACTTTTTAATTCTTCGGCAAGTTCCTTGTCTTGCACGATAATTCGAGAAATAACGACGCGATCGAGAAAAACTTTGCGCTCGATGAAGTATTCGGGCAGGCGCGGCTCTGTGACATCGTCTCGCAGCTTTTTTAGCCGAAAATTCATTGCAAGCTGGTTGTGGAAGGCTTCGTAGGTCAAGCCATTGTTTGCCAGCCATTCCTGAAACTGCGCCGGATCGGTGAGCTGGTTTTGCAGACGGAAGTCGATCACGGCTTGCTCAACCACGGCAGAGTTGATATTGAAGTTGTTTTGAGCCTGCAGCTCCCGCTCAATCACAAACTGCCGCACAATATCACCGATGAACCCGTCTAGCTTGCGATTGGCTTGCAGATAGCGGAACACTTGCCCCAGAGAAATGGGCTGCTCGTCAATCGTTAAGAAATTTTCGGATGCCATGACCCGTCCAGATTGTTACGCTTGCAACCTCATTATGCCCAAACTCAAGAGCGGTTCATCTAAACTTTACGAAGACGTTAGGTAAGAGTACCAGGGCGATCGCTAAGATTTCTCTAGCGGCATCCTGTCCCAGAGATGATTTAGACAGCTAATAGCAGCCTCAAAGCAGTTGAGCCCAACCCATTCAGCCCTACTGAATTTAGCTTAGGGATTGAAGAATTAAAGGCAGATTAAAGAATAAAAAATACAAGGATGAATCAACGCATTATTGGCATTACGGGCGGCGTAGGGATGGGCAAAACAACCGTTTCGAATTATCTAGCAACGGTTCACCAACTACCTGTGCTAGATGCTGATCTGTATGCCCGTGAAGCGGTTGAGCCTGGGTCAAGTGTTTTAGAAGCGATCGCCACCCGCCACGGCTCCAAAGTCTTTCAGCCCGACGGCAGTCTCGATCGTCGTCGTCTCGGTGAGATTATTTTTGCAGACCCCACAGAACGGCTGTGGCTAGAGCAGCAAATTCATCCTTTCGTGCGCGATCGAATGACGGCTGACCTACACAGGCTTAAAGAGACGCCCATTGCGGTGGCTGTGATTCCACTCTTGTTTGAAGCCCGTATGACAGATTTAGTCACAGAAATTTGGGTGGTGCAATCATCCCCAGCCCAACAGCAGCAGCGCCTTCTGAAGCGCGATCGGCTTGACCTGGAGCAAGTGCATCGCCGCATTGCCAGCCAGATGCCAATCGAGGAAAAGATTGCTCAAGCCGATGTCGTGCTAGCAAATTTTTCTACTGTGGAGGCGCTGCTGCAGCAAGTCGAGGCAGCCCTGAAGCAGGGCTAACCCTTCTCCTCCGCCAAAAACTGCTTAACTGTTTCGATCGGAATGCTAACCCCCTCGCCTGTGGACTCTTGAAGGGCACGGTTGATGCCGATTACTGTGCCGCTTGTGTCTAGAAGCGGTCCGCCACTGTTACCCGGTTCCAAAAAGCCTTTCGGCATTCGGATACATTTCAGACTGGGCAAGCCACAGGCGCTCTGTACTGCAATCACTTGCGCCTGAGTCAGCTTCCAGTGGCTTCCTGTCGGTGAGCCGAGGGCATAGACGGTATCACCCACTTTCACTTGAGTAGTGGCATGGGCAAGGGGGGCAACAGGCAAGCCGCTAGCACCCGAAAGCTGCACCAGCGCCAGATCGATGCGTCGATCGGTGGCAACCACCCGTCCGGGATATTGCCGCTCGGTCTGCCGATCGCTGCGGATGCGGATAGTTGGATTCGGGTTGTTTGCCACTACGTGGGCATTCGTAAGGATTAAGCCATCGGTCGATAAAATAACGCCAGTGGCAGGGGCATTTGTGCCGTCCTCTAGCGTGATCCAAACTTCTACCGTAAAAGGTTCTGCTTTCGCATGGACTTGGCTAGCCGAAAGTAGAGTAGGAGTGTCGGGACGCCCTGGAAAAGGCAGCTTAAACCAGCCTGGAAGCGGGTTGCTGGGAGGCGGTGACGGAGTCGGCGGCTGGAAAGCGACAGGATTTTCTACTAGGGCAATCAAAGCGCGATCGCGCCGCAAGCCTCCGACCTGTGCCAAACGAGTCTGACGCAGCCGCTCATTGGGTGGTGCATTGGGGCGGCTGAGTCGCTCTAGCGCCTGCCGCCGGTAAATAGACCGCTGTTGGGCGACTGTCATTGCGGCTCTAGTAGGATCGGTTGGCAAATCTGTGAGAAAGGTTCTGCCGGTCTCAATGCCAAAGCTAACTAGCGTATCCAAGCAGACGGTATCCATGGGAGCGGCATAGCTGCCACAGTTGCCCTGCTGCCAGAAGCGCTGATACAGGCTTCTGGCTTCTGTGTCGCTGAGCCTGCTGATATCTTGAGGCGGCTGGTTTTGCGATCGCTGCCAGTCGTCGTATAGGTTTTGCGAGATGCCGTAGTTGCTTTGAGATTGCAGCGCAGGCGGGGCGTTTTCCAGGGCAGCGTTCACTATTTGTAGTGTTGCCTGATATGCCCGTTCAAACTGGGGTTGGTTTGCCTCAAGATTGCCCTCCAGCGTCAGCTGACGCAGCAATAGAGCCGCTATTACCCAGATCAGCAGCGTTAACAGCAGAATGCTGTACTTGCGCCCCAGCTGCCCGAACACCAATGTCGCTTTTTCTGCCAGATTTAGCAGCGGCAGAGCGATCGGGCGAATTACCCGTTGCCAGCGTTTGTTGAATTTGCGGGGCTTGCGAGCCTTAGAGCGGGGTTTTTGCTGCATTAAATCAAGAGATTGTGATTGAATACAGAGTTCTTTACGATTTTCGCTTAGGTTGGCGGGAATGGGGGCAACCGACAGCACGGGAGCAAAATCAAAGCAACTGTCGTCACTACTTTTGATGAAGTTTCATCCGGATCAAAAGGCTATCTCGTTGTACTAAGTTAAAAAACGGTTAGAGAACTGACATCTGTACGCTTCATTTCCCACCCTCGTTCCTGAGGGGGTGTCGGATATTTTGTGGATTATTTGAAGAATACGCGCCGCGCACTTTTCAAACGATCAACAGCCTATTTGAAACACTATCATTCCCTGCTCCGAAGTTATGGCTAAAGATAAGCGACATCTGTCTCAACGGATTGGGTCTACCCAAGTTAGATCAGGACGAACCTGGTGGAGTTCTCTGCAGCTATTGACTGTTTCCCTAGCGCTGGTGCAGTTTCAGGGTAATTCCACGTTAATTGCTAAAACTCTATCTCCAGAAGAGGGCGATCGCCAAGCTGCACCGCCAGCACAAACGCCCCAACCTGATGAGCCAATTCGGGTAGCGGACGAGCCAGTATTGATCGATCGCTATCCTACGCCTACTGCACCAGAAACAACCCCGCCAGAAAGTTCAGGCGCAATTGTCGTTCCTACAGTCCCAATTGAAGACGCTGCAGCCCCAAGCGAACCGCCAGCAGAAGCTGCCCCACCGGTTGCCAGCGAGCCTGAACCTATTGATGAAGCTTATATTGATGAAACTTACGCGGCTCCGGCTGATGAGGCGTATTATGCCGACGTGCCCTCGTCTCGCAATCTGCCCTCGGCTGGCAATCGTTCTAATCCTCCTGCTGGTTCGCAGCCTGCAAAGCCAGTAGAACGCCTATCGCAACAAGAGCTATTGTCCGAATACCAAAACAAAATTTATACTCTAGTCAGCGAAAACAGCCTCAAATCAACTCCCGACAACAGTGAACTGCGCGACCAAGCGAAAGCTGAGACAGTCGCCACACTAGAGCAACTAGATGGAAATCGCAAAGCCGAACTGCTGAAATTTTTAGCGGAATCGAACTTAATTGATAGCAGCCGGCCGATCATCTCGTTAGTGGGAGCTGATCTCAGCGAAGCCAACCTCAACAACGTCACCCTGAGCAAGCTAGATCTGCGCGACGCCAACCTGCGCGATGCCAAACTCAACCGCGCTAACTTGTCAGGCACAAAGCTGTTTCGGGCTAACCTGAGCGGAGCCGATCTCTCATTTGCCAACCTCAGCAGCGCCGAACTGTTTCGCGCTACCTTGAGCGATGCCAAGCTGTTTTTTGCCAACCTTAGCAATGCTAACTTGAATGGCGCTGACCTCAGCAACACTGATATTTCACTTGCTAACCTCAGTAGCGCCGACTTGAGTAACGCGACCCTCAATGACGCCGATCTTTCGTTTGCTAACCTCAGTAACGCCAAGCTGATTGTTGCGAATCTCAACAGCGCCCAAATCTCGTTTGCTAACTTGAGGGGGGCAAACCTCAAAGAAGCAAATTTGAGTGGGGCAAACCTCCGTAATGCCGACCTCACCAACGCCGATCTGAGCGGAGCAAATCTACAAGGAGCAGATTTAACAAACGCCAAACTAAATGGTGCAAATCTATCAGGCGTAAACATTAATGCCGCTAAGCTGTCCAATACCACCCTTCCCGACGGAACAGTGAAGTGAGCTTGGGCATTGGTTGCAGCAGTTTGATTAGATTCTTTGTGTGGAAGCCCTGTTAGGCGAGGCTTTCACACAAAGAATCCCAATCAGGAACAGTGAACTAGCGGTTAGTTAGCCTTCGCTAGCTGAGTTTGGGCGAACAACTCCCGTGGATTGTAGGGGCTTGCCCGCAATGCTCTGAAAATAGATGCTGCCTACAGTAATTAAGAAGACTAAATACGCGATCGCCTGCACCCAATACAGCTTTTGCGTATAACCAAAGAAGGCTTTTAGCAACACCCCTGGAAACTGGCGATCGGGCAGCACTGTGCTCAAGTCCCACACTTGCCCGCCCAAGATGCAAGAGTCGTGGCTAGGGGGACAGAGATCGGCAAAGCGGATGTCTACCTGTGCCAAGGTTGCCACAGCGGCATTAAAGTGGCGCAGCGCACCCACTACCAAACCCGCTACGATCAGCAGCAACAGCACCCCCATCACCTGGAAAAACTGCCGCAGGTTGATCTTGACGCCCAACTGAAACAGCAGAATTCCAATTCCCACGGCTCCAACTAGTCCAGCGATCGCCCCTAATGCAGGCATCCATCCCTGCTGAAACTGCGCTGAAATAAATACAACCGTCTCAAAACCTTCTCGTAGCACCGCAATCGTAATTAAGCCAAACACCCCCCAGCCCGCACTGCCCGTCTGCTGGAGTGCCTCAGACACTGCCCCCTCAATCTCCGATTTCATCGAGCGCGCTTGCTGCGTCATCCACACCAGCATCCAGCTCAGCAGGACGATCGCCACGACTCCAAATACCCCTTCCAGCAGCGGCTTCACGACTGGTGTATAAGGTTGTTGCGAAGTCTCCAATGCGCTTAACAAGCCATTAAACACCACCCCAACCAGCACACTTGCCAGGACACCTACGCCAATGCCGGCATAAACAGAGGCATTTAGCCGTGTCTGTTCCGCTTTCTTTAAGTAAGCCAAAACAATACCAACCACTAGAGCCGCTTCAACGCCTTCACGCAGGGTGATTACGAAAGTTGGCAATGCTGCAGATAAGTCCATAGGAAATGAGACAAACATCAAAGTTTTGCTGAAGAAAGCAGCACTGCTGCTTTCTATCATTATTTATGCCGATTGGCTCAGCGCCTCTGATAAATAATCTGCCGTCGCCTCTACTAAGGCGATCGCGTTCTCATACACCATCCGAGTTGGACCCAACATGCCGACGCTACCGATCGGTACAGAGCCACGCTGGTAGGTCGCAGACACCAGCGTACAAGTGCGAATCGGTTCCAAAGGATTTTCTGCCCCAATGCGGACAGTGACTCGCTTGCCAGAGGACTCTAGCTCAAGTGGGTCGAAGATTAGCGACCAAAGCTGGTCTTGCTGGGATTCCAAAAGCTGGAGAATGGTTTGGACTTGCTGCAGCTCGGAGAATTCAGGCTGTCGCCGCAGCACTTCTGCCACACCGCTAATCAAAATTTGAGTGGAGATGGCAAGGGTGCTGCGCCGCTTTAGTTCTACCAACGAAGTGCGAATCAGATCCGCATAGCGATCGAACTCACGCCCCAGTTCGCCCCAATCTAGCATTGAGAGCTGATCAAGCGATCGTCCCCGTAGCTCAGCATTCAGGAAATTAGAAAGAATCTGCAGCTCTCGGTCTAGCTGTTCTGGATCAGGAGCGTTTCCTTCTGGGGGAGCCGGCAGATTGACTACGGTCGATTGGGTGGCATAAGAATCCAGCACCACAATCAGCATTACCCGACCTGGATCGATCTGCACAAGCTGAACGTGCCGCAGCTGGGCAGTACTGGCTTGGGGCATTGTCACCAGCGCGATGTAGCCGCTGAGAGTCGAGAGGATTTGGGCAGCTTCCCGCAGCAGAATTTCTAGGGCAGTTTCTTCCCAGTTCAATTGTTCAGACAAGAGCTGATCGACCTGCCGTGCCACAGTTTCCGAAGGAATCACCAGCTGATCGACATACAGCCGATAGCCAAAATCTGACGGAATTCGCCCGGCTGAGGTGTGGGGCTGGTAGAGCAGTCCGGACTTCTCCAGATAGCCCATAGCATTGCGGATGGTGGCAGAGCTGACTCGGGGATTAAACTCATCAACGATCGCTTCTGAGCCAACGGGTTTCGCTGTAGCGATGTATTGGCGCACCGTTGCCCCAAGCACTTGTTGCTGGCGAGAGTTAAGCTTCACTTGCATAGGGATTGGGGAAGAAGTTTTAAGGATTCTATAAAGATAGAACGGGGCAAAAATTGCCTTGCAGAGAATAGCGGGTCGCAAGACCTACGAGCGGCAACTAATAGCGTGGCACAGAAGCATCCACCCGCGCTGCATATTCCTCGATCCCGCCTACTACATTTCTGACATGGCTAAAACCCTGTTGGTGTAGCCAACTGCACATTTGCGCCGAACGGATGCCGTGGTGACAAAGCACGATCGTTTCGGCATTCGCATCAAAACGGCTACGAATCTCGTTTGACCAAAGCGCGAATTCACTCAGCGGCAGATTCACAAAGCCCGTCAGCTGAGCGATCGCTAGCTCTTCTGGCTCTCGGACATCAATCATCTGCAGATTTGGCTCTGATAGCCGCTCGGCTAACTCGGTAACGGTGATTTGTGAATATGGAGAAGGTTGATTTGTCATCCTTATAAAGCGAATTGTACTTTTCGGAATCTTTCAAAGATGGATAGCCAGAGTTCAACGGCTATTACTTAAATCAGTTTTAGGGATGTTCCCAAATTACCTAGAATTGCTGGTAAATGACAAGCTGGCAGCTTAGCGAAAGCTCCATATCTTGCTAACCTAGAAGACTGACACTTCGTCAAGGGAACAAACACAGCTATAAAGAAATCTCTTCTATCAAAAGATAGATCCAATCGGGTGAAGTGCGGTTGTGATTGTACAGCGCACCATTACATTATCGGCTTGCTAGCTTACTCAGCTTAGCGATGTCAGCAAGTGTGGAGGGAGGACAGGCGATGTGGACAAGACTAATGCAGGCAGCAGCGCTAACTTTGATGCTGTATTTTGTAGTGGGCATGAGTAAATCTCCTGCGAATCCATCCATTACTAATTTTGAAGTGTCCAGATACATCCAGCAGCTGCTAAGACAGAGTACAAACTAGTCTTAGCCGTGGGGCTTAAGGTAATCTAGCGCCAACAGACCTTTGCTTCCCGCTACACTAAAAGGCGATGTTTCGCGGCTCTGCTGATCCATGTCGCTTCCTCGCGCTGGCAATTCTCCTCTAGAAAATCCCTCTGTTTCTAATGCGCCTTCTAATGCGCCGGTTCTGGGTGTCGCTTTAGTGGGAACTGGATTTGGGCAAAAAATTCATCTGCCGGGGCTGCAGGCGCACCATCGGACTCAGGTTGTGGCAGTGCATCACCGCGATCGACAAAAAGCAGAGGCGATTGCGGCTGCCCATGGAATTTCTCACGCCTGTCAAACGATCGAAGAGATCATTGCCCTGCCGGATGCACAAGCCGTCAGCCTCTCGACGCCGCCCTTCTTGCACTACGAGATGGCAAAACCCATCCTGGAGGCTGGCAAGCACCTGCTCCTAGAAAAACCCACGGCGCTGAATGTCCAAGAAGCCATAGCGCTCTATCGGCTGGCTGAAGCAAAAGCCGTTAGGGTTGCTTTAGATTTTGAATTTCGCTTTGTGCCGGCTTGGCAGTGGTTTGCAGAACTGTTGGCAGAAGGCTACGTGGGGCAAAAGCGTCTGATTAAGGTGGATTGGCTCGTCTCAAGCCGCGCAGATGCAAGCAAGCCTTGGAACTGGTACGCCTGCAAGGACAAAGGTGGTGGCGCACTGGGGGCGATCGGCTCTCATTTGTTTGACTACATTACCTGGCTGTTTTGCCCGGTGCAGCGGCTCTGCGGACGGCTCAGCACAACAATTTCCACTCGCCCCGATCCGCTGACAGGCACAGCAAAACCTGTGGATGCCGATGATACCTGTGCGCTGATGCTGGAGCTAGTGGATGGCACGCTTTGTCAGGCTAGCTTAAGCGCTGTGACGCATCAGGGGCGGGGGCATTGGGTGGAGGTTTATGGCGATCGCGGCACGCTGATATTAGGCAGCGATAACCAAAGTGATTATGTTCATGGGTTTCGCCTCTGGGCTGCCCCAGCTGGACAGCCGTTGGCTGAAGTGGAAATTCCAGCGCACCTGCAGTTTCCCCAGACCTATGTCGATGGACGGCTGGCTCCGTTTATTCGGGTGGTCGATCGCTGGGTGCAGAGTATCGATCGGCGGCAAACGCTGGCTCCTTCGCTGCGCGAGGGCGTTTATTCTCAGCTTTTGATGGATTTGACTCATCAATCCAGCGAAGCAGGGCAGTGGATAGAAGTTCCTAGCCTAGAGTCTGTAATTTGAGCTGGGAGCTGATAGTTAGAAAACTGGAGACTCCACCCTGCCCGACGCTTCAAAGGGTAAGGTGGAGCCTCGTAGCAATTATGCTCACACTCTGGGCAAAGGAACAAGCTGTATTGAGTTAAATATAATTACAGCGACTAAATTTCCACGAGTACTATTTCTAGTTTCATGACAGGGGTTCACTTTTGCGAGGCAAAATTGCTATTGCTCGTTCAATGGTAGGTTCAATCGTAGAGGGGTGGTGGGCGAAGCCCACTACCCCTCTAGGGTAGTTTATTGAAACAGTAGTTTATTGAAACAAACGTCTTGCTAGATGGTGGGTTGACCTAAGCTGATGTCGGCGTTGAGCCTGTTGCTCGCAGAGGAGAAGCTGACGTTTTGTCTGTTCTTGCGCTCCGAGTGAACGTTCGATAGGAAGCTTAGAGGCTGCGGGTGGTTCCGAAGGTTTATCTGGACGACCCGGAAGCCGAAGATATAGCAACATAGGATAGGCTCCTTCGCGGCAGTTCCGGCGTAATTTGATGTAGTTAGTATACTACACATACTACAAAACGACTACACACAGTGTCAGGGCAACCCGGAGATCGTCTTCAGTTTCGCCTGCCAGCTCCTCTAGCCTTTCACACCGCTTCCTAGTAGAAATAGCCCGATCATCGTGACGCTGTTCCAAAGGCTGTGCAACAGCATCGGTGCCAACAGCCCCCGCGATCGCGTGTACACAAACCCCAAGACGCTGCCCAACACACTTAAGGGCAATATCTCTGAAAAACTGAGGTGCGCTGTTGCAAAAATTAGGGAGCTAAGCGCGATTGC
Source organism: Phormidium tenue FACHB-886 (assembly GCF_014764505.1). GTDB lineage: Bacteria > Cyanobacteriota > Cyanobacteriia > Elainellales > Elainellaceae > FACHB-886. The sequence goes on from NZ_JACXWX010000004.1 coordinate 54,415, forward strand.
CCCCCACACCGGCATATAGCGCGTTAGCGAGGTCAGCAAGAAGCCCCGAAACAGAAGTTCTTCAAACACAGGCGCAGCAATGGCAGCCGTTAGGAAAAACAGCAGGAGGGCAACTGGGTCGCCTTCTTCCAAGACAATTTGTAGCAGCGGATTGCTGCCGCCTTGCCCCTGCCAAATCTGCTGGTTAATCACAGAAGTCATCAGCATCAGCGGCAGCGCTACAAGATAGCCACCTGCTCCCCACAGCACCCAACTGCGCTTGCCCGTTAGCCGAAACCAATCTGGCGGCAGCGGAAAATAGGGGCGAATCGAAAAATACAGCACCGCCAGACCAGAGCTTGCCATTAGCAGGTAGTAGGTCAGCGTGTAGGCAGCTCTAGCCCGAGTGCCCAATGCCGCTACGAACTCAGTGCCGAGCGCCTGCACCAGTACCGGAATCACGATTTGCCCCATCAGGAAAAAGCCCACCAGCAAGACTTGGGCGATCGTCTCCCAATCCCAAGGCACTGACCAAGGCTCATTTTCAGTCAGCGGAGAGGGCTTACGCAGCAGCCACCTACCACCCAACACCAGCAGCAGCACTAAACCTGCTACTCCAGCAAATACAGGCAGCGTTCCCACTAGCGCCAGCTTGATTAACGTCTGTTGGGCGACTTGCTGTTCTGCCGCCTGAAGGGTCGCCAGCACATCCGATCGCTGCTGTAGCTCATACAGCCGCGCTAGGGCTTTATAGCGAAACCAGCCATCCAGTGATTTTTGCAGCGTCGGTTCGGCATCCGGCAGTAGGCGCGGCGGATCGCTCCAGAGCCCACTCAATACTGCAGCAGCAGATAGGACAGGCTGCGGCGCTGCCGGATCGATCGCCTTCCAAGTGCCAACGGCTGCCCCTAGCTGATTCTGCTGTGCCTGCAAAATGCCGATCCGCAGATCGAGCTGATAGAGCAACTCCCGCTGCTGCCGGATTGCCGTCTGGATCTGCTGCTGCGGATTCGATCGCCGCGTTGCCCCGGTTTCGGGCAGCGTACTGGGGTTTTCAGAAACGGCAGGCTGCTGGAGGCGTTTCTGAAACTGCTGCAGATTAGTTGCGGCAGTCTGTCGCACCTCCTGATACTGCTTTAGCGCTTCTCCAAGCGGATCAGCGCCCAGTACTGCATTCCGGCTCTCTGCCAGGTCGCCGCTGTTTAGCTCCGTGGCGTGCAGCAGCAAATCGGTTTGATAAAGCTGGAGGCGACTGGTAATTTGCGGCTCACCCAAACTGCCCAACAGCGAACTAGACAGCATCAACAGAACGACCAGGGCGATCGCGCCCAGAAAAAGTCGTTTTAGTGGGGTTGGGTTCATCCGTCCTCCAGACCTAGTGTAATTGCCCTGATTGGCATTATCGCAGTCTAAACCCTTCATAGGGGAGGGGATTTGCGGAAGCAGTGTTGCTGCAAATCCCCTATTTGAATTAAGCAATGCGCTAAACACGCTAAAATTCTGGTGACTTTTCCTCATTCCAGTCAGGAGGGTACAGCCCTGGTTACTCGCGTTATTTTGGTGCGGCACGGTGAAAGTACATTCAATGTTCAGCGTCGAGTGCAGGGACACTACGATCAGTCCAACTTGACGGAGACAGGGCAGGCGGGCGCAGCTCAGGTCGGCGAAGCGCTGCAAGAACTCTCGTTTGCGGCAGCCTACGGCAGCCCTCTGCAGCGGGCACGAGAAACGGCAGAAATTATTTTGTCGCAGCTAGGGCAGCCCCCTAAGCTCCAGCTTACGGATGACCTGAAGGAAATTAACCTGTACGAGTGGGAAGGGCTGGGATTTGATGAGGTGGAATCTCGGTTTCCGGAAGGGTTCCTCTACTGGCGCGATCGCCCCCACGAGCTAAAGATGAAAGATGCCAATGGCGTAGAGTTCTACCCGGTTATAGAACTCTATGAACAGGCGCGGCGGTTTTGGCAATCGGTGCTGCCACAGCACTCTAACGAAACAATTTTGGTCGTTGCCCACAGCGGTATCAATCGCTGCCTGATTGGAACAGCGCTGGGTTTAGATGAAACGCACTACACCTCGCTGCATCAATCTAACTGCGGCATCAGCGTCCTCAACTTTGCTGGAGAACTGGGCGAACCCGTGCAGCTAGAATCGATGAATTTGACGGGACATCTGGGGCAGCCGCTTCCCTCCACCAAGAAAAATAAAGGCATTCGGCTGCTGCTAGTCCGTCACGGTGAAACCGACTGGAATCGGCAGAAGCGCTTTCAAGGGCAAATCGACGTGCCGTTAAACGAGATGGGCAAGGTGCAGGCAGGGCAAGCCGCCGAGTTCCTCAAAGCCGTACAGATCGATCGGGCCCTCACTAGCCCAATGCTGCGCCCTAAAGAAACGGCTGAAGCAATTTTGCAATATCATCCTGACCTAATGCTGGAACAAGTTCCTGATCTAGCCGAAATTAGCCACGGGCTCTGGGAAGGTAAGCTAGAAGCCGAAATTGAGCAAGCCTATCCCGGATTGCTGAGGCAGTGGCAGCAAGCTCCCGAAACCGTGCAAATGCCAGAAGGCGAAAATCTCCAGCAGGTGTGGGATAGAGCGACTGCCGCTTGGGATGCGATCGTCGCTTCTACGCCACCGGGTGATGGACAGGTGATCACGGTGTTAGTCGTTGCTCACGATGCCGTCAACAAAGCGATTCTCTGCCACGTGGTGGGACAAACACCGGTGCACTTCTGGACATTTAAGCAGGGCAACGGAGCCGTGAGCGTGATCGATTATCCCCAAGGGGCAGCAGGTAAGCCGATTCTGCAGGCAATGAACATCACTACTCACTTGGGCAGCGTTCTCGATAAAACTGCTGCTGGGGCGCTTTAAGCTCGTCGCTCCATTTCTTGTAGGAGGGTTGACTTCACCTCCTACAGGGCTATTGGATGTTCGACCGGCTAGGCACCCCAAGCAGCAGGCTAATTGGCCCAAGCAGCAGCACCCATAGGGCGGTGGTCAAACCTAGTCGATCGGCAACCATGCCCAGCAGGAGCGGCATCAATGGGCTGATTTGACCGGTTAAGGTACTCAGGCTTAAGACTAGACTGCTTTGGTTGGGGAGGGCAGCATAGAGCTGGGCTGTGAGAATGGGATACCATGCCGATCGTCCCAGGCTAATCAGACAGAGCATCGCCAGCTTTACCAGCGCTGAGGGCACCAGCAAAAAGGTAGGAAACGCGACCAGAAGCAGCAGAGCGGTGATCCGCAAATATGCTCGTGCATCCACTCGTGGCAGCAGCGGAATCAGCAAAACGCTGCCCAGCAGATCAATCCCACTGCATAGCGCAACCGCTAGCCCAGCTTCGGCTTCACTAAATCGAGCGGCAGAAACAAGGTAGAGCGGCAGCAGGTCTGTGAAAATGTCCAGCATTAAATCGGCAAGCTGCACCAGCAGCAGCCAGCGCCAAATGACAGGACGACGGAGCGCTGCGAGAGCTTGCCTCACCCCATGCCAAAAGCTGTTTGTAGGCAAAACATCAGGCACGGCAGTTTCAACCGGCACGGCAGCCGAAACTCGTTGAAAGACAAGCACCAGGCCCCATGACAGAATCGCGAGCCCTCCAAACACCCAACGCCAGTTCCCACCCCAGAAAACTACAGCGCTGCAGCTTAGTGCCCCGGCAACTACGCCCACTGAGCTTGCCACCATCCAACGTGCCATATTCAGTTCGTGCCGATCGCGCTCTAAATCCATCAGCATGGCTTGCGAAAGGCTAACGAATGCGCCCGACGCTGGATGCAATAGACAAAATGCGATCAGCAGTGCTGCCCACCGTGGGCTCAGCCCCACTAGCCCTAGTGCTGCCCCAAAGGCAACTCCGCCCCAAGCAATGCAGCGCCGCCGTCGACCTGCATCTGCCCAAATGCCCAAAACTGGCTCAGCCAAGTTGCTGACCCAATCGGGAATAGTGCTAAGTAAACCAAGCTGCGTATAAGACAGGTGCAGTTCTTGCTGCATCAACGGCAACGCTACGCTACGTGCCCCATAGACCCATTCATCTAAACACTCGATCGCCAGCAGCACGATCGCCAATGTTGCGCCCTGTTGCAAGGGCGGCTGGACTCGCAATTTCTTAAACACGCCAATATTCTCCTGATTCTAGATAGCCAAACTCACTGGGAATCAATGGATTGGCTCAGGAGGCGGACGTGCTAAAAGGGAAAGTTACCAGGGGGGAAACATGATCACTTGTGAGGAAATATGATTACTTGTGAATCCTTGTGAGGAGAAGGACAGGGTGAGGAGCGATGCTAAAGGTGCTGTAGTATTTTGTAGTATAGCAACGGCTCAGCTAGAAAGACAGCTGAACTGCATGAACTCTGCCTATTGCTGGGTGCAAAATTTCTTCCAAGGCACTAAAGTTTAACGGAGCTTGGAGATGCTTTATGGATTTTAGCCAGGTGCTCGCTGAAAAGAGCGAAGCAATTGTGCAATCCTGGGTGAAAGCGGTTTACCAGGATGAGCAAATTGAGGTGACAAACGAACTCACCTACAAAGCAGTTCGCGATAGCCTGCCAAATGTTCTTCACGCACTAGCAACTGTGCTATCGAAATCGCAAGATAGCGACTTGGGCATGCTGGTAGATGCTAGCCTGAAGCATGGAACTATCCGAGCAGAGCAAGGGTTTGAGCCAGCCGAAATTGCGCGTGAGTATCGGTTGTTGCGATCGATCATCTTCTCTGAATTAGAGCCAGATTTGCTGAAAGGTTCGCCAACCGAAGTGCTGCGAACCGTCCGGCTCATTGACACCGTAATCGATGAAGCGATCGCCCGTTGCTTCAACAGCTACACGGTGGGGCGGCTAACTGAGCTGAGCCAGCTTCAGAGCCAGTTAAAGCTAACCAATCAAGAACTTACACGGCTCGTTCGCGCTAGCAAAGAAAATCTCTCCCAGCTAGCCCATGAGCTTAAAACACCGCTCACCTCGATCATTGGCTATGCCGATCTCTTTCTGCGTCAGCAGCGTCAAGATCCAGAACTGCGAGACACAACCACCAATTTGGAATCTATTGAGCGAGTGCTACGAAACGGGAGATTGCTGCTGCGGCTAATCAACGATTCGTTAGAAATCTCCCGCTTCGATGCTGGCAAGCTGGTGCTGCAACCTGCTCCAACCAACGTTCGAGAGTTGCTCAATACAGTCCTAGAGATGGTCGATCCTTTGGCTCACGCTAAGCATCTCTCCCTTGCAGTCAATTTTGAGCGCGCACCCGCCCAAGTCATCACCGACCCATTGCGCCTGCAGCAAGTTATCACCAACCTACTGAGTAATGCAGTTCGCTACACCGATTCGGGCACGGTGCGTTTGGAATGCTGGCAGTCAGAGCAGCAATGGGCGATCGCCATCTCCGATAGCGGTATTGGAATTGCATTAGAAGACCAAGAGCGAATTTTTGACCCTTACTTCCAGGTTGCTGCGGAAGTCGTTTCTACTCAAACAGGCGGAACAGGGTTAGGGCTAGCCATTGTCTCTCGCTTAGTGAAGTTGCTTCAGGGTGAAATTCAGCTAACCTCCTATCCTGGCGATGGCTCCACCTTCACCGTCATCTTTCCTCTGGCAACCAAACTAGAAGCAGGTGCGCTCAGCGCTTGACGCTGGTTTTGCAGCTGGTGAGATTGGCGATCGTCTTGCCGTTTGCAGCAGAGTTATTAATTTTCTTGCGGCTATTTCGCATTTCACCCCGAAATGCCAGCAGGATGAAACTGAATCTTGGATACCTGAAGATCCAGGTTGTATGGCAGGATGTCCGTCCCTACCTTTTTAATCTACTCAGAAGCTAAGGATTCAGTCACTTCGATTTAATCTGCTTCTGTGCGGGCGCAGCGTCGTCTGCCCGAGCCATCCTCAAATTCTCGCTCTTCCTTAAATCTGCGATTTTATGTCTGATTTGCTCCGCTCCGTTCGCCTGCTTGACCCCCTCTCCCATACCGATCGCCCTACAGATGTTTTGATTGCTGAGGGTATGATTCAGGCGATCGCAGAGCATATCTCCGACTCCGACCTACCTCCAGACACCCAAATTCAGGACTGTACTGAATTGGTTTTGGGCACAGGGCTGGTGGATTTGTATAGCCACTCCGGAGAGCCAGGATTTGAATCGCGGGAAACGCTAACATCGCTGATGGCGGCGGCGGCGGCAGGCGGCTTTACCCGTGTAGTACTGCTGCCAAATACAAATCCACCGCTCGATAGCTCAGCAGGGGCAGAATGGCTGCGATCGCAAGTTGCCCAGCTAAGAGGACGGCTGACACAAGCACCGCAGCTCCAAGCTTGGGGGGCGCTCACGTTGGGAGTGAAGGGCGAACAGATGGTAGAGCTGGCAGAGCTGGCGGCCGACGTGGTGGGGTTTGCCGATGGGCTGCCTTTGCAGAATGGGCTATTGGTGCGACGGCTTCTGGAGTATGGGCAGCCACTCGGCAAGCCGATCGCACTATGGTGTTGCGATCGGCAGCTGGCAGGTGACGGCGCAGTGCGGGAAGGCGCAGAGTCAATGCGGCTGGGAATTGCAGGCAGCCCGGCAGTTGCAGAAACAGCGGCTCTGGCGGCACTTTTGGAGCTAGTAGCGGCGATCGGCACCCCCGTTCACCTGATGCGAATTTCTACTGCTCGCAGCGTTGAGCTGATTCGGTCGGCGAAAGCACAGGGGGTGCCGGTGACTGCCAGCGTAGCCTGGATGCATCTTCTGCTGAATATTACAGACGTGTGGAGCTATGACCCCAGCCTGCGCCTCGACCCGCCCTTGGGCAATCCAGAGGATCAGGCAGCGCTAATTCAAGGCATTGAAGATGGCACAATTGACGCGATCGCCATCGACCACAGCCCCTATACCTACGAAGAAAAAACAGTTGCCTTTGCCGAAGCACCTGCGGGGGCAATTGGGCTAGAGCTAGCGCTGCCGTTGCTCTGGCAGGCTTTTGTGGCTTCGGGTCGCTGGTCCCCGCTCACGCTTTGGCGCTGCCTGAGTACGAATCCGGTAGCCTGTCTGGGCTGGCAGCAACAGCCAATCGCAGCTGGGCAGCCCGCTGAACTAACCCTGTTTGATCCGCAGAAGCAATGGCAAGTTACCGCCCAAACGCTCCAGTCGAAGTCAATTAACACGCCTTGGCTGGGGCAAGAGCTGCGAGGTCGGGTTGTCAGAATCTGGAATGATTCTTTGCGCTGAAGTCATGAGGTGGGAGAGCCGATTGACCAAAGAATTGAGATGCACTGAAGCAGAAGTTGTACAATTGAAAGCCAAGAATGCAGATAGAACTGCGCTTTGGGAGAGGCTCAATTCTCTCTCAGTTTCGTTTTAACTGTTTAACTGTGGTGTGGTGCGGTATTAGTTGGGTGTTTCTAGCCGTTTGGAGCTGAGAGCGATTCCTGCTCGTCACTTTTGCCATTCTCTTCTGGTGCTGTGCCAGAAATTTATCCCCTCAGCATTCCGTCTGTTTCCTGTTCAGCGTGCCGCATTGACCAGACGACCGTTTGAAAAGGTGCGATTTGCAGCATCGACGTCGCCTTTTATCCCAACTGTACTGCGCAAGCTTCTAATCCTTCGCGGCAACGTTTAGAGAGTTTTCGTTTGCATGGCAATTCTTCATGGCAGCTGGGTTCTTCAGCCTCAAAGTCAAAGTCAATCTTCCGGTTTAACTCCTCCCCAATCTGAGGCGAATGACGATCGTGCTTATTTCTTTGTTTGGGGCGAAGTTTGGCGGCGAGTAGAGCCGATCGAGACCCAAAACACTGACAGCAGCAACGTGCTGCAGCCGGCTGTTCCCCTTCATCCTTTCACGATGTCCGCTGAAGAGCTGCGCGATCTGCTGCGATCGCTCCACGGTTCGCAGCAAATCAACTGGACAGCAGCAGATTTTCCGTTAGATGTGCCAACCGCCTCTCGTGCCAAATCTACTAAGGCAGAAGCGACAACGCCCAAACGCAGCGCTACTCAAACGTTAGAAGCTGTGCCATCCCGCTGGCAGTCGATCGCCCTGTCTGCTCCAACTTATCGTATAGAGCAGTCGAATAGGGTGGCATTGCTGCCACAGCATTCTGGGACGCAGCCTTCCCCCACGGCAGGGGATTCTGATAGCAACAGCACTACAGGTGATTCGGCGGTAATCTTCTGTCCTTGGCAAATCCAGGGCATTTGCCTTACTGCCCCAGAAGCCTTGCAGCTCCTGCATTCTCTGCCGCTTAGCTCAGTCCAAGATGACGAATTTGGCTGGCTGGGAGCAGATCTGCGCTTCTGGTCTCACATTGCTCGCTGGCGGCTTGACTTACTCGCTCGTGCCAAATTTCTGCCGGTTCTGGAGAAGCAAACCGATGCTGATGCGATCGCTCATTGGCAAATCTTGCTCGATAGTGCCACCGACCAGGCTCGACTAGAGCAATTTGTCCGGCGGATGCCCGGTCTATGCCGTGCTTATGGCACAGAATCAACGCTCCAGTCTGCCCCATCCCTGCTGCTGTCTTTCTTGAACCAAACGATCGACACAGCCGCGCGATCGCAGCTTGCTACACAGCCGCTGCCTGCCGTGCCGCTGCCCAAAGACGTTCCTCTGCGCGAATGGCTCCATGCTCTCGGTAATTCTGCGGTACTAACGGCAGAGTCAGGTAAGCTCGATCGCCTCTTTGCAGCGCTTACTGCTTGGACGGCTCCGATTCAGGCGCAGCTCAGCCAGAAGATCGCTTCGTTTCGGACGTGCTTCTACCTGCAGCCGCCTGCTAGCGGGCGCGATTGGACGTTGGAATATTATCTGCAGGCAGTCAACGATCCAGCCTTCCTGGTTGGGGCACGGATCATTTGGAGTCAGCCCGTAGAGCGACTGGAGTACATGGGACGGACGATCGACCAGCCGCAAGAAACGCTGCTGGCAGGGTTAGGGTTGGCATCGCGGCTGTATCCGGTGATCGAACCTAGCTTGCAGGCACAGCAGCCGCAGTTTTGCCAGCTCAATCCGCTTCAGGTGTATGAGTTCATCAAGTCGGTTGCCTGGCGGCTACAAGACAGTGGCTTTGGCGTCGTGCTGCCACCCAGCCTCTCCAGCCAGGAGGGTTGGGCAAACCGGCTGGGTTTGCGGGTGCAGGCAGATGCGCCCAAGCTGGGCAAAAACCAGCGTTTGGGGTTGCAAAGCCTGCTCAATTTCAAATGGGAGCTGACGATCGGCGGACAGCGGCTCTCCAAGGCAGAGTTCGATCGGCTCGTTACTCTCAATATGCCCTTGGTGGAGGTGAACGGCGAATGGGTGGAGCTGCGCCCCCAAGATATCAAAGCGGCTCAATCTTTCTTTGAAAGCCGCAAAGACCAGATGGCGCTGTCACTGGAAGATGCCCTCCGCATCAGCACAGGGGATACGCAAATGCTGGAGAAGCTGCCGATCGTCGGCTTTGAGGCATCAGGCACTCTGCAAGAGCTAATCAACGCCCTTACAACCGGCAATCAAAGCATTGAACCCCTTCCCCCGCCCAAACAGTTCAAAGGTGAACTGCGCCCTTACCAGGTGCGGGGGGCGTCTTGGCTGGCATTCCTAGAGCGCTGGGGGTTGGGTGCTTGTCTAGCAGATGATATGGGATTGGGCAAGACGATCCAGCTAATCGCCATGCTGCTGCATCTCCAGGAACAAGACGCACTAGAACATCCAACGCTGCTGGTTTGTCCGACTTCGGTACTGGGCAACTGGGAGCGGGAAGTCAAGCGGTTTGCGCCCACGCTCAAGCTTCTAGTGCATCACGGGGACAAACGATCGCAGGGCAAAGCCTTTGCCAAAGCAGTCAAAGACAAGCAGCTTGTGATCACCAGCTATTCCCTCGTCCACCGCGACCTCAAGGATTTGCAAACGGTTTCCTGGCAGGGCATCGTTTTGGATGAGGCGCAGAATATCAAAAACGCTGATTCTAAACAATCTCAGTCAGTTCGCCAGCTCGACTGTCAGTTCCGCATTGCCCTCACCGGCACTCCCGTCGAAAACCGATTGGCAGAACTCTGGTCAATTCTAGATTTTCTCAATCCAGGCTATTTAGGACCCAAAAACTTCTTTCAGCGCCGCTTTGCCATTCCCATCGAACGCTACGGCGACACCGCCTCCCTCAAAACCCTCCGATCGCTCGTCCAGCCCTTCATCCTCCGCCGCCTCAAGACCGATCGCTCCATCATCCAAGACCTGCCCGAAAAGCAGGAAATGACTGTTTTCTGTGGTCTCTCCAATGAGCAAGCCGAGCTGTATCAAAGCCTGGTTGAGCGATCGCTGGTTGAAATTGAATCCGCTGATGGCATCCAGCGCAAAGGCATGATTTTGGCGTTGCTCGTGCGGCTGAAACAGCTCTGCAACCACCCCGCCCTCTTCAAAGAGGAAGGACAGAAGAATGAAAAAAAACCTTCTCTCATTCCCCATCCCGCTGCTTTCCAGTCCCTCTCCGGTAAGCTTCAACGCCTAGAAGCTATGCTAGACGAGGTGCTGGCTGAGGGCGATCGCGCACTCATCTTTACTCAATTTGCCGAGTGGGGAAAACTGCTGCAAGCCTATCTACAGCAGCGGTTTAACCGTGAAGTGCTGTTCCTCTACGGCGGTAGCTCCAAGAAGCAGCGTGAGGAGATGGTCGATCGGTTTCAAAATGACCCGCAGGCTCCCCGAATTTTCATCCTGTCGCTGAAGGCGGGCGGCGTCGGACTAAACCTGACCCGCGCCAATCATGTTTTTCACTTCGATCGCTGGTGGAACCCGGCCGTTGAAAATCAGGCAACCGATCGGGTTTTCCGCATTGGGCAAACGCGCAATGTCCAGGTTCACAAGTTCGTCTGCACGGGCACACTCGAAGAACGGATTCACGAACTGATCGAGAGCAAGAAAGCCCTGTCTGAACAAGTAGTCGGCGCAGGCGAAAACTGGCTAACTGAGCTGGATACAAACGCACTGCGGGATCTGCTGCTGTTGGATCGATCGGCGGTGATGGATGAAGATTAGAGCACAATGCACTACCGTCGCCAATAAGGTTTGCCCTTAATGAAAATGCCGAGAATCATGCTGATCAGCTGTCCCTCATCTAAACTCACCAAGCTAGCGGGCAGCGGCAGCAGGTTCTTAATCACAATCCCCAATAGCAAACAAGGCACAAGCGCCCACAGCACGCCTGCGTTAATAATTACGTTTGGATAGACAATCTCTAACAGATAAACTGCCAGTGCCCCAACGCAGACAGCGATCGCCAGTATGGTGATCAACCCCAGTGGTGGCGACAGCAGCAAACTCAAGGAACTGTTAATCAAGGGCGATCGCATTGCCCCAAACCATAGAAAAAACTCCAGGACAAACACCCAAATGTTTGTCAAAACTGCCGTAATCAGCAGCGGTATCCAGGGAAGTCTTGCAAGTCGCTGAAGCGGATTAGCCATCACCCCAATCGTCTAAATTTAAATTGATCTTAGCTTGGCAACAGAGGATTCCCTCGCGGAAGTTTTTTGTGGTTGAGCAGTTCGAGAGCAACGCGCTCAATCAATGCTGACTCCACGAAACGTCTTAGAGCGCGATCGCCCCACCAGCGGTGCTTCTTCGATCTTCCTTGCCTCGACTCGGTGGGACTGGAAATATTGCTGCCACAAGTCGGGCGCATTCAGCGTTTCGCCACCGTGTGCTGTAATCCGCTGCCGCACCTGACAGAGCACAGGTGTATTGACACAGGCTCCAGAGATGATCACCTGTCCTTTCGTCAAGGAAGGCAGTTCTTTCAGCAAATCGCGTCCGGCTGCCTCCACCCCATACTTAAGGCTATCCTGATCAACCGGGTTAACGATCCGCATAATGAACTGACTCATACACTGCGACAGCACATCCGAGTCCAGCTTGCCGGGTCGCTGTGTAATCAGCCCCACGCCCAAGCCAAACTTGCGTCCCTCACTGAGGATCGTCCGGATCACTGCTTTACAGCGCGATGGCTCATGGGCAGGGGCGAAGCGGTGTGCCTCTTCCAGTAAAATAAACACTGGATAAGGCAAAAAGTTTTCATCACCCGGCTGAATCAGCTCTTTCATCGTATTCATGCGGGCATGGTTTGCCTGCCGCAGTGTTGCCGCACAAATCACCTGCTGCTCATCCTGGCTGACTTCATTCATTTGCAGCACGGTCACCTGTCCCGGTTCAAACAGATCTTTAGGGGCAAGGTGTTCAAAGGCGTGGAAGTACGGCGATCGCGCCAGCTTATCCAGCTTCCATTCCAGCGCTGGAGCCGAAGTGCCCACTTTCATCTCGCCGTCTTCCGACTCCTGGCTGTCCACCTCATACACTGCCCGAATCAAGTCCTGCACATCCCAGCGATAGTCGCCCTTCTTGTGCTTCCGCATCAGGTCAAAGGCTTTGCTGAGGATCGACTGCTGCCGATCGCTCATCTCTGGCAGCAGGCTCAAGATGTCATAGTAGTCCAGCGAAGAAACCCGAATCTTCACATCTTCAGGCGTGAGTACTTTCACCTTCGGGGCATAACCATCTTCTGCTTCAAAGGCAGGATGCCCACGCATTTCTGCCAAAGTGCCATATTCGCCGTGTGGGTCAAAAATTAGCACGGCTGCCCGGTTGTGAGGCAACAGCAGCTCTTCCACCAGCACCCCCGCCGTATAGGATTTGCCTGAACCAGTGCCCGCCAAAATCGCCATGTGCGTACTGACTAGCTCCTTGACATCTAGGGTGACCGGTACTGCTCCAGCATCACGTAGCAGCAACGACCCCACATGCGCCGCCCCAATCTGTTTAGGCTGCTTACGGCTCAAAACTTGCTTCAGCCCTTCGTCACTTGCCAGAAACACTTTCGCCCCCGGATCAGGCGTGATGCGCGGGTTCATAAAGCCCAATGCCGGATGGAAGTAGCCAATCACCTCCACGGTCACCTCGTAGATCTCCGGATTGGGGTGGGCAAACCCCACCAGCGCCGCGATCGCCTCTGGACTGATCTCAGTGTCGGCAAAAATCCGATCGGGCAAATGGTCAATTAAGCAGCGAGCCGAAATCTTGCCCAGGATTTGCAGCAGCGCTTGCGGATAAACAGATTGGCGAACTTCGTAATAAACAAACTCACCAATCCGGACATGACCATTGTCTGTTGTGATAAACACATACTGGTTGCCTGTTTCGCCAGGTCCTTTAACTGTACCAATGGAGTAAGGAGAGGTAAGCGGAATTTGGGCTGAGGTCATAGCGAAAGAGGAAGCGACAAAACAAGGCGATTTGAATCAGCTAGGGGCACTGCATGAGAACCCGCAACCCCGAGCGAAGCTCCTTAGCAAACGTAGGGAATTCACGGATTCTGTCATCGTTCTGTGACGTGTAACCTGGAGTCAGTTGAGTAGACCGGAGCAGAACGAATGCACTAATCCCATCATCATAAGGACTAAACTCCAATTTGGTGAAACAGATTTGTCAAAGTTCTCATTTTTGGGAAAGCGATCACCCTAGAAGATTCAAACCTTCCGCTTCCCAGCTCAACCCTGGTTTTATCTTCAGGGTGCTGACTCAAGTTAAAACAGGGCTCTTGCATCTTGTGGGGTAGGGGAAACCTACCCCACAAAAACTAGAACCTCAATGGAAGCTTGTGGTGGTTTGGTTGGAAAGTCTCCATTGAATCTAAAGCCTTTGTGCTCCATCCGCTAAGTCGTCTACCTGTCCTCATGTCCTGCAACAGTAGAGCGAATCGGCAAACTCGACTTGCTCCAATTTGCCAAAGCCACTCTCCGCTCCCTGAAAATCGTTACACTTCCCGCTTTTCCGGAAACCTCCATGCAGCAAAAAGTGGCTCTCCTTCGCTCTAATCTGGAACAGCGGTTAACTCAGGCAATTCTGATGAGCCAGAGTCCTCAGTCTGCGCCTTTAAAGATTGCCCAATCGATCGCTGAAACGTTCCAAGCACAAGGCTGTGTGATTCTGTCACAACCCGGCTCGGTCACGCAAATTAGCAGTTGGTTCAAACCAGAGTTAGCTAGCAGTCGAGTCGTCCAAAATTTGCTGGTGCAGTGGGTCGCAAATCCTCCAGATTGTTTGACCACGGGAAGTTGGGTAGCAGATTGCGCTCCTGCAGCTTCTACATCTGCTGAAGAACCAATCGGCTTGCTGGTGTATTGGGTTCCAACTCAGTTGCAAGGACAGGTGAACGGGGCAATTGGGCTTGTTCGATCGCAGTTTCAAGAATGGGATGAATCAGCCGTGCATTTACTTGAATCACTTTCGCCACAGGTGACAATTGCTATTTCTCAAGCACAGTTAGGGCAACAGCTCCAGCAGCAAGCCCAGTATCAAGTGCTGATTGACCAGCTTACAACTGCAATTCGTAATGCTTGGGATTTGGAAGATATCTTTAATCTGGCAGTAGAGGGAACGGCCAGCTCACTGCAGGTCAATCGGGGGCTGCTGCTGCTGTTCAAATATGCTGATCCCCTTCACAAAAGCCGTAACCTAGAAGGCATTCCCAAGGCTCAAGCAACCATTGCTGCCCATTGGCTAAATTCTGAATCGTCTGCTTCGGTTGCCAATCTAACGTTTTCTGCCTCAGAGTGCTGTATCTGCCAGCAGGTGTTACGAAGTGCAGAACCGATCGTTGTTCCAGTTGGCGATGTTCTCAATAGCTCCAGTCACTCAACCTCTAGCGAGAGAATGGTGTCTCTCCTCGGCCTTGCGCCGTCTCACGCTGTCCTGCTGATGCCTTTGGAAAATCAGGGGACAGTGCTGGGCTGCTTGGTGCTACACCAGGAGCAGTCGCGCCTGTGGTCGGCGGAAGAGCTGTCGTTTGTCAAATTGGTAGCTGCCCAGCTCAGCACTGCCATTATTCAAACCCGCACTCTGAAGCAGATTCAAGGCGTGGTGCAAGAACGCACTGTTCAACTCCAACGCAGTCTTGAAGTGCAGGCGAAACTTTATGAAAAAACCCGCCAGCAGGTAGAACAGCTCCGCAAGCTCAACGCAGAACGAGAAGAATTTCTTAGCACTGTCAGCCATGAACTCCGAACACCATTAACTAGCATGATGCTGGCAATTCGAATGCTGCAGCAGGCTGACCTAGCGCCCGATCGCCAAAAGAAGTATCTCGATATTCTAGAGCAGCAGTGCATCCAGGAAACCAAGTTGATTAACGACCTACTGGCGCTTCGTAAGTTAGAAACTAATTCAGCCAGCAACCAGCTGCAAAAGATTGATCTGCGGTATTTGCTTGAAAGTGCTGCTCAGTCTGTTAAGGCAAGCTGGGCTGAGAAGGGTTTGATATTAACGCTGGCGTTGCCCAGCCATCCTGTTACTCTTTTTACCGATCCCGATAGCCTGAATCGCATCCTGCTGGAGCTGCTAGCCAACGCCAGAAAATATGCCAGCTCCGAAAGCACTATAGAACTAGAGTTGAAAGCAAACCCACCCCGTAAGCAGGTTTTGATTAGCGTCCGAAACGTAGGTGACGGCATTTTGCCAGAAGAACTGCCGCACATTTTTGAGAAGTTTCGGCGGGGGCAAGGGGTAACCAAACGAGCAATTCAGGGAACGGGATTAGGGCTAGCACTCGTCAAAGGATTGGTGGAGCACCTCAACGGCACGATCGCTGTTAGCAGTCAGCCTTGCCCTGTTCCTGACTCAGACTGCTGGGAAACTTGTTTTACGCTGACATTGCCCCAGTGCCCAGAAGGCGCGATCGCGCTGGTATCCTCCTAACTGGCAAGGATTAAATAAATGAGCAGAAAGTTTGGTTTTGGAAGGATTCTTCTTAGGTAAGGCTGACATCTTGACTGTCGCGGTTTAACATTTGTAGGCTGAACGAACATGAACATTGAATTGGATGTGCAAATGGTGAATGAGCAGAGCGGGATGGAGCCTTTTGAGGGGGCATCTGCTGATTTGATTTTGGCAAATGAACTGGCTTCAGCAAGCGGTGTGGAAGTGCAAACCGACCGCGCCGAGGGTCGGCAGCGCCAGATTTCTGCCAAAATTTGCATTCCTTATTCAAACGATCAGGTGTGGCAAATCCTGACGGATTACGACCACCTGGCAGACTTTATTCCTAACCTTGCCAAGAGTCGCCGAATTAGCCATCCGAATAACGGTATCCGCATAGAGCAGATTGGCACTCAGTCCTTGTTGAAGCTAAAGTTTTGTGCCCGTGTTGTGCTGGATATGGTGGAGCGTTTTCCACATCGGCTCGATTTTGAAATGGTAGAGGGCGACTTCAAGAAGTTTTCTGGTAGTTGGCTGCTCCAGCCTATTGAGGATGGAACGGAACTATCCTACGTAGTGTCTGTGCTGCCTCCTTTAGCAATGCCTGTGGGCATGATTGAAAAACGTCTCAAGGGTGGATTAGTCCTGAATTTGTCTGCCATTCGCAGTCGGGCAGAAGTGCTATATGGGTAGATGACTTGAAACGTCTTACAATAACAGCAATCAGCTTTTTTGATAGTTCTGGGGTTTTCTTATAAAGCTTTCTAAAGATAAGCTAAGAAAAATTCAGTTGGCTTTCAGGAGGCTTTCATGCAACAGATCGATCGCTACGAGTGGCTAAAGCAAAACCGACTAGTCCGGGCTCTTGAAGCTGTGCAGGATCTGATTGTAGTTTCTCTCTGCATCGGGCTATTTAGCTTTATGCTGATTCAGCTGCGAGAAATGTTTTTATCGCTGCTGCCACCGCTTGATTTTCCTGCTGTGACTGCCGACATTCTGTTTTTGCTGATTTTGGTCGAATTATTTCGGCTGATGGTGATTTATCTGCAAGAGCATCGGGTATCGATCGGCGTTGCAGTTGAAGTATCTATTGTCTCCATTTTGCGAGAGGTGATTGTGCGGGGCGTCTTAGAAGCGCCTGCCAGTCAGATTTTGTCTGCCTGTGCTTTGCTGCTGGTGTTGGGCGCACTGCTGTTAATCCGCGTTTGGTTGCCGCCCACTTTTGAAGGCATTGACCCGGAACACTTGATTTCTCTGCGCCGCCAGAAAGAGCTATCGCAGTCTGAAGTGATTTCTGACTCACTTTTGAAACCCACCGCCCTCAATCATTCCACTCCGCTTGCCAACAGAGTTAATGCCAATCCCTGAGAGAATGACAGATATAGCAAGGTCGAATTCCTCTCTTTCCTTATCCCTTTTTCCTATGGCAGACGCTAAACCCCGTGATGTGCAAGTGGCTGAAATTGGCGCAGATACCACTGTTTTGCGATCGCGCACTTGGGATCGCCTGCGCTTTGAGATTGAATATGCCCGTCAAAAAGGCACGACCGCAAACACATACCTGATCCAAGCTGATAAAACTGCCCTGATCGACCCACCAGGAGAATCTTTTACGGAGATCTTTCTAGACGAGCTTTATCAGCACGTCTACCTACAACGGATTAACTACGTCATATTGGGGCATATCAACTCCAACCGGATCGCCACGCTCAAGGCGCTGCTGAATCAGGAAGTTGCGCCACAGATTACCTTTGTTTGCACTAGAGCTGCAGAAGTGGCACTGCAAACAGCATTCCCTCAGTGGTCTCTCCGCATCCTGGTGGTTAATAGCGAAGAAACGATCGATTTGGGGCAGGGACATGTCTTGCAGTTTATTCCTACACCCACGCCCCGCTACCCAGACGGGCTTTGCACCTATGATCAGGCTACTCGCATCCTTTACACTGATAAGCTGTTTGGGGCCCATGTCTGTGATAAACCGGTCTTTGACGACAAGTGGAAGCTGTTAGATGACGATCGTCACTATTACTTTGAGTGCATCCACGCGAGCCAGTTTAAGCAGGTTGAGGCAACCTTAGACAAGCTAAGCCCCTTCTCTGCTAAAGCTAAGATCTACGCCCCAAATCATGGTCCCATGGTGCGCTATAGCGTTAGCCGCTTGACGTTTGACTACCGCTACTGGTGTGAGCAACAGCAAATACAGGACCTTAACGTGGCCCTACTATATGCTTCGGCGTATGGCAACACCTCAACACTCGGTCATGCCATTGCCCAGGGCTTAATTCGGGCAGGGGCTTCCGTACAGACGGTGAACTGTGAATTGGCGGACCCTGCTGAGATTACGCAAATTTTACAAAGTTGTGATGGCTTTATCTTTGGCACTCCGACGCTAGCAGGTCATGCGCCAACGCAAATTCAGACAGCGTTGGGAATTGCCCTTTCCAGTGCTGCCCGTACCAAGCTCACAGGTGTATTCGGTTCGTTTGGCTGGAGCGGTGAGGCGATCGACCTAGTGTACAACAAGCTCCAAGATGCGGGCTACCGGTTTGGCTTTGAGCCAATTCGCGTTAAGTTTAAGCCCACAGAGGATACTCTGCACGAGTGCGAAACGGCAGGCGTAGAGTTTGTGCAAGCGCTGCGGAAAACCAAAAAATTTCGGGCAGTGCGGCAGCCCCATGTCGAGGCGCAAGCTGGTCGCACCGATCAAGCTGTTGGGCGAATCGCAGGTTCGCTCTGTGTCGTCACAACCCATCGCTCTGGCAAACATCAGGGTTTGTTAACGTCCTGGGTATCGCAAGCCACTTTTAATCCACCCGGTTTGACGGTGGCTATCCCTCTGAGTCAGGGAGAAGCGACACTGCCGACGATTGGCAGTGAGTTTGTCTTAAATATCCTTAAAGAAGGCGGCAATGTGCGGCGGCATTTCCAAAAAGCAGGCAGCGAGGATGGGATGGGCAGCCTAGATACTCACCCCGCTCAAAACGGCTGCCTGATCTTAGATCAAGCTTTGGCGTATCTGGAATGTACAGTGAAAAGCCGGATGGAGTGTGGCGATCATTGGTTGCTCTATGCCACGGTGGAAAATGGCAAAGTCTTAGAGGCGATCGGCATGACGGCTGTGCAGCATCGTAAATCAGGGACGCAGTACTAGCAATGCTAAAAGTTAAGAGAGGAGACAGATTCGCCGTCTCCTCTCTTATGGAATATAGAGCCTTGTAGAACAGCTTTGTAGAACAAAGCTTACAGGTTGCGCTGAAATTCCTCTAGCACATCTAACAGATGTACCTGAGACTGCATTGGCAGCAAATCGGTAAGCGGCACTTCTCGCTTACCACCGCCCAGTTTCACAGAGATTCCTTGAAGGACTTCTGTAACCTGGGACTCAGAAATGTTACCTTTTTCCAGCATGGGGTAGAACCGTTCGGCAAGTGGGGTATGGAGATGGGCATCATTGAGGTATAGATGCCACTTGGCAATATCAATGTAAACCTGATCGCCAATTGCTGCCGCCAGTTTTTCGATCGCTTCGGAAGTTGCCATGTCAATTGCCTCCTAATCTAGTTTTATAGCGCTTTGCGCTTGATAAACCGGTTACCCCCTGGAGCTGCATATAGCATCCAGAAAACAGCAGTGATCCCGGGCAAAACTAATCAGCTCTGTGGTGGGGAAGATGTTGTGGGAGAGTAATCTGCGATTGCAAAGATATAAACCGCATGGACAACCAATACCAGCAGCCAAGCGCCAGTCAGCCAGGTTGTCCAAGTCCAGTCAGCATTCTGTACCTGCCGAGCAAACCAGGCTCCAGAGTTGATGCAGGCAAAAATCGCCACATGAACGGCAAAGTTCATCCGATCGTCTAGCTTGCGGTAGTCGGGGTCATTGCGATCGGGTTTTCGAGACCAACGGGGAGGCATAAGTTGAGATGCGATGGAATTAGGGTTAAGGGTGAAGCAACGGAGTCAGGCATCACCCTCTTCTATTGTAAGGTTTGTTGCCTGGGAGGTTTAGGCTTGTTCTGTGGTGTAGTCTCCAGATTTACCGCCTGATTTGTGCAGTAGGCAAATGGCTTCAATCTGAATGGATTTTTCTAACGCCTTTGCCATGTCGTATAGCGTCAGGGCAGCGATCGATACGGCAGTTAGTGCTTCCATCTCCACCCCAGTTTCGCCTTTGGTCTTTACCTCAGCCTGGATTTGGTAACCTGGCAGGGTGGGATCTGGCTCAATTTGAACTGAGACTTTTTGGAGGGGGAGTGGGTGACAAAGGGGAATTAAGTTTGCCGTTTGTTTGGCTGCCATAATGCCGGCAAGGCGAGCTGTGCCTAAGACGTCGCCTTTGGGCAGGTTGCCAGATTGAATTGCTGCAAATGTTTCGGGCTGCATTCGTACTCGTCCTGAGGCGATCGCCACGCGCACCGTTTGGGTTTTGGCAGAGACATCTACCATCTGCGCCTGCCCTTTAGCATCTAGATGCGTTAAGGAAGCAACAGCAGAATCTAAAGAACCGTTTGACATGATGATTTCTGTGCTAAGATAATTACTCGTGAAAGCTGATGACAAGGGCGTGTAGCTCAGTGGACTAGAGCACGTGGCTACGGACCACGGTGTCGGGGGTTCGAATCCCTCCTCGCCCGTTTAAGTTATAGGATAAAAGCCTCATTGCTTCTTTGGATAGTGAGGCTTTTTCATTTGCGTTAAGTGAAACGATTGCAAATGAAAAGCGGCGGAGCAAATGCTCCGCCGCCTACAGTTTTTCAACTGATTTGTTTAAGCAGTTTGTGTCACTGGATAAACGCTGACCTTCTTGCGCCCTTTACCTCTACGTTCAAAGGTCACTGCACCATCCACTAGTGCAAACAGCGTATCATCGCTGCCCCGCCCAACGTTATTACCGGGGTGAATCTTTGTCCCCCGCTGTCGGACTAGAATATTGCCAGCTTTGACAACTTGACCACCGTAGCGCTTAACACCCAGGCGTTGGGCATTAGAGTCGCGACCGTTGCGGGTGCTACCCGTTCCTTTCTTGTGAGCCATCGTAAACTCCTACTTTGTGTAATGAGCTAATGTTACTATTCTGCTTCTGCCTCAGTCGCAGCAGGTGCAGGAGCCACCTCAGTGACAGGCTTAGTATCTTCAGCTGTACTGCCGATCGCCTTGCCGTCTAAATTGATCGAGTTGACCATCAGGCGGGTAAGCTCTTGACGATGACCCTGCTTCTTGCGTGTCTTCTTCTTCGGTCTCATCTTGTAAACGATGATCTTGCGACCGCGCAGATGGCGTAGCACGGTAGCTTCAACCGTTGCACCTGCCACCAAGGGCTGACCTATAGAAGCTTCGCCATCGTTGTCGACAAACAGCACTTTGTCGATCGTCACAGCAGCATCTGCCTCAACTGCCAGCCGCTCCACATCATAGAAGCGACCCGGCTCTACCCGCAGCTGCTTTCCACCGGTTTCAATAATTGCGTAAACCATGAATATTCCTCGTTGTTTGCCGTACAGGTAGCCGTAAACCAGCATGAGCAGTTTCAGCATTTACTAAAGTGAAAACCTGATCCGAGCAAAATAGACAATCAGCATACTATTCTGACGAAGCAAGGGCAGTTGTGTCAAGTCTTCCTAAATTACGAAGCTGGTGGCTTCACCTTGGGAGGCTTGCCAGCTGCGGGCATCGTAATAGAGGTCTTCGAGGGTAATTCCGTAAAGGGCTTCCTTAAGTTTTTGGTGGAGTCGCTGCCAGAGCGATCGCGTCACCCAGTCTTCGGCTTCATCGCTAGGGGCACGGCGAGACAGGGGTTCAACCGTTTCACCCACGACTTCTAAAATATGCCCCAGCGAAATTTGGGCGGGCGAGCGCGCCAGTCGATAGCCACCCTGTGCCCCTCGAATAGACTCAACTAAGCCAGCACGCCGAAGCTCAATCAGCAATTTTTCTAGATAAGGGGCAGGGATATCTTGGCGCTGAGCGATCGCTTTTACAGAAGTAGGCTGATGTTGGGGTTGGAGGCTTAAATCAAGCAAGGCTTTCACACTGTAGTGCCCACGTGTCGTAAGTTTCATCTGATGCTCTACTGAGTTGAACTGGTTTAATGCCGTTGCCTTAAAGGGCGCACCTTGAATAGATATGTCCTCTAAAAGTGATGCAGTTTCATAAGGGATTAGGATATGTTGGGTTTGAACAGTTTTGATTAGGATTGCAGATGCGGTTTGTCTGCTTCAGTTCTTTCTTAGAAAGACTAGATCAAACTCTCTTTTAAGTCAGATCTATAGCGCTTCAGGCTCACAAGAAAAGTGTGCCTTGTGTGTAGACTACAGGCAGTGCGCATCCCTGTAAGAAATGGTGCTTGCATAATTGAGACTAGCTGAATTCCTGACCGATCTACTGAAGAATTCAGATAGTTCAGTTTGTAATCACTGAATTTTGATGCTTCCTTTTGTAGAGTGGTGTTACAAAAAGTCCAGATTCAAACAGGTACATTGCAGATAATGCAATTTGAGTTGAGGACAATGGTATCGTTTTGAGCAAAATGCTAAATACACCTCTAGTGGTTTTTGGATTTTTCTAGAGGGTTTTCTTTAGGCTAAGAGACTGCGCTTCCTGCTATTGGAGGAAGCGCTTGTACTTCGATCTATGAACACTTATTCATTAGTGTGTGATCGCTGAATCCCTCTCTAGTTTTATTGCTGACTTTCAATAGGTAGTTTCGCCTGTACAAAACCCAGATGCTCTAGGTCTGAAGTCTATGAGACAGGTCGCGATTGTCTTTTGGTGAAATGGTTTCAATTGCTGTGATAAGAAATCAGTCGATTTATTCCAACTGTTTGTTTCAACAGCATAAATGCTGAATTAAGCCTGCTGATTTTTCTGAATCTTTAATAGAAATAGGATTGAAAATTGCCGTAATCAGAGTAACATGGTGTCATCGACTAAAGGTAAAGCGAGTAAATAGAATTCTATTGATGTCAGTTGCCCTTATAGGGTGATATGACATCAACTCCTTGTCATCGACCTAGATTCAGGCTAATGAGTAAGAAGAGAAAAAATGAACCCTTGACCGGTGAAGCACTCCTTACAAAAGTTAAGGAGTTGGAGCATCTGACTAAAGAAGAAAAAGCCAAAGAATGCGGTTACTACACCATCACAAAGAATGGCGTAGAGCGCGTTAACATGATGAAGTTCTACAACGCCCTCTTGGAAGCCAATAAAATTGAGCTAGATGGACGGCAGATTAGCAATGGGCGAGGTGGACGGAGTGCTAGCTACCGCATTACGGTGCAGGCAAACGGTAATCTGCTGATTGGTGCAGCCTACACAAAGCAGATGGATTTGAAGCCTGGGGATGAGTTTGAAATTTCTCTAGGACGCAAACACATCCGTTTGAAACAGCTTGATTCGGATGAATCTTTTGAAGAATAAGTTGAGTGATTGAGCAAGCTCTTAAAGCATATCTCTCGATGTTTTTAACTGCTTTGTTTAGCTCAACTCATTAGGCTGTCAAACGGAAATGCTTTGCTTAAATCAAAGGAGTAGCAATTGAGATTGAAGCTGCTCCTTTAATTCGTTTAAAGGACTGTGGAGTCATCCCGATCGCCCAATCAACCCAAACCTTTGTCTTTCTGGTTCTAATTTAGGTTGTGATGGTTGCGTTGGCAGAATGTTGAATAGATCGCAAGATCGGAAATATCTAATTTAGGAACAACAGCTGTTTTCTTGAAAAATCGGTAAATCTATTTAGTTTCCTGCTGAACTATAGCGATTCACAATTGTGTAAGGTACTGTTTTTTTACCGTGAGGCTCGTGGAGCGCGGCACAGAGCAAAACCACCCTTCATCCAAGTGTGAAGCGCTATAAGCTCCTTTTAGCCTTTGTAAAAACAGTATTATATTTTTGTTAGTTTAATCGGTCTTTGCAGCTGGACAGATTTACAGGGTTGGTATGAGTTGATAAATACCAGTCCACGTTTTTTAGATGCTCTTTGTGCCGCTAGCCTGCTTTGCAAAAACCGACTGTCTGCTTTGTCCGCGCCATCTGCACAAGCAACTATTCTTCCAACTGCTGACACTCAATGCAGATGCCAAATCTCTGATCCCCTGTAGATTCATTCTTTGGGGGCGTTAACTCTATCAAAATCACTCTGATAATAGAGAAAGCTTCTGGCAGAAGAGGGTCAAGCAGATTGGTAATTAATGAGGAACTTTTGGTGTCTACTTCTTCTCAGGCTGTGTCGCGTCAAGAATTGCGGGAGCTAGTCCGCTCGCAGCTTCGGATGCTTTTAGAAGAAAATAATCTGCAAGGTGCCAAGGTATTGCTGGTTCCAGTCCAGCCTGCCGATATTGCTGATGCAATCGAAGGTTTACCAGAGCCAATGCAGGCGATCGCCTTCCGGCTGCTCTCTAAGGCAGAAGCGATCGAAGTGTATGAGTATCTTGATTCTGCTGTACAGCAATCGCTGATTGAGGAGTTTAAGCGGCAAGACGTTTTGGATGTGGTGGATAAGATGTCACCTGACGATCGCGTCCGCCTGTTTGATGAACTACCTGCTAAGGTGGTGACCCGTCTGCTAGCGCAACTTAGCCCAGAAGAACGGCGTGCGACTGCTGTGATGCTGGGTTATGAAGCAGACACAGCAGGACGGATCATGACGCCAGAGTATATCTCTCTTAAAGAGAATTGGACGGTGGCGCAGGCGCTCGATCGCATCCGCAAGTTAGCTAACGTCAGCGAAACAATCTACTACC
Source organism: Phormidium tenue FACHB-886 (assembly GCF_014764505.1). Classification (GTDB taxonomy): domain Bacteria; phylum Cyanobacteriota; class Cyanobacteriia; order Elainellales; family Elainellaceae; genus FACHB-886. Next base: position 78,832 of record NZ_JACXWX010000004.1, read on the forward strand.
TATATGTGACCGATGCTGCCCGTAGGCTGTTGGGCATCCTCTCGCTGCGTGCATTGGTGATTGCCCAGCCAGAGCAGACGATCGGTGAAATTTTGGTGCGAGATGTGGTGTATGTGCACACAGATACCGATCAGGAAGAGGTGGCGCGGCTGATTCAGCGCTATGACTTTCTGGCAGTTCCCGTGGTCGACACCGAGAAGCGCTTGGTTGGCATTATCACGGTAGATGATGTGATCGACATCCTGGAAGAAGAAGCGACTGAAGATATCTACACGTTGGGCGGGGTTCAATCCGGCACAGATAGCTATTTCCAAACAAATTTGTTGACGGTGGCACGGCGGCGGGTGGTATGGCTGTTCGTTTTACTGCTTACCAACACGGTGACATCTGCGGTGATTCGCAGCCAACAGGAAGTGCTGCAGCAGGTGGTCGCATTGGCGGCGTTTATTCCGCTGCTGATCGGGACGGGCGGCAATGTGGGGGCGCAATCCTCAACGGTAGTGATTCGCGGCTTGAATACCGATGAGATTAATAAAAGCGCAGCTCTGCGCATTATTAAACGTGAGGCGATCGCAGGGGCATTTTTAGGGCTGATGCTGGGTGCAGTTGTGCTGCTGTGGGCATTTTTGCTCCAGGGCAGTTGGACAGTGTCGATCGCAGTTGGCGTCAGTTTGCTTGCCATTTCCATCCTGGCTTCCATTTCTGGCTCTGCGCTGCCGTTTGTATTTCAGACCTTTGGGCTTGACCCAGCGCTAATGTCAGCTCCCTTCATTACTACCGCTGTTGATGTTTTAGGCGTTTTAATTTATTTGAATGTAGCTCGCCTGATTCTGCAAATTCGCTAGCCTTTGCAGCCTCCACAAACCAAAAGGGACCGCCTGTGAGCAGTCCCTTAATACATTTCTGTGCAGGTCCAGCTATCGCTTCAGGCTCAACAGTTCCTCCAGCGCGGCCAGCAGCTTAATTCTGAGAGAAAGAATTTTTGATTCAGGATCAAGTACAAACTGCCAAGCTACGTTGACTCCAAACATTGCCGTTAATACTTTACCCCCTACTTTGTATTCAGTGTTGCCATTATCAAGAACCTGAAATGTTTCTTGCTGAGGTAACGCTTTCATCCCCTTTGCTTCCTTCTGCAGGTAACCTGCGATTGCCTCACACCCCACGAGGGCATCCTCAAAGGGGGGATATAAAGCTCCTTCGGCTGCAAATAGACTGGCAGTAGCCTGAAAGTTTTGATCGTTAAAAGTTTCAAAATAACGCCGAATCACTGGCTCAGAAACTGTTAGCTCAGAGCGCTCAACGCTTGCGCTCGAATCGAGCTGAAGTTCTTCTAAATTCTTGCTGGCTGTTGAATAATTCATACTTTGCATCTCTGATTTTATGTGGCGACGAGTAGCTAAAATTTTGTCTATTGCAGGCAAGATAACAATTGCAGCGTTACAGTTCATGCACCTGTGGGAGGAGATGAGCTTAGCCAGGAAGTTGCGATCGGCGGTGCTTTTACTGAACCCTGGGACCTCAGCTGAAATCGGTCATCTGCTTACTAATTTGGGCACACTAGCGGTATTCGGATAGGGGACTTGCCTTCTGGCAGTTGTCAGGAGGCTTTCATTATTTTGTTGCGTTGGAGTTAGCAACTTTGCACCTCAAAGCCGTGTAAAAAAACCTCCCTGTCGAGAACACCAGCTTTTATAATGAGGGACTGTACTGCAAAAACTCTCCAACTCCCCCTGTAGACAATGACTGACCCTCGCCGCTATCACATCACCACTTTCGGCTGTCAGATGAACAAAGCCGACTCCGAGCGCATGGCGGGGATTTTGGAAGACATGGGACTTGAATGGACAGAAGACCCCGATCAGGCAAATGTTCTGCTGTACAACACCTGCACTATTCGCGACAACGCTGAGCAAAAAGTTTATTCCTATTTGGGCAAGCAAGCCAAGCGCAAGCATTATCAGCCTGACCTAACGCTGATTGTGGCGGGATGCGTTGCCCAGCAGGAAGGCGAAAGCCTGCTGCGGCGGGTGCCCGAACTCGATCTTGTGATGGGTCCGCAGCACGCAAACCGTTTGCAGGACTTGCTGGAGCAAGTGTTTAATGGCAATCAGATCGTTGCCACGGAGCCAATTCACATTGTTGAAGATATCACCAGGCCGCGCCGTGATAGCACCGTCACTGCGTGGGTTAACGTGATCTATGGCTGCAATGAGCGCTGCACTTACTGCGTTGTGCCAGGAGTCCGGGGGGTTGAGCAATCCCGCACTCCTGATGCAATTCGGGCTGAAATGCTAGAGCTGGGACAGCAGGGCTTTAAGGAAGTGACTCTGCTGGGGCAAAACATCGATGCTTATGGGCGGGACTTGCCTGGTGCAACGGCAGATGGTCGGCATCAGCATACGCTTACCGAGCTGCTGTATTTTGTGCATGATGTTCCTGGCGTTGAGCGTATCCGCTTTGCCACTAGCCACCCCCGCTATTTTACTGAGCGGCTGATTCGTGCCTGCAATGAGCTACCCAAGGTCTGTGAGCATTTCCATATTCCGTTCCAGTCGGGCGATAACGAAGTCCTAAAGGCAATGAGTCGCGGCTATACCCACGAAAAGTATCGTCGCATCATCGACACGATCCGCCGCTACATGCCGGATGCTGCAATCAGCGCAGATGCGATCGTCGGTTTTCCTGGCGAAACTGAAGCGCAGTTTCAAAACACCCTTAAGCTGGTAGAAGAGATCGGCTTTGATCAGCTGAATACGGCAGCCTATTCACCTCGCCCTGGAACACCCGCTGCTCTATGGCAAAACCAGCTCAGCGAAGCTGAAAAGAGCGATCGGCTCCAGCGTTTGAATCACCTGGTATCTATCAAAGCAGCCGAGCGATCGCTACGCTATCAGGGGCGAATTGAAGAAGTGCTGGTTGAAGACCAAAACCCTAAAGATCCCACACAGGTCATGGGGCGCACGCGCGGCAATCGGCTCACCTTCTTCACAGGTGACTTTAAGCAGCTCAAAGGCAACCTGGTGAAGGTAAAAATCACTACGGCACGAGCGTTTAGCTTGACGGGTGAGGCAGTACTGCCTGTAGCCTGTTCGGTATAGCTGCTGTGGCTGCGGTGATAGACAAGCCATTTCAGCCTCCGCCCTATCCGGTCTGCTGATGGCAATGCTATTCTTCATGCTAAGGTCGCGCAATCGACTGTATTGCTCGGTTTCCTGTCTATGCGGTTGGCAACAGTAGAAGCAGATTGCAATTCTCGTTGCTGCTTGTTTGGTTACTTGGGTCAGGTTACTTGTGATGGTAACGCTGCTTATTCTCTTACTAGGTTTCACCCCCTTTTTGTTTTCCGTCTGGTTCATGCGGCAGGCAAACGCCAGAGCGCAAGCCCGTTTGCAGTTGGCGATCGAATCGGTTTCTACCAGAAGGCTTTCTACCTTTCGGCTCCCTCCCGAGCATCAATATGTCGAGGGAATTGGTTTCATGATTGGCGACTTGACCTGTCGGTTTAATGCTCGATCGAGCTACATTCGCTGCGCTGTGAACCCAATTGGTCCCTGCCAGACCTGTTCGCACTACCAGCCCAAAGAATAAAATTGGCTTACCCAAATCAGCACAAAGCGGCACGGCTCGGTCGTGCCGCTATAGCAATTTAACCGCCAGTAGCAACTCAACAGCTCTCTTTAGCGGTTGGGGGGAGTGCTGCTTTGAGGAGCACCAGAAGGCGAAACCTGTAGCCGCTGCGTAATGGCAGTGATGCCATCATCTCGGACAACGACAGCAGATACCCAGCGGCTATCCGGCGTCATAGGGGCACGCCCAACTTTGAAGATGCCGCCTGCCGAAAGCGGCTCCAGATTGACTGTGGTGGCGTTGAGGTAGCCGCTGGTGCGAATGGGTTCTTCTAGGGCCGCGCCTAACAGCAGCCGATCGCCCAAGGGTTCTCTGACAACAGCATCAAAATCAAACGCTTGTCCCGTTCTAATTTCCTGTGGCAGGCTGATATCGAGCGTAGGGGGATTGTCGCCAGACGTGAGCTGAGTGCGCTCGCTCAAAATTTCCTGCTGCACGATCTTCTCACTTTCAAAACGCTGCCGTGAAGTGATCGTGGAAGCCAATGAAAAAGTTCTGCTGGGGGCAGCTTCCGCAGCTGGAGTTTGGCTAAGTTGGCTAGGTTGAGCTAGTTGAGGACTAGATTGCGATGCTGGCTGAACAGGTGTGGCGGCAGAGGTAATAGTCGTGGTGGTTTCAACGACGATCGCATCGCCGTCTTCCTGCCAAGAATTAATCCGGGTGCTATAGCTCAGGTTAGGGTATCGTTCCCACAAAGCTCTGAGGGCAGCCTCCATATCACGGAGCGTCAAGCCATCGGTGCTGGTGAAGGTGGGCGCATAGAAGCTCAGCAGTGCTGCTAAATCTTGCTGATTTGCAGCCGCATCAATTTGGGTGAGAGCTTGCGTAATCTGTGGCGGGGCAGCGGGAGCTGCCTGTGACGTAGATTGGGGGGCTGCCTGCGGAGCAGACTGGGCTTGGGCTTGCCCTGCTCCGCCTAGCGTTAGACCTAGCAGCAGCAGGGGTAAGCCCAGATGGCAGAGGACTAACCCAGAGCGTGAGGAAGTGGGGGCGATCGATCGCGGGGCAGAAAACCAGATACGCATAACAAAAGGTGAACTAGAAGTGAGCTAGGCTAGTTTGTCCTCTATCGTAGTCCAAAGTTCAAACACTACAGGATAAAATCAGTGAACTTCTGCGGGAAAGTTGTGCTTAAATCAATGCCTAGCCGTCCAATGCCTAGCCGTCGAGGAACAGCCAGTGAACGCATCTAACGTTTCTACATCATCAGCAAAACTGCTGATAGCTGCCAGCGGCACAGGTGGGCATCTGTTTCCAGCGTTGGCAACTGCCGAACAGCTTGCAGAGTATCAGATCGAATGGCTCGGCGTTCCTAATCGGCTGGAGACACAGCTTGTCGATCGCTATCCGCTCCATACGATTGCGGTTGAGGGCTTTCAGCAGCGGTTCGGTATTGGGACGCTCAAAATTTTTAGCAGGCTAGCGCTGGCAACGCTGAAGGTGCGTCAGCTATTGCAGCAGGGTCAGTTTCAAGCCGTGCTGACTACGGGTGGCTACATTGCCGCACCTAGCATTTTGGCAGCGCGATCGCTCGGTTTGCCTGTGATTTTGCACGAATCGAATGTGTTGCCAGGAAAGGTGACACGCTGGCTAAGTCCATTCTGCACAGTGGTGGCGTTGGGCTTTGAGGCATCTGCAAAGTATTTGCCTAAGGCTAAGAAAACTGTGGCTGTAGGAACACCTGTGCGATCGCAGTTTCGATCGGCACTCGCAGCTCAGCCACCGCTGGATTTACCTGTTCCAGCAAATGTGCCGTTGATCGTGGTGTTTGGCGGCAGTCAGGGCGCAGTGGCGGTGAATAAGCTGGTGCGGGAGTGTGCCCCAGCTTGGCTAGAGGCAGGAGCTTGGATCGTGCATCTCACGGGTGAGAGCGATCCGGATGCCCATTGCTTTACCCACCCGCAGTATCTCAGCCTGCCGTTCTTCAACGATATGGCGGCGTTGCTCCATCGGGCTGATTTAGCCATCAGCAGAGCTGGGGCAGGTAGCCTTACAGAGCTAGCGATCGCCCAAACGCCAGCAGTCCTGATCCCCTATCCTTATGCTGCTGAAGACCACCAAACTTACAATGCTGAGATTTTCCGGGCAGCAGGGGCAGCTTTGCTGTTCCAGCAGGCAGACCTGACACCAGAGCTGCTACAGGATAAGGTGCTATATCTGCTGCGATCGTCTGAACAGCGTGATCGAATGGCGACAGCGATGGGGCGATTGGCGGTTGCAGATAGCGCCGAGCAGTTAGCGACGCTGGTGAGAAGCGTCATCAAGTAAATGGCTTAACTGCTGGGATGCCGCTGCTGAGATGCCGCTATAACGCTTCGCGCTTATAGAGCGCGCTCACAGAAGGTGTTTTTATTGTGTGTCACACTCCAGCGGGTATACAACAAAAAGACCATACTTTGCGCGATTGGAAATCGCTATATCTTCGATTTGCCGTTGGAATGCTGTTGGCAAATCGAGTTTGGCAATTTGACAACTTGCATAGGCGCAGCAGAAGTTCTGAGTCTTAAGGGTTTGCAGAAGGTTCCGCTAGACTTACTGCCCATAGCAGATTTAAGGTTAATTAGCTCTACATATAGCGCTTCTCGTCACTACAAGCTGCCATAGATATTACACAGTATTTTCCAGTTAGCTCAGCCCTTGGGCTGTAGATCTTTTTGTCCCCGATCGGATTAACAAAACCCGATGCAGCGGGATCTTGTTGTCGCAAGGTGAGGATAAGCAGGGATCTATGGTTCAGTATCCATATCTAGAGATTAAGTACAAGAAGATGTTGCCCATTCTTCTGTTGGTTGCTAGTGTTTTCAACCTGGGTCTCTCCCTCGTTGCTGGGCTAGGTCTCAATACAGTTACAGGTTTTGTTCTTTTGGTGGTTGGGATTCTGATGCTGAAGCGCCCCGTCATTGTTATTACACCAAGCGAAATCCATATGAGAAACCTACTTGGAACGACGGGAAAGAAACACTCCTATACGCTTGATCAAATCTCACTTAGGAGTGGCAGTCTCTACGTTAACAATAAAAAAATTTTTACAACCTGGTGGGTGGATATCACCACCAACCAGCTCAGAGCATTTTTTGCACAAGACGTTGGTTAGCGCAATGACAGCTGTCTTTGTTTAATTGGATAGTGGAGCGAATCTTGTTCGCGCCACTATCCCAGCGACGCTTTTTCAGCAGCGCTTAGCCATTACTCTGTTCTGTTTAGCTTAAATGCTGGCTAGTTGATGATTGGCTCGCGCGTTTTTAAGTTAAATCGATAGCCCTGTGGCAGGATGTGCAGCTTTACGCCGCAGACCGCCAGCGCTTCATCTTTAAGAACACCATCGAGATTTGTGTGGGTGCTGTGTGATTCGTCTACCACAGTCACAGCTCCTTGCCCAATTACCTCTAGCTCGTCTCCGTTGACGATCACGGCAGTGTCCTCATCGATGCCAAAGCCCAAGACGGCGGGCTGTTGAACTAGGGCGGCGATCAACCGCCCTAGCCGACCCCGTTGAGCAAAGTGCTGATCGACAACCACGCCTGGTAAAAAGCCCATGCCGGGTCCCATTTCCACCACATCTGCTCGCGGATTAGTTTCAGATACACCTTCCACGATCATTACATCTGGCATCATGGCAGCGCCAGCACTTGTACCGCCTACCACTGCACCTTCTGCATACCGCTTGTGAATAGTGACATCCAATCGCGTTCCTTTAATCAATTCAATGATGCGTGCCTGATCGCCCCCTGTGAAGAAAATACCGCTCGCCTCTTCCACGTCTTTAATTGCCGTAGGCTCATCCGCATCTTCGCGTCGCTCGGTGTCAACCACGCGTACACTTGCCACTCCCAGCCGTTCAAAGACTTTAATATAGTTGTCACCTACTTCTCTGGGCACGCTGGTTGCAGCCGTCAGCACTACAATTTTTGCTTGAGTGCCGCCCGCCCTACGCACAAACTCTCGGAGGACGGTGCAGTCGTTTTCTCTATCCTCCGCGCCACCGATGATGACGAGTTGTCCCTGTGAATGCGTCGCTGTCATAACCAAAAACTTTCCTTTGTAGTGAGCCTGTTGTGAGCGTGGCTTGTTTCAGAAAGAGAATCAGCTTTAGATGCATCGCTGTCTAAGCTAATCACCCTCCCTAAAACATCACTGTAGAGGCGATCGGCTATTTCCAGGATTCACCCAAAGAATTAAATCTGAAAAGAACTAACTTTCGTAATGGATGTTACTGAAATTAGCTTCAAGGATTCGCTCGTCTCGTACAGCAGAATGAAAAAGGCAGCGCTCACAGCAGTACTTGCAACAGTGGTACTTACAACAGCAGTATTTACAGAAGGACTCACTTAACCCACCTGCTGCCGTTTGGCTTCCCACTCCTCCCGGCTGATTTCCCGGTTACGCTTGAGGGGCTGCCCGAAGGGTTTAGTTTGGGCCTTTGGGGAAGCAGAATTGCCATTCGAGCTGCTGCGCGGTAGATTGCCCTGATTGCGGTGATAGAAATCGGCAGCGCGTCCGTTGCCGGCATGCTGCATATAGCGCACAAAGTCAGCTTTGGTTTTGGGGTCAGTTTGCTCATCGAGATAGCGGGCAACTCCCCAGGCTTCTGCCGCATTTTTGAAGGCATCAGCTGTTGCACGTTCAATGGGTGTACCCCTTGCCATATTCTTGCCGCTGCTGCTGAGCAGCATTATTTCGGCATTACCAACGCCTTGTTTGGAGATGCCACCGATCGTGATGGTGCAGGTAATCGTGCAGTAGTCACCAAGATAGGCAGGCGTTGAGTATGCCACTTCCCAATCCGGACAGACTTCATCAAACCGTTCGCGGATGAGCTGCCAGGGAATATAGAACCATTTGCCCCCTCCTGGCAGCTCTCGTTCGGAATGGGCGTCTGCCGGGAACCAGGCTTTGAGTTGATCAATAATGTCTTGAATATCCATAACGCTGTCCAGATATGCGCTGCTAGAAGAATCGGCTTCGCTAAACGGCAACAGGCGATCGCCGTCTCGATAAGTTGAAACCAGCATGTTTAGAGAAGAGGGATTAAGTGCTGAGTGACGATCGGTTGAATTGACGGATAGCTTGATCCGTCAATTCAACCGATCGTCCTGACGCAGTCAAATTTTTATGCAGTTTCGACTATCGCCAGCCAATGATACGGTAGCTATTTTCTATTATAGTACAAACGAACTAAATCGGTAGTTCATAGCTCGCCACATCGCCGAATTTCAGTCAGATCTCACTCAAGTACCAATCTGGGGAACTGTCCCAGCGTTGTGCTCCAGCATCGGGCTAGCTGAACTATTTTGGATCTACAGAGATCTCGCTTCAGCACGCCATGGTCACAGAAAAATTTCGTCGCCAGCTCCGCCAAGAGTCCGAGCAATGGTGGGCTGAAGGGCTAATTGATGCTGAACTTTATCAACACCTCAGCGATCGCTACCAGTTCAGCCGCTTAGAGGCTGATGCTAGCAACCGCTTTATTGTCACTCTGATGGGGTTAGGCAGCGTTTTGCTGGGCTTAGCTGCTATCACGTTTGTAGCTGCCAACTGGCAGGCTTGGTCGCGCGACTTCAAGCTGCTGCTGCTCATTAGCTTGTTTATTGGCATTAATGCAGTTGGCTTTTATATGTGGCGTTTGCCCTCCCAGCGCGGCTACCAAAAGCTAGGGCATAGTTTGCTGCTGCTAGGTGCACTTGTTCTAGGAGCCAATCTGGGTTTGACATCGCAGATGTTCCATCACAGCGGCAGTTTTGCCGAGCTGCTATTGGTGTGGGGGTTGGGCGTTTTGGCAATGGCACACAGTTTGCGACTAGTATCGTTGGGTATTCTGTCGCTGATTCTGGTTAGCCTGGGCTATGCAATCAGCTGGGTCGATGGGTCCTTTAGCCAAGTACAAAGCAGTTGGCTGCAGCAGGCAGTCGAACATTTGCCGCTGCTGGTTAGCCTGCTTTACATTCCGCTGGCACATCGCTGTCGCTCCCGCTCTATCTTTGGTCTTAGCGCTGTACTCATTGCGATTTCGCTGCCGTTCAGCTTAGCGATGGTGCGGGGGGTTAACCCGTGGGGAACTGGCGTATTGGCGGCAATCGCTCTTACTCTACCCGCTTCCCTGCTTTGGGTCTACCGCTTCAACTTCTGGTCTGCTCCCCGCGATCCTAACCCCGCCAGCGATTTGTTCCAGCCCATCTCCCAAGCGCTCGCGCTTTGTGGACTTGGATTTCTCTTTTCTGTAGCTGCCTTTCGTGGCTTTTGGGAGTCCTCTCTTAGCAGTAGTGCGACAGCGAGCATCCTGCCGCTGCATTGGTTGCCGCTCATTGATGCTGCTGTTCTGCTGGGCGTGGCCGGACTGGGATGGTTTCAGCTCAGTCGGCAAAGACATCAAGCTGCAGCACAAGTGCTAAACAGCAGCGTAGTCGCAGGACTGATTGCGATCGCCACCGTGACTTTCGCAATTCACGCTGAGATTACATCTATTTCCCTACCTGCCACAATTATCTTCAACGGATTATTGTTTGGACTGGCGATCGGCTTGATTCGAGATGGGTTAGCGCTGGGTGAGCGGCGACCTTTCTGGGGAGGCATGCTGCTGCTGGTGCTGGGAATTATCTGCCGGATGCTGGAATACGATACAGGCTTGCTGCTGAAGTCGGTTATTTTTGCGCTCTGCGGCATTGGGGTGATGGCAGCAGGGCTGTGGTTCGAGCAAAAAATTAAGCCCCGCCACCCCTCAGCTCAGAGCTAACCCCCATTCACAGGAGACTCTCATGACCCATTCTCTACCGCCCGAACTGCCGCCTCAGTCTAAAGTTTTAGCACCAGCCAATCGCGCTCCTCATCCTGCTACGCCAAAGCTTCCGGGCTGGCGGCTATGGCTACCGCTAGCACTTCAGACCGCGTTGATTTTGGCAATACCGACTCAGGCTGCCTATACGCTTTTTACGGGCAAAACGGTGACTTTGCAAACCCTGCCGATCGACCCCTATGACCTAGTGCGTGGCTACTCGCAGACGCTAAACTACGACATCTCCAGCCGCGCTACGCTGGAAACTCTGCCGGGCGGAGACTGGTTTACACAGCATGAGCTGCGAACCCCTGCCCGCTTCTATGTGATTTTGGCAGCGCCTACCCAAACTGCTACACCCCCCCAACCCTGGAAACCCGTTCGCATCAGCGGCGATCGTCCTACCCAGCTACCTGCCAACCAAATTGCTCTACAGGGGCAGTTCAACCGCAGCGGCATCACCTACGGGCTAGAAACGTACTATATGCCCGAAGACCAGCGGCAGCAAATTAATACTGAAATTAATCAAATTCAGCGGCAGGCAGCGAGGACACAATCTTTTGTGGTGGATGTAAAGGTAGATGGAAACGGCAATGCGGTTCCGGTGAGTTTGTGGCTGCGCGATCGCAACTATCAGTTTTAACCCAGGCGCTAGAGGACTAGAAATCTTCTAGTAGGGGAGCCAACCGATCCAAAAGCGGATCGACTACTTCCTTTTCCTTCACTTCGGGTTCAGGCTTTGGTGAGGGCTGAGCTGGGCTATCATTGGGAGTTTCCAGCCGCATTAGCCGATCGGTTAGCTGCCGCACCTGCTGCTCCAGATATTCCTTGCGCTCCAAGCTAGCAAGGCGATCGCCCAGTTCTTTTACCTGCTGCTCTAGCCGCCGCAGGGCATAGCGCTGGCGAGCTTCTTCTTTGCCTTCGAGCCGAGCCATCTGCACTTGCAAATCGAGGATTTGCTGTTGTAGTGCAGCCGTTGGGGGGGCAAGCGCTGGCTCAGGCGGCTGCAAAAACTGCTGGAGGGCCTGCTTGCAGAAGTCGCTAAAGCCGATCGACTGCTCAGCCAACTTTTGCTCAACTGCGTTCAGCAGAATCTGGTCTGCCTCAGTAGCGGCAAACTTCACCATACGGCTAGTATCCTTGCGATCGCTCACCATTTGCTTGATTTGCTGAGAACGGAACAGGGCACAAACTCACAAATTGCAGGCTCGCTTTATGCTGTGGTGAGTTTATTCATCAATGCCACTAGCTGCGCCTCCCCATAGATGTGCTGACCTAGCGCGTTTGCTTGGCGGGAGGGTTTGGCAAGATGACCCTTGAGCCGGGCTTCTCGCAGCAGCGGGCGGAAATCATTCCAGAAGAATTCGCCACCGCCGCCGCTAACGATGACATCAGTGACCCGCTCTGGCAACCAGGTGATAAGGCGATCGCTCAGCTCCCGTGCAAAGCTCTTGCGCAGGCTGGGCAGAATGTCGTCTAAGTTAGTCGGCTTTGTTTCGCCACGGGGACGGTAGAAGCGCTCGCCCTCTGGCCGGTGAACTGTTTCGATCAGCGATAGGGATTGGCTGTCGGCTCCGGAAATTTGGGAAGCGACCTGTTCATAAAACTGGCTCATGGCAAAGGGTTCACTCTTGGATGCGCCTCTGGCAAACCGAAAGCGATCGATCATTAGGAAATCGGTGGTTTGGTGCCCGATGTCTACCACTGCCACAGAGAGATTGGGAAAATCAGGGCTAGCGGCTTTCTTTTCTTGCGCTTCGCACCAAATCAGGCTGCCAAAGCCTTCAGGCATCACCCAAACATTCTTAATTTCTACGGCGGCAAAATCGCCCCGGTAGCTCATCACATGAGGCGATCGCACCAGGCTAATGATTTGCTCTTTTTCCCGGTCAAACTGCTCCTGCGAGTAGTAGGGCAAACCAACCACCAGCGAAGTTTCACCTTTGATCCCAAAGTAGCCCGCGCAGGCAAGCACTTTCACCAGCGCATCTTCTACTTTCGACTGCCCAACCCCCAAATTTGCACCAAAGTCAGCCGCGAGCTGCCCAATGGCAAACCCACGCCCCTGAAACTCTAGCCAAATATCCATCAGCGGGTCAGTAGGCTGAGATTCAAAGCCGCCGCGCCGGACTTGCTCGACGGTTAGATGTGCCACGTTTGCCGGAATCAGCACAACCTTCTCTGGGTCGCGGCTAACACAGGCTTTGGTGGAAGTCCGCCCTAGATCGACACTGAGGATATTGAGCGGCAATGAATTAGCAGAAGATTTGCCAGCCATGATTTCTATACCTTCTTGAATAGGGGAACGTCAGACAGGAAGTTTAGTTATTGAGCAGGCGATCGACCCGGAGTAATCCTGGGTTACAGCTTTATAAGATCGATTTGATCAACAAGACTATACCTTAGACCCTGATTTTGCCAAAGTCCGATCAATCCACCTGTGTTGTACCACACGATTGGTTTAAGGTAGTACAAATGTTTAAGTGACTTTAAACTTCGTCAGAATGAAAGTTATTCAGGACAGCGGTAATAATGAGGGGGAGGCTTGAGCTTGGCTTGCTCTATGTGGGCTGGTTGCTCGAAATCCTGAAATTAAGTTAAATTTAGTTAAGATTCATTCTCAGCTTAGTAAAACTGTAGGCTCGGTTCACGCCTTCTACCGAAGGCTAGATAAGAGTTAGGTGGATTAACTAGTTACTAAAAAATGAGAAGAGGATGCTGAGCAACCTGCGTAAAGCAAATTGCTCGGTGAATAAGCCCCTTCTTGAAAGTGAGTTTGATATTGGTTACAGCTTTAGCAGTTCTCCTTCTCTACTAATTCTCTTTTAAAGTTAGTAAGAACGGGTGAGCTGAATTTTAGATCGCTACTGTATCGGGTTTTAGGGGCGAATGGCGCTATGAAACTTTCCTGGAGAGTGGTTCTTCTTTGGACGTTGCCGATTTTGGTCGTCGGCTTTTTCTTTTGGCAGGGGGCGTTTTCTAGCGCTCCTGCCAGCACGGGCAGCAATACTGCCAGCACCCGCATGACCTACGGGCGGTTCTTAGACTATCTAGATCAACACCGCATCGTTAGTGTGGACTTGTTTGAAGGCGGACGGACGGCGATCGTCGAAGCGACCGATCCGGAGCTAGACAACCGGGTACAGCGGCTGCGAGTTGACCTGCCGGGTAACGCACCTGAGCTAATTACTCGTCTCCGGCAAGATAACATCAGCTTTGATGTCCATCCGCCCCGCAACGATGGCGCGATTTGGGGATTGCTAGGCAATTTGATCTTCCCAATTTTGTTGATTGGCGGCTTGTTCTTTTTGTTCCGTCGCTCCAACAATGTGCCGGGTGGTCCGGGTCAAGCAATGAATTTTGGCAAATCCAGGGCACGTTTCATGATGGAAGCCAAAACGGGCGTTCTGTTTGACGACGTGGCAGGGGTTGAAGAAGCCAAGGAAGAGCTGCAAGAAGTGGTCACCTTCCTCAAAAAGCCAGAGCGCTTCACCGCAGTCGGCGCTAAGATTCCCAAGGGCGTTCTGCTCGTCGGTCCCCCTGGAACCGGCAAAACCCTCCTGGCAAAAGCGATCGCCGGAGAAGCAGGTGTGCCATTCTTTAGCATCTCTGGCTCTGAGTTTGTAGAGATGTTTGTGGGCGTGGGAGCCTCGCGGGTGCGCGATCTATTCAAGAAGGCGAAGGAGAATGCCCCCTGCATCATCTTTATCGATGAAATTGATGCCGTGGGTCGGCAACGCGGCGCGGGCATCGGCGGTGGCAACGACGAGCGAGAGCAGACGCTGAACCAGCTCTTGACGGAGATGGACGGATTTGAGGGGAACACGGGCATCATCATCATCGCGGCGACGAACCGACCAGATGTGCTCGACTCTGCCCTGCTGCGTCCGGGCCGCTTCGATCGCCAGGTCACCGTTGATGCGCCTGATATCAAAGGACGGCTGGAAGTCCTACAGGTCCATGCCCGCAACAAAAAACTAGCTCCAGACATTTCGCTGGAGGCGATCGCCCGCCGTACTCCGGGCTTCACAGGCGCTGATTTGGCAAACCTGCTAAACGAAGCCGCTATTCTCACCGCTCGTCGGCGCAAAGAAGCGGTCACAATGCTAGAGATTGACGATGCCGTCGATCGCGTGGTGGCTGGCATGGAAGGTACACCGCTGGTAGATAGCAAGAGCAAGCGACTGATCGCCTATCACGAAATTGGCCATGCGATTGTCGGAACGCTGGTAAAAGACCATGACCCCGTTCAAAAAGTGACGCTGGTTCCTAGAGGACAGGCGCAGGGTCTTACCTGGTTTACGCCTAGTGAGGATCAGGGTTTGATCTCGCGTGCTCAGCTTTTAGCAAGAATTTCGGGCGCTTTGGGCGGTCGGGCGGCTGAACAAGAAATTTTTGGCGATGCCGAGGTAACAACTGGGGCAGGCGGCGACTTGCAGCAGGTCAGCGGCATGGCGCGGCAGATGGTGACTCGCTTCGGCATGTCTGATTTGGGTCCGCTGTCGCTGGAGAGCCAGCAGGGTGAGGTCTTCTTGGGACGCGACTGGACAACCCGTTCAGAATATTCCGAAGAAATCTCCTCACGCATCGATGCTCAAGTCCGCTCGATTGTGGAACACTGCTACAACGTGTCGCTGAAGATTGTCCGCGACAACCGGGAAGTGATCGATCGCTTGGTCGACCTGCTGATCGAGAAGGAAACGATCGACGGGGAAGAGTTCCGTCAGATCGTGGCAGAGTACACAGTCGTTCCTGAAAAAGAGCAATTTGTACCAAAAATCTAATTGAAGTCAGTAGCTAATACAGAAGGGCTAAGCTGTCGACTTAGCTCTTTTTTGTGTCTTACAGGTTAGTGCTTTCCATAATCAATTTGTCTTGTCTTTATGTGATGCACCCTCACAAAACTCTCAATCTTCATCGTCAGATCAAGATACTGTAAGAACTTTTTCCTAACTTTGGCGGTCTGACATAATTTCAGGTAAACCCCCAAAACTTTCCTCAATGAAATTTGAATTTCAAGCCAAGTTTTTGCAGCATCTGCTCCGGCGCAAACAGGCTGAGCCGCTCAGCGATGAGCAAGGCTTTACGTTGATCGAGCTGCTGGTCGTGATCATCATTATTGGCATTCTGGCAGCGATCGCCCTGCCCTCTTTTCTGAGTCAGGCAGCAAAAGCGAAGCAGTCTGAAGCAAAAATTTATGTGGGTTCAGTGAACCGCGCTCAGCAGGCTTACCGGATCGAAAAGCCTCAGTTTGCAGCAACGGTTGAACAGCTACAGATTGGCATCCCAACTGAAACGACTGACTATAAATACGAGATCTTCCTGTCCACCCCAGCGCAAACCAAGTTTGATGCAATTCCCAAGGATCCGACCACGTTAAGAGCCTATACAGGCGGCGTTATGGTGGTGACTACCACGGGTCAGTTTTCTACGGGCGCTTGCCAAACCACCCGTCCATCGGCTGCTACTCCCGCTATCACCTTCAGCCCAACCGAGGTCAAATGTGCTGACGTAGACCAGGTGATGCGCTAGCGCGACGTAATGAAGGAATCTAAGAAGGCATATGGAACCATCCGACCGCGAAGCCCCAAGCAGCTATCCTTGCCCAATCTGTGGAGCACAAAACTTTGGCTGGGGGCGGACTGTGTTTGAAGCAAACGATTGGCTGTACTTTCACCCGGAAGCAGGGATGTGGGGGGATGGCGAGAAGCTTTTTGCTCGCAAATGCGAAAGCTGCCACAATGTCCAGCTTTTTACTCAACCCTACATGCCATCCTCCTGATCGGCTACGATCAGAAATGCTGCACTTTAACCGATCGCCCGATGGCTACGCTGTCTCCTACCCTCCAAGCTAGACTCTCTACACCGCTGAAAATCGGCAACTTTGAGGTGAAAAGCCGCGTGCTACAGTCGCCGCTCTCGGGGGTGACCGATCTGGTATTTCGGCGGCTGGTGCGGCGGTATGCGCCCGACTCGATGATGTACACCGAGATGGTTAACGCGACGGGGTTGCACTACGTCAAGCAGTTGCCCAAAATTATGGAGATCGACCCCAGCGAACGCCCGATCAGCATTCAGCTATTCGATTGCCGCCCTGATTTTTTGGCAGAAGCGGCACAGATGGCAGTCGCTGAGGGAGCTGATACGATCGATATCAATATGGGGTGTCCCGTTAATAAAATTACCAAAAATGGCGGTGGCTCTTCGCTGTTGCGCCAGCCAGAAGTGGCAGAGGCGATCGTGCGATCGGTCGTGGCGGCGGTAGGTGTGCCGGTCACTGTCAAAACCCGCATTGGTTGGTCAGACAAAGAAATTAATGCCGTTGAATTTGCCCGCCGCATGGAAGATGCCGGAGCGCAGATGCTCACCCTGCATGGACGGACTCGCGCCCAAGGCTACAACGGCGCAGCTCGCTGGGAGTGGATTGCCAAAGTTAAAGAGGTTCTGTCAATCCCGCTGATTGCTAACGGGGATATCTTTTCGGTGGAGGCAGCCGTTCGCTGCCTAGAGCTAACCGGCGCTGATGGAATCATGTGTTCTCGCGGCACGTTAGGCTATCCCTTTTTGGTGGGCGAGGTAGATCACTTCCTGAAAACAGGCGAACTACGCCAACCCCCAACTCCGATCGAGCGCCTCCAGTGCGCCAAAGACCACCTGCTGATGCTGTGGGAGTACAAAGGCGATCGTGGCATCCGCCAGGCCCGCAAGCACATGACCTGGTATGCCAAAGGTTTTACAAATGCCGCCGATCTCAGAGGTCAGCTTGCCGTGATCGAAACAGCTGATCAGGGTGTAGTCTTGATTGAGCAGGCGATCGAGCGGCTGGCGCAAGAAGGCTGGCAGGCTGAAGAGATACTACAGCTGGTAGAAGTTTAGGAAACTCCCAGCGTTACAATTCAACATGTGGAAGTCGTTAAGCGCTGAGAATTACGGTTTGTTGCTCAATCTGGGATATCAATTCCCAGGCGGGCATAGCGAATTCTTAAGTAGATACCGAGCGTGAGCTGCTTCACCAGCCAGTAGAAAACAGTCAGGATCAGGAACGTGATGATGATGATCAAAATGGGCTGTCTGCTGGTTAGCGTGTTCACGGTAGTCGTTAGCACGTCTCGCGGCTCCACCACCAGATCCCAGCTATTAAACCGGATAAATCTGCCCAAATAAATGCCGATCGCACAGAGCATATGAGCAAATAACTCTGACCACAGCACAAACTGCCCTGCGCCCTGTCGCTTCAAATAGTTACCCTGATTAATCAGAGAAATCACATACGCCTCAAAACCAGTCAAGATCGCCAGGATGTGCAGCGGGATGAAAACGAGCGCAATTACCCAAATCGAGTAGCCTGCACGAGTTCCTCGAATCAGGTGAATAATGTCTGTTAGCACATAGGGCGCATTAGGCAGGAAGGCAACAAAGACGACAAACACCACCCACCAGAGAGCCGATCGCGTCTTCAGCTGCTTCCGACGAAACAGCCAAAAGCTCAGCACCATTGGAATCAATGCCAGAAATAAATTCCAGAGAATCCAGCCGCTGTAAATGCCAGAAAATGCGCCTAATGCTTCAAAGACCTTATCCTTCATACCCGTCCTGTTCTGGTCGAACGTTCTTTTTAAGATGCTCTAAGATGCACCGGGCAGCAGCTTTATTAAGCAGCGCGTTGCATTTCCCCCTAGCTTAACCTCTCAACTGTGAAGCTTTGGTAAAGCGTAGCGTAGTAAACCTGCACCTACTCTAATTCCTGTCCTTTTAGCAGCGCTACTAGTTTGTACTTGCGCCCGTGGTCTAGCAGTAGCCGATCGCGGTAGGCTAACCATTGCAAGCGCTGACCTGTTTCCAGATGCGCAGCACGGGCATACTTCAGCCAGCCGATCGCTTCATGATAGCGAGCAGATTTAGAACTGTCCATAATGGCTTCCGCGTGGTAGCGAGCCTGCTGGATCACCCAGTCCGGATGAGTGACGATCGCTGCTGCCATAACGTGCTGGATAAGATGAGGCTGTGGATAGTGCAGTTCGCTCACGGCGGCGATCGCATCTGCCACATATCCCTCATGTAGAAATACATCAACTTTAGCAGGAATCATTTGCCAACCAGACTGCTGGCGTAGGTTTTGCAGCAGATCGGCTTTAACAGTAGAGCTGTCTTCGTCTGCCAGCTCTGCCGCCTTGCAGTAGTCTGCTAGAGAAGGATTTGCTTTGAAGGCAGCGATCCGGGCAGTTAGGGCAAGGGAACGATTGCCCAGCCCTTCTGCTAGATCACTTGTCCAGAGGGCAAGCTGGTGCTGTGAGTGTCCGGGCAGCGCTAAACCAAGCTGAGCAACTTCTAGAGCTTGGTCGATCGCACCTTGCTGCCGCAGCGTTTGGGCAAGCGCAAAGGCAGATTCGAGCGAATCAAGCTGGCTATGCACTAGCGCCATCGCTTCATCAATTCGCCCTAAGCGCGTCAGCATTGTGAGATAGAGATGGTGTTGCCCTTCGGCTTCTGCCAGATAGAGATATTCGGAGTAACGCTCTTGCCGCTCAAGAACTTGCAGGCGAATTTGGGCCAGCTCATCGGCAAAATCGGGTGGTGTCCCTTCCCAAGCGCCCAGCTCCGGAATTTTGCCGCCCAAAATCTGCTGCAGTTTTGGATGCTCCCAGCCCTGCTGCAATGCCGCCAGGCTCATAGAAAAATTGCCGTTTAGCTCGTCCTGCCAGGTTTCTAGGTTAATTTGCCAATCCACCTTTTCCTCCGCAGTGAGATCGGCGTTGAGAATGGCGTCGGTGAAGGCAGCATCTAGCTCCTCGGTCAGCGGCTCGGTGCTGATGCCATAATCTTCCAAGTCGTTCCAGTTGCTAATGCAGGTGGTGGCGATCGCCTCTAGAATCACCAAAGCGCTATAGCCATCTCCCTGCTGCGAAAAGTTCTGTGCCTGCTGAACAATCTCCAACAGCGCATCGGTCACCGGGTCTTCCTCCAGATAGACATCCTCAAGCTCGCGGCGGGCATCGTACAAGAGGCGCTGCACTTGACGGCGGAACGGAGCCGGATCAATCGCAGTGCGGCGGGGGGATTTTTGCTGAGGAGCAGCTTTAGCAGGCGGGGTGGTCAGACCTTGGGTGAGCCGATCGATCGCGTCGATGAGCTGGGGATGTTCTTCAACCAGAGATTGCACCAGCCGCTGAGTTTGGATCAGATTAAGGCGATCGAGGAGCTGATTGAGGGAAGGACGTTCTTCGATTTGCTGGGGCTGGTGGGTGCATACAAGCGCAGCAGCAACGAGATGTTTACACCAACCGTCAAAGTCGTAGGGACAGGTGCAGTGGGTAGAGGTCACCTCTCCCTGATCAAACTGGAAGGTGACGCGATAGGAGTCGGCTTGGTTGCCTTCAACCTCGCCTTGGAGCTGGTTGCCGCGCCGCGTCAGCGAGCTCACTGCGCCTGCCTGAAAGTAGGCTTCACCTCGCTGAAAGGATTTGTCATTTGCGTAGCGGCGAATTGTGGCTTCGCTGATGGAAATAGACATGGGGCAATCATTAAGCACCTCTTTGTCTATTGTGCTTTAGTTCACTAAGACTGAATAATCTTGGCTGAGACGTGCGTAAAGCGTAATAAAAATGATGGATATGGCAAAAGATTGAACGATAAACTGGCGGGCGAGCAGCTAAGGGTATTTGGTGAGTTCTTCAAAAAATCCTGGCGAGCAAACGATGTTCTTTGGGGCAACCTGGATGGCGTTAATCGGATTGTGGATGCGCTGGTCACGTCCCAATCGCTGAAGCATCTACCGAAATTTCTGGCTCGTCAGGGTGAGCCGCCCGAACAATCTTTGAAAAAGCTGATTACTGAAACCTTACCCGCTGCTACCAAGGCAGAAAAAACCGGAGATTTTTGCCAACTTGCTGAAATTTGTTAACCCTGATGCAATACAGCGCTTACCGAAAAACAGCTAAAGCAAATCGTTTATAACCTGCAGTAACAATTAGTTCAGGTAGAGCATCGTGCCATTCTGTGTGCTGAATCAGGCAGCGTTTTGGAAGATGCGATCGCCGATCAGACGAATTGGAATGAACAAAAAGTCGTCTCTCGCGATCGACAGGGTCTTAGAAAGGCTTTGGAACGGCTCAGCTACCAGCCCGTTTTCATTTTTCCGAACGCTTCAGATCGACTTTTGGTGACTCAAATGCCGACGCTGGTATTAGTTGCCGCCGTTTCTGTGATGGTCTTGGCGTTGCTCTACATCATTCGCAGCAAGCTGTTTGGATAATCTCTTTGGAGTGGCGCAGAGCTGCGCCACCCCGCCCTTAATACCCTACACAGAAGGTGCGATCGCTGCTTTCTCTAAGATCAGCTTCGATCGCTTCACCCGCTCCGGCACAGGGATGGGATAATCTCCTGTGAAGCAGGCAGAGCAGAACGAATTGGTATCTTCTCGAGTCGCCTCCAACATACCTTCCCAGCTCAAATAAGCCAGCGAATCTACGCCGATCTGCTGCCCGATCTCCTCAACGGATTTCGTAGCGCCAATTAGCTGATCCTGGGTGTCGGTGTCGATGCCATAGAAGCAGGGATGTGTCACGGGTGGCGAAGAAATCCGCATGTGGACCTCTAACGCTCCGGCATCGCGCAAAGCCTTGACGATTTTGCGGCTGGTTGTGCCCCGGACGATCGAATCGTCCACAATTAAGACGCGCTTGCCTGCCAGCACATCCTTCAGCGGATTCAGCTTCATGCGAATGCCCGACTCCCGCATAGACTGGGTAGGCTGAATAAAAGTCCGCCCTACATAGCGGTTTTTGATCAACCCTTCTGCGTAAGGAATGCCCGACTGCTGTGAAAAGCCGATCGCTGCCGGAATGCCTGAGTCCGGCACTGCCATGATCAAATCGACATCAATCGTCGACTCAACTGCCAGCTGCCGACCCAGCCGTAGCCGATAGCTATACAAACTCTCGTCATGCATGACGCTATCTGGACGAGCAAAGTAAATCATCTCAAAAATGCAGAGCTTCCGCTTCGCATGCGGTGCCCAATGGAACGATGCCAGCCCCTGCTCCGTAATCCAAACCAGCTCGCCCGGCTCGACGTCGCGGACATACTCTGCCCCAATGATGTCAAGCGCACAAGTCTCTGAAGCGATCGCATAGCGCTGGGGAGCCGCTGGGTCTTCATTCTGCAGTAGCCCGATCACCAGCGGACGTACGCCATTGGGGTCTCGCACTCCCATAATGCCTGTAGGTGTTGCAATGGCTAGGCTAAACGCCCCTTGGCAGCGGTGCAAAGCGCTAATGGTTCCTTCTAGCCAGCCTTTGCCTGCATTGATTTCTTGAGCAATGGCGATCGCAATTAGCTCTGAGTCGGTTGTAGTTAAAAGCTGTGTGTCTGTAGCTTGCAGCAGCTCTTCCCGGAGTGCTGCCGTATTCACCAAATTACCGTTGTGCGCCAGCCCCAGCGCCCCTAGCTGCGTTTCTACCAGCGCTGGCTGAGCATTAACCACACGGCTCGATCCGGTGGTGGAGTAGCGAGTATGACCGATGGCTAAGTCACCCGGTAGCTCCTCCAAAATCTGCTCATTAAAGACTTGAGCGACCAAGCCCATCTCTTTGTAGAGGTGGACATGATCGCCTGTGAAAGTGGCAATGCCTGCCGATTCTTGCCCCCGGTGCTGTAAAGCAAACAGCCCAAAGTAGGTGAGCTTGGCGACGTCTTCACCCGGTGCATAAACACCAAATACGCCGCAAGCTTCTTCGGGCTTATCGGGACGAGCGAGCGGATCAGCGTGGCTCGAAGCATCAGACTGATCAGGATCAGCGGAATCGGTAGACTGGTAATCAGAATTCGGCATCATGGATAGGCTGCGTTCCTAAGAATGATGAAAAGAAAGGACAAAACGAAAAACACATTAGGCGATGAGAGTGGGAAGCGATCGATGCCTATGCAGTTACTAGCGTAGACGAAATACATTTCTTTACAATCGCCGATTGGGTGCCGCAGTAGGGATCGACAGCTGCCGATTGACCTTTACTTCCCGTTAACTGTCCCAGCTCTAGCAATCGCTAAGGCAGGCGGGACAAGTCTTCTTGAAGGGTTGCGCCCCCAAAATTAACCCTGATTTAGCAAAATGGCTATCGCTAAACTTTAATTCTTTCTTAACAAAGGCACTTCATAACAGTAGCGCAATCATTCCGATCTCCGCTAGGGCGAAACCCGCAATGATTGCTAGACGAATTTCTTGAAAGGCGCTCAATTCAAGCCTGAAGCCGCTGTTCAATTGCCGTTGCCCAGCGCTCGTGCATTAGATTAACTTCTACATTGATTAACGATTGATTATCAGTTGTTGAAAGGTGCAACCGGTCGCCGCCCACTTGTCCCAACTGCTGCCACCCATCTGCTAAGTGTGCTGCTAGGTGAGCTTCCCAGATCTCAGCCTGCTCAGGCGCAACAGACACGATAATGCGAGCGCCTCCCTCCGCAAACAGCAACTCATCCCAACGAAATTCATCTTCGGGCACACGAACCGGCTTCTCAAACTGCACTGTCGCCCCTTGCTGTCCGCTAATGCAGCACTCTGCTAAGGCAACTGCCAGACCTCCCTCAGCTGCATCATGTGCCGATCGAATCCAGCCCTGCCGAATCCCTTCCCGGCAGACTGCTTGGACTCGCCGCTCCATCTCGAAATCTACCGAAGGCGGCATTCCGGCGATCGTTTGGTGAATCACCGCAAGATACTCAGAGCCACCCAGTGTGATACGGCTAGTCTCTGCAGCAGGCAGACCCAGCAGATAGATCAGGTCGCCGGGCGATCGCCAGCCCTGTCCACAAACCTGATTAATATCTGGCACCAGCCCAACCATTCCCACCACGGGTGTGGGATAAATTGCCTGCGGCTTGCCCTCAGCATCCAGCGTTTCGTTATAAAGCGAGACATTGCCGCCCGTAACAGGCGTAGCAAATTCGCGGCAGGCTTCTGCCAAACCTCGGCAGGCTTCCGCGAGCTGCCAGTAGCCCGTCGGCTTCTCAGGACTGCCAAAGTTGAGGTTATCAGTGACTGCCAGCGGCTCCGCCCCTACACAGCTCAAGTTTCGTGCCGCTTCTGCCACTGCCATTTTTGCGCCTTCGTAGGGATGCAGATAGACATAGCGAGCATTGCAATCAACCGTTGCCGCCACTCCTTTGATGCTGGAATTTCCCTTGCCCTCCTGGGGACGCAGCCGAACCACGGCAGCATCTGCGCCACCCGGCAGCAGTACAGTGTTGTTTTGCACCTGGTGATCGTACTGGCGGTAAACCCAGCGTTTTGAGGCGATCGTCGGGCTATCTAGCAAGTTCAGCAGCACGTCATCCCAGGTGATCAAGCTTCCCTGAACCTCTATTCCTGCGGTGGTGCAGTTTGGCAACGTTTGCGCTGTCCATGCCCAGGCCGCTTGAGCATAAGCAGGCGGTTCTGCCGGTAACTCGCGGTGGTAAATCGGCGTGTTATCTGCCAGTGCCGTGGCTGGAATTTCGGCGGCGATCGTTCCCTGGAACAAAATCCGGACGATCGGCTGTTCGATCACCGTTCCGGCAACCGCTGCATTTAGCCCCCAGCGCTCAAAGATGTCGATTAGCTCTTGCTCTCGTCCGGCTTGTGCCACAAACAGCATCCGTTCTTGCGACTCAGATAGCAGGTATTCGTAAGGAACCATGCCCGCTTCCCGCACAGGAATTTTGTCTAAGTCCAGCTCAATGCCAACCCCGCCTTTCGCTGCCATCTCAGCGGTAGAGCAGGTAATCCCAGCAGCGCCCATATCTTGCGCTGCCACGACCGCCCCCGTCTTGAAGGCTTCCAGGCAGGCTTCGATCAACGATTTTTCCAGAAACGGATCGCCAACCTGCACCGCGGGCCGATCGTCTAACGACTCATCACTGAGTTCGGCGCTGGCAAAGCTAGCACCACCCATGCCGTCTCGCCCGGTTGTAGAGCCCACATACAGCACCGGATTGCCAATTCCCTGCGCCCCAGATTTCACGATCTCTGGGGTTTCCATTAAGCCAATTGCCATCGCGTTTACCAGCGGGTTGCCGGAGTAGGCAGGATCAAAATAAACCTCACCGCCCACAGTTGCCACCCCGACACAGTTGCCGTAGTGCGAAATTCCAGACACAACCCCGCCGAACAGCCGCTTTGTTCGGGCATCTTCCAGATTGCCAAACCGCAGCGAGTTGAGAATGGCGATCGGACGTGCCCCCATCGTGAAGATATCGCGCAGAATTCCACCGACGCCCGTTGCGGCTCCCTGAAATGGCTCCACGGCAGAAGGGTGATTGTGCGACTCAATTTTGAATGCTAGATGCAAGCCGTCGCCCATATCTACCACGCCCGCATTCTCGCCCGGCCCGACCAAAATTCGATCGCCTGTGGTGGGAAATTGCTTCAGCAGGGGGCGCGAGTTCTTGTAGCAGCAGTGTTCTGACCACATGACCCCGAACATGCCTAGTTCGGCTTTGTTGGGATGCCGACCGAGCCGATGCACAATTTCGGCATACTCATCGGGCTTGATGCCTTCGGAGGCAATCTCTGCAGGGGTAAAGGGTGCATCAGAGAGGGCAGATTCAGGACTCATAGGATTTCGCAGGCGATCGACAAATTCGACAAGCTCAATTCTACCGATTTGCTTGTGATTTATCTGGGTTGCCCCCTAGCCTCGATCAATTCTCACCCAGACCACCAGCGCTCTGCTGGGCACAGGCTGCCCTTGGGCTGTAGCAGGCTGAAAGCTCCATTGTTCCACCAGGCAAACGGCTAGCTGGTCGTAGGCTGGGTTCTGGCTGGGCTGTAAAACGGCTGTCTCTACAACTTGACCCGCTGCATCTGTGCCGACCTGCACTGCCACCTGTGCGCCAGAGCCGATCGCCGGAATTGAAGCTACGTCTGGAATACAAGCTGAAGCCTGCGGATCGGACACAAAAGACCGGCGGCTGATGCCATCTACCACATCTCCGGGCTGGGCGATCGTGTCGGGTGGGGGGGTCTCAAGCTGTTCTGGGGGAACATCGGCTGCCTGCAGGCTAGCTACCAAGGTGATGGGCTGTGCCTCCCGATCGGTATTGACCTGAGCCAGCGGTGTGGGAGGCGTCGGGTCGATCGGCAGAGTTTCAGAAACATCCGGGACAGCTCGATCGATCCGCTCAGTCACAATCAAGGGTGCAGCGGGCTGGGGTTCAGTGGGTAATGTGGAGGGTTGGGCGGCTGCAGTCGGCTGAGGTTCGGGAGACTGCGTTTCAGCAGGCGGCGTTTCGGTCGGTTGGGTTGCAGCGGACTGGGGTTCGGTTGGTTGGGGTTCGGGAGGCTGTGTTTCAGCAGGCGGCATCGGCTCCGTGGGAGCTGGGCTTTCGGGGGCTGGGCTTTCGGGGGTTGGGCTTTCGGGGGTTGGGCTTTCGGGGGCTGGTGATGCAACCGCTGATGCTGGGGCATTTGGCTCCGGCGGTGCTGGATCGATAGCAGGCGGCGTAGAGGGCAACACAACGCTAATATCACTGGGTGCTACTTCCGTAGGCGGTGCTGCCTGCGTTGGTGGTGGAGCCGTTGTTGGGGCAGGCTCAACTGGCTTGGCAACGGTTTCAACAGGGGCAGGATTAGCTGGTAGCTCTACAAAGTCAACAGGTGCGGCATCAATCGCTGCTTCTCTGGGGGCAGCTCGACCCACAAATGGCAAAATCAGCGCAACTGCCAGCAGGTGAGCAGCAACCGAACCGCCAACCAGCAAGAACCAAAGCCAGCCAGGTTCAGCAGGGCGTCTTGTCGATCGCGTCGCTTGAGTTTTTTGGGTGGTTAGCTGTGCCATTCTCCTCATTCGACTATGGACGCATCCCCGTGACGATCATAACGGGCGATCGGATGATATCAAGAAGTTTCTATAAAGCAGCCCCAAGAGAACTTGCCATCGATCGACTTTTACCTCTGGGGAACTGCCAGAGTGAGTACCTCTGAATGCACAGCCCTCTAAGGATTTACAGCCAAAAATTTAGACGCAGAGACTTGAAAAAAGTCCCTCAACTTTCTTCAAGTCTCTGCGTTCATACCTTGGCTTTCTGGACTGAACACCAAGCTCGGCTGCTGAGGGTCTTGCCATTGTAAAGTGCGGATAGGGAAGGGAATCTTGATCTCAGCCCGATCGCACGCCTGCTTAAGGGCGACTATGACTCGCGTCCGAGTCCGCAAAACCTCTGCCATGGTGGGTCTTGTCCAATAGCGCACGACGAGCTCAATTGAGCTGTCGCCAAAGCCAGCTACATCAACAAGTGGAGCTGGATCTGCCAGAACACCCTCAACCCCGATGACACCGGTTTTCAGCACCTCGATCGCCTGTGGTAGAGGAGTGCTGTAATCCACGCCAATTGGTAAATCAGTACGGCGATGCGGAAAAGCGGTGAAAACCTGAATTTCGCTGGTGAAGATAGTTGCGTTAGGGATGACAATACGCTCGCCCTGATAAGTCCGAATTTGGGTAGAGCGGATGGCGATATCTTCGACTGTCCCTTCATACTCGCCAACTTGAATTTGGTCACCCAATCGAAAGGGTTCGTTCAGGAGCAGCAGAACGCCTGCCAAGAAGTTTTTGAATATGTCTTGAAACGCAAAGCCAACCGCCACAGAACTCAATCCTAATAAGCCCACAATATCGCCCAAGCGCAAGCTGGGAAACACCATTGTAGAAGCGACTAAGACGCCGATAACCCAGATTGCTACATAGCTCGTCTGCACAAACAGCGATTGCAACGAAGGTCTTTTGACCGTGCGTACCACTGCCAACCCCACTAAGCGCCGCAGCGATCGAGCAAGATAGCGAGTCAATAGCAAAATTGCCAGCGCAATCAGGAGCGAAATGGCTACTCCAACGCCCTGACCCAGCAGTAAGCCCAGACTTTCTTCAGCAGCTTGAATCAATCTTTCCATGGGTGCAGTTTCGCAAAATTATACAGACTTACGGACTCTAAGTTAGCGTGAATCTGGTGAACAAGCTTCTTAGAGTGGGATCAGAACTTACACCTTCTGTGGATGAGGCTCAGGCTGTATTTATCTCTCATCCATAAGACGCATTAGATATCTAAATTCGCATTCTTTTTTGAATGCGTTCTGCCTTTGGCAGGATGTACCAAAGAAAGTGAATGTGGAACGATTTAGTGAAGCAGTTATGACATGGCATGCTTATAGTAGAAGCTGCTGTGGCTGGTGAGTTGTGTAGATATATCGGGGGCTAGATCGCACGATGGCAACGAATTTGTAGAATGCTTGGAGTTGGGCGATCGTTCTTCTTGTCGGCAAGTGCGAAAAATGTAAAGCTTCTTTGCGAAATCAGTTTCTCCTTAGGCTGTGAAAGCGGCTACATTATGCCAACTATTTTTTGAAAGGTACAGTTCAGGCGCGGTTCCAAAAATGTAATTAATTTCTTAAGCGGTATTGCCCAAACTGCTTCGTAAACTTTGTTTTCCAGCAAAACCAGAATAGGATTCACCTCTGCTAGTTTCTATAAACAAGGATTTTTTACGGTTCTAGCTTGATGATTGATTCCGCGCAGATTGCTTTTGGAGCAATTGCTCTGTAGTCATATAGCTCCGCTCGGTCTCACAGCTCTGCTCAGTCACAGTTCGCTTTTTTCGATCGCATTGCTTGTGCTTTTGTTCAACCGTCAATTTTGTCTTATGAATCACTATTGCTTCGCCTGGGTCGAAAATTGGTGCATGGAGAATGGCTGGAGCGAGCCGTTCCTGCAGAAGCGTAATGAGTATTGGGCATTTCCACCGAATGGCGTGATGCCGTTGCCCATTCCAAGTCAGGCGCTCCGCCTCATGAAGCAGCAGTATGGGCTGACTGGAAACGAGAAAAATTGGTGTCTGGTAGCGGTATCTTCTACGATTGCCGCAGTAGTCTCAACGTACCTGCTGCAATCACCTATGCCGCTAATCGGCGCTTTCGCCTTTTGTGCAACGATCGTGGCAGGGCTGGAAGTCGAAGACTAAGTGGAATTCATTTTTGGCTCAGGAGTTTTTGACTTAGTAGCAGAGAGGGCTTTGGCAAATTGCCAGAGCCCTCTCTGCTTGTTCTGTTTGTATGGCGCTACGCGCAGATGAAGAATCTCTCATGCGCGTAGCGTTGTGAAACTACCGTGAGCCAACGAGCGTTTTCTCCGAGGCACCTGCCTGATCGCGTAGCTGACTCAGAATCAAATCTACGTTTTTCTTGGCATCGCCAAACAACATCCGGGCGTTGTCCTTGTAAAACAGCGGATTTTCTACGCCTGCATACCCGCTTGCCATGCTGCGCTTCATCACCACAACAGTTTTGGCTTTCCAAACCTCCAGGACTGGCATCCCAGCGATCGGGCTGCCAGGATCTTCGATGGCGCTGGGGTTAACGGTGTCGTTTGCACCAATAACCAGCACTACGTCGGTTTCAGGAAAATCTTCGTTAATTTCGTCCATTTCCAAAACGATGTCATATGGCACATTGGCTTCTGCCAGCAGCACGTTCATATGCCCTGGTAGGCGGCCTGCAACCGGATGGATGCCAAACCGAACCTGTACCCCTCGACTCCGCAGCAGCTTGGTAATCTCTGAAACAGAGTGCTGCGCTTGAGCAACTGCCATGCCGTATCCCGGCGTGATGATCACACTTTGGGCATCGCCCAGCAGCTCAACCGTTCCATCCACGTTGACTGTTTTCGCTTCTCCTTCGATCGCTGCTGCCTGCGAGGGATTCGCACCTGCCCCAGCCCCAAAGCCGCCCAAAATCACGCTGACAAACGATCGATTCATGGCTTTGCACATAATGTAGCTGAGGATCGCCCCGCTGCTGCCCACCAGCGCCCCGGTAATGATCAACAGGTCGTTGGAGAGCATAAAGCCTGCTGCGGCAGCGGCCCAGCCAGAGTAGCTGTTCAGCATTGAAATGACCACCGGCATGTCTGCCCCGCCGATCGCCATCACCAGATGCACCCCCAGCAGGGCAGCGATCCCAGTCATAATCAGCAGCGGGGTCAGCCCGCTTGTCTCTGGGGCTTGCATAAACAAAGCGCCTAACCCGATCGTTGCTCCCAGCAGCGTCAAATTGAGTAGATGCCGTCCGGGTAGCAAGAGTGGCTTGCTCTTAATGATTGTCCGCAGCTTGCCAAAGGCAATAATCGAACCCGTGAACGTGATCGCACCAATAAATACGCCGATGTAGATTTCGAGCTTGTGGATCGATTCTTCTGCACCCGTAAGGGTTTGACCCGCCTGTAGATAGTTGGCAATGCCGACCAGCACGGCAGCCATTCCCACAAAGCTGTGCAAAATTGCCACTAACTCTGGCATTGAGGTCATAGCAACCCGTGCTGCCACGATCGCTCCAATCACTACACCCGGCACAACGGCCGCCAGCAAAACACCATAGCCCGCTCCACCAACGCTGCTTAGGGCAGTAGCAACCACGGCGATCGCCATGCCAGCAATTCCATAGAGATTTCCCTTGCGAGCTGTTTCCTGGTTAGACAGGCCACCCAAGCTGAGGATAAACAAAGCGCTGGCTGCAATATAAGCAACCGTCAAAAGGTTATGAGACATGAGTTAAAAAGATGAAAAGAACTGTGGGGCGAGAGGACTGCCTCGCCCAGTGCAAACTGCAGCACAAGTACAAACTGCAGTACAAAATTCAGCGAACCAGATCGCTCAAGCGCCTATTTCTGAAACATCTTCAGCATCCGCTGCGTCACCAGAAAGCCACCTGCAATATTAATCGTGCCAATCAGAATGGCGATCGCCCCTAGTATGGTAGTTGCCGATCCCAGCGAATCAGAAATTTGCAGCATCCCACCGATGATGATGATGCCGCTAATTGCATTGGTAACGCTCATCAAGGGCGTGTGCAGGGCAGGCTTGACGTTCCAAATCACCTGCCAGCCCACAAAGCAAGCCAGCACAAACACCGTAAAGTGGGAGAGAAAAGAAGGCGGAGCACTGATGCCAATGCCAATCAGAGCAATTCCTAGCAGCAACGGCAGCAAGAAGGGCGATTGGCTCTTGGCAGGCTGAGCCGAGGCAGCAGCGGCTGGGGCAGGCTGGGGTTTGGGTGCTGCTGGAGGAGGGGTAGCTGGCTTTGGCGGTGGGTAGGTGATTGCGCCTTGATGCAATACCAATGCCCCACGCACTGCTTCGTTTTCCAGATCGACCTTAAAGTTCTCATTGCCGCCCATTTCGGTGAGTAGATGGCAGAGGTTCGTGCCATAGAGCTGGCTAGACTGCGTTGCCATGCGGCTGGGCAGATCGGTAAGTCCAATAATAGTGACGCCGTTGTAGCAGTAGACTTCACCGGGTCGAGTAACTTCGCAGTTACCGCCTTGTTCTGCTGCCATGTCTACAACGACAGAGCCGGGCTTCATGCTCTCCACCATTTCTCGCGTAATCAACACGGGCGCTTTTTTGCCCGGAATCAACGCTGTGGTGATGATGATATCGACTTCTTTTGCCTGTTCTGCAAACAGCGCCATCTCTGCTTGGATAAATTCATCGCTCATCGTTTTGGCATAGCCGCCTTCCCCAGAGCCATCTTCAGCAAAGCTAAGTTCTAAAAACTCTGCGCCCAAGCTCTGCACCTGCTCTTTGACAACCAACCGCGTGTCAAACGATCGCACAATCGCCCCTAAACCTTTGGCTGCCCCAATTGCCGCTAGCCCTGCCACGCCTGCGCCAATGATTAACACTTTGGCAGGCGGCACTTTTCCTGCGGCTGTGATCTGCCCCGTAAAGAAGCGACCAAAGTTGTTTGCTGCTTCAATTACCGCCCGATAGCCCGCGATGTTTGCCATTGAGCTGAGCGCATCCATCTTTTGGGCACGGCTGATACGGGGGACAGCATCCATCGCCAGCACGGTAGCTTTCTGTGCGGCTAGCTTTTGCAACAGCTCGGCATTCTGCGCTGGATAAACGAAGCTAATTAGCGTTTGGCCTTCATGCAGCAATTCAGCCTCATGCCGATCGAGCGCAGAATGAAACTGAGGCGATCGCACTTTCAACACTATGTCGGCAGTTTCCCAGAGGGCAAGCAAGTCTGCAACAGTTTGCCCACCCGCTTCTTGATAGGCTCGGTCGGAAAAGCTAGCGGCTTCGCCTGCGCCAGATTCAATCAGCACGTCAAAGCCAAGTTTCCGTAATGTTTTGACGGTCTCCGGAGTGGCAGCAACGCGACATTCACCGGGATAAATTTCTTTAGGTACAGCAATCTTTAAGCGGTTCTTCGGCAGGTTGGTGAGGGGCGATTCTGGCTGAATTGCGATCGTCATGAACTCTCCTTAAGCATTCAATGGCTTGATGTCGATCTGCGGGCAAAGGATAGTGAGGGAAGTGTATCGGGTTCAGTGTGTTTCAGTATGGCAATTTCGTCAGAGGAATTCCGTTTCTTGCACTGGTTCAATAGCATTACAAAACGCTACAAAGCGAAGGATTTATCCTCCTTCTTGGCAGCCTGCAGAATTTAATCGCTGGTGAAACTTAATCAAACGCAAAGGCTTCTGGTTAACTTCTAAAATCAGTCGCAGCTTTCAGAAGCTTAGTGCGCTAGTTAACTACGTCTTTTCTTTACTTGTACCTTTTCTTTTAGGTACAAATCTCTGATCCCACAAACCTTATCTGACAAAAAGTGTCCCCTTCTAGATATATAGACTCAAAACAGCGCGAGCCAAATCCAATTCGATCGCGCTGAATCTTTTTGCATCCTAAAGGAATCTCTAAATTTAAATTTGGTTCTTTAACTTGTCTTAGGAATTCCTATTTTTTACGCCACATTTATTTGTTTAGTTTTATTCAAATTTTCAACGTTTGTTTGAGCATATTTTATGGAGGAATCGCTCGGTATTTCTTAATATGAATCTAAACACAGCCATTCTGGTTGACTGATAGGGTGAGGTTGTCTATGTGCCGAGTGCCAACTTAAATGACTACAAATGGCTACAGCTCAAATGGCTAGAGCATTAGGACTGAACGATTGGATAGATTGCTGTAGGGCTTGCCTTTGGTTAAGCTGATTTGGCTTCTAGAGCTTAAGGCACTTTTTGTCTGTCTTCCCGTCTAAACAAATCAGCCTTACCCGCCGATAAATGATAATTTTGGTAAAGTCATTAGGTGTAAAATTCACGACTGTCGGGTTCGGGTCGCGCTGTTTGAGTCACGCTGTGAGAGTGTACCGCTTATGTTTAAGAAATCTTCTGTGCTTGGTTTGTTCTCCGTTTTAGCGATCGTCGCGTCCTTTACGGTTGGGCTATCTACAATGGTCAAAGCCCAAGGAACGTCAGGATTCACCATCTTTAGCGGCGTTGAGCGCGAGAATCAGCTGGGCTACGCCCTTGACTACGATGGGCGGTTGGGTGCGCGCGATCGCTATCATTTGCGAATTCCGGCTCGTAAGCTAGAGTTTGCAATCTCTAAGCTGGCAATCAGCTATCCAGATACCTACGAAGGCAGATTTGATGCAGACTCCGTCCGCGTTGAAGCCGCAGACAAGGAGATCGTGCTGGATGAAGTTACCTGGGATCAGGAAAACCGTGTTATTGAAATTTATCCCCAGGAGCCGATTCCGGCAGATACTCGCCTAGAAATTGTTTTGTCTAACGTCCGCAACCCCACGCGAGTTGGCACTCACTATTTCAATGCTTCCGTTCAGTCTCCTGGCGATCTGCCGTTGATGCGCTACGTCGGCACCTGGATTCTTAGCATTGGCAACGACGACTAGCGCTAACGGGAGTTTCGTCTCAGCAGCGATCAGAACTGACGAGCAGCAACAGGAAAGTGCGGGCGAAGGTCACGCTGTCCTGTTGCTGCTCATTTCTTGCCTAGAGAACTTGGGGCTGAAGGATAGGTGCTGTCATGAGCGATGAGTGCTGGCGCAAAGCTGCTTCCCTTCTTTAGAGATGCTTTTACGGAAGCGGGTTCCTTGAGAAATCCATTGCGCCTGGATGCTACAGTTGACCCGCCACAATGCTATTATCATAGACTGTGACTTTTTATATTTATTCAGCATTGGAGCTAAGCGTCCATGACTAAGCGCACTTTAGAAGGAACAAGCCGTAAGCGCAGAAGAACCTCTGGCTTTCGGGCACGGATGCGGACTGCAACCGGTAGACGAGTGATTCGGGCACGGCGTCAGAAAGGGCGGGCCCGGCTGTCGGTTTCTGGCTGATCGGCTGCTGAATGGCACTGCCGAAACAGCATCGACTTAGGAAACGACAAGACTTCAGTGCAGTATATCAAGCGGGGCTGCGTCGCTCATCTGCACACCTGATTTTGAGAGCTTTGCGGATTAAGTCCACCAAGCTCCAGAAAGAGCAATTTGAAAAAGAGCAGCCTGAAACAGGTCAACTCAACACTAATCAGCCGCCTACGCCCAGCCAGCCTACGCAAATCGGCGTTTCGATTAGTCAAAAAGTCAGTAAGCGTGCCGTGGTCCGCAACCGGATTAAGCGGCGAATTCGTGCTGCAGCCCATCAGCTGCTGCCGCTGCTGGCTGGCAATTGGCAAATCGTGATTGTGGTAAAGCCTAACGCCGCGCAGTGCGGTTATGAACAAATTCTGCAAGAATTAAAGCAGTTATTCATTAATGCTGAGGTGATGGATGGGCATTAAAGAGGAGGTCTATTTTGAGGGCGGTCCTCACGTAGGCGATCTAATTATCAATATTCTGCTAGGGTTCACGGTGATCTGCCTGCCGCTGACGATTGGCGCACTCGTTCGTGCCCTCTGGCTGCGCTACCGCATCACCGACCGCCGCATTTCCATCACGGGTGGATGGATGGGGCGCGATCGCTCAGACATTATCTATTCCGAAATCGCTAAAGTTGTCACCGTGCCTAGAGGATTGGGGGCTTGGGGCGATATGGTGATTACTCTCAAAGATGGGAGCCGCCTAGAGCTAAGAGCTGTCCCGCAGTTCCGCGATCTTTACAGCTACATCACCAGCAAGCTTCCCGCGAGGGCGCAGCAGGCTAGCGGAGCGATTGGTCAGTAGGGAACTCAAGTTGGAAACTTGCAGAAAACTGAGTAGGGTATTCCGTACCCAAACCCAGACTGGAATTTAGTTAGAGTTAAACAGATTTAAAGATTTAGCGAGACGCAGGTAGAGACAACGCATGGATTTTGGCGTCGGATTTCTCTCGAATAATGTAATGTTGCCGATCCTGGACTTCTTCTATGGGATCGTGCCGAGCTACGGATTGGCGATCGTTGCCCTGACGCTGGTTATCCGTTTTGCACTGTATCCCTTGAGCGCAGGCTCCATCCGCAATATGCGACGGATGAAGGTGACACAGCCAGTCATGCAAAAGCGGGTCAAAGAAATCCAGGAGCAGTACAAGAACGACCCAGCCAAGCAGCAAGAGGAGATGGGCAAAGTCTACAAAGAGTTTGGCAATCCCTTAGCAGGCTGCTTGCCGGTCGTGCTGCAGATGCCAATCCTGTTTGCCCTATTTGCGACGCTGCGAGGATCACCATTTTCGGATGTTCCTTACAATATCAATCTGCAGATTGTGCCCCGTGAGCAGATCGAGCAAATCCAGCCGCAAGCCTACGCTACCAATCCCCAAAACATTTACGTGTCGGAAGGGGTGCATGTGCCAGTAGCAGCGATCGTTCCCAGCGGTAATCGTTTAGCTGTGGGCGAGAAGACTAGCGTTGAGTTTCAAACCACTAGCGGCAAGCCGCTTGGTGAAGTTTTAGAGGAATACCCCGAAACTGAAATCATTCCTGCTTGGTCGATCACCAAGGGCAATGACCTAGTCCGGTTTGATAAGAATGGTAATCTGGAAGCGCTCGCACCTGGCGATGTGACGCTGCAGGGAAAAGTTCCCGGTCTAGCTTCTAATAAAGGCTTTTTGTTCATTAAGGCATTAGGTCGAGTTGGCGCATTTGATCAAGCAACTGGCGCAATCAACTGGGACATCCTGGGCATGGTGCTGTTCTTCGGTGTCAGCCTTTATGTCAACCAGCTGCTTTCGGGGCAGGCCTCCAACGATAATTCTCAGCAAGCAACGGTAAACCGGATCACGCCAATTATTTTTTCTGGCATGTTCCTGTTCTTCCCGCTTCCAGCAGGGGTGCTGATGTACATGACGCTTGCTAACGTTTTTCAAACCCTTCAAACCTACATTTTGTCGAGAGAGCCTCTGCCCGAAAACCTGCAGAAGTTGGTAGATGCCGAAGCAAAGCAGAGTGAAACTCGCGCAGCGCTACCCTTCGAGCCCGGCAAATCCAAGAAAGAGGAAGAGCCGAAGAAGGACACTAAAGGCGTGGCAGCAAAGGAAACTAAGGCAACTACAACAAAGGAAACTAAAACCACTACGCCTGCTAAAGCCAGCGGGACTGCTAAGGGAGCAGATACCACAAAATCTTCTGGACGAAAGAAGAAAGGCTGAGGTGAGGGTTGAGGTAAAGGGTTAACGCTATGGACGAACACTCGGTTCAACGAGGACAGCAGTGGTTGACAGAGCTCTTGCAGAAGGCAGGATTTTCAACTCAGGTAAGCGCTGACGCAAGCAAGCTGGACTCGGAGGGCAGCTACTGGCTGGTGATTGATGAAAGTCCATTTACCGCCGAGCAAACTGATGTTTTGATCGGCAAAGGCGGTTCCGTGCTGGATGCCATCCAGTACCTTGCAAATACCACGCTGAATCTGGGACAAGACGAAGGAACTCAAACTGCTTACACGATTGAACTGGCTGGCTACCGGGTTCGCCGCCAAGCAGAGCTGCAAGCCTTGGCAGATGAAGCAGCGCAGCAAGTCCGAGAGACAGGTCAAGAGTTTGAGATGGCGGCGCTGTCTTCAGCAGAACGACGGCAGGTGCATACCTACTTGAAGACCTTTGATGATTTAGAAACCGAAAGCCGAGGACGAGAACCCGATCGCCGCCTTGTCGTCCGGTTGGTTTCAGATGAAAACTAGTAGAGAGTTAAAATTGTGTGCTTTTTGGGCACACAATTTTCTTAAGTCGGGAGAACGCTGTTATGGATGCTATTTACATCCCCCAACTCACCAGGGCACCGGAGCAAACCGAAACGATTGAGGTGCAAAACTATTTGCCCGATCTAGAAACGCTGACCCCTGTGCAAGGGCAAATGCGTGTCATCCATCGGGGCACCTATTTAGAAGTTTCTGCCAGAGCCGAGACGATCATGACGCTAACCTGCGACCGCTGCCTGCAGCAGTACAATCAGCGCATTACGGTAGATACCTCTGAGCTAATCTGGTTACAAGAGCCACCAGAAGAGCCGGAGGAAGAAGGCATTGAGCGAGAAGTAGCGCTGGATGACCTGGTGGAAACACTGCCCCCACAGGGCTATTTTTACCCTGCCCAGTGGCTCTATGAGCAGTTTTGCCTAGAAATTCCTCATCGCAAGATTTGTAATGCTGACTGCCGTGGCATTCAGGTGCAAAAACCTGGGGCAGCTAAGCCAGCCGCCGATCGCCGTTGGGCATCGCTGGAAGCCTTTAGAGAAAACTTATCTAATTAGAAGTAATTAGAAGTGAATTGCATCTGCCCAGCCCCTCTGAATCTGTAAGCCTCTATGAGCTTCAATGACGAATTTGAGCTGTTACTACGCGCCCGTTATCCGCTGGTCTACATTCCGACTCGCGAAGAAGAACGGGTGGAAGTGGCAATTGCGCAGGTTGCTAAGCAGCTAAGCAGCCGCAGCGTTTATATCTGGGATTTTGTAGACGGCTATCAGGGCAATCCTAACGATATAGGCTTTGGGCGGCGCAACCCGCTGCAGGCGTTAGAGTTTGTGGAAAAGCTGCCGGCAACGGCAGCGGCAGTTTTCATTTTGCGAGATTTCCACCGTTTCTTGGAGGATGTCTCAGTGGCGCGGAAGCTGCGAAATCTGTCGAGGTTACTGCGATCGCAGCCCAAAAATATTGTCCTCCTGTCGCCGCAGGTTGCCATCCCCGATGACCTCAGCGAAGTTCTGACGGTTTTGGAATTTCCCCTGCCGCACCTGCCCGAAATTCGCGTTGAGATCGAGCGGTTGATGTCCGCCACAGAGCAAACGCTGGAGCCACGCATTCTGGATGACTTAGTGCGCTCCTGTCAGGGGCTCTCTATGGAGCGAATTCGGCGGGTTTTGGCGAAGGCGATCGCCACCCACGGCAGCCTGCAGCCGGATGATGTAGACCTGATTCTGGAAGAAAAGCGACAGACGATTCGCCAAACCCAGATTCTTGACTTTTACCCTGCTACCGAGAGAATTTCAGATATTGGCGGCTTGGATAATCTCAAAGACTGGCTGCTCAGACGGGGCGGTGCTTTTTCGGAGCGGGCGCGGCAGTATGGCTTGCCTCATCCCAGAGGGTTGCTGCTAGTTGGGATTCAGGGAACAGGCAAATCTTTGACGGCAAAAGCGATCGCTCACCATTGGCATCTGCCGCTGCTGCGGTTGGATGTAGGTCGTTTGTTTGCGGGGCTGGTCGGCGAATCGGAGTCGCGCACTCGTCAAATGATTCAGCTGGCGGAAGCGTTAGCGCCTTGCGTGCTGTGGATCGATGAAATTGACAAAGCGTTTGCAGGTAGTGATGGACGGGGTGACTCTGGAACCACGAGCCGCGTATTTGGTACCTTCATTACCTGGCTGTCTGAAAAAACTTCGCCTGTTTTCGTGGTTGCTACTGCCAACAACATTCAAGCGCTACCGCCAGAAATGCTGCGGCGAGGTCGGTTTGATGAAATCTTTTTTGTGGGACTACCTACCCAAGAAGAGCGCAAAGCGATATTTGCAGTGCATCTGTCGCGGCTGCGTCCTCATAATTTAGCTACCTACGACCTCGATCGCCTTGCTTACGAAACGCCGGATTTTTCCGGAGCCGAGATCGAGCAAATCCTAGTAGAGGCGATGCACATCGGCTTTAGCCAAACGCGCGACTTCACCAGCGAAGACATCCTGGAAGCCGCTAGCCAAATGATTCCGCTTGCCCGCACTGCCCAAGACCAAATTGAACTCCTGCAAAATTGGGCAGCCACGGGCAGAGTGCGGCTTGCTTCTCGCCAAGCCAACCTTAGCAGCCGCGTCCAGTTCTGAAGGTAAACATTGCAGGTTCCGGCTTGCCGATCGGCAATCGCCGATTACAATAAAGAGTCGTTTCTTTTGCTTCAGTGGACTATCCCCCATGAGTCTAGTTGGAGTCTCGAAGTTTGTTTTGGGAGTTTTGCTGGCGATCGCACTGCTGGCAATTGCCGGGATGGGCGCAACGCGCTATTTGCTAAGTCAAATTGCCACACCGCCGCCTAAACCAATTTATGCCAATGATCCTTCTCCTCAGCCTGCCGCTGCCGCACCTGCTGCAACGCCCGCGGCACCTGCCGCCAGCCCTACCCCTGCTGCCGCTGCTCCCAGCCCGGTTGCCGAGGGCTATCCTGCACGCGTCACTCAGCCGATCGGCTTGATTTTGCGACAGGACCCGGGCACCGATGCGGTACAGGTCGGCGGTGTTGAGTTCAATCAAGAACTAACCGTTTTAGAAGATGCGCCAGATGGTGCATGGCAACGAGTCCGGCTGGCGAATGGCGCTGAGGGATGGGTAAAAGGTGGCAACACCGAGCGCCTGAATTGAAATAATTAAAGTGCGCTTAGTGTGGAAAGCCCCGCTTCGCGGGGCTTTCCACAATTATTTTCTTAGGGGATGTGCCTAGCAAACAGGCGAAAGCATCTTATGCCAGGCTCCGCAACAAGCGACGAATGGTGTGGGTTTGCTCTGGCTCCAGGTTCTTAGGAAATGAGAGCTGGAGGGCGATCGAGCCACTGCGGCTCAAGCGATCGGCTGGAGCTAGCGGAAGCCCATTAGGCGAGGAGAGTTTCTCGACCTGGGCGAGGAGCCGCGCTGCAGTGGGGTCGTTTTGCTCTTGGCTTAGCAATACGCCGATCGGCTGCTGGGCCTGCACTAGTGCCTCAGGGTCGGGCAGGGTACGTGGATCTAGCTCAACCTGTAACGACCGCGAATTCATTGCCGTAGCAACGCCGGGATAGAGATTGCCGTTCCAATAGAGCTGAGCGGCTGCCCGGATCTGCTTGCGGACTTCGGTTGGGGTCGCTGGTTCAGGTTCGCGGAATGCCCGAAAGAGACCTGTTGTCAGGAATTTCAGCGAACCTAACGGTTTGTCTACGCTGTTGCGAGAGTGGGTTTGCCATTCTGCTACGTCAGAGTACAGAACCAGCACTAGATCGTCAAACTGGCTGGGCGTCATATCCATGAAGTCAACAACGATCAGCGTTTGGTTTTCGCTGGGGCGAGCGATCCGGGTAATTTTTCCCTCTAGCTGCACCCGCTTGCCATAGTCGCCCACCAGTTCTAGCTCCACCCAGTCGGGCAAATTAGTATAGGTTTCCAGCAGGATACGAGCACCGCTTTCGCTGACATCCAGCGTTCTACCCTGAACCACCGGGTTAACGCTGTGGATGTAGGTGGTTAGCTGGCGATTCAACCGGTGCGTGCGGCGAAGCTGTGGCTGCTCTAGCGCCACCAGAATTGCCGTCACGAGCAGCACCAGGTTAAACAAAGCCCAAAGCGCGTTGATGACGACGGCCTCACGGTTTTCTGGACGCAGCACCAGCCAGAAAGGGACAGCTAGCAGCGAAACAATTAGCAGAATCGTCAGGAAAAGCGGCACTCGCGACGATCGCCAATCGAAGCTGCGATCGCTGACCGACAGCCCCTTCGCCGTCACATTAAACTTGCCCAAACGAGGATTGAGGACTGCCATCATCGTCACCAAACCATCCTGGAATGCCATCGCGTATTCAAATACTTCATTCCAGAAGGAAAAGCGAACGGTTTTATTTGTGATGTAGTTAGCATTCATCCCCAGAATGATGTGAGGCAGCGCATAGGCAAGTGTTTCTACCCCCAATCCCCGCACCAAGTTAATACCAAACACCAGATATAAGATCGGCGCAAGGGCATACATGAGACGGGGAAAGCCAAAGAAAAAATGAAAGGTGGCAGAGAAGTAACAGAGCCGCTGTTCTACGGTTAGATGCAGCCGGCGGTTGAATAGAGGATTTTCTAGCCGCAAAATCTGCGCCATGCCACGTGCCCACCGCACCTGCTGCCCGATATAGGCAGAAAATTGCTCTGGGGCAAGTCCTGCCACCATGATTTTGTCGTAGTACACC
This sequence comes from Phormidium tenue FACHB-886, assembly GCF_014764505.1. Taxonomy (GTDB): domain Bacteria; phylum Cyanobacteriota; class Cyanobacteriia; order Elainellales; family Elainellaceae; genus FACHB-886. Next base: position 119,378 of record NZ_JACXWX010000004.1, read on the forward strand.
GAGTCATAGCCACGCGAGTGCAGCCGCAGGGAAGTATGACAATCTTCTGTGACCGTCTCTACCGCGATGCCGCCCACTTCCAAAACAGCAGCCTTGCGAACCACTGCCGCCGAGCCACAGAAAAAGGCAGAGTTCCAAAAGTCGTTGCCCTTCTGAATGACTTTGTAAAACAGCTCGTTGTGAACCGGCACCCGCCCTTGAGTCAGCAAGTTGCGCTCAAAGGGGTCGGGGTTATAGAACCAGTGCGGGGTTTGCACTAGCGCCACTTTGGGGTTGTAAAAAAAGCCAACGGTTTCTTGCAGAAAAGAACGTGCTGGAATATGGTCGCAGTCAAGAATTAAAATTAAGTCGCCCCCGGTGCGATGCATGGCGCTGTTGATGTTGCCCGCTTTGGCGTGGTCGTTGTTGTCGCGGGTCATCAAGGTACAGCCCAGTTCATCGCACATCTGCCGGAGCTGTTCCCGCCGTTCTGGGAATTTGCGACCGTCATCTAAGACATAAACTTGCTTCTTGTTGGCAGGGTAATCGATCGCCATTGCCGCTATCGCTGTTTTGCGGACGAGCGCTACATCTTCGTTATAGGTCGGGATGTAAATGTCTACCCAATACCACTCATCCTGAGGGATCGTCGCAAGGCTAACAGGGTGACGATCGCGCAGCTTCAGCGTTTGGAAGTAAGACAGCAGCAGGGTGGCGATCGCATACAGCTCTGCCGCTAGCAGCAGCAAGCTAAAAAATCCGCTGAGCCAGCTATCCAGATTCAGCGTGTAGCTGAGCCGGTAATACAAATAGCGCAGCGTTGAGACAATGCTGAGCCATGCCAGCATCAGGTGCATTAGCTCGCTGGCGCGTCGCTGCGGCTGGCGCTGCTCATAGTTCACAATCACCATACTGAATAAAATCAGCGCCAGCGCCACAACCCCCTGCTGCCAGATAGTTAGGGGGGTGACGATCAGCGGAATGGCTACCACAATCAGCAGGAGGACAATCCAAAAGAGCATCCAGCGGTTTGCCCAAGGCATCAGCCGCTCAAAGCCATCCGGCAACCGCAGCAGACCGCGAATCCACCAGGGCGATCGAGGGGGGGTGAGAGGGGGACTAGTCATGGTGGGGAAAAGATGAGGGACATAGCTTGCTTCTAAAGCAGGGGATGAGCTTCCAAAAAGCAAGGGATAAACAAGATGGGGGTTGCCTTACTCGGCAACGCGATTGAGGAAAAGCTGCGACATGCTGTAGAGCAGCAGGGCAATTGCCACAATTCCGACTGGAATCAAGAACCAATTGTCTTGCAGGAAGAGCTGGAGGCGAGTCAGCCAGTCGGTGTTTTCGAGACGACTTTGCGAAGTCTGCTGAAGCGATCGCAGCGTATAGCCGCTGGAATCGTACGGGACAGGCTGCGCCGTGTTGCGGCTAACCAGCATCGTGTCGCCTTGAATCCGGGAGAACAAGGGGTTCAACCGAAACAGGTCTTGCACGTCTCGCAAGCCTTGATCGGTTTGCCCGGTGAGGGCAATCAGCAGGTGATCGCGGTTCCAGGGGGAGATCACTTCCTTCACCATGCCATCGGTATCGGGTTGGGCTTGGGCTTGGCTGCCGTTAAAGAGACGAACGAGGTTGTCCTGCAGGCTCAGCCCTGCAGTTTGAAACACTTCTGGAAAGGGGAAGCGCTCGCGGGTGCCAATGCCAACCAGGTTTTGCTGCGTCTTGGCGCTTTGCGGCAAATCTTTTGCCAGGTAAGTTTGCAGCTTGACTGCATCGTAGCGAGTCAACCGTCCCATCCGTTCGCTGAATGCCAGCAAGGTCGCTAGATCGGCATTCGTAGGGCTGTCCGGCAGGGCTATCACGGTGGCAGACAGGTCTTGGGGAGCCGTCACTGGATAGCCGACCTGCAACAGTTTCAGATCGGGGAGCCGCACGACGTTATCTCGACGCAAGTCAAAGCTGGTGTCGGCGTGTAAGGTGCTCCAAAGCTGCTGTTCGGCCTCTAAACCGCATCTGCCTGCTTCAGTAGGTCGCAAAATAAATTGCACACCCAGTTTTGAATCAGGGGTAACTAAGTCTGGCGGCAATTCCACCGTAAAGGATTCGCGTCCGCCATTGGAGGAAGTCAGCGCCTTAGAGGCGATCGTCTTCTCGTCTAGCTTGACTTCGACTGCCGAGGTGCGGGGATTGACCTGGGGACTGTAGCTATAGTTGAGCTTCACGGTGCTGCCGCGCACGAAGCGATCGTCTGGCAGCGCGTGGAAGTCAACCCGGATCGGCAATGCGTTTGTGCCGCGCACCGTTATATCCTGGTACGGCTGGCGGTTTGCCATTGCTAGATCGCTGAGACGGAATTTGTTCTCTGTTGGCAAAAAACCAATCCAGTTGCGGGGGGCAGGTGTTGCCACTTCAGTCACGCTGCTAACGATGATCGCCTGTCCTGTGCCGATCTGCGCGTCTTTGGACTGCACCAAGAATTGGACAGCCTTACGAACTCCTGCAGGCGAGTTGCCCGTTGCCACCAAAACGGGCACTGCATTGCTTTCGGCGGTCGTTAACATGAGAACACCCACATCGTCCGGCAAAGGTGTTTTTTTGCCATCCAGCAGGCGGCTGTTTCGCACCGGGTAGGGTAGTTTCAGGTTTGCTAGCGCAGGTTGCTCAGCGGGAGTACCGATCATCACTAGTTTTTCACCCGGCTTTACCTGGTCTAGTGCATTTATGGTGCGCGTCTCCAAGGGGCGATATTCGAGTAGCCGTCCTGCAGAAACCTGATATTGCGATACAGCAGTTAGCCAATCTGTGGTTAGGGTGCGGGGGCGCAGGTAGGTAAGCTGATTAGCATCCAGGCTCAGCTCGTCGAGAAATGGAAATGGGTAGCGATTGAAGTTGAGCTGTGTGGCTTGGGCGCGGTAATCTAGCTGGACTTTGGAGTCAGGCAGAATTTCTGTCCACAGAGTAGGATCGGCTGGGTTAGTACAGGTTTCTGAGGTTTGCTGCGAGGCCAGCATCGAGATTTCGTTGTAGTCCTGCAGCAGCTTAGCGGGGATCTCAAACGTGGCTTCGGCAATTTCAGAATTGGGGCGATCGAGCTTAACGCTGCCGATGCTGGTGTCATTCACGCGCACGGTTAGAGTCGAGCGATCGCCTAAGAGCGTAGGCGAGTGCTGAAAGCGCAGAATTGTCCTAGCTGAGCCGATTTCCCAGCCACGTGGACGCGTAAAACCAATCCGCGATTCAGCATAAATCCCTTGTAGGCGCAAGCGATTACCAACCACCGGGCTGCGATTGAAGTCCATGACATAGCGGTTTGTGGGAGCCGCATCACGATCGGTGGGTGAGCCGCTGATCGTCCGTCTGGGTGAGCCAGCGCTGGGCGTTTCGGTGGGGCTGGGTGGGTCTGTGGCTTGAGCCAAAATTGTGTCAGCATTGCTGGGGTCTAGTGCAGGAGCAGTGCCTAAAGGCTGGTAGAGGGGCAGGGTTGCGGGAGAGGTCGGTAGCGCAACCTGCGGAGCTGTCTGCGTTTGGGGTTGAGTAGCTACAGTCTGAGAATTGCTTTGGGCACTGACCTGGTGCGGGAAGATTGCTAAGCCCAACCCCAGCAGGCAAAACAACCCTAGCAAAGCATATAGCCGCTGAACCCGACGAGCACTCAGAGTGCGTAAACGGCGAAAAGCATTGGAAACCCAGGCTAAATAATGCGATGAAAACATATTAGGATATGAGCCTTAATTCACAGGACTGAATGCATAGCCAACAAAGACACGAATAACGGAGCGCGAGCACAGGACAACCAAAAAGCATGCGCAAGTGAATTGAATCAAAACAACCCTTAACCTCGCTCCCTGATTCTTGAACAAAACCTTATCCTCCTCAAGAATGTGGCTGTCGCCTTCCTCAATATCGCTCCCAGGGCGGCTGGAAACCCCGCTGCTGTAAGAAGCCTTCTTCTATGAGCTGCTGCTGTTGCTGCAGCTCAGGGCTAGGCTGCTGTAGCTGGAGGTTTTCAAGCTGCTGGAGAGCATCTAATCGCCGACCTTGGGCAGCCGTGAGGCTAATCAAAGCAGTTTGGGCGATCGCATTATCCGGCTCTAATGCCAGCACATCGTTATAAAGACGGGCGGCAGAGTCATAGCGACGCTGCTGGAAGCGAATACCCCCCAGACCTGCCAGTGCATCGGTATTGTTGGGCTGTTGGTCTAGCACTGCCTCATACGAAGCGCTGGCCAAACTCAAGTTGCCTCGGCTCTGCGCCACCTCTGCCTGCACGAAGTAAGCCCCGACATTGGCAGGGTCATTAGCGATCAGGCGGCTCACATACGCTTCTGCTTGACTAGGGCTACGCTCAGCAAGGATTTGCACATAGCGCAGCTGCAGCGGCACATTGGTAGCGTACTCTTGCAGCAGAGCGGTGTAGAGCGGTTCGCGGCTAGGGTCAGGCGGCAACGCAGCCACAAGACTGACCAGCTCTGGCGGTGTATTGGTCAGTTCGTGCGTGGCAACCCAGTTATTCAAGATTGTTTCTGCTTCTGCCTGCGAAATCAGCCTGGCTTGGTAGGCGAGGCTAGCGCGTCCTAGCGGCTTCGCATCATCTTCAGGGTTAAGCTGCACGAGGCGATCGTAGAGCGCCACCGCTTCTGGCAAGCGTCCTTGGCTCTGGCGAATTCCGGCTAGTCCCTGCAGGGCGCTGGTCGTTACGCCTGGATCAAGCGAGTCTTGCGACAGAATTGTTTCATAGCGCTGGGCGCTAGCATCAAGGTTGCCTTCCTGTCGATCGATTTCCGCCAGCAGCAGGCTAGTTTCTGGGGTGCGCTGTCCTTCAGCGGTGCTGCTGTAGGTCGCCAGCGTTTGCCGAGCAGCGGCAAGTTCGCCCTGCTGAAGCTGAATCTGGGCAATCCGAAAGTACAGCAACGGCACTTCGGTTGGCAGCAACGATTGATAGAGGGGCAGCAACGCTGGATCGGGAGAGTCCAGCCGAGTCAGGGATTGTGCCAACACCTTTTGCTGATACGGGTCATCGGGGAGTGGCTGAAGTGCAGCTTGCAGCCGCTGCTGCAGGTCTGCTCTAGAAATATCACCCAGCTCCCGTTCTAGGACTGCCTGCTGAATCTGCAGGCTGCGATCGTTGGGCTGCTGCGCCAAAAGCTGCCGATAAATTTCCAGCGCATACGGTTTTGTGCTGGGATAGGCGCTCAGTCCATCGGCAATTTCTTGCCCAATGCTGACCGTCAGAAACTGCGGCGTGCGGGTGAGCACATCTTGAAACAGCGCGATCGCCTCGTTGGTATAGCGAGAATCACCGCTGTAGCGCCCCAGCCCGATCAGCGATCGCGCCAAAATCATCCGAGAATCCCCCCGCGATTGCAGCGGCGCTAGCGTTTCTTCGGCTTCGGCAAACTGCCCGAGTGCCCCATAGCCCAGCCCCAGCTCGGCTCTCATGCGGATCGTCACACCGCTGATGGTTCGCAGGCGAGCGAGCTGGGGTTCCAGCACCTGCACCGCCTGCTGCGGGTTGCCCGTTTCTCTAAGGGCGCGCGCATAAGCAGTGGCAGCATCACCGTCGATCGAGCCGCCCGTCTGTTGATAGCGATCGAATAAATCCAGGCTGGTTTCGTATTCGCCGCCGTAGGCATAAACCTGCGCTGCTCCCAGCAGCACATCCGGCGGTGGATTGTTGGGCAGCACTTGTTCATAATCAGCGATTGCTTCGCTAAATCGCCCCTGATAGCCATAAAGCAAGGCACGCTGCGCTCTGGCTTCGGCGTTGGTTGGCTCTAGATTTAGCAAGGCGTCTAGCGCTTCAATGCCGCGATCTTGCCACTTCTGGTTGTAGCTGCCCAGCACCCCAATGCTCAGGAGCGCTAAGCGGTTGTTGGCATCCACCGTCAGCACGTCTTCATAGGCTTGCAGTGCTTCGTCATTGCGCCCCGCCCGCCGATAGGCGATCGCCAGCCCCAGCCGTGCCTCTGCCGATTGGGGATACTGACGGATTGCCGCTCGAAACAGGGGAATCGACTGGTTGACCAGGTTTTGATCCAGCAGTGAGAAGCCTTCTCGGACGGTAGCAGGGATAGACTGCGCCAGCGCAGGCAGCGGCATGACTTGCATCAGGCTCAGCAGCAGAGCGCTGAATCCCAGCCGAAAAGAGTGCTGAATCCGCAAAGATTGCTGTCTCATTGCGATCTCCTCGGTGACAGATCAAAGACCGTCCGGACGCGCACTCCGGCAATTGTTTCGGAAAAATCATTGAGGGCTTGCACTGTAAAGCCTAGCCGCAAGTTGGGAATTACCTCGAAATCGTAGAAAATCTCGCCTACATCTGAAATGCCATTGCCCAAGTCTTGCCGCAAGCTATTGCTCGAGAGTTCTCGACCGTAGCCAATCCCCAGGCGATCGGCTGGTAAAAATAAATCCAAAAACGTCACACCCACCACAAACGTATCCCCACCCTCATCGATTGCTAAATTTTCATAGCGTCCATAGCGCCCAAAAATGCCCATGCGAATCGCAGGAATAAATAGCTCTGCGTTCACGCCATAAGCTTCTTCGCGGTCATCCTCCCGCAAGCCTCTGCCGCTGCGGACGCTGAAGATCTCCCGGAAACCGGTATCTGCCCCGCCATCGCGCCCAGTGGCGTAGGTTCCCCGAATAATCAAATTCTCTGCGAGCCGCAAGCCAACTTCCCCAGCAAAGCCATCTAGCGCAAAATCGCTAATGCTGCGATCGGATGAAAACACGGCGGCTCGTGCCTCCAGATCATCAGTGATACTCCAGTTGACCAGCGCACCAGGACGAGAGCCAATGCTGGCAGCCGTTAGTGCGGGATTGGTCTGAAACACTGGGTTAAAGAACTGCGTTTCGCCATCTTTGGCAAAGCTATTGCGATCGAAGTACGAGGTCAGGTCTAACTGCCCCACCACAAAGCGCAAATTGGGTAGGTCAGGCAGCGATGCCGCTAAATACAGCTCGTTGATGCTTACCCCATCCTCGTCATCCACGTTGAAGAGATCGCCATCGCCTGTCGTCAAGTCGATCGACCCACCCACCTGCAAATTGGGAGTCAGCGGGTACACCCCAACCAGCCGTGCCCGTGCAGAAGACTCTCCCCCCTGATACACATACACCCCTTGAATTCGCAGCGAAGGCGGAGTCAGCGGAGCCCGCCGATTAAGCGGATCAACTGCCGCTCCAGGAGCAGCAGGGGTAGAAGAAGGGCTGGTATCTAGTCCGTCAGCCGGGTTAGCATCTGGGTTAGCAGCCGGACTGGCAGAGGACGGTGGAAAAGGGGCTTGATAGTCTGAGTCGGAAGCCTGCACTGGAATAGCTGCGGGCGGATTGGAAATAGGACGCATGCCAAACTCGTCGCGTTTGGTGGAAGTAGTCCTGACGGCGGCTGGCGTTTCAGAACTAGTTAAAGCAGGCGGCACGATCGCCCGCTGAGGAGCGACAGTAGTTGCCTGCTGGGGTTGTTCTGCCTGCTGGGGTTGTTCTGCCTGCTGCCGCGGGGCTGGCGGCGCATCTGATAGATCAGGAAGCCGATCGGGAAGCCGAAACATGAATTGTGCCGTGCGATTGCAAGCAGCAACACAGGTAGCCTGGTTAGGCAGTGTGGTTTGGACTGGCGTAGCCTCTTGCGCTAGCGCATTATCCGGCGGCAGGTCAGCTTGCCCACTGTGGGCAGGTGTAGTGGCTGAGGCAAACGCTTCGGAAGCTTCCTCTAAGTCGAGTAGAGGGCTAGGGGCTGCATCAGCTGCGCTGGGAGTAGACAAAGGCTCAGGTGCAGGAAGCTCATTTGCCGTTGCTGCGCCATTAGACAAAATCCCAACGCTCAACCCCAGACAAATTGAAATCTGAGGCACTATTAACCTGCGATGGGCAGCTATGGAAAGATATCTCATGTGTGGTTCCACGGAGTAGACAGGTGAGGCAGATACACATTTTCTAAACACAGCTCGCCTGGGGACGTAAGTTTAATCCTCGGTACAGAACGAGCTGAGAGGGTCGTTAAACTAGACTGAGTAGCGCCAGACGTTGCTATTTTGTAGACTGTTGGCGTTTCAAGCTATCAGGAAAAACGGTTAAAACGTCAAAGCAAGTTAACAATCAACATAGGAATACACTCTCTCTAGAGTTTTTCCGGAAGGTATCAACCGTTGATTCACGGATTTCTGCTTAGCCGACTGCACAGTCAGTTTGCTAAATTTCTGGTAAGTTGCTGGCTAAGGCGGATATATCGCCATTCTGTTAGGTTGGTTATTCGATTAGGCAGGCAATGCCTTTTTTTAAGACTGAACTGGGTGCACTTCCAACTGCGATCGCCCGTTTGCGATCGCCCCTTTTCAATTGCCATATCACGCCCTCCATCGGAATCACCGCTATGAAATTAGGATCTCAATTTGCCTTCAAGCCTTTATCTGAGCTGCTAGCGAGGCTGCTGCTGGGGCTGTTATTGCCTGGGTTACTCTTGCTGAGCGGCTGCACAACTTGGTTTAACAGCTTCACAGATTCCACTGACGTACCCCTTGAGTTTCGGATTAGCGAGGTTGAAGCGGCTAGCCGTCCTGGGCTGTTCACCGTTGCGGGCGAAACAAGCCTCCCCGACAAAACCCGCATCACTGTGGCAGCTTTCCGCTCCCTCAGCCAGACTGGAGCCAGCGGAACCGCTTCGGCAGAACGCGCCGCTGCCCAAACCACACCCAACTATGCCATCCTCGATCGCCGTATCGCTGAAGTACAACAGGGAACCTGGAAGATAGACCTCAACCTTTGGAAAATTGCTCCCAACGGCGACTTCCGTGAAATTTGGCAAATTGACCAATCTGCTCTAGAAGTCCGGTTTCAGCCGCAGCCAGAGGTAACTTTTCTGGCAACACTGGAGCCTGCCAATCAGCCTGCCGATCTGCAGCCGCAGCTCAGCCAGCTGAGCGAGAGCGCCCGCGCTACCCTTGCCCAATACACCCCCGAAGGCGAGCCTTACCTGCAAGCTAGCCAAACAATTGCGGTTGCTCTTCCCACCGGAAAAACCACCCCGCCTGCTGCGCCCGCCCAGCCTACAGCCAGTCGCCCTGTCAAAGTAACGCCTGCCTCTGAACAGACAGGTAATAGTTGGAAACAAACCTCAGCGCCGATCGCACCCGATGCTTTTTTACGTTAAAGATGCGCTGAGGCTATAGACAGTAAGAGGTCAATCGTTTAGGTAACCAACACAGCGATCAACCCAGCTACACTCGCTATGATCGCTGTGAATTTATTTGCTCTAGCTGGGTCATTACTTGTCGCAAGTTAGTGAGCAGTTCATTAACCTGGGTTGGGTTGTTCAAATCAATATCTGTAGCCTGATGCTCTAAAGAGTGAGTAATTGATTCTTCTTTAGAACGAGAAAATGTTACAAACGGCTGAACGTTTGAGAGAGCAATCACCTTGTTTAAGCCATTCAGTGATTCTGATTTGGGAACATCGACTCCAGCCCGAGTTGCTGATGGGTGCAGCTCAGCTACAGGCTGCACCAGGGTTGCTGTAGAGCCATTTCCACTGTGTAAAAACTCCCTCAGTCCTAAGTGCTCTAGCTTAGAGGGAGAAAACTGCATCTCCTCTAGCTGAGCTGCTTGCGCCTGAATTTTCTGAGAAAGGCTGGAAATTCTGTCTTCGGCGGCAGATAGTTTTCGGGAGGAATGTCGCCAACCCATGACTGCGAGGTTGGTCGCGCCTGCCCCAATGCCCAATGCTGCTGCAATTGCCAAACAAGGCGGAGCGGCATCCCTAAGCGATCCAGCAAACACCGTATCGTTGTCTATCTGAACTGTTAGCGGTTTGGAGCCAAGCACAGCCAGGGGGAAAGTTGCTGCTGCAAAAACTGCGCCCGCCAAGATAGCAGAAGAAATGACATGATTTGCAAAGCTCATAAGCCTATAGGAAAAGGAACAAGATGATACCTGACCGACGTTGCGAAGGCTGAGAAGGTTCAGCCCTAGCTGCCGATCAAGCCTGTGACGATATGCACCCCTGATATGAAAAGCTCGCAAAACTCTTAGTTAATCTCGAGTCGAAGGTAGTGTACACAAAATTCTACAAACCCTGTAGTTGTACATACACTCCACGCCAAGATTATAAACTTCTAGTGAAAGTGTCCCATACCGTAGCATGGAAAAATTTGTTTAAAGGGTAACTTTCAATACACATTTGCACAATATTGCTTTACACAAGTCGCCACAAATAAAGCAAGCGCCAAATTGCGCAAAGCTTAGCAAACCCCTGCGGAATATAGGATACGACAGACTAGCACTGTACATACTTAGCTAGAAACCTGATGGGAGATACCGCTGTATTCTTAATAATAAGTTTTGCTAAGTCATGACGGTACCCTGAGACAGAAGTTTGCTAAATCTTTTACTGCTCAAGGAAAAAACTGCCCGATCGGGTTCTGTCTATAAATTTGTTTCTGTTAGGAGGATATCTGAGAAACCAAAGCCTTTGCATTGCTCCCTAAAATCCTTAGTTCTAGAGGATTTAGGAGCGGATCGGGCAAAGCTTGCAGCTTCCCAACTATTCTCTAAGGGGAAATTTAATCCCCTTGCTGGTACAAACTAGATTGCTATGCGACCCATTTAGCAATGAATTAATACTCAAAATGAGTAAAAAGATAAGGCTGGAGAGATGTTGTCCAGCAGACAAATACATCTTTCCAGCTGCGACTGAAACCATAAGTTGAACAATTTTGCAACCATAAGATGAGCAATTGGGGTGTCCAGTTGCTCATTTTTTAGTTCGGATGACTTTATGGCTTTCAGGGTTTCGCAACCATAAGGTGAGCAAAAGTTCAAAACTGAAACCATAAGGTGAGCAAAAGTTTTGGCAGCAAGGAGCTTGCCCATCTTCAAAAACTATGATAAAGCTAAAGCGTTGGATTAGAGTTTGCAAAAATCAAAATTCTAGAGGCGTGAGCGATCGCAATTACTGGTTGACTTTATTTACTGGAACCACTTGGCAAGAGTTCCTTAATGCTGGGGCTAATACGGCTGGTTTTCCAGAAAAGCGCTGGGGAAGCGTGAGACGAATCAAACCAGGAGATTACTTGCTGTGTTACCTCACTGGAGTTTCCCGTTGGGTTGGTATCCTAGAGGTTGTATCGGCCCCTTTTACAGACAACACACCGATCTGGACAAGTGGCACATTTCCTAGCAGGGTGAAGGTTAAGCCAGTTTTTCAACTGGAGCCTAAAACTGCTGTACCTGTATTAGATCTTAAGGAAAAACTCAGTGTCTTCCGAAATTTGTCCAATCCCAAAATTTGGTCAGGAGCATTTCGAGTTGCCCCGTTGCAATGGAAAAAGGAAGACGGTGAAGCTGTAGCTATTGCAGTGGAGAAGGCGAGTAGGAATCCAATAGAACGTCCTACCGACGAGAAAAAGCTAAACAGAAAACCTAAGCGATACTAACAATTTAAGAAATCAGGCAATATAAAAGCCAGTAGGCAAATTTATAATTAGGAATGAATTGGAGGCGTCGGCTTAATTTCAGTAACTTTCGGAGAGTAAACGACAACTCATCAAAAGTTTCGATCTTAGCTAGCTCAACCAGCTTATTCCAAGTTTCTTCTGAGTATGTTCCAAGATTATCTTGACAGGGGACTTGTTTAGCTAAGATCAAACCATTCTCATAGAGATTAATCAGATCTTGTATAAGCACCCTAGGTGATTGAAAACTACTTAATAAGTTCACATATCGCCAGACAGCTAAATCGTCCTTGTTCACAATCGCTTCTATAAGTGCAAGCAAGTCATTATCGATGTAATTAGAAGGTAGTTGTTCCTGTGATCTTTCTCTTTCAACATCACTTGAGGTGAGCAAGTTGATAGACTGATCAAATGGTAGATCCCCTATAGTATTTTTATCTATTTCGGATAATTCAGCAGATAATTCATCTTGAGAAGGTGAAATAAGGCTTTGATCTGACAATTCCCCTGCTTGGTTGCCCACTAGCAGCGATTGAGAGTCTTTAGCGTTTAGGAATGTAGTATTTTGCTGTTTGCCTTCCTCTCGATCTAATAGCGTCGGTTCTGATTTTTCTACAATTGCTTTTTGCCGATCTCCTTTTTGAGAAAGAACTTCTGGCAGTTGTAACTGCTCTGTCTGTTCTAACAGCACAAAATGGGGATTCTGAATTGCTAGTACTTTAGATTTTTTTTTTCTGTTCTCTCGAAGAGTATCGGTCTTTTTTCTTAAATGCTCTGTCTGACATACATCAAGTGACCTAGCGATGTGTTCAAGCACTACCTCATCACCGTAAGTTTCCTTCTCCTGTGCAAACTTTTTATCTATGTTTGCTCTGAGATTACGAAGTAGATTTCGGTGGTTTTTAGTTAGAGCTGATTTAGTTACTGATGGTTCAATAACTTGCTCTAATATCGTGAACAACCACCAAGTATGAATATATGCAAACGGTTGCATTCCTTGCAATCTTTTTAACCTTTCATGAAACCTTTCAAGAACATCAAATAAAACACTCTCATCTGTATAGCAAGCTGGATAGGAGTCTATTTCATTCAATAAATGGTCAAATAGCTGCTCCCCAATCCGCTCCTCGGGTAGCTTTCGTTCCCATCTATCCGGTATTTCATATATTTCTTTAACAGTATCAATTTTGTGCTGGATGCTTTCACTTGGCATAGGTTTAATTGCAGTAAACTTAGCCAGCTTTGGGTCTTCTTGTAAGCAAACCTCTAAGTAAGTTCTTGAGGATAATCCGTCTTTATCTCTATAAGGCAGGTAAATTTCCTCAAGATTGAGCCGGGAACCATCTGAAGCTTTCAATGGATCTTTGTTGCTTTTAGGTAAGTTACAAAGATGGCAAATTGGTACTAGATTAAGAGGATGACAGCATAGATGAGGGTACAAACTTTTAGGAAGGTAATGATCTTTTTCTGCCAAGATACCGTCCCTTCTCTCTGTATGAAAATCTGACTCCTCACATGCAGCACACATTCCAAGCTTTTTATTATGGTTAATAAAATCAATGAGAAAATTCTGGGCGTCAAATGATTTTTTTGAGCTAAAAATCTGGCTTGGAAAACCATTATTTAATTCATCATAGAATTGCATCAGAAATAGCCAGGCACCTCTTTTCCATTCTGGGGTTGCATTCCACTGATTACGTTGATTCTTTGGAATTGCCAAATGATGTAACTGACCATTTCCAAGCCTAAAAGTTTCGATATCTTGCTTAATGGTAGATATCAAATCATTTTTTTCGTCAGGAGTTCCTAATGCAAATTTTTTTAACGGGCTACAGCGGCTATCCGCATTCCAGATCCATGCCGCAATTGCGTCGGCTGTTTTATCCAAACTAGAATTGTGCTTGAGAAATACAGCGCAACTTGTCTGCTCAAGAATAGAGTTACTTGCAGCACATTCTAATAGACTAATTTGAATAGCTACTATTTCTAAAAGTTGGTTCTCGGTAGAATCTGAAAACTTGTTGACTTTGTAAAGCATTCAAACTGATTTATAAGCTATTCAATAGATTCCAACATCTGTTCTATTTCAAGCAATTCATTAAAGACTTTAGAGTGCCAGTACCCAGGTCCAAGCTGATCGAGCAAGTGCTCTATGCCCTCTTTCCGCTGCTCCAAATCATCGTTTGACAAACTTTCTAACACTCTGTCGATGTGATTAATTCCATGATCACCTGCTGCATAGGGAGCACCAAAAACATGGACTAGGATGTCATTTGGGCTAGCAGCTAGTGTTCTAATACGGGGATTAAAAGAGCGACTAGTATGATTCGCATTACGCTCTAGAAGTAAAATATCTTCTCGTGGAACATCTGTGAGGGTAATGCTAGAGTGCGTTGTAATCAAGACGTGGCTATGCCTTCCAGTAAGAGCTTTGTCTAGATTAGAAACAATTTTACGTTTCCAAAAATCATTAAAATGAACTTCTGGTTCATCTAAGAGAATTAGAGCCTCTGCCTCACCCAGTAGGACAAATAAGCACATTCTCGCCAGAAAGCTCTGTTCACCATCACTGAGCCAGTTTAGGAGATGTAATGGAGGAGAGCTTTCTTCGTCATTTTCTGGATAGTTATCATTTTCTGGATGGTTAGAGGAAGTTCTTTCTATAAAAATGTTTACCTCTCGTAGTACTGATTGACCACTAGCTCCCGCCTCGTGCAACCTAGACAATCGCTTAAAAAATTCTAAGCTATTAATAAATGCCTTCAAGATCGCTTGGGCAGTGGCTTGACCAGAGACAGTTAAGTCAAAAATGATTAAATAATCAGTGCCTAACCGTAAAGCACGTCCAGTCGATGGCTCTCGCGTTGCAATTTGAGCCAGCTGTTCGACAAATTCTCGATCGCGCGGGCTAGCAGTGACTTGATTAAGACGGAATTTTAATGAGAAGCCAGACAGCCCTTTTATACTTGCCCCGTTTTCTCCGTTGAGCACTTCTACCAATCGTGGATAGTCTGGCGATACGGCTAAATCAGCAAGAAGTCCACAAAGAGTCACCAAAGCTAGTTGCTTTGTTTCTATGAATGGGAAACGGGTTTTCTGCTTCTGCTTCTGTTCGTTTTCCTCATCTAGGTCTTCCTCTATTGAGTCAGGGGAGGTAGTAGACCATCCAGGCAATTCTTGAAGCGCTCGTTCTCGCAAAATTTCTCTTCTTTCAGATAAATCTTGCGGCAAAGGAGCAAAACTGCCCTCTGACTTATCTCTATCTTCTTTTTCTAATTCTTTCCAGGCAGTTTCGCTGCCGGTCGTAAAAGCCACGACAATTTTAGGCAAGATGTCTTTGTCTACCCTGACAGGCTCACTAGCATCATCTATCCAAGCCTCCGGCTCATCAAGAATAAAATTATCATTTACCTCTATGGCATCTGGAGTTTGAGCAATGTTTGTTATTTTTACTGCTTTCTTTTTTACTATTTTCTGTGGGTCATCATGACCAAGGTCATACTCCAGAACGAATCCATAATCTGGTGAGTTGTTTCGTTCTAAACACCGCATGATATCAAGAAGTAACCGCAAGACAGTCGATTTGCCTGTTCCATTGACTCCGACTAAAAAGTCCAAGTAGTAGGTAGGCGAATAGTCAGGGGAATCGTCGATGTCAGGGCTGAATTTAATTTCCAGCTTTCTTAAGACACGATAATCTTCTACGCGCAAGCGTCTTAGTCTCATGTCTCTCTCCCTGAAAGTGAGCCGTTTGAGCCGAATAGCCATATATCTCGCTCCGTTACACGACGGTAAGCGAACATCGTTGATTTACTTTTGGGATCTACGACTGTTACAGGCACAATCAACCCCATGCATTCTAGGAGGGCTAATGTAAGACGAGTTGACTCTAAAGTTCCCTCGGAATAATCTAAATTTAACTGCTCTAGGGTGAAATGTAACGCTGTCTCATAATTATCAGGCTCTGCATCCCCAACCAATGCTGTCTTCTCGCATATCTTTCGCCAAACCTGCTGCTGGTCATCGTTAAGCTTACTAACTACATTCAATTCCTCTTGAATAAGCTTGGGAGGCGTTCGCTCCTCCTGAGCAAGTGAAGGTAGTTCCAATCGTCCAAAAAGGCTATCAATTCGCTGAGCTAGTTTTCTCTGATTATCATAAATATTGCGAAGAAGGGTGGTGGGAGAATCAATGAGTTGGGATTCAACCGGGGTAATAACGTAGCGCTCTGGGCGGAGATCGTAGGCTTGTTGCTGAATATCGATTGCTCGAACCCCCACCCCTAGTAATCTAGGGGATTCACCAATTGCCCCTTTTCCATCTCTAAAGAACGCGATCGCAGCAGCCCAAGCTGGACTAGTAAGCAGTTTGATTGAGGATGGCTCTACTTGCTTCGAGATCTCTTCTGTTTCTTCGACTTCAAGTTCTTGCTCTTCGCTAGGGTTTTCAGCGGAGGAAATTACGGCTCTAGTCGAGATCCAGACTGTTTTAGGTATAGGGACCTTGACTGTAATCTTGAATTCTGTTGGTGGCGTTAGTAGTTCCAGCAACAGGTGCGGACCCTGCTCAACTTCTTCGACTTCAGGTTCTTGCTTGGTTGACCCTGTTGCTGACGGATCAATAAATTCAACAGATTTGAGAGCATGGTTAATGCCCCAACAAACTACACCTGGACATCCTGTTTCTCTAGAGATCCAATGCACTTTTACCTCTGGAGCATCGCCTTTAGGGAACTGAGCATTAGGTGCGGGGTGCCGCTTTGCCCACAGCTGTTCTACAAAGGGTAAATCGCTGGTTTGAGGAGGTGGGTACTGAGTTAAATTGCGTCCCCGACCGGAAGGATAGCCATCCTGCTCTAGCTGGAAGAACCAGGTCAAATGATCTTCGGGAGATAATCGCTTCGTAAAGAGTAATAGATTGGTCTGTAATGGGCTGTAGGGTTGAAACGCATCTTTAGGAAGGGCGACAACTGCATCTAACGTATTTCCATCCACTAAATCAGTGCGGAGGGCTTTATCGGCTGAATTGTTACTGAATAGTAAGCCAGAAGGGGCTAAAACACCTGCTATTCCATCCTGGTCTAGATTGCGTAAGGCTAACGTAATGAGGGCTGTCTCACTTCTACTAATTTTCCTACCTAACTTGTCCCCTGTAAGAGCAGCGTCCATCTTTTCGCCAAAAGGCGGGTTCATGAGAACACGGCTGAAGGCTTTAACACCACTAAATTTTTCAACTCTGAATGGAAAAAGTCGCTCTTGGGAGAGTAATGAGTCTGATTCATCAACAATGCTGAGGGAATTGCCATCCTGAATGGAGTCTTCTCGTAAGGGAATTCTGTGTAGAAGTAGATTTGCTCTGGCAATTCTTGCCCATTCTGGCGATATTTCAACACCAAAGGTTCGAGGTTCCTGGTTTCCCTCAGTCACTTCTCTAGTAACTAGTAGCCCACCACTTCCACAGGCAAAATCTGCTAAAGAGTCGCCTGGGTTAACTTCAGCAAGAGTGTGCATGAAACGAGCGATATGGCGTGGTGTGGGGTAGCGCCCTCCTGCCAGCATTTCAGACAAGCGAAATAGGACATGCTGATCGAAGAGAGTAGCAAATTGTTGAACCCGGTCATCACCGCCTAGTTGTTCAGCGGCAGATCTTAAATCATCTCGCAATCGGGCAAACTTAGTAATATCGACAGAGTCAGCCCGCACAGTAAGGGATCGGGGCAATAAGCGATCGGGCAACTCTCCTTCTAGTTCGCTTTCGTTTAGAAACAACCGAGCGATGTACTCGATAATTGTTAAGTCATCAGCGATTCCGGCACTACGAAAGACCGACCATGAACGGTTTACTGCTTCATTAGCTTCGTTGGCTGACACTCTACAAGTCTCCGATAAGCTTTCTACATCATAAATGGACTACAATTCGCCTCGAAATGCCCGTTCCAGGATCGCTTGTTCTAGCTGGTCAAGAGTTTTAGCATCCTGATCCATGAGTTTTATCATTGCCTCCGACTCATCAAGCACAGAATCAAGATAGTTAACTACTTGATTCTGGGCATTGATTGAAGGTTTAGGGACTGGAATTTCTAGAACACTTGTGGGAGAAATACCCGTTTGTCCCCGGTTTTCAGCAAAAGCAGTTCCAGTTCGGCGACTTAAAACCTCCCGATTGCCTCGATCAGACCAGAGGTAGTAGTAAAGCCATTTACTAGAAAGATCTTGCTGATCCCTGGAGCGTAGAATCATAATTTTGCCGTCTACCGTCCAATTTTCTTCACATTTGTCAACATAAGAGACACGTCCAAGTGTCCCTTCAGCAGCATTTGCCATCAAAACATCACCAGGTTTCAAAAACCTATCTTCAGGCATTTTTTGAGCTTGATCTTCCTTCATATATGAAGGTCTATCCATTTTTAGGGAGTGTGGGTAGACGTGCTTACTTTTGAAAACTCGAATATTTGACGTTCCTTCACCCACAGCCCTACCGTTAAAGGCTGTCGCTACTGTCGCTAAAGGAACAATTTCAGCCATAGATTCGAGTTTATTGAAAGCATCATTAACCGTAACAGCTAATAATCGATCGCAATCCCGACGCATTTCATCAAGCAATTCACGAGACGATCTCACCTCAGCCAACAGTGCTTCTACCCGCGCAATAATTCGTTGCTGAATATCAAGAGTCGGAGGTACCGGAATGAGAGATAATTTCACGAAATCAGATGGAACTCGCTGTTGTCCAACTGCACCCTTGAAATGTTTTTGAGCTTCCTGTCTAAAAGATAGTCGTCTAACAAACCTATAAATCCACTCTGGTAATACATCAGGTCCAGGACGAAGTACATGGAATTCAGTAGAACCAAACCCAATTCCATCAACCAGATTACGCGCTATTGCTGATTTCCCATTCTCCATACAAGGAGTAATCTTCGCAAATAAGACATCTTCTTCCTCGAAGTATGTATAACCACGAGCTACTTCCTGATATTGACGAATTTCTAAACTATCAATACTTCCTTCTATATCATTAACGCCAGCCATTGGTAGGAATGAAGTGAGTTGCTCAGGTTGACGCTCGATTCGAGGTCGTCTTGGATTAATTTCACAAACTTCTTCTAAAGGTTGTAGCCTCCAAGAGGGTGGTAACTTCCTTTGAAGTTCTTCGATTTCGGTTGTATTCAATGCAAGCATTATGCCTCCTCCCCAGTCACTATCTTATGGAGGCGCTCTACAATACTCTGAAGCTTTTCCTGATTCTCTAGAATTCTGGCAGTGAGCTTTGACGGGTGGGGTAAGGCTTCTTCCTCAGCTTGATTGGGATTCCGAGCGGACAGGTCAAATCCCAGATCCGTGAAGGTTTTAATGTCTACATACCAGCTTGACTTTGGCAGCTTTTCAATCGGAACCTCACCCGATTCAAATAGTCTTAAAAGCTGATTAATCTGTCCTGCCTCAGCAAAATGCTCGTCGTTGATTGGGCTGCCCTTGCTAAACTTCCTCAGGTTCTCAGGCAAAGGCATCTCGTAGTAAAGGACCTGCTTGGTCGAACCCGATCGCTGGAAGAACATCAGAGCCGTTTTGACATCAGAATAGGGGGCAAAGGCTCCAGGTGGGAGGCTAACGATTAGAAACAGATTGAAATCGTCTAAGAGCATTTCCTTGACGGTAGCAAATGCCCCACTCCGAAAAAGAGTGCCTTCAGGAACCACCACACCACACCGCGCTTTTCGACCAGGCTTCAGCTTCTTCAGAATGTGCTCAAGTGCGAGCAGTTCAGTGGCATTGCTCTTGATCGGAAAGTTCTCCTGAATTTGAGCATTTTCCTTGCCACCAAAGGGGGGATTGGTCAGCACCACGTCAAAGCGTTCAGAAACGGTGCGAACATTTTCTTCCAGCGTGTTCCGCCGCCGAATGTCGGGCACCAATACCCCATGCAGCACCATATTCATCGCTCCCAACAGGGCAGGCAATGCCTTTTTCTCTTGCCCCGTAAACGTTTTGGTCTGAAGGATTTTGCGGTCTTTAGTTGTTTTCTCCTGCTGTTTCATGTGGTCATATGCTTCAACTAAAAATCCACAAGAGCCGCAGAAGGGGTCATAAACGGTTTCGCCAATTTGGGGATCAATCACCTCTACCATGAAGCGAATAATCGATCGGGGCGTATAAAACTCTCCAGCTACCTTATTTTCGTTGCCTAGCCGTCTGAGTAGGGCTTCATATACATGGGAAACGGTGTGGATGTCATCAGGATTCTTAAAGTCAATGCTATCGACAATCTCTAGCACATCCTTTAGGTTATAGGGCGAGGCGCAGACCAGGACGTTGCGATCGCCAAAGATGCCAGCAATGATCTCCCGCTCTTGGGAACCGGATAAATTCGCTAAATAAGGAATTAACGTCCCTCGAACAAACCGCATCAGTTCTTTGCCGTCCCACGTTGGCGTTGCCCGACGACCATTTTCGCCTGTCTTTTCTCCCAGAGCGTTAGGCACCCAATCCGACCAGCGATAGCCACTGTCAATTACCCGCGTGAACTTGCGCCCTGACAGTTTTGCTTCCAGTTCAAATATTTCTTCCTGCCCATCCAAAAACTTGAGGAACAACAACCAGGCGAGATGCTCGACATACTCCATCACCCCGCCGCAATTATCATCTCGACGGAGAATATCACAGGCTCTCCAAATGTCGTTTTCTAGCTGCTCCCGACTCACGCAATATCCTCACGATAGAGACGCTGCTGCACCTCATTTAGGGCTTGGCGTAAATTCTCTATCGTACCGAATCTTTGGACAACCCCAGACACTTGCCCCATTTCTCTAAAGGGTGACAAGCGAAACACCTCAGGGTTAACCATTTCATCTACCCCTGCCAGACGATACTTGTCCAATAAAGCCAAAATCACTTCTTTAGCCTCCGGAGTCTGGTTCTCCAGAAATCGCTCCTCATAGTTCAAGAATGCCTCTGTCCGCTCATCACGAGTGTGAACTGGCTTGTTGAAAGCTATATGTGCCAGAAGGTCAAACTGATCGGCTTTGGGTTGTGCCAAGACCTCGGCTAAAACCTCAATATGAACGCTCTCGGCTTCTAGTTCCTCTAGAAGGGCTTCTCGGTGATTAGTATCTGTCCAAATCTCATGCAGTTGGCTCCAGGCAGGAACATACCCCACCACCTTTCGCTTCGTGTAATCCAAATACTGTGCCAGAGTAAGCTGCTCTCCGGTAGACTCCACCAGAAATGTGGCTTCATCAGCGATCGTAACCTCCAGTCCCCGCACTCGAATCTTGCCAGGAGTGGCTTCAAAAGGTTTTAGCTCGATCGCTACACTTTGAGTAGCATCTGGAGCCGTTTCAACGCTCAAATTGCGGGGACGAAAGCCCGCTCCCTTCACAGCAAGACGAATGGTTGTGGCTGGCAATTCTTCAAATCGAAAATGCCCATCGTCATCCGTTCGGACAGGTCCAACCTGCTGGTTTGCTCCAATCAAAGCACTTACCGCAGCCCCTACAATTAAGTCGCCCGTGTCAGCATGAATGACTGTCCCTTCTAGAATGCTGGTTCGCGGTCCTTCAATTTCTGCTGGTGGCTCTCCTGGTGGGCGATCCCACTCATCAAACAGTCGGGATGCTCCTACATAATCAATAATACGGAACCATTCCTTGCCGATTGCAGCGTCAACCCGTGATCCCCGACCGATGATCTGTTTGAACAAGATTGGGGAAGCAATAGGCTTGATGAACACAATGTTCCGGCAGGAGGGCACATCAACCCCTGTGCTCAATAATTCTGCTGTGGTGGCGACTATGGGAGTTTGGCGATCGCTATCCTGAAACTGCTCCAGCCAAGACTCCGCTTCCCCCTCTTCCGCAATGATAGGAACGGCATAGTCCGAGTAGCCCAACTCAGCGAACTCATTCTGGAGCAGGCGAGCCGTCAAACGAGCATGAGTTCTATCCACACAGAAAACCATTGTTTTATCAGTAGCTCCAAAGCGGCGGAGTAACCCCGCTAGGTGCTTGGTAATGGCTTCAGTGCGATCGGGCACCGTAATCTCTCGCTCAAACTGGGGAGTCTGGTAAACATCCCGCAAGTCCTGCCCTTCGGGAACGTAGATCTCAGCCCCCTGAACTTGGGCATCTTGAACGTGCAGCCCATCCTTATCTACCGTTGTCCGAACTCGATGGATTTTGTAGGTAGCGAGGAACCCATCTTCAATACCCTGTCCTAAGCTGTAGCTGTAGGCAGGCGGTTGCCAGGTTCCTTTAGTCGGGTCTTCTGGGTCTAGAGGAATTTCTGGCTCTTCCGCACAGAAGTAGGCATAGGTATCAACGCTCTCACTCTGCTTGGGCGTAGCCGTCATGCCCAACTGAATTGCCCCAGTGAAGTGTTGAAGAATCGCGTTCCACTTACCAAAGCCCGATCGATGGCACTCATCAATAATGATCAAGCCAAAGAAATCGGGTGGAATGCTCTTGAATAGCGAGTCATCTCCGTCACCAGAATCCAAAGCCTGGTACAGGGCAAAGTAAAGCTCACGATTCGCGTTGAACTTCCCTCCCCGAATCAAGGCACGCGGATCGGCTGATCCACTGGCAAACGGTCCAAAGGCGTTGTAAGCCTGATTGCGTAAGACAATGCGATCGGCAATAAAGAGAACAGGCTTATTCAGCCATCCCGACTTCTTCAGCTTCCACACAAGTTGGAATGCCGTGAACGTCTTACCCGTCCCTGTCGCCATCGTCAAAAGGATTCGCTTCTGTCCAGCTACTACTCGTTCAATTACCCGCCGAATCGCCACCTCCTGAAAATAGCGAGGCTCCTTGCCGCAAATAGAAGTTGGACAGAATGGGTAAAGTAGCGGATCAGCTTTGGCATCTGGTTCTACGGCATAGGTTCCACCTGCTTCTGCTGCGATCTGGCGATCGTGGAGTTCCTCAGCAGCTTGCTCACGATACTGCTGCCACCGTTGCCAAAGCTCATGAGGGGTTGGGAAGGTGGAAAGCTCGTGGCTTCGATTCGAGAAAAAATCAAATTCTACGAATCCATGTCCATTGCTGGAGTAAGCAAAAGGCACGTCCAACATTTTGGCGTAAGACTTAGCTTGTTCTAGCCCCGAATCGACTTCGTGCGTCTCATCCTTCGCCTCCAGCACAGCGACCATCTGTCCGTAATAACGCAACAGGTAATCGACACGCCGGGGCTGACGACGTTTAGACTCTTCACCCACTAAATAAATTCTGCCAGCCGTAACGGGACGACCCTTAACAAAGTAATGCTCACGTTCAATCTGGCTCTCTCCCCAACCTGAGAGCTTAAGTTTAGGGTCAATCAGTTTGGCACGTGTATCAGCTTCGTTATAAGACACTAGCTGTCAATTCATATCTCTGTTTTAGATTGCCCAAAAATCAAGTTGGTGCATAAGCCTCCTTCAAGAGGAGCCTACTCAAAAATATAAATTGATATGCTGCGAGTCGCTAAATAATATAATCTAGTTCAAAAGTACTATTCATTGAGATCAAGGTTATGAATAAAGCTGCTGAAGTAGGCTACCTGCTTGATCGGGAAGAACTTTTAAGCCTCCGAGAGCGCAAGTTGCTGACAAGTGATCGGGATTATGTTTTCTTCGCGCTACAAATTGACTATCCTGGCAAACTTAATCCTACGGTTGATGTCACTGCCTTTTGCGATCGTTGGGAGTTGACTGTTGGTGGCTTCTATAAAGCTTTGGGAGACCTAAAAAATAAAGGGGTAGTAGTGGCGATCGGCGATCGACTAGATCTGCAAATACAACACGAGTAACTTGCTAGTAAGTTTTGGCTCTGTCGCGCTAGGCGCAAGATGCCCAATACCAGCTATAGCTGTGAAGCATTTACTCCTCACTGTTTGCCGAAGGTTCTAAACGGCGCATCTCGTTTGTAAGCGATCGAGATAGCACTTCGTCTCGAATAGACTCGAAAGCTGCCCTAATATCAGACCAAACAAATTTTAATAATCTGGCATCACAAGTGAGCCAAAGGATGAAGAGGTTGTCTGGTAAACCATCGAAATGGTCTTTTATAACTTCAATAAAACGATAGTCCTGAAATCGATGCCTTAAATCCATATCGGAACCGTAGAAATCACGAATCCAATCACTGACAATAAAGGCACCAGGACTGTTAGGAAGTGAAGCTCGTTCAGCAAATGGCAGAACCTGAATTTTAGAACTCTCCTTGATCTCTAGAGGAGGCATGGACTGTATAGCCTCTTCCATAAAGAGGAAGACCGAAGGATCTAATTTTCTAGAATCGCAATTGGGAAGATCGCCCAATGGAATTCTTCTACGACCAATCTGTTCTATTAACTCTGATCGGGACAGTCCTCGATCTGTCGCTAAAAGATCAAGTCCTTCAACAGCTTTAGGAGTCAACGAAAAGTTAACTCGTTTTTTAAGCTCATCATGAAGCTCAGGGATACCTCTAGTACGTTTGTGTCCCTTGGGCATGAGGCTAGTTCTCCGGGGGGATCAGTGTTCTTCTCAAGATCGTAGTTGACTACCCTACAAAGTACTCGATCACCTTGCAAAGTATTCGACTACCTTACGCAAGCGAACTTAGAGCCTACAACATAGTCGATTCTAGGCAAGGAGAGATAGCTATGTACAGCTAGGTTTGCCTTCTTGCGGTCGTTTAGAAGTTGTGTATAATTGTGTAACTACAGGACTCCAAACATTCCTTCAAAATCCGGGGGGATTCTGAATTGGCTATGTAAGGGCTGTAGCTCCTGTCATTCAAATGACGCAAACGCAGAGTAACGTTTTGCTCTGCACGTTCAGGCATAGCGTTTGGGACTCTAGACAATGCTGAGCCAGGAAGAATTTGAGCGATGGTGCGATCGCCTCGCTCTTCCGGAAACAACACAAAAGGTTATTCAAGAGATTCGATCCTCTGATCCCTCGCGCCGAGTCTTAGGAAATAGAGTCAGCGTTACAGGCTTTTATTCCAGTCGAAAAATGGGACTGACAATCCAATTTGAGTCCCATCGGAGTGAATTAGCACGTATATACGAACTAGAGCATGATCCAGACGTACTAGAGTATTATGATCAGCCGCCACCCGTCGAACTCGTTTATAACGCCAAGAGTGGGAAGCAAAACCGACATCAATATACACCGGATTTCTTTATCATTCGTACCAACTCGGCAGGATGGGAAGAGTGTAAAACTGAGCAAGAACTAATAAAACTTGGTCAGGATAAGCCAAATCGTTACCGAAAGGAAGATGACCAGAAATGGCATTGTCCACCCGCAGATGTGTACGCATCAAGATATGGATTAAGCTTCAACGTTTGGTCAGATGCAGAGATTAGCTGGACTTTTCAACAGAATTTTGTTTGGCTAGAAGACTACATTGGGTTAGAAGCATCCAATGTGCCTGATGAAGCTAGCCAAGCTGTCATTGCCACAGTCGAAGCAGAACCAGGAATTACACTTGCACAGTTGCTTCAACAGGCGGAGTGCTTCAATGCAGATGATGTCTACACCCTAATTGTTACTGACCAGCTATACGTAGATTTGGAAAAGTTTAGATTAGCTGAGCCAGAAACCGTACGCATCTTTTTGAATAAAGAACTGGCTTTAGCATTCGATCGCATTACAAGCATCTCTCCCTCTAATATTCCAACCAGCCTTCACAATGTTCAGATTGCTGTAGGTTCATCTTTACTATGGGACGGTGAGCTTTGGACAGTAGCCAATACAGGTATCACATCGACTACTTTATTGAGATATGATGGGGAGCTTTTGCCATTACCAAATTCTACGATTGATAAACTGATCTTAGAAGGAAATATATCCGCTCCAGTGATTGAGGAGGATGTTCAAAAGAAGGCAGAAGTCAAAGAGATTTTACAACGTGCTCGCCCTGAAGACATCAAAGAAGCAAATCATAGATATGAAGAAATTCGACCTTACTTAGATAAAAATCCTCCTCCTAGACCATCCAGTACAATTCGTCGTTGGCGAGACGCTTATCGCAAATCTGAGGAGATATACGGGAATGGGTATATCGGGCTTTTTCCTAGGAATCAGAAAAAAGGGAATTATGGGTCAAAGGTTGGCGAGGAATCTCGTCAATTCATGCTCAAGTTTATAGAGGAGAACTACGAGAATCCTAAGAATCGAGGAATTCTTCGAGTTTATGAGAGCTACGCTGAGGCATGTTCAAAACATGAACCATCTTTTATTCCTTTGAGCCGTACCACCTTTTCTCAAGCAATTAAGGAACGAAGTGGAGTAAATCAAACACTTAAACGTGAGGGTCGTCGAGCCGCTATCCAGAAGGAACAATTCTACTGGGAGCTAAAAACAACAACTCCTCAACATGGTAATCGTCCTTTTGAGATTGTTCACCTCGATCATACAGAGCTAGACATTCAATTAATTAGTTCTATTCAATCTCTTACTACCTGTAGTCACATCTCTATTAGTGATGCAATAAAACACAATCTTGGTCGCCCTTGGGCGACCTTTATGAGTGACGCTTTTTCAAGAAGATTATTGGCGGTTTATCTCACCTATGAGGAGCCAAGCTATCGCTCGTGTATGATGGCGTTGCGTATTTGTGTACAGCGATTTAGAAGATTTCCTCAAACTATCGTAGTAGACAACGGACCAGAATTCCACAGCCATTACTTTGAGCAGTTAATAGCTTACCACTACTCCATTAAGAAGCATCGTCCTGTAGCTAAAGCACGATTTGGGGCTGTTGTCGAAAGGCTCTTTGGTACTGCTAATACCCAATTTGTTCATGAATTGACAGGTAACACTCAAATCATGAAGAAACAGCGTCAAGTTACCAAATCAGTCAATCCTAAAAATCTAGCAATCTGGACATTAGATGCCCTTTACGAATCACTTTGTGAGTGGGCTTATGAGATATATGACAAGCGGGAACACTCAGCCTTAGGTAAAAGCCCTCGTGAAGCTTTTAATGAAGGACTTGCATTAGGAGGTGATCGTTCACATCGGAGAGTCGAATATGACGAAGCCTTTCGTATACTAACTTTGCCCGCTCCTGATGGTGGTACACGGAAAGTACAACCTGGCTATGGAATAAAGATTCATAATATCTACTACTGGTCTAACGCCTTCCGCAATCCAGAAATAGAGAAATCCTCAGTAGAGGTAAGATATGACCCGTTTGATGCTGGCGTTGCTTATGCTCTCGTTGAAGGGCAGTGGGTGCAATGTGTATCTAACTATTATCAGTATCTTCAGGGTCGCTCTGAAAAAGAAATACGACTTGCTAGTGCAGATTTGCGTAAGCGTAAGCTCACGCAAGGACAAAAAACTATTGAGACTGACAAAGAATTAGTCCAATTTCTCAGTTCAGTAGAAGCAAAAGAAGGGCGATTAATGGAAGAACGATTAAGAGCTTCCGAAAACCGTCATGTTTTGCAAATGCTTGAGACTGGATTTGATAGGAATGGAAACTCTATTAATTCAGAAGCATCACTGCATCAGGATATCGAGATTGTTTCTCCAAGCAGCTTAACAGCGAACCCTAAAGCTGACACCTTAAATAATATTGCCAAAGAAAATAATGTTGCTGAAGGCGAAGCAGAGATCGTTAATGACGAGGCAGATGATTTTGTATTTTATGGAGAGTTTTAATGCAATTAATAAATGGTTTTCCTCGTGAGCTATTAAACTCTTCTGTTCAGGAAAGAACAGCCTTTTTTGAAAACTATACGATGCCACACCCAAGGTTAATTGAGTCGGTTAAACAATTAACGGATTCTATATATGAATCTGCTAAACCGCCAATTGTCTTTGTATTTGGTCCTACTGGTGTTGGCAAATCGACCTTAATACGCAAGGTCAGAAAAAACCTTATTGAGTCGGCTTTACCTGATTTGTTTGAGGATAGAGCGCGGATTCCATGTGCAGTCATTGAAGCTGCAACGCCGGAGTTTAGCAACTTCGACTGGAAGGATTTCTATGTTCGAGGCTTGACTGCTTTACAAGAACCGTTAATTGATAACAAAGTTGACCCTGACTCCGCTAAAAAAAAGCCTAATCCTGACAAAAATAAATTGAAATTACGCCTTTCTTTTGAGGAAGCATTACGTCAACGTCACCCTGATGCCTTCTTTATTGATGAAGCCCAGAACTTGGGAAAGTTAAGCAGTGGGCGCAAGCTGAAAGATCAGACAGATTGCATCAAATCTATTGCCAATATTTCTGGGGTTCAATTTGTTCTGGTTGGAACATATGAGTTGATAGTTCTTCGGAATTTAAGTGCCCAGTTATGTCGCCGTAGTATTGATGTCCACTTTTCACGCTATCAATCAACTCCTGAAGATCTAAAAATCTTTGAAAATATTGTTAAAACTTTCCAATACTACTTACCGCTACCAGAAATTCCCGACTTAGCTAGCCATTGGGATTTCTGCTATGAACGGACGATTGGTTGCGTTGGGATTCTTAAAGATTGGCTATCTCGTACACTCAGTGCAGTCCTTAAAACTAATCCATCAGCAAAAACGATCACTTACAAAGATTTGATGAAGCACGCTTGGTCTGTAGAACAATGCAGAATTATGTTGACCGAAGCTATGGAGGCGGAGGGGAAGTTTAGGGACAAGGATGCGGGGAAGAATGATTTAAGAATGGCTTTAGGTCTAGTTGCCAGTCAAGCATCAACCTCACAGGTGACTTCTCAATCTGATACAGCAACCCCTCAAGGAAAAGGAAAAACTCGGAACGTAGGTAAGCCAAACCCAACCCGTCGTCCTACAGGAGAACGAAATGATAGCTGACCCAACAACTATCTATGGCTTTTGGGACTTGAATGAGCCAATACTTCCAGCACGTAGCCGTTTGTATTGCCTAGAACCAATTGGTCTAGGTACAGCTTATGTAGAAAGCCTAACAGGTTATGTGGCTCGCCTATCTGAAACTCATCGAGTTGAAACCGGGATGCTCATCTTGACCCAAATTGCACCCTTCATGAAGGAGGGATATGTATTTGATGGGCGTGCAGGTGGCATAGATAAACTGTTTGGACGATACACTCAGGCTTTTAACGGAGCATCTGATTGGACAAATGCTCTAGTTACAGCTTTGGAGTCCCTGACCTTACGCCATGATTTAAGGTTTCTATCGATGTTACCTTGGGCTGAAGTAATTCCTCTCAGATATCTGCTTCGCACTAACCGAGCTTGGTGCCCAGTTTGTTACGAGGATTGGAACAGCAATGAACAGGAAATTTATGAGCCACTTGTATGGGTCTTCGATGCTATAGAAATTTGCCCTCATCACGATCTCCCGCTCTGTACTAAATGTCCCCATTGTGATGTGGAAAACAGGCAGTTGGATTGGTCCTCTAGACCTGGTCATTGCTCCAAATGTAAGGAATGGCTCGGAATGAGGCTGAATTTTTATCAAGCGAATTTGGAAGAAGTTTCCAAGGAGGATTTGAGTCGGCAACTATGGGTTTTTGAGAATATAGGGGGTCTGCTTGCTGCCACTCCAAGGCTAGCTTGCTCACCATCCAAAGAAACAATCTCAACAGCGATCGCCACTTATGTTGAAGCAACCTCTCAAGGAAAAGTATCCAGATTTGCCAATAAAGTCGGTATCGCAAAACAGCAAATTCACCGACATATTGATGGCAAGACGCTTCCCTCCTTGAAAACCCTATTACACCTTTGTAAGCATCTTGACCTTCCCTTACTAAATTTCCTAACCCAGCAGCCTACGTTAGAAGATTTAACAAGAGCCTCTGAAAACCTTCCCCAATTAGAGCGTTCTGCTAGAAAAGAAACTCTTGAGATTCGGCATAATGCTGCCGGTGTAAAGGTTGCTCTAGAAGCAGCCTTACTTGAAGAGCCGCCACCATCAGTTCAAAATTTGAGTACAAGGCTTGGATATGCAAGCCCAGGTCCACTGTACTATCATGCATCCGAGTTAACTCATGCTCTTGCAAAGAAATATGCTGCTTACGACAAGATGCGACGCCTAGAAGGAATGCGAAGCGTTTTGGAGAGCACACTTCAGAAGGAAGAGTACCCACCTCCTTCAATGCAGGATGTTGCTAGAAGAGAAGGATTTAGCGTTCAACTCGTCAAACGCACTTTTCCAGAGTTATCAAAAGCTATTTCGGCTCGTTACGAAATGTATCGAAAGTCTCTTAAGGAGGTTCGTATAGGGAAGTTGCGTCAAGAAGTTAGGGATGTAGCCCTTCAATTACACAACCAGAGGATTGAGCCTACAGGTGCACGCATATCGAAGTATTTAAGCAAACCAAGATCAATTCTTCAGCAAGCAGCTATTGAAGCTGTACACGAGATTCGGCGTGAACTGGGCTGGGAAAAGTGATTAACGTTATGGGTGAAATCTTCTCCCCTGACAACTTATGGGATCTCAATCTACCTGAAGTTCCACCACGCAGTCGTCTTTATTGCTTGTCCCCCTTTGGTGTTGGTACTCCTTATATTGAAAGCCTAACTGGATACGTTGCTCGTCTTGCCAACCTTCACTACGTCAATGCTGGCACTTTACTAGCGAAAGAATTTGTAACGCTTTTAAGACAGCCTAATAGCAAGAGCTATCTTCATGGTATGAGCAGCCGTACAGAAGCCTTTAATGGAACAGGTGCTATGGCTGCTGATCTAGTCCAGGCACTAGAAAGACTTACTACGCAGAATAACTTAAGATTACTGACAATGCTAACCTGGGCTGAGGTTCTTCCTGCCAAAGGGTTACTACGCCACAATCGTGCTTGGTGCCCCATGTGCTACAAAGATTGTTTAGAAGGGAAGCGATCGGTATGTGATCCACTCCTCTGGTCACTAGAGGTAGTTAAAATCTGTCCAAATCACCGCCAACCTTTGCAGAGCCATTGTCCTCACTGTGAACGTCAACTACCTTTTTTAGGATGGCTTTCTCGCCCAGGCTATTGTTCTAAGTGTGGAGAGTGGCTTGGTCAACAGCTTAAAGACACGGAAACGGAACCAGGTGGGTTGGATTGGCAGCTGTGGGTTTCAGAAACTGTAGGGGATCTGCTTGCAAAAGCACCATTCCTAACCAGCCCACCAGCAAGGGAAAAGGTTGCAAGGACGCTAAGGGCTTGTATTAATCAAATAGCTGAGGGAAATACTGCCGAGTTTGCTCGGCAGATTGAGATGCCCAAAAATACAGTCTGGCTGTGGATGTCAGGCAAGGTATTGCCACAGCTTGATGCCCTTCTAAAAATCTGTCATTATTTGGAACTATCTGTGAGCGACTTCCTGACAGAAACGGGCGTAAGCTTGGGAAATAATGGGGCGATCAGGACATCTCATAGCTCAGCTATTTCAAATTCGAGACGATCTACTAGTAGAGTATTCGATGCCTCCAAAATTCACTCTTTGTTAAAAGAATTTCTTGATGACGATACTTACGCATCCTGGTCAATGCAGCGCATTGCCAAACAGCTTAACTATGATGCGAACTTTCTTCGCAGACACTTTCCAGAACTTTGTCGTAATATCTCTGCTCGGTATTTAGAATATTGTAAATCCGAACGTATTAGAAAAGTTAATCAAAAGTGCTTAGAAGTCCAGGAAATTGCAATAAAACTCTACAAGGAAGGGGAAGAGCCAACACGCAATAGCATTTCCCAGCATTTAGGTAAACCTGCTTACTTCAGAGAGAATGAGGTTTGCGTGGCTTTGGAGAATGTGCGGCATCACTTAGGATTTGACTAAAAGAAGAATCAAAAATTATGCGCTTACTTGCCGAGGTGTTCACCAAGGTGAGTAAACGCATAATCATGTCAGGCTTACTTAAGGGGATTATGTAAGCATAAAGTGAGCAACCAGTTCTGAAAGCATAAAGTTAGCAATTTGTTCACTTTATGCTTTCAGTCATACCAGCCTTATCTCTAGACCCATATAAACTCATGCGGATGGCGAGACTCGAACTCGCAAGGCAAAGCCACACGCCCCTCAAACGTGCGCGTATACCAATTCCGCCACATCCGCAAACAGGGTTTGGAGTGTCAGCGCTTGAAACCACCTAAGAATAGGCTAAATCAAGCTTGGCGTTCTCCAGTATCTCAGCATACTGCAAAATTCTAAATTCTGCATCCCCTCAGTTGCCCGGCTCCCTTTTAGCAGAATGCCAGTGCATTCCCAAAACCTACAGTAAACTTACAGTCAAAGCCTACAGTCCGCAAAGCCTATACCCTGCAGAAACTGCCCTATGGCGCTGGGATCAACCCCGTCCGATCGCTGGTTTTCACTAGAATTTGGTTAACTTGGGCAGGAGTTAAATTAGGATTTGCACTCAGCATCAACGCAACTACGCCTGAGACATGCGGCGTTGCCATTGAAGTACCGCTGTAGGTGGCGTAGCTATTGCCCGGAACCGTTGAGCGAACGCTGATACCCGGAGCCACGACGTAGGTTAAAGGCTTTGCGCCTGCTGGGTTAGAGTCGACATCTAGCTTCCGTCCTTCGTCTAGCGCTCCGACCGCGATGCCAATATTTTGGGCCGCGGCGTAGGCAGCAGGGTTGTCGGGAGCATTTGCCCCCATGCGCTGCCGTCGGTTGCCTGCTGCCATCACCACCACCGCGCCCGCCTGATTAGCGAACCGCACTGCCGATTGCAAATCTGCAGAGACTGCCGCACCAGGTTCTTTGCCCAAGCTGATATTGATGACTCTCGCCCCATTCTGCACGGCATAGCGAATGCCTTGGGCAACGGCAGCATCAGAGGTGTCTTCCCCCTCAATTACTTTAATGGGCATGATTTTGGCGTTGTAGGCAACGCCTGTGATGCCAAATCCATCGTTGGCAGCTGCGATGATACCTGCAACATGAGTGCCGTGCCCATCAAAGGGAGAATCATTTGGATCGTTATCTTGGTTGCTGAAATCCCAACCCTGAGTGTCATCGACAAAGCCATTGCGATCGTCATCGATGCCGTTAGCAGGAATTTCCTTGGGATTTGTCCAGATATTGCGCTGTAGATCCGGGTGGGTATAATCTACGCCACCATCTAGGACTGCCACAATGGTGTCCTGCCCGGTGTAGCCCTCTGCCCAAGCGGTTGGCGCTTTAATAAGGTCAAGCCGCCAACGCTCGCTCTCCATCTCCGACAGTCCAGACAGCCCACTGTTCTTGGAAGCGGCATTGCTAAAAAGGCTGGACGTGCTGCCTGCCGCCTCAGAAACAGCCCTAGCAACAGCCGCTGACGCATCGACTAAACCGTTACCGTAGAAGAAATTAAAGTCCCCTTTAGGAGCAGCGACTGCCTGCACCTGCAGCGTGTAGTTGCCCGTTTTGCCGCTTACGGTATACCCAAATCCATCGCCAAAATCGTCGTCTGCTTTGGGCGAACTACTCACTCGCAGAAGATATTTGGACCCTGCCTTCGCTGTAAACACCAGCCGTGGCGCGTCATTACTGTCGCTGCTATCTTCGCCATAGAGCAACACCTTGTTGGTGCGGGCATCCACTAGCCGCAAGTAAGGGTCTAGCGATCTGGATTTGAGGCTGATCTGAATGATCTGTCCGGGGGCAACTCGCTTGAGTTGATAGTCATCTACGTAGGAGCCCAAACGAGATTGATAGCTATCCGATCGCGTCAGTGCGCCTTTAATCGTTTGCTTTAGCCGAGACGCTGCCAAAGTGATTTGTCCTGGTTTAGAACTACGCTTAGAGCCCGATCGCGGCTTGGAGCGATCGTTTGATGCAGAATCGTTCAATGCAGGACTGTCTGTAATTTTGTCTGGCTTACCAATGACCCCTGCCGCTGCCCGCTGGATGCTGCTTGTGCGCCGCCACTGTGAGTCTGCCAAGCTCGATGAAGCGTTCTCTGTGGAGCTGTTCTTAACCCAGCGAGCAGGCAGCAGCGGGGAAGACAATTGACGGGTAGAAGAGACAGACGTAAGCCAACCAGACATAATCAATATCCGTAGAATCGGATGCGGAGCAGCTTGGTGAAACAATTCAACTGGAAGAGAGGCTGTGGGGCGATCGACTTCACCTGAGCCTGGCAACCGTAGGGTTTCGGAAATTTCCTTGCTTCAATCTAGTTCTGCTCTCCTCAAAGTGCCTACTTTTCCGTAATTTCTCTACACACTCTTCATCTGTGAGTCGGGCTGCAGCTGCGAACTAAGAAGCTTGCAGCCTGGTATAGCGCTACGCGCTTACATAAAAACAATTTTGATTTAGGCACGTAGTGCCATAAATCTTGCACCTTGCAAACTTAGACGGAACACCTGCCGAAAATAGCGGCTGTCTGCCGCAAACGACAGCGGTTCGATACAATGGTTCGATACAATTCGTTATTGTTTGCCATCCCATCCCCCACCTGCCGTGATGACAGAACCCGGAAGCTACAAAGACACCGTTAACCTGCCTCAAACCAAGTTCGACATGCGTGCCAACGCCGTCAAGCGCGAACCTGAGCTGCAACGCTTTTGGGCAGAACACCAGATTTACGAGAAATTGTCAGAAAGCAACCCCGGTGAGCTGTTCATTTTGCACGATGGGCCGCCTTACGCGAACGGCGAGATTCACATGGGGCACGCCCTTAATAAGGTGCTGAAAGATATTGTCAACAAATATCAAACGCTGAAAGGGCGGAAAGTCCGCTATGTGCCCGGTTGGGACTGTCATGGGCTGCCGATCGAGCTAAAGGTTTTGCAGGCGATGAAAGCCGAAGAGCGGCAAAAGCTGACCTCATTAGAGCTGCGCCGTCGGGCAAAAGAATGGGCATTGGGGCAGCAGCAGCAGCAGTGTGACAGCTTTAAGCGGTTGGGCATCTGGGGCGATTGGCAGCATCCCTATTTAACGATGCAGCCAGAATATGAAGCGGCTCAGATCCATGTGTTTGGGCAGATGGTGCTGAAAGGCTACATCTACCGGGGCGTAAAGCCGGTGTATTGGAGCCCTAGCTCCCGGACTGCTTTGGCAGAAGCCGAGCTGGAATATCCAGAAGGGCACACCTCCCCCAGCCTCTATGCTGCCTTTCAGATGCTGAGCCTGTCTGATGCCGCTGCTGCCCTCCAGCCCTATCTGCCAGAGCTGGGCGTGGCGATCTGGACGACAACTCCCTGGACAATTCCGGCAAACTTAGCGGTTGCCGTTAACCCCAAGCTGAAATACTCAGTGGTGGAAGCAACCGGGCTGCCGTTCAAGTATCTGATCGTGGCAACAGAATTGGTCGATCGTCTCGCTAAGCTGTTTGAAACCCAGCTGACCGTGAAAGCGACGGTGACAGGCAAAGATCTGGAGTATTCCACCTACCAGCATCCGCTGTTCGATCGGCAGAGTCCGATCGTGGTGGGCGGCGACTATGTGACAACCGAATCGGGTACAGGGTTAGTCCATACGGCTCCGGGGCACGGACAAGATGACTTTGCGGTGGGGCAGCGCTATGGCTTGCCGATCTTGGCTCCGGTAGACGACGAGGGCAAGTTTACCGATGAAGCAGGGCAGTTTGCCGGGTTAAAAGTGGTGGATGGCAATAAGGTCAGCGAGGGCAATGCTGCCGTTATTGCTGCGCTCAAGGAAGCTGGATCGCTCTTGAAAGAAGAGCCTTACGTCCATAAATATCCCTACGACTGGCGCACTAAAAAGCCTGTGATCTACCGGGCGACCGAGCAGTGGTTTGCATCAGTAGAAGGCTTCCGGGATGCAGCGCTGCAGGCGATCGCCGATGTGAAGTGGATTCCTGCCCAGGGCGAGAACCGAATCACCTCAATGGTGGTGGAGCGCTCGGACTGGTGCATCTCGCGGCAGCGGAGCTGGGGTGTCCCCATCCCCGTGTTCTACGACGAAGCGACGAATCAACCGCTGCTGAACCAGGAGACGATCGCCCACATCGAGCAAATTTTTGCCGAAAAAGGCTCGGATGCCTGGTGGGAGCTACCCGTCGAAGAACTGCTGCCGGAGCAGTATCGCCAAGACGGACACCAGTACCGCAAAGGCATGGACACCATGGATGTCTGGTTTGACTCCGGATCTTCTTGGGCAGCCGTGGCAGAACGACGACCGCAGCTCCACTATCCGGTGGATCTGTATCTGGAAGGCTCGGATCAGCACCGGGGCTGGTTCCAATCCAGCTTGCTGACGAGCGTTGCCGTAAATGGCTTTGCGCCTTACAAGTCGGTGCTGACGCACGGCTTCACGGTGGATGAAGACGGCAACAAGATGAGCAAATCGCTGGGCAACGGCATTGACCCGATGCTGATCGTAGAAGGTGGCAACCTGAAGCTAAAGGGCAAATCGGTGAACGTGCTGCCGTTTGGCTCTGATGTGCTGCGTCTCTGGGTGTCTTCGGTGGACTATTCCAAAGATGTGCCGCTGGGTCCCAACATCCTCAAGCAAATCAACGATATGCGGGGCAAAATCCGCAATACGGCTCGCTTCCTGCTGGGCAACTTGCACGACTTTGATCCAGCAAAAGATGCCGTGCCCTATGACGAGCTACCCGAACTCGATCGCTACATGCTGCACCGCATAACGGAAGTCTTTGCTGATGTCACCGACGCGTTTGAAACGTATCAGTTCTTCCGCTTCTTCCAGACGGTGCAAAACTTCTGTGTGGTTGACCTGTCGAACTTCTACCTGGATATCGCCAAAGATCGCCTGTACATCAGTACGGCAACGGCATTACGGCGACGGAGCTGCCAAACGGTGCTAGCGGTGGCGCTGGAGAGTTTAGCACGGGCGATCGCGCCGGTTTTGTGCCACCTTGCCGAAGATATCTGGCAGTTCTTGCCGTACAAAACGCCGTACGAATCGGTGTTTGAAGCAGGCTGGGTGCAGATGGACGATCGCTGGCAGCAGCCGGAGCTAGCAAAGGTTTGGGAGCAGCTGCGCCAGATTCGCCAGGAAGTGAACCGGGTGCTGGAGCAAGCCCGCACCGCGAAGGAGATCGGCTCTTCGCTGGAGGCAAAAGTGCTGCTATATGTGCCCGACCTGACGCTGAAACAAAAGCTGGAATCAATGAATCCCACCGACAGTCTCAGTGGCAACGGCGTGGATGAGCTGCGCTACCTGCTGCTCGCTTCGCAGGTGGAGCTGCTGGAGTCTGCCGATCGGCTGGCTGGAAAGCATCAGTCTCAGTCGGATGCGCTAGGCGTGGGCGTAGTGGATGCAGACGGCAAGAAGTGCGATCGCTGCTGGAACTACTCGATCCACGTGGGCGAGTCTCATCAACATCCGCTGCTGTGCGAGCGATGTATAGAGGCGATCGTCGGGAAGTTTTAGCGGGTTCAAGCTTCGGCGGCAAAGAAAATCGGCAGGCGTTTGGCGATCGGGTCTTCGATCGTCTGACCCTGCTGTTTTGCCCAATACTCGCTAAGGAAGTGTATCTGCCGTAGCCCCACGAGCAAATTTAGCCCCGGCATAAACAGCCACCAAACCGTTAGCGGCTCCTTTTGCCCCGCCTCCCGATACAGTCGATTGACGGTACGGTATAGCTTGAACTGAACGACGTAAATCCAAACGATCCCCAGCAGCGAGAACCAGCCAAACCAACCGGGCACATCCGGGTCAAAAATACGCAAGGCTTGCGGCACAGCCAACCCCAGCCCAAACGGCAGCAGCGACACTGCCCCCGACCAACCCTTTCCCTCATAGGCTTTCAGCTCATCTTGGATGACCCACTTGTAGTAGCCGTAATAGCCGAGGAAGGTAATACCAGACAGCAGAATCACCTGCCAAAGGGGGCGGGGTTTTCCGAGGGGGCGATTGCTCATAGGGCTTGAATGAGAATTGAGACTGTCATTACAATTCTTAATCAAATTGCCGATCGCTGCAATCTCTCTACTGCATCCTGTGCAAATCCCATTTGAATCAAAGCTGATTCAAGATCGTCTCAATCCCCTGATAAACCAGCGCTAGTTCTTCATCTGTAATGCAGTAAGGCGGCATCACATAGAGCACATTCCCCAGCGGACGCAGCAGCAAGCCTTGTTCGATCGCCTTTTGGCGAATTTGCATCGTCACTTGATTGAGGTAGCCCGGTTGGTCAGCGGTTCGGATATCCATTGCAGCGATCGTGCCGGTAACGCGCAGTTTCTCTAGTTTGGGATGCGAATCGAACCGATCGAGATACCGTAGATGGGTTGCCTCCAGACTGCGAAAAGCGGGTTCATGTTCAGTCATCAGTTCCAAAGAAGCTAACGCTGCCGCACAGCCGATCGGATTGGCAGCGTAGCTGTGACCGTGATACAGTGTCTTCGCTGGATCGTCACTGTAGAACGCCTCATAAATCCGCTCCGAGGATACAGTCACAGACAAAGGCAGAAATCCGCCTGTGATACCCTTAGACAGACATAAAATATCTGGCGTAACCTGCGACCTTGCACAAGCAAACCAATCGCCTGTCCGGCCAAACCCCGTCATCACTTCATCAAAAATCAGCAGCAGATCGTATCGTTGGGCAATCTGCGAGAGCTGCTGCAAAAATGACGATCGACACATCCGCATCCCGCTTGCGCCTTGAATCAGCGGTTCAACGATTAGCGCTGCATAGCGATCGCCCTGCTGTAGCTTTTGCTCTAGCAGGCTCAAAATCTGCTGCTCTCGCTCGTCTATGCTGCGATCGCCAATGTATGTTTCTGGGTACGGCAAATAATCGACTTCAAACAGCAGATCGGCAAAAGCATGTGTAAACAATGATTTCCCTGCTGCTGACATTGCCCCAAACGTATCGCCATGATAAGCGCCCTCCAACGCCAAAAATGTCGATCGCTTCTGCCCCAAATTTGCCCAATACTGGTATGCCATCTTCAGCGCCACCTCAACCGCCGTTGAGCCATTATCTGAGTAGAAGACGCGGCTCAACCCCTGCGGCAATCGAGCTACCAGCTTTTCGGCAAACTGCTCGGCTGGATCATGCGTGAACCCTGCGAAAATCACATGCTCTAGCTGCTGTGCCTGCTGATAGATCGCCTCCGCAATTTTGGGATGGGCATGCCCATGAATATTGACCCACCAGCTAGAAATACAATCAATAATCTGACGATCGTCTTCTAATTGCAGCCAAACGCCCTTTGCCGACTTGACTTTGATAGGTTCGGGTGCGGTTTTTGCCTGCGTGTAGGGATACCAGAGATGGAGATGCATGGGGGGATGTTCCTTGCTGGAGCGATGGAGGGCGGAGAAAAGGGGGATAGGATAAGCGATTAGGACAAAAACATTTGAGTGAATGCCGCTTTGAGTGTAGCCGGATTGATATCCTTTAAAGGCTCAAGCTCTCCTAGAATGGGCACTTCTCCATAGTGGGCGATCGCCTCCCGATTGCTAGGATTTTTTTCTCCATTCAGGATCACGCCCAACACCGGAATTTCTGCTCGCTGCAGCTGAGCCAACGACAGCAGCGTGTGATTAATCGTGCCCAAGCTACTACGAGCAACCAGACAAACTGGCAGATTTAAGTGTTTGATTAGATCAATGACCAAGTCTTGCGAGTTGAGGGGAACCATTAAGCCACCTGCCCCTTCGACGATTAGATGGGAAGTGGGCAGCGATCGCGGCAGTTGAAAATCAGCGAGGTGAATCTGCACATCATCGATCGCAGCGGCAGCATGAGGCGAAAGTGGCTGCGTCAGGCGGAAGCGTTCGGGCATAAAAAAAGACGAGTCTAAGCCGGTGGTAGAGCGTACAAACTCTGTATCGGTGATTGGCTCCAGTCCCGATTGAATCGGCTTCCAATAGGTGGCTTGCAGCCCCAGCGTCAGCAAAGCCGATACTACCGTTTTGCCGACATTTGTATCTGTTCCGGTCACAAAAAAACGTTCTGGAAAGATGAAGCCAGTCACCGCTGAAATACTCCAAAGTAGGCATGACAGTGAACCGTAACCTCACCGGCCGATCGGGCATCCCAAGCTTGGATGAGCCGCCGCATTTGCTGAACAGAGAGCTGTTTCCCGGTTTGGCTAGCCTGTGCGCCGATCGCCTTAAAGCTGCGCAGAAATTCTGCAGCGCTAGAAAACTGCAGCGGCAGCATCTTTTCAATCGTTTGGTGAGCTTGAGTCATGGGCGCAAGCGCATTCGTAATCGTAGCTGGATCTGGGAGCGGATTGGCGGTGAAAGGCAGGTTTAAATCCTCACAGATCTTCTGCCATTCTGGAAAGCTCTGGGCTGTAGGAAGCGAAATCAGCAAGATTCCGCCGGGTTGAAGCTGCTTCAAAAGATGCAGCAGACTTTGGGTTGGATGGCGAAACCACTGAATCACAAAGCCACTCACAATCAGTGCATAAGGCATAGCTGGCGGGCTGATTGCCTCTCCATCGCTCTGTTGAAACTGAATCAAGGCTTTTTGGGCAATTGGTATCTCTAGGCGTGAGCGGCAGAATTCCAACATCTCCTTCGAAAGGTCAGTAACTTGGATCGATCGACTTGGGAAACAGTAAATTAATTTCTCAGTGACAAAACCAGTCCCACAGCCAATTTCTAATAGTTCACCTTCGGGTAATTTTGGCTGCCAATCCTGTAATAAATCGATCAATATTGCCGCACAGTCTTTTTGAAGCTGAGCCTGAGATGCATAAGCCTGTGCCGCTTGCCCAAAGCAGTCAGCGACCTGCTGTTTGTAATCCTGAGTAAGCATCATAGTGCCAATATCCGTCGCAAAACTGACCAGCATTGTTCAAGATGGGTGAAGGGTAAGGCATGTCCTGCCCCTGCAAGCTCAATATACTGGCTGTTGGAGCTGAGCGCATTGGCAAGTTCTTGCCCTTTTTGAACCGGAACAATTCGATCGTCAGACCCGTGAAATAAGACAATTTGGGGCAGCCTTTTTAAGTGATCCAGATTGAGCACACATTCATCCAAGTCTTTCAGATCCTGGACTAGCAAATCAAGATTCCACTGTGCAGAATTCGATAGCGGTGGGTTCAGTGCAGCCCCACGGTTTGGAGCTTCACCCTTAGGAGTTTCGCATTTTGCTTTAAAGTTATCTAAAACCCTCAGCGGATCATTCTGTAACTGAATCAACATCTGCTGCAACATCTGCTGCGATCGTCGCCTTGCGGACTCTTTCTGGAGATGAAAGGTTGCAAAACTGCTGAAGAGGACTAGTAGCTCTGCCTGCTGCAGCTGGGCGATCGGGCAGAGGTGCAACCCATACGAATGGGCAAAGATAATTTTGCTGCCTCCCCCCTCAAGCGCCTCTCCAAAGTAGCCCCGATCGACTGCCCCAAACCCGATTCCGGCTTGCTCAAACAGCGCTGCCCATCCTTGCCAGCAGGTGCGATCGAAACCCCAGCCGTGGTAGGCAATAATCTCATTGCTCATGCCATGCCTCGATCGCCTTGGTCAACAGGTCTAAATGAGCAAGCTGATGCTGACTGGAGAGGGCAAAGCGAATTCGCGACGTTCCGGGAGCAACCGTGGGTGGACGAATGGTGATAGCTAGAATCCCTTGTGCTTCCAGCCACTGCGAGAGCTGCAGCGTCTTTGCCTCGTCGCCCAAAACCAACGGTACAATCTGGCTGGTGGATTTGCCTGTTTCGTAGCTTAGCCTGTGCAGCCGCGATCGCAGCTTTTCGGCAAGATGAGCGAGGTGAGCGCGATCGGCTGCTAGGGTTGGCATTAAACTCAGAGCTGCCTCGATCGCGCCGATGACAGCAGGCGGCAGGGCGGTTGTATAGATGAAGCCCGGACAGCAGTTAATGAGGTAATCCCGCAGCTTTGCCGAACAGGTGACAAATGCGCCAAACGCCCCAAACGCTTTGCCAAACGTCCCCACCACCAGATCGACATCTGCCCGATGCGCCGCCAGCCCCATGCCCTCTTGCCCCCATACGCCGATCGCATGAGCATCATCTAGATAGAGAATTGCGTTGTACTGCTGCGCCAGCTGCACCAGTGCTTCCACATCTGCCCGATCTCCATCCATGCTGAAAACGGTTTCTGTGACGATCACCACCCGGCTGTACGACTGTCCCTTTTGCAGCGCCGCCTCTAGCTGGTTCAAATCATTGTGAGCATAACGCACGAACTTTGCCCGACTCGCCAAAACGCCCTGAAGCAGGCTGTTATGCACCAGCCGATCGCACAATACCAGCGATTGAGCATCCAGTAGCGCTGCCAAAATGGAAAAGTTTGCCTGAAAGCCAGAATTAAACAGCAGTGCGGCTTCTCGTCCGCAGGCGATCGCCAGTTTTTCCTCTAGCTGCTGGTGAATCTCGTAAGTGCCTGTTACCAGCCGAGAAGCAGTCGCGCCTGCGCCATATTTTGCCGTGTAGTCTTGGGCTGCTTGAATCAGCAGGGGATGTTTTGAAAGCCCCAAATAATCATTAGAGCTGAAGTTGAGCAGACGGCGACCCTGCTTGCAGACGTGAACGGCAGTCTCTGGGGTAATGGCTTGCAG
This sequence comes from Phormidium tenue FACHB-886, assembly GCF_014764505.1. GTDB lineage: Bacteria > Cyanobacteriota > Cyanobacteriia > Elainellales > Elainellaceae > FACHB-886. The sequence goes on from NZ_JACXWX010000004.1 coordinate 161,160, forward strand.
CGATCGGAGGCGTTGCGCTTCTGCCCGTTCTGCTAGGGCACGATCGACGAAAGCAAACTTGTCGCGGTGAGCCTGAAGAGAAAAATTAGCCATATGCTCAATAGTACAGCTCCTTTTTGCCAAAAGCTGAAGCAAAGCGCTGGGTGGCGATTGCCATAATACTGAAGACGTTTTTGTCCCAGTTCTAGCTTTCACCGTCAGGCGATCGACCCACCATTTGCGAGAGACTAATATCCTGGTATACATTTATAAACCCATAGAGTCTGCTAAACAGGATCAAGCCATTGCGCGCTCGATTTATTAACCCCTCAAGGAGACTGACCCATGACAGCCGCAGCCGCACAAACCCTCGACTGGAACTCCTTTGTTGCAGAACTAGATGGCATTGAAGTCATCCGTGAGCCGAGTCAGGTTGCCAAACTCTCAAAGGACTACTACACCTACAGCCCAATTCTGGTGTCGCTGCTGGCAGATAAGGTAGGCGATCTGGTGGTGCGTCCGGCAAGCGAGGCAGAGGTTTTGAAAGTGGCGCAGGTCTGCGTCAAACATCGGATCCCGATCACTGTGCGCGGAGCCGGAACCGGGAACTATGGGCAGTGTGTGCCGCTACAGGGGGGCGTGATTCTCGACCTGACTAAAATGCAGGCGGTGAAATGGGTGAAGCCGGGTTTGGCCTGCGTTGAACCGGGGGCAAAGCTAGCGGCGATCGACAAACAAACTCGCGAAACAGGCTGGGAGATCCGCATGGCTCCCTCCACCTATCGGACTGCGACAATCGGCGGCTTCATTGCGGGCGGCAGCGGCGGCATTGGCTCGATTACCTATGGGCAGCTGCGCGATCGCGGCAACCTGAATGCCGTTCGCGTGGTGACCATGGAAGATACCCCACGTGTGATTGAGCTACGCGGCGATGAGGTGCAAAAGGTGAACCACGCCTATGGTACGAACGGCATCATTGCCGAACTCGAAATTCCGCTTGGGGCAGCTTATCCTTGGGCAGAGCTAATCGTCACCTTCTCAGATTTTATGACGGCAGCCCGGTTTGGACAGTCCTTAGGCGACTCCGATGGCATCATCAAAAAGCTGATCTCGATCCACGCTGCCCCGATCGCCAACTATTTCGCTGCGCTAAAGAACTATATTCCGTCTGATAGCCACTGTGCCCTGCTGATGATCGCTGAGTCGAGCTTAGAGCCGTTTGGCGAACTGGTGAAGGAGTTCGGCGGAACGATCGTCTACCAAAAATCGGCGCAAGAAGCCAGCAAAGGCACGATGCTGTGCGAATATACCTGGAACCACACAACGCTCCACGCCCGCAGCGTTGACCCAACGCTGACCTATCTGCAAACTCTGTTTCCGCCCGACAAGGAGCTGAAGCTACTGGAGCATATGTATCAACACTTTGGCAATGAAGTGATGATACATCTAGAGTTTTTGCGAACAGGTGGAACGGCGGTACCTGCCGCTTTACAGATTGTGCGGTATACAACGGCAGAACGGCTGCAAGACATCATTAAGTATCACGAAGAGAACGGCGCATTTATTGCCAACCCGCATACATACATCCTGGAGGACGGCGGACGGAAGGCGATCGATCCCATTCAGCTAGCCTTTAAAGAGAAGGTCGATCCCTACGGACTACTAAACCCTGGCAAGATGAAAGCCTGGGAACAAAGAGGCTGAATGGAGCCAAGCAGGAAATTACTCCAGCACTCCAGCTAGATCCCTGCTGCCGAAATACTGCAAAAAGTGAAAATCTGCGCTTTGTACAAAGCGCAGATTTTCGCCATATGAGCCGTGCAGTGCACGGCTTGTAAACATTTGAGTAACGTAAGACGCTACTCCGCAACCTTTTCTTTAAACAATTTGCCTGCCGAGAAGGCAGGAACCGTTGTTGCTGCAATTTTGATCGCTTTGCCCGTTTGGGGATTACGTCCTTCACGGGCAGCACGCTGGCGGGGCTCAAACGTCCCAAATCCAACGAGCGTAACCTTTTCTCCTGCTGCCACTGCCTCCATAATCGCGTCGATCGTCGCGGTCAGGACGGCATCGGCATCCTTTTTACTAGTTTGGGTTTTACTAGCAATTGCATCAACCAATTCACCTTTGTTCATAGTCTGAAAGTCCATTGAAGGATGAACGTCTAGAATTCTAATGCACATCACTGGTTATGGGGCTGTTTTGAACCTTCTCGATTTTGAAGAAACGTTGCAAATCAGCCAAACAGATGTGGGCAATCTTGCCAGAAAAAGACTGGGCAAGTGCCCTGCTGCTTCTACTTTCGACCCTCTGGCAGAGGTATTTTGATTTGTACCCAATAATATACTTCATCGCTTACTGTAGCCTCCACATGATGCGACTTTGAATTAACTAATCTAAATCATGTGTTAATCGCAGCAAATCTAATGAACAACTCAGCCGCTTGACGGCTAAACTTGCATGAACTTAGCCCAGCTCCATTGCCTTAGCCTTGAGCAGAGCCTCCTGCAAGTACGGCCCTGACGATCGCACCTTTCACAGGTGCTTTTCCATGACGTAATTCGTGAACGTTTCACCCCGGCGAGTAACCTGCTGCTCCTGGACAACCGAAAACCCCATGCGCTGGAAAAACGGCTTTGCGGTAATGCTTGCTTCAGTAAACAAGCGGCTCACGGGCAATTCAACCGCTTTTGCTTCGATCGCCCGATAGATTTGGCTACCGACTCCGCAACGCTGGTAGTTTTTATGGCAATAGAAGCAGTCGATGTGACCATTCGGCTCTAGTTCTCCGAACCCTGCAATCACACCCTCATCATCAGCAACATAGGTGAATCGGCTTGAACACACCTCTGCCCAGTTTCTAAAGTGAATGTCGTCAGGTGCCCATGCCTGAACTTGGCTGCTTGAGTAATCGCCAAGATTGATTTCCCGGACTGTTTCGTAAAACAGCCGTGCTATCTGTTCAGCATCTTGTGTTTCAAACAAGCGTATCCTGATCACGATCGCTCCTGGGTAATTGAACTGTATCCCTAGCATCCCTAGCAAAAATAGAAGCTATCTAGATGCCCGAATTGCTTAGCAACAGGCGTCTGGCAATTCCGTGCAGCTTGCTCGTTCTGCTGCACAGGCAATAGCTATGCTGCGCCGATCTCCCATCTCCATAAACGCCCATCTTCAGGGTCGATCGTCTCTGAGACTTTGGTCATCCCACACTTTTCTAAAACCCTAGCCGATGCATTGGGTTCTGCCAGCGTATGAGCGCAAACACAATCAACCAACTTAGACTCAAACGCTATCTCAATAAGTTGCTGTACTGCAGAAGTCGCAAAACCTCTACCCTGGTAGCTTGGGGCCACAGCATAACCAATCTCCACTGTGCGCTGAGAATCAGGAGCAGATTTGAAGCCTCCAAGCCCAACTAACGCCCGATCAGGCTGAAAAAGAAATTGATAGGGCAGCCACGGATGCCAAATTTGCGAATCCTGCATCTGGGTCAGAATGTACTGAAGCGCTCCCTCAAAGGGCATGTATCCATCAACTACCTGAAATCCATACGCTTTTTGAAAAGCATCTGCATCCTCAATCAGCTTTTCAAGGTGTTCAATAGAACAAGGAATAATTTCTACAGCCACGATTTGGTCTTCCTCACCTTGCAATTCTTTCCGCTTGGGACACTGTGCTTAGGACGTTTCTGGGTGTCCGGCATCAACAAAAATGTTTCTGTCCTGATCGCTGTCGCGATTGCTATAACCATTACAACCTGAAAACTCAGCTTCAAACACCACTCCGACTGAAGCTCAGACTTTCTCCGATCTTTTCTGACTGACGATCGAGGAAGCGCTCTTTATTCTGGGCATAGAAGACTTTAAACGGAGTTGCTACATGATTCGCCATATCTCAATTGACGCTCATGATCCATTACGGGTTGCTACCGTTCTAGCAGAAATCTGGAACGGCAAAGCCTATCAATTCTTCTATCCCGGCAGCTACAACGTGTTGCCCTTTGATCGCTATGGCACTGCCGTTGTGGTGTTTCCTCTAGGAACAGTTTGGGCTCCGGGTGCTGATACTCAAGCCGCTCAACTGGTGCCATCTACATCTACCAATCTGGTGGCTGTTCATGCTGCAATTTCGGTTCCCATCGCTCAGCAGCAGATCGAACAGATTGGACAACGGGAGGGGTGGCGTGTTTTGACTCGCAAGCAGGGAGACGGTGCCTTTAGGCTCGTTGAAATGTGGCTAGAGAATCGCATCTTGTTCGAGTTTTTGCCACCCGGATTTGAAGCTGAATATTTGCAGACGATGCAGCCAGAGATGATGGAGCAAATTTTAGGACAGCCAATTCAGCCCGCAGCAACGTCGATCGCTTGATCATTGATCTCAGCAATCCAGGCACAACAGCCTGTTTCTAGCAGCCTGACAACTGGCTTTCAAGTAATGCCAAGTTCAGCAATTTCTTCGCGGGATTGATAATTGAGGGTATTAAGTGTTGAATACCCTAGCGCTTCGCGCACAAACTTGGACTTCGCTTATCTAAGCAGCTTATCTAAGCACAGAATCACCTGCAGACGAACCACTAGAAACATCCCTGGGTAGGAGGTATTTCAGCTCAGTGTTCAAGAATAGCCTGATGCGATCGCATCGGTACGCTCAACCTGATAAACGAAATCAAGCAAAATTGATGCAAATTTTTCGGGATACCAGAGCCCCCATTCGTGAAAACCTTCTTCTACAGTCGTTAATCTGACATCTGGAATCTCTGCAGCCATTTCCCGAGCGGCAGACAATGGTGTAGTCAAGTCTTTTTCTGACCATAACAACAGGCAAGGAGCTTCAATTTTGGGCAACAGATGTTTTAGCTCGACCTGTAGTGAAAGTAGTAACGCTTGAATAATGTTTCCCGTATTAAACAAAAGGTTATGAGAAAAGACCTGAGGAATATCCACCAATTTCAGTTTCAGCCCTGGAAGAAGGAACTGAGCTGTCATTTCAACTGCTCTTCGCGGTACGACTTCAGGAATAGATACACGCGGGATACCTGTACTATCTACTAGAACCAGGCTTTTTACTCTATGTGGAACCAGAGCAGATAAAGTAATTCCAATTCCTCCTCCAAATGAATGCCCGACCAGATGCACTTGTTGAAGATCTAAGGCGTCCAGGAACGAAAGCAGAAATTTAGCATAGGTATCGTAGTCTGGAATAAGTTTAGGGTAGGACGAGCGGGCAAAACTTGGCAGGTCAGGCGCAAGCACAAGGTGCTGCCGTGCCAGTAGCTTCAGAACTTCATGATAAGGTTCAGCAGAGATTCCCCAGCCGTGTAGAAACAGAATAGGAGTTGAATCTGCCTGTGACCCACCTTGTGTATAACAGATGGTGCAATCCTGTAGCTCAACATAATGATTGCTCAGTTGGGGTTGCAGCGTCGAAGCCTGATCGGAAATCATGTGCCAATTACTTTGACCGACAATGTGAATGTAACAAAGCTTAATAACTGGTGACACTTTCCAAAGAAATATAGTGCTGCTGGCAGTCAATTGTTTTGTAGACCTTGCAGCCTAACTGTTGCCCATCAGCTGCCGCAGATCGCCTCTACATCAACACCGTCAGTTTCCAACGGTTAGTCTGCATAGCAACCAATTACTCAACCTGCCCCGACCCCTTCTGTTCGCCTACAATCAAATCTATACAGTCAAAAATATTGTGACGTGTCCAATTCTCCCAATCCTGAAGTACAACCGCTGACCCGACCTCAGCTCCTACTTACTATGGGAATTACAGCGATCGTGCTGCTGGTCATTGCTCGGCTCTGGCTGCTGTTCGATCAATCGATTGAGATGTTGCCCTTGAAGTGGACAGGATTTTCTTTAGGGTTAGGAGTCGGGCTAGGGATTGGCATTACGATCGCAAGCAGCATTGCTTATCGTTTCTGGGTAAACTACCGCCACAGCGCCGATTATTACTTAGAACTCGTGGTGAAGCCACTGGCGCTGTTAGATGTGGTCTGGCTGGGGCTATTGCCTGGGATGAGCGAGGAGCTGCTGTTTCGGGGTGTGATGTTGCCTGCCATCGGGCTGAATTGGTTTGGTTTAGTGATAACTAGCCTCTGCTTTGGCGTACTGCACTTCACTAGCTCACAGCAGTGGTCGTATGTTATCTGGGCAACGATCGTTGGCGGCGTTCTGGGATGGTGTGCCTTGGAGACTGGGAATCTGTTGATTCCGATCGTCGCTCACATTACAGCAAACTTCATTTCGGGCTGTGTTTGGAAGCTCAACCACTAAAATGAGGGGCAATCGTTGTGACGCTCCTCCTTCTCCTATGCTTCAACTCAATTTACCTGAGACTCAACCCGATCTACCCAAATTGCCTGTCTTCAACTCTCCTGCAGAAGAACGGCTGCACCGCAAGCAGAGACTTGCTGCCGCTCTGCGCCTGTTTGCCCGATACGGCTTTGACGAAGGCGTAGCAGGACATATCACCGCTCGTGACCCAGAGTTAGCTGACCATTTTTGGGTCAATCCTTTTGGCATGTACTTTGGACACATCCGCGTTTCCGATCTGCTGTTGGTCAACCACAAAGGTGAAGTGGTGGAAGGCGATCGCCCCGTCAATGCTGCCGCCTTTGCCATTCATTCCCAAATTCATATTGCCCGCCCAGATGTGGTTGCCGCCGCGCACTCTCACTCGCTCTATGGCAAAGCCTTTTCGTCGCTGGGGCGGTTGCTCGATCCCATCACGCAAGACGCCTGCTCTTTCTATGACGATCATGCAGTCTTCGATGACTATACAGGCGTTGTCCTATCTACCGATGAAGGACAACGGATCGCCGCAACCTTGGGCGAGCGCAAGGCTCTAATTTTACGCAATCACGGCTTGCTCAGCGTCGGGCGATCGGTAGACGAAGCAGCTTGGTGGTTTATCACCCTCGATCGCTCCTGTCAGGCACAGCTTGCCGCTGAGGCAGTTGGCAAACCCGTTTTGATCGATCCAGATGTGGCAAGCCTCACTTTTAGCCAGGTCGGGTCGCACTATATGGGTTGGTTTAGCTTCCAGTCGCTCTACGACAAAATTGTGGGGCTAGAGCCAGATTTGCTGGACTAACGCAGAATTGCCCAACTATTCACATTATTGGGGGTAGCGTACTGCGCCACCCCCAATTTTCTTAACCCATCTGCTTGTTCATCCAGAATGGAAGAGTGGCTGGCTGTATGTCAAGAAAGATTGCGGTTAAGCAATGCAGTTGCTTTACATTTGCAGGTTTGGCAGCTGTGATCTGGATCACAAGTTTTCTTCAAATTCAAAGCTTTCAGGCTTTTTAGGAGATCTCTTATGCTTCACGTTTCGAAATATTAATTAAAGGTATGATATATTTTCACGGGCTAGCTTAAATTAACTTAACATTTGAGCTATGCTGAGATTGCCGGCATAGATAGGTACATCTTCCTACTGATTCACCTTTAGCTGAATGCAAGTGTTCTTGCTTAAGTCTCTTGCTTAGTTTGTGAAGGACGTTTTGTGGGAAAGGTGCAAAGGTCACGCCCTCTTAGTCTCTGGTCTAGCCTCTAGGACAGTTCGCCCTAAGACTTCTCCGCTTCAGATTAATGGGTTTAGCGGCATTGAGCGTTGCTCGTAGTGCGTTCAAGTGCGAGAGTGCCCCGCATCATCCCATTTCAGTGATATGCCCTCTTTTGCAGACTGAGCGATCTTCAAGTCCTCTACAACCTCAAACTTTATTTGGGTAGGCTCTCACCATGAGTATGCAATTTCCCTGGCTAACCGTTCTCATCCTCTTGCCGCTGCTGGCAGCGCTGCCCATTCCCTTCATACCAGATAAAGAGGGTAAGACTGTGCGCTCCTATGCGCTGGGAGTTGGTCTAACTGAATTTACGCTGATTATTTACACCTTCTGGAAGCACTACACCCTAAGCGATGCTAGCTTCCAGCTTGCCGAAAGCTATCCCTGGGTTCCTCAAATCGGGCTGAATTGGTCAGTCGCTGTCGATGGTTTATCGATGCCTCTGGTGATTCTGACAGGGCTAGTCACCACGCTAGCGATCTTCGCCTCCTGGAAAATTTCCTACAAGCCTCGCCTGTTCTACTTCCTGATGCTGCTCATGTACAGCGCTCAAATCGGGGTATTTGTGGCGCAAGACATGCTGCTGTTTTTCCTGATGTGGGAGCTGGAACTGGTTCCGGTTTACCTGCTGATTGCGACTTGGGGCGGACAGCGTCGCCAGTATGCTGCAACGAAATTTATTCTGTATACCGCAGTCGCTTCTATTTTCATCCTAGTGGCGGCACTGGCGATGGCGTTCTACGGAGACACCGTTACCTTCAATATGCAGGAGCTGGGGCTAAAGCAATACTCGCTGGGCTTCGAGGTCTTGATGTATTCTGCCTTCCTGGTTGCTTTTGGGGTCAAGCTGCCGATCTTCCCGCTGCATACCTGGTTACCAGATGCCCATAGCGAAGCGCCCGCTCCTGTCTCCATGATTTTGGCAGGTGTGCTGCTGAAGATGGCAGGATATGCGCTGATTCGCATCAATATTGAAATGCTGCCCGATGCCCACGTGTATTTTGCACCTGTGCTGGCGGTTCTGGGTGCAGTGAGCGTGGTGTATGCCTCGTTGACGGCTTTTGCCCAAACGAATTTGAAGCGACGCTTGGCGTATTCTTCGATCGCCCACATGGGGTTTGTGCTGATCGGCATTTCTGCCTTCACCAGCCTGGGTTTGAGTGGTGCAGTCCTGCAGATGGTCTCGCATGGGCTAATTGCCGCTAGTCTGTTCTTCCTGGCTGGCGTAGCATACGATCGCACTCACACGCTGATGATGGACGAAATGGGTGGCATGGCGAAACAAATGCCGACGGTGTTCGCGCTATTTACGGCTGGCTCCATGGCTTCTTTAGCCCTGCCTGGAATGAGCGGTTTTGTGGGAGAAATCTCGGTGTTCTTGGGTTTTGCGACCAGCGATGCCTACAGCACAGTCTTTAAGGTGGCGATCGTCTCTCTGGCGGCAGTTGGCGTCATCCTCGCGCCGATTTATCTGCTCTCCATGCTGCGGAATGTCTTTTATGGAGCAGAGAATACCGAGCTGACAGCGCACACCACGCTAACCGACAGCAAACCGCGTGAAGCCTTTATTGCGCTCTGCTTGCTGATTCCCATCATTGGGATTGGCGTTTATCCAAAACTAGCCACCCAAATCTACGATGCCAAAACGGTAGAGGTTGCAACTCAAGCCCGCCAAGTCCTGCCGATTCTGGCAGCGCAGCCGCTAGATCAGTTCAAGCCTTCTGTCATTGCGGCTCCGTCGATCGGTGCAGTGGAAGAGCTGGCAAGTCTGGCAGAGTAGCTTAATACAAGCACAACACAGATGCTACGCCATTAAAAGAATCCATGTTATGAAGAAGCCTCGCGCAGCGAGGCTTCTTCATAACATGGTCTTGATGAAATACATGCATCTTGATCAAGCACTGCTTAGCTGAACGCTATCGCCCTTGTACTTCTTCCACCGACAATCCCAGTGCTTCGGCTATTTGCTCAATACTCAAGCCCATATTAAGTAATCGGGGGATAGCTTCTCGCTTCGATTGGTGTATAGCTGCGTTTCACTTCTTCACGAGACACTTGAATCAGTGGCACAAAGCTTCAATTGGGTGCTTTGATTACCATTCGTTGATTGAGCGTAGCGCAGATGCCTTAGTTGGTAGGTTTAAGCGTGGTAGCAGAGAGTTTGTCTGCCAGTTCCAGGCTGTCAGTGAGAGCAGCAGCTAGTGGGGGCTGGTTAACGTCATCCCCAGAATCATCGGGTAAAACAAAATCATTGGGCAGCTTCTCTCAACCCACCTCGAACGGCTTTAGTTCAAACTTTGCAGCACTCGCTACCATACTCGCTTTGCCATTACATGCACACTAGTGAGTCTACAGTTAGCCTAAAGCCAACCCCGTACCTGCTGATGGACGATCGCTAAGTAGCCCATGTAATCTTCGGTGCGGTAGCGACTGCGAAATTCCTTCACCGCTTTGCCAATCGCCGATCGTGCCTCTGCTTCCTTTCCAATTGCCTCATAGTATAAGCCCACGTACAGGAAGCTGTAGAATCTGCCGCGATTCCCCTCCTGTGCCCCAATGCTAAAGACCGTATCAACAGTACAGGCTCCCGCAAACAGATTGTAGACCGATCGCATGACTAAGCGAGGGTCGTTCTTCACGTCCAACAAGCTTGCCTGTGCTGCACCCCGCCCCCGAGCCAGGCAGAGATAGCGCCAGATAGTTTCTTCAATGTCGTTTGCGTTGACAGTCAGGTCAATTTCAAACTGTTTTACCCCTTCCTCAAATCGATCGGCATAGTAATAGGACAGCCCGCGCTGCCATAAATAGGGAGTGATGGTGGCATCGAGCTGTTCGGCACGATCGAAATCTGCGATCGACTCTGCAATATTGCCCAGCTTAAATTGCGCCATGCCTCGGCGCACATAGGCTCTGGGAGCGTTGGGATAGCGGCGAGTTGCTTGATCCCAGCGGGAGAAGTCTTCCAATATCATCAGAACTTTAGAACAATTGCCAAATTTTGATCATCTTGTCTGAGCTGCCGCTCACCAGTAGCTTCCCGTCAGGGCTGATGGAAAGTGCGTTTACGGTATCCAGGTGTTCCCGCCAAGTATCCAGAACTTTGCCGCTGGTGAGATCCCATCGTTTGATCGTAGTGTCACCACTGCCGCTGTATAGTGTTCTACCGTCAGGCATGAAGGCGATCGAGTTAACATCCCGAATATGGTCAGTGAGGGTCCGCAGTACCTCGCCCGTTTGCAAATTCCAGAGGCGAATGCTTTTGTCTTTGCCTGCAGTGGCAATCACCTGCCCACGCGGACTGAAGGTGATCGCTAGAATATGATTGCTGTGCCCTACCAGCGTTTGCAGTTGTTCGCCGGTTTGCAAACTCCAAAGCTTCACTTTATTATCCAAACCACCACTCGCTAGCAGCTTACCATCCGGGCTAATGGCAACCGCCTTAATCATGCCTGCCACACCAGGTAAAACTCTCAGCGGTGAACCTGTATTTAGATCCCAGAGGCGGATCGTCCGGTCTTCACCGCCGCTCACTAGCAGCCGACCATCCGGACTGATGGCAACTGAGGTGACATCTCTAGAGTGTCCTGTCAGATTTTTTAGCAGCGTCCCATTGAGCAGATTCCAAATCTTTACGGTGTAATCGTCGCTGGCACTGACAATCAATTTGGCGTTGGGGCTGATTGCGATCGCATTTACGCCTCGCGTATGTCCAGCCAAAGTAAGCAGCTCTTCACCCGTGCTGAGATTCCATACCTTTACAGTATCATCGAGGCTACTGCTGGCAAAAATAGGCGTGCTACGGCTGATTGCCAAATCGGTGATCCAAGAAGTATGACCCGCCAGCGTTTGAATGCAGCGGGAAGAACCTAGCCTACCAGAGGGACGAGAAACAGGTTGTGCGCTTAGCGGGCGCGAAGCTGGCTGGCGCGAAGGCGGCTGAGAAGTTGCCTGCAGATTGGGCTGAGCAGCAGGCGGTTTTGAAACCGGAGGTTTTGAGAAAGGATTGGAAACAGGTGAACGGGTCACGCTCGGTCTGCTAGGCGGGGCTGGCGGAGGGGGTACCGCAGGAACAACGGGGGTGCTGGCAGTTCTCATTGTTGGAGCAGCTTTGGCGGTAGGCAGAAACGAATCGGCGTTGAGGTCGCGCATCACTTCATCTGCCGACTGATAGCGTTCTGACACTAAGTCCTTCAGCATCAAATCCAAGATGTGGGCTAGCTGATCGCTGACCTGTTTGCCACGCTGCTGTTGTAAATAGTCCCGCCAAATCCAGCGACCATTCAGTGGGTCATATAGGCTATCGGGTCGGGTTTCTGTCATTAAATGCAGACAGGTTGCACCGAGGCTGTAGAGATCGCTAGCTGGAAAAGCTTTGCCGCCTCGGAACTGTTCGATCGGCGCATAGCCTTCTGTGCCAATGCGAGTGCCGCCTTGCTCTACCGCCTCTTCATCCACCTGTTTAGCAACACCAAAGTCAATCAAGACTAGGCGATCGTCAGACCTGCGCCGCAGAATGTTGGTGGGCGTGATATCTCGATGAATCACCTGCTGCTTGTGGATAAACCGCAGCACCGGCAGCACATCTGCTAGTACATCCCGGATTTGCCGTTCGCTGAAGCCCCCCTGCTGCCGCATTTCCTGCAGCAAACTTTGCCCTTCCACGAATTGCTGCACAAGGTAGAAGTAGCCATCCTGCTTAAAGTAAGCCAGGAGATTAGGAACTTGTGGGTGAGTTTCCAGTTCATCTAGCCGTACAGCTTCTTGCGTAAATAGCTGTTCAGCTTTCTCGCGCGACTTCTCGCTTTGCACTTGTGGAGCGAATTGCTTGATGACGCAATGGGTGTTAAGCCGATCTTCATCCTGTGCCAGATAAGTGCGCCCAAACCCGCCTTGCCCTAGTGGTTTGACTGCTTTATAGCGCCCCCGCAGCACCACAAGGGACGAACCACAGTTCTGACAAACCTTCATGTCATCAGGATTGAGGGGCTTCTGGCATTGAGGATTGATGCAGCAAATCATGATGGGTAATGCACAAGGCAGTCAGGGCGTGATATGTGACAGTGCGCCCAAACGTTATAGTCAGTTTAATTCAAATCTTAAACGGATTATCGAAGAATAGACGTTTTAGACTGTTCCTTCTCCAGGTTCCGTCTTGGCTTGCTTGGCCACCAGGAATTGGGTCAGCCGCCTCTCAACAATTGCCTGCCGAAATCCCAAAACCACTAAAATGTTTGCAAGCGTCAAAAAAAACTCAGCCCCACCATGTAAATAGTCAACGTTTGCTAACGATGTTCCATAGGCAGTTTGGGCATAGATCCCAGCGGGAATCGTTACTGCCACAAATACCAGCGTCATATAAAACCCAATTAGCGCTAAGCGAGGAGTTTGGCGAGATCGAGTCAAAAACCACAGAAACGCTAAATAAGGAAACAAAGAAAGACCAAAAAGGGTAGGCTGCGACATTGAAGAAGAATGGTATGGGGCAAGAACAGAGTTGGGCTGATGCAGCTATAGGCTGAGCAACATTCAGCAGCATTTAAGGCATTGGGTAACTTCTATTATGCGGTGCTAACTTCATCAACTAAGAACATTTCTCTGAGCACGCCCACAAAAATATTTTCGTCTTGACTTGTCGTAGCGACGGCTATAAAACGAATACCGGAGCGACGATCGTCACTCTAGTTGTAATTACTTCGGTAGCTTTAAATTCACCGCTTCTAGAGTCGAAAGGTCATCCTAAATGCCCCTACAAAGGTGCTGTCAATATCCTTGTTATTGCTGAAGCGTTTAATTAGAGCAAGCTGGGTGTGACGGAGATATTATCATTTGCTATTGAAGCGATAGAACACTTCACCCACAAAGTTGTTCTAGTTAACGGCTCAACTAACTTGAAGGAAATTGCACAAGCACAGGGTGCTACCTGCTTTATCATTACTTTTGAGGAGATGGAGCAGCGGTAAGCTGCACAGGAGTGATCTCATTTGCTTGAATAGGCTCCGGACTGGAGGTAGACGTCGCTTCATTCAGAAGAGCGTCCGCATCCAGGTTACGGTAGGTTTCTGCAGCAATTGCAGAAGACGAGATATTTGACAAGATAACTAAGGCTGCGCCCAACAATTTTGGCGCCCCCTATTGGGAACGCCAAAAACTTCAGATTGCATTGTCTAAAGTTTTTACATCTAATCTAAAAAAGGTTAAGCAGGCATTTACTCTTTCTCTCTGCCCCAAAAGGTAGGGACTTACCTACAATCTAGCAGCTCTGCTCAAATTACTTGTCCTCGCAAAATCTTTAGGCTCTACAAAAAATTTGAGTTGCCTTAATACAATTTGCTAGGACAACACCCCCTTTTTCCGGAAAAATCTTCAGCTCAAACTTCAGAGGATAGTTCTCCTACTAGCCTCTAGAAGGTAATTGCAGGATAACTACTCTCTAGAGGCTAGAAGCTTACATCTTTTAGAATCTGAAGGTGGTGCGAATGGCACCTACAAGGGTACCATCGTTTTCTTCATCATTGCCTGGAGCACTCAAATAAATCAAACTAGGGGTGACAGAGATGTTGTCATTCACGTTAAACCGATAGAAGCCTTCCACTAAGAAATTATTCTCCTCATTGATAGGACCGCTCAATTCCTCAGGAATAGCTGATCCGTAGGGTGTAACGCCTGCCAAGATACCTAGTAAGTTGCCTTCACCACCTAGATCCCGAAACGCCACTGTTGCTTGATAGCTCCAAGCGTCATAGTCGCCCACGCCAATGCGGCGAATCGGCACATAGGCAACTCCGCCCCCAATCTCGATCGCGCCAAACTTAAAGTTAACCTGACCCGCATATACATTAGCGACTTCTGGATCACCAGGACCACTGAGGCTCAAAAAGCTGCTGTCTCTGTAGCTATTGCCATAGGTGAGAGCAGCATCAATGAAGTCACTTAGATAAGTCAACTGAACTAGAGCGCTGTAATCACCGTTGAACAAGCCATTGCCGGCTGAAGGATTGTCTGGTTCACCAGCAGTATAGGCGAGGTCAAGGCTGAGGCTGCTCGGGCTATCTTCGCCAGTGAAGCTGAAAGACAAACCTACACCCGCATCACCTCTAAGGAAGTTGTACTGAGGAGGTTCTCCAAAGTTGATCAGAGAACCATTAGCACCGCTCTCAAACGGCGTAATGGCACTTGTCGGTAAATCAGTATCAGAAAAGGAATTCGCACCAAGCGTAATCTGTGCTCTGCCAACCGAGAAACGGTAGTACAGGTCGTCGATCGTCACGTCATTGGTTGCCCCATTACCTGGAGCATCGCTGCTAATATTCCATTCCGTAGTGTTGACATTGCTGCCGCCAAAAGCATTGAAGTTATCGAGGTCTCTAGCCTGAAGACGAGCACGCAGCAAGTCATCGCCGGTGAAGCTGGTGTCAAAGTTCAGGCGCACTCGGTACCCTGCGATCACCTGCTCATCCCCGAAGGCATCTTCGTCGCTATCAAGAGGAACCCCTACCACAAAAATCGTTTCACCCCGCAATTTTGTGGTGGTGGAGAACTGATTAGCTTCCAACTCAGCAGTACGCGCTTCCAACGAGTCTACTCGTCCTCGCAGCGTGGCTAGCTCAGCAGCGAACTCTTCTTGCAAGCGCTGCAGGGTTGCCAGGTCTTCCTTGGTTGCCAGGTCAGCTGTGCTCGAAGCAATCAGTTCACTGATGCGGTCCAAGCAAGCATTGAGACCAGCGGCGAACTCGTAGCGAGTTAGTGCTTGGTTGCCTCTGTAGGTGCTGTCGGGATAGCCGACGATACAGCCGTAGCGTTCAACGAGCGACTGGAGGGCTTGGAATGCCCAGTCAGTTGGCTGCACATCGGTCAACTGCGAAATCGAGGTGACTTGCTCCTGGACAATGTTAGTGCCTTCGCTGCTGTACTGGGCAAGTTGGTTGAGAGGGGTGATGCCTGTGCTTGCAGCAGATTCTTCTACGGGTGCTGGCACTTGGGCGACTTCAGTAGTTGCTTGCAGCTCTACACCAGTAGATACGGCATCTCCTATCGCTGCATCGATGGATTCAGCACTCATCTCAGTTGAGATGAGCAATGTTGATGATTGAGTAATGTCCGAAATTTGCGTACTAGAGGCGATCGTTACTTTGTTGAGTGAATCATCGGCATTCAAAGTTAACTGGGTTTCGGCGGCAGTTGCTGTGGATGAAACGACCAAAGCTGTTCCCAATAAAGCGGGTGCAGTCAGTAGCGATCTCCAAAAGACCTTAGATAACATATGAGCCCTCACACCTATGATCCAAAAACTCTGGGTTTCGCATATATCTTAAGGCGATATTTAATGGTTCACAAGGCAAACTCTTAAGAATATTTAAGTGCCTTGAATGTTTACCTAGTAAAGCTTTCGGGCATTTCTCCGTCTTGCTTGAAGAAAGAGTTGAAGCCAATCTGTGCTGCAAAACACAGCATTTTTATTAATACGTTGGCCGCTAAAAGTAAGGGTTTGCCAATAATTGGACTAATGATGTGCAGAATTACGTCACTCCTCCCCATCCTTTTTCCCATGTTGCAGAAGGGTTGCAGTAAGGGAGGTTAGGAAAGTTACTCCTGTAAACGCTAGTCGCTTTCAAAGCTTAGCCGTGAATGAGCAGTCCCAAAAAAATCCAAGCCCTTTAAAGGCTTGGATTTAATTAAAGAACGAACGCTTAACTCTGTAACTTAAGCTGCTTTCTAGAAGCTGAATGTGGTTCTGATCGCGCCCACAAAGGTATCGTCATTGGTGTCGCTGTTTCCAGGATTAGCAATGTAGATCAGACCAGGCGTAACAGAGATATTGTCGTTGACCTGGAACTTATAGAACCCTTCCACCAAGAAGGAGTTGTCTTGGTTGGATTCACCTACAAGCTCAACTGGAATAGCAGAAGCATAGGGCAGAACACCTGCCAGAATACCTAGCGTATTCCCTTCGCCACCGAAATCACGGAACGCCAGGGTTGCTTGGTAGCTCCAGATATCATAGTCACCGACGCCAAGACGACGAATGGGCACATAGGCAACACCGCCACCGATTTCAACAGCGCCAAACTTGAAGTTAACCTGACCACCGTAGGTGTTTGCCACTTCTGCATCACCTGCACCGCTCAGGTTACCAAAGCCACCAGCGCTGTAAGCGTTTGCGTAGGTTAGAGCAGCATCAACAAAGTCGCTCAAATAGGTCAGCTGAGCAATGAGACCATAGTCACCATTGAACAGACCGCTACCTGGATTTGGGTTATCTGGCTCAGCTGCGCCATATCCCAAGTCTAAGCTGAGGTTGTCAGTTAGCTGGAAGATGATACCTGCGCCTGCGTCACCCGGAATGTAGTTGTACTGTGGGGGTGCACCAAAGCTGGTCAAAGAACCACCACCGTCATCGTCAAACGGGCTAACCGTGCTGGTAACCCAGTCGGAGTCCGACATACCTTGAGCGCCCAGCGTGATCTGGATGCGATCGCCAACCGGGAAGGTGTAGAACAACTTTTGAAGAATTACATCATTGGTAGCACCGCTGTCAGGCGCATCGGAGCTAAACTTCCAAGCCAAGTTAGAAGTACCACCACCAAAGCTGTTGAGTGTGTTGAAATCTCTAGCCTGAAGACGAGCACGCAGCAAATCATCGCCGGTGAAGCTGGTGTCAAAGTTCAGGCGCACTCGGTACCCTGCGATCACCTGCTCATCCCCGAAGGCATCTTCGTCGCCATCGATGGGAATGCCAACTGCGAAGATCGTTTCACCCCGCAGTTTTGTGGTGGTGGAGAACTGATTAGCTTCCAACTCAGCAGTACGCGCTTCCAACGAGTCTACTCGTCCTCGCAGCGTGGCTAGCTCAGCAGCGAACTCTTCTTGCAAGCGCTGCAGGGTTGCCAGGTCTTCCTTGGTTGCCAGGTCAGCTGTGCTCGAAGCAATCAGTTCACTGATGCGGTCCAAGCAAGCATTGAGACCAGCGGCGAACTCGTAGCGAGTTAGTGCTTGGTTGCCTCTGTAGGTGCTGTCGGGATAGCCAACGATACAGCCGTAGCGTTCAACGAGCGACTGGAGGGCTTGGAATGCCCAGTCAGTTGGCTGCACATCGGTCAACTGCGAAATCGAGGTCACCTGGGACATCGAAGCAGTGTCGTTACTGTACTGAGAGATTTCATCGAGGGAAGAAACATTAGACGTTGCGCTAGGAGCTGCCTGCGTAGGTGCAGCTTGTGCAACCTGAGCTGGAGCTGCAACAGGGGCAACCGCTTGAGGAGCCATCTCCACAACAGGAATGGTTGCTTCAGAAGCAGGAGCAACTGCCTGAGCAGGAGCAACGCTGATTTGAACGGGTGCAATCTCAGTAGAGAGCGACGTAGCTGATAGGGCGCTCGAACCTGTTGCTTCTAGACTAGGAACAGCTGCAATTTCATTAAGCAGTGCATCTACGTCTGTGCTGGGCTGAGCTTCTGCAGCAACTGCAGAAGATGAAACGATCATAGCTGCGCCTAATAGAGCGGGCGTAGCCAGCAGGGATTTCCAAAAAACTTTGGATTGCATGTTTTGAGTCCTCACACCTTAACCTAGTGGTTTATCTTTTCAAAACCCGGTTCATGCATTATAAACCTTAGAGTTTTCATGCATCAAGACTTGGGAAGTTAGAAATTTTTGAGAGCGAACTAACGGGGTCTTGCAAACGCTTGACGCCGCCTAAACACTATTGTTCCCAAATAATGCCTCAAATTTTAGGAACGTCAAAAACAAAAACTTCATGGCATTTAAAAAACTATCCGCTCTCACAGGGCAGCAATCCGGAAAATTCCATCAGCTAAAGTGTGAGAGCGGTGTAGCGGGTCTTCAGGTTGAAACTAGACTGCCAGGAGGAACCCTAGCTTAGTAATTCTTTCGGGTACAAGACCTGAGAGAACTATCTAGTTTCTAGAGAGCAGCCCTGGCACGCAGCCAGCTTACCTCAACCTGATGACCCATACGACTACTACTATCTTGCATGGGCATCACCTCCTTGGTTCCCTAAACGGTATTGGTTTGGAACGACAGAGCGGCAAGCTCTAGGTGTTTCCACCTGCTTGCAGCATAACATACGAATGAGTGAAATAGGCAACTCAATCCTATATTTCTCTCGACTTGTTCATCTGTACCTGCCCAAATACCACTTGGAATCTGGTCTGACTCTGTTGAATCCTTAATACAGAGCAACCGTTGTGGCGCTACGCGCCTAAATTAAAATTCTTTTTGTGTAAAAGGTTGTTCTACAGATATGCGTAGCACCACGTATACGCTATATAGCGGATAAAACAGGGACATTTTTGAGGGAGTAAGCGCCTCCTCAAATACAAAGAGGCTCCTGGGTTAAACCAGGAGCCTCATTAATTAAAATTTAAGGAAGAACAACCTTGCTAAGCAAGAACTGCCTTAGAGAGCGTTACCACGTGGGAGTACCTCTTCAGGGAAAGTAAAGTGTTCGTGCGGCTGGTCTGCAGGTGCCATCCACGCCCGGATGCCCTCGTTGAGCAGGATGTTCTTGGTGTAGAACGTCTCAAACTCCGGGTCTTCCGCTGCGCGCAACTCCTGCGACACAAAATCATACGCCCGCAGGTTCAGGGCTAAGCCAACAATGCCGATGCTCGCCATCCACAAGCCCGTCACCGGCACAAACAGCATGAAGAAGTGCAACCACCGCTTGTTGGAGAAGGCAATGCCGAAGATCTGCGACCAGAATCGGTTTGCCGTCACCATCGAGTAGGTTTCTTCTGCCTGCGTCGGGTTGAACGCTCGGAAAGTGTTGGCTTTGTCGCCGTCCTCATAGAGCGTGTTCTCCACGGTGGCACCGTGAATCGCACACAACAGCGCACCGCCCAGAATACCCGCAACTCCCATCATGTGGAACGGGTTGAGCGTGAAGTTGTGGAACCCTTGGATGAACAAGATGAAGCGGAAAATAGCCGCTACCCCAAAGCTGGGCGCAAAGAACCAGCCCGACTGACCCAACGGGTAAAGCAAGAACACGCTGGTGAATACCGCAATTGGTCCAGAAAACGCCAAGGCGTTGTAGGGGCGGATGCCCACCAAGCGGGCGATCTCGAACTGCCGCAGCATGAAGCCGATCAGGGCAAAGGCGCCGTGCAGCGCGATGAATGCCCACAGTCCACCCAACTGGCACCAGCGAGTGAAGTCCCACTGGGCTTCGGGTCCCCACAAGAACAGCAACGAGTGCCCCAAGGAGTTAGCAGGCGTCGAGACTGCAGCGGTCAAGAAGTTGCATCCCTCCAGGTAGCTTGAGGCGATGCCGTGGGTGTACCAGGAGGTGACGAAGGTGGTACCGGTCAGCCAGCCGCCGAGTGCCAGGTAGGCACAGGGGAACAGCAGGATGCCTGACCAGCCGACGAAGACGAATCGGTCGCGCTTGAGCCAGTCGTCGAGGGCATCGAACCACCCTCGCTCTGCTTGCGCTCGTCCCATTGCTATGGTCATAACGCTTAAATCTCCAAAATGCTTGATAAAGACAGGAGTGAACGTAACTCAACTCTGATGTATGTTTTGGCAGATCTACTGCAAAGGCGCAACAGAATGTGAATTGAGTTAACGTTTCTTTACTTATCACTCATTATAGAGGGATGATTAGGGATTTTTCATCTTGAAAGCCTGAGAAATATGTAGCTTTTCTTAAAATCTTGCCGGAACATGGTGCTTTAAGGGCGTGGTGATCGACGGCTAAATCACTGTAAATGGCAGAGGCAGCAGATCTTAGTGCTATGAAACCGATCACTCGGGGATTTGGGATACTAGAAATTGAATACTATTTAATTTTGAGCGGCACGAATTTCATGTTCATTATTGATATCACGCTGAAAAACACGCCAATGGCGCTATCGGTGCAGCGCAAATCTGCTGAAGACGCTAAAGCCGTCTATGAGCAAGTGCTAGAGGCAATGCGGTCGGGTAACCCGATTACGCTGGAGTTAACCTGTGAGCAACAGGTTGGCAAAACGATTGCCGTTTTGGTCAACGAAATTTCGGCGGTGCAAATGGCAGAAAAGACAAGCTCTGCGACGGCTTCAGGCAGACCGCCCGGATTTTTCTCACTCACGGCTAGTGATTCTTAAAACCTCATCCCCCTAATCTTGGTTTGGAAAGGCAATTGCCCTTCCAAACCAGGACCTACAGGTAATTTAATCGCTCTCAACATGAACTCTAAGGAATCGCTGTGTGGGGAACATGGATAAGCTAAATCATCCCGCGATCGTTGTTGAAGATGTGAGCTTCTCCTGGTCAAAAAATGCCCCAGTATTACAATCCTGTTCTTTACAGGTTCCGAAAGGTGAGTTTTGGATGCTATTAGGAACTAATGGCAGCGGTAAATCAACGCTGCTCCAGCTGCTGAGCGGGCTGCTAGAGCCACAATCCGGCAAGATTGAAATGCAGCCACCGTTGGGGTTTGTCTTCCAAAACCCCGACCACCAGCTTGTGATGCCAACTGTAGGAGCAGATGTGGCTTTTGGATTGGTAGAAGAAAAGCTGCCGATTGCAGAAGTGCGACAGCGAGTGGAGGAAGCTCTGGCCGTTGTGAATCTTTGGCATTTGCAGCGCCGTCCAATCTACGCTTTGAGCGGCGGACAAAAGCAGCGGATTGCAATTGCTGGAGCGATCGCCCGGCATTGCGAGGTGCTGTTGTTAGATGAACCTACAGCTTTGCTTGATCCAGATAGCCAGCTTGACTTAGTTGCCCAAGTACAGCGTTTGGTGAAAGACCGAGGTATGACCGCACTCTGGGTAACACATCGTTTGGATGAGCTGGATTACTGCGATGGGGCATTTCTACTAGAGGCAGGGCGAGTGGTTGAGCAAGGTGATCCGGCTCGTTTGAAGCTGCGTTTAATGCAGAGCCATGAAGCTGCTTAAACTGTGAAGCTTAACCAAAATCTTGATTAGGTCTTGAGCAGGAATTTGGTCAACGATGAAAAATTGCTGGTGGAATTCTTACACCTTTACAGCAAGGTGAGGCATTATAAAAGAAATGTGAAAAGATATTAAATATTAGTCGTTGACCTCTCATGCCTGCCTCAACTCCTCAAGCACTTCTACTCGTTGACGGCTACAATATTATAGGAGCTTGGCATGGCTTGAAGGAAACGCGCGATCGCTATGGGCTGGAGGAGGCGAGACGCGAACTGGTAGATGCGCTAGCAGGTTATAGCGCCTACCAAAATTTTGATACCCATGTTGTGTTTGACTCCCAATATCAGGAAACTCCAGGCAGACGGGAAGTTTTGACCGGCAACATCTGCATTTGTTATACAGATTATCGGCAGACAGCAGATACCTATATCGAGAGAGCCTGTGCGCTATTTCGTAAAGATATTCGCAAATTTGATCAACGGCTAATTGTGGCGACCTCTGATCGTGCCCAGCAGTTAACGGTTGTAGGGTATGGTGCGGAGTGTATGTCGGCTGAAAAGCTGCAGGCTGAGGTGGAGTTTACTGCGCTTCGAGTACAGCGGAGACAGCAGAAAGCCCAGAAGGGGCGATCGCCCAAGCGATTTTTGTCTAACACGATCGATCCGGCTGCTCGGCAGCGGCTAGCACAAATGCGATTAGGGCAAATTAGCAAAGAAGATTAACCATTTTTATTCGAATAAGTTGTCGCTAACTCTATCAAAAATAATTATCAAACCGAGTTAAGCCCTTGCCAAATCTATTCGTTTATCGTTAATATGAGATTCGCGTTCCTCAGTAGCTCAGTGGTAGAGCGGTCGGCTGTTAACCGATTGGTCGCTGGTTCGAATCCAGCCTGGGGAGTTGATAAGAGAGGTGAAGGATGAAGGATGGATGCAATGCTCCAGCTCCGATGAATCCCGATTACCGTAAATATTGGCAGCTAGATTCAACAATTACGTTTCTGAATCATGGCTCATACGGAGCTTGTCCAGTAGCTGTGCTGGAGAAGCAACGTCAGCTACGCGAGCGCCTAGAGCAAGAACCCGTTCGTTTTTTTGCGCTAGAGCTAGAGGCTCTGCTGGATGGAGCGCGTCAGGTGCTGGCAGATTTTGTTGGAGCAGAAGCAGATAATCTTGCGTTTGTGCCAAATGCGACAACTGGCGTAAATACAGTATTGCGATCGCTCTGTTTGCCCAGCGCTGACTTTCCTGCCTTGCAAAAGGGCGATGAACTGCTAACCACAACACATGAATATAACGCTTCGCGGAACGCCTTAAATTTTGCAGCTCAAACGAGTGGGGCAACGGTCGTTGTGGCAGAAGTACCGTTCCCAATTGCCGCCCCAGAGCAGGCGATCGCGGCTGTCTTAGCTAAAGTTTCTGACCGGACTCGGCTTGTACTGCTAGATCACGTTACGAGCCAGACTGGTTTGGTCTTTCCGCTGAAGCCCCTGATTGAACAACTCACCGCCGCTGGAGTCGAAGTTCTCATTGATGGCGCTCATGCACCGGGCATGATTCCATTGAACCTGAAAAAATTGGGAGCTACTTACTACACCGGCAACTGTCACAAATGGCTATGTGCGCCTAAAGGTGCAGCTTTTCTCTATGTCCAACCTGAGCACCGCGATCGCCTACGCCCGCTGGTTATCAGCCATGGAGCTAACTCTACTCGTGGTGATCGGTCTCGGTTCCGGCTGGAGTTTGATTGGACAGGCACAGCTGACCCAACGCCTTATCTTTGTGTACCAGAAGCTATTCAATTTATGGGGTCATTGCTGCCAGGAGGATGGGCGAATATGATGCAGCAGAACCGCGCTAAAGCTTTAGCCACAAGAGAAAGCTTGTGTCAAATGCTACAGGTTGCGTCACCTTCTCCAGCGGCAATGGTCGGTGCAATGGCAGTCGTTCCGCTGCCAAATGGCTCCGCAGAAGCACTTCAGGCTAGACTGTTCCAGGATTTTCAGATTGAGGTTCCGGTGGTTCCCTGGTTTGGTAGGTTAAATCGATTAATTCGTGTTTCAGCTCAGATTTATAATACGCAGGCAGATTATGATGTGTTGGCTAGGGCGCTGTCGCTCCTGCTGGCTGAAGAAATCAAAACCACTTGACGGGAACTAGGAATGAAGCGGGCTGTTTCGCTGCTAGAGGGTCGACATGACGAATGGATTTCCTACAAAGCTGCATTAAATCGTCTATCTTTGCTCCAGGATAGAGTTTTGTGGAAACAAGCAGAAACAACTCAGCGATGGCAGCATAGCGTTGGAGCGAAAGCATGAAGAACCGATCGCATCCTCTAGCTTTACACCATTGGGTAGCACATCAGCGAGGGGCGATTACATGAAATTAGCCTCTTCTCTACGTTCGGATGGAGTCTTGCTGTTGCTATGGACAGCAATCGGCTTGGTGCTGCGCTTTACTAACCTGACGGCAAAGCCTCTCTGGACAGACGAGTTTTCAACAATTGTTTTTAGCTTAGGCAACAGCTTTCTACCGATTCCACTCGACCAAGTGCTGAGCTCGGCACAACTGTTGCAGCCACTTCAGCCTGTTCCACAAGCAGGCGTTGGCTCTGTGCTGGAGAATTTGTTTGGTGAAAGCAATCATCCGCCTTTGTACTTCGTGCTGGCGCACCTATGGATGAGGTTGTTTCCAACTACCTCAGAAGGGCTAGTCTCTACGATGGCAGCACGATCGTTACCTGCCCTGCTAGGAGCCCTCTCAATTCCAGCAGTGTTTCTGCTGAGCCGAATGGCATTTCGATCGAGCCTCGTTGGTCAGATCTCTGCACTGCTAATGGCGGTGTCTCCGTTTGGTATTTATCTAGCGCAAGAGGCGCGGCACTATGCCCTGTCAGTGCTATGGGTCACTGCATCCTTGGGGTGTTTAGTGATTGCAACGCGCACCATCCGCGATCGTACTTCACTGCCCTGGTCGCTTTGCTTCACCTGGATTGCAGTGAACGGCTTGGGAATTGCCACTCATTATTTCTTTAGCTTAACGCTGGGAGCTGAGGCGCTGGTCATCTCAACTATGGGACTAGTGCAAAGCTGGCGCGAACGAGGAATTTGGCATTCAGCGGCGCACTGGAACCAAATTTGGGTAGTTGTAGCAGGTACTATGGCAGCAGGCTTGATTTGGTTACCCATGCTGCAAGAAATCCAAGATAGCGATCTAACGCGATGGATTCAGCAAGGCAACCGTTCTGGGCTAGTGTGGCTGGAACCGATCGCTCAGGCAGCAGCAGGATGGATCACCATGCTGTATCTCTTGCCTGTGCAAGGCACAACAGAGTTGATCATGATTGTCTGTGGCGCAAGTTTGATTCTGCTAACGCTGTGGACGCTACCCAAACTGTATCGCGGACTGGCGGTGCAGAGCCTCGATCGCAATCGACGTTTGGCAGTCTGGAGCTTGAGTGGCTTTGTGATTGGCGCAGTGGGGCTGTTTTTCGCGATCACTTACCTGTTTAGCACTAATCTGACGAGCGCCTTTCGCTATAACTTCGTCTACTACCCTGCAGTAATTGTGCTAGCAGGAGCCGGACTTGCCAGCAGTTGGGATATTGCAGCCCGGATTGCCAAAACAGCAGCGCATCGGGTTTCCCCAGTGCTGCTAAGCTTAATTCGCACAAGCGGCAGACAGGTCGTGGTCCTGGTGGCGCTGCTCAGCTTTCTGGGAGGGCTGACGGTTTTGGCAAATTTGGGCTATCAAAAAACGCATCGTCCAGATGTGGTGGCACAAGAAATTCAAGAGCGATCGCAAGGCGATACGCTAGTGACGATCGTGCACCAAACGCATGGGCAAACTGGCAGGCTAATGGGCGTGGCTTGGGAGCTACTGCAGTCTACTCCTGCTGAAAATAGCAGCGCTCCCCTGATACCTCATTTTTTGTTGGCTCATCAAACCCAGAATCAGCGATCGGTCATTATGACATTGCGAAAGGCGATGACAGAGTTACCCAGACCTCTCGACCTTTGGGTAATCAACTTTCAGACAGTGCCAGAACCCCCCCTCAACCGCTTCCTAGAGCAGCAAAACTGCGATGCTGAAACTAAAAATTTGTACACTGATGGCTATCGCTTCCGGCTCTACCGCTGTAAAACGTTGACCCGGAAGCGATTGTAAAAAGACTGCGCAAAGCTACGTTGTACAAGGCTATAAAAGGTAAAGTGGAAAATTGCATAAGATACAATCTTCCACTCCTATCAACTCAATGGGCAGAGGGAGGGTCGAACTCCCACGACCGAAGTCGCCACATTTTGAGTGTGGTGCGTCTACCAATTCCGCCATCCGCCCGTTCGTTTGGCTTCATCATTATACTGCATTTTTCGCGTTTGCAGTAGCATTTGATAGTCTTGGCTGCTTGCCCAGCGATCAATCTCCAATGCCCGTAAAACCGGAACCGGATGGGTAAGCTGCGCGGTCTGCGCTTGCTTCAGCAAGTTACCCAGCTCGTCTGTTCCAATGTTTTCATACGAGCGAGCTTGCTCTAGAAAAGCATCCAGATTGAGCTGAGGCGCGAGCGAGGGCGATCCCCCTGTTAGCTTCATCAGCACCGATGCGACTATACGTGGATCTTGAGCAACCAAAAGAGCAGCCCGATCGCAGGTAAATTCAGCACAGCGCACCCACTGCAAAATTTGACTCTGCAGGGTTTGAGTAATCAAGCTACCCAGCGGCAGGAGCTGTCCTGCTAGCACGATCAAATTTGCCAGCGTCAAATAGACGCTGTGTTCGCACTTCAGGTGTCCTAGTTCGTGGGCGATCACAGCTTGGGTTTCTTCGGGTGTAAGCAGCTCAATCAACGAGGTATGCACCACAATGAAGGGCTGTTTTCCCCGCATGGCGAAGGTGTAAGCATTAGGGGCGGGATTTTGCCGCACGTAAAGCTGCGGAGGCTCCAGATCTAAAATCTCGCAAGCTTCTAGCAGCAGCTTATGCAGATGAGGCAACTGTCGATCGCTCACCAATACGCTAGAAGCAATATTTTCGACATAAAATACTTGTTCTGCCAAAGGACCTAGCAGCGATCGCACCAGCAAATCTAATCCTGGAAGCTGCTTCAGGCTCTGGGTTGCCTGTAGGTCCAGCGGATGACGGAACTGGTCTGACTTCAGACCCATCAGAACGGTTTTGGGAAACGACATGACTCTAGAAGCGGCGTGTGAAGGGGTGAGACCGGAACGCCAAGGGTACAGACTATTTTAGCGCTGACGCGAATTTGATGAACGGGCTTTTGGAGATGTGCGCTCACACTACCCAAAAAACTCAATTTAATGAGAATCATGCACCTGCGAAATTAAGCAGTTGGATGGAGGATGGCGCTGACGCTGATTTTCACAAGGCATTTGGGCGAGGTTCGGCTTATGGTACAAATTCTCCAATTACGGAAGCGGACAGGATTCATTATGATGGAATCAGAAGGTATCACATCCACATCCCATCGATCGAGCCATGGAGCCATGACTGCCCAAATCTTAGTTGAGAAGAAGAAGTTAGATAAGCCGCCCTTAGAAATGCACTACTTGGGCGATCGCGCCCTGCGTCAGCCTGCCAAGCGGATTACTAAAGTAGACGATGAGATCCGTCTCTTGGCGAAGCAAATGCTGCAAACCATGTACAGCGAAGATGGTATTGGGTTAGCTGCGCCCCAGGTGGGAATCAACAAGCAGCTTATTGTGATCGACTGCAAGCCAGAAGACCCTACCAATCCGCCGATGGTGTTGATCAACCCCACAATCAATCGCTTCAGCCCCAAAACTTGTGCGGTTCAGGAAGGCTGTCTCAGCATCCCCAATGTATTTCTGGATGTAATCCGTCCTGAAGAAATTGAAGTGTCCTTCAAAGATGAGAACGGTCGCCCACACAGAATCAAAGCGGCTGGGCTGCTGGCTCGTGTGATTCAGCATGAAATGGATCACCTTAATGGCGTTATGTTTGTCGATCGAGTAGACAATACGCTTGCCATGAATCAGGAGCTAACAAAGCATGGCTTTGCGCCCAATGCTGTGAAGCCTGTTAAAGGCTAGAGAGAAGCAAAGGCGATTCTAGCTCACCTACATAACCTGTTTACAAGAGCTTGCCAAGATGAGGAGACCCTCATGACAAGCTCTTTGCTGTTGATTAATCTCTTTAAATGTTGTATTTTCTGCAAAACTTGCAGTTAATCTATTCTGTAAAAGGTAGGATTACTAGTGACTCCTAAAAGTGGTGTATTGTTGGCTGGCTCTTGTGTGACGGCGATCGCAGCGGTGGGTAGCATTTTTGAACTGTCGTCGGGCAATCCACAGCTAGGTGGTTTAGTGACGAGCATAATTCTGACTCTATCGATTCCGCTGACGGGCATTTGCTTTTATGCGGCAGTGCAGGATGCAAGAGCAAATCAGCGATAGACCTGCGCCCTACTCTATACGGCATCCCTAACTGATGACCGGATCACCCCCGCAAGCGGCATTTCTTCGACAAGTTTCGGCTCAAGGCAGTCCGGTGTCTTCACCGCCTTATCCCCTGCCCGCAAACACAATAATAGTAATTGGGCGCGATCCACGCTGCCAAATCATTTTAGATTCTCAAGCTTATGGCGGTGTTTCTCGTCAGCACGCTGAGCTTTCTGTTGCATCTCACTCGCCGTCAGGCTGGCAAATTTGTGACCTCAAAAGTGCGAATGGCACTTTTGTAAACGGGCAGCGGCTACAGGGTTGTCATCATCTGCAGGCTGGCGATCGGATCAGGCTCGCCCAAGATGGACCTCAGTTCATCTTTGAAATTCTGGTGCTGCCTCAGCCTGTGCCACCCCCTGTTAATTCGCCCAACCCACCGCTGGCAGGGTCTGTTTCCACAACGCAACCAAAGCCGCAGTCCTATACTGCTCCTGACTCTGTCACTTTCAGCCAACTGTTTCCGATCGTTTCCACTGGTCGAGACCTAACCCGAAAGGCGTATCTCATTCCGGGTATTCTCACGGTCACCTTCGTCGTGCTGATGTTTATTTCGGTGGGCAGCGATCCACTTTATTTCAATCTGCTGCTGGCGACTTACATTGCAGGTGCTGCCTATTACTTTGTGTATCAGCTTTGCGGCAAGCTCAAGCCATGGTGGCTGCTGGTAGGAACGGCAATTATGACCGTTCTTTTGCTGGTCAGTCCTGTTTTAGATTTATTTATTTTGGTCTTCCGCGTTATTCTGCCAGGGGGCATCCCAGATAATACCAGCGAGGTCAACTTTTTTGTGCTGCTGGTGCGGATGTTTTTTGGTGCTGGCTTGATGGAGGAATTGCTAAAAGCAATACCCATCTTTATCGTGTATTTTTTGGGAAGCAAGCTGCGCTCACCTAAGCGTGAACTGATCGGCGTTTGGGAACCCCTAGATGGCATTTTGCTAGGTACAGCATCCGCGGTTGGCTTCACGCTGCTAGAAACTTTGGTGCAGTATGTGCCGGAGATTATCAATTCTGTATCGCTGCAAGCCGGAGAAGGAATTGCTCAGGTGGTAGGAATTCAGCTGCTTGTGCCACGCATCTTGGGGTCCATTTCAGGACATATGGCATACAGCGGCTACTTCGGCTACTTCATTGGCTTAAGTATTCTCAAACCAAGCAAACGCTGGAAAATTCTCTTGATCGGCTATTTGACATCAGCTTCTCTACATGCGCTTTGGAATGCCACTGGTTCGATCAACTTCCTCATCCTGGCTGTAATCGGCATTGTGTCCTATGCCTTCTTGGCGGCTGCCATTCTCAAGGCAAGAGCGCTTTCACCGAATCGGGACCAGAACTTTGCAACCCGTTTTTCAGGGTTCAAGTAAAGCTTGAAGTGGCATAGCCAATGGCAGGCAAATCAGCTGGGCTTTAAGAACCTAGACTTGGGCTGACAGATGGCTGAATAGACATAAGTTCTGTTCAAATTAGGATCGGCACAAACAGTTCGATTCTGTCATCCCAATCTTATCCTTCCTGCTGCGGCAATTGATCGATGGTATAGCGAGCGATTGCCAAGCTGAGTCGAGCTTGCTCAACTCCAGACAGCTCTGCCCACTCAGCGCATCGTACCGATCGCAGCGCCACTTCTAACATCTCTGTTTCAGAGCCACGCATCGCATAAGCAAATGGACGTGCCAACACCTGTAGGTCTTCTTCTTCCCAGCTAGGCAAACACTCCTGAACGGCGTGAACCAGCTGATCGGCAAGGGTGAGGTTGCTCGAGAGCATCTGCTGAGCACGCTGAACGATCGTATTGAGCATTTGCTGGGGCACTTGAGCCGCAAACCGCTGGAAGAATTCAGTTTTAAACAGCCGCTGAGCCACTGTTTCTCTGGCATCCGCTGCTGCCCAAAGTTGGCTGAGCTGCGTTGCTAGCACCTGCACAGGAGCCGCAAAATCCTCTTCAGACCAGCCCGCCTTTACAACCTCTTGCTCCAATGCTGCAAAGTAGGCTTCTGCTTCGGGTTCAGCTGGGTTGCAAGGGTAGCACGAGGCAGAATCCTGCAGGATGAGTTGCAGAAGCTCCAGTTCAGCTTGTGCTTGAAAGGGAGCAATCAAAGGACGGATGGGTTCATGGGTCATAGTCTACTCCTACGCAGTGCGGCATGCGCCGTTCAATGGATCGCTTACTCCGGTTACTACACCTATCTCAAAGCCAGTTCCGTAACTGTCAGAAATTTTATTGCAGTTTTTTATTGCTCAGGTAATAGAAGAGATTGAACAGCTTGAAAGATCTTACCTTGAGCGATCGAAAACCCTTGAGAAAATTTAGCGCTCTCCCGATCGGAGCTAGTACATAAAATTACTATACTGCCCCTTCAACAATGAATTCCAATGCCTGACTGCGCGGATTGCCAAACTTAAGCTGAGTACGTGAACGCAGGGGAACTTCCTGATGATGCACTTTGTGCCAGCCTTCTGCCCCTAGAACCCAAGTTCCCCAGCGCGATCGGTCGCGCAGCAGATAGGTTGGCTCTATGTCTTCCTTCCAAGATGAATCGCGGTAGAAAATTTCTGCATGTTCCCGCGACACTTCGGGCTGTTGCAGAACGACATCATTGCCTTCACCCCGCCCCACGCGCATCATCCCACCCCGCACTGACCAGACCTGGTTAGGAGAGGCAAGCGATCGCAAGTAAGCAGTGGGAGTCTGCCGCCCTAACCAGCTAGGCGAGGCGTCTGGGATCTCGGTCACACCCTCGGTAAACGGTTGAATCAATTCGCCGTTGAACTCGGGATGCATGTAAAGCACAGGGAGCGTCCAAGCGGGTTGATTAAACTTGTAAAGCGTCAATAACTGCTGACGAGCGATCGCCACTGCTTCGTCAATGGGTGATCGCTCGGATAAAGCTCTGGCAAAAACCTGAATAAAAGTCAGCGCTTCTTGATCAGAAATCGAGTCGCGCATTCCTAAAACCGCCGGAACACCGTGATGGATTAGCACTTCGGCTAGGCTGCTGCGGGGAATTGCCTGCTGCCCTTGCTGATCGGGCTGCGCTCCCCAGCAAGCATTGAACACAGCCAGCTTCACTTGGCAACGAACCAACACCTGGGCTAGTTCTGTGCCATTTATGGAAGCATCTGGCTGCACCTTCAGCAAGCCGCCATCTGGAGCCGGAATGCCATGACCTGCATAGAATAAGACGTTATAGTTTCCTGTCTCTAAATTCTTAATCAGCTCAGCTGGTGTGGGCTGCACTAGCGTTTTCACCTGGCAGGCAGCTGGAGTGGTCATGCGGCTTCGCAGATCCGTAGTTGCAGCTGTTTCTAAGACCCTGGAAAGAGAAGCAGCTTCTTGCTCTAAGTCAAGGCGGGCGGGACTAGCATTTTCATCGGCATCGTGCCCCAAAACCAGCAGAATTTTGAGAAATTGTTCCGATCGCAGCAGTGGCAATGGATCAACATCGCTAGTAGTGCGGCTAAACAGCAGCTGCTGACTCAGCGAGGCTGCCTGTTTACCCGGTTGAGGCTGCATAATTTCCCAAGGCAAGGCGATCAAGTCTGGATCACGAATCTCTAGCCGCAGCCGCAGCGGACGGCTTTGCCCCATAGAGATCCCTTGGCTTTGATTGAAGCTAGTCTGGATGGAGCCATCAAAGAGCCATTGCCACAGGCTGATACCTAAATTTTGCATCAACCGTCCGGTGTAGCTAGTGGGCTGGTTTGAGTTGGGTGAAGTAATATCTAGCGGGCTGAGGTCGGGTAGCGGAGCGGGCGGGTCGGCTGCCCCTACATGGGGAACTGTTGGCAATCCGCGTAGAGAGAAGACGGTCTGCCAGTGCTGCCATAGATCGTTTAACGTCTGAGTCCACATCCGGTCATGGTGGACATATCCTCCAGGATAGGGAGCCTGAAACACCCAGATTGCGTAATGTTGCGGCTCAGCAGCAGTGAGACGGGCGATCGCTAGACTTAGGCAAGGATTTTCAGACGGCGGCATGTAATACAGTGAACTTCAAGACCTAAATGCATCAGGAGGGAGATTCAATCGGTAGCTGCAATCTATCTCTACAAGTCTATCTGTTCTAGACAGGCAGATAAACGCTTTCATGTCGTTTTTTTAGGGTCTCTTTAAGAGAAGAGCATCAAAGATCGCGGGGATCACAGATAGAGCAATAGGCGTAGCGATCGCAAATCAGCAAAAACATTTGTACAACAGCTGCCAGCAGATTCATCGGGTCAGGTCGAAAGACAGAGTGATCGCTTTAGTTTGACAGTGATCGCTTTAATTTGGTGAGGATGTTGCACCTGGAGGCGCTGAACAGGGAGCAGTCGGGGACGCTGAAGTGGGGGACACCCAAGGAAGAAGGTTGGCTTCTTCAATCCGCCCAGTTTGTCCAAGCTGAGCTGGAGGAGGAACAGCAATAGGCTGCACCTCCTCAACCGGCGAGGGGCTCTCGGCTAGGTCAGGCGCAGCAGGAGCAGGGCTATCAACAGGTTCAGTGGGCTGAGCAGGTTGGGGGCTGGGGGGGACGATCGTTTTGGGAGGCGCTTCTGACCCTACTTCTGCTGCCTCTGGTGCTAAGCAAACTTGCACCTGCAACCAACGTTTTTGGTCGTTTGCACCACTTGTACTCAATACTCTTAACACACTGCCGCTAGGCAGAACTGCAAGCGGCTCAGGAGGTTCTGTGTTGGAGAACAAGATGAGAGGAGATGCAGGTTCGGGCAGGGGCGATCGCACAACAACCTGACTTGAAGCTTGCAGCAAAAGCGGAGAAGCACTGCTTGACGGCGTAGGCTGTAATGCAACGCTAGGAGACGGAGAGGTAGCCGTGATGGAAGCAGGTTTCCCAAACGGCAGCAGCCAATAAGCTAGCAGACCACCCCCTAACCCTAAGAGCGCCACAATTCCCAACAACAAGGAGAGGGGAGGAAGGGACTGAGATCGTGCAGGGGACAGTTTCTCACTCTGCACCAGTTTTGTTCTCAGAGTAGAGGAAGTAGTTGGATCTGGCAGAACTGCTGGCGATTGCGGGGATACTGCAGCCGCCAGAATCGTCCTTTGGGTTTCAGATACAGAGGTCTGGGGCACAGCTTCAGCTAGCGGCAGGGTCGGGGCTGGTCGGGCTGCTTTGACCCGATAGTGCAGCAAGCCAACCGTGGCATTGTCATAGCCGTTTAGCGTATTAGCAATTTCAATCAACCGCGCCGCCACGCTTGCCAAGTCAGTTTTACTTTCTAG
Organism: Phormidium tenue FACHB-886; assembly: GCF_014764505.1. GTDB lineage: Bacteria > Cyanobacteriota > Cyanobacteriia > Elainellales > Elainellaceae > FACHB-886. The sequence goes on from NZ_JACXWX010000004.1 coordinate 194,321, forward strand.
CAGCGGCAAAATTTCAGAGTCCCAGGCGGTTTCAATACGATCGTTGTCGCTCAAGCCATCAGAACAGAAGATGAATACGCTGTCTTCATCTAGAATGAACCGCTGCACAGTTGGATAAAGCAAATTAGACGCGCCCATTCCTAGCGCCTGCACCAACGATCCAGCGCTGGGCTGCTGCAGGGCTTGGCGGTAAGCACTGTAGCCTAAGCGAACCTCACGTGAGGCGACATCATCATCCAACGTTATCTGCCGACAGCCATAGCGAGTCACCCAGTAGGCACGGCTATCGCCGACATGCGTGACATAAAGCTCGTGATCGCGCAGCAGTCCCATAACGATCGTTGTACCCATCCGCTGCCGTTCATAGCGCTGTTCGCTATCGTTGCGTTGGCTAATTTGGTCATTCGCTGCACAGACTGCTTTCTCCAGCTCCACTGTAAGCGTGATCGAATCCAGCATTTTTGGCTGGAGCGCTTTGACTCGCTGCTCCACAGTTTCGATCGCTAGATGCGATGCCACATCTCCCCCTTGATGCCCACCAATCCCGTCGCAAACAATAACTAACGGGAACTGGCTGTCCTTCTCAACGGTGCCGCTAGCAGGATAACAAGCGTCTTCATTGCGAGAGCGGCTAGGTCCTTGATCGGTAAGCGTAGCAAGCTGAATTTGGGATGTTTGGGCTTGAGCTACTTCGGCAATCGCCTCGTCTAGCTGCTCTACCAAAATTTCAGCATTATGAATTTGCCCATCAATCAACTGATGGCAAAGCTGCCGGAGGCGATCGGCAATTTCTGGTCGGGCAGTCTCAGTCCACTGCAGCCAAAACTCACCTAAATTCCCCAGCGCTAATGCAGAAGCTCGCTCATCCGATCGCAGTTCTAACAGGTGTAAAATCGAGCCTTCGACCCGCAGTAAGTCTGGATCCAACAGGCTGGAAACTACCTGTTCGCTGCTGAGAGGCTGCCATAGATTTGCCATCTGCCAGAGCCAGTTGAGCTGTCGCAGCGGGGTTGCCTGCTGCCACTCTTGCAGCAACGCAGGAAAGAGTTGAATCCGAATTTCCGTTTCATCTGCTGGATCAGGCGTAACCCAGAGGGGTGCATGATCGAGCAACAGCAGCGTGCGATTTCCTTCAGAGTCAACAACTGACAACCAGTCGTACACCTGTGGAACATGCAGCCGCAGCGGGGAGAGCCGTAGGTAGGGGACAAATGCAGTAGGAACTTCAGCAGAGTTGGCAGACAGCAACCCAGGCTGAGTATCTAGAAAAATACGTGAGCCTTTGTAGAGGAACCGATCGCCCAGCACCTCGCCTACCTGACAGGACACCGAGCCGCCTGCCGACCACAAGTATTGCCGAATCAGCGGGGTGCGGCAATTGTGGCAAAACCGATTGCTTTCAGGATTAGAAGCCTGACAGGTAGGATTGGGGCAATAAAGCATTGCTGCGGCGGTTGGGGTAAACCAGAAATCAGCAGTCCTACCAGGATAGCTCAGCCATTTGGGGTTGGATCAAGCTCTCTGGAGAGAGAAGATAGTTTTGTGCCCTCAACTCTGTAGGTCAAAAGCTTCTGATCCAAAACGCTTTGCCGATCTACAAAATTATCTACGCAAAGCTCTAGCCGCAGGCTGGCACTACTTAATCACTAGATGATTGTCTGAGGGCTCATCGGAAATTCTGGGAAGTCCCATGCTGTAGTTGCGGACACGGCTTTCAAGGTTATAGGCAATATCACCGTTCTGAAGCAGTGCTCGCACAAAATGCTCTAAATCTGACCCAATCCGGCGCAGATTGTAATCGGTCAGGTCGGCTCCCTCATAGGCAGCCACCAGTTCATCAAATTTGCGATAGACCTGCTGCAGGGCTTCGTCACTCCAGAGGAATTCGTTGTCTGGGTCAACGTCTAGTGTCAGGGTATCAGTGCTGGGCACTAGAGCATCGTCAGCAATCTCTGCGGCGAAGATGCGAATGTGGCGAGTGGTGGACTTAAGCAACATAGGCGAGTAGTTTCCGAGATGCGGAGCAAGAAATTTAGACGGATCTATAAAGTTATCTTACAGGCTCAACTTAAACGATGGGCAATTGCAACAGTTTTGTGTTTTTTGGGGAGGGGATTAATTTCTCTTGATGCTTCTCATATTTCGCGCATCTCTTTAAAGAATTACTCCTAGAATAAAGGACGGGGTTAGAGCCGGTAGCCTTCTCAAGCGCCCCACCGCCCCCACTCCTATGAGAGGACGCGACCGCATGAACAAATCTACCCAGCAACGGCATCGTGAGTATGAGGGCGCAATTCGGCGCTTACCCAGTCTGGGTATCCATCGATTTGTCAGGAACTTATCCCTGATTGCGACTGGCAGCGTTGCGCTAATTGCCGTTTTCTTGCTAGCAGGTATCTGGCGATCGGGGACTGGTTTTTTCACAGAAGTAGTAGAGCTGTTTGAGAAGCCACAGCCAGAGGCAAGAGTAGATGTGCGATCGCTGGTGGTGCAGCAGGTTCGGAATGCAAGCGAGCTAACAACAGCAGTATATGTGATGGAAACCGTAGTGCCTGCTAGTCGTGATCGAACGGTCGGCGGCTATGTAATCGGCACGACGACGCTTCTTTATATTGCTTATGGTGAAGTTAGAGCGGGCGTAGATCTATCTGCGTTGCGACCTGAAGATGTGCAGGTTAGCGGGAATGCCCTAACGTTACGGCTGCCGCCGCCCAAAGTTCTTGATAGCAAAATTGATGTGAACCGTTCCAAGGTGTATGACTACGATCGCGGTTTCATGGGCTTGGGACCGGATGTTGCGCCAGAACTGCAGGAGCTAGCCCAGCGCACCACCCTAGAAAAAATTACTGAATCTGCCTGCGCGGGTGGAGTGTTGCAGCAAGCCAACGATCGCGCCAAGCTTGCCATCAGCCAGCTTTTGTCTACCGCTGGCTACAGCCAGCTAACGGTGGAAACCCAAGCGCCTCTGCCGGATGCTTGCCTGCCTATCGATTCACCTGTAGTTGCGCCTGCGCCAACATCGCCCACAATTGAATCGCTTCCGGCAGTACCTGTTACTCCTTCGGTTGACCCCAATTCCTCTCAGCCTGCTCTTCCGGTTCCGCCTGCATAGGCGATCGGTTGCCTATTTTTTTCTGCTATTCATCAACGCTTGGGTGAGAACAACGCTCAAGCGATTTCTGCGTTCAACATGCAGCAGTTTCCGGTTGTATCAACTTTTCCTCTATGAATACGTAAGTTCTCTAGGGCGACGTACATTAAATGAGGTTAGGAACAGGGTTGACGGTGGGTGAAAGGCTAACCAGCGATCGGGGAAAGCTAAGCCTGCTACAGGTACGAGACTTACAAAAGAAGTAAGGAGAATCATGGCAGATAGAGATAACCGCTTAGGTAGAGCCTCAAGCTTGAGTTTGCCAGCCAATCGCAGTGACAAACTAGGGCGCACAGATTTAGACGATCTATTTCAGGTTAGTCTTAGCAAGCGGAGTAAGCTTGATCTGGGCGTTTCTGGGATCAGGCGGGGAGCAAACTTTGATGTAGAACTCTATAGGTTCAAAGTTCCTGTCAGCCAGATTCCCAGCAGGGTTCGCAATACAGATTTCCGAAAGCTGCGGAATGCCGATCGCAGCCGTTATCTTGAATTGGCAGGGTCATCCCGCTCAGGCGGCAACAGAAACGAGAGTCTTTCGCTTGCGGAGGCAGCAGAGGGCAATTATTTAGTTCGTCTTCTGCGGCGGGCAGGGGACAGCAGATATAGACTCGCAATTACTGCTACTGAGCTGCCCATTGACCCAAAACCACCTGACCCAAAACCACCTGTCACAGACCCTCCAGGTAGCGAGGGCAACTCATTTGACCGGCCGATTAATGCCAACCTACCATTCAGCATATCGGGCACCATCAGTGACACAGACAAAGAAGACTATTACCGTGTTACAAGTACCGGAAGCGACTATCTGCTCGATCTAAGCGGGCTGAGCGCCGATGCCAATCTTGAAATCTATAATGCCAATCGCACTCTGATTCGAACTTCTATTAATGCAGGGACTGCCAATGAGCGCTTCATTCAGCCTCTTGCTGCCGGAACCTATTTCTTTAAAGTTTCTCAAGCTGCAGCAGGCAACCAAACCAATTACAGCCTTGGTGCCACTGCGCTAGTAGACAACTACGCTGGAAAATATACCGATGCTGCTAGCCTAGCAACAGCCACATCGCTAAACTTATCCGCTACACCTCAAGTTCTCTCCAACTACGTCGTAGAGCAAGGGGTTAGCTCTCCTGAGGATTTCTTTAAGTTCACAGTTTCCACTCCAACGGCGTTCCTATCGCTAGAGCTGCAAAATATGCCACTTGGCGATCTGGGTGTCCAGATTTTCCAAGAAACGGAGACACCTCAACAGGGTCTAACGCTCAACAAAGTCAGAAATCCGAACGGCAGCTATCCCAATGAGCTGTATGCAGGTAAACTCACGCAGGGCACTTACTACATTCGGATTCTACCGGGCAGCACCATTACGCCCGGAAGCCCCACTGAAGGTTCAACCTATGATTTGTCATTGACCTTATCCGATAAAACCGGTATTCCAACGATCGTCAGAGATATTAAATTTGGGGCAGAAGCATCCAACCCCGGTAATGTGACTGCTGTGGGCAACTTTGCTTACTTCTCTGCTAGCGATGAAAATGGCAGTGCCCTTTGGCGCACGGATGGTACTCTAGACGGCACTAAAAAAATCCGGAACTTCAGTTCGATTACATCTGAAAAGTTTGCAGTAGTAGGCAGTGGTGCGGCTGCAAACGTTTACTTTGTGGCAGATGATGGGGTAACCGGCAGCGAACTCTGGACAACGGATGGCACTACAGCTCGCCAAGTTGCCGACTTCCAAACGAATGGCACTGCCAGCTCTGATCCTAAACAGCTGATGGCGTTAGGCGATCGGCTTTACTTCACCGCCAAAACAGCCAATCAGATCACCAACCTTTACCGCACCGCAAATTCTGCCGGGACCGCAGTGGAACTAGTTGCCCGTGCTAGCGAAATTGTAACGAACCCAGATGGCACAGCCAGTGCTGCTCCTGTAGTGGCTAATTTATCCACCACAGAAATGATTGCAGACAATGCTACCGGCACTCTGTACTTCACGGGCAGGTTGCAAATTGGTGCAGGGGCCGGTGCTACATCCAGTGGCAATGAACTGCTCAGCGTTACTAACAACAACGTTTTTGGGCTGACCGATTTTCAGCCAGGCTCAGACTCCTCCAGCCTCAGAAACCTGACATTGATTGGCAACAAGCTCTTTGCGACTGCCTTTGTGGGTGGCTCTTTTGATCCCCGTCTAATTCGAGTGGATGGTTTCGGCACTTCTCCCAACTATACGATCGTGCAACAAGGGGCAGATACACTCACCGTTGACGGCAAGCTCCAGTACACCCTCACGGCAAACGGTACGCTGTACTTCACGGCAGCCAATGCAAGCCAAGGTAAGGAAATCTTTAAATTAGACAATGCTCTAACTGTGGTGGGCACCGGCACCGGTGCTGGAAAGACGGTTGATGCAACCCTACTGAAGGACGTTCAGTTAGGAACTTCGGTGGGGTCTGAACCGTTTAACCTGCTCAGCATTGGCAATGAAATCTACTTCTTTGCGGATGATGGTGAAGCCGGTAGAGAACTCTGGAAGAGCGATGGTACAGACGCTGGCACCGTACTTGTCAGGAATAATGGCGGCAGCCCTCGTGGGTCAATTGCAGACAATGCTTCTATGGTGCTCTTCCAGAACACGCTCTATTTTGCAGCAGATAATGAAGTCGATGGTCGCCAAGTTTGGACTTATGATCCAGCTGCCCCAGCGAACTCACAGCTGAAGCAGATCATCATTAATAGAATTCCTGGACAAGGTGCAGAAGGTTCAAGCCCAATTCAATTCACAGTTGCAGGCAGTAACTTGTTTTTTAATGCGACGGACGGTTTATCTGGAGAAGAACTCTGGTCAATTTAGCACTATTCAAACTTCGATCGAATCCAACCTGTGTACTCGACTGTAGCAACCTGAATTGACTCACTAAGTAATTTAAATTACCGCCTTTTGTAACCAAGAGGCGGCTTTTTTATTTGAAGAAGTGGCAAAACTGAAGCCAATAGAAGGTTAATCAAGACCTAGATTCAGCTACAGATTTACTGGCAATCGCAAATACACTTACTTCATGAAATCTATGTAAAAAATTAGACAAAACCACTGAAATTTCTTGAATAGAGAAAAGCGATTCTAGCATTGCCCGCCTAGATAGATTAGAGACATAGCAATGCGAACGAATGGCAACTTCAAATCCGCTCAGACTCGTGGAACTGTCAACGCTATCGAGCTAAAGAGCGGCGAGCAGCAGACGTACCAGGGACAGGTTAGTAGTGCAGGCGCGGATCGGCTTTACCGGCTGCGAATCAATCAGCGTAGCAGCTTTCAGGCATCGTTGACTAATTTGAACGCTAATGCCAATCTGACTCTGCTAAACAGTCGGGGTAAAACGCTGAAGGCTTCTGCTAAGGGTGGACAAGCTAATGAATCGATCAATCGCCGCCTCGCCAAAGGAACTTACTTTATTCGGGTGTCTGGGCAGCAGGGCAGCACAGCATACAAACTTCAGCTCGCTGCTGTTGATGCACTCCAGAACGGAACCCGATCGTCTGCTGATGCAAACAATAGCGCCCTTGTACAGCGAGTTGTAGAGCTAACCAATTTGCAGCGAAGCCAAGCTGGGCTAGCTCCTCTGAAGCTCAATGCAAAGCTTTCAAATGCTGCCTACGTCCACAGCCGCGACATGGCGCTAAGAGATTTCTTTAGCCACACAGGGTCTGATGGTTCTAATGTCACCAACCGTATTCGTGAGGCGGGCTACCGCTCCCTCAATGCAGGTGAAAATATTGCGGCAGGCTATGCCACTGCTGAAGCTGTTGTGGAGGGCTGGATGAATAGCCCTGGACATCGAGCAAATATTCTGTTTCCTAATGTCAAAGAGATTGGCGTTGGCTTTTATTTTCTCAGTAACGATTCTGGCGCAGTTCTCCAGCGATACTACTGGACACAAGATTTTGCAACACCCGCTTAGTAGCCGTGGGGTGAGATAGCGAGATACTTATGCCATACCCGGATGAGTATCAGGACGAACAAAAGAAGGGAGATCTACCGTTCCGGGCGATCGCTGCTTCTTGGTGGGGCGCAACGGATGAATCACCGGAGAAGGCCAGCTAGAGTGAGTTAGCCCAGGAATGAAACTCTCAGATTGGGTGGATTCAGGAGCAACTGGCGTTTCTGCCAGTGGATTGGGGAGTGGAGAGGTTGATGCGTTTGTTTGGGACGATTGCGAAGTCGGTGAAGACGTTGTTTGAGGGAATGGGTGGGAAACAGCTTCAGGTCCTGCCGACAGCGTTTCTTGAGGCTGCAGCGCCTCAAAGTCGATCGCTTCAAATGCAGACAGATCTCCTGACAGGCTCGCTTTGACGATATCTTCCGTTGAGACTTCAATCAGCCGTGCTAAATCTTGCCAAAGGTCATCTTCGGCATCGGTATTTGGTTGAACTGGCGCTGGAGCAGCAACAGGCTCAACAGTAGGCTGGCTAGTAGATTGATTGATTGGCTGACGGGCTGGAGCAGGAGATTCTGTCAGTAGCTCAGGAGATAATTTAATGGGCAATTCAGGCGGCAACTCATTGGAGCTAGTTGGTTCTGGAAGGTCGATCGCCAGGGATTGAACTGCTTCTTGAATTGAGGTTCCCTTGCGAATTGCATCTGCCAATCTATCTGCTAGCGGTCGCATGGCTGTATCGATCTGCTCAATCAGCGCTGGATCAGCGAGGACGGGTTCAGCCGGTGCTAGCTCAGGGCTTTGGGTGACTGGAAGCTGAATGACAGATCGTTTCAAATGAGGTTCTTGAGTTTGGGGGGGTTCTGTCTCAGAGTTCGCAGTTTCAATGGGAGCTGGGAAAGCTGCCTTGGAGGATGCGTCTTGAATTGGAATAGTTGGCTGCAGCGGAATTACAGCCTCTGGCTCGTCTAGCCCTTCCAGCCCAAGCGTATGCAGCTTCATCCAGGCAGCTCGCGGTGTCAGGATCTCGTTTGCTGCTGCCCAGGGTTGAATACGCTGTGTCTTAGGTAGGAAGGATTGTTCATCGAGGGTAGACGTAGCTTCTCCAAGATCGTATTGCGGTGCGGGAACTTCCAAACATTTCTCTAGCGCCACCTTAAATTGCAGCGTATAGCGCTGTTGGCGATGCAAACGAGCTTGCAAATCTCGATTGGTAGCCTCCGCCTGTGCCAACTGCTGCAATCGCTCGTTATAGTGCTGCTGGAGCAACGCAGACTCCCGCTCTAGCTGAGAAACGCGCTCTTGGCTCGTTTCTAGCTGGCCCGTTAGCGTTTCGATCAGAATTTGCTGTCGCTGGTGGGTCTGGTGGGCAAACTCAAGCTGATTGAACAAGCTGACGATCTGCTCTTGTGCAGACGCTAAATCTTCTGGGGTCTGGCTAACAATCGTTTGATAGTCTTGCGAACGTCCCACTTCTGCTTGGAGCGCAATTTGGCTGCTTTCTAGTGCTTCTTCTAGCTGAGAGACGCGATCGAGCAGAATACTGTTGCACTGGTTGAGTTCTTGAAGCAGGCTGATTAGATCAGTGATATCGGTCGGCTCTGCTGTATTGGCGGCATTTTCTGACCATGCGGCGATCACAGCTGTGGGGTCGGGCAAACTAGGACGGCTGATGGGCGTATCTGCGGGTTTTTCTACTAGGGGAGCATCAGGGGATTGAGCTTCAGTGGGTTGAACCGCTGGCGATTGCTTGATGGATTGAGCAAGTGCAGCATTGTCTTCCCATTTCAGCAATTCCTGTTTTAACAATTCCTGCTTCAGCGCTTCCTGCTCAGGGCTATCAGGGGATTGAGCTTCAGTGGGTTGAGCCGCTGGTGATTGCTCGATGGATTGAGCAAGTGCAGCATTGTCTTCCCATTTCAGCAATTCCTGTTTTAACAATTCCTGCTTCAGCGCTTCCTGCTCAGGGCTATCAGGAGATTGAGCTTCGGTGGGTTGAACCGCTGGCGATTGCTCGATGGATTGAGCAAGTGCAGCGTTGTCTTCCCATTTCAGCAATTCCTGTTTTAACAATTCCTGCTTCAGCGCTTCCTGCTCAGGGCTATCTTGTTCAAACAGCGGGTCTGCCGCGCTGCTCTCTAGCGCTTCTTCTACCAACGCCGTAAAGGGATTTTCCCACCCTGGTTCCGCTGTTGGGGTTCCTTGGGGTGCTGAGGGGTCGGGGCGGTTTAGCGGGGCGTTTGCTTCACTCATAGCTTTCACTCAACGGCAGACTGGACGAGCAAGTGTAACAAAATTCAGCCACAATCAATCAAAAGATGGCAATTGCTGATTCTTCGCGACACGACAGAATTGCGTATCCGATTTGAACTCTTAACTAAGTAGCACAGAAACTAATTTTGGCGACAATTTTTTTGCGAGTTTTGCTTTAAATGATTCAATTCTTTAGGTCTTCGAGGGCATTAGCTCAACACTTCCTGCAGCATTTCTCGATGAAGTAATGCCCGATCGACTAGCGCATGAATTCGATCGGTTGACACAGCTTCTCCATTGGCATACAGTTCAAGCCATTCGTGGCTAATCTGATTGGCATCAGTTGGCATCTGGGGGAGTTCCCATCCTGGCAATTCCAAATCCTGCATGAGCTGTGAAACTTTGGGATCGTAGCTGATCGCAAAACAGCGGCATTCAGCGGCGGCTGCCATAATTAGCCCGTGAAACCGCATGGCGATCGTCATTTCAACACCCTGGAAGACTCCCCTGAGCTGCTGTGGCTCTGTGATCGTGAGAATTTGGCTCACGGTTGAAAGTTCAGCGTTTAGCGTTTGGGCAATTGCCAGATCTTGAGCAGGCTGAAATGGAATTAGTAGAATGCTTGTTTGTGTCGCTTTTTGAAAATCTGCAAGGGCACGGCTGAGGAGCGCCAATCGGGCAGGCGTGAGGTGAGGATGCGACCGCAGCACTACTGCCACTCTGGGAGCTGGAATGTCCCACAAGCCAGGAACAGCCACCGGTTGTAAGGCCCACACGGGGTCGGGAGCTAGCAGGAACGGCACTTGCCAACTTGCCAATAATGACGCCGATCTACTATCCCGAACGCTAATTGCCGTACAGCCTGCAAATGCTCGCTGTGAGAGCGCCCGGGTGAACGATCGTTTCAAGGGACCAATTCCCTGCGCCCAAGCAACTGTTTTTAGCCCAAACTGCTGCGCCAGCGCCATTAAGCCACCGTAGTAGATAGGGCTGATGGCGCTGGTTGCATCTTGCATCAAACTGCCGCCACCCCAGATAAAAGCATCTGACCGCCGCAGTGCCTTGACTACGGCTGCTGATTTGCGATCGCAAACCTCAACCCCATAGCGTTTGTATGTTTCCTTTGGGTTGCCCGACAGCACAAGCGGCTGCACATGACTCGGCAACATTTGCAGCAGTGATGCCAATAGCGCTTCGTCGCCACCATTTCCCATACCGTAATAGCCACACAAAACCGCTCGCATCGCTTGTTTGCTCTCAGCTGAATCACCTCAGGACTTAAGACACTGGGTTCAGTGCACGAAACCTGCTGGCGTCCCCAATCACCATAAGTCCTGCACCCTTCAGAATAAACGTCAGTTTGACAAAGCGCAAAACTATAGGGGTTGTGATCGACAAAGGTATCAGGTTTTCGCCACACTGAGATCTACAGAGAAGATTTACAGAGCTGAGCTCCATGGAACAGAAATGACGTAATTCAATCCGGGCTTCTGAAAATTTCTATTTCAGAATTAGAGGATTGGAAAAATAGTTAAATAGGTACTAGGTCTGCCTGAGTTTCTACTTATGAATGCGCTTTCAATTCCCACCTGGATTATTCATGTTTCTAGCGTGATCGAGTGGATCGCCGCGATCTGGTTAATTTGGACATATGGTAATGTGAGCCAAAATCTGGCCTGGCGATCGCTGTCCTTTGCCATGCTGCCCGCACTGATTAGCGCCATGTGTGCTTGTACCTGGCATTTCTTTGACAATGCCCAATCGCTGGAATGGCTGGTAACGCTACAAGCTGCGATGACGCTGGTTGGAAATATAACGCTGTGTGCGGCAGGCTGGTGGATTTGGCGATCGTCTGCTAGAACTTAAGTCCTTCTTGATTTTGTCTACATCAAGAATGTATGGAGGTTCCGTGAAACCCAATAAAACCGATAAACCCTAGTGGTGAACCGGAGTATAATGAAGGAGCCCCATCGATCGCGCAACCTGTGGAACTTTCTTGTAAAAGTGAATATGCCCTGCTAGCGCTCTTGGAGCTAGCCAGTCAATACAATACTGGCGATCCCCTGCAAATTCGCCAGATTGCTGCGGAACAAAATATTCCCGATCGTTATCTGGAACAACTCCTTGCTGCGCTGCGGCGGGCTGGCATTGTCCGCAGTCAGCGGGGGGCAAAAGGTGGATATTTGCTTGCGCGTGAGCCTTGGAAGATCACTATCTTAGAGGTGATTAACTGCATTGAAGGCGCAGATTCTCAGCCTACTGAGTCAGGGCGAGAGCCAAAATCGGTTGAAGAAGTCATTGTCCGCGAAATCTGGAATGAAGCAGGACAAGCAGCCGATGCAGTATTGCAGAAATATACGCTCCAAGATCTAGCCGAGAAGCGCAATGCTCGGCAGCAGTTAGATCTAATGTATTACATCTAGATTGGATGAACTAATTCTAATATTTCAAATTCTGGTAGAGAGACTGCTATTTCTCTACCAGAATTTTTTGGCGGTCGCCGTTCCAAAGAAGTTCTAAACAGAACAGCGACAGCTATAAATCCTGACCCAGTCATACAGCGATTGCTATATGACAAATAGCTTTTGCCCTTATCCCATAGTCTCTTCTCGATAAAATAGGCATATGGCAAACACTCACTACGACATTTTAGAAGTTAGCCCAACGGCAAGCCAATCTGAGATTAAGCAGGCTTATCGGCGGCTGGCAAAGCGCTTTCACCCGGATGTGAGCCGGGAGGCAAGCCACGATCGAATTACACAAATTAACGCTGCCTACGAGATCCTCAGTGATCCACGTCAGCGCCAGTCCTACGATCAACAGCTCAACCCCTATTACCGTGGGTTTGGCACTCCAAATCATGCAGAGGCAGTCAATCGCCAACAGCGGGCTGCGGCGGCTCAGCGGCAATATCGGCAGCGTCAGAGCGGACGAAACAGCGACGAGCAGCTGCAGCGATGGCTCCACCAGGTTTATCAGCCCGTTAGCCGGGCACTCAATCAAATTTTGCGCTCACTTCAGTCTCAAATCGATGAACTTGCTGCCGATCCATTTGACGACGAGCTAGTTGAAGACTTTCAAGCTTACATCGATGATTGTCGGGAGGATTTGCAAAGGGCACAGCGCCTCTTTCGTTCAATGCCCAATCCTTCTAGCGTGGCAGGGGCGGCAGCTCACCTTTATTACTGCCTCGATCGAGTAGGCGACGGGTTGGATGAGCTAGAGCGGTTTATCACCAGCTACGATGACTATTGTCTGCATACTGGGCAAGAGATGTTTCGGATCGCAGCAGGGCTGAGACGAGAAGCACAGGCAGCAATGAAAGAAATCGCTTAAAGCCTATAGCCATTCTCAAGCTTAGTGAAGGGATCGACAGTGAAATTATAGATTTCCCCCATAGCTAGACTGTTGTGCGCCAGAATGGTTAAGGAGACATTCTCCGCCCTTATTCCTCATTCCTTCTTTCGCCATGCCTCTGCCGATTGTTGCCGTTATCGGTCGCCCCAATGTGGGCAAATCTACCCTAGTCAACCGCTTGACAGGGGTCATGGACGCGATCGTCCATGATGAACCGGGTGTAACGCGCGATCGCACCTACCGCGAAGCCTTCTGGCAGGATCGCGATTTTCTGGTGGTTGATACAGGCGGGTTGGTGTTTGAAGACGACACAGAATTTCTACCGCTCATTCGGGAGCAGGCTTTTATGGCGCTGGCAGAAGCAAGTGCCGCAATCATGGTGGTGGATGGACAGATCGGCGTGACCGCTGCCGATGAGACGATCGCCACTTGGCTACGGCAGCAAGCTGTGCCGGTGCTGCTAGCCGTCAACAAGTGCGAGTCGCCGGATCAGGGGTTAGTGCAGGCGGCAGAGTTTTGGTCGTTGGGCTTGGGAGAGCCTTACCCAGTATCGGGAATTCATGGCAACGGTACGGGAGAGCTGCTGGATGCCCTGATGGAATATCTGCCTGCCACCGAGGTGCCCGAAGACACAGATGAAATTAAGGTAGCGATCGTTGGTCGCCCCAATGTAGGCAAATCTAGCTTGTTGAATGCGTTTGTGGGCGAAAGTCGAGCGATCGTCAGTCCTATTTCAGGTACGACCCGCGACACGATCGACATGCTCGTTGAACACGGTGAACAGCACTATCGCATTATTGATACGGCTGGCATTCGCAAAAAGAAGCAGGTGGAATATGGACCTGAATTTTTTGGAATCAACCGTTCTTTCAAGGCAATTCGGCGGGCAGATGTCGTGCTGCTGGTGATCGATGCGCTGGACGGCGTGACCGAGCAAGACCAAAAGCTGGCGGGGCGAATTGCTGAAGACGGACGTGCCTGTGTGGTGGTGGTCAATAAGTGGGATGCTGTTGAAAAAGATGCCTACACCATCTATGAGTACGACAAGCAGATCAAAGACCGGCTGCACTTTACAGACTGGGCTGAAACGATTTACGTCAGCGCAGTGACAGGGCAACGGGTAGAAAAGATTTTGGAGCTAGTGAATACCGCTGCCGAACAAAACAAACGGCGCGTCAGCACCTCAGTCGTTAACGAAGTGCTAGAAGAAGCACTCAACTGGCACACCCCGCCAACTACTCGCCAAGGGCGGCAGGGCAAAATTTATTACGGAACCCAAGTCACCACTCAGCCGCCGACGATCGCCCTTTTCGTCAACGACCCGAAACTATTTGGGGATAACTTCCGACGCTATATTGAGCGACAGTTTCGTCAGCACCTTGGGTTTAAAGGAACGCCTCTACGGATCTTCTGGCGCGGCAAAAAAATGCGAGAACTCGATCGCACGAATCCCAACCGAGCCACCAAAGTCTAATTTCAGTTCAGTCTCATTCCAATTTTTCCTCAGCTTCGGCAGAAGTGGAAAGCACCCCTGCCGAGGCACCTTCTTCTAACGCTATGGATTTACTGCGATCGCTGCCCATCGGACTTTATCTGGAACAGCCTGTTACCTGGCTGCACCGAATCGATGCCCGAATTAAGCTGGGCTGGCTGCTGTGTTTCATGCTGACACCGATCGCCTCTAATCCAATCTGGCGGCTGTCAATTGTGGGATGGCTGTTTCTACTAACGCTGAGCACCCGTTTGCCGTGGCGCGTTTGGCGACGGCAGATTGGGCTAATCTTGCTCTTTAGCGTGCTGCTGTTTGTTATCACGCTGCTTGCTCCCGATGGCGTCAACGTCGTCAGTCAACCTCGCTTACCAAGCGATGAATTTGCGCTGTTGCAGTCTGCTCCGTTGCCAGCCCTGCCCCAACCCCAAGGCTACCAGTACCTACTGGTTGACCGAGGAGCCATCCACATCACTCGGCGATCGCTAGAGTTAGCAATTCGCATTGGAACACTGACGTTTGTGCTAATTTACAGCACAAACCTGTATCTACTCACTACCGCACCTGAAGAGATTACAGCAGGGCTAGAAAGTTTGTTGCAGCCCCTGCGCCGATTTAATTTGCCTGTCACTGAGATCGTGCTGACGCTAACGCTTTCACTGCGGTTTATTCCCCTGGTTTTGGAGGAAGTGCAGAATCTGGTGCGATCGGTGCGGACGAGAGCAATCAACTGGAAGAAGCTGGGCTTTCGAGGTACCACGCAAGTTTGGGTAACAATTGCTGAGCGGCTGGTGGATAACTTGCTGGTGCGAGCGGAGCAGATCGCTAGCGCTATGCAGGTGCGTGGCTTTACGAGTCCCGATCGTCATCGGGTGCAGTGGCATCAATTTAGGCTGACGGCTAGAGATTGGTTAGCAGGGTTAGGAATTGGCGCGTTTCTGGCGGCTCGATTCGTCTGGGGATGGTGAAGATTGAGCTTGAGATAACCTAGACCAAAGATAAGTCAAACTCTAATTGAGGTGAAATTGGGTTGGCAGCAGAGGAGTGGTAGCTAAAGGGCGCACTTGTCATGTCTGCCTCATCAATCGGCGGTTTTTATAGCGCTATCGCTAAATAAAAGTAAAAAGGCTAGAATTTCTGTAGCAATGCAGCACATTTCAACTTGCTGCTGTCATTCTTTATAAAGCTATCTGCCCAGATAGGGAACTAAATTGGGCTGAATTATAAGAATCTGTATCAAAGGCAACAGCGATCGCTATGATGTAGGGCGGCGAGGCTATTCTAGCCATGTCTTCTCTCCGTGTTATTGAATTTTTTAGCCCTGTAAAAGTTTCAGAAGTTTGAAAAGTAGCAAATATGTTTTCCAAAATACCTTAGAAGCAAGCTACACCTGCTTGCCCTGTCTTCTTTGAGTTCGCTCCCTCTCGTCAAAGATTAGGAAAGCTGTTTTCCAACTGCCTTTCATCGAGAGGACGCCTCAAAACATCACTTCAGGCTCAGTCATTTGCTCGGCAGACGTAGCGTTTAATAGTTCTTGGTTTGCTCAAAAAGCTATTTTGTGTAGAGAATTTCCTTCAATCCTTAGTACCTATAGAATCAATTTGATGCTAAATCCAATTACCCCTGGTGCAGCCCAAGACCGAATGAGCAACACTGAAACTTACCTGAATCACCCAACATTTGGTCTGCTGTTTCGAGTTTGTTTGATTGAGGAAAATCGCGATCTATTTGCAACTTTATATGCCCAACGTTTATTTTTTATCGTCACAACTGGAGCAACAGGAATTCAGTTTGAGCCGATCGGACGGACTGATGCTCGTATTTTAGTAGAAGGACGGCTAAGAGATTTGCGTCGTGCTGGGCAACATCAAGAGTTGAACAAGCTGCAAGCAGGTTACAAGCAAACGTTCCAGTAAGCCTTGCTGCAGCATGCTGCGCGTTTGCAGCTAAGCAGGAATGTTTTTCACGGCAGCTTAAATGTGCATTGTCCTATTAAGTCGCTCTAGCATTTGGAACTCAAATAGAATTTGATTTGAATGCTGTAATTAGGTGTAATTTTCAAAAACTATCTTTACTTTAAGTAATTCTGAATTGCTATAGTGACTGAGATTGTTAACTTGCTGACATGACAAGCTTTTCATCTGCTCTCTCGATCGCCGATCGCCTTACCCAAATTCGCCAAACGCTGCCAAAGTCTGTCCGGTTGATCGCGGTGACTAAACAAGTTTCGGTTGAGGCAATTCGAGCTGCTTATGCGGCAGGAGTTCGCGACTTTGGCGAAAATCGAGTTCAGGAAGCTGAGGCAAAGCAAGCACAGCTTCAGGATCTTACGGATGTAACCTGGCATTTAATTGGGCATTTGCAGAGTAACAAAGCAGCAAAGGCATTGGCTCAATTTCAATGGATTCATTCGGTTGATAGCCTTAAACTGGCACAGCGGCTTGATCAACTTGCTGCAGAGCTGCCTCAAAAACCGAAGGTGTGTCTCCAGATCAAGATTTTGCCTGATCCCAATAAGTTTGGTTGGAGCGTTCCAGAGCTCTTAGCAGATTTACCTTTACTGGATCAGTGTAGGCAGTTAGAGATTGTTGGGCTGATGTCGATTCCACCCTTAGGGCTGGATAAAGCAGACACACAGTCTGTTTTTAGCCAAACTCATAATCTGGCAGCGCAGATCCGCCAGCAAAACTGGTCGCACATCCGGATGGAGGAACTGTCTATGGGGATGTCGGAGGATTACCAGTTGGCGATCGACTCTGGAGCAACGATGATTCGGCTGGGACGTACGCTATTTGGGGATCGCAGCTAGCTGAGTGATTAACCAATCGAATGCTCCAATGACAAGACGTTGTCACAGTTTTTGATGTTTATTTAGACTCTTCCATGTCCTGTCAGCAATAGCGATAGACTGTCGCGAGTCTGTAACATCCCCGCAACAGATTAAAGTTTTTGGTAATTGCGCCACTTTTTTTGAGACTGCACTATACTCTACAGGTAAGCAACTAAACCTGCTTTAGGCGCTATATGTAGTACGAACCGGCAGTCTTGCATCCTAGATACTTTTGCCTAAAAGAGGAAGTCTTTTTTAAATTTAGGCTCAATGCCTGGATTCATGCATGTTTGAGGGGTTTTATTTGTAAGTTTAAGCAATTGGATGGAGGAAAGCGATCTTAAGGATTGCTTCAGGTTTTTTGGATTCAATCTCAAGACTGAATACCCTATATTGAACAGTGCTTCCTAAATCAGTTTTGAGCTTGACTTAGCTCACGGAGCCAATCAAATTACTCGTTACTGTCGTAACTTTTAGAGCAGCATCTACCCAAATTGATGCGGTTTTCTGCATCATTTGTTTATACAGCGTTACTTATTTTTACAATCGCTGAGATGGTTTGCTGATAAGCATTTCAGCAATTTAATTTTCAGAGTAGTGATTCTAAGCAACCGGATGTATACTGTTGGCTCGACTCTGAAAACCCAAGAAAAATTAAAGCAAAATTGGTTGTTCAAGTCGGAGCAAAATGATCTAGAATCTTCCCCACGGCTTTGATGAGATTGTTGAGAACTTCTAGGATCTTTGTACTTGAAAGGTGCTTAGAAGGCTTCTTAAACCTTGTTATTTATCTTTAAGTGCAGTATCTATTGAGCGGCTAGTTTTATTGCGTCAGCCCCAACAGGTTCAAGTAAACGTTAGTTGTGATGGAGCGTGAATTGTGAACACTATCTTCTCGAAACTGAGAGATTTCGTTGGTCTAAATGAAACCGTTGACTATGATTATGAATATGCAGAAGTAGACGGAGAAGACTACCGCAATCTCTATCAAGAAGAGCACCCCCAACCTGTGCCGGAGGAAGAACCCCGGCGACGTAACAACACCAGTAGACTGCGAGAGCGCAGCATTCTTTCTAGCGAGGCAACTATGGGATCTTCAGTAAGCAATGTGATTGGAATGCCCGGTGCAGCAAATGGCATGTCGGAAGTGATGGTGATGGAACCCCGCACTTTTGAAGAAATGCCTCAAGTTATTCGAGCGCTGCGCGAGCGCAAGTCTGTGGTGTTAAACCTCACAATCATGGATCCCGATCAGGCACAACGGGCGGTTGATTTTGTGGCAGGTGGCACTTATGCGATCGATGGCCATCAGGAGCGAATTGGGGAAAGCATTTTCCTGTTTACGCCGAGTTGTGTGCAGGTGAGTACTCAATTGGGTGGTATGGCAGATATCGCCATGCAGCAAGCTCAGATGCGATCGGCTGCTCGTCCGATGACTCCTGCGCCTGCTTGGGGAGCCGATCAAGCTCGGATGGCTTAGTAGCAGGATTATTTGATGCTTGCAAGAGTAATTTAATCTTGTAGTCTTTATCGCTTTTGCTGAAGCTGCATAGATTCAGAGGGCGCACCCCTCTGGCGTCTACCCTCCGAATCTGTGCAGCTTCATGGGAGATCAGCACTAGTGGTTTTGCTTCTATGCATTGAGATCGCTTTTGCAAGCGGGCTGCTGGTTTTTAGGCTTTTAGTTAAGTGTGCTGTAAACGTGCTTGTACGTTCAACCTCTTTTGTTAAGCCTTCCAGCTCTGTATTATGGCTTGCTGATCGATTAGCTTGAGTGTTCATGGCACTCCTAAATTTAAATAGTTTGAGCTAGCACTATGTCAGCAAAGCTTGGCATTATTGGCGGCGGGGTAATGGGGGAAGCTCTGTTGTCCCGCCTTGTTGCACAGGGAGTTTACTTACCTGCAGAAATTTTGGTGAGTGAACCGCAGGCGCAGCGGCGAGAGTTCTTGGTGCAGCAGTATGGGGTGACGGTCACGGTTGATAATCAGGCAGTTGCCTCTGGTGTAGATGTACTGCTACTGGCGATTAAGCCGCAGGCTTTTGAGAGCGTGACGGCGCGATTGCAAGCGGCTGAGTCTCAACAAGTTGTGTTATCTATTCTGGCGGGTGTGCCCCTGAGTCGTTTGGAGGGGGCTTTTTCAGGTCAACCTGTGATTCGGGCGATGCCCAACACGCCGGCAACTGTGGGGGCAGGTATGACGGCGATCGCGCTGGGACAGCATGCTCAAGCTGCTCATTTGGAAGCGGCCCGGCGAATTTTTGGGGCGGTGGGCGAAGTTGTGGAGGTTCCTGAAGGGCTGATGGACGCTGTTACGGGGCTCTCTGGATCGGGGCCTGGCTTTGTGGCGGTGATGATCGAAGCGCTGATTGATGGAGGGGTTGCGGTGGGGTTGCCTAGAGCAACTGCGACTCAGCTTGCTTTGCAAACGGTGCGCGGTACGGCGGAGTTGCTGCAAACGACGAATTTGCATCCTGCTGAGTTGAAGGATCGGGTGACGAGTCCGGGCGGGACGACGATCGCTGGGGTGGCTCGGCTGGAGCAGGCGGGCTTGCGATCGGCGCTGATTGAGGCGGTGCGGGCTGCTTATCGGCGATCGCAGGAGTTGGGACAGTAGAGGGATGTAGGGATGTGTTTGGAGGTTCGCTAGGAGTTGGAGCCGAACCGTGGGGGAGACCCCCACACCTCCTGTCAGGGGACGGACTGCGTCCCCCGGCACCCCCTCCAGATTAGGGTATGGCGCTACGCGCATTCGTCAGGACAATTCTTTTTGTGCAAAAGCCCCGCGTAGCAGGGCTTTTGCACAAAAAGAATCTCGATCTAGGCGTGTAGCGCCATAATGGTGGGTGGCAAAGGGTTGGGATGCGGATGGATTGATGTGGGCTGTGGTTTTTCGGTGAATTGTTTTTGCAGTCGGTGAACTGCTTGGTGATTTACTTAATGAATAAATTTTTGAAGGACGATTGCAGTCTTATGCTTAAAAAATAGAGTTAAGTCGTTTGCAATTGCTTTTTAAGATTTACTTATGACCCTTGATCCTTCTACCCCCTATTCGCCGGATTCGCTTGCACAACCTGCGCTAGCCCGACTCAATCTGTTCACAATGTTTCGGTTGGGTTTATTTCAGATGGGGCTGGGGCTGCTGTCGCTCCTGACGTTGGGTGTATTGAATCAGGTGATGATTTCGGAGCTGCGAGTGCCCGGAACGATCGCGGCCGGTACGATCGCGATGTATCAGTTCATTGCGCCTGCTCGGATTTGGTTTGGGCAATTGTCTGATGCGAAGCCGATTCGCGGCTATCATCGTACGGGCTATATCTGGGCTGGGATGGCCCTGCAGATCGTTTGTTTGTTTTTGGCGGTGCAGGTGGTTTGGCAACTGGGCGCTAGCTTGGCAACGGGTTGGACGTTCCAATCGACGGCGTTGACTGCGCTGCTGGCGCTGATGTTTGCGCTGTATGGGCTGTGCATTAGCGCTAGCTCCACGCCGTTTACAGCGCTGCTGGTGGATATTTCAGATGAAGATAATCGATCGAAACTGGTGGGGATTGTTTGGTCGATGCTGATGGTGGGGATTGTGCTGGGGGCGATCGTTGGGCAAAGGATGCTGACCGGGCTGACCCCAGAGACGCTGCAGTCTAGAATTAATTTTCTGTTTGTGGTGTTTCCAATCGCTGTGTTTTTGCTGGCAGTGATCGCGACGTTTGGCATTGAGAAAAAATATTCTCGCTATGCCCTGCGATCGACGGTTGCAGAACGCGAAGACCGGATCACGCTGGGTCGGGCTTTTCGGGTGTTGACGGCCAGCCCGCAGACTGGCATTTTCTTTGCCTTTTTGCTGGTGATGACGATCAGTCTGTTTTTGCAGCAGCCTGTACTGGAGCCTTATGCTCGCGAGGTGTTTGGCATGACGATCGCCGAAAGTGCTGGGCTGAACAAGTATTGGGGATATGGAATTCTAGCGGGAATTGGTATTGCCGGATTTTTGATCGTGCCTCGGCTGGGCAAAAAAACGACGGCAATGCTGGGCTGCTGGTTCACAAGTGCTTGCTTTGTGCTGGTGATTTTGGCTGGCTTCAGCGAGAGCCAAACGCTGCTAAAAAGCGGGGTGGTGCTGTTTGGTTTGGCGTCGGGGATTTTGACCAACAGTGCAGTTAGCTTAATGTTAGATTTGACAGCGGCTGAAACAGCGGGAACGTTTGTTGGGGCGTGGGGATTGGCGCAGGCGATGTCGCAGGCGACCGCAACGGTAACAGGGGGGGCGCTGCTTGATTTGGGGCGGCAGTTGTTTCAACAGCCTTTTCCGGCGTATAGCGTGGTGTTTGCTTGTGAAGCGCTGGGCATGTTGGCTGCAGTGGCGCTGCTGAGTCGGGTTAATGTCCAGGAGTTCCGGACGAAGGCACAAAAAGCAATCGCGGCTGTGTTGGAAACGGAGCTGGAGTAGGCGGGCTGGACGCGATCACCTCCTATCTTTTAAAATTGCATCACTAATGCCAGCCTTAAGCTAAACAATTGCCGACGCGCCCCAATGTAGGCCTAGCCAAAGCGTATACTAGGGAGCAAACTCGATAAAGGGCGATCGACCCGCATGGATTGGCAAGAAATTCTCCAGTTTGCAGCAGCCACCACCGAACGAGTCGGGCAGCGGTTGCTTCAGGAGTTTGGGCAGGCCTCAGCTACCGAAAAGCCAGACGGCAGCTTGGTCACGCGATCGGATCAATGGGCAGATGCAGAACTGCGGCAGGCGATTGCCGCGGCTTTTCCCAGTCACGGGGTGCTTAGCGAAGAAACTGAACATATTTTTCCTGATCAAGACTGGTGCTGGATCATTGACCCGATCGATGGCACCACCAACTTTACGCGGGGTATTCCGCTTTGGGCGATCTCGCTGGGTTTGCTCTACAAAGGAACGCCAGTCTTTGGCTATGTGCATGTGCCACCGTTGCACCAGTCGTTTTATGGCTATTGGGCAGGCAATTCTGGATTGGATTGCCCCACGGGAGCATTCACCGTTGGTGGAGACGTTGCAGAAGTTCGGCCAATGCACAGCCGCAGCGATCCACCTTCTAGCAATCAGTTTTTTAGCCTGTGCGCCCGCAGCATTGCGGTTCTGAACAAGCCATTTCCCTGCAAAATCCGGATGCTGGGGGCATCCACCTATAATCTGTTGATGGTTGCAGCCGGAGCTTCGCTGGGCGGCGTTGAAGCAACTCCAAAGATCTGGGATATTGCCGCAATTTGGGCGATCGTGCAGGCAGCGGGCGGTGTTTGGCAAGCGCTGGAGCCAGAGCCAATTTTTCCGCTGCAGGTAGGAGAAGATTATGGCAGCCGCCCTTATCCAACGTTGGTAGTGAGTCGATCGGAGTGGGTTCCCACGTTTCTGCCGCTAGTAGAGTTTTTGGGAAACCCCTAGCTGCTTAGCTAGAGCAGATATAGCGCTATGCACGCAAACGCTGCATTAGCTGGGCAGCCTGTTGGCTAATTGCAGCCCAATCTCCCTGGGCGATCGTCTGCTGAGGAAACAGATGCCCCGATAACCCCACCGCAATGGCACCTGCTTGCAAAAAGGCTTCGGCGTTTTCTGGTGTAACGCCGCCTGTTGGAATTAACGGAATTTGGTTCAGCGCCGCCTGCAGATGGCGAATATACTCTACCCCGCCGACCGCCTGGACTGGAAATACTTTGACGCAGGTAGCGCCTGCCTGCCATGCCGCCACAATTTCGCTAGGCGTAAGCGCACCCGGAATGACTGGAACTCGCTCGGTCACGGCAAGCTGCACCAGCTCTAGATTGAGGTGGGGTGAAAAGAGAAATTGTGCGCCAGATGCAATT
The DNA here is from genome assembly GCF_014764505.1 of Phormidium tenue FACHB-886. GTDB lineage: Bacteria > Cyanobacteriota > Cyanobacteriia > Elainellales > Elainellaceae > FACHB-886. The sequence goes on from NZ_JACXWX010000004.1 coordinate 217,163, forward strand.
GCCAATCGCAGCTCCGAGCGGGTCAGCAGCGTTCCAGCACCAATCTGACACTGGGGCAGCTTGTCGCGCAGATGACTGATTAAATCAGCAGGGCGATCGCTATTCCAGGTAATCTCGATCAGCGTCATGCCGCCTTTGGCAACGGCGGTTGCCATCTGAACGCCTAGCTCAAAGCTGGGGGCACGAATGACGGCGATCGCGCGTTGGGTTTGCAGCATGGCTAACCAGGTGTTTTGCAGCAGATTGACCATAAAAATTCTCAGCGAGCCCTCAACTGCTCTTTCTAATTTGACGATCATCTAATTAGATGAGTATAAAATTAGATAAAGCGGCTCTAGACGGGCGCAAGGCGATTTTTCACATAAGGAACGGGGTTAAACCATTATGACTACTGCTGAAGCCGTGCAGAGCGAACTGCCAGACTTCCAAACGCTGCTAGCCTTCTTCAAAGCGCTGGCGAACGAAAGTCGGCTAAAGTTAGTCGGCATTTTGGCACAGCGGGAATGCAGCGTTGAAGAGTTGGCAGCATTGCTGCAGCTCAAAGAACCAACCGTTTCCCATCACCTCGCCAAGCTCAAAGAATTGAGTTTGGTGCAGATGCGTCCGGTTGGCAATACACACTTTTATCGGCTAGACAGCGATGCTTTGCTTAATCTCAACAAGGCGATCCTTACATCTGATTCGATCGCCTCACTCTCTCCGGCAATCGGATCAGATGTCTGGGAAGAGAAAATCTTGAAGAGCTATCTGGAGTCTGGACGGCTCAAAGAAATTCCTGCTAGCCGCCGCAAACGCTTTGTGATACTCAAGTGGCTGGTACGGCAGTTTCAGCCAGAGGTGCATTACTCCGAGCGGCAGGTCAATGAGCTGATCCAGCATTATCACCCGGACAGCGCCACACTGAGACGAGAGCTCATTGGCTATCAGATGATGCAGCGAGAGCGTGGTGAGTATTGGCGGCTGCCTGAAGCAAATTGGCAGCAGTTGGATTAGTCCCTAGATTAAGGGCGGTGAGTGCGGCGCAGTTCGGTGATTTGATCGGCGATCTCCAAAATAGCAGCGGGCATTTCAGGTCCTGTCAGAATCACATCGATCTGGGCAGGACGGTTTTTCAGAAATGCCAGCACCTCTACCTCAGACAGTAGCCCAAAGTTGATCGCCAAGCTGAGTTCATCCAACACCACCATGGCGTAGTCTCCTTGCGCTATCACCTGTTGAGTGTGTTCCCAAAGCGATCGCACTGCCGCAGCATCAGTAGGTTGCACTTCACCAATGCCAATGCATTGGGGTAGGTCACAGCGAATCCAATCTAGGTGTTGCCCAAGACGAACTGGATGCTGATGCCCTTGCCCAATGCCGCCTTTGAGGAATTGCACAATCAAGACGGGGGTGCCCTGCCCGGCAATTCGCAAGGCCTGCGCCATGACATTAGTAAAGAAACTGCGGTGTGGGCTGGTGAAGACTTGCACAATCCCCTCAATTGAGTGGGGCAGTGAAGGCTGAATGCTGCGGTGTGGGGCTTCGAGTTGGGAAACCATTAGAAAACTTCCGAACGAAGGTGAATAGCGAACAGACCTGTAGGCAGGGGCTTTTACAATAGGTGCTCAAAAACTGAGAAAGGGATGGAGGGGCGTGAGCGCTATTGTCTTAAGGGCTTTTAAAGATAGCTGTTTTTGTTATCCGCTGAACAATGAATTAGTACAAGCGTATAATAATTGATCCATTAAATTTTCAACAGCAGCGTAAATATAGCGCCTCTTCCTTTGTTTCCTCCATATAAAACACCATATGTGATGGAACGTCAAGAATCGCAGGGAACAGTTCCGCACTGCGGGCTAAAGCGCTGCCAAAACGGTATACCAAGCAAATCAACATTTTGCTGCTGGGCATTGCTTAACAGGGGGATGATTTTTGAGTGAGAGGGGCGCGGAGCGCCCCTCTCACTCAAAAATCATCCCCGAAATCAGCAACACCTGCTGCTGAGGCGGACTTTTTCCCGTCTTCAACAAAATGCACGATTGGTAAAGGACTTGCGTAAGTCCTGGTATTCTGAGAACGGGTTTGAAAAGATTTAACATAAATTGGTTTTCGTCATGGTTTGGCAGCGTCCGGATGGTCGGCAAGCAGATCAGCTCCGTCCTGTGCGATTCGAGCGGCACTTCACGCGATATGCACCGGGATCGGTGCTGACTTGCTGTGGAGAAACGCAGGTACTCTGTACGGTTAGCATTCAGCCTGGGGTGCCCAAATTTCTGGAAGGAAAAGGGCAGGGCTGGCTAACCGCAGAATACCGAATGCTACCTTCTGCAACTGCACAACGGCAGGCGAGGGAATCTATGAAGCTGTCTGGACGCACCCAAGAGATCCAGCGGCTGATTGGGCGTAGCCTGCGGGCAGCGCTAGATATGCAGGTGTTGGGCGAGTGGACGCTCACAGTAGATGCAGACGTGCTGCAAGCCGATGCCGGCACTCGCACTGCTTCAATTACAGGTGGCTATGTAGCGCTATATGATGCGATCGCTCACCTGCTCGAATCGGGCAATCTGCATCAGTCCCCGATTTGCAATCAGATCGCGGCTATCTCGGTTGGCTTGCTAGAAGGTGAACCGCTGCTAGACCTGAACTATCCCGAAGACGTAGCGGCAGACACTGATCTCAACATCGTTCTCAACGATCGCCTGGAAATCATCGAGCTGCAGGGTACTGCTGAGCAAGGCAGCTTTAGCCGATCGCAGCTTAATCAAATTCTGGATCTAGCCGAAAAAGGCATTAGAGAGCTAATGGAACTGCAGCGGCAGGCGCTGGGGCAAGTTTAAGCAGATTTCTAGAATGATTGGGGGTGAGGGGCAATGTCAGGGCAGGCAGTGCCCCTCTGCTTTGCCTTCCTTCAGAATTACTGAAGCTTGTCGGCGCCAATATAGGCGATCGTTTAGACTCGATAGAGCAAAACTAGATATCAAGCATAAAGGCGAATTTACGATGGGCGTTTCTGTTGAAGTCAATAGCAGCAACTTTGCCGATGCTGTGGTGCAGGCATCCTTCCAGCGCCCAGTAGTGGTCGATTTTTTTGCTCAGTGGTGTGGACCTTGCCAAATGCTGAAGCCAATGCTGGAAAAGCTGGTGCAAGAGCATGATTTTGTGTTGGCAAAGGTTGATATTGATCAGAGCCAGGATTTGGCAAGCACTTATGGCATTGAAGGCGTTCCGGATGTGCGAGTCGTTAGCCAAGGGCAGATGTATCAGGGCTTTGTGGGCGCGTTGACAGAGCCACAGCTGCGGCAATGGCTATCGCAAGTAATGGCACATCTCAGCTCAAAATCTGAGCTAGATTCTCAGCTAGAGGCAGTGCAAACCGCGATCGCCGCTGGAGATGAAGAAACCGCAAAAACGCTAATTTCAACGCTAATGGAGCAGTATCCGCAAGACCGACGGGTTGCCATCACTGCTGCAAAATTCCTGATTAACCAAGATCGGCTCGACACTGCCGAGAAGCTACTGATTTTCATCGACGACACCGATCGGGACTACGGCGCACAAGCCCGCGCTCTGCGAGAACTCATGCAGCTCAAACTGCAAAGCATTGACCCCATCCTCAACCATGAGCTGGATGCACCATTCTTTCAGGCGGTTCGGCAAACCCTGTCAGAGAATTATGCCGCCGCGCTTCAAGGGTTTTTGAGCATCCTCAGCCGCGATCGCAAATACCGCAGCGATGGCGCTCGCAAAGCCATGATTACCATCTTTGATTTGCTGGGCGCTCAGCATCCGCTAACGCAGCAGTATCGCAGAGAGCTGATGCAGGCACTTTACTAATTGATATTTATAGATGCCTAGAAATAGCTAGAGCTGAGCGCTTCACAGCCAGCCTGCAAAGTTTGGTTCGATCGACTGATATTGTCCATCAATCAAGCGAAAGCCCCAGAATTCTTGTGTTTCTGGGTGAAACAAAAAATAGGCATACACTTTCAGCACATCCTGGTTGAGCTGTTTTTTGAGGGTGCAGCGAATGTCGATCGCACCCTCAAAAAGCAGCTCAATAATCTTTGTGGATAGCGCCGAGATAGTGCTTCAACGGGCTTTCAGGGAATAATCTGTACTTCAGCCAGTTGCAACCTGCCATAGAATCTTGCAGTCATCTAGGGCAATATGGCTAAAAGGAGGTGGCGAAGAGAATCTGCAATTGCCTACAATCGCGATTACACTGCTCCAAATCTAACTGTCTTTAATATTTGTCCCCATCATGACCAACCACCCCTCTTCCTCGCATGACTCAATTGGTGTGCTTCCGTTCGTTCCCGGAGTGATGGAAGATGAGGCAGAGGAGGAGTCTCTTTTAGATTACTTCCATGATGAACCCGGCACGATGCCAGGAACTTTGGCGATCGAAGCTGACGCACCACCCCCAGTAATCTTCTTAATCGACTATGAGCCGGAAACTGCAGTGCGGCTGAAGATCGAGCAGCCCGAAGAATGTGCGCCCTACCTGGATACACATTCAGTCTCTTGGGTAGATGTGCAGGGGTTGGGCAGCGAGGATGTATTGCAGCGGCTGGGCAACGTGTTTAATCTGCACCCGCTAATGCTGGAAGATGTGGTAAACGTGCCGCAGCGACCCAAGGTGGATGAATACCCGGAGCAGATTTTGCTAATCTGCCGGATGGCAGTGCTAACTGAAGACGGCAAAACTTGTACCCACGAACAGGTCAGCTTTATTCTGGGCAAGCACTATTTGCTAACGGTACAGGAGGAGCCAGAGTACGATTGCTTTGGACCGGTGCGCGATCGTATCCGGTCGAACAAAGGCATTATCCGCAGCCAAGGCGCCGACTATCTGGCGTATGCCTTAATCGATGGGATCGTCGATGGTTTCTTTCCGGTGCTGGAGGTGTATGGCGAAACGATCGAAGAACTGGAAGACGAAGTTGTTGTGTGTCCAACGCGACAAACGCTGGAAAAAGTGCATCGGCTCAGGCGGGAGCTGCTGACGCTGCGCCGCGCCGTTTGGCCCCAGCGAGACGCAATCAACTCACTCATTCGCGATGGCAATCCGCTGATTAGCGAAGAGGTGCGGGTGTACCTGCGCGACTGCTACGACCATGTGGTGCAGCTTCTGGATATGATCGAAACCTACCGAGAGTTAGCCTCTAGCTTAATGGATGTGTATGTGTCTTCGGTGGGCAACAAGATGAACGAGGTGATGAAGGTGCTGACGATCATTTCCACCATCTTCATTCCGCTGACGTTTATCGCAGGGGTTTATGGGATGAACTTCGACCCAGGTAAGCCCGGAAATATGCCAGAGCTGGAGATGCCCTACGCTTATGTGGTGTGTTGGGCGGTGATGGTGGCGATTGCCCTCGGATTAATCTACTTCTTTAAGCGACGCGGCTGGTTTGACAATTTTTCGGGCATCAAAGACTAGCGCCAATTTTGTAGCGCCACCCTCAAGAGAGTCTGGCAAAATCTAGTGTTATCCAGGCGCAAAGCGTTCTGGGGGTGATGCGGGGGTGATACGATCGCTACGATCAATCCGCTTGTGCAGACACCCCCTATGGATCTAAAGTCTCTAATTCGCGACATTCCCGATTTTCCTCAACCCGGCATTGTCTTCCGGGATGTGACAACGCTACTGCGCAATCCAGATGGACTGCGCTACACGATCGATCTGCTGGCAGAGCAGTGTGCCCCGCTGGAACTGGACTACATCATCGGTATTGAATCGCGGGGCTTTATCTTTGGGATGCCGCTGGCACACAAGATGGGTTTGGGCTTTATCCCAGTGCGGAAGAAGGGCAAGCTGCCTGCTGCCACCTACTCGGCAGAATATGCCCTGGAGTACGGAACCGACAAAATCGAGATGCACCAGGATGCAATGGAACCCAATAGCCGCGTCCTGGTTGTAGATGACTTAATTGCCACAGGTGGAACTGCCGCTGCTGCTGCCAGCCTCGTTAGCCAGGCAAGCTGTCAACTCGCTGGATTTGCATTTATCATTGAGCTAACTTTTTTACAGGGACGCAAGAACCTGCCAGACGTGCCGATCGTAACGCTGTTGGAGTATTAGGCTGGAGAGCAAGCGCTAGAGGATGTCTGAACTGCAAGCGTTACCCGAACCGCCGCTAAATTCTCTAATTGAGAGGATTTTGAGGAGATAGGCTCGAAAGCCTCCTCAATTAGAATTAGAGAATTCAGGGGGCAAATACAGAGCATTTGTCGCTTCTCAGAACTCTCTTCTCAGAACTCTCTTTGACTGTCGCTGGCTCCACCTTGAATTGATTAGCTCTGCATTGACAAGAAGCCTCTCACCCCTACGATGACGGGATCTACTCATGACTTCTGCTTCTTCTACCCAAAGACGGCTCCGATCTGTTCAAAATGGGCTGATTAACTTTCTCAGGAGCGAATCGTTTGCCTATGCGGTGAAGCGGATTCTTCAGGCAATTCCAACCTTGCTTCTGGCTTCAGCGTTGAGCTTTTTTATTGTCAACCTTGCACCCGGAGACTTTTTAGATACGATTCGCCAGAAGCCGGAAGTGTCGCAAGAAACGATCCAAGCGCTGGAGCGGCAGTTTGGCTTGGATAAACCGACGATCGAGCAGTACTTTCTTTGGCTGAAGAATATTGTGACTCAGGGGGATTTTGGAGTCAGCTTTGCCTACTCGCAGCGATCGGTGGCTTCGCTGCTCTGGGAGCGGGTGGGCGCAACGCTGCTGCTGTCAGTGGCTTCGCTGCTGCTTACTTGGGCGATCGCTATTCCGCTGGGCATCTACAGCGCCGTGCATCAAAATAAGGCAGGCGATCGGGTGCTGCGGTTTTTTACCTATCTGGGGCAGGGCTTCCCCACGCTGATCACAGGTCTGTTGTTCTTGTTTTTTGCCCAAATTACTTCGCCGCTATTTCCGGTAGGCGGCATGACGAGCATTGACCATGCCGATTTGACCCCACTCGGCAAAATTCTTGACATCGGCTGGCACATGATCCTGCCCACGCTGGTACTGAGCGTCACGGGTTTTGCTGGGCTGCAGCGGCTGATGCGCGGCGAACTGCTAGATGTGCTAAGGCAAGACTACATCCAAACGGCTCGCGCCAAAGGGCTGCCAGAGAATCGCGTTATCTATGTCCATGCGCTCCGAAATGCTGTTAATCCACTGATTACGCTGCTGGGCTTCGAGTTTGCCGGGCTGCTCAGCGGTGCATTTATTACTGAAAACTTCTTCAACTGGCCGGGTCTGGGACGCTTGATTTTACAGGCAGTGAACAACCAAGATCTGTATTTGATTATGGCAAGTTTGATGATGGGTGCGGTGATGCTGGTTGTAGGCAACCTGCTGGCTGATTTAGCGCTAAAAGTAGTCGATCCGCGCATCAAACTCTCGGAGATCGACTAAACCCACTGAGACTTCCTCACCGAACTTTCTATGACTTCTTTTCGCAGATTTTCTCAGCCGATCGATCGCATTGCTATTTCATTAATGCTGGTGTTAGCGCTGGTCATTACTGGAATTGTGCTAAAGGGCGATCGCACAGCCCCCCAAATTCGAGATTTCACCTGGCAGGATCGGCAGGTGGGTGCCGAAGACACAGCATTCCTGCTGAATTTCAACCGCCCCATGGATCACGCAAGCGTGGAGCAGAATCTGCGGATTGAGCCGCCTTTACCTGGCAAGTTTAGCTGGGCAGGACGGCGGATGGCATATACATTGGAAAGCCCAGCTCCCTATGGCAAACCCTTCACGCTGTCCTTGCAGGGAGCACACGATCGCTTCAGCAGCGCTAGCGACCGGCGCACTCAGATCCAGCCTTACCGAGGGCAGTTCCGCACTCGCGATCGCGCCTTTGTCTATCTGGGGGCAGAAGGGGCAGAAGCCGGACGGCTGGTGCTGCAAAACCTGACGGCACAGCAGCAGGCAGTGCTGACCCCAGAAAATTTGGTGGTAATGGACTTTAAGCCTTATCCAGAAGGCGATCGCATTTTGTTTTCGGCAATCGAGCGCACGACAGAAGTCGGGGGGCTACTAGAGCAGCAGCTCTACAGCGTGACAACGGGCATCCAAAACGAAGCGCCCGCCGATCTACTGGGTGCGGCTTCCAGTCCTGCTCCGGCTCGTCCTGCAGCAGCGGCTGGCAAAGTAGAGCGAGTGCTGGATAACAAAGACTATCAAAATCTCAAGTTTGATTTATCCCCTGACGGCAAAACGATCGTGGTGCAGCGGGTCAGCCGCCAGAACCCCAGTGATTTTGGCATCTGGATTTTGCAGCCCAATCAGCCGCCCAAGCCTGTCAAAACCGATCCGGGTGGCGATTTTCTAATCACGCCGGATAGCGACGCCTTGGCGATGGCACAGGGGCAGGGTATGGCGATCTTGCCGCTGGCAGAAACCGCTGAGCCGCTCGATTTTTTGCCCAAGTTTGGCATGGTGCTAACGTTTGCCAGAGATGGCTCTGCGGCTGCCATGGTTAAATTCAACACCGATCCCAACAACCCTACGCGATCGCTATTTTTAGTCAACAACCAAGGCACAGACAAGGAGCTACTCAAAACAGACGGCTCGATCCTCAGCGCCCAGTTTGACCCTGCGAAGCAAAATCTCTATTGCCTGATTACTCGCCGCATTCCGGGTGATGTCTACCAAGAGCAGCCTTACTTGACGGCTATTCATCTCCCTACAGCAGAAGTAACCGATCTACTCCAGCTGCCAATTCAGCGCGATGTGCAGATGGCTCTCGCACCAGACGGCTTGGCAATCCTGTTTGACCAGGTAATCGATGCGCCCAACAACCAGCAGCAAGGAGCTGTGCGAGGCAGTGAAGGAAAGGCGATCGCCTCCAGTAATTTATGGATCGTGCCGGTTTTGCAAGATTCAAAGGGTGTAGCTCAACCCGCTGACCCCCAAGAGCTGGGACTGAAAGGACTGCGCCCACGCTGGTTGCCTTAGGGCGATCGGCAGCACATCTGCCCGCTTTTTACCCATGTTTGTGGGAGTATGCTGCTAAAATCTACGGTAATATGACACATGTGCCGTAGATTTTAAGCCATGAATGCGCGGAATGCTGCCTTGCCTCTTTCAAAGGTAAGGTTTAGCTTCTTTACTGAGTCCGCTATCATGTGATGAACTGTACATTATTTGTACTGCCCGATTGAGGCTGTATTCATGAAACGAATTCGTCGCTTATTGCTTCTGCCCCTTATTGCTCTGCTGACGGCTGGTATTTTGATCGCCTGTGCCAGCGGCGGCGGCGGTGATACAAGCAGCGCCAATGCACCTATCAAAGTCGGTTCCAAAGATTTTACAGAGGCATTTATCATTGGTGAAATGTATTCTCTGGTTTTGGAAAAAGCAGGATTCCAGGTAGAACGGAAGCTAAATCTAGGTGGAACGCCTGTGGCACAGGCAGCCTTGGTCAGCGGCGAAATTGATTTGTATCCAGAGTACACGGGAACAGCGCTGCTAGATATCCTTAAGCAGCCTGCAAATGCAGATTCCAAGCAGGTGTTTGACACTGTTTCAACGCAGTACAAGCAGCAGTTTAACTTGGTGTGGCTAGATGCAGCGCCTATGAACAATACGCAAGCTCTGGCAATGACCCAAGAAGCTTCGAAGAAGTTTGGCGTTCGCACGATCTCCGACCTGGTCGCCAAAGCTGATCAGCTGACGCTGATCGGCGCACCAGAGTTTGAAGTCCGGCAAGATGGACTGCCCGGTATTAAACAAAAGTATGGCGATTTTGAGCTGAAGGAATACAAAGCGGTGGATTCGGGCTTGCGCTATAAAGGCTTGCTCTCTGGCGAAGCAGATGTCACCGTTGCCTATGGCACAGACGGTGAAATCAGCGCGAATAATCTGGTTGTGCTAGAAGATGACAAAAAGCTATTCCCGCCCTATCAGGTTGCGCCCGTTGTGCGGCAGCAAGCCTTAGACACTAATCCCAACATCGCGCAAGCCCTAAATGCTCTAGCACCCAAGCTGACAACCGAAACTATGCAGCGCCTCAACAATGAAGTGAGCGGCAAGCAGCGCGAGCCAGCAGAAGTTGCCAAAGAGTTTTTAACCCAGGAAAAATTGCTGTGAGCGCCATTCAATTTGATCAGGTTACGCTTCAGTTCCCCGGTGCATCGCGTCCCGCTGTTGATCGCGCCACTGCAACGGTTGAACCCGGACAGCTTGTGGTGATCTTGGGTCATTCGGGCTGTGGCAAAACGACGCTGCTGAAGATGGTAAATCGTCTGTATGAGCCGACTTCTGGGAAAATTTACCTGAACGGCAAAGATGTTCGCCAGCTCAAAGTCACTGCGTTGCGGCAGCAGATCGGCTATGTAATTCAGCAGTCGGGCTTGTTTCCTCACATGACGGTGGCGCAAAACATCGGTGTTGTGCCGAAGCTGCTGCGCTGGGCGCGTCCTAGAATCCAAGCACGGGTAGATGAGCTGCTAACGCTGGTGCAATTGCCGCCAGAAGAATATCGTCACCGCTATCCAGCGCAGCTTTCGGGCGGGCAGCAGCAGCGGGTGGGTTTGGCGCGAGCCTTGGCGGGTGATCCGCAGGTGATGCTAATGGATGAGCCCTTTGGGGCAATCGACGCGATCACCCGCACCAGCCTCCAGGATGAAATTCTGCGGCTGCAGCGGCAGCTCCAAAAAACGATTCTGTTCGTTTCGCACGACGTTGAAGAAGCGCTGCGGCTTGCCGATCGCCTGATGATTATGGAGAAGGGGCAAATCGTTCAATACGATACACCGTTCAACGTTTTAACCAATCCTGCTAGCGCTTTTGTTCACGATCTGCTGGGCACAGACGACATGGTGCGGCAGCTCAGCTTGCTGCGCGTTGAAACAGCAATGACATCGCCAACCGATCGCTTGAACGGTGAACCGACGGTTGATCGGCATGACAGCCTGCGTAATGCCCTGTCGCTGATTCTAAAAACAGGTGCACCCAAGCTGGCAGTTGTTGAGAATGGCGCGCCTGTAGGTGTTCTGACGCTAGAGCATATTCGGGATTCAGCCGGAGTTCGGGCAAACGCGTGAGATCAGCGCGTCATGCCGCTCTAAGTTTAAGCAACGCCATACAAAATAAAAAGCCGCGCTTCGCGCGGCTTTTTATTTTGTATGGCGTTGCGCGCCTAGATAGAGATTCTTTTTGTGAAAAGGTTTGCCGTAACCTATGCACGAAGCGCTATAGCTGTGGCATGGCTGCCGTCAAGATTGCTGCTGTTTCTTAGAAAGAAATTGGAAGGTGGTAAAGGCGATCGCAATCAGCGCAAACGAAAACAGCGTGGTCAGCGTCCCCAAGGCATATAGCGCGGGTGACGTGACGTTTGTGGTCATGCCAAAGATCTCCAACGGCAGTGTATTGTCTTGCCCCGACACAAGCGACGTACGAGTAAATTCATCGTAAGACAGTGTAAACGCCAACAAACCAATGCCAACCAAGCTTGGCAGGATTAGCGGAAATACGACTTCCCAAAATGTTTTTGTATCTCCCGCACCCAGATCTTTAGCGGCTTCCTCATAGGAAGGATTAAAGCGATTAAACACGCCCAGCATGATTAAAAACGCGAATGGTACTGTCCAGGTTAGGTGTGCGCCAAAACCGGATGAGAACCAGTTCGTTTCCACCTGCAGCACCTGGAACACAATGCCAATCCCTAGCGAAATCAGGACGCTGGGAACAATCAGGCTGGAGATGGTGAGATAGAAAATTAAATTCGATCCTTTAAAGCGGTTGCGAAATGCCAACCCGCCCAAGACGCTGACGATCGTCGACAGCAGCAGCACTGCCAGCCCCAAAATCAGCGATCGCTGGAACCCCTCAACAAAGTTGCCGACTCGCTGTTCGGCGAACACCTGCCCCAGCCAATAGAAGCTGAAGCCGCGCATGGGAAAGGTGAGCGTTCCATCCGGTCCCTGCAGCGACAGCATGAAAATGGCGATCATTGGGCCGTAGAGGAACAGCACAAATAGCCCAAAGAAAGCTGCCAGTAGAAAAAAGGAAAGCGATCGCGTTTTCATCGTCATGACTGATTAAAGCCCACTGATTAAAGCTCTTTGCGAATATCGACCACGCGCAGAATGCCCGCTACCAGAATCAGCGTCACCCCTAGCAGCACCACCGCATTTGCTGCTGCCAGCGGATACTGCAGGCTGCCGATCTGCGTCTGGATCAGCTTACCCACCGAGGCCGACTGTCCGCCGCCCATCAGCCGCACCGTAACAAACTCCCCCATCACCAGGGTCACCACAAAAATCGAGCCGATCGCAATCCCCGGAGCTGCCAGCGGCAAAATAATCTCTTTCAACGTCTGAAAGCCCGACGCGCCCATGTCTTCAGCGGCTGTAATCAAGTTGCGATCGATCCGCATCAGGCTGTTGAAGATGGGCGCAATCATGAAGAAGTTATATAAATGCACCATGCCCAGCACGACCGCAAAATCAGAAAACAGCAGCCATTCGATCGGCTGTTGAATCAATCCTGCGCCTATTAGCCCCGTGTTGATTAGCCCCTCTTTACCCAGCACCGGCACCCAGGAGATCATGCGGATGATATTGGAAGTCCAGAAGGGGACGGTACAAACCAGAAATAGAATAATCTGCAGCTTTTGGTTTTTGATGTAGAACGCCAGAAAATACGCAACTGGGAAGGCGAGCGCCAAACAAAAAAACCAAACTAAAAATACATACTTAAACGTATTGAGATAGGTTTTGAGGGAAACGCTGGAGGTAAAAATTTCAAGATAGTTCTCCATCGAGAAGGCGGGCGTCATGGCAAAACCATTAAACTGCCAGAAGCTAACGATGAAGATCATGACGATCGGAAACACCAAAAACAGCAGGAAGACCAGCGTTTGAGGCGTTACCAGAGCATAAGGCTGTAGCGCTTTCCAGGCTTTCATAGTTTAATCCTGACACTGATAAATCGTGACTTTGAGGAGGGCGCAGTGCGCCCTCCTCAAACACAACTTACGATGCAATAAACTCATTCCACTTCTTAACCAGGTATACCTGCTCTTGCATCGTGGAGTTCCAGACCACAACGTTACCCATCCGCTCTTTGAAGGAGCCACCATCGCGGACAGCACCCTTCTTCTCTAACGTTTTGCCAAACGGATCAACCATGTCGGCCGCCGCCGCCTTGCCTTCGTACCAAAAATCCCATTCCTCCGGCTTCATAAACTTACGAGCATTTTCAGGAATGGCGCTGTAGTAGCCTTGCCGTCCGAGGAAGGCGCCTACCCAGCCGTCTAGCAGCCAGTTGAAATATTCATAGGCAGCATCCAGCTGGATACCCGACAGATTCTTCGACAAACCCACGCCGCCGCCCCAAGCGCGATAGCCTTCTTTCAGCGGCGCATAGATGCACTGCACCCCCTTCGCTTTCACGGCAGTGACCGCAGGCGACCACATCGACTGCAGCACCACCTCACCCGAAGTCATAAAGTTGACCGACTCATCAAACGTCTTCCAGAAGGCGCGGAACTGCCCGTTGGCTTTTTGCTCTCTTAGAATCTCGGTGATCTGATCGATCTCAGCACGGGTCATGTTGCCCTTGTCACCAAATTTCATCAGCCCGGCGGATTCTGCCACCAGTGCGGCGTCCATGATGCCGATCGAGGGAATATCCAAAATTGAAGTCTTGCCTTTGAAAGCCGGATCAAACAGCTCCCCCCAACTCTCAATCTTCTTGCCCGTCAAATCAGGACGATAGCCCAAGGTGTCAGCATTGTATTGAAACGGAATCAGCGTTGCCCAGTCGGTCGCTTCGGTGGCAAAATCTTTAGAGTTTTGATCCCTGAGGTACATCACCTTGTAGGGAAAAGTGCCTTGGGCTTGCTCTACCTTGGCACCGTCAAACTTGTTTTGGGTGAAGATGGGAACGATCTTGTCGAAGTCTTTGATCCTTTTAGTGTCGATCGCCTGCAGATTTCCAGAGGGTACTACCAGCGGCAGGCTGAAGAACTCGCCATCAAAAATGTCATACTGACCCGGCTGGGTAATGGCGATCTGGTTGTTTTCTTCGGTGCTGAGGGCACGCATCTCCAGCTTAAAGCCCAAATCTTCCTGGGCTTTGTTGCGGATTTCGTTGATCTGAGAAACGCCTGTGCCGATTAGCCGCAGCGTCACATCTTTAGTTTGATTGGTGTTAACTTCTGGGCTTTGCGCCGGGTTGTTGGGGGTGCCGCTGGGAGCTGTGGCTTGGTTGCTGGGTGAAGAGGCACAGCGCGTTGCAGCAAAAGCAGCTCCAGCCGCCAACCCAGTCCGCATAATTTGACGACGAGTAAGTTTAGCCATTGTTTTCCGTGTTGAGATAAGGGGGTAAAACTTAGATCAGATGATTTCGGCGATCGAGGGACACCCATTCACACCCGCGTGCAAATCCAGGGTTTTCGCTCAATGGGGCAAGAAAACGCACTCTTCTGTCTTCCAGCTAAGCGTCACCAGTTGCCCTTCTGGGACAGGCTGCCGCATCCATTCCGAGCTACGGACTTTGTAGACAATTTCTTGTCCTGTGGATTCTGCCATGAGCGAGACGCGGGTAATGTATCCGGTAAACTCAATCAGGACAATCCGCGCCGTAAGCTGGTTCGGTGCAGCGGGGTCTGCAGGCGGGTAAGGCAGCAAGTCTATGCTGTCGCTACGGACACAGCAAGCTGCCGTCATGCCAGGATTGGCCGTTTGCCCTTTGCAGAAAAATGTGCCGATCCCGTCCACGTCTAGGCGGACGATCGCCCCCGTCTCCTCCATTGCCACGCCGCTGACGGTGCCTACAAAGATATTGTTGTCGCCGACAAAGCGAGCCACAAACCGCGAGGCAGGCGCTTGGAAGATCTCATCAGGCGTGCCAATCTGGTCAATGTGCCCGTGATCCATCACCACAATGCGATCGGACAAGGCAAAGGCTTCGTCTTGCCCGTGGGTCACCTGAATAAATGTCATACCAAACTGCTTTTGCAGCTTCCGCAGCTCTGAGCGGGTGTGAACTCGTAAATTTTCATCTAGCGCGCTCAGTGGCTCATCGAGCAGCAGCACCTGCGGACGAGTCACCAGCGCCCGTGCTAGGGCTGCCCGCTGCTGCTGTCCACCGCTGAGCTGAGCGGGTTTGCGCTCGGCAAAGCGGCTCATTCCCACGATTTCTAGAATCTCGCCCACCCGCTGAGCGCGTTCGCTCTTGGGCATGTTGCGCATCTTCAAGCCAAACTCTATATTTTCCCAAATTGTTTTGTGCGGAAACAGCGCATAGTTTTGGAACATCATCGCTGAGTTGCGCTTCGCGGGGGGCAAATCGTTAACCCGACGATCGCCAATCAAAATATCTCCGCTCGTCACCTCTTCGTGTCCGGCAATCATTCGCAGCGTTGTAGTTTTGCCGCAGCCACTCGGGCCCAGCAGGCAGGTATAAGACCCCGCTGGAATATCGAGATTAATGTTCTCAACGGCAGTAAATGAGCCGTATTTCTTCGTGACCGATCGCAGTGTTACGCCAGCGCTTTGGTCTGCCAGCTCTTTTTGAATTTGGCTGTCTGCTATAGCCTGGAGATCGCTGGTGATCGGGGTAGAAGTGGAAGCAGGTGAGTTCATAAGAGAATTCAGGAGATGAAGAAACTGGCAAGCCGCAGTGACATATCTTTACATTCAGGAAAACGAGTCAGAACCTAGCTGAAAGAACTCCAAGTGGAAAGGCAGTTGTCATAATTAGCTAACAATACACAAGCAATTTGGCACAGAATTGTAGCTTGAAATACACCTTGACGAAAGACTCGTTTTGTTAAGCGATCACGCTGTCGCGGGTTACAACAGCCTTTACTGATACACTCGATCGAGCTTCATCAGGGTTTGCAGGAGCACATTTGCCCCCTGAGTACACTGTTCGGGTGAAGTATACTCCTGGTTGGAATGGCTGAGCCCGTTTTGGCTAGGCACAAAAATCATACCCATATCGGTAATTCGTCCGATCTCTAAAGAGTCATGTCCGGCGCGGCTAGGCATATGGCGATAGCTCAACCCCAACTCCTGGCAGACCTGCTCGATCGCATCTTGCACCGTCGGCGCTGCCAGCGTTGGCTCGACGCAGAGCAGTGGACTTAAAGTGATCTCAGTGTCGGTAGCTGTGGCGATCGATCGGATTTCCTGCTGCAAGCGCTCCAGCATCTGGTTGAGGCAGTCCTGTGAGAGGTCACGCATATCCACAGTTAGATCAACCTGTCCCGGCACAATATTGACGGCATTGGGGGCAACCGTGAGAAAGCCGACCGTTGCCACGGGCTGGCTCGGCATACTCAGAGCAATTTCTTGCACCGCCAGCACAATTTGGGCAGCAGCAACGAGGGCATCTTGCCGCAGGTCCATGGGGGTGGTTCCAGCATGGTTGGCTTGCCCTTTGATCTGGATCGCCTTACGTAGCATACCCACCACACCCTGCACCACGCCGATCTCCTTACCCGCTTTTTCCAACACGGCTCCCTGCTCTACATGCAGCTCCACAAAGGCAGCTATATCGCTACGGGTGCGTTGCGCCGTTTCTAGCGCATCCCAGTTGCCGCCCACTGTTTCCAGGCAGGCTTCAATCGTGGTGCAGATCGAGGCGCATTTGGCGTTGGGTTTGTATTGCTCTGGCGATCGTTTAGCCGTGCCTGCCATCGCCTGACAGCCAATCATAGTGTTCTCTTCATCCGTGAATACGATCACCTCGAGCGGGTGGTTCAGCCGAATATCGTTGTCTCGCAGCGTCCGCACTACTTCAATCCCAGCCAGCACACCCAACACACCGTCATACATGCCGCCCGATGGAACGGTGTCAATATGCGACCCAGTTGCCAAGGCAGGCGCACCGGCAACCGTACCGGCATAGCGACCGATAATATTTCCGGCGGCATCGGTGCGAACCGTCATGCCTGCTTCGACCATCCACTGCTGCACTAGGTAGCGGGCTTGTAAAATTTCGGGCGTGAAGGCAAGACGGCAGATGTCGCCGTTGGGCAACCGTCCCACTTTGGCAAGGCGAGTGATACTGGCATTGAGGCGATCACCGTTGACCGCAAGCGTTGAAAGAACTGGCATATTGACTCTCCGCAGATCTAGATGCAATGGATTCGGGCAAAAGGTGTTTTAGAAATGGGTGGGAGACGTTCTTGTGAAGTAGCGTTACACAAGGAGTTGGGGCTTGGCAGTATCACAAGCGGCAGATTGTCTGTAGCCTGTTGCTATACAACTCATTTCTACAAGCTTCTTTGTTGTATATTGCATACTGTATACAATTAATAGCCTGCAGAACGTATCTAAGCAAACAGTTTTCGATCGAATCTCCTCATTAAACAGTTTAAGGGAACCGCTCTTGTGCCCTTGAGACTGCTAGCCTGTATTGTCTTTGTATTGTCTGTAGTTGCAATGTTGTTTGGATATCTGAATAGATCATGAAGCACGTCTTTATCTGTGGATCTGCCCTTCGGGGTCAGCCCGATCACCAAAATCTCCAGTCTGCTACCTTTGTCCGGGAAGCCAAAACCCAGCCGCTTTACCGCCTTCATGCAGCAGAAAATGGTTGGCATCCGGCTATTTATCAGGTCGAATCCGGCGGTATTTCAATCCCTGGAGAGCTTTATGCGCTAACGCCAGAGCAATATGACTACTTGGTTTCTACCGAGCCGCCCCACATGTACCCTGCTGATGTAATTTTGGAAAATGGTGAGATCGCAACTGCTATGCTGTACCCACGCGAGCTAGTAGAGCAGCATCACTGGGAAGACATCTCCCACTATGGCGGCTGGGCAGCCTATAAGCAGGCAACAGTTGTTGCTTAGTTGCTTAATCGGTTTTGTCCACTTTGAGAGTTTTGCTGCTTAAGGGTTTCACATCATAACTCAGGTCGGCTGAAGAACTGGCTCCTACTTCGGGGAGCCTTTTTGCTGCGAATCAATCCTCTACATTCAGCGTTCTATTACAAATTATCGTGCCAAACTACGCTATAACTAGCAGACACCGCACAGCCCCTGGAGGCGATCGCATGACCCAAGCCCACAAGCTCCACCAGTTCCCCAGTCATCCCGATCTATTTAGCGATCGCTCTTCAACCCGCATGGCATCTGCCTTGCCTATCTGGGAAGCCAGCAGCATTCTGACGCAACGTGGACAGCTACCTTGGAGCAACGACCCGGAAGGCAAACTACGCTACGCCAGAGAAATTGGCAATGGACAGGGAGCGCTGCATTTCTGGGTGACAGAAGATTTAGAAGACGAATTTCCAGTACCGCTAGCTGGAGCAGCTGCCTTAGCGGTGGTTGATGCGTTCGATATCCGGGCTGCCTGTATGCACCTGATCTATGCTGCTCATGCCACTCAGTTTGAGAAGCCTTGGGAGCAGGAATTTGTAATTGACGATCGGCAAATTGAAGCCTATTTGGGCTTGAAGAAGCGCACTGACAAAAACCGCCAGGAAAAGCTGGCGCTCATCGAAGAGCTTGCCAAACAGCCCTGCAAGATTACCACGTATATCTCGTATCCCAGGCAGGGCAAAGTCAAAGGCTTTACGCTGGAAGAAGGACGGCTTTGGCATTTGATGGGAACGCGCTATCACTATCAGCAAAACTTGCTGGGCAATAAAGAATTAGTCGGCATCACGTTTATCCTCAAAGCTGGACTGTGGGCGCGCTATTTCCTCAACGAAGAAGGGCACAAAACGAAAAGCGCCTACTATCAGGCGGGCGTTTTGCCACAGGCGATGCTGGAAACTGTGATGAGCGTGTGGCAACACCGCGAGGGGGCAGCACGGCTAATGGTGTGGCTGCTGTTTAAAACGCAGTTTAGCCGTCAGCTACCGCTAACGGTGCAAACCTTGATGGAAGTCGCATATGGGCGCGAAAAGGTAGAGCAAGCCAAACGCCACAGCGAATTTCGTAAAAAGCTAGCGAATACCTGGGACGAGGATTTATTGACGCTGCACGATCGCGGCTGGAAACTTCAGTTTGAACCGACGACTTATCCTTTAGAGATTCAGCCGCCCGGATTTGGGCGTGAAAATTTGCAGCGTCCTAGAGGTTTTTTTGATCAGCTCTTGGCAGCACAGCTCTGGATCTCGCTGGAAGAAGGGCTGGAAACGGTAGCCCCAGCAGAATTGAATAAGGCAGTGCCACAGCCGCTCGGCTACCAGTCTGAACTGAGCTTGACGGGAACTCAGGTGAAGCAGTTGCGTATGGAAAAAGGATGGAGTCAGCGAAAGTTCGCCAAACTAACCGGGATGAGCCAAGGACTCATTTCGCTCATTGAGAATGAGGAGCGGGTGATTACGCCCGAGAGCGAAGCGATTTTCAAGCAAACGTTTGAGATGTGAAACTGAGAAGTGAAATGATGCTTGTCCGCAAAGTGGGGTTATGGCCTCGATTTTAGCCCGCCCAGCCGATCGATGTTCTCCAACACGGTGGGAATACAGTATTCGCCGAGCTGCTCTCGGACTTGCCGAGTATTAAACCGCAGCGTTCGCCAGCCGTAGGTACCTAGTGTATTGTCTCGGACGTTATCTTCGGCAATTCGATCACGCTGCGAATGCCAGCGATCGCCATCTGTTTCAATGTTAATGTTGCCCCGGTTGCAGTAGATGGCGAAATCTAGAAAGTAGTTTTGTTCTTTAACTTCTATTCTTTCCTGTCGCTCGGCGGTAATATTTAAGGTTCTCAGCGCCTCCCAAACTTCGTCTTCCAAAGGGCTATCGTCGTATAGATCGTTAATCTCAGTCGCGGTTAGTAATTTACCAATTGTCGTTGTAATAAAAGTAATGCGGCGATGCCGATGGCTGACGATCGACCTTGGCAAAGGTTGGATCGGGGAAAGGTCTAGCTTATAGTACTGCTTGTGACTCTTGGCGTTGGGTGGTTCTTGAGGGAAAAGCTGAGCGCGATCGCAGCGGCTAACCTGCAAAACCTGCGCGTAATAATTCACCGAGTATTTTTGATCGCTAAAGGCTCTGGTTTGATAGAACGCTAGCCAAGTGGGGGACCAGCGCTTTTTAAGGAATTTGTCAACGCTGGACACAGGAATGCGATACCAGTGCTGTTCAAAGGCGATCTGCAGGTCTAATTTGTTATTCATGATGGCGACGAGCGCCTCATCCCAGCGTGACATGTACCTAATTAGTACGGGTATACTATTTTAACAGTATAGCGCTAGGTACCTACCTAAAGCAAAGTCTCCAAAAGCCTTGTATATTAAGCTTTTGGAGAAACTTGGTTTAGGTTCTGAGTAGGCTATCAGGGATTAGAGAAAGTATTAATCTCTCCACCGCCGATTGACTGTCCCGGTGCCGATCGCGGCACAGAAAAAGGTTGAGCCGACTGCGAACCAGAGGCATTGTTGGCTGAGCTGCCGCCAAAGCCGGAACCGGAACTGCTGTTGGGCAGCATGGGTTGAGCGGTAGCGGGAGAAGAATAGCTGCCGGGAAGTGGTTGCGGTCTGGAAAAGCCGCTAAAGCCAGAGGAGCTAGACGGAGCAGATTCGTTTGTCCTGAAAGCAGGAGGGACAGTGTAGCCCGTAGTGCCGGCTGGTGGTGATGTGCGCGGCGCATAAGGCTGGAAGCCAGAGGATTCGGCTGGCGAGAGGGAATTGGGCGATGGAGAGGGAGCAGGCGCACTTACGGTAGGCGTAGGAGCAGTAGGCGCAGGAGCGGTAAGGGAAGGACTAGGCTGGGTGGATTGGGCGGCCGAACCTCCACCCGAGGAACGAGTTGCCCGATCGATTGCCGACTGCAGAGGGCTAACCGGGGCAGTGCTGCCTTGAGCAGAAGTGCTACTGCCGGAGCTAGCGCCTGAATTCCCGCTTGAAAATGGATCTGCTGCCGTGCTGGGTGAAGCCGGCACAGCTGAGCCAGCTGAACCAGGCGTGCTGCGCTGAGTCGTTGCAAAAGGATTTAACGGGTTAGCAGATGAATTAGCAGCCTGCGAGGGTGGCGCAGAGGGTACAGGGGTCAAACCTGGAATTTCTAGCGTTCGTCCTGTGGAGTCTGTCAATCCCGGCAGTTCGCCATATTCACCAAAGTCGCTGCTTGCTGGATATTGAGGAGCCAGTGCTGGGTTACGACGTACAGCAGGCGCTTCAGCATTGGTTGAGGCGGGGTTAAGGCTACTCCAATACTGCGACAGGATGTAGCCTGTGACTAATAGCAGAGCGGCCGAGCCCCAAACTGCCGGACGGCGCAATACTTGCAGACGCGCTTTTAGAGGATCGATGGAAGCCGCTAAAGAGGGCGGCTTGGGCTTGGGCGAAGGTGGCTGGAAGGAAGGCATGGTTCAGTAATTTCCCCGATGCGATCGTCGTCCACATTCTAGCTACGGGTGCAGGGCGATCGCAAAGTAAATAAAGTTTGTGTGACTTTACTTTGATGAACGAGTGAGCAGAATTCCTGCAGCAGCCAGCCCAAAGAAGTTTGGCAGCCACGCCCCCACAAAAGGAGAAATAATGCCGCGTTGGGCGATCGCGCTGCTGATGAATGCCAGCAAATAGTAAGCAAAGATGATAATAATGCTGATGGCAAATCCGGTCGCTCGACCTGTCCGCCGGTTGAGCCTTGCCCCCAGTACCGCGCCAACCAACCCAAACGACACACAAACAAACGGCAAAGCATATTTCTGCTGAATCCGGACTTTCAGCTTCTGGATCTTGTCTTCACTGCCGCCCTTCTCCAGCAAGCCCAAATATTCTTGGGCTTGAGCAATGTTCATCTCGTCGTAGTCACGCTGCTTTGAAGCTAAATCAAGCGGTTCACGTGGGAGCTGAAGCTGCTGATTGTTGAAGGTCACAATGTTGCGGAATGAGCCATCCGTCGAAACGACATAGATCGTGCCGTCGGCAAAGTCCCAGGTGTTTTGAGCGCCGTTCCAGGCGGCAGTTTTGGCGCTGACGATTTGGTTAAGTCCATCCTGAGAGAAATCCAGCACGGTCAACCCTTGCATCTGCTGCCCATCAAACCGACGCGCGTAAAACAGCCGCGAGAGCTGGTCAACGGACTCGCCATCAGGCTGCTCAACTTTTTTGTATTCCTGATAAAGAATGTTGTTTTCCTGAAAAGAGGGATTTTCCTCGTTTAGTGCTTTTTCTAGGGTCAGCGTTGCCTGGTAATTGGCGCTCGGCACAATCAGCTCATTAAACAAGAAGGTTAGCCCTGTAATGGCAAGACACAAAAGCAGCGCAGGCACAATCAGCCGATAGACATTGACCCCACAGGCTTTCAGCGCAGTTAGCTCGCTGTCGCTGGCTAAACGGCTATATGCCATCAGGGTTGCCAGCAGCGTTGACATGGGGAAGGAATAGGCAACAAACTGCGGAAACTTGAGTAGAAAAACTTGGGCGGCGATCGACATCGGCAATCCCGACTCTGTCACTCGCCGAATCAAGTCAAATAGCGCATCCACCGACACGCCCAGCGACGAAAACGCTCCTACGCCGAACAAAAACGGCAGAATCATCTCCACGAAGATATAGCGATCCATCACGGAGAGACCCGGCAGTCCGTTCCAGGGCATCAGGCGGGGAAGTTTGATGGAGGAGGTCATAGATGGAAGCTATCTCCCAGGTAGTATTGCCGCACTAGCGGATTTTCGTACAGCTCAGCGGCGCTGCCAGAGGCAAGGATCTGCCCATCGCGCATGATGTAGCCGCGATCGATGATAGCAAGCGTTTCACGGACGTTGTGGTCGGTAATCAAAATGCCCATCTGGCGATCGCGCAGATTTGCCACGATGGACTGGAGTTCGGTGACGGCAATCGGATCAATTCCGGCAAAGGGCTCATCTAAAAAGAGAAATTTGGGGCCGGTTTGTCCGGCGGCTAGGGCACGGGCGATCTCAGTGCGGCGGCGTTCACCACCAGAAACACGCACTCCGGACGTAAGCGCTACTTTTTCCAGGCGAAATTCCCTAAGGAGCTGCTGCAGACGTTTTTCATGTTCTTGGCGCGGTACCCCTGTCTGCTGCATCACGAGCAGCAAGTTATCACAGACGCTGAGGTTGCGGAAGATGCTAGGTTCTTGAGCCAAGTAGCTAATTCCCAGCCGCGCTCTTTCCGACATCGGCAGGTTGGTAATGTCGCGGCTATCCAGCCAAACTTTGCCCTGGTCAGGTTTTTCTAAACCCGTAGCGATGTAGAAGGTAGAGGTTTTTCCGGCTCCGTTGGGTCCCAGGAGCCCAACGATTTCTCCTCTCGACACCGAAAGGTGAACGCGATTGACAACCACGCGCTTGCCGTAGGATTTGTGGACGTTCTCCAGAACAATTTTCAAGAGTCTGCTCTTTGGAATGCGGAGGAGCTTAGCATCAGTAAAATAATCTCTGATTTTACCAGAGGAAAACAGTTGCCGCACTGCGACTGTAAGGTAGCTTTTTCCAGCCGAAAAGCGACTGCACTGTTGCGGTCTACTGCGGAGGGCTAATCGGCTCTTTAAATTCTGGTTTGGGATTGAAGGGAGGCAGCTCCTCAGCAGCGGCTGGGGAGGGCGTAGGCGAGGGCGATGCGTCTTGAACGAGGTAGATCGACTCGACCTGCTGACCACCATCAGGAAGCGCTTCAAAACGTCCTTCGTCAATTAAATAAGTCACTGTCTCACCCCGCAGGCTGTTTCCCTCCTGAAGGACGTAGACGTTGCCCGTTAGGATGATGCGCCGTTCGCGGCTGTAGTATTGCGCCTGTACCGCCGTAGCCTGAATCTGGCGCGCCGGATAGTTAATCTGCACGTTGCCACGGGCAGTGATCACACCTGTAACCGAGTTTGCTTCTTGAATATCCGATCGCAAGGTTAATGCTTGCCCGGGAGCAACCGTTTGGGCGTCTACCGGGTTGGCAGTGGGAAGGGCGATCGCGCCGAGGAGAGTTGAAGCGGAGAAAACCGCTAAGCTCAAACGACGCAGCAGGGGAGAGAGCGATCGATCCATAAGCTTCATGGCTTCAGTTGGATGGAAAAGAACGTAGCGTAAAGAATTTTCTAAATATTAGGTTGAGCGGCACACTAACTGGTTGCCAAAGACCCAGATAACGTGCCCCGAGCAGTAAGATCCAGACGGTGAACAGGCTAGAGGAGTTCCGGTGTTGCCGGATCCTAAGTGTGCTGGCACTCGGCTCGTTTAAACTTACCCACCCAGATTAACATTCCCTGCCGCTGCTGCCACCTGCATTACTGCAGTCCAGATTCCCCAATTTGTGGTTCTTCAGCTTGGGCTTGCACCTGCAAAATCTGCACCTGCAAAATCTGGTTTGGCTCAATTACGGCGGGCTGGGGGGCAGCTAGATAAGTTCCGGCGGCGCTGCTGGCGGCTCCGGCAGCAACGGCTGCTAGTAAGCCCACGCCTGTCACTGCTCCTAATACCGTGCCAACCACTGCCCCTAACCCAGAGTTGCGGAATAGCCGATTGCGCGGCACCCGCCGATCGCCTTCCAAAGGTTCAGATTCACCTGATACCAGCAGGCTTTGCCCCTGCCAGCTAATCGCCTGCACCACAAACTGACTGCCTTTACTGCTGGTTTCAAATCTACCAATCACTTCGCTGTCGGCAGGAAATAAAATGTTGCCTGTGCGATCGAAAACCGCTTCTTGCAGAATTAGCACTTCCTGCCGCGCTTCGTCTGCCGTGAGCTGTAGTGGCTCGCTGCCAGGGTAGCGGAGGCTGAGGACAGTTCCGGGTGGAATAGAGGCGTCAGCTGTAGTCGCTGAAAGGCTGGTGGGCAACAAGCTCGATTGCAGCGGCAAAGGCTGCCCAAACTCGATCTGATTGTTTGCGGGCGTAGGGTTCGCGGGCGGCGCAGTCACGGGTGCCGATGGGGCAGGGGCCGGAGAATCTGGAGCAGGCACGGGAATTGAAGTCGTCCCTGGAGTTGCCTCTGGAGTTACCTGTGGGCTTGCTTCTGGGGCTATTGTTGGCAAGGTTGCTGGACGCTGAGGGGCTGAGGGCGCTTGTGGACTTGCCTCTGGCTGCGGAACCGATTCTAGCGAGGGAACGTTGATGGTTTCAGACGGAGTAGGTGGCTCACCTGCTGCCTGTGCCACATCTGGCGGAGGCAATGCCAATCTTTGATCGGCTGGTCGCTCGGCTGGGCTTGCTGAGCTAGCAGGCTGCGCGCTAACTGGCGATGGCACATTGGGAGCAGATGAGCGGGTGGCGGGTGGGTCAACTGGGATTTCTTGGGCATCCGACTCTAGCGGAGGCAAGCCTGGAAACGGCATTGATGGGGTAGGAGCCGTGCTAGGCAGTGGAGCAGGCGGCGGAGCTGCAGCAATTGTTGGATTGGTTGCTGGGGTAGGCGCTGAGGCGATCGCTGGGGTCGTTGGGCTGTCTCCTGCTAGCAACGGACGCAAGACCCAGCGATCGCCACCGTTGCCGCTGCCAACCCGTTTTAGTTCTGCTTGTCCGGGAGCAAAAACGGCATCCGGAGCCATCTCAATCACAATTCGGGAAACATTGGACTGGAACTGAGATAGACGAATTTGGCGCACAGCTCCGGTGGAATACGCCTGCTGCATTGGCACAGAGCCAATTTCAGCATTGGGAATTTCTAGGACAATGCGGGCGGGTTCTGCCACCAGGAAAAACCGGGGTGTTGTGCCAGCAGGCACCGTCACTTCTAGCTGGCGGGTTGCCGGATCAAATGCCCAATTGGAGAGGCTGGCAGCTCGTGCCGCAGTCATCAACTCCGAAGGCGCGATCGCCATAGCACCCATCCAGCCTGCCCCCAGCCAGACAGCAGTTGAAAATTTTGTGATGCTCATGATTTGGCTAATTTGCCGCCCAACAGACTGCTTCCGCATCGCTCCTCCTCTTCTTGGATAGTTTCGGTATGTTGCGTGGGTTGGCTTTGTTGCCTGCCCTAAACGATCTGAATCCAAGCTGACGTAACGAAGAAGTTATACTACGACGCGGCAATAACGTCACGCGATCGATCCAAAATTTGGCAATTTCAAGGGAACGGAAAGACGAGGTTTGCCTCCTCCGATTGAATCTGTGGGCTTTATTAAATTTCGTGGTCTGAAACTCCAAGCGTTGCCTCCGGACCTCTTAGGATTGAAATCATCTCAATCACACAGATCTACTATGCAGGACTCTACTTCTCTTCCGTTTTCCTCTGCCGATCGCGCCAGCCTAGAAGCGTTTTGGATGCCATTTACTGCCAATCGGCAGTTCAAGTCAAAGCCGCGCGTCATGGTTTCTGCCAAAGACATGTACTACACCACTGAAGACGGGCGGCAAGTCCTAGATGGGACGGCGGGGCTGTGGTGCGTCAACGCCGGACATGGGCGCTCAGAAATTGCCGAGGCAGTGCAGCAGCAAATCATGACGCTGGACTATGCGCCTGCCTTTCAGATGGGGCATCCCGGCGCGTTTCAGCTTGCCGATCGCCTAACGAAGATGCTGCCGGGCGATCTGGATCATGTCTTTTTTACCAACTCTGGCTCGGAAGCGGTTGACACGGCACTGAAGGTTGCGATCGCCTATCATCGCGTTTGTGGGCAGGGGACACGGCAGCGCCTGATTGGGCGCGAGCGGGGCTATCATGGCGTCGGCTTTGGTGGCATTTCCGTGGGCGGCATCGGCGGCAACCGCAAGTATTTTGGCAGCTTGCTCACGGGGGTCGATCATCTGCCGCATACGCATAACCTAGAGAAAAACGCCTTTAGTAAAGGGCAGCCAGAGTGGGGCGCTCACCTTGCCGATGAGCTAGAGAAAATTGTGGCGCTGCACGATGCTTCCAATATTGCTGCTGTGATCGTGGAACCCGTAGCTGGCTCAACGGGCGTGCTGATTCCGCCAAAGGGCTATCTGCAGCAGCTCCGGGCAATTTGCGATAAGCATGGGATTCTTCTGATTTTTGACGAGGTCATTACGGGATTCGGGCGGCTAGGCGCCAGCTTTGCTGCGGAGTATTTTGGCGTATTACCAGATATGATCACCGTTGCCAAGGGCATCACCAACGGCACCGTGCCGATGGGAGCAGTGTTTGTCCGCAAGGAGATTCACGATGCTTTTATGGCGGGTGCAGAGAACGCGATCGAGCTGTTCCACGGCTACACCTACTCTGGTCATCCGGTTGCCTGTGCTGCATCCATGGCAACGCTGGATATTTACGAACGGGAAGGCTTATTTGAGCGGGCGGGGGCACTGGCAGGCGATTGGGAAGCCGCAGTTCACTCGCTGAAAGGATTACCGCATGTGATCGATGCGCGCAATCTGGGGCTAGTGGCTGGGATCGAGCTAGAGTCAATTCCCGGCAAACCGGGTGCTCGCGCCTTTGAGTGCTTCCTGCGCTGCTATGAGCAAGGCTTACTGATCCGCACGACGGGGGACATCATTGCCCTATCGCCGCCGCTGATCATCAACAAATCCCAGATTGACGAGCTGTTTGACAAGCTAACTCAAGTGATAAAGGAATTGCCCTAGTCGCTAATTTCTGCCAATTTTCCTGAATCTCAGCTCAAAATTTCGCCGCGATCGCCATTCAATGAAACAATTGACAAGAGGCTTGTGCCTCAAATTCGTCACAAATTGCTGCGATCGATAATGGCTCTGCAACTGCGTGTTTACGTTCCGCCTCATCCCTTGATTCAGCACTGGCTAGGCGTTGCTCGTGATGAAGCAACGCCTTCGGTGCTGTTTCGCAGTGCGATGACCGAGCTAGGGCGGTGGCTGACCTATGAGGCAGTCCGAGAGTGGCTGCCTACCCTGGAAACGGAAGTCAACACGCCGCTGGCGCCCTGCGCGGCGACCTTTGTCAATCCGGAGGTGCCGATCGCTGTCATCCCCATTTTGCGGGCAGGGCTGGCGCTGCTAGATGGAGCACAAACGCTGCTGCCGCTGGCTTCCATCTATCACATCGGGGTAGTCCGCGATGAGGAGACGCTAGAGCCCAGCGTTTACCTCAACAAGTTCCCGGCGCAGTTTGACCCGCAAACCCGCGTGTTAATCACAGAACCCATGCTGGCAACAGGCGGCACGATCACAACCGTAATGGGTGAGCTCACTCAGCGCGGCATTGCTGCTGCCAATGTCCGGATTGTTTCTGTCGTGACGGCTCCGGTCGCCTTGCAGAAACTGAATGAGGCATTTCCGGGACTAGTCATCTATGCCGCCTGTATTGATGCGGGGCTAAATGAGAAGGGATATATTGTGCCGGGGCTGGGGGATGCAGGCGATCGCACCTTTGGCACGGACCAGTAGGGCGTCTTAGCACGCCTGCATCCGTAGCGTTATCATCCTAGTGAGAAAGATCTTTGTAGTGTTAGTCCCTCCGGGGAGCAACAGGATTTGTTATGAGCCAGCAAGGTAACTTCGTCGGTGGATTCTTTTTGGGCGCTGTAGTGGGCGGCGTGGTGGGCGGCGTCGTTGGTGTGTTGGCGGCCTCACGGCTAGCGCAGGCAGAAGCACCCGACCAGCTCTCTAAGCGAGACAAGCTAGAAGGCAGAGAGAAGAAACGTCAGCTCAAGGCTCCTAAAGTGACTACGGAGCAAGGCATGGAAGTAGCACGGCGCGGCTTAGAAGACAAAATTGCTCAGCTGAATGATGCGATCGATGATGTCCGGCAGCAGCTGGGCACCGTAAACGGTAATCCGAAGGAGCCACCTCAAGGACGGGCGATCGCTCCGCAAGATCCATCTCTCTAAGAAAGCAATGGCAGACCTGAAAACCACTGGCAATGCTGCAAATGGCACTGCCTGAACAACTGCTCGAGCGGTGGGTAAGGCTATCTGCGCTATACACAGGTTAAAACTTTTTATATAAAAGCCCCGCCAGGCGGGGCTTTTATATAAAAAGTTTAGTAAAACTGCCCTTACTTAGATTCAATGACTTGAGTGAGACGCTCGATCGCATGCGTCAGGTTTTCTTGTGACACAATCACCGCATCTGGGACAACGGCTTCTTCAGCTGCCTTCTCGCGGATAAAGCGCCTTTTGACCGATTCAAGAGCACGAATTAATAGAAAGATGGAAAAGGCAATTACTAAGAAATTGAGAATCGCTGCTAGGAACGAACCATATTTGATTGCCGTACCGGGAATCACCAAATTCTGCAGGCTGTTAACATTTGCTGCTTGAAGCGCAGGATTGAGAATCGCAGGAGCCACGATGTCCTCCACAAACGAGGTGACAATCCTACCAAAAGCGGCACCAATGATTACAGCAACCGCCAAATCCACTACGTTGCCCCTTGCAATGAATTTTCTAAATTCAGCAAAAAATCCCGTTCCACCTGATGTTGACATATTTTCCTTTGTGTTTTAATTGCAAGCGTTTTATACAGAGGATAATGTCCTGCTTTTGCCAAAGAATGTCAACCTATTACGCTAAATTTTTTCTACGTTAAACTTATTCCGCTGCAGCTTGCCAATTCAAGCATCTTTGAGGCGGCGGCTGCCCCGAAAGAATAAGTAAAGCGCCAGTATTTGCACAAGGTGATATAGATCGTTGTGGTTGAACCACTCAGCCAGGTCAATGTTACTGCTCTGCAGCCCGATCGCCACTACTGAGGTCAACACACCTGCCACAATCCAGCCTGCCGCTGCGCTTTTGAAGACTGAGGCGATCGTCAAAATCAGCACCACCAGCATTGAAAATAGATAATCTGCTGCGCCATAGCTAAAGATGTTGTCAGCAGTATATTGGCTCATCATCCAGCCCAGCACAACTACCGTCTTGATGCCCACTCCCACATAGCACACTCGTCGCCAGCGGCGGGGCAGGCTGCTTTTAATAGACGCCAGCAGCATAAAGAAACTGGCAGCGCTCAAGGCATACACCATTCCTTGCCAAAGTTCCTCTGCCCGATCGCCCAGCCCCACAATAAACCCATGGCAGGTGCCGCCGAGTGCCGCTGCCACTGCCACCGCTGCAAACGCTGCTCCCCAAAGCTGGATCGATCGCTGTCGCCAAATTGCCCCCCGGTGAAATAACAGTCCTGCAAAAATTAGTGATTCCAGCGCGATTGCATAGTCAGTGAAAGTCGTAACGGGTTCAGTGATCAGCATGAGCAAGCGGTAGGAAGTAATAAGCAGCGAACAGCAGGCAAAACGGTGTCAGCAACGGTGAACTGAGCAGCAATCCAGATTAGACGACAAGACTTCTATAGATTGTAAGGACTGAGCAAAATCCACAACGGCAGAGGATTTACGGAAGCTTTAAAATGAGTCGGACAGTCCGAATTAGAAGACACCATGCGGGTTCACAATGGCGATCGAAACTGAGCGCAAGTTCCTGCTTCAAGGCGACGGCTGGCGCAGTCTGGCGGTAGGTACAGTCTACCGCCAAGGCTATTTGGCATCTGATGTGCGGCGTACCGTTCGGGTACGAATTGCCGGAACGCAAGCTTTTATCACAATCAAGGGGGCGTCAGTTGGTATCAGCAGAGCTGAATTTGAATACGAAATTCCAGTTGCTGATGCGGCTGAGCTGCTAGAGACGTTGTGCGATCGCCCCTTAATTGAAAAGACACGCTACAAAATTCCCTGGCATGGCATGGTTTGGGAAGTTGACGAATTTGGCGGCGAAAACGAAGGCTTAATTGTGGCAGAGGTGGAGCTATCCGACCCCAGCCAGCCTTTGGTCTTGCCAGAGTGGATCGGGCAAGATGTGTCTGACGATCCGCGCTATTTCAATTCCAATTTGGCGAAGCAGCCGTTTCGAGACTGGGGCAAGGCTCAGCGAGGTGAAGTTTAGCGGGGCACAGTCAAACTTCGGTCAAACTTCGGTCAGTTCTGTCAGCGTTACCTCCCAAACCAGCCGCGGCTGCACAAACTGCCGTAGATAGCGGCGGGCATTCTCTAGAAGCTGCAGAATTTCCGGGCGGGGATGAGTTTTCCAATAAGTTTGCTGGAGGTAATCGATCAGCCAAAGCTGGGCTTCAGCGTCAAGCGTCTGGCTAACCTGACGCGCCAACTCCATTGCCGATCGCAGCGAGTTGGGCGGCGATAGAACTGCCGTAAGCAGGTCTGGCGGAATGGCTTGGAGCTGCTGCCAGTGGGCGATCGCCTCTCCGGGACTGCCCTCTGCCAATGCCAACACCTCCGGATGCTGCAACAGGTCTGCATAGTTCGCCTGGGTCAGCACTTGAGCGATCGCTGCTTGGCTGAGACGCTGAAACGGAATTTTTTGGCAGCGAGAAACGATCGTAGGCAGCAGCACTTCGGCACTGGTCGCCAGCAGAATTAGGGTGGCGCGTCCTGGCTCTTCCAAAGTTTTTAGCAGTCCGTTGGCAGCGGCTTCTGCCATGCTGTCGGCTTGCTCAATCACCACGACCGATCGAGCAGCCTCCAGCGGCGGACGTCCGAGAAACCGCGCCACCTCTCGAATTTGCTCCAGCCGTACTTCAGGAGGCGATCGCCGTTTCACACCTAGCTCTGCTGCTTCTGCTGCCGAGAGCCGCTTCCCTTGATGCAAGTAAGTCGGCTCCACCCACAGCAAATCTGGGTGGTTGCGCTGCTGAATGCGGGTGCTGTAGCTGGCGGCAGGTGATGCAGCCTGCTTTAGCGGAGTACGCCGATCGATCAGCAGAAGTTCTGCAAAACACTGAGCGGCGAGGCTGCGCCCAACTCCGGCTGCTCCTGCAAATAAATAGGCTGGCGCGATGCGATTTTGGGCGATCGCCCTCATCAGCAGCTCAACGGCTTGGGACTGTCCAACTAAACGAGTGAAAGACATGCAGAAGGATAGAAACGCAAAGGATTGAGAAATTTAAAACCACTGACTTAGGTACTGCTGCAAAACGCTCTGAATCTGCTCAAACACCGCCATCTCATCCAGACTGGCATCAATCCGTACAATCCGATCGGGATTATTTGCGGCAAGCTCACGAAAGCCCTGCTGCACTCGGTAATGAAACTCTAGCGTTGCTTGCTCCATTCGATCGCCCCCGCCGCTGCGCTGTTTTGCTCTGGTTAAGCCTGTTTCCACGTCTACATCTAGCCATAGCGTCAGATCGCTGGTCAGCCCTTGGGTAGCGATCTGGTTCAGTTGCTCAATCAGCGATCGATCAAGTCCACGCCCGTAGCCTTGATAGGCGATTGTGGAGTCTGTGTAGCGGTCGCAGAGAATTACTGCCCCTTGCTGGAGGTGGGGCTGCAGAAAATGAGCCACATGCTGAGCGCGATCGGCAGCATACAGAAGGAGTTCGGTGCTGGCGGCAATAGGTTCTGGGGAAGCAGGTTGAAGCAGCAGCTTGCGGATAGCTTGACAGAATTCTGTACCGCCTGGTTCGCGCGTCGTTTGCAGCTGATGCAGGCTACCAGCGAAGCGATCGCTGTCTTGGAGCCAAGCCTGCGATCGCTTCAACTGTGTCGTTTTGCCACAGCCTTCCACTCCTTCAAAAACGATAAGTTTTCCCTGCATGGCACTTCTTTTACAGCAGCATCTAGCTCAATTTGAAGAAGTTCAATATAGCGCTTTCGGCCGGCGGCAGATCGATTTTTGCGGTTGCGTGTCGCTGTGGCTGTACCCACACCCAGACATCAAGCCTGTCACAGTTTGGAATTTGCAGAACGCTGGGTCAGGCGCACCTCCGGTAAATAGCGGCTCAGCTCCTCCCTGAGCCGATCGGCTTGATACTCATATAGCTCTAGCTCGATGGCCTCTGGTAGCCGCTCTACAAACGATTGAGCCTGCTCCAAGCTACAGCCCGACAGGCGATACAGCACATTCCTACCTTCCTGCCGAGAATCTTGATTCAGCGGCGGCTGGGCTGAGAGCTGCCAGCGCTGGGCTGGGGCAATGTCGCGGTGTTCAATCCGGCGCAGCCCGTTGATCGACCCCAGTACCACCAAGCGATCGCCCACCTGCAGGCGGCGATCATCCAACGGCAGCAGCCCTTCCATCAGGTCAGCGGGCATGGCTCCCCGCTGGTGAAAGATTGGCACAACGCCGTAGCCGTATGCCACCTGAGACAGCAGCTTGCCGACCAGCGTATCGTCGGTGGCGATCGCATACTCTGTCACCAGGATCGTTTGTTCATTAAGCTGAAACAATCCTAAAATATTTTCGCCAAAGGCAGCGCCCGCAAAGGCTTCGCCAGATAGCCCGTAGGCGGCCAAAGCTTTGGCTTCGGGCAGTAGATTACTCAGGTTATCCCGAAAGCGTTGGTCATAGGTGCGAACGACCAAGCGGATGTCCCGCTCGATCTGCCGCGCTGTTTCCCGTGCCATCAGCGCTACTTCTAGATTAAGCAACTGGTCTTCTGTCAGCACTACCACGCTTTTTGCCATCGGCAAATTTACCTTGGCAAGCTCTGTAACAGGATTGCCAACCAGCACCGGGATCGAAGTCACCGTCACGTTGTCTAGACTTTCGGTAATTGCCACCACAGGCTGCCGAAATTCCCCCAGCAGTGCTGCCACCCGCTGCCCCACCCGCCCAAAGCCCACTAAAACGATGTGATTTCGCTTGGGGATCGGCGGGCGCTTGCGCAAAAAATCAAAGCGAGAACTGAGCAGGCTGTCGGTGATCAAGCCCAAAATGCCCAAAACTGAAGCGAGGCTGGCGATCGTAATCAGCCAGCAAACAAACTGCACCCAAGGCGGTATCGCTAAGCTCGGCTCGGCTAAACCGCCAAAAACATCGCCATAGCCCCCCAGCAGCAAAATTGCTGCCGTTGATGCTGCCTTGCCAAACCCAATTCCAGGAACCGTTAGCAGCAGCAGGCTTACCCCCAGCAGCCAGAGGGCGAACGCAAACCCCAAGCCGCCGGCGATCACCTGCCGCAGCCGCAGCGCATTCACCCACTGCAAAAATTCGCTCAGGTTTTGCCGCAGCCCCCGCCGCGCTGTATCCTGCATCGTCTGCTGAAACTGCTGCCAAGGCGTTTCAATCAGGGTTGTCTCGGCAGCGCTAGTGAGGCTGCCATCGGGTAGTAGAGTCAGCGAGGTGACCGATCTACCCGTTGATCTGCCAACCACCTCCACATAGGCCACAGCGTCTCCTGGCTGAATCCGTGTTTCTGTATTCCACTGGTAGAACGCACGTGAGGGCACTTCAGCGACCTTTGCCGATCGATAGCTTAGCAGCCGATAAGACCTGCGGTGCAGCGCTGCTGCCATCGCTCCATCGAAGCGATCGCGTGGCAAAACGCGCTGCTCCACCACCTGCAGCCGCACATCGCCGATATCGAAATAGCCCAAAATTCCTTCTCGCAGTCCTGCTAGCGCGAATGCAGCTGCGGGCAACTCCGTTGGCTCAAATGCCACAAAATTGCCAAGCTGCTGCTTCAGCAATTGGTTGAGGCTCTGCCGCGACGATCGCACCACCAGCCGCACGGTTGGATTCAAGCGGCGGGCAGCAATCGCCGTCTCAATATTGACGCTCTCATCGCTGGTGACTAGCAAAATCGCCCGGCAGTGAGTAATGCCCGCCTTAAGCAGCACTTCATCATTGCGGCAGTCGCCTACAATCGGTGGCTCCACCAGCAGGCTGGGCAAATCATGCACCTCCCATTCATTCTGCCGCCGCCGATCGATCGCTGCGACATGAATCTCAAATTCCCGCAGCGCAAACCGCCGTAGATTCAGCACACAGTACTGCCCCAGATCGCCCAACCCACAGACAATGAAGCGATCGATTTGCTCTACTGTCTCGCCTGCAGGCGCGAGCGGCTCTTCGCTTGCCTGAATGCTAGTTTCAGCGTTGGTTGTAGCTACAGCCGCAGTCGGAGCGAACAGATGATGCCAAACGGGGGCAGGTTGATTTGCCCGGTAGCCAAACAGCCGAATAGTTTGCAGCGAGTCGATCTGCAAGGTAGACAGCTGACTCTGCACAAAAGCGATCGCCCCAGCCTGATCGGGCGTCTCTGAACTGACGAAGCGCAGGTTCAAAGTGCCGCCGTGCCAATCAACTTTAATTTGGGTTTCAGGATCGGCGAGGGTGCGGTTCAGCAGAGTAGCAATCGCTAGGCGATCGCCGTTTTTTGCCAGCTCTGAAAGATTAGTCTGCGTCATGGGCTGCTGGGACACTGCATCAGCTGCATCGTAACCTGGGTTTAGGGAAGCATTGCTGAATGCTGAATTTGGGAATGCCTGCCGCTTCGCTTCATGTCGGTCAGTTAAATGACCCAGTGTCCTCGACGGCGGATAATCTGCTCTCTGAGGGCATCCCTGAGCTGATCTTCTGAAATCAGATGTTGATCCATCAGCAGTTCGCCCAATTTCTTAGACTGCACCTGCTGTCTGGTCAGGGCTGTTTCAAGCTGCGGTGGTGTGATCAGCTTGTTTCGAGTCAATATCCAACCCAACTGAATGCTTCCATCGGTAAAGTGATCTACAACTATCCCAGTATCTTTAGAAGCTGCATCCGCAGGCTGGGTCGCAATGGTGCACTGATACCACGACATAAACGAACCTCCTCAACTTAGGAAAAATCACACTAAGACTAATGACAGCTGAGGCACAATTCAGCCAGTACTGTTGACGAACAGCACCAGCGCGATCGTTCCTACTAATCTATCGGGGTTCGACTAGGAGAATTATGCAATTTGTGGAGGTAATTTTTCAGTCCTGACTTGTAATTTTCGGTCGTGACGGTATGCTATGTGATAAAAAGCAGAAATTTAGTGATAAAGAGCAGAAATTTGCTGCGTGGCAGTTTCTACTCCCAGTGCCATTCTGTGATACCGCCCGGTTTATCAATCAAAACAACGCCTTTAGCTTTTAGCTCGTTGCGAATGCGATCGGCTTCTGCAAAGTTTTTGGCTCGCTTGGCATTCTGGCGCTGTTGAATCAAAGCATCAATTCCTGCTTCCTCGGATTCTGCTACGGCAGGGGTATGTGTTCCATCTGCGCTTACTTGAAGATCGATATCTAGTTTAGTATCTGCACTACCGACGATTGACTTAGGCTTTTCGCTCTTCAGACCTAGCACTTCAGCTAACACCACCAGCGTTTGCCACTGCTCCCTGAGTACCTCTGAATTTGCAGTGGTTCTACCCTCATGAACTAGGATGTTGCGCTCCTTCTGGAGCTTCTTGGCAAGCTCAAATAATACTGCCAGCGCACCAGAGGTATTAAAGTCGTCATCCATTGCTGTCTGGAAGCGCTGGACTGCCTCGCTGTCCTGTGGGATTCGCATTGCTGCTGGATCGCCAAACGCTTCATCATCTGTGTCCGTCCAGCCTAGAGTCTTGCCAGACCTATAGCCAAACTGCAGCCCATCTTTCAAGGTGTTCCAGCTTCGTTGAGCTGAGGCGATCGCTTCATCAGTAAAGTCAATTGGGGTGCGGTAATGGGCTTGCAGCACAAACAGCCGAATTGCCATAGGCTCTGGGGCATTAGGTGCGTCCAGCAGCCCGCGGATCGTCGTAAAGTTGCCCAATGATTTGGACATTTTTTCGCCGTCCACGTTGACCATCCCATTGTGCAGCCAGTAGCGAGCCAAAGGCTGACCCGTCGCTGCCTCCGACTGGGCAATTTCATTTTCGTGATGCGGAAACTCTAGGTCAGAGCCGCCGACGTGGATGTCGATCGTATCGCCCAAGCGATCGCGCACCATCGCCGAGCATTCAATATGCCAGCCCGGACGACCCGCCCCCCATGCTGACTCCCAGGCTGGTTCTCCGGGTTTGGCGGCTTTCCAAAGGGCAAAATCAGAGGGGTCTTTCTTCTTTTGGGCTTCTGGATCGGTAGCAACCCGTCCACTAGCACCTGCCTGCATGTCTTCTAGCTTTCGCCCAGACAGCTTGCCATACTCCGGAAAGCTGTGGACGCTGTAGTAGACATCGCCTTCAGCAGCGTAGGCAACACCCTTCTGCTCCAACTCCTGAATCAGCCGCTTGATTCCATCTAGCGTATGAGTGGCTCTGGGATACTCATCGGCTTTGAGAATATTTAGCCGTGCCATATCCTCAAAGTAAGCTTGGATAAAACGCTCCGACACGTCCTCCATGCGCTCCCCGTTTTCTCGAGCGCGGTTGAGGATCTTATCGTCGATGTCGGTAAAGTTCTGCACGTAGTGAACCCGGTAGCCCCGCCATAGGAGATAGCGCCGCACCGTATCCCAAACAATGTACGATCGCGCATGTCCAAGATGGCAATAGTCATACACCGTAACACCGCAGCAATACATCTTAATGCTGCCGGGTTCTAGCGGCTCAAAGGATTCTTTGTGGCGGGTTAGCGTGTTGTAGAGGGTGAGCATGAGGAAAGAGAAGGTGAGCCAGATGAGGAGCCAAGCTAATCAAATCAAGACGACCCAAGACAAACAGTGCTGTCTTGTTGCCTCGCTGTCTTGTTGCCTCTATATTTAGCAACATCGGTCTAGCAACATCGATATCTACGAAACTCCATCATAGGGCGCGATCGTTCTCTAAACACGGTTACATCCCACGAGTGCTTTGCGGGGGAGCAGGCGACTTTGCCGATCGCCCTCACACACATCTCGAAATGAACAAGTGATAATTAAAATAATAATCAACAAGACCCGCTTTCGTTGCAGAAACAATTGCTTTACCGCAATGATTGCCTCATCGCTCGACGGGTTTCAACTATCCTGAAGTTTTTGACGAATTGGCTATGACCTCAGCAGTGACTTCTAGCCCATCTCCGCAGATGGACGATGCCAAACACGGACTCCCCGTTACCATCATCACCGGCTTTTTGGGAAGCGGCAAAACCACCCTCCTGAATCATATTCTCACCAATCAAGAGGGGATAAAAACTGCCGTACTGGTTAACGAATTTGGCGAAATCGGCATCGACAACGAACTGCTGATTACCCTCGAAAACAACGATGACAATATGGTGGAGCTTAGCAACGGCTGTATTTGCTGCACCATCAACAACGATCTAGTGGAGGCGGTCTACCGAGTGCTGGAGCGGCGCGACCAGATCGATTACCTAGTCGTTGAAACAACCGGATTGGCTGATCCCCTGCCGATCGCCCTCACTTTTTTAGGCACAGAGCTGCGCGACCTCACCCGTCTCGATTCGATCGTAACGCTTGTGGATGCCGAGAACTACAGTCTAGATCTGTTCAACAGCCAAGCCGCTTACAACCAAATCCTCTACGGCGACATCATTTTGCTCAACAAAGCCGATCTAGTTGATGAAGCTGATCTGGATGCGCTGGAGCTGAAGATCCGCGATGTGAAGGAGGGAGCCAGAATTCTCCGCACGACTCAATCCAAAGTGCCACTGCCGCTAGTGCTGAGCGTTGGTCTATTTGAGTCCGACAAATACTTTGAGTCAGAGCAGCAACACGGCGATCACGATCATCATGACCATGCGCATGACCACCACGATCATGCTCACGCGCATGACCACCACGATCACTCCGCCTGCGATCACGACCATGGGCACTGTGCTCATGACCACGATCACGACCATCACCACTCCAATCACCTAGAGATTGATGGCTTCACCTCAGTATCTTTCCAGAGCGATCGCCCTTTTGCCATCAAGAAATTCCAGCACTTCCTGGATACCCAACTGCCTGAGAGCGTCTTCCGGGCTAAAGGCATTCTCTGGTTTGATGAAAGTCCCAAACGCCATATCTTCCACTTGAGCGGCAAACGCTTCTCGCTGGATGATGAGCAGTGGAAAGGACAACCCAAAAACCAGGTGGTGCTGATTGGTCAAAATCTCGATCACGCTGCCTTGAAAAAACAGTTAGAAGCTTGCCTCTGCTTGCCCTCCACAAATCGGGGTAAAGGATTCGGCAAATAGCCAACAGCAATCAAGCTCAGCGGAAACCCGCTGAGCTTGATTGCTGTTGCTTACATAAAGCTGCCCTAATTAAACTCCTAGAATCAAACTCCTAGATAAGTTTTGCTCAGGTAGTTGATTAGCCGGTTCAAAGGACCAGTTGCCTGCTCTACCTTGCCCACTGTTGCAGTCAGCCCCAGCAGGGTAGAAAACGCTGAATCTGACAATTCGCCCGCTTGATGCTTCTGAAATGCATCTACCACAGTAACCAGGTCTTCCACCGAAAATTCGTAGCCATTCTGAGTCGCAAAGTCTGCCACAACAGGAGCCAGCTCTCCTTTAAGGGCTTCTGTCTCGGCAGCATCTAACTCTACTTCGCTGCTGATGTTGCCATCACCCACACCCAACAATTCCTCTAGTCGGTGGCGCAACGCTTCATCCTCAGCCGTCTTTTGCATGAATTGCAGCACTGTAGCTGTTGCCATATCAAAATCGCGCTATAAGGATCGCTCAAATTATATCAAGGCAGACCCAGAGCGGTAATTAATAAAAGCTGAAGGATAGACGGGAAGACGGCTGCAGCCACACAGTATGCGAATCTTGCATCACCGCACTTCGCCCCATGTTTTTGCCTTATGCTTTTGCCTTATGCTTTTGCCTCATGCTATCGCTTCATCTGCCATCCATCAAAACTTCCCCTCATCCATCTCCCCTCATCCGGCCAAACAGCTCCTTCACCCGCTCCCAGGCATCCGCAGCAGCTTCCGGGTTATAGCTGTTCCGCTGGTCGCAGAAGAAACCATGATCGGCGTCGGGGTAGCGAAAAACATGATGCGGGATTTGCTGGGCTTTCAGCTCGGCTTCGATCTGGTCTACGTGATCGGCAGGGATAGAAGCGTCTTGCATGCCAAAGAAGGCATAGAGCGTGCCTTTGATATCTTTGGTGTAGGCGATTGTCGGCAGCACACCGCTCGGTGAGCTGTTGGGAATGCCCGCTCCATAGAAAGAGGCGGTTGCTTTGATATCAGACAGGGTTGCCGTTAAATACACCACATGTCCCCCGAAGCAAAAGCCGATTGCCCCAATTGCTCCCAGCTTCACATTGGGCAGCGTTTTGAGGTAGTTAACCGTGCTGCGAACATCTGACAGCAGCTCATCGCTTTTGGTTTGTGCTTTGTAGATTCGCCCTTGCTGAATGTCATCAGGCGTGTAACCCGCTTCGTATCCAGGAGCTTGGCGCTGGTAAATAGCAGGGGCGATCGCCACGTAGCCCAGTTTGGCAAATCGTTCGGTGACATCGCGAATATGCGAATTGACCCCGAAGATTTCCTGAATCACCAAAATAGCTGGAAAGCTGCCAAATTTAGCAGGCTCAGCGAGGTAGGCATCAATCAGCAAATCGCCGTTGGGAACTTTGACATGGGAGGTGCGGATCTCAGAAGCAGCCATAGGGTTACAGAATGGAGGGATGGGGTGGGAGAGGTAAGCAGAAGGCGAGGCGTAGACCTGTAGACCCGTAAATCCTTTTGCCTCCTGCGGCAATCAATGGGAACATTCACTTAGGTCAGCCTGCTTCTTTTTATCGTAGGCAAAGTTTAGAGCAAGTCAGGCAAGTTTGATCTTTATTACTTTCTACAGATGTAGAAGTGCCGTCTTGCCGAATAGGGCAAAAGTCAGCCCTAGCAATTTTCGCTACTATTCTCTTAAAAGGACAATTTTTAAGAGATATTCTATTTGGAGGCGATCGACCGGTGCATCTGAAAGTGCTTCTGAAAGCTCTAGGCGCTTCTGAAAGCTCTACTCTTTCCAGATAACGCTCTCCGGCATCATCGATCATTCACGTCGCGCAACAGAGTCTTGGAGGCTCGCATGGTTCGGTTTCATATCCAGTCCGACAGCGATATTCCCGCATCGAATCAGCTATACAACCAGATTCGCTTTGCGATCGCCTCGCGCCAATATCCACCGGGACATCGGTTGCCCAGCACCCGCCAGCTTGCGATGGAAACGGGGCTACACCGGAACACGATCAGCAAAGTTTATCGGCAGCTAGAAGAAGATGGCGTCGTTGAGGCGCAAGCTGGGTCAGGCATTTATGTGCGGGCGCAGGGGGATGAGGGCGGCAATACTAAAGGCCGATCGCCAATCATGCAGCAGTATCCAGAGGCACACAAGCTAGCACAGCGCAGTTTGGATGAACTCTTGAGCCAAGGCTGCTCACTGACTCAAGCCAGAGAGCTGTTTCTTTCAGAAATTGACTGGCGGCTCCGGTGCAGTGCTCATGTGCTGGTGACGGCTCCCGGTCAAGATATTGGTGCAGGCGAGCTGATGGTGCAAGAGCTAGAGCAGGCGTTGAATATTCCCGTGCAGCTTGTACCTCTAGAAGAATTGGAGCAAGTTTTGGATCAGGCACGATCGGGAACGGTCGTCACGAGCCGTTACTTCATTGGTGTGGCAGAAGCGATCGCCTCTCCCAAATCAGTGCGCGTGATTCCGGTCGATATTTATGACTATGCTCAAGAATTTCAGAAGCTGCTAAAGCTGCCCAATGATACCTGCTTGGGGCTAGTTAGCCTTAGCGCAGGCATCTTGCGGGCAGCAGAGGTAATCGTCCACAGTTTGCGGGGGGATAACCTGCTGGTAATGACGGCTCAGCCCAACGACACCTATCGCCTCAATGCGATCGTCCGTAGCGCCCAAACGATCTTTAGTTTTGACCAGGTAAGCTGTCAGGCGGTGAAGGTTGCCGTTAATGCCGCCCGAGAAGACCTGATTCGTGCTCCTCAGCTTATCTGCTGTGAGAACTACATCGGGGCAAAGTCCATTAGTTTGTTAAAGCGGGAGCTAGGGCTAGAGTAGGTATCTACAGAAGATTTCAGCCAATTAGCCGATTGCTTGCTTTACCTGCAAAAACTGCCGGGCGTGCTGCAAATACAGCTCTGGATCTTCCAGCATCGGGAAGTGCCCCGTTTCAGCCATGACAATATGCTGAATGCGATCGTTGAGAGCGGCAGCTTTTTGCCCTAGTTCGGCTTGAATAATCTGGTCATGTTCTCCAGAAATTATCAGCGTTGGGATCGTCAGTTGGGCAAATTCTTGGGGCATTTCCTCGGCAGCTCTTTTGCTGACAGCAGTGTAAACCGTTCCTAGTGCGGCTTCTTGGTCTGCCAGCAAATAATCTTCGAGGAAAGCCCGCTTGGCCGCTTTAGGGATCGGTCGCCGCAAGAAGCGTGACATAAACATATGTTCAACGCCGGGAATCTTGTCCAGCCACGCCGGACGAAACTTCACCACATAGCCGCCAAACTTGTGGAAGGCAGCAAACGCCTTTTCGTCGTATTCAAAAATGCCGCTGCAGGTTAAAACTGCTCGCTCGACTTTTTCTGGATAGCGGTTGAGAAACAAAACGGCAACCGAAGACCCCGTGGAGTGAGCATTAAGGGAAATGCGATCTAGATGTAGCGCCTCCAGCAGCAGGGCTAAGTCATCGGCATAGCTGTCCAATTCATAGCCGAGCGCCTCGACTTCCGGCGGGA
The DNA here is from genome assembly GCF_014764505.1 of Phormidium tenue FACHB-886. Lineage (GTDB taxonomy): Bacteria > Cyanobacteriota > Cyanobacteriia > Elainellales > Elainellaceae > FACHB-886. The sequence continues at coordinate 259,325 of NZ_JACXWX010000004.1, forward strand.
TGGGGCGCGGCAGGCGCGATCGCCCAAATCCGCGTAGGTCATACACTAAGCAATCAAACTGATCGACAAATCCCTGAGCGGTGCTCTCCCAATAGCGAGTAGAGCCTGCCCAGCCGTGAATAAATACTAGCGTCGGCTTGTGGACGGTTGGCTTTTCAGCAGCTAAGCCAGATGTGCCGATCCATTCATAGTAGTGATCAACGCCACGAATTGTGATGTAGGGCATGTCAACAAAAATTGAATCTAAAAAGGCGACTGCACAAACTGTAGTACATTCACAGGTACTACAGATACAAAGTTGGACGCGGAGAAAGCCCCCACGTCCAAAGTTTAATGTTATTGCATTTAGGCAGATTCAGGTTTGGGAATCGAAGACGGATGAAGGAGCAGTTCTGCCGTCGATCGTTTCTCTACCATTTCGCGGGTGATGGCGCAGCGGGTCACGTCTTTGCGCGAAGGCAGCTCATACATCACGTCTAGCATTAGCTCTTCCACAATGCTGCGGAGCGCCCTGGCGCCAGTCTTGCGACGATAGGCTTCTTTGGCGATCGCCTGCACTGCATCAGGCTTAAACTCTAGCTGCACATTGTCCATCCGCATCAGCTTCTGGTACTGCTTCACCAGGGCATTGCGGGGTTCGGTCAAGATTGCTGCTAGCACTTCCTCATCCAGCGGCTCAAGGACTGCCATCACTGGCACGCGTCCAATGAACTCTGGAATCATCCCAAATTTGACCAAGTCATCTGGCTCCAGATGCTTTAAGACATCTGCTGCTCGCTTCTCTTTGGGCTGGTTTTCACCAGGCTGAATAAAGCCCATTGACTTTTTGCCAGTCCGCTGCTCTACGGCTTTGTCTAACCCCACAAAAGCACCACCGCAGACAAATAAGATATTGCTAGTGTCGATCTGGATGCAATCTTGGTAGGGGTGTTTGCGTCCACCCTGAGGCGGCACATTAGCGATCGTCCCTTCTAGCATCTTTAGCAACGCCTGCTGGACGCCTTCTCCAGAGACATCCCGCGTAATCGATGGATTCTCGCTTTTACGGGCAATCTTATCAATCTCGTCAATGTAGATGATGCCGCGCTGAGCTGCTTCTACATCTAGATCGGCAACCTGCAGTAGCCGCAGCAAAATATTTTCAACATCTTCCCCGACGTAGCCTGCCTCTGTGAGAGTTGTGGCATCGGCAACCGCAAAGGGAACATCCAGCATCTCAGCCAGCGTTTGAGCAAGCAGCGTTTTACCACAGCCCGTTGGGCCAATCAACAGGATATTAGATTTTTGTAGCTCTACTGCATCTTCATGCTTGCCTGCCTTCGACTGGACATAGCTAAGCCGCTTGTAGTGGTTATATACGGCGACCGAGAGGATCTTCTTGGCTTCATCCTGCCCGATCACATGTTCGTCTAGGTGCTTCTTAATTTCTCTGGGCTTAGGAATCTGGTTCAGCGAAATGGCAGGAGCGCGGACCTGTCGCTTTTCGGGGGGCTGCTCGCGGCGCGACGAGGACTGAGGGACTGTGGCGCTAGAGTCAAACAACTCCTCATCCAAAATTTCATTGCAGAGGTCAACGCACTCGTCGCAGATATAAACGCCAGGACCCGCAATTAGCTTGCGAACCTGCTCCTGCGACTTACCACAGAATGAACACTTGAGATGGGAGTCATACTTATTAGGCATACTTGCCCTCTACTTCACTGCGGTAATTGTTTCTCCGGGCATCGGCAGATCTTGACGAGTGACCACTTGATCTATCAGACCGTAGTTTTTCGCTTCTTCTGCTGACATGAAAAAATCGCGCTCGGTATCAGCCTCAATTTTTTCAAATGGCTGTCCTGTATGATAAGCCAACAAATCGTTGAGTGTGCGCTTCAGGTAAAGAATTTCCCTTGCTTGGATCTCAATATCCACCGCTTGCCCTTGAGCGCCTCCAAGCGGTTGGTGAATCATAATCCGCGAACTCGGTAGAGAAAGCCGCTTTCCAGCTGCACCCGCCGTCAGCAGAAATGCACCCATGCTTGCCGCCAAGCCATAACAAATTGTTACAACATTAGGACGAACCTGCTGCATCGTGTCGTAGATCGCTAACCCTGCGGTTACAGAACCACCGGGTGAGTTGATGTAAAGCTGGATATCGCGTTCGGGGTCTTCGGCATCTAGAAACAAAAGCTGAGCGACGATCGAGTCTGCCACCTCATCCGTAACTGGAGTTCCCAGAAACACAATTCGCTCGCGCAGCAGCCGCGAATAAATATCAAACGCGCGCTCCCCTCTGCCCGACTGCTCAACCACCATCGGCACCACTGAGCGAGTCTCTTGAGCAAGAGAAGTTTTTGGCTCGGCGCTTAGCGAGTAGAAGTCTGTCGATCGAACGCTTGAAACGGAATACTGAGAAGACTGAGAGTTCAGCATAAAACCTGGAAGCTAAAGCGAAAATGTCTGTTCAGTTGCGGGGGTAGTAGCTAAGAGCGATTAAGAATGGTTTGTAAAAGATGGCATCTCTGGACAAACATTCTTCAGGAGGCTTTTTAGGGTTCTATCCGATCATTATGCCTCAAGTCCTGAATGACTAGGGGAATTGCTAAGAGTTAGAAGCAATCAGGGGATGCTGAAATTTGTAACGGCATCCCCCACCCACTATTCTTTTTTGTTGCCCTTCTTCTCAGCTTTGGCTTTCTTAGAAGCAGATTTGGCAACCTCAGTGGCCTCGGCCGCTTTTGGTTCGGCATCTTCGATATCTGCCGTGGTGGCTGCCTCTGCTTTTGCCTCCACTACCTCTGGCTCGGATTTAACGCTTGCTGCTTGCGGTTCAGCATCTTCAATATCTGCGACAGTAGCTGCTTCGCCTTCTGCTGCCGCTGGCTCAACTTCGGTCACGGTCACTGCTTCAACATCAACTGTCTTGTCATTTTCCATGGCTTCAGCTCCCTGTGGTTCTGATGTTGATTCTAACTCAGCCCCCACTTCGGATGCCTCGTCGGCCGCTGGGGTCAAGGAACCCTCTGGCACCAGCTCAACGCTGCCTTCTGCCTCTATCCACGCCAGGATCTTGTCGCGCAGCAGATCGTCTTCTAGCACTTGCCGGAGACGATCGGCATCTACTTCCTGATCGCCCAACTCTGCCATCACCTCTGTGATTTTGGCATCGACCTCTGCCGTCTCGACTTTGATCGACTCTTGCTTAGCAACTTCACCCAGCGCTAACGTCCGCTGCAGCCGCAGTAGAGCTTCGGGGCGGGCTTGCTGCCGCAGCATCGAGATGATGTCTTCCGTGAAGGTTTTGCGGACATCCATACCCTGCTGGCTCAACCGCATTGCCGTTTGCGTGATGGAGTAGTCTACCTCTTGCTTGATCAGCGTCTCGGGCAGTTCTACCTCTAGGTGCTTTACCAGCTCATTCAGCAATGCTTCTTGCTTATTGGATTTGGTTTTTTCTTCGGCTTCTTGCTGATAACGTTTCTCTAACGATTCCCGCAGCTCTGCCAGCGTTTCAAATTCGCTGACCTCTTGGGCAAAGTCGTCGTCTAGCTCGGGCAGCTCACGCGCTTTAAGCTCTTTGAGCGTAATCGTGAAGACTGCAGGCTTACCTGCCAAATCAGGAGAGGCGTACGGGTCAGGGAAGGTGACTGCAACTTCCTTCGTTTCACCCGGATTCATGCCGATAATGCCATCGATAAAGCCCGGAATAAAGCGCCCTTCGGTTAGCTCAATCTCGAAATCTTCGGCGCTGCCACCCGGAATTTCAGTAGGCTCCTCGCCTTCTACCGCATCTGCCAGCACCCCTTTGAAATCGACCGTAGCAACATCTTCTGCCTGTGCTGCCCGCCCTTCAACCGGAACTAGCGTTGCCGATCGCTTGCGGTAGTCTTCCAACACATTGTCAACCCGTGCCGGGTCGTACTTCACTTCTTCAGCCTGTACTGCCAGCCCCTTGTAGTTGCTTAAAACAGCTTGAGGCGGCACATCAACCGTTGCCGAAAAGGTAAGGGCGGCTCCTGGTTGAAATTGGCTAACCAGGTCATCAAACGATGATTGCAGCAGGGGTGTGCCAATCGCCTCAATATTCTCTTGCTCTAGCGCTTGCTTGAGACCGTCCTGGATTAAATTTTCAACAGTTGAGGCTTTAATGCGTTTCCCATACTGCTGCATTAAGACGGGCTTTGGCACTTTGCCTTTTCGAAACCCAGGAATGTTTGCATACCGAGTAAACTCCTGTAGAGTTTTGTCATAGGTCTGCTTCGACATCTCGGAGGGAATTTCAATTTCGAGTCCAATCTGACTAGCGGGGAGCTTTTCCTGGGTAACTTTCATCACAGTTCTCGTGGCACACATCTCGGAGCATGGGAATTGGCAGCTGAAAAAACTTCAGTTTACCGCAATTAGCTATGTTAGCTGATTCTGCTCCTAACTTAGGGACAGGTCAGCAAATCTCATCAATTTATTAGGATCACCAGCTTGACAAAATTCAAGTTTTTGAGTCAGTTAAGCTGCTCTGCCTCAGCCAAAGGTGAGAGAATCAGCTAAAGCGAAAAAACTCCAGCGTAAAGAAAACGATCGCCAGCCAAAAGATACTCATCTGCAGCTCACTCCAGCTTTTGCGATAGCGCTACAGACCAACTTTTGCTAAGATTCCGCTAAGCTGATGAGCAAAACAGCAAAACACTCTACAAATCGCACCTCATCTTCCAAGATAGATTTAAGTAGGTAAGAATTAAAAATAAAAGTTTGCTCCTTAATATTAAATATTCGATCGCACGGGCATGAATTCTGCTTATATAGTTGGTCTCTACAGAAATGAGTAAGAAATGAGCGGTTGAATTTGTACTCTATCTAGCTAGGTGAGCACCCTAATAGTCCAGCTCCCAACTTTAGAATTAGCACTACCTGAAAAAACTATTTAGTCTTAGACCCAAGTTAAATCTTAGTAAATCTAAATGTGGAGGATAACAATTTGTCCAAATCTTATCGAGTTGCCATCCTGGGTGCGACAGGTGCTGTCGGCACAGAGCTAATCAGCTTGCTGGAGCAGCGAAATTTTCCAGTAGCTGCGCTGAAATTGCTAGCCTCTCCCCGCTCTGCTGGTCAGCGTCTTGGCTTCAAGGGAGAAGAATTAACCGTAGAGGCATTGGACGATGCTGCTTTTAATAATGTGGACCTAGTCCTTGCCTCAGCAGGCGGCTCCATATCCAAAGCTTGGGCACCCAAAGCTGTAGAGGCTGGAGCTGTAGTTATCGACAATTCCAGCGCCTTCCGGATGGAGCCGGAAGTGCCGCTCGTAGTGCCAGAGGTGAATCCGCAAGCGGCTGCCGCTCACCAAGGCATCATCGCTAACCCAAATTGCACCACCATTTTGATGGCGGTTGCTATCTATCCGTTGCATCAGGTACAGCCGATTCAACGGATTGTGGCAGCGACTTACCAGTCTGCCAGTGGTGCAGGTGCACGGGCTATGGAAGAGGTGAAACAGCAGACGATCGCCATCCTGCAAGGACAAACTCCTCCCACTAACATCTTCCCCTATCCTCTAGCGTTCAACCTGTTTCCCCACAACACGAAGCTGAACGAGCAGGGCTACTGCGAAGAAGAAATGAAAATGCTGAACGAAACCCGCAAGATCTTTGGTGCGCCTGAGCTGCGCATCACTGCCACTTGTGTACGGGTTCCCGTACTGCGTGCCCACTCAGAAGCGATTAACCTAGAATTCGCATCACCGTTTGCAGTCTCCCAAGCGCGGCAGATTCTTAGTCAGGCTCCGGGTATAAAACTAATTGAGGATTGGCAAGCAAATTACTTCCCCATGCCAATCGAGGCGAGCGGTCAAGATGATGTTTTGGTGGGGCGCATTCGCCAAGACCTTTCAAATCCCAATGGACTAGAGCTTTGGCTCAGTGGCGATCAGATCCGTAAGGGAGCTGCCCTTAATGCAATTCAGATCGCTGAACTACTAGCAGAGCAATCCCTAATCCGCCCCACAAAATTGGCAGTAGGAGCAAAATAGTGGCGTGTTTTTAAGCAGGTTAACAGGGGCGACCCTAAGCGTAGAACGCTTCATCGACGAGGAGTGAGCAAAGTGTGACGAATTTTGGACGTGTTTTGACTGCCCTCATCACGCCGTTTGACGATGAAGGCAGCGTGAACTACGAAGTAGCAGAAAAGCTAGCAGTTCACTTGGTCGAACAAGGTACGGATACCTTGCTTCTTTGTGGCACCACGGGCGAATCCCCTACATTAAGCTGGGAAGAGGAATACCAACTGTTCCAGGTCATCCAAAAAGCGGTGATGGGTAAGGCAAAGGTGATCGCAGGCACCGGCTCGAACTCTACTGCTGAGGCGATCGCTGCCACTCAGAAGGCAAGTAAGCTACAATTAGATGGAACGCTTCAAGTCGTTCCCTACTACAACAAACCTCCCCAAGAGGGGCTATATCAGCACTTCCGGGCGATTGCAGAAGCCTGCCCAGAGCTACCCTTAATGCTTTACAACATTCCCGGTCGCACAGGGCAAAACTTGCAGCCAGAAACGATTGCCCGTTTGGCAGAGGTTTCTAATATTGTTGCGGTAAAAGAGGCAAGCGGCAGTCTAGATCAGGTTAGCCAGATTCGAGGATCAACCCCACCAGATTTCGCTATCTATTCGGGAGATGATTCTCTGACGTTGCCGATGCTGGCAGTGGGCGCTCAAGGTGTAGTCAGCGTTGCAAGTCACCTGGTTGGGCAAGCGCTACAGCACATGATTCAAGCTTTTGAGCAGGGTCAGGTGCAAAAAGCAACCCAAATTCACCTCCGGCTCTTTCCCTTGTTTAAAGCTCTGTTTCTTACCGCCAATCCAATTCCAGTGAAGGCAGCTCTACGCCTGCAGGGGTGGCAAGTGGGTACAACCCGTTTACCGCTCGCAGACCTGTCAGAGAGTTTGACCCCGACATTGGTGACGGTGATGGCCAATTTGGGCTTAATAGAGGCAAGATAGTTCTAAGCGTAAGAGCTTGCGGTCTGGCTATACGTTCTCAAAGCTCTGAAGAAACTGCCCAAGATTTTTGACAACTAAATAGTAGACGATTCAATCGATAGAGTAGGGGCTTGCAACGAGCTATTTGAACAAGCTTAGAGAGATTTACTTGATTCTGTAGCTGCAACTTTTCTTAACATTGTCGTCTTCGATCGCTGCAGGCTTTAACAAGTTTTTATTCCGAAACCCTAAAACAGATTAAGGACACACATGAGTCAAATTGGTTCCACAAATACCCTCAAAATTATTCCTTTGGGCGGCTTGCATGAGATTGGTAAGAACACCTGCGTTTTTGAATACAACGATGAGATTGTTCTGCTGGATGCAGGCTTAGCGTTTCCTACAGATGGAATGCATGGCGTTAATGTGGTGTTGCCTGACATGACCTATCTCCGGGAAAACCGCCACAAGATTAAAGGCATGATCGTCACCCATGGGCACGAAGACCACATTGGGGGCATTGCCTTTCACCTGAAGCAATTTGATATTCCAGTCATCTATGGTCCACGGCTAGCGATGGCGTTGCTGCACGACAAGCTCGAAGAAGCTGCCGTTGCCGATCGCACTGAACTTCGCACCGTTCGTCCCCGTGACATGGTGCGAATCGGCTCGTCTTTCCTGGTCGAGTACATCCGCAACACTCACTCGATTGCTGATAGCTTCTCGATAGCGCTGCATACACCAGTCGGCGTAGTCATCCACACGGGCGACTTCAAGTTTGACCATACGCCAATCGACGGCGAGTATTTTGATTTTCAGCGGATGGCAGAGCATGGCGAAAAAGGCGTACTATGCCTGATCAGCGACTCCACAAACTCTGAAGTTCCTGGATTCACCCCCTCTGAGCGATCGGTGGCTCCTAACCTCGATCGAGCCTTTTCGCAGGCGTCAGGGCGGCTGCTGGTTACGACCTTTGCCTCTTCGGTACATCGGGTGAATATCATTCTGGAGCTTGCGAAAAAGCACGGAAGATCGGTTTCGATACTGGGACGATCGATGCTCAACGTGATTGCCCATGCAAGAGCGCTAGGCTACATCAAGTGCGAAGACGATCTATTTGTGCCGCTGAATGTGGCGAACAAGCTGCCGGAAGACAAAGTTCTGATCCTGACGACTGGTTCTCAGGGTGAACCCATGGCAGCCATGACCCGCATCGCCAATGGAGAACATCGCCAAATCAAGATCCGCGAAGGAGATACGGTGGTATTCTCGGCAAACCCCATTCCTGGCAACACGATCGCAGTCGTCAATACGATCGATAAACTGATGATGCTGGGTGCGAAGGTTATCTATGGGCGCGACAAAGGCATTCACGTCTCGGGACATGGTGCACAAGAAGACCAAAAGCTAATGATTGGGCTGACCCGTCCCAAGTTCTTCTTGCCCGTCCATGGTGAGCACCGAATGCTGGTGAAGCACTCTGAAACGGCGAAGAGCCTTGGTATCCCGGCCGAAAATATGGTAATCATCAATAACGGTGATGTAGTGGGGCTAACCCCTGACAGTATCCGCATTATTGACAAAGTTCCTTCTGGGATTGAGCTAGTTGATTCCTCACATGCAGGCGTTGTGCAAGATCGCGTTCTCAAAGAGCGTCAGCAGCTTGCAGAAGATGGCATTGTGACCATTGCTGCTTCGATTGGCTGGACAAGCGAACTAGTTGCTAAGCCAGAAATTCACCTGCGCGGTGTGGCAACTGCAATTGACAAAGCCAAGCTTGAAAAGGCAATCATTGAGACGATTCAGGCAGTTGTGAGCAACCGCTGGGCGGAGCTGTCTCAAACCCTCAGTAACGGTGTGATTGACGTGGATTGGGTGAAGCTGCGCGTCGAGCTAGAGCTAGAGCTACGTCGCCTGTTGCGTCGTGAGCTGCAAAGCAATCCTACACTGGTCTTTCTGCTGCAGTCGCCGTTAGAGCCACCTGCAACGGCAACTCGCCGCCAGCGATCGACAGCAAAAGTTGCTTCGTAAAGCAGCTCGATCAGACGTTTAAGAAGCTGTCTGGTTATTTCCACTCATAATTCCATCCGAATTTAAAAGCTAGAGCTATTCTCCTTGGAGAATGGCTCTAGCTTTTTATGGCGATTTTCCATTGCGTGAGGCATAGGTTTTTCGGTATGTACCGCGCTCCATACAGAATAACAACCAACTTCGTTCGTTCGAGTGCAAACACTATAAGCAAACTTGCTGAAGGTTGGGCTGTTGACTGGAACAAACTTGAGTAGTTCCACGGCTACCAGCATCTACTAACTTGGGCAAAATCACACTGTTAGGTTCGATAAAGAACTACTGTTTAGGCACTAATTTTCCGGTAAGTCGTCTTTCTCTGGTGTAGATAGCTTTTGGCAAACGCCTAATAAACGCCAGCGAGTTTTGCCCCAACAAACCGCATTGCGGAAGAGAGAAGAACATGAACGCATCCGATTCTAAAAGCGATCGCCAGTCCACCAATCCTGCAGCCTATGTTAGCTGGGGTTGGGTTGAATCGCCTAACGGAATGGCTCCATCGCAATCTGCTCCGCTAAAGCCCCCTGCTCAACCTGCATTTGACCTGTTTAAACCAGTTCGGCAATGGCTTGATTGTTTAGTAGTCAACGATATCAAATTGGCGCACTTTCTCTGCAAATCAATCCCATCTCAGTGTCCGTTTGAGCGTGACATAAAACTATTTAACCGTACACTCTTCCATATCCCACCGCTCTGCAAGCTAAATCCGGTGTATGACGAAGTGGTTGCGTTAAGATTTCGCGCTCTGTGCTACTTGGCAGATGTTTGCGGCGAAGATGTGACCCCCTACTGTTAAACCAATCTCCCTGGAATCAGCGACCCCTCCAAAATGCAGCAGAACCTTATTGGTTCTGCTTTTTTTCGGCAGGAGTTCTTTTGATAGTTGATCAAAACAGTAAAGCTGATTAATATGGCTGTCGCCGATATACTTAGGACATTTTTTAGTGCGAAGTGTGCCCCAAAAATGTCTCTGTCTTAACTGCTGCGGGAAGTGCTGTAGAATAGCTCGATCGCCTTTATAAATTAGTTGCTATTGCAATTTTTCTTAGAGCTGCAGCGAGTAGATACTTTAATTGATAGGAGTAAATATAAATATCTACATCGCAAGTGAAGCGCTTCATGATGCTTTGCTCAAGCTCTTATGATTTCTCAAATTCTGCCGAAGACCATAGTACAGTTGGTATTTTCAACAGTATCAGTATTGGTGTTCGGCTCGATCGTATCCACAACTCTTTTCCGTTTCTTTTGCAACATATCAATCTTGTCAGCCTACGTTTCCCAGACCTTGCCTAAACCTATTGCTTCAGAGGTGCTGCCTTCTTTCACTGCTACTGAAACAGAGCCTCCAGAATTACATTGCTAAATAGAAGCAGCAATAGGAGGAATTTTTTCTCCAGAAGTAAAAGGAGAGCATATAGTGCTATGCGTTCACGTTAGATCGTTATCTATTTCTTATCTATGTAAAAACGGTGTTGCTGATTTCGGGGATGATTTTTGAGTGAGAGGGGCGTGGAGCGCCCCTCTCACTCAAAAATCATCCCCCTGTTAAGCGATGCCTTTATGTAAAAACCCCGCAAAGCGGGGTTTTACAAAACATCTGTTTCAACGATCTGAGCATGGAGGCTCAAAGAGAAGGTTTGCTCAGGCTCTTGTGAAATCAGCTGCTGTGAACTGCCCCACTCTAGCGCGATCGATCGAGGCTAAAATCTCTGAGCGATTCTTAACCAGAACGTGGTTTCCTTGCTGAACAAAGTCTAGATCCTTGAAATTTAAGCTGCCAGACAGCCCCAGTTTGTCTAGCCCATTCTCAAAATCGCGGATCAGCTCTTTGCCTCCAGTAGATAGCTCAAACATATCTTTGCCTTTGCCACCCACATAAATGTTGACTCCTCTGTCGCCGTATAGGCGATCGTTGCCGTTGCCGCCAAACAGCGTGTCCTTCCCAAGACCGCCCTCTAGCCTATCATTGCCATTATTGCCCACGAGGCGATCGTTTCCGGCCAAACCCAGCAGCCTATCGGCTTGAGCTGCACCCCGCAGAGTATTGTTGCCTTTGTCACCTTGTTTTGAGGTTGGGGCTGCTGGTGAGGGCTGGGTTGGCTGTAGAGATTCGGTTTTGCCATCGGGATCATTGTCCAGATTAGTGACTGCAACATCGGGCAGAGAGATTGCTGTATACTGCCCATCGCCACTGCTGATTTTAGTTTGGATTTTGTACGCTACACTGCCATCGTTCGCCTTGTCATCCACGCCTTGGATTGTGACAGTTTGCGGTGTAAACCAGTTGGTGGATGTAAACGTGATGCTGGCTGGAACTTTACCTTCTTTGGGGTTTGAGCTAGTCAAGTTCAGCGTCACATCTGCATTGGGCTGGCTGTTCAAGACGGCTGTGAAGCTAGCGTCTTTGCCTGCTTCGCTAGTTTGCAAACCCGTTGTAGGAGTTAGGGTAACCCCAGGCGTTACAAGCTGCTGCCAGTTCACTACTTCGCCGAGCTGCTTGCTCGTAAGTCCGTTTAGCAGTGAAGAAGCCTTGAGCGCTGCGACATCGTTATAAACTCCTACTGCAGCTTTAGCGTCTGCTGTTGTTGCATTGATGCCGTAGAAAAACAGCAGCGATCGGGTGCTGTTGGCTGGAACGGTGAGGCGATAGTTGACGATCTCGCCTTTGTTACTATCCGGTTGGCTGGCGCTGCTGAGGAAAACTTCAGTGGAGACGGAGGTGGGCGTTACTGCGGGAGTTCCAGGACCACCTAACACATTCGTGCTGGCGGCTCTGAAGAAATTGCTGCCGCGCCCTTCTCCCAGTTTTTCGCCTTCAAAAGCGCGATCGTCATCATCGGTAATAACCCAGCGAGCATCTTTGGAGAAGGAGAACTGCGGCCATCTGATACCTGGATCAGCAGCATTGCTGACTGCTTTGACCTCACTGGAGTTACCTGTACCTAGATTTGTGACCCAGCTGACATCCACGGTGATGTCTTGATTGGTGGGGTTGGTGAGGCTTTGCAACGTCCGCATTACCGGTTTGTCTTGAATGACGCTGTACTGCATTGCGACATTCAAGCCAGAGTAGGGGCGATCGCCCGCTGCGGTTAGCGTTTGTCCGGTTAGATCTGCTGTGCTCGCTGCCGTAACAATTCTGTTGTTGATATACAGTGATAGCCCGTTGGTGACAGCGCTGGCACCCGCCTGAGTAGCTGGTAAGCTAGCGTAAAGCACCCCAAACCCAGAAGAACCATTGGCAAAGCCGCCGCTAGGAAGCCCGTTGCTCGTTCCTAGACCATTGGATAGTACCCAGGTTGCTCCCGCGCCTTTTAGCTCCAGGTAGCCCGGATTTACTGCTGCCAAAACGCCCTCAAATTGAGCGAGCTTGGCGAAGTCAAACGGCAGGACATCAGTAGGAGTGCCAAGCGTCGCCTCCAGCGCCCAGCTACCACCCGCTGCCGGATTGCCTGTCAGCGATTGAGAAGCGGCGATCGTTGCGCCTGTTAGTTGATGCAGTCGTTCGACAAACTCAGCTCCAGCATCGCCCATGCCAACATGGCAACCATACAGAGAAAGCTGCGACAGACTGCCACCATCAAACCATTGCCGGATCTGGTTGGCATATCGACCGAGCGTGTCCAGGCTCAGCGCACTGTTGCCCAGCAGCAGCCAACCAGGTGCCCCATGCGACACAAGGTGGAGGTGGGTAATCGTGTCAGTGATTTGGTGCAGTTGAGCCAGCCGTGCAGTGATTTGAGCTATGCCGTCCTGGTTTGCATCTAAAACAAACACCTGTGCCTGTGGAAGAGCAGCATCTATTAAAGACTGATAGCCATCGATCGATGGATCGAGCACAATCAGTGTTGTAATAGATACCAACTTGCGAACTGCAGTTAAGTTCATTGGGTTTAATTGGTAAATAGACATGCGAAGTATCTCTCCTTATTTCAGAAGAGACAGTAGAAACAACCAGGACTCAAAGCGCTTTGTTACCAAATTGACAGGGAATTAACTAAAGCAATGCGCTAGTGAAAATATGCAGCCTCGCAGCAGAATTGCTTACATGCAGGAGCTTTGGACGCAATCCTGCACCTAGTTTGACAGCAAATGCTCACCCACAGTTTGTCAGGAAGGCTGCACGAGCGCAGTGTCTTCTTACGGGGATTTACTGAAGATTTATTAGAAGTCTAGATTTGAAATTCTTTTGTAAAGCGGCGTGTTACAAGATCTGGAAGCTTCTAGCAAGTCAAGCTTCTAGTAAGTCGTAAGGTATTCCAGCTCATTCACCAAGTTGGATAAGTCACTCGCAGCAATTGATTTACCTCAGGGGCAACAAGCTTAACTGTTTTGCCATCCAACCAGCGAACTTCAACATACTCTATCTGCGATTGGTTGCCTAGCCCAAAATGGGCGACAGGTTCCATCTGGCAAAGATAGCCACTGCCTGCATCGATCGCCCGGATCTGCCGCCGCTCACCTGCCATCAAAGTAACAATTGCGCCACGCGCGGGTGCGCCTTGAGCCGTCAGCGGCAGGATTCGCAACCAGTAATTTTCCTGGGCAATGGCATGATAAAGCGACAGCGGCTGAGCAATCGATTCCCCATGGGCAATAACTAACTCTAGCCGCCCATCGCCATCAAAATCGCCCACGGCGGCTCCGGTGCCTGCTCCTCTTGGCTCTAGAGCTTCACCTATGTCGATCGGTACCCATTTTCCTGCCCGCCAGCCAAACAGCCGATTTGGTTGCCCAATGTTGTTGAAAAATAGCTCCTCATAGCCGTCGTTGTCAAAATCAGCGGCAATCACCGTACGAATTCGAGAAGGACGAGCGAACGCAGCCGGGGCAGTATTCCGAAACTTGCCAGGGTCCTGCTGCAAATAAAAGCGATGCTCGCCCTCCCAATTGCCATAAACCAGATCAAATCGCCCATCATTATCTGCATCCAGAATTGCGACTCCCCGTCCATTCTCATGAGCATCGCTGAGCCCCGCGATCGCTGCAATATCTACAAAGGTGCCATCACCCTGATTGCGAAACAAAAGATTAGGGGCATGTTCGTTTGCCATGAAGATATCCATCCGGCTGGAAACCAGCGGCAGCGCCACAACTCCCCGCCCACCCGTTACCTGTGCTAGCCCTGCCTCGGGTGCAACATCAGCTAACATGCCGTCTTCGTTGAGTTCGTAAAGCCGGACTGCCCCGCCATAGTTTGCGACCAAGCAGCCATAGCGCCCTGTGCCATATCGATCGATCCAAGCAACCGATCGCCCTGCTGTGAGATTGAGCGAGTCCTGGTTTTGGGGTAGCGAAAACAAATCAACCCAATCGCCGTTCTGCCAATCGAACAGCCGATCGCTCAGCTGTTTGCGTCCGGAGAACGTATCTGTGTTGAGCACATAAATTTCTTCGCGTCCATCGCCGTCTAGATCGCCTGCTGCCACACCGATCGCCTGCCGCCCCAAATCGCTTAGCACCGGTGCTGCCACATCTACAAAACCATTTCCCTGCCATTTTAGGGCTAGATTGCGTCCGCCAAAGCCAGCTACAAATAGCTCAAACTGTCCATCGCCATCTAAGTCGGTTACTGCAATGCCATAGTTCAACTGCGTGGGGTTATCGAGCAAAAGGAGGCTCTTATCTAGGAACATACGATCCTCAGGAGATGCAACGGCTGAAGCGGCTGAACACCGACTTGTCTAAACAGGACGGGTGTGTTCATGCCACAGAACCCATGCTCCTAAACGATAGCTCGCTCAGGATTGGGGCAATACCTACCAGATTAGTAGAATTCTGTGCTGAGAAATATAAAGCTCGCTCAGAACCCAAAAAATTGCGGCGTGCCGTCAGGCTTGCTAATTCATCAAGATCGTTAAGTAGAAGAACTGGCTAGCCCTGCTGCCTGTAGCGCCTTCCAGGTGCGAGTGGTACAAGATGCTGGCGTGAGGCTAGCGATCGCCACCCACTGAATGCCCCGCACTCCCACTTCGGGCTCAGCGCTGTGTAAGTTGGCAGGTCGGTGCGGAACAGAACATTTATAAATGATGTTGAGCTGATGCTGTGTTCCGCCTGTGCGGCGCTCCATGTAGGTTTCAACGATCGTCAGCAGCCCCTCTACCTGAAAATCCGTGACGCTGGTTTCTTCATAGATTTCTCTTGCTAATCCTTCCAGGATCGATTCGTGCGGCTCCAGTCCACCACCTGGCAGATCCCAACGATCGGGTTCGGGGGGATCGGTTTGGTCAATCAGCAGAACATCTTCGGCGTCAGCTATCAAGCCGAGGACGCTGACGCGGAGAATAAAATTAGCAGGCATGGATGGCAACAAAAGACAGAGATGAGATGTTAACAGAAGATGGAGGCTGATGTATATTTCTGTCGAGCAACAAGGACAGAAGCTAAGTGATAAGAGGGGCGATCGCCAACTGGAAATCTCTTCAGTGGCTCGAACAGCCGTAGCCAGGAGCCACAATATTGAATGCACTGCACTGCACGCACTGAATGCGCTGCAAGGAGCAGGAATATCTTCGTCGTTTGAACTAGTTTAAGCCTTCGATCCAAGAGAATAGGCATTGCCAGCCTTGCATTAAGGTGAAATTTCTTTCTTCAATTGGAACTTGCTCAACTCACCCTGTTCTAATTAAGAATATTGTGTTCTAATTGAATTACAGTAGGTCTCAATTCCAAACCTCAAGCTTCTGCTGTGTTTTGTATGTCATGTAAAACATAGCAAAAGCTTGAGGTCTCTTTCGTCTAAACAGGGCTATGAAATGCGCTTGGCGCTGCCAATTCTAGTTATCTGTTTGTCACAGAATGCAATCTGCGTCCCTTTTTGCAAAAAAATTAGGCCCGCATTAAGCAATACTGAGTATCCAAATGTGTTTAGATTGACCACCTAAAATTTGTGATGCTGTTGACACTTCATCTTGTAAATCTGCTATACTTCAGAGCAAAGTAGGGCGGACACTCAATTCAAAGGAACTCATCGCCTTTGCATCCCTCGCTCCTGCTAAGTTTAGTTCGGATCTTTGATTTGAGCCTGATTGTCTCTGAAGGTCGTAGCACCAGATATTGAGCTTTTCTCTGCATTTACCAGGTCTCGTTCCAGCTCTAGGTTTTTTAAGTTACTAGATTTGAGTAACTCTTGATTGGAAAAATCCTCTTGAGGATGTCCGCCTTACTTTGACCTAGCTGCTCTAAAGTACTGTTCGGTTCAAGGTTTGAACTGGCGATCTATTAGTGCTTAATCTGGTGCTGAATCTAGTACAGCCAAAATTTAGTTCTAAAGCACCGTAGTGCGAGCAGTTTGTTCGCACGGTCATTCTGCTTGCATTATGTTTGCTATAGAACATTTGGTTCGTTCTACTAGTAACAGACGCTCTACTGGTGACAGAGTAGACGCTAAAGAACAATCAAAACTTACTGTTTAGAGCGATGTTCTCTGCTGCAATTTCGCAGTGCGAGATGCTGTTGTGCTTAGTCGCGACTAGCGGCTACCGCCTTCTATTTTTCCCATTTTGAAAGGAGTCTTCATGGACGGATTTAGCAACAAAACCGAAACCGAAAAGCTCGATCTTACAAGCGCTGGGGTTTCTCCTACAGGTTCCACTGATTTGACCACGTTGGTCAACAACTCCAAGGGTTCCTCGTTGCAAAACGTGGATTTTAGACAGGCTTTGGAGCAATCTTTTGGTGGTTCACTGAGTACGTTGCAGACTAACGCCACAGTGACGAATGCTCCGGCTTCTAGCGGCAGTTCTGAAGGTAAAATCCAGGGCGTTCCTACGGATGATCACGACCATGCTCCAGCAGGAGCTGGCCAATTTGAATTCCATGTGAATTCGCTGGATGATGTCAGTGTGTCTAAGACGCTGAACCGCGATACCGTCGGCCGCGAGAATTCGTTGAAGGAAGACATTGGTGCTAGAGGTGATTTGCTGATGCCAGGAGGCGGGAAAAACACCGTGATTGGATCAGGGGATACGGATGTTATTGTTGGGGCAGGTCGTGGGTTCAATACGATTACTACGGGTGGTGGTTTTGATACGATCGTCTTGGGTGCTGAAACTACCAACCGGATTTTTGATTTCGATCCAACGAAGGATCGATTCGTTTTGGCAAGCAATATTGATGCCAGCAACATTGTGATTGCCCAAGGCACAAACAAAAACAAGGGCGGAGTGGGAACGCCGCTCGACTTTGAGAAGAATGCGCTGGTGATTGACAAATCGAACAATCACATTCTGGCTTCGCTGAACTTTACCGACGCATCTAAACTTTCTGAAGGTACCTTCAAGAAGTTGAATCCTTTTGCGCTAGTTGGACTTGCCTCGGCTCAGTTTGACAACGTTAAGGTGGGCGACGGCAAGCAGACCGGGACTCAAAAGCGCGATCTGCTGGTTGGCAAAGGTGGGGACGACTTCCTGTACGTTGGCGATGATGGATTCAAGATTGGCACTGCTACAGGTGGCGGTGGCACAGAGTTTCCCTTCCCAACCGACAGTCCCGGAACAAGCGAGATCACGGGAACGCTGCAAAACGGCGTACTGAAGCTAGAAGGTTCCTACAAGAATTTTGATGGAGCACCGCTGTTTAGCCAGGGTGAAGATTCGATCGATTCCAACGCAAAAATTCTCAATGGCTCTGACCCAGTAGCGCTGGTTGAGGGCTTCAAGAAGGTGCCACAGGATTCAGAAGGCAACAAACTCTCTGGAACCCATTTGCACTTCAGCCCAGCGGAAGACAGCCGTGGCAACTTTGCTGATGCAACGGTAGTTCGTTACTTCAGCGAGACGCCAACTGATGCCAAGTCAGGCAAAATTTCTGGCGAATTTGAGCTGAGTTCGGAAGAACAGGCAGCATTCTTGGCAGGCAATTTGTACGTGAACATTCATACCAATGTTGACGTTGACAAAGATGGCAAAGCAGGGTTCCCGACGGGAGAAAACCGGCTAAACCTCAATCAGAATATGGTCCAGTTTGTTTAGGCTGTAGCCAGAGTGAGGGAATAGGTTTCCTATTCCCTCACAGGTCAAAGAAGGCATTGCCTAACCACAGGATAAATCTGCCTGCGAAAGCAAAATTTTTACAGGCAGATTCATCCCTAGAATCAGCAACACGTCAAAAATCTTATAGTTGATGGAGTAAACTCTATGGGTCGGTTTATCCCTTGGCTCGCCTCTAGATGGTTTGCGGCTAGTGTATTTGCATCACTCCAGATGTTTATCGATATCTCAGCGGTGATCGCTCATCAGCAGATGGCTCTGGGAGAGGTTGAGGCAATGGTTCACCTAGAGCCTGATGATTCGCCTTATGCCGGAGAACCAAGCCCGACCTGGATTCACCTACTTAATGCCAACGGTGAAACGATTCGGCTAGCAGACTGCACCTGCAATCTGAAGGTTTACGATTCGCAAAATCAGCCGCTCGCCATCCCTAACCTGGTAGAAGCAGCAATGGAGGGACGCAATCAGCTCCTCACTACTTCCATCACTTTTCCAGCTGCAGGGGCTTATAAACTCGTACTAACTGGACAGTCTCCTGCAAACAAGTTTGAACCGTTTGAGTTAGTTGTGCCTGTGACCGTGCGTCCCTAAAGATGAGAAAGACAACAAAGTCCAGGAGGTGCCATAGAAGCTACGCTGTCTACGGTGCATCCTGGATTTCTTTTTGCCAATAAATTCTTTTTGCCAATAAATACGAAGCAGCTGAGCGGCGGTTGGGTAGCGATCGAAATTCTTTATTTACTCCTGCAATTGAAAGTGGTTATACTTGCTCGTCAGCTAGAACTGTCTTTGAATCAGGAGTAATTTTTCTCATGCAATCTACTTCGTTTACTGACTCAACGCTGATTTCGATCAACGGAGAGCCTGCGGTTCCGCTTGAGTCTATGCCTGCGAGCTGGCAGCGCATTGCAACGGCAGGCTGGATGACAGAGCCACAGGTTTATACTGCAATGGCTCAGGTCTTTCTGGCGAAGAATCAGCAGGGACACATTCTGTTTCTAGAGCGTCCAGACACAAAAGATTTGAAAGATGCCTACTGCCGTGGAAACGGTTTACTGGCTTGGGAAGCGGTTCTCCACTACGGAGAAGCCTTTTTGCCTGAGCACTATCCCGATCTACAGCAAATACGGGCGCAAGTTCAGCAAGACGATTCTCAAGCAAGCGAACGACTAGCCTTGGTGGAAATTGTCAGCGATCTGTTCGATGAGCTAGGCTATGACGTGCCTGCAACGTTCTATTGGACGTTTTTGCATCCCCTGCAGCGATCGGATTTGTTTGAGGTGCGATCGTTCCGGTTCAGCGAGCAAGATCTGGCAGTTGCAAGACAGTTTGATGCAATTTTGCACGGTGGCTATGTCTCGATGCTGCGGCGGCTAATTGATAGCATATCCAGCCGTCACGGGTACTACATTGAACACGGCTGCGGCTGCGAAAATCACCTGGCAAAGCTAAAACCCTGCGATGCTGCTTTCTCCTACACCATTCCACCAGAGGCACGGCGGAAAACGCTGCGGGCATTTTTGTGGAGCGTGATGGAAGAGTATCTGCTGTTTGAACAGCGATCGGCAACCCGATTAGTCTATGCCGAGGGTCTGTTCTAACAAGCTCCAGTCGATCGAGGACAGCGCTTTGCGCTGCAACAACACCTAATTTATTTTTGAAAGCTGCGCAGAGCGCAGCTTTCAAAAATAAATTAATCTTTCCTACCTAAAATATTCGTTTAGGATACTGGGTTGATATCTCCTGCATCTCTATAAACCCGCCAAGCATGGCTGTTTCGATACAGTAAAGAACCTTTTTGGGTCACACAGATTGCCACTGAAGCATCTTCTTTAGGACCCCGAAACAAGACAGCTACATCTTCGCTGCACCCTCCCAGTCCATAGCGATCGCAGGTGATTGATTCTTCAACAACAATAAATACTTTTCCAACCGCTTCGCAGTATGACTGAATTGTCAATAGCTGGCTCCTGACCTCGGCTAGACAGATACTAGGAGCCAAATCTTTTGCAGTTTCTAGCGCTTCATCAATACTCTGACGAAGTACCCATTTAACCTGCTCTTGGGGGCTGGGAGCAATTGGATACTCTTCTTCAAGCGCCTGCTTTTGGTCAAGCGTAGTTAATTCCATGAGTTCTGCTTTGTTTTTTACAGGGTTTCTTTGACGTAGCCCAAACGCACAGAAAGCGAACCAAAAGCATGGCGATGAAATGCAATTGCTGCTCCAGGCGCTTCTAGTTCCATCTGATCCCAGATGGAGCTTGAGAGGTAGTAGACGACACTGGGCTGCTCGGCAACGAGAGAGGCCAAACGTGGAACGTTGCAATAATATTCACCTTCACCAACCACCTCGCCTGGTTTGAAGGTTTGCAGCCGCTTAAGCCGACGATCTGGCATCTCCGAAACTGAGGTGACCTGACCCGATGCCACCAAATAAATGCCATCTGCACGATCGCCTTTGTGAAACAGAAACTGTCTTTTGCGAACGACTAACCGTTGTAAATAGCTTAGAAAGGTGGCAAACTGCTCCTCGCTAGAGAACTGCTTTTTCAAGGAGGCTGAAAAAGGGAAGAGTGTATTCATGCTGAAACCTTTGTGTGTGAGGACTTATGCGCTTGCCTCCCGGCTCCCAGCTCACTTCACAGACTGCATTGAATCGATTGCCTTGATTAGTTCTTCAGAAACGTAGCTAATGGGGGCGCGTTGACGAACTTTAATGTTCGCTGCCAGCGTCATTCCTGGAACGAGCAGAAATTGCTCATTGTTCCGCGAGAGAGCTTGTTGATCAAGACGGATTTCAATTGGGAAAAATGTCTGTCCAGCGCTTTGGGGACTGGGGGCGGTCGCTTCACTGCCGACTTTGGAAATTATACCTTTAACAGAACCAAACTCGGTAAACGGATAAGCATCAACGCGGATATCAACCGGCATCCCAACTCGGATATTAGCAATATCCGCATTTGCGACCTGTACTCTAGCAACTAAGGATTCATCGGGAACAACTTGTAGCAAAGGCTGTCCGGACTGTGCAACCGCACCGGGCAGCTTGGCTTCTAAATCAAAGATCATACCGTCTACAGGCGATCGCAAATCTAGTGTCTTCAGCGTATTTTGCACCTGTTTCAACTGAGCTTCTACTGAAACAAGCTGGCGCTGATTTTCCTGGATAGTTGCACCAAATTCAGCGTCCAGTTGGGCAAGCTGCTGCTGCAAGTTCTGGTAAAGGTTGACGATGACTTGATCGCCTTCCACAGCGCTTTGCATCTGCGACACCTGTAGCTCTTGCTTTTGGAGTTCGCTTTGATTGAGCTGACTCCGCAGCTCATTCACGTCGATCGCCCGTCGCAAAAAATCGGTGCGGGAAATAGCACCTTGCTGAAGCAAAGGCTGGAGCTGCGACAGCAGTTCTTGCTCAACTTGAAACTGAAAGTCAGTTTTGGCGGTCTGCGCTTCGATCTGTGCAACCTGAGTTTGCAAGCTCGACTGCTGCAAATCATTAATAGATAGGCGATCGATCAACTGCTTTTCAAACAGAGCATAGCGCTGAAACTGCTCAGGCGACAAGTTGCTAGGATCACCCGTAAGCTGGGCAACCAACAGCATGCGCGTCTGAACGCGGTTAAACAACTCCGGAGGAATACGGGCGCCACTCTGCTGCAGTTTGGTGATCGGCTCACCTTGTTGGGCAATTTGCAGCACCGCTATTTCTTTGACCAGCTGATCTTGCTGGAGCAAGAGCGCCTCTAGCTGATTGAGCATTTCTGTTTTATCGAGCTGTAAGAGGAGCTGCCCTTGCTTAACGCGATCGCCTTCTTGAACCAAGACAGCCGCTACCACGCCGCTAGTTTTAGACTGCACGGCTTGAGACTGCGAAACTGGATCAAGCTTACCTCTAGTGACAATGACTACATCAATCCGAGCAAAAATCGACCAGCCCAAACCGGCAGTTAAGCTAATCAAAATAACCTGAGTCAGGCGCTTTGTCCAAGTACCGGGCTGCGGCAACCCGGGTGCACCGCTGGTTAGGTCTTGCTCAACTTGATCGAGCGCTGTCTGGTAGCGTCGTCGAAAGGAACCTACAGGATTAAGTAACCATCGGCGTGTCATCGCATCTCTCCAAATCTATAGCGCTTCACGCTTGAATAACTTAATCTGTAGCGCTTCACGCTTGAACAACTTATTCTGTTTCTGCAACCCTGCGGTTTTCGCAAAAAACAACTTTCCAAATGGCTCAGCGTGGCTAAAAGCAAGATACGGGCGTTATTTCCCTGGAAACGGCAATACTTCCTTCGGGGTTCCTATTAACTGAGTGATTATTGATCGCGCTTGAGGATTGCCCCATTCCTATAATCAAGCGGAATTAACAAAATCCGGAGGACGATGGAAAACCTGCTCAAGAGTTTACCGGGTTTGCTGAGTATATAAACAGTAGTAAAGCTGCCGCTGCATCATTAATTCCTGATGGGTTCCCTGCTCAGCAATTACACCCGCCTGCATAAAGAGGATCCGATCGGCATTGGTTAGGGTACTCAAGCGGTGTGTAATGAAGAAACAAGTGCGATCGTGAAACTTCCGCATCAGGTTTTCGCAGACGCGCCGCTCTGTTTCGTAGTCTAGAGCGCTGGTGGCTTCGTCAAAAATCAGCAGGCGGGGATTACGAGCAACGGCACGGGCGATCGCAATACGCTGCCGCTGTCCGCCAGATAGGGAAGCGCCTCGTTCGCCCACGCGGCTATTGTAAGCATCTGGGAGCTGCATGATGAAATCGTGTGCTTCGGCAACTTTGGCAGCTTCGAGCACAAGATCATCTGATATATCACCAAATAAGGCAATATTATCTCGGATCGTTCCTTCAAACAAAACGGCATCTTGCGGCACAATCCCAATCTGGCGGCGCAGTGAGCCGAGGCTGACTTTGCTAATATCGTAGCCGTCGATCAAAATCTGACCAGATTGCGGCAGATACAGGCGCGGCAGCAGCTTCAGCAGCGTACTTTTGCCGGAGCCGCTCTGCCCCACAATACCCACAAACGAACCTGTTGCAACCTCTAGGCTGACGTTGGCAAGCTGGAGCTGTCCCGGATTAAAGCCAAAGCTAACTTCGTGATATTCTACCCGTCCTGCTAGCGTTGGCAGTTCTAGCTGAGCCTCCTGCTCGGATAATTCTTCGGTCGGTGAGTCTACAATGTCTGCCAAAAGCTCCATTGAGAGCGATGTTTCCTGAAACCGCTGCCACAGGTGGGCTAATCGCAGCAGCGGTCCAGTTACATATCCGGTGAGAATCCGAAAGGCGATCAGTCCACCCAGTGATAATTGCCCTTCTAAAACGAGTCCGGCTCCCACCCACAGCACCAAGAGATTGCTCATGGTGTTGAGGAAAGTGCTGAACGAAGAAAAGACGGTGCTGACAGTGGAAGTGGTAAAGCCTGTACTGAGATACTGCACATAGCGTTCTCGCCAAGTCGCTTCTACTAAAGCCTCCATGTGCTGCGCTTTAACGGTAAAGATGCCGCTTAGCGTTTCAATTAGATACGACTGGACTTGAGCACTACGATCGGACTTCACCCGAATCAATTTCTCTTGAATAGCTGCAACTATCAGCGTTGAAGCAACGACGACCGGCACACTCAACAGCACACAAAACGTCAGGGGCGTGCTGTAGAGAAACATGACGGCAATGTAAAATACTGAGAACAGCACATCTAGCACGGCAGTCAGCGCTGTACCCGTTAAAAACTGGCGAATGTTTTCTAACTCTGAGAGCCGCGCTGAAAGTTCGCCCACAGGGCGTTTTTCAAAGAAAGGCAGCGGCAAGCGCAACAAATGCCGAATAATTTCAGCGCTCAAGCGCAGATCGATTCGGTGAGCCGTATTCGCAAATAAATACATCCGCAAAATTGACAGTGCCCCTTCCAGCACCGCAAAGGCGATCATCAACCCGCCAAACACCGTCATAGCGCTGAGGTTGGCGCTCACGATCACTTGGTCGATCACCTGCTGAATCAGCAGCGGGTTCGCGAGGCTCAAAAGTTGCACAAACACCGAAGCAAACAAAACTTGTATCAAAACGCCGCGCTGCTTTGCCAATACTGGAAAGAACCAGCTAAAGCCAAAGCGTTTGACGGGCGTTTGCGGCAAGCGCTCCAGCACAATTGCTCGACAAACAGGTTCTGCATCATGCTGGGGTGAAGGAGTCAGCCGCGCTGCCAGTTCTGTTGCCGTCAATCGCAGCAGTCCCGTACGGGGGGAGCCAATGATGGTTGCCGTGGGGGTGGCTTCATAAAGCACAACAGGAATTCCTCGGCAGCGAAGCAACGCGGGTACGGCGATCCGGTTAATGCCGCCTGCTGTTGGAGTAAAGCGAACAACTTCTGCATTGAACCCAATCGCCTGTGCCACCCGGACGCAAAGTTCAATTGGGTCAAAATCATCGATCGATTTTTGCGACAGCCAACGCCGCAGTGAATCTGGGCGGTAGGGGACTTTCAAATAGGCACAGACCATTGCGAAGCAAGCCACCACATCTTCCACAGGATCAGGAAAAGGCGATCGCCGGACTGGATAAGACTGGCTGGGCAGCTCCTTCTGGGGCGGGGCGGGTGGCAGCGCAGGAGGGGCACTTGCTGCAGGGGATGGCAGCGTGCCGACGGGCATGTCAGCACCTGGTTTTTTGCCATTTAAAATCGTTGAAGTCCAAAAATTGCGCTCAATGCCCAACAGCCGTACTGGAAAAGGAGAAGAACGAGTGGGCTGAATTTGTCCGACTAAGGTGACGGGGGTACCAATGGGCACGTTAACGGGTGCGCCACCGCTGACCAGCCAAACGCGATCGTTAGAAAGCTTTAATGCATCAGATTTTGCTGTGGGAAACCAGTTTTGCACCACTGCCAGCTGATGCTGCTCGATATAATGAATTACCTCTATTAAATCTTCCTTAGCGAAGGGCGTTGGCATCCAGCCTAAAAACTGGTCGATCGTGTCAAAAAGCTCAATCAGGCTAACCTGCTGCGCCAGTGGCGCCAACAGATGCTTGAGGGCAAGCGCTTCAAATTCATCAGCGGGCAGTGCCAACGTCAGCACCTCACCCTCTGCCAGCTTATCTTTGGGTGCTTCAGATACCGCTTCAGCTGCTCCAGATGCAGCAAGTTCAGGTGCAGCAGGCGCAGAAAGAGCTGCCCGGACAGACCCCGCTGCAACACGACGCAGTAGGCTCTCAGCACCAACAACGGTTCCTTTGCCTACGACTGCCAGGGTAGCCGCTGTGGCTGGATTTTGCGGCAGGGCAGATCCTAAAATTCGAACGCGTCCCTGAACGACGCAGTGAATTGCAGAAGGCAGTTCTCCTGCCGGATAAATGACCGCACCGGGACGAAATGAACAGAGCTGTAGTTTGGCTGCTACCTGGCTCCGCAGCTTGTCTGGAAGGTAATTAAACGGAAACGCTTTGAAGAAATCTGAAAGAAACGAGTTAATGGAAATATCCACGTTTACCATTGTCAAAACCTTCTTGGAGACTGTCTGTTTGCAGCGTTTGCCGCTAGGGTCGCTTACGTGGCCGCAAGCTGTTGTGAGGCTTGCCCAGCTTGTTCAGCTTGCCCTAATACCTCGATCGCTCCCGGTGTAGCAATCAGTTCTTTTGCCTTAGCCTGTAGCCATTCTGTATAGAGCTGGTTCACGAGTTGAGCGTGGGTTGCTGGGGTGAGGCGAGCGGGCAACAGCCGCTCTAGCCGCACAAGCCAAACTCGATCGGCAATAGTCAGGGGTTCACAAACCATTCCCACTTCTACCTGGCGAAACAAGTTTGCCACTTCTATAGGCAGGGTAGAAAGTGTCACAGGACCTACCCATCCGCCTGTGTACCGCTCTTCACCCAGGGAGTAGCACTGAGCCAGCTGAGCAAAATCTGCTTTGTCATCCCGGATTTGGAAATATAGCTCTGCTGCCAATGTTGGATCGGTCAACTGAATTAGCGAATACTCAACCTGGTCAAACGTTGATTTAGAGGTTAGAAAGGTTGACTCAATCTTGCTGCTGAAGTAGATTTGCTTGAATTTCTCAATTTTTATATTTCGCAATACAACAGCCTCAAAGTACGCTGGGGTGATACCCTGCTGCTGACACCAAGCCATCAGGAACCCGTTGAAGTCTTCTGGAACTGGACTGTTTGTTGACCCCATCAACGTATAGAAAAGTTCCTCTCTTGATAAAGTGACTGACAAGAGCGCTTCATCTAAAATGACTTGTCCAACCAGCCCTTCCAGAAGTTTGTATTGAACGAGGGCAGAAACGAGCTGATCGCTATTGAATAGACGATCGCCAACTTTCAAACTAGCAGCCATAGGAATCTGTTTACTTGCTTGCTGTGCTGGTTGTGTCTGTCTCATGCAACCTTTTTCATGCAACCTTTCCACATCCAGCCGAATCAATGTTTACCTATCAAGCAATTCTGAACTACCTGAGAGATGAATTGTTTTCTGAAGGTTGCACTCCGCGCAGTCCTCAAAAAACAGCTGCCTTCTATGCGAGCACGAAGCGCTATGGAAGTTGTGTAGTAGGCGCTGTGACTCACCCAATGGGCTTGGGCTTTTTTCACGCGCTGCATAAAACCATATTTGTTCTTATTCAAGGCTAAAAACAATGTGGGAATTTTTGCACGATTTGCTCAGTGATTGCTTGGTAACCCTGCGGGCTACCGATTGCAAGAAAGCTGAACCGCCTGTGGGATTTGATACATGAGGAGAGCACCCAACCGACGCGCAAATTATATTACATCTCAGAAGTAAGAAGCAACCCAGTTAGAACCGTTTACCCGACTGGTTCTAATTAAGCCTGGTTCTAATTAAGCACGGTAGTGAAAGCCATCTTACATCCAAACGGCTGTCATACACGTATAAACCTCTAGTAGAAAACAGAATCTTTATGCGGTTAGAACCAGAAAAACTTTAGGTTCCAATTAGCTAAAATTACGCCTTTAGTATAGTTTATTACATAGCTTACCTAAGTATATTGGCATAGGAAAGCGTAGTATTGGCTAAACTATCCCACCTGGTACTGATTTGGCGTCCTCAATATCGCTAGACACCGAAGGTATAAAAAGTCTGAGCTACCTCAAATTATTTATGGGTTTATCAGGTTGGCTATTGGAGTACGCTCGCTTAACTTATTAAAGAGATGGCTTGCACTTGGTACTAAGCGGAAGTGCAGAGCAGATTCAGTCAGTGCAGCAGATGCCACTTGTTGGGTGCCGAAACCGAAACTACTACCAAGGCAGGCTTTCTGCAATCTCAATTTCAAAAGTTTTCAACTTTGGGCTTTGTGTTGTTTAAGTGTTCTCTTGGAGAGGTGAATCCGAAATCTCCAGTTTCAGCCCTTGTTTCCTTACTTTCTTGTCCAAGTGGGCAACTGGACTGTTCTCCCTCTAATTAGGAGGAGTCCAGAAGAAAGGGCGAATTTTGAATTGATTCACGCTCAAGAGCCGAGTGCCGTGAACTCTCTGTTCGGCTGCTATCCTCAGCCGCGTCAGACGGCGCCACACATTCTGGAACTAAGTCGTTCACCGAACGATATCCAGAACAATTCCAAGAACAAAATCAATCGCAAATAAAGGATTCACCCTGAATCTTTCTTCATCTACAGCATGGAAGCTTAGCTTCCTCACTTACTAAGGAGTTTTCGATGGCTTTTACCTCACAGACTGGACTAGATGCACTCTTGGCTTCTCTGGAAGGGGCAAATTCTACAACACGGATCAGGCAGCAGCGGTTTAGAGGCACTGCCAGAAACGATGTTGCGTCTGGTGATAGTCGTAACAATATTGCAGACGGCAGACAAGGTGATGACATCCTGCTCGGCAAAGCTGGCGACGATCGGCTGTCAGGCAGCAATGGCAACGACGTTCTGTTTGGTGGCGATGGAATCGACATCCTTGCAGGTGGCAATAATCAGGATCTTCTGTATGGCGAGGCTGGAGACGATCAGCTTAATGGAGGCAATGGCGGTGACACTTTAGACGGTGGCGTGGGAGTAGATGCGCTACTGGGAGGAAGCGGTGATGACACGCTTGTCGGTGGTGACGGTGCGGATACCTTAACAGGGGAGGCGGGTCGCGATCGCTTTGTGTATACTGGTAATGTCTTTGCAAATGGGACGCCTGCCCTCGCCGGGCAGACAGGCATCCGCGTCTTGAACACACCCGATATCATCCGGGACTATACAATTGGGGAAGACCAGTTTGCGCTAGACAGTCAAGCGCTTGATCTAGATAGACTGGTGTTCCAAAAGGGTGCTGCTGCTCAGCTCGATGATGGAGCAAACGTGCTCGTTCTGAACGATCCCTTTGCTGCTGCTGGTGCTGCTGCCCGTGCGATCGCCAACAACGCTGCCGTCACCACAAAGGAAGGCGTGTTTGTTTACTTCAACAGTACGCTAGGGCTGAACCGAGTCGTTTATTCCAGAGACTTGGCAAACGGCGGCGACATCAGCGTATTGGCTAACTTAGATAATCAGCGGGGTCAAGCTGGGGCAACCGCTCTAGCAAACTTTACCGCTGCTGATTTCACTTTGGTTTGATGCCCTTCAGCAACCCTCGAATCTGGCACAACGACTTTCAGTTGTGTGACGCGCAGTACTTTTTGAAAAACTTGCACCATATGGCTTTCAAAAATTATCTGCATCCTATTCGAGCGTGAAGCGCTGTCATGGGTGGAAGGTGGGCAATGCTCGCCTTCCATCTATCGTGAAATCCTACTATCGTTCGTTCTACTGGTTCTCTCACCATGAATCGATGGGTATTAAAAAGCGGAGCGCTCGTCTCCTCCACAGTTGCTATCTGCGGTTACATTAACGCTGCTGCACTTGGTCTTGCTGAACCAGACTCTTCCCCGCCACCAGGCTCAACTCCGCAGGAGGCGGCTCCGAAGGGTGACCCTTCTAATCCTATTAAGCCCATCATCCAAACTGCTCCAGATACTTTCTCTCCAGCCACTTTTATGTCGGAGGTGCTGGGCATTCGGTCGCAGCGTCTACCCAACACCATCGAAAAAACCTACCGTGGGCTGCTGGAACAAGCCCAAACGATGGCAGGCGACGATCGCTTCTCAGAAGCGCTAGCAACAGTGACAGGCATTCCCAAGAACAGCAAGTATTACAACCTAGCGCAACAGCTTCAGGAAGACTGGTCGCAGGAGTTGCTGCAGCGGGCAATCAGTGAGTGCCAGCAGGGACAAATCACAACGGCAATCTCGCTGCTGAACATTGTGCCGCATGTTAGCGAGCAGCATGGCCGTGTTGTGGAGTTGCGAAACAAGTGGCAACAACAAGCTTCTGCGCTGAACCAAGCGATCGCTGCTAAGCAAGCACAAGACTGGCAAGGTGTAGCGGAAGCACTCAAGCAGATAGAGGGAACACCCCTTTATCAAAGTTCACCTGTACAAACGCTATTGCAGCAGTCGATTCAAAAGCTCTATAGCCCTGATCAATCGCTTTTGAATATCACCCCTAGCAGCTCAGCTCAGCTTGCAAGATTACCTGTAGCAGCCTCCGTAAACTCCTCAGCGTCTACAGGCTCTTCATCTTCCACAATCTCTCTACCGCCTGGAGCATCCCCGCAGTCTTCTGAACTGCCGATCAACCTGGCACAGGCAATGGCATGGGCACAGCCACCCAGCCAAATCGCCCTCTCTCCAGACTTAAGTTCTTCAGACTTAAGTTCTCCAGACTTAAGCTCTCCAGAAGCAACCTCTCTAGAACCAAAACAGGTTAATATCCCGTCCCCTGTTATAAAAGAAGCTCCTTCCAGCCCCGTTCGTCTTCCTTTACACCTGACCAAGCAGGTTGTCCCGCCTAGCGAAGATGCGCCGATCGCTATGCCCTCAGTCGAGTCGTCGGTCGCACCCCCAGAACTGGCAATGCCTGAAAATAGCTACAGCAAAATCAGATGAACGAGGATAGCTAAAAAAGCCGCGCAATGCGCGGCTTTTTTAGCAGTTCATAGCAGAAAGTAAGCGCGTATTTGCTGCAACATGGTAGCAAATACGCGCTTTGACATTGCCTTGTGAAATACTGCACCTGTAACGAACCCTGTGTGGCTTTCGAAGGGTGATCTACAGCGCTTTGCGCTGAAACACAAAACCAAATTCTTTTGAAAACTGCTGTAGTTGTATTACAGCGTGAAGCATTAGCTCTTTGAGGTTTGCCCCCTATTCCCAGAGCAGATTAAAGCTTGCCTCTCCCAAGGCACGAGATTTGGGCGATGTAGTGCTACACGCATACGCCAGGACAAATCTTTTTGGATGAAAGCCTAGTGCGACAAAGCTCCCATACAGAAAGAATCTCGATCTAGGCGCATAGTATCCTAGTCACGTAGTACCATAATGCAAAGATTGGGCAGCCGATCAGATATGCTAGTCAAATGCGCTAACAGAAGGCTTACAAGTCCCCTATCCATAGAATATGTAAGCCCCAGAACAAAGAGACGAAGCGCAAAGCGCTTCGTCTCTTTGTTCTGGGGCTTGAACGTAAAATCTACGCTTCAACCATAACTTGATCGACTGCATAAGCCACACAAGCCAGTACATAACCCGCCTGTTGATCTGCGCCGCTCAACGCTGATGGAGGGGAGTCATATCGGACTTGACCCTGCGATGCCAGCACCTTGCAAGCGCCACAGGCGCCTGCTCGGCAAGCACTGCGGATTGGCACTCCCTCTTGCTCTGCTAGCTCCAGAATAGTGGTCGTTTGGTCTGCAGGCACGCTGCACTTTGATTTGACAAAGGTAATGACAGGCGTAGCACTAACGGGAGCAGGAGGGGGAGGAGGGGGCTGAGATATGACTGCGGCATGGTTTGCCCTGCCATTAGATTGGGCAGCTTCTGCGATCGTTGCTGCAGTTTTGGCAACGGCAGGGGGTGCTGTGCGGGCTGTGGTAGGTTGGACCCGCGGTGCAGGCTGTGGCACAGCAGTAGGGGAAGCTGTGGAGGGGGCAGCAGCAGGGGCAGATTTGGCTTTAGAAGATGCTTTTCTTCCACCAAAGCTTTCCTGTTTGTACTGCCGCATTGGGAAGTTCATCCCTTCTAGCGTGGCTCTGATGCTCTGCATAAAGCTCTCTGAGCCGCAGACATAGACTGACCGCTCAAGCAAATCAGGCGCAACCAAATTCAGCAGAGACTGAGAAATTCTTCCGGTCAGTCCCATCCAAGACCGCATCAGAGGCTGCTGCGTCAGCGTGATCGCCAGCTGAAAATTTGACAGTTGGGCTGCCAGTGTTTCTAGCTCAGTCCGGCAGACAATATCCTCGGGTGTGCGGGCGCTGTGTAGAAAAATTACATCGCTAGAGGCGATCGTATCGTGAATCCAGCGTGACATGGACAGCATCGGCGTGATGCCGCTTCCGGCAGAGATTAGCAGCAGCTTGGGCGGCAGCGGCACGCAGGTAAACTCTCCCATTGCACCGCCCACAAACTTCAGCCGATCGCCTACCTTGAGCTGGTCGTGCATCCAGTTGGACACTAAACCTGCGGGTACGTCTGGCGAGTTTGCTGGAGCCGGTACGCGCTTCACCGTTAGGCTGAGATGCCACGGGCGGCTTGGTGAAGAGGAGATTGTGTAGGAACGCATCACGGGTTTGCCGTCGATCTCCACCTGCACCGTCACAAACTGCCCTGGCTTGTAGTGAAACAGGGTGGGTGGCTCCGTCGCGAAGTAGAAAGTCTTGACATCAGGTGTCTCATCTACAATACGACAGCAGCGACAGGTTAGTTCTTCTCCCCACTGCGTCCAAGCTGGGGTGCTCGGCTCGGAAGGTGCGTCGGCAGGCGGCATCGCTTCCTCTACGTGCAGAAAAGTTTCTCCAAGCTGGAGCAAATCTCCCACATCAATTGGGCGCTTTTCGTTAGGAGGAATTACCTCACCGTTCAACAGCGACCCAGAGGTGCTGCCCATATCTGTGAAGTAGTAGCCCTGACCCGTATAAGAAATTTGCCCATGTACCCGGCTTACTTCGGGGCTAAGCAGAACTAAGTCACAGTCTGCACTGCGCCCAATCGTCCATTCCAGCTGCCCAGGAAAACTCTGATCAAGCTGATGTACGTCAAACTGCTGCTGCTCAAAGTTAACGGATTTTAATTTCAGCATGATGCCTTTGTTCCTGTTTCACGCGGTTTCAAATCTACAATTGCTCACCCTTCCTTAACCAAGGCGGTTCTTACGCAACCGCTTACCAACCGTTTTGGCAGAAGGTTGAACGCCCGTTCTGCCAGATTGCTGGCTGAATAGCTGGCTAGGTGCCCACAATAGGTCTGGATGGCTAACGGCAATCGACTCGATCGCATCAAAGTGATCGGCATCTTTGATATTCAAGTCTTGGCGCAGCTTGGCAAAATATCCAAAGCTACCAGAAACATCCACAACCTTTTGCTGCAGCGATTCCAACACGATGCCAATATAAGTTTGAAATTGGAGCTGCTGCGAGAATTCTGGCAACACTTTAACCAGCGTATACACCTCAGTTGGCGATAGATCGTCTAGCGATCGTCCATCTAGCCAACGCGGATCGAGCTGGATCTTGTGGAGCTGTTTTCGGAGGCGGGTTGCCATGCTCTCCCGATCATACTCAGTACGGTCGCGCTTGAAGGTGCGATATAGCCACATCGAGCCAACTAACACAATCAGCGCATTAAAGCTGAGCAATATCAGCTCTGGCAATTTGTTCAGCCAGGGGCGAGCGCCATAGGAGAAGAATGCCCAGAAAGAAGCTGCCGTAAACAGCGTAAAGATAACATGCTGTGCCCGCTCTGCAGAAATACGACCGCCTCGCCAAGCGACCAAGGCGCGATAGAGTTTCTCCAACGTACATCCCAAAGTGAACGTAATGGTAACGGCTATGATATACGTCAGAAATACAGCAATGTACTTAGGAATGGGAATGACTTGTCCGTAGATGTAGAAGCCAGGATCGGTAACCTTGGCAATTTGACCTGGTTCATGCGTCCATGCACCCGTGAAGTAATAGTCCCAATCCCCTGCATAGAGGAAGTAATACAGATAGAAGGCGATCACCATGCCCAGATAACCATACTGCACCAGCCGCCGTCCTGGCTTTTTCAGCTCAGCCCAGTAGGTGTTTTCTGCATCAATGTCAATGCAATTTGCTTTGCAGGCAACACAAGCACTTTGCTCTTTCCCATCTGAACCAACCGTACGGCACATCGACTGCGTGATGGCTGGTTTTTGAGTCATGTGTGCTTGACTTCCGAACAGCGCTCGCGGGCCAGTATAGATCATCTGCACGGGAGCCATTGGGCAGAAATACTGACACCAGCTTTTTCCAGCATAGAGATATCCAATCGTAATAGCGCAAATAATTGTTCCAATCAGAAAAAAGGCTAAGGCATGGCGATCGGAGTTAATATACAAAATCCGCATCCCCAGACCTACAAAAAACAGGAAAGCCTGAACGTAAAGATGATTTCGCCCTAGCCAGGAGTTTTCCCCGATGGTAACTAGCTCTTGCCGCACTTCACCGGTGACTGAATCAATCACCTTGCGCTGACGCTGAATGCCAAGCGCTCGCGGAATTTGCGAAAGAAAAGACAAGGGGCAAATTCGTCGCCACACCTCATGCCCCAGCACCAGCAAAATGAAGATTGCACAGGGCACAATCATCGCCCACCAGATCAAAGCGCTCATCTGGAACGGTGGCTGCTCCATGCAGACTTCCCGAATCTTCGGGCAGCGCTCTGGATCGAGAAGAATCTCTGGCTTCAAACGAAAAGGACTGGCTAAATTATCTGGCGATGTCCAGGCAGCTGTGATCGGGTCATAGAAGAACGAAACAATTAAAACAAACCAGCCGAGCGTCAACAGCCAACGAACGCCGTGCATCGTTTTTTCCGGAGCGTTATTTAGCATGGTATCGCCTTGCGAATAATACGTTGTAGAGATTGAGTAGTGTGAATTTAGCTGGATTGATTTAGCCTGATTTAGGTCTTATGGCTAGTTAAGGGACAGCACTGAGCTGCCAAAGCCGCAGCGGATGAGGGGGACTCCAACTCACCAGATAGCGGCGATTTGGGCTCAGCGTTGCATCTAGATTTTGTCCTAACCCCGAGATCGTCATGATGAGTCGCCCGGTTTCATGTGTCCAAATACGGATATTGCCATTGTCATGAACTGTAGTGATGTAGTCTTTATCAACGAGGGCAGTGACAGGTTTAGCGGAATCTTCAGAGAAAACACGCACCAATTCTTCGCGATCGAGATCCCAAACTAACGTCCGGTCTTTACCAAAGCTAAAGAGTGTCTGATCATCTTTCACCCGTAGCCCTACTATTGCGTCGGTATGCCCGACAAATCGCCGCTGGATTTGCCCTGCCTGCCAGTCCCACACTTCAATCTGCTGATCGCTACTGGCGCTAATCAACCGGGTGGAAGTAGCATCAAAGGCAA
The DNA here is from genome assembly GCF_014764505.1 of Phormidium tenue FACHB-886. Taxonomy (GTDB): domain Bacteria; phylum Cyanobacteriota; class Cyanobacteriia; order Elainellales; family Elainellaceae; genus FACHB-886. The sequence goes on from NZ_JACXWX010000004.1 coordinate 293,773, forward strand.
CCGCAGTAATCTCTGTTTTGGGAACTGCCAGCGATCGCAATAATTTCCCAGTCTGGCTATCCCACAGGCGCAGCGTTCCGTCTTTGCTGCCGCTAGCGATTGTGCGCATATCAGGGCTAATCGCTACAGCAGTCACAGCAGATTGATGCCCCGTAAAAGTTCGCATTCGAACTCCCGTTTCTATATTCCAGAGGCGGACGGTGCGATCCTTACTGCCGCTCACCAACAGTTTGCTGTTGCTGCTGGTCTCTAGCGCCGTCACCGTATCTGCATGTCCAGCCATTGATCGCCGTTGCGCTCCCGTTGGCAATGCCCAGAGCCGCAGCGTGTGATTAGCTTCAGCAGTCACCAAGGTGCGATCGTCAGGGGTGATCAGCATTTGATCAAGTCCTGATTGCATCGGCAAATCACGAAGCGGGGTCAGCTGCATCTCGGTAGCAGGATTTAGCAGATTCAGCGTTGCAAATGACACAGGCTGAAGTTGGTCAGAGAAATATCTTGTCAGCGTACCCACTAGCAGCAGTGCCACAGTAGATTTTGAAAGCTGCCGCATGGAGGGAAGCTGTATCGGCAACCGAATCTTCCGCTTCTGCTTAGAGAATGGCTTTAGCGCTGCCAGCGCTTCATCGGCTGTTTGATAGCGATCGCGGCTGCGGTTCCGCACCATTCGCTCCAGGACAGCCTGCAGCATTGGGTCGAGGGATTGCTCCTTTAAATGGGTCTGCCACTCCAACTCGCCTGAAATAGGATCAACCTGAATCTGCTGTGGATCAACCTGCGTCAGCAAGTGAATGACAGACATACCCAATCCATACAAATCGCTGTTGAACTGAGCGGTTCCGGCTGCCTGTTCGGCTGACATATAGCCTGGGGTTCCGATCGCTAGCATAATATCTTCCTGCTTAGAATCTGCTCCCGCGACACAAGCAGCCCCAAAATCGATCAGCATAATCTGACCATCTGGACGACGGATTAAGTTACTGGGCGTGATATCACGGTGGATCACCTGCTGGGAATGGATGTAGCTCAGAATAGGCAACACTTCCATTAACAAATCAAGCGCATCTGAGGAATTAAAGCTCTGCCCTTGCGCCAGCCAATTGCCTAAATTCTCTCCGTCAATATACTCCTGAATCTGATAAGCCTCTTGTTGATCGTAGGCTAATAGAACTGGAATCTGGTTACACTGTCGCCCTAGTCGATCAAGGATGCGAGCTTCTGTTTCAAACAGGGCTTGCGCTGTTTCAGAGGAAAGGGTGCTACCAGGAGAAACCTTGAGGCATTTGACGACGCAAAGGGGATGATGTGGCAGGTATTTATCGCGAGCGAGATAGGTTTCACTAAACCCTCCTGCTCCTAATCGCTCCAGAATCAGATAGCGGTTGGCTAGCAGTTGTCCAATCATGACGTTATCCTCAGCGCGTTCCTTAGCATTGCTGCGGAAGATAAGTTTGCCTGATTGCCAGACAAATCTATCTCTTAGCAGTGCATCTATGTTTCTAAGTCGATTGCGCCGATGCGGGCACAGCCTACATCAATACAAAGATTGAATCTCCTGTTTAAGAAGTGACTGACCGTGGTTACTGAACGAAAGTACGTTTTGTACAGCGTCTCTATTCAGCAAATCCAAGTCAGCAATTCTCTCGCAAGAGAACAGAAAACTCGAAACCAATCTCGAATTGAAGGTAGGTGACACCCAGTTTGATCCTGCTCATGCCCCAATCCAATAGTAGCCTTCTAGACCTCTTACCGATTGGGGTGGCAACGCTACGCGCTAGGTAGCTCGATCAAACGAGAACCATTAATTGGAACTACATTAGCATAACGTGTTCCAATTAATTAATATACTGTTAAATCATACAGTAATTTTTTCTAAAACCAGGATTTTGCTGTATTCTGTAGCTAATTTTAGTAGTGCAGCTCTGTATCTACACCCCTACAATACTCCCACTTTTGCCGTGTACTGTAACATAGAGTACAAAAATATGGCTTTATCGGGTTCAGACTTGAACAAATCTAGGAACAACTGACTGACGATCGCGTCATCTTGTTCAAGGCTTGATTAAGTAGCCGTTCCGCTTTGCACAATTTTCCTACAGAAGGTTATCTCCTCTAGGAACATTGGGATAAAATAGTCTTACCCTGAATTTCAAGCATATGATAATTGAGATTATCTGCTCGGTGCTTGGTTGTCCCGTATTTTCCCTGTTGATGTGTTCCCATGGATAGTAATATATCTGCCCCTGATGTCGGTTGGAGGTCGGCTCAGTCTACTCAGCATAAAGCTAAACAAAAGACTGAGCGAGTACTTGAACGAAAGATTGAAATTAGTACGTTTAATCAAGCTGAGCCTGCTGACGCAATCGATAGTAAGCTTCCGCTACATTCAGAAGCTTTCAATAAAGTCAGTCAGCTTGAAGTAAAAGCGCAAGTAGCCCTTATCCATCGTCTGATTAGCCAGCTTGAAACCGATCAAATTCAATCCATCCTAGAGTTTGGACAACAAGAGCTGACCGAGCGGCGGCGTTGTGCTACAGCAATCGCTGAAAGCCGTCAGACTCGGCTGTTGCTCAAGAAAGACTACAGCTACCAAAACCAAGGGCTAAGTGAACCCACCCAATACTATGTCTATCTAAGACGCCGCAATCCTAAGCTTGATCGCTACATTGGCACTCTGTTTTATGTGCCTAAAGGCTGTATGCTTTCATACTCCCTAAATGCGAAAGGGCAAGTTTGCTTCAATGATTCTGATAATGTTTTTCTGCTTCAAGATGCTCAAAATCCAGCGGTGACTCAGGTTGTTCGGCTGCTGGGTCTAGAGCCACCACCGCCAGAGTATACCTTTACCAAACAGCAGAACGATACACCTGAGATTTATCTACGCCTAGAGTATCTAAATCCAGTAACTTATCGGTCTCTTGCAGAAGAGGTGTATCTCTTTCCAGACTGTATGCATGAGGGCGGCAAGCTCGATCGCTACCGTTGGATGGTGTCGCGGCTAGCGCTGCCTGCACAGGCAGTCGAGGGAACCTGTGAAGCAGTATCTGAATCTGCTCCGGCCGATCATCATTCGCTGCCGTCTGCCCCGGTTCCCACTTCGTCTGCTCGGCCACACAATCGACCTTCTAAGCTGGGTTCGCCAGCCCGCCGCGTAATCGAGCTGCCGCCCAATGTTGCTTCCACCTACTACCTCACAAACCGCTGTGATGCAGCAGTTGTTTTGGAACGGATGCGTCTTTGGGTAACTTGGAGTGAAAAGGCGATGCCCCAGTCGCGCTGGGAAGTCGTTCAGGATGGCACGACCTATACCCTCAGCAACGCCAGCTTTAAGCGAAATATCTTAAGCTTCTCCCTCGATCGAGCATCGATCACGCTGAATAATTCGCTACCAGTTCTAGTCAGGTGGTTTCACGATCTGGGTTTAGCAGTTTCTCAGAGCCAGAGGCAATACAGTCCTTCTCAGCTGCAGCTAGCTCATCAGCTATTTGTTGAAATGAGCCTCCCGCAGGATAACCCACTCACTGCGCTTGAGAAACTGTTTAGCATCGAATTCTCCAAAACTTCACTTTACAAGTAAATCTACAAGTGAAACCTAAAAAAAGATTACGTTCGATCGGGTTCTCCGGTATTATAATTGACACGGGTCTCTACCACAGGTCGAAGAAAGGGTTTAGCATTTTTACTTTGGTAAAGGCTCAAACTCTAGTAAAGCTCAGACCCTAGCAAGGCTTAGAGCTTTGCAGCTAGTAGACGCATCACTCTTAACCGATCTAAATATCGTTTACTTAGATACCCCTTAGTCTGTACCTAGCTTGCAGCTAAGAGTTAATACCCGATCAACTCAGAACTGGCTCAGCAGTCTGGCAAACCAAACGCAAGATTTTTTGGAGGTCTTGCGTCTGTTCGATTTGATTCATCAACCTCAAACTCCATAGCTGTTTCTACAGGGTGAGCAGCAGCCTTAATTCAGGCATTAATGGGAGTAACCGGTGCATTTTACCCCGCCAGAGATTGAGCTGCTATTGAGCTTGGTTTTAAAAAGGGGAGCGCTCATTGTTGCGCTCACATTCATATCTGTCTATTAGTTTCAATCTCCTATGCATCTCATAATTAGTACCCCATCAGGCTTGTAGCTTTTCGTTTAGTTTTCATGTCTTTGCAGCCTACACCAAAGCAGGATACTTTCCGATTTCCTGTTGCCAATCTCAGTTCATGTGCCGCAGGGTCAATGCTGTTTACGATGGAGCAGGTTGGACTCGGCTTCGCGTACTGGGATTTTGACAATCAGATGATCTATTGGTCAAAAAAGCTGGCAGAATTGTGCGGACTTCTGCTGAGCAAATTCCATCCCACCTATCAGGACTATCTGGGACGAGTCCACCCGGACGATCGCTTCGAACTCGAAAATCTGATTGAACAGGTCAGAAACACCTTCGAGGTGAAGCAAATTGAGTATCGGGTGATCGTCAATAATCAAGAACGATGGTTGCGGTCTCGCTTTAGCCCAAGTGTTAAGGATGGTCGGTTAACCCACATGATTGAAGTGGTGTCAAACATTTCCGACTTCAAATCTGTTCAGCAGGCGTTAATAGACTCAGAAACGCGATGGCAAAAGCTGTCTAGCTGTATCTCCGATGTTCTCATCGAGACGACATTTTCTGGAGAAATCATCTCAGCTGCCGACTCCATCGTAACACATTGGGGCTATCTCCCCGATGAGTTAAGAGGTACCAATCTACTGTCGCTGATTGAGTTTGAAGGAGAATTTCCACTGAATCTATCAGAACCGATCGATTCTGATTTTGTTTCGGTATCTGTGACAGTTTATTTTCTGCACAAGCGTTATGGCTGGAAAACGACGAAGTGTAGTACTTATTTAGACTCTACTCGTCAGACTCTGCACTTTATCTTTAAGCCGCTTCAGCAAACCGATCTATCCGTGGATGCAAGTCCGCAGCTACGGGCTTCGATTGCTACTATTACCAATGCGCTAATCTACCGGCATCCACTTGTCAATATCTATGCCATGATCTCAGAGATTTTGGCCTATTCACTGCAAGCAGACTGCGTCCACATCTACCAGTATTACGCGCACAGAAGATGGTGGCGCAATGTTTATGATCACCGGCAGCACCCTGATTTTCCTTGTGCCGCTGGCTTTGAGTTTCCTGAACAGGATAACTGCATTTCGCATCTGCTGAAGCAGCCTCAGCCGCTGCGGGTAGACTACTGGGAGACGGATGGTGTCGATCCTGAGCCGGAGCTCATGACCCAGTTTGTGGGAGCGTGGACAGTATTACCAATTCAGGTGAACGACAAAGTGTGGGGTGCTATTTTAGTCATCCGCTTTGGAGAAACAGACCCTTGGACAGATCAGGAATTTAATCAGGCGATCTTGTTCGGAGACTATATGAATATTGCGATTGCGGCTCAATCTGGCAATACTTAATAGGTTCAAATTCTGCCGCTGTTGTAAGGGGTGATTTGCTTTATCCGGGTAGCGCTTGTGTCTGTCGCAAGTAGCTTTAGGGCGGTCCAAGTCCGAACCTTGTCTGAGTCGGGTTATGCCCTAGACTGTTATTGTGGACAGCTCGATACACAACCCCATCGTGACGCATGATCCATCTGCATATCTCAACTCCCTTTTCCAATTCGGGTGACAATGGTTCGGGTGGCAACAGCAGTTATCAGACGCTTCCCTCGCAGGTGAAGCTGTTGCTCCAGCGGATTAAGCAAGAGCTACTGCCAGTCATCCAGATTCGCAGCGTTAATCCACACGATCCGGTAGAAGTTGGCTCTGTGCCTTCATCTTGGCGGCTGCTAGGCGCCGGAAATTACGCTGCGGTAGTGTATCACATAGACTATCCAGCGTTTGTGGTGAAGCTTTATGCAGCGAATCGTTCGGGCTTTGAGGAGGAAGTAGAAGTTTATCGTCGCTTAGGGCATCACCCCGCCTTTTCCCAATGTCTGTATGCAAAAAACGGCTTTCTGATACTTCGACGGTTACATGGCGTGACGCTCTATGATTGTCTTAATCGAGGACTAGCCATTCCCAAACAAGTCATCCAAGATGTCGATCGCGCATTAGAATATGCTCGCAGTCGAGGGTTGCACCCGCATGATATTCATGGGCGCAACGTGATGATGCACCAAGGGAGAGGGCTGGTTGTCGATGTTTCGGACTTTCTGAAAGAAGAACCCTGCACAAAATGGCGTGACCTGAAGCTGGCTTACTACTGGTTCTACCGCCCTTTTTTAATGCCGCTAAGGCTGCGAGTGCCTTATTCACTCCTCGATCAAGTTCGCAGGGGCTACCGTTTCTTACGCCGAGTCGTGGCTCAGCGCAAGCGGTTAAGTTAAGCATCCTTGTACGGAATTACCTTGCAAGCCTTGGTTCACTGCCGAGAAACTCTAGCGGCTTGACGGGGTTGAGACAATCGCCAATTTCTTCAATCTAGTTACCACCCCAATGAATAGCCCACACCTCTTGCCCACGCCTCGGCTGGGAGTAATAGAGATAAGAGCAGCACTATCTTCAGTAGTAACACTTTCATGGGGGAATTCTTGATATGGCGCTACGCGCCTAGATCGAGATTCTTTTTGTGCAAAAGCCCCGCGTAGCGGGGCTTTTGCACAAAAAGAATTGTCCTGACCAATGCGCATAGCGCCATATCAACCGCGCTTTGGCTGCTTCTATGCTGCCATGCGTGCTTTCACCTCGTCTGCCACCCGAATGGCGATCGCAATAATTGTCAGCGTTGGATTAGCATAGCCACCTGCAGGGAAAACCGAGCTGCTGGCAATCAATAGATTAGGAACGCCGTGAACTTGGCACTTTGCATCAACCACACCCTGTTTTGGATCGTCATGCATTCGGGTAGAGCCGATGTTATGGTGAGTGCTGGGCAAAAATACCACGGGCACATCGTGGTCAAACTCTAGTTTCAGCGTACCCAATCCAACTTTGGCAAATTCCTCGGCAAAAATCTGCTGGGCGCGGCGAGTGCTGTCAATGTCAATGTCATTCCAGCGCCATTGAATCTCGACCTGACGGCAACCAAGCCGATCGCGCTTGTCGCTTAGCAAAATTCGATTGCTGGGATCAGGGGCTTGCTCTGTAATGTGAAAGACTTCATAGCAGGCAAACTGTTGTTCTTTGTTAGGCAATTCAGACCAGCCGCCTGTGTCTAGTCCGTAGGGGAAGTGAATACGCTGCTTTTGTCTCCACTGGAAGTAAGCAAGATCATCAACGCCAGTCAGTAGATTGCCGAAGTGACCGAGCAGGTTTTTGGGAAGTTGTTTTGTGCGAATGGCTTTTTTAAGCGCTTGGGCAGATTTGATTGTTTCAGAGCGGTAGCGCTTGCCCTCTGGAAATAACATCCGCAGCGGATTGTGCTGATACCAGGCTGGACGCGGAAAGATGGCGGCATTAATGTTCATCAGCTTCTCGCGCCGCATTACTGCCTCACTCAGGACAGGCTTGCCGATTACCTTCGTGCCGTTGACCCAGTGGGCATCGTAGAACGACAATTTGTTGATAAATTTTCGATCGGTAGGATACAAAATACCCGATCGCACGAGCGGGTGATCCATGTAGTAGCGACCCACTACATCGTTCTGGTTGCCCAAGCCCTTTGGATTCACCTTGTCTGAGAGCAGCAGCAAACGGGCGTTTTCAATCGTTCCCATCGCCAAAACCACAATCTTGGCAGATACCCAGAACTCATTGCCTGCCAGCGTAGCAACTCGCACCCGCTTCACCGTTTGCGCTAGCTCATCTGACTCTAGCTCCGTCGCCGTCGCGTATAAACAAATCGTCACATTGTTTGATTGTTCAATCTTCTGACGATAGTCCTTCAAGAAAATATCACGCTTGCCGAACTGATACATACGGTTTGTGACGCGATCGCCATCAAACGGTAGCGCCTTTGCTTGCTCGGTCTCCCAAGCTGAAACTTCATAGTTATAAGGACCTGTTTGGCAGAAGGCATGGGCGCGCTCATAAAAGGGATCGAGCGTTTCTTTGCCAAACGACCAACCGCTATTAGGAACCCAGTCCCGCTTCTCGAAATCGAGCGGGTCTAGCGTTACGTAGCGTACGCCGCGATCCCCACCGGGATTGTTGTTCTGCATCCAGATATTCCACTGGTGCGAGGTTCCTCCAAACTGGCGCGTCCGCATGTACTGTGCACCGGGGTAAGCATCGCCTGTTGTGGTGCCGTCTGCCAGCGACTGAACTGCCTCGTCTGGCTCCAGTCCGCCGGTTTCCAGTAGGCAAACCCGAAAGTCTTGCCCAGCAAATTCGGTAGCAAGGGTGATCCCGGCAGGCCCAGCTCCAATGATGCAGACCTCAGTATCGATTGTTTCTCCGGCAGTTACGCGGCGTGCATCAATCATCATCGTGAGGAAAAGCCTCCTATGAACATGGGTAGAGTGAGGTAGGGGGTCAGTTGCAGAAGCTTTGTAAGGGCTTCTAGCAAGAGACTTCAGCGCTTTTACTGAAGCTCAGGAAAATCTCAGAAGGTGGCTTGCTCTGGAGAACCGATGACAATTGACTGACATAACAATTCACTGACAATCCACCCTGATGCTGCTTAAACTCTAGCGCTGCCAGCATAAAGAGATGATGTAGTCCATTTAAGGTTTCCGAGAAATCCCATAGTAAAACAACAGGGCAATCGCGATTGCTCTATATTGCCCTGCAAACCTGCCTAAATCGCTCTGCAAACCTTACCTTAAAACAAGTTAAACCGCTGGAGCTGCCCCTCGATCGCCTGTGGCAGCACTTTATGCAAATCAGTTTTGTTGCGGAACGATAGACGATTGCCACTGGGTAAGTCAAATGGGAATTGCCCGCCTACTTCCGATCGCTCCATGTGGGCCAATAAAAGCTGCTCAATCCGCTTACATTGCAAGGCATAGCCTACTTCGACGCAGACCTTGGGGCTAGGGATCGGCTGGGGTGGATTGCTGTTTAGCTGCAGGATAGGCGTGCCATCAGCAATAAACAGCAGGCTTTTGCGGATCTTCCGCATGAGGGCACTGTTGAGACGGATGGGGCTATCGGTGAGGCGGTGCGATTCTTCCAGCGTCAGCGGGAGGCGCGATCGCTTATTTATCCGTTCAAGGATGGCTTGCAGCTCCTCGCGCAGTAGCTCGCTCGAGTCGGGATAGTCCGTTTGGTAGCAGAAGAAAATGATTGGATCGAGAGCGGCCATTACCTCACGCTTAGTGAAGTAGATTTCGTGGCTAATTAGATCAATGTTTGAGATGGCATAGCCACCACTGCCTTCAACATAAAACTCGACGGCTTCTCCTTCCAAATAACGCTGAAACCAATTGCTTTTTTTAACTTCATCACTGTCTTCTAGGAAGTCAGCCCGAAGCGCTGATTTTAGCAGGCTATTTTTACTCAGGCGCAGATCGTGCGGACGTTTCTCTAATTCGCGGATGGGTTCGTATTCTTGAATGTACCAAGCTTTCAGCGCGATGATTGCCATGATGCACGTTAGTCTGTCTGTTGAAGGGGGATTGTAGAGCGAGTCTCAGGTTTAAAAGCGATAACAGCACCCGTTTGAAACAGTCAAGGGATTTCCTCTCTTTATATACATTCTATCCGGAGTTACAGGAATCAGACCATCGTTCACGCTAGCCGATCAATTTCCAGCAGCTAAAACGATGTAATTACCTTGCAGTGCTCCCTTTAAACTATTAGAGGAAATATTTGTCGTTTCGATCGGATGCTGTTCTTTTTAACCGAGACAGATTCAACGGACTGAATAACGAAGTAAACAGTAGTTTGTACCTCATTTACTAAAGGACAGTTAACTCAAGATGAATAACCTTAGAGCTAACAACTGAACCATCGGCTGTTAAATCTGCCGGAAGCTTTATTCGCTTCATGCTTTTACTATACTTCCTCTAGCTGAAGATGCGCGACCACGACACTAAAGTTTACTTTAATTGAACCCTAGCGCTGATTAGTAAAGATAACTCAAAGTTCTTTGAAGTGGTGACGATCGTCTGTGCGGATAAATGTTAAGTCTGGCTCCATATCTGCAGCTGGCTGTCTAGATTGGACGGGACTAAACCACAGGAGCAGCTTTACTTCAGTGATCCCAATAATGCAAAATGGGAACAGCTAAATTCCTTTACTAGCAGTTTTTGAAGGCTATACCTTACAAGGTTTCTAAAAATATCTTCTTTATTTCACTCTTTAAGTCAGAATAATACTCTGAGTTATGACTCACTCTATTTCCGTAGGCGTTCCTCACTTTCAAGAGCATGACCGCTTTAATCCAGTCACCTCTAGCGATCGATTGCCTGCAGAAGTGTACGGAGCAGCGCTCGATTACCTAGTTATCGGCTGTGTTGATTTGGTGTTCACTTGTCAATCGCAGGTGCTGCTTGCGAAGCGCAATCGCCCTCCGCGTGCTTCTTGGTGGCTGATTGGCGGCAGAATGACTGCAGGCGAGCCTCCAGTGCAGGCAGCAATTCGCAAAGCTGCTGAGGAAGCAAACTTAAAAATGCTATCGCCCGATCGCTTTCAGCTCATTGGCGTTTATTCTACCTGCTTTGCCAGCCGCTCTCAGCCTCCACAACGCCATGGTTTACACAGTCTCAACATCACCTATCAAATTGAGCTGAGTGAGTTTGAGAAAGACGCGATCGACCTGGACCCTTCGGAATATGAAGCTTGGGAATGGGTCGAGCTGGAACAAGTAGGCGATCGGTTAGAAACTTGGGAGCCAATGGACGAAGCATTGCTGCAAGTTCTCAAGTCTCTTCCCTAAGTTTTAAGCTGGATACCAGATCGCCTCTGCCTGCTTTGCCATTGCTGCTGCTGCCGATCGCCCTTCTCCTGCCTCCAGCCGCAGCGTTACATGCCCCAGCTTGCGTCCCGGACGCGAAACCGACTTGCCATACCAGTAGACATGCGATCGCGGCAATGCCGCCAGCTGCTGCCGCTTCTCCCAATAATCGCTCTCTACCGCCTCATAGCCCAACAGATTTACCATCACTGCCCCTGCACAATTGAGCACTGGGCTGCCTAATGGCAATCCGCATACCGCTCTTAGCTGCTGTTCAAACTGAGAAGTTTCGCAGGCATCGAGGCTATAGTGACCGGAATTGTGTGTCCGGGGTGCGGTTTCGTTGACCAGCACCCTGCCATCCTGAGTCAAGAAGAACTCGATGCCCATGATGCCTACATAGTTGAGGTGATTGAGTAGTGTTCTGGCGATCGTCTCCACCTGTTCCACTACTGCTGCCTCAAACTCCTGCGTCACGAATACCCGCTGGCAAACCTGATTCACCTGCTGCGTCTCCACTACCGGGTACACAACTATCTCGCCATTAGGCGATCGGGCTGCCATTACTGCCAGTTCACGATCGAAAGGCACAAACTCTTCTAGCAGCCAAGCCTCAGGACGGGGCGGCAGCAGATGGGACTCTAGCGTTTGCTGGTCTTTCACAACGATCGTACCGCGACCGTCATAGCCAAGCCGCCTCGCCTTTAAAACTACCGGAAACCCAAAAGTAGCAAGGTCTTCCCCTACTGCAACTGCCATAAACTTCGGTGTAGGTAGTCCTAACTGCTGCAGATAGCTGCGCTGCTCATACTTGTCTAGCAGGGGAACCAGCGATCGTAGCTCCGGATAAAACTGAGTACCGCGCTGCTCCAAAGCAGACAATCCTGCTAGATCGACAAATTCATTCTCAAATGTGATTAGATCGCAGATTGATGCTAGTTCAGCCGTAGCGTTGGCATCATCGATCGGCGCATAAACGGTTTGAGTAGCGATTGCCACTGCTGGATCGGTCGGCGCAGATGTTTGGATGGCTAACTGAAGGTTTAGCTTTTGGGCGGCGGCTGCCATCATCCAGGCTAGCTGTCCTCCCCCAATGATACCGACTCGCTTGATGCTACTCTGCTCAATCGGATTCGTCATACGCCATCCTTGCTGACCTCGCTAATTGCTTCCGATAGGAACTGATGTTGCTCATCCAAACTCCAGCACTGCAGATCAACCGCTTGGTGTTGCTGCACCGAAACAATTAGATAAGAATACTCTGCCCATGCCAGCAGACGATCGCATTCTGAAGGGACGGCAGCATGATCAGGATGTGAATGATAGATACCAATCACTTGAAGCTGCGGCACTGACGAGTCTACGCTGGTGCAATCGCGCCCTCTCTTTTGGGCTGCTAGCAGGTCTCGTGGATCGATCCAATAGCGATCGCGTCGGGACGCGGCATCCTGCTGTTGAGAAGCGCTTGGCAAAATAGCTTGCACAGCCGCATCTGCATCTTCGCTCCAAGCATTTTGGGTTTCGATCACCTCTACCAGGTTCTTTCGGTGGGTTTGGCGATCAATGGTGCCAAGCAGGATGCCACAGCACTCTTCTGGATAAGCTCGTTCGGCATGAGCAATAATCTGTTGACGATGGATTGCCTGAAGACAAAACATAGCTCTAGCTTTTTAAGCGATAAGATGCTGCTGGAGGAAAGCAAGCAAGCGATGCCAAGCATCTGCTGCTGCTTGTGCATTGTAAGCTTCAGGACGGCTGTCATTAAAAAACGCATGACCGGCATCAGTGTAGGTATGCGCTTCGATCGCCCCGCCTGCTTGCCGAATATTACTCTCTAACTGGCGTGCCGCTTCTGGGGTGACAAAGTCATCCCGCTCACCAAAAAATCCCAGCACTGGCGCTGTCAGCTTGGCAAAATCTGGCTTGACATTGGGATGAATGCCGTAGAAATCGACCACCGCACCGATCGACTGGCTCACGGTTGCCGCCAGCAGCGCTAGCTGTCCACCCATGCAGAAGCCAACTACCCCCAATTTTTGGCTAGTCACTGTTTCTTGCTGCAGCAGAAAATCTGCTGCCTTTTGCAGCTCCTGAGCAGTGCCATCGATGTTTAGCGCCATCAGCATCTGCCCTGCGGCATCGGGCGATTTTGTTGTCTCTCCGTGAAAGAGGTCAGGTGCAAGAGCCGTGTAGCCCTCTGCTGCGAAGCGATCGGCAACGTCTTTAATGTGCGGCACCAACCCCCACCACTCCTGGAGAACCAATACTCCTTTGCCGTTTGGCGCTTCTGGAGTCGCCAAATATCCTAACTCTTGAACGTCTGTCCCCATTTTAGTCTCCCGTTCGACCCTCTATATGATGAAGGGAGTCTGGCGATCGGTCAATCTTAGCGCTGACCCTGCTTGTAGCGAGTTGGCAGAGTATTCAGACAACACCGATTGCGCCCTAGTGCTTTAGCTCGGTAAAGTGCTCGATCGGCTGCTGTAATAAATTCTTCCAGGGTAGAGGGCTGATGCGGCTGCAACCCTACAACGCCCGCACTCAATGTCACATTACCTACAGGCGAATTCGCGTGAGGAATTGCTAGTCCTCGCACCTGTTCACAGACAGTCTTGGCAACATGAACCGCCCCTTCTACTTCTGTGTTGGGCAAAAGAATTGCAAACTCTTCGCCCCCATAGCGAGCCACTAGATCTGCCGGACGTTGGACAGCCTGTTGAATCGCTTGGGCAACTTTTTGAAGACAGCAATCGCCTTTTTGATGTCCGTAGGTATCGTTATATGTCTTAAAAAAATCAATATCGCACAAGATCAGCGACAGCGGCAGGCGTTCGCGCAGCGTTCGCTGCCATTCTTGCTCAAGATACTCATCAAATCGACGCCGATTGGCAACGTCAGTCAAGCCATCTACTAAAACAAGGCGCAGCAGCTCTCGGTTGGCTGCCTCTAGCTGCTTGTTAGTTGCCGTGAGCTGTTGCTGAAGCTGTGATTGCTGAATTAAGCGCCGCATCCGCTGCCGCAGCACTGCAAAATGAACTGGCTTGGTCACAAAATCGGCTGCGCCTACTCCAAAGGCACGATCGACTGATTCTTGGTCATCTAGCCCAGTGATCATTAAGATTGGCGTAGAGTCACCACCCGGAAGCGCATGCAGTTGGGCACAGCACTCAAACCCATCCATACCAGGCATTACACCATCCACAAGCACAATGTCTGGCTGAAAGTGGCTATAGAGCCGCAAGCCTTCTATTCCCGTCTCGGCTTCTACAATGCAATATCCTTCTTTCTCCAACCCAAGCCGCAAATGAATCCGGACGACGGCGTCGTCGTCGATTAGCAAAACTACGACAGGTTGAGCAAGCGGCTTTATGGTTAATCGTTCTGGGTTCATCCGCTCTAACACTTCCATAGCAGTCTCAGATGAGGGTGGAGGAGTGTAATCAATGTGCCATTGAGAGACATTCTCACACCCCAACTGGGATTGCTATGTCACTATGCAACTCATGTCCCCCATACCTATGCTTTAGAATACCCATCTACAAGCGCTAGGACGCATCACGCTAACGCACTCCTATGAATACAGACCAGCGCAAAGTAGTACTCTGTAGGCACATAAAATACACCTACGCAAGATTTTCAATTTTAATCAGCTCAACTAGTGCTTTGAGGGGAGCTAATCAAAGCAACTTCCACCTGTTCCTCGTCGAGTTGAGCCAGTTCCACTCGCAGTCCCGGACCAAAAAACCGCTCAATTTTCTCGCGCTTGTGCTGCCACTCGTCGAAAGTGATCATCGGCGACTCAAACTCCAGCACCAACGTATAAGCATCCTGACGCTTCTCCTCGTAGATTCCTGAGAGTACCGGGCGTTCCTCATCGGTGGGGCTTAAGCCTAAATATTCCAGGGTGCTGTCTAGGTGCGCTTCTTGACCGTAGCGGTAGCGGGTCACATCCTTACGAATTTGATTTTGCGTGTCAGTTGCCTGCTCTTCTCGTAGCGTCAGCACCTCTGGGGATGTAGGCTGCATGAACGGCACAGGCTTTAATTCGGCTGCTTTTAGCGCCAACCCGCCCAGAAGGAGAGGAATGCCGTAGAAAAACCCAACTAAGTTTAAGGTAGGGTTGCCAGTGGCATAAGCAACAAAGCCAGTGATGGAAAGAATTCCGCCTATCACTAAGCCAACGGCTCCTAGCGGAATTTGGCGTAACATGTTCATGGGGTTCAGTTTGCGAGTCGAGCAGCCTACTTGACAATTATTCACTATCTTGGGAACAGGTGCGGAGAATCCCTCACCGATCGTCTCATTAGATTTAGATGCGGAGCTAAACCGGAGCCAAACCTATGTCAAACCTACAAGATGCCCAAGCACTGCGCGATCGCTTCAAGCTGATCCAAAGTAAGCGCGACTCCCTAGTTCGTTTGCTAGAACAGCCCAACCTGGGCACCCTGCGAATTGACGTGAGCCAAGCGCTAGACGAGATGGATGACCTGATCGAAGAATTTGAGCGAACCTTCCCAGAAGGATAAGCCCTTCGTACTTTGTACTTCTTTAAAGTTATCCATCCGCTCAAAGCTTTGTGGGCAGGCAAAGTCTACCCACAAAGCCCTAAGCAGATCCTTAATCTGCTATAGGTAGAAAGCTGAAAGATTTTCCTGCGCGATTGGGAGCGCTTGCCAAGGAACCGTCTATGTCGAACACTTACACCGTTGAAATTCACCACCAGGGCGATACCCACGTCCTGTCGATTCCAGAACACGAAACGATTTTGTCTGCTGCCCAAGCCGCAGGGATAGATTTGCCATACTCCTGTAGCGCTGGTGTCTGTACTACTTGTTCTGCTCTAATCACTGAAGGGACAGTCGACCAAACAGACGGCATGGGCGTTAGTCCGGCTTTGCAAGCTCAAGGCTATGCGCTGCTTTGCGTTGCCTACCCCCGATCGAACATCAAGCTAGAAACTGAACAGGAAGATACTGTGTATCGCTTGCAATTTGGTCAGTTTCAGGAGGGCAAGACAAAGTAGGGTGCTTGATTTACGAGTTGGTTTATGGTGACGAACTTTGTGACGATCGAGGTGGAGCTTCAAAGTTCTCCAGCTCAGTTACAACAGGTAATTTTGACTGAGTTAGGTAGGGTGGGGGAGCCGTTGCGTTGGGCGATCGTATGCATAGATGCTGCTCGGCAGAAAGCCCGGGTAGAAGCTGTCGTTATAACGTTGAGCGACTTTCCCATTCCTTTTGCTTCGGTAACCACGGTGTGATCGCGTGAATCAGAGTTTATCTCAGCGTCCCTTTACAGTTGTGCTGATCGTGCCAACGGGCATTGGTGCGGCAATTGGTGGCTATGCAGGGGATGCGTTGCCCGTAGCGCGGGCGATTGGGCAGGTTGCCGATCGACTGATTACGCACCCAAACGTGCTGAACGGCGCACAGCTTTACTGGTCACTGCCAAATGCGCTTTACGTCGAAGGGTATGGGCTAGACCAGTTTGCGGCAGGTGAGTGGGGCTTGCGTCCGGTGCATCAAAATCGAGTGGGATTGGTGCTGGATCAGGCGATCGAGCCAGAGCTACGCCTGCGTCATTTGCAGGCGGCTGATGCTGCCAGAGCTACACTGGGGCTGAATTTGACTGAATACATTGTCACAGATGCGCCGCTAGGTGTGGAGCTACGTACGGCAGCATCCGGCGCAACTTGGGGCACAATTCAGCATCCAGATAGCTTGCTGCGAGCTGCCGAGAAGTTGATCAAGGTTGCCAAGGCAGAGGCGATCGCCGTTGTTGCCCGTTTTCCTGATGATGAGGGGAGCGAAGCGCTGACGAGCTATCGCCATGGGCAGGGAGTCGATCCGTTAGCAGGTGCTGAAGCGGTGATTAGCCACCTGGTTGTGCGGACGTTTCAGGTTCCTTGTGCTCATGCGCCTGCACTGTCGCCGCTGCCGCTTGATCCGCAGCTGTCGCCCCGATCGGCTGCCGAAGAATTGGGGCACACGTTCTTGCCTTGCGTGCTGGTGGGACTGAGTCGAGCACCGCAGTTTGTGACGCCTAAGCAGGAGCGAGCGTCGGATATTTGGGCAGATCAGGTAGATGCTGTTGTGATTCCGGCAAGCGCCTGCGGCGGGAGTGCGGTGCTGAGCTTTAGCCACAAAACGCAGATTATTGGGGTGAAGGACAATCGGACAAGGCTGCAGGTGATGGGAGAACATCTGGGGCTACCCGTGCAGGAAGTTGAGTCTTATTTGGAGGCGCTAGGGGTTTTGGTAGCGCATCGGGCAGGAATCAATGCGGCAGCGTTGCGTCCGGGGATATCGCAGATCCAGAGTTTTTAGAATTTGCACTTAGTTAATTTACTCCAGGTTAATTTGCTCCAGATGGGCTAGATGAGTGGGTCAAGGTTTGGAATGTGAAGTTTTGTTGAAGCAAAAGCGCTAGCAAAATCCGTGCTTTTTCTCAACCGATTTCGTACTGCCAAAGCCACAATTCAAATATCAGATGACCCACTATGCCACAAGGATAAGCAATGCAGCTTCGTCAATTCACTCTGGGTTTTGCTGTTCTTACAGCGATCGCCTCTGTTCTGTCTGCTGGTTCTGCTCACGCAATCTCATTCAATGTGACCAAGGGCGTTGCTAATCCCTGGACTGGTGCCACCAATCAGGGCGCTTATTCCGAATACGCTACGCTCAAAGACACTGTTACGGTGGATTTTAACAACGGCAAAGTTCCAACTAGTGGGTTTGCCAAGTATTCCTTTACTAAAGCCGATGGAAGTACCAGGGTACTTGCAGATATGTGGGCACCGGTAGGTCCCAATGGTGAGAAAAATACCTCCACCTATCTGGAAACCTATGCAGGTAGCAACGTAGTTATTGACCTTGCATCAAATCTGAACTATTTCGGTATTAACTGGGGCGCAGCACACACCGGCAATATTTATTCCTTCTACAACGGCAACAATCTCATCCGCAGTTTTACAACTGCCGATATTGACAAGGCAGGTGGTTTTGCCACCTATTCTGCGCTGCACCCCGGCAGCAACGAAGCTGGCGCACAGCAGCAAGCCAATGGCAAATACTATCAGGGTAATGGCTATGTCCACTTCTACTCTGAGGGTAAAGACGATATCTTCAATCGCATTGTCATTTCTCAGTCGGGCGGCGGCGGTTTTGAAACCGATAATCACTCCTTCCACAAGGGCAACGATCGCTTTAAAGATGTTCCTGAACCTACGATGACATTGGGTTTGCTAGCAGTAGGGGGTGGCTGGCTCCTGCGCCGCAGGCAATCTAGAACAGCGTAGTCTGAGTTCTGTCTAAATTCTGTGTAAGGGGTAGAGAAATGTAAGGGGTAGAGAAAATTTAGAGACATTGCACCTTTCAGTGAAGGGTGCAATTTTTTTAAGCGTGAAGCACTATAGAATCGCTGTAGCTGCTCAGAGCCAAACAGAACTAGAAGATGTCTGAAAAAACCTTCCTCGCATCATCCCTCTACGACTATCTCCTTTCAGTTTCACTGCGAGAGCCACCCTTATTGCAACAGCTCCGCCAAGAAACTGCCAGCCATCCCTTAAGCCAGATGCAGATCGCTCCAGAGCAGGGACAGTTCATGGCGTTGTTAGTGCAGCTAATTGGCGCCAGGAAAACGCTAGAAATAGGTGTTTTCACGGGCTACAGTTCCCTAGCTGTAGCGCTGGCTCTACCGCCCGATGGCAAAATTGTTGCCTGCGACGTGAGCGATGAATATACAGCGATCGCCCAGCGCTATTGGCAGCTAGCAGGCGTGGCGCACAAAGTTGACCTCCAGATTGGCCCAGCCCTCGAAACGCTAGATCGACTGTTGAGCGACGGACAAGCTAACACCTTCGATTTTGCTTTCATTGATGCCGACAAAAGCAACTACGAGCAATACTATGAGCGATCATTAGAGCTCGTTCGCCAGGCTGGGCTAATTGTAATCGACAACGTGCTGTGGTCAGGACGAGTGGCAGATCCCACCGTTGCAGATAACCGGACTGAAAAAATTCGTCACCTCAATCGAAAGCTGCACCAGGATGAGCGGATTCACTTGAGTCTGCTAGCGATCGGCGATGGGCTGACGCTGGCGATGAAGCGGCAATCGTTAACCCCCTAGCGCCATCTGGCATAGATGCCACGTTAAACTAGAGGGCATGACGGCTCAGATTCAGGTTTTACCCATAGACGTGGTGCATCTGATGGCGGCTGGAGAAGTGATCGATTCTCTAGCGTCTGTGGTGCGGGAATTGGCAGAAAACGCTATAGATGCAGAAGCAAGCCGAATTACCATTTCGGTTTGGGCAGAGCAATGGCGAGTCCGAGTTGCAGATGATGGCATGGGGATGGAGCTTGCCGATTTACAGCAGGCTGCCCTGCCTCATAGCACCAGCAAGATTCACGATCGTGAAGATCTTTGGCAGGTGAAAAGTTTGGGCTTTCGGGGCGAAGCTCTCCACAGTTTGGCACAGCTATCAGAGCTAGAAGTGTTTAGCCGCACTGCCGCTCCAGAGGGATGGCGGATTCGCTACAGTCATCGAGGTGAACCGATCCAAACTGAAAGTGCTGCGATCGCTCCTGGCACGGTCGTCACGGTCAATCACCTCTTTGGCAACTGGCTTCCCCGTCGTCAAGGCTTACCTTCTACCGCTCAGCAGCTCCGCTCCATCCAGCTGACGGTCGCGCATCTTGCCCTTTGCCATCCGACTGTCACCTGGCAAGTCGAGCAAAACGATCGTCCTTGGTTTGCAATCTGGGCTGGTACAACCGCTAAACATATCCTGCCTCAGCTTGTTCGAGAGATCCAAGGCGACGATTTACGAGAATGGCGGGGGGGAGTGGGAGCAGCAAGCTACAGCTCTGACCCGGTTTACCTGCTGCTGGGATTGCCTGATCGCTGCCATCGCCACCGTCCGGACTGGGTAAAAGTAGCAGTGAATGGGCGCGTGGTCAAAGTACCAGAACTAGAGCAGGCAATTTTTGGGGCGCTGCGACGAACCTTGCCCCGCGATCGCCATCCTGTTTGCTTTGTCCATCTCAGTCTCTCGCCCGACCAAATTGACTGGAATCGCCACCCCACAAAAGCCGAAATTTACCTGCACCAGATGGAACACTGGCAGCGGCAGGTGGCAGAGGCGATCGCTCAAACGCTGCGGCTCCAGCCGGAAGCGGTTCCGGAAGCAACCTATACGTCTCGTGTGGGCAAATTGATTAAAGCGGCTGAGGTATCAGGGAAGTATGGAGAGTGGGCAAGTGAGGAAACCGAAGAGAAAAACCCCCTCTCCCCAGACGCTCTCACGCCGCTCAAGGCACTCGCCCAAGTCCACCAGATGTATATTCTGGCAGAGCACCCGACGGGGATGTGGCTGGTGGAGCAGCATATTGCCCATGAGCGGGTGCTATATGAGCAGTTGCGCGATCGTTGGCAGCTTGCTGCAGTAGAACCGCCGATTGTGCTGCATCATCTTTCCGAGGGGCAAGTAGAACAGCTCCAGCGAATTGGCTTGACTGTAGAGGAGTTTGGCGATCGGCTCTGGGCAGTGCGGCGGGTTCCGGAAGCACTAGCGCAGCGGGAGGATTGTGCAGCTGCGCTTTTAGAACTCAGCTTGGGAGGCGATTTGGAAGCAGCATTGGTGGCAACGGCTTGTCGAACTGCCATCCGTAACGGGACGTCGCTCAGCTTAGAAGAGATGCAAACCCTGCTTGACCAATGGCAGCAAACTCGCAGTCCGCGTACCTGTCCGCACGGACGCCCAATCTACTTATCTTTAGAAGAGTCGAGCCTGTCACGTTTTTTCCGACGACATTGGGTCATCGGAAAAAGCCATGGGATTTAGAGCCAATTGACAAGCGTCTGCATCAGTAGCCAAATGTTGAGGCTAGAATAATCAACGCCACTGCCCACGCCGTTGCCTTCTGCCACCAAGGATTGGCAAATTCACCCATCAAGCTACGATTGCTGGTAAACTCACCAGCGGAATCACCGCAAACGACAGCTGCAGGCTTAAGATCAACCTGGCTAAACACCAGCAAACTGCCCGTGCTCTGTTTGCCGAAGTAAGCAATGGCGATGAGGGCAGGGGACGATCGCTACCAGCCGGGTTGCCAGCCGACGTAGCCAAGGCGGCAGGCGAAACCGCACAAATCCTTCCATGACGATTTGCCCTGCCAGCGTTGCCGTTAGCGTGGAGCTTTGCCCAGAGGCAAGGAGCGCCAACCAAAAATGGCGCTGGCGGCACTACGAGATGAAACCTTTTTCATTATTGTTTCATAATCAAACATAGCGCCAGGGTGGACAAAACGAAAAAAACCTGTAGCTCAATTGCTCGAAGTTCAATATCGTTCAACAAATCTGGCTCAACCCCATACAAGGATTGCAAAAAGCTGCCCAGCTAAGCTGCAAGCTGGGTCTGCTCGGAAAGACAGATGAACCGGAGTGGCTTTCCTGGAAGCTGTTGATCCAGCGTAATAACCGTGCCTTTCAGCTCTACAAGCTGCATTTCGGGCACGGACAATGTTAGCCGATCGCGGAGTTGCGACAGAACAGTAGCTTCTTGGCAACCCCCTTCAACTGCTTCCGCATGACGGGGGCAGCGAACTACAATTTCCCCCAAGATAGCAACTCGCTGTTTTGGCTAACAGTCAGCTCCATGAACTTCAAGGCTTGCTTCCACCCTTATTCACGCTGCTCTTATTTGCGCTGCTCTTATTTACGCTGTGCGTATTTGCACTGATGCCATTTACTTCGTTTGTGAAAATCTCTAGCTGCTAGTCGGGATACCAGAACATGCCCTTAATGCCTTCTGGATCGGACATGAAACCCAGACCCCGATAGAAATCGACTACCTGTGGGTCAGCAAACAGCGTAATATTACTAATATCTTCGCTGCGGAGTTTTTTGATCATCTGGCGCATCAGCGCTTTGCCCAACCCTTTGCCTTGACAATCCGGGTGGACCACGACATCCCAAATGGTGGCGTTGAAGGCGTGGTCTGATGTGGCGCGAGAAAAGCCAACCAATCGCTTACTAACGCCCCGCTGCTCCCACATTGAGACGACCAAAAAGCTGTGCTGGATCGCCTTTTTCACCTTTCGCAACGGACGACGTGACCAACCCACCGCATCGCAGAGTTCTTCTAGCTCGTAGAGATCAATCTCGCGATCGGTACTAAAAAAAATTCGAGAGCTGCCAACCACAACGCCCTGAGCGGACGATCCATCCGGTTCGACTTTGGCGGCAGCAGTGTCTGATGTGCTAAATAAGCTTTTCCAGAAACCCATTCGGCGTGGCTCAGGTAGAGGGAATAGAGAGGTAGATGGTGTGATTTTGCCGCTAATGTTTGAACGGTGGGTTTTTCCAGTTTTCAGTAGTACTGTCTAGAACAGCACCAGAGTCAGATAGCGGTAATAGTAAGTATAGAGCGTATTTCTAGTACCATTCTGACATTGCCCCTTGGCTCTCCGTCAATTCTGCGTAAATCTTTTACGAGGTACATGCTCCCCCTTTAATTCTGTTGATTCTTGCAGGTTTTGCCTGCAAATTCCAGCAATTGTCCTGAAGACCACCTTCAAACTGAGCGATCCCCCTGACGTTAGGGCTTTCTAAAAAATAGGTGTGTTTCTGGCGCAAATCCCCTTGATTCCTCGGCAAGCAATCTCACAACTTATGGCTTCAGGTTTGAAACCAACCACACTGGAACTGCTAAAACGCTTTAACCGGGCGTTTCCTCAGTTTTACGAGCAGTTTGTCAGCAGCGAAATCCAGTTGCAAAACTTGAGACTTGCCTACCAGCTTTACAAAAACCGCCAGGCTGTCATTGAACTGACAACAGAGGGCAGCAAAAGCGCCTTGCACTTTGCCTATCGCAATCAGTCGTTTTTGCTCAGCGATATTTTCGGCGTTCTGGCGGCTTACGGTTTAACGATCCATAGCCTTAGCCTTTATGGGCAAATCTACCCACCCATGCTGGTGTTCATTAAACTGGTTGTGTCTAGAGGCGGCAAGGCTTTGACTGACAAAACCTCCGAGAATGTTTGCCGGGCAGTGCGCGAAGCGCTGGCAGGGCGGTTTGAGGTAGAAGAAATGCTGGCGGTAGAGTTTAACCTGGATGCCGGACTGGAGCAAGTAGAAACAGAGTTTTATGTCGATCCAGTGTTTCACTTACCTGCCCTGCTGATCGAAGCAGACAACCAGCCCGGACTGTTCTACAAGGTAATGTATGCCATCTGGCAAGAAGATCTGCTAGTGGTGAATGCCAATTTACTGGTTTGGCGGGGACGAACTCGCCTGATTCTTTATCTACTGGGACCCAACGAAAGCCTGATTCCAGAATACTTAGGGCAAAAAATCGCCGAAGGGGTGCGGCAACGGCTGTTGGGGCAGAGCTTCTAAGGCACTGCGGCTCATCCTTCTGTTCCTTGCCGCTTTAGCGCCTGATAGATTTCGTTGATCGCATCTACGTAGGCGTAGCCAAACGCCTGCAGCATGTTGATGTGGTTGGCACTGGCGCGGAGAATTCGACGCTCGCATTCCACGCTAATTTGCACTTCAACTGCGGCTCTTGCCCCTTCGATGCGTACGTTAGGGATAGCAAGACCAATTAAACGACGGGGAGGCAACGGGATAGACTGCTCGATACAGTGATCGATGGCCTCACAAATTGCGCCGCAGGGGGTGGGGCTAGTGGCAGTAGCACAAACGAGTAGCTCGTTGGGATTGCGAAGCGTTACAATCGCCTGAATTTCGCTGCCATCTTCGACAGTGCAAATTTTTAGTTCTTCAAGACGAAACTGTCTCAGCAAGCGTTCTTCCCAAAACTGGGGCTGTCGGGGTTCCTGCAGGTATAAAAAGAAAGAAGCCAGCGAGAAGACCCGAATCCGGTGCGTCGTTGGGGTTTGGTCGTCTGCCATTTCGGTGCGCAGGCTGATATCAAAGTAGCCGTTGCGCGCGAGGTCATCGTGTTCTTGTTCTTTGGCTGCAAACAGGTCAGGCTCCCAAGTGATAATGGCATCTACATTCCGATCGACGGCGCAAGAAAGCCGCACAGCGTCGTAGAAGTTGAGTCGGTAGCAGCCCGAATCTTGCAGAATATCGGGTGTTAGCCGACAGACTTTGACCAACCGCTGCATTGCCTGGCAGGCATCTCGGTAGGGGCGATCGCCACCCAGCTGATAAATTTCCCAGAAGCTGAAGGCAAGGTCATAGTCTAGTTCGGTGATGTACCAATTCACTAGAGCACTAACTTTTTCAGAAGCAAGCCATTGCAGCAGCTCCGTATAAATCCGCCAGGACTCTTCGTGTCGTGAGAGCCCGTTTTGAAAGATGTTGGGAGTGAACAGAGCGGAGATGTGCCTGGAAGAGAACATTGAGTGAGGGGGCGATCGAGAAGAGCTAGTGAGGAAGGCAATCTCCTAAGCTAGTGTCATTCAAACTAATGTCATCCAGTGGAGACGGGACCGTTTTTGGCAGCAGGGTCTGAAGTGTGAGGTAGTGCGAGTGAGGCATTTGGCGCATTCTGCAACAGCACTTCCATCATTTTCTCTAGGCGGGTTAAACGAGTTTTGACCTCGTTGGTACTGTCGTGAGCGGCAATTGAGTTTTGGGTAAGCAGCGCATAAAGCGGGGTAGGGGCTACGGGCGGAGTGGCTTGTTTGGTCTGCCGCAGCTCTTGGACTTCTGCTTCTAGGGAAGCAATCCGGTGATCGACAATTTCTGGTTTGGCTGGCTTATCATCTAGCCCTTGCCATAGGAATCGACAGACCAACTCAGTGACCGAGATGCCGTCGTGGTCAGCCCGTGCTCTCAAGTTGTTCATCAGGTCATCTGGCAACCTGAAGCTGACCAGTTTTTTGTTACTCATGAAAGACCCAAACGCTATAGAGTGTACATACTCTGTACAAAGTGCTGTACATATGCCCAAGTCTGAACACACGCATTTGTACATTGTATATAAGACAGAGCACACGGGTCAACCAATCGCAAACAAGATAGCCAAATCTTGATAAACCTAAATAGCATAGCCTATTCAGCGTTCCGGCTGCTTACTCACTGCAAGATTGGCGAAGATAAATCCTCAGGAAGCAGCCCCTAACAGCTATCTTTATGTATTGCAAGAGCTACTTTGTATATTTACATAAGAAATACATTTTGCTATATTTTCTCTATACATTAGACATACATCATTACATACAACCCAAGTCTAGTAGAGGGCAGTTTCGTCGACCGCCTGAGACATCGACGGATTGCCCCTGTGTGGGGAGTTCACCGTGTGTGAAAAGTTCACACTGTATAGCAATGCTCGACTGTGTGAGGGATAGATCCTTTTTGAAAGCCGCACAGAACGCGATCGTCAAAAGGATTTTATTTCGTCTAGGCACACAGCACCATACACATTTCGTACTCATTTGGAGGATGTTATGTCTTGCTCCCATTTTTGGTTAGCTCGCCTCGATCGGTTTCGTTCTCTGCTCTCCTCAGCGGCTTAAAAGATATCTGAAAACCAGCACCCTTTCTTACAGCTAGTTCTTACAGCTAGGGGAGATCAGCATCCTCAAAGCGTAACTTTCAAAGCGTAAAAAGCACCTTTAAACATCCTCAGGAGCGGACGATCGCCTCCTAGTGCTTTCAGCATCAGTGCATTTGACTTGTACATACAGCTCACCAGCTTGAATTCATCTCAGCTGTGCATCTAGACAAGGAGAGAACGAAATGGTATCCTTCAATCAAAAAAAGGCAACAGTTTCAAGCACAATTCATCCTTATAGAACCGGCAGAATTTGGTTCCAAGGATCTTGGTGGTTTGCTCGCTGTGAACGAGATGTCACATTACTCGTGGGGCAAACGGTTGAAATTGTGGGAAGACATAATATTACGCTGCTGGTGGAGCCTGCCCCAGCGAATTTAGCGAGCTAGCTAAGCAATTTAGCTTCTTAGCTTCAGGATGGATCGGGGTGCGGCTTAGCTGTGCCCTGATTCATGCTTTAAGGACGTTCTCAACAAAGTTGTTTTAGATTGCAAGAAATTTCTAATCGTTTCAAAATAGTCATCTCCTGCAACTTCTGCGACGTCGTTGTGCCCGGCGGCTGCAACCCAGTAAAGCTGCTTCGGTTCTGGAGCAGCGCTATAGAGGGCTTCACTCATGTCTGAAAAAGTCCGCTGATCGTTTAGCCCATGGATAAACAGAACGGGCACCTGCAGCGTAGCTACTTTTTGAATCGAGTTGAAGCGTTGAGTCAGCAGTAGATCGATCGGAAAAATTCCAAAGGGCATCGTTCGATCGACCATTTCCCGAATGGAAGTAAACGAGCTTTCCACCAGGAGAGCGGCAGCATCGGAGTGATGCGTTGCCAGCTCGATGCCGATTGCCCCACCCAACGAATGCCCATAAATGACGATCTGGCTGGGAGAAATTTGGCGATCGACGGTCAAATAGTGCCACATTGCCTCAGCATCCTGGTATGCCTGCTGCTCATTGGGAAAACCGCCTTCGCTGCGTCCATAGCCCCGGTAATCTGCGAGAAGGACGGAAAATCCGAGACTGTGGAAGCGAGCGGCCTGTCCTAAATTTGCGCCAATATTGATAGCGTTGCCGTGCAGCAGCAGCAGCACTGGCGCATCGGTAGAACGATTGGGAATCCACCAGCCATGCAGTTTCTCACTGGCGCTGTCTTGGTGACGGTCTTGGCGACGGTCTTGGCGGACAGGAATCCAGACCTCTTCGTAGCGCAGGCTGTAGGCAGCAGGTGTCGTTTCAATGACAGGCGACGGCAAAAAGAGCATGCGCGTCTGCCGCAGGTAAAGGGCTACACAGGCAGAAGTGTAGGCGATTCCCAGTAAGCCAGCGAGAAATAGACTGAGTTTGGGGAGTGAAAGCAGAACCAGACTCTTCATCGCCAAATGATACTCCTGTTTGTGTTTCTTCCAACCATTTTTTCTCACGCTCTCCATCTTTACATTCTGCTTGGGTCTTTTGGCAGAGCAGGAGTTGCCACGCTTGCGCTTAGTTGGGAGCAAACACTTTTGAGAGCCGCACCCTGTGCGGCTCTCAAGAATATCTGGGGTCTATTCAGTTAAAAACTGCTGCAAGCGTTTTATTGTACTGAGAGCCGAGCACCTGCGAACCAAGACTTGCATAAGCCCGCACAGAAGGCCATTGAGTATTGGCGTAGCAACATCTCTTTGAGTTCTATTCAGGATTCTGTTCAGACTTGAGATAAGACCACTTCGGGCTCCACCAGCCCTTTGCAGTTTGGAAATAGACCGCTTCCTTATGCTTGCGATCGCCCCTCGCTTTCGAGTCGGAGCAGCGCAGCAGCGTTTTGGGCTGTCCGTCTTTTTCGTAAGGATATTCTTCTAAAGGCTTCTGGCAAACAGGGCAGGTATGATCGGTAAGCTGAGGCGATCGGCTGTCTTTATTAGCTACTTCAGCGGGAGCTGGGCTTGCCGTTTGACTGCGCGGTGGCTCCCACTGGTGACTGTAGTCTGACCAAAATAGGACAAGATTTTCGCAGCCGCTGACACACTTCAAAAAATACTTCTTCTTGACTTTAGCGCTCGGAATCTTCGCCAAGTAGTTTTGACACTGGGGGCAACGAGTCCGGGATAAATTAGCGGGCTTCTCTTGCTTTGGAGCAGGATTCGTTGTGAGATGCTGGGGGATAACCTGCCGTGCCTTGAGCAGCGCAGGCGCAAAATATTCCCGATTCCAAGTTGTTAAATACTGCTGCCACTCCTGCTGACCCGCAGCGATCTGATCCAGGGTCTGCTCCATTTGCGCCGTAAACTCTGCTTCTAGCAGATCGGGCAGGGCAGCCTGCAAAAAGCGATCGACCTCCAAGCCCAAGCTAGTTGGCTGCAGATGCCCTTTCACCGTTTCCACATACGATCGCTGCTTCAGCGTCTGGATCGTGGGCGCATAAGTGCTGGGGCGACCAATCCCTTTCCGCTCCATCGCCTGCACCAGCTTCGGCTCACTGTAGCGCGACGGCGGCTGGGTTTGCTTCTGCTCATGGGCGGCTTGCTGCAGAGTGAGAGGCTGTGCCTGCGTCAAGACGGGCAATTCCACATCTGCCGTTAGGTTATTCCAATAGCGGCTGTAGCCCAAAAACTCAATGACTTGCCCCTTTGCCTGCCATGTCACCGAACCGGATTGGGTCAAGATGCGCGTCTGGCGGACGCGTGCCGACTGGCACTGAGAGGCGATCGATCGCTTCCAGATCAGGACATACAGCGCAAATTCATCGGCAGAGCGTTCAGCCCGCAGATCTTTGGAAGGACGATAGACATCAGTAGGACGAATTGCCTCGTGCGCCTCCTGAGCGCCTTTCACCTTGCGATGCTGCGCTACCCGCTTGGGCACGTTCTCTGGATCGTGTTCTTCTAGCCACTGCCGCGCCTGAGCGCAAAATTCTGGGCTGAGGGCAATGCTATCCGTTCGCATGTAGGTAATTAAACCCGCTTCGTAAAGCGACTGGGCGACCTGCATCGTCTTCTCGGGGCTGAAGCGCAGCCGAGCACCTGCTGCCTGCTGAAGCGTGGAGGTGACAAAGGGAGGTGGCGGGGTTCGAGAGACTGTTTTGCCTTCGATCGCTTTAACCTGATGGGGAAACTGCTGCGCTACCTGCACTAGACGATCGGCTTCGGCTTGGGAAAGGACACGCTGAGACTCTTGAGCGGGTTTAGCGCTGGAATCAGCGGCATCATCTGGCGGAGCTTCTTCTGCCTGCGGATTAGAACGGGCATCTGCCGCGCTGCCGCGATAGTAGGCGCGAAAGCCCTCGGCATAATCGACGAACACACTCCAATAATCCTGCGGCACGAATGCCTGAATCTGCTGTTCGCGCTGACAAAGGATATGGAGGGTGGCGCTCTGAACTCGCCCCATACTTTTTGCGCCGTTGTGCAATTGCCACAGTAAAGGCGATCCGCGATAGCCCACCAATTTATCTAAAACGGTGCGGCATAAGCCCGAATACACTAGATTGAGATCCAGCGATCGAGGACGAGCGACCGCCGCCTGCACGGCAGCAGGAGTAATTTCAGAATAGACGACGCGCTGGGGATTCTTGAGATTCAAGGCTTGCTGAATGTGCCAGGCGATCGTTTCGCCTTCGCGGTCGTAGTCTGTTGCCAAAACAACTGTCTTCACCTGCTGCACCGCAGATCGCAAGGTTTGAATGGTTTCTTTGCCGCGCGATCCCCGTGCCATGAAGCGACAGCGCACGCTATTTTCTTGCAGGTCAAATCCCAGCGAGTCTTCGCCGTCATTGGCTAGCTCCCGGATATGACCCATGCTGGCTCTCACCAGCCAATCCGACCCCAGAATTTGACTCAGCTTTTTGACCTTGCCAGGACTTTCCACAATTAGCAGCTTGGTAGCCAAAGCGCTTGAACTCCTGCAATCAATCGTTCAAGTACGATTGTACTTATTTTTCGTCAGGTCGCACGACTGGATATAGACGTTCCTGATCCGAGGTAGCTCAGGCGAGGCAGCAAAGGAGTTTCATCGGTTGCTTCATCCGATTGTCCTCTAGAATTGAGGATGGTCAAAACTACGTTGGGCGATCGCTCAGCGTCGAAGAGCTACATCGCCCTGTGAACTACTATCAACAGCACCCCAACGCCT
Organism: Phormidium tenue FACHB-886; assembly: GCF_014764505.1. Classification (GTDB taxonomy): domain Bacteria; phylum Cyanobacteriota; class Cyanobacteriia; order Elainellales; family Elainellaceae; genus FACHB-886. Next base: position 323,215 of record NZ_JACXWX010000004.1, read on the forward strand.
TCTCTTCTGCCTACCTCAACGCGCTCCGCGGCGAGATTCAGTCTTGCCCCTACTTTACAGTTAACAACCTTAACCGTGATTTTGTCGGCACTAAAGGCTTCTCTATCGTGTTCCAGCGCACAGGGCTAGGCGAGGTAGAGCGCCAGTTTCCCTGGTTCAAAGCCTACCTCGATCGAGCGCTTCAGCCCGCCTGCAATGCTTTTTATTTGAATCCGCTCCTGCTCCAGTATGGATCTCGTGTTGATCCACACATCGATCGATCGCTGCGGTCTTACTGCAAAACCGTAGAGCCGCCTGCGCTAGTTAGTGTGCTGTATGTGCAAGTGCCATCAGAGCTGCGGGGTGGAGAATTGGTGCTGCGCGATCGGCGGCGGCAGGTTGGGCAAATCAAACCGCAGGCAGGAACATTAGTCTGTTTTCAGGGCGACCTGACCCACTCGGTCAATGCAGTCACGGTTTCTGGGACTCGCTTAAGTTTGGTTTGTGAGCAATATAGCCTTAGCGAAGCAGAATTGCGTCAGATTCCAGAATTTACAATCGAGTCAAGAGCAGCAAAAAAGCCGGCAAAACTCAAATAGAAAAACTCAGATAGAAGAAATTGCCCGCTCAAGCTTGCCCAAATCCACCCCCTCCCGGTGTTTCAATCACAAATACATCCCCCGGATTGACTTGAATTTCGGCTTTACCCCCGAGCGGTTCGATCGTCCCATCCTGTCGCTCTACAGCATTGCGACCGATCGCCCCTGGCTCTCCTGCCGCCAGCCCAAACGGTGGCACTACTCGGTGTCCTGACAAGATCGCCACCGTCATCGCTTCCCGAAACTGAATCCGTCGAATCACGCCGTTTCCACCCGGTTGCTGCCCCCTGCCGCCGCTATCAGGACGGATGGCAAAATTTTCAACCAGCACCGGAAAGCGCCACTCTAGCACTTCTGGGTCGGTGAGGCGGGAGTTGGTCATGTGGGTTTGCACCGCATCAGTACCCGGAAAAGTAGCACCGGCACCCGATCCGCCGCAGATCGTTTCGTAATATTGGTGGCGCTGATTGCCGAAGGTGAAGTTGTTCATTGTGCCTTGGGCGGCTGCCATGATGCCGAGTGCCCCATACAGCGCGTTGGCAATTGCCTGCGAGGTTTCCACATTCCCTGCCACCACAGCCGCCGGATAACGCGGATTCAGCAGGCAGCCCTCCGGCACAATAATTTCTAGCGGTTTGAGGCAGCCTGCATTCAGCGGAATGTCGTCTTCAACTAAGGTACGAAAGACATAGAGCACCACTGCTTTGCAGATGGCTAGAGGGGCATTGAGATTGGTGGTTTGCTGGGGCGAAGTACCTGTGAAATCAATTTTGGCGGATCGATCGCGCTGATTAATGGCTACCTTGACTTGGATTTCGGTGCCGTCATCCATTGGGTATCTGAACTGTCCATCTTTGAGTATCTCGATCGCTTGGCGGACAGAAGCTTCGGCGTTGTCCTGAACATGCTGCATATAATTTTGAACGGTGGGCAACCCATAGTGTTCTACCATTCGCAGCAGCTCTTCCATGCCGCGTTCATTGGCGGCAATCTGCGCCTGTAGATCTGCTAGATTTTGAGTGGGATTGCGGACGGGATATTTGCCTGTCGTTAAAACTTCCAGCAGAGCAGCTTCCTGGAACTGACCTCGATCGACTAGCTGAAAGTTATCCAGCAGCACACCTTCTTCTTCTACCGTAATGCTATGAGGCGGCATAGAGCCAGGCGTGATACCCCCGATATCAGCATGGTGACCCCGTGAAGCCACATAAAACAAAGGCTGCAGATTCTCTTGGGATTCTGCAGGTGTTACCGTAGGAATAAAGACAGGCGTAATGACGGTGACATCAGGCAGATGAGTACCGCCGTTATAGGGATTATTAGAAACAAAAACATCACCGGGTTTCAGTTGATTTCCTTTATCGTGAATCAAACTGCGAACGCTCTCGCTCATCGAACCTAGATGCACCGGAATATGAGGCGCGTTGGCAACCAGCTGACCTTGTTGATCGAAAATAGCGCAGGAAAAATCCAGCCGTTCTTTAATATTGACCGAATAGCTGGTATTTTGCAGCGTTACTCCCATCTGTTCAGCGATCGCCCGCACCAGATTGTTAAAGATCTCCAGCAAAACGGGGTCGGGAGTGGAGCGGCTTGCCTGTGTTGAAGCTATATACGATGCTTTATCTTCTGTAATTCGTTTTCTTCTCAAGATGAGATGATTTCGATCGGTCAACTCGGCAATCCAACCCGGTTCGATCACATTTGTGCCAGTCGGTTCAATGATCAGCGCAGCTCCGGAAATTCGATCGCCTGGCTGGAGGTCTTGGCGCTGGTAAACTGGGGTATTATGCCAATTGCCTTTGGTGTAGACTTGCACGGTCGTGATCGGCGTGAGCGGCGCAGTCCGATCTGCAGACAGAACGGGTTCTGTGGGGACGGGGGTTTGTCCAATTACTTCTACAGAAACGGCTTCAGCGATTAACGCTCGGTGAGACATCGTGAAGCCATAGCGCTGCCGATAAATCTGCTCAAACTGAGTTCGCATCGCTTCTCGATCGGCAAATTGCACGATCAGCGCTGAATCTGTTCCGTCATATCGCAGATGGGCTTTCAGCAATACTTCGATCTGTTCATCCTCAATGCCCTGTGCAGCGATCTCAGCACGACCTTCTGCCACCAGCGCTTCTAGGGCTGTCTTAAGCGTGGGGATCGCTTCTTCAACTAACGGCGTTTCGATTGCCTTTTCTTTAAGCGATCGCAAGTCAGCCAGCCCGATGCCATAAGCCGACAAAACGCCTGCATAAGGGTGCAGAAAAATCTGGGTCATGCCTAAGGCTTCGGCGATCAGGCAAGCATGTTGTCCGCCGGCTCCGCCAAAGCAGCAGAGGGTGTACTCTGTGACATCGTAGCCGCGTTGAATTGAAATCTTTTTGATGGCATTTGCCATTTTGTCGATGGCGATCGACAAAAATCCTTCAGCCACCTGTTCTAGCGTACGGCGATCGCCCGTCCTGTCGCTTATTTCTACCGCCAGTGCCGCAAACTGCTGCCGCACGATCGCCGCATCAAGCGGTAAATCTCCCTCTGCCCCGAACACAGACGGAAAAAAGTCCGGCTGTAATTTTCCGACCTGCACATTACAGTCGGTAACGGTCAAAGGACCGCCCTGACGATAGCAAGCTGGACCTGGATATGCCCCGGCAGATTCGGGTCCGACTCGATAGCGCGATCCATCAAACAGAAGGATCGAGCCACCCCCCGCTGCCACCGTATGGATCGCCATCATGGGTGCCCTCAGGCGCACTCCGGCAACTTCGGTTTCAAAAGTGCGCTCATACTCGCCGTTGAAGTGTGAGACATCGGTGGAGGTGCCGCCCATGTCAAAGCCAATGATCTGGTTGAACCCTGCCATCGCGCTGGTTTTGACCGCGCCCACGATGCCGCCCGCCGGACCTGAAAGGATGCTGTCTTTTCCCTGGAAAAGCTGAGCATCAGTCAATCCGCCGTTGGATTGCATAAACATCAGCTGGGTTTGCTTATGGGTTAGCTCAGGCAGCTGATCGCCCACTTCTACTCCCGCTAGCGCTGCGGCAACCCGATCGACATATCGCCGCAAAATGGGAGATAGGTAAGCATCTACCACGGTCGTATCTCCCCGGCTGACAAGCTTCATCAGAGGACTGACCTGATGCGAGACCGAAATCTGAGTGAAGCCTATATCACGGGCAATTGCCGCAATCTGCTGTTCGTGAGCAGGGTAGCGATAGCCATGAAGAAAGGCGATCGCGCAAGCCCGAATCCCCGAGTCATAAGCAGACTGCATAGACCGCAGCAGCGATTCGGTAATTTGGACGGGCAACAGCTCTTCGCCTTGGGCAGTGTAGCGCTCTGCAACTTCAATCACCCGCTCATAAAGCATTTCCGGCAGCACAATGTGACGGGCAAAAATGTTAGGACGGTTTTGATAGCCAATTCGCAAAGCATCGCGGAAGCCTTGAGTAATCAGGAGCAGGGTGCGATCGCCTTTGCGCTCTAGCAGGGCATTGGTGGCAACAGTAGTTCCCATCTTGACGGCGGCAATTTGCTCTGCTGGGATAGAGTCATTCGCAGCAATGCCCATCAGCGCTCGAATGCCCTGAATGGGAGCATCTGTATAGCGATCGGGATTCTCGGAGAGCAGCTTATGCACCACTAGCTGACCATCCGGGCGCTGCGCCACTACATCTGTGAATGTGCCACCGCGATCGATCCAAAAGTGCCAGCGTCCGGCTCGCTCGGTCGTGGGGTGATTGGCAGGATCACGCGGGTCAGCAAAGTTAGACATAGCCCAAGTCTCTCAAGGATATGCTCAGCAGCCTATCGCAATTTTCAAGGCTGTGGAGTAGAACTCATCCGGACTTACGCCTTAATCCTTACGCCTCTACCCAAATCTCTGTGGGGTAAAAGTATCCCGGTTGCCGAAACAGCGGCTGAGACACCTGAGACACTGCATTATGAGCGGTTGCAGCCTCTGCCCACAGGCTAAATCCTCCCAGCAGCAGCCCCAGCCAAATCTCAATCAAGGAGAGCGGCAGCGCTTGCCGCAGTTCTTCCAGGCAAACCCGATCGCCCTGCTGCTGGCTCAGGTAGTCTGCGATCACCCCAGCCCAGACAGAAACCTCTTCGTCATGGGCGATCGCCATCGCTTGTTCGAACGCTTCCTGCGGGTCAAGCACTGCTTCCAGCACCTCCAGCAGCACTTCTTTCTCCACAACGCCAACTACCGACTCTTCGCCGTCTGTCTGCTGTTGCCGTTCGGGTGGCTTTCGCGGCAGCCCTGGCAACGGCTCAATAAATCGCTCAAAATCTACTGCCATCGTTTGCCGCACATAGCGATCAAACGCATCTACGGGCATCACTGGGCCTTCATCCGCTGTGTTCGCCTGCAGATCCTCAAACACCAGGCTAGACCGTTCCTGAAACAAGGCTGTGATTTGGGCGATCGCTTCTGCCACCACTCGTAGCTGTTCTGCACTATTGAGTCCCGTTAGCACCGCTTCCAGTGCCTGCCAGAGCTGTCCCAAGTCAGCCTCTTCTGGCATCTGGGTAGCAACCTCCAAGATGTTCCATAGGCTAATTTCAGGTAGCTCAGGCTGGCTCATCGCAGGCTGGTTCATTTAATTTGCTGCCTCATCGATGAGGATGATGGGGACAAGGGCGCAGCGGGCAAAGTTCCACATCTAGCCGCTCTTGGCTGGCAAATTTTTTGATGTCATAGTGTGTCTCCAATGCCTCCAACATCTTGCCCACGTAAGCATGAACCTGACTAGGAACCATCCCCACGCAGTGAATTGGTGGTACCACCGCTTGTTTCTCCTGCCCCTTCCAAATTTCAGCGCCGATCGCATGAATGGGTGTTTCAGCACCTGGCTTGCGATACACCATCAAAACAGCAAAGCAAATATCCGCAAAAGCAGCCGTATCAACGATTAATGTCTCTGGCAGCGTTTCTCGCCGTTTGAGGCTGCGGGCGTGGTTGCGCCGATCGCGGTGGCGAGCATAAGAGCGACGACTGGGGCAAACAGCAGTATCATAGCAGCCATCCCCTTCTGCACCGTGGAGCTGCCTCACTTGTTCGATCGACAACATAGCACAGCGGCGGCATTTCTCAGGGATTTGCTTGCGGCCGGGAGTCTGCGGTTGGTCGGCAGTCCGTTTGGAGGAGGGTCTAGGCATCTTCATACCCATTAAAGGGGCAGTTTAGGGATGATCAAGGCATTCCTGGAGGAGTCCTTACCAGAATTAGATTGTACCTGGACGAGTTAGGCTTGTTGTATGGGCCAATCGAAAACTGATGGGACTATACAGTCTTGGGGCTATACAGTCTTGGGGCTATACAGTTTTTATTTGGACTGCAGAGATTGGGCGGGCAGACCTGTACGATGTAACTTCCCATCTCTATAGCTTTACTCCCCTTTCATTACTCTGACAGCCAAAAACTTTGGCAAAAGCTGAAAGTGTTTACATTATCTGCCTTTTGCGTTTGATTTTCTAACCTCTACTTCAATTTGTAGATTTTACAGTCCAAAAAGTCCAATCGAGACTCAGCGCAAGTTTCAGACTTCGTGTTGAGAGTGACGAAAGTGGGGTTATGCCACTACGAGCATACGTTAGAACACATCTTTTCGTGAAAAGCCACGCCGCGTCAGGCTTTGCCGCAGACGGACTCAATCTAGACGAGCGGCGCTATATCATGGAAGTAGACACAGCAATACTCTTCCAGAACCGATCAAAGATAAGACTATGGCAACCCCTAACGAAACCTTTAAAATCAATAAAACTGAAGAAGAATGGCGCAAAATTTTGACACCTGAGCAGTTTCATGTGCTGCGGAAGCACGGAACCGAGCGGGCTGGCACAAGCCCGCTTGATAAGGTCTACGACGCTGGCACTTATGTTTGTGCCGCCTGCGACCAAGCGTTGTTTAGCTCTGAAACTAAATTCAACAGCAGAACAGGGTGGCCCAGCTTTTATGCACCGCTTGAGGAGGCGATCGGCACAACCACCGATCGATCGCTGTTTATGACGCGCACAGAAGTTCACTGCAGCCGCTGCGGCGGACATTTGGGACATGTGTTTAATGATGGTCCTCAGCCTACAGGACAGCGCTACTGCATGAATGGTGTTTCGCTAAAGTTCATTCCGAGTCAAACTTAACTTGGTAATGCCTTGAAGAGTAGTGCATTGAAGAGTAGTGAAATAAGTGACAAGACTGTGCAGCTTGTATAGTGGCGCAGGTGTCAGGACATGTTTTATGTAAAAGCCCCGCTACGCGGGGCTTTTACATAAAAATAGGTTTCGATCTAAGCGTGGAGTACCATATGACCAACCGTTGCAGCTAAGCCTGAGGATGGAACTAAAAGTGAGATTGCCAAATTAGCAGCAGAGCATCCGAGATGCAGTATCGCGGGATCACAGCAATGCTACATTGAGGGCGGCAGCGGGGGTGAACAAAAACCGAGTGCGACGGCTGAGGAGCCGAATGGAATTAGCAGATCAATGTCGCAAGAAATATGTTGCAAGAAACGTTGCCGCATCATCAGGTGATGAAGATCGAGCCACAGTATTATAAATTCTGCCAGTCACCGCAAAGATTGTAGATTTTTCAGATACAATGTGTTGATAAAATAGCATATTGTGTTTTATTTAGATTCAATTCATAATAATTATTGTTGAAGGCTAAGTGTTCCAGTCTCCGTTGCTAAGGTCTTTGTTGGATCGACTAGGCATTTAAGCGATCGCCCTCAAGGATATTCATTATGAAACTGTTCTATATGCCTGGAGCCTGCTCCCTGGCTCCTCATATTGTTTTGGAATGGATTGGCAGACCTTATGAATTGGGCCGGGTAGAGCGTGGCAAAACTCGCGAACCAGACTTTTTAGCAATTAATTCGGCAGGTAAAGTACCAGCCCTGATCGAGGATAACGGTCAGGTGTTGACAGAAGCAGAAGCAGTTTTGCTGTACCTTGCGGAAAAGTTTCCAGAGGCTCAGTTAGGTGCCAGCCCAACTGCAGAAGCGCGCTATGAAATGTACAAGTGGCTGTCTTACCTTACGGGTGATGTGCATCCCGCTTTCTATCCCTATTTCCTCCCTCAACGCTACATTGCCGACGAGCATCAGTATCATGCGATTCGAGAAGCAGCTTACAAACAAATTGATGCCTGTTTTCAATTGCTCGATCGCCACCTGGAAAACCGCACTTACATGGTTGAAGATCGTCGTACCATTCTCGATCCCTATTTATTTGTCTTCTGCCGCTGGGGCAACACTTTACCAAACCCCTTTACTGCTTATCCCAACCTGCATCGTTTCCTGATGCGATTGGCAGAAGATGAAGGCGTACAACGAGCCATGCAGGCACAGCGCATCAGCCTTTAATCGTGTTTATCAGCTACGAAACAGGCTAATGCTGCGAGAAGATCATCGCCTCAAACGATTTTCTCCGGCAAACACAATCTTTGTCTCCGCTAACGACAAAGAGCATGACAGGGAAGATGAATTCTTATCCCTCGTTTCATGCTGCAACGAACCTCAACAACGCTCAATATTAGGAGAGAGTTCTCATGTCTACGTTTAAGTACAATCGTCTCGACAAAACGAACGCAGCGGTTTTATTGGTCGATCACCAGACTGGACTGTTCTCATTGGTGCGCGATTTTGCTGCCGCCGACTTCAAGAACAATGTTTTGGCACTGGCAGAGACAGCCAAGTTTTTTGGGCTTCCTACTATTTTAACGACCAGTTTTGAGCAAGGACCCAATGGGCCCATCCTGCCCGAACTGAAAGAGCTATTTCCTGATGCGCCATACATTGCGCGACCTGGACAAATTAACGCCTGGGATAACGAAGATTTCGTTAATGCGGTGGCTGCAACCGGACGGAAGCAACTGATTATTGCGGGTATCGTCACGGATGTTTGCGTTGCATTTTGCGCTCTGTCGGCGATCGAAGCGGGCTACGATGTTTTCGTAGTCACCGACGCATCTGGCACGTTCAATGAAACCTGTCGGTATACAGCCTGGGACCGAATGTCGAGTGCTGGAGTGCAACTAGTGAACTGGTTCAGCGTGGCTTGTGAACTGCATCGGGATTGGCGCAATGATGTTGAAGGTCTGGGGCATCTTTTGGCAGGCTATATTCCTGACTACAAGAACCTGATGACTAGCTATGCCGTGAAGAGGTAGAAATCGATTCAGCAGAGGAGAAGCTGTAGAATTCTTGATTCTCTGGATCTCTCCTCTGTTGTTTTTGCACAGATGTTATTTTTGCACATGTTTTAGGATGGAGTTTGAAGACAGGCAATCATTCGCTGGTATGGTGTTACGCATCCAGACTAAGGTACCTTTCCGTAAAAGCTCTACTGTGCAGAACTTTTACAGAAGATATTTACTCTTAGCTTATGCAAGTACCGTTTTTTCCACTGATGCTCCCTAATTTATCCTGGCTTAATGATTTAGCGGTTAATAATACGATCGTTGTTACTTACCTGGCTTATTTCACCCTGTCCCCACTCACATAATCACTCTATCAGTAGCTGTATCTCAAATCTTAAAGGTAAGAAACCAGTTCTGGGCGATTTGCTAACAGATGGAGAATATCTCTATAGGTTCATTCAATTTCAATTTATAAATCCAACATTAACTCTGTGAAATGGGGATTGAAAGTTCCTCGCTTCTGGGCAAGTTTTAATCTAGGCAATAGTGGAGTTTCCACCTGAACTTGAGTTCAGGTGGAAACTCGGTCTAATTCTCCTTGAGAGCCTGCAATAGTTAACGAGCGATAAATTCTCTGTTTATAGCGCTTTGCGCTCAAATGAAGGGTGGAGTTTTGTGGTGTGCTCTGCGTAGCACACTAGTGCAATCCCTTATCAGCAGGTACTATTTAATTAAGGAAACAAACGATGCATCCGATGTCAGACTCAGCGATCCCAGCAAGCAATGCGCCACAGTTGGTCAAGCGAGAAGCAGTTATGAACTCCTCAACCATTCAAGTTCTTATTGCTGACGATCACCCGATCGTCAGAAGTGGGCTAGTTCGCATGATTGAGCTGACAAACGGCATGAATGTGATCGCTGAAGCGGAAACAGGAGCGCAAGCGATCGAGCTGTTTCATCAACATCAGCCCGATGTCACGCTAATGGACTTGCGGATGACGGATATGACAGGCGTCGAGGCCATTACCACCATTCGCCAGCATTATCCCAATGCCCGCATCATTATTTTGACCACCTATGACACTGATGAAGACATTTTTCGGGGGTTACAGGCAGGAGCCAGAGGGTATTTGCTCAAAGACAGTAAGATGAGCCAGCTGCTTGATGCAATTCGTAAAGTTCATGCTGGGCAAACCTGCATTCCACCCGAAGTGGGCGCAAAACTCGCTGAACGAATGAGCCAACCTCAGCTCAGCGATCGCGAACAAGATGTATTACGACGAATGGCGCAGGGTATGAACAATCAGGAAATTGCCGAGGCTTTAAGTATCACTGAAAGCACAATCAAGTTTCACGTTAGCAACATTCTCAATAAGCTGGCAGTAGGCGATCGCACTCAAGCCGTTCTGGTTGCGATTAAACGGGGAGTGATTAACTTATAAACAAGCGCGAATAACTGGCTACAGGCAATGTAATCAGCAACGAGCAGGTGAGTGATGTTGGAGCCAAATTTTGAGGATGACGCGTTGGCAAGGCTGAATGCAACGATTGCCCAACTTCAGCAGCAGATCACCCATCTAGAGCAGGAGAACGACTCACTGCGATCGGATCTAGAGAGTTGCCGTAGTCAACAACAGGGTTCTCAGAGCCAGGTTGTAGAACTACAGCGATCGCTTGATCAACTGGCAGAATCAGAAGAACGATTTCGAACTTTGTTTGAAATCAGCAGCGAAGGACTTTACTATGTAGAGTTTGATCCTCCCTATCCAGTCAATCTATCTTTTGAGGAACAGTGTGACCTCTTTCGTCAGAATCTTCGCGTTGTTAAAGTGAATTCCGCATTCGCTGCGATGTATGGTTTTGATAATCCGGATGAGCTGGTGGGTCTTAAAATCGCTGATGTTCACATTGAAGGCTCAGAGAAGAATGATGCATTTATTCGGGCCATTGTAGAGAATGGCTATCGGGGGTGCAATCTAGAAACAGAGGAGATCGATCGACAGGGCCGCATCCGTTATTTCCTCAACAGCGGGATCGCCACGATCAAAGATGGCTATGTCGTGAGCGCTTGGGCCACTCAGGTCGATATTACAGAACTCAAAGAAGCGCAACAAGCCCTACTGGAAGCCGAACAAAAACGGGCTGCAGAATTAGCCGAGGTAAATGCAGAAATTCTAGAGCGGGAGCGGGAGAAAGCAGTTCTCCTCTCCATTAGCCAAACCATTGCCACAGTGCGAGATAAGTACGATTTGCTTCAGTTGATCATTGAACGAATCAAACCTTTGTTCAATTTCTACGACTGTGCAATTCCTCTAATTGGTCAAGATGGGAAATACTACTGCGACTTTTCTGATCTAACTTTGAATACAGATAATCCTGGCGCAAACGAATATTTGAATGAAGCAGGGTTCAACCAGGATGGTGGAATTGTCCTTCAAGGTTCAACCCTTGAATCGCTAATGCAACAAATTGAAGCAACAGGTCATCCTGTCATTTTTGACTATGAGCAGGATTGTACTGGCTATTCTGATGCTCATCTACTACAGGCGTTTCAGGATTTAGGATATAAAGAGGGATTAGCTACCCTATTGAAAGCAGGTGGCAAAGTATTCGGCTGTCTTATCATCAATGCCCTGGAAAAACCCTTCTTCCCCTCTGAGCAGTTTTCCCTGTTCCAGGCGATCGCCGACCAAGTTGCAGTAGCGATCGCCAATATCATGGCGAATGAAGCAGTTTTAACTCATGAGAAGGCATTACAGCGCATTGAGCAAGAACGAGCAAATGAATTAGAACGGCGAGTTCAAGAACGAACGGCTGAGCTGAACTACACAAACGCACTGCTTGATACATTATTTGAGACTGCCCCGGTTGGGTTTGCCTTCCTTGATTTTGAGCAACGGTATATCCGAATTAATCAAGCCCTCGCCAAAATCAACGGTATTGATGCTCAGGCTCATATCGGGCAACCGATACATAGCATGCTGCCGCAAATGTCAGCAGAGTTTGCAGAAGACCTGCGGCAGGTTGCAGAGACAAGAGAACCCATCCTGGAAAAAGAAGTTTATGGCGAGACTCCCGCCGCTCCAGGACAACAGCGATATTGGTTAGCTAGCTATTACCCAATTCGGGCGGCCAATCAACAAGAGCTTGGTCTTGGCGCAATCATCTTAGAAATCACTGAGCGCAAACGAGCGGAGATACAGCTGCAACAGCTTTCTACTCAGTTAGAAGAACGGGTTCAAGAACGAACCCTGCAGCTAGCCCAAACGATCGAACGGCTTAATGAGGAGATCGCTGAACGACGGCTAGCAGAACAATTAGCGCGGGGACAATCTGAGGTACTACTGCGAGTTTTAACGGGTCTAGCTAACAAACCTTCCCTGGATGCCATTTTGGGTGAAGTGTTGGCGGCAATTGTGACTGGGTTAAGCTTACAAGCTGGCAGTATTTGGTTATGGAATGAGAGAAATGCTGCACTCGAAGTTATAGCAGACGTGGATGATGACCGGATTCGCTTGCAGTCTGAACTGGATAGGACAATCTACCGTATTCCACTGCAGCCTGACGAAGTAGAGGGTCTGAGGCAATCTCGATACTTCATTAACGATCGACAAGAACTGGAAGCCAATCCCATCTGTGCTGCGTATCGATCGCTGCTGAGCGAAGAGATTCGCTCTATTCTTACCGTCCCACTACTGTCTTCAGATGCTTTAATTGGCTGTCTCTCGGTGCGGAGCAGCCGAGCAGCAGATTTCAGCACCGAAGAGCTAGAACTTGCCAGCGTTCTGGCCTACCAAGCGACGTTAGCCATTCAACTGATCCAACTGGCAGAGGACGCTAAACAGGCTGCCATCCTGGAAGACCGCAACCAATTAGCCGGTGAAATTCATGATACGCTTGCCCAAACCTTTACCGGTATCTCTGTTCAACTAGAGTTGGCTCAATTCCTGATTCACCACAATTTAGCCGAAGTAGAAACCATTCTCGATCGCATTGGCGAACTGACTCAAATGGGATTGGCAGAAGCTCGGCGTTCCGTTTGGGCATTGCATTCTACATCTGAAGATTATGCTGATTTGGCACAAAACCTCTCCCACAGCGTTGAAAGAATGACTCAAGGGATGCTCACCCATGCCGAGATGACTATTTCTGGAGCACCTTACCTGCTCCCTCCCTTTATCGGTAAGAACGTCCTGCGGATTGGGCAGGAAGCAATCACAAACGTCTTGAAACATGCTCAAGCAGATTATCTTTGGGTTGAGTTAGCCTATGCGGCTGACCAGGTTATTCTCCGCGTCAAAGATAACGGCTGTGGTTTCTCACCCCAAGGAACCGCCGATGGATTTGGCTTAATTAGTATGTCTGAGCGAGCCGATCGCATTAATGGACAACTGACCATTACAAGCCAACCTGGAAATGGGACAGAAATCTTGGTACGGTCTCCTAGTAGATTTCATCAGCTCACAGAGGCAGATGCTCGTGAGCAATAAGTAAAGCTACAGCTCTTCCAGCAGTTTTTAACCGAATAACCCAAAAATCTTTCGATAGGCGCGTAGCGCCATAATAAACTCCCTAGACGACACCGCCATTGGCACGAATATGTTGTCCTGTGATCCAACGAGCATCGTCTGAGACCAGCATCGCCACAGCATCTGCTACATCGATCGGCTGCCCTAACCGTCCTAAGGGAGTTTGGGCAATTAGCTGATCCACCTGTGCCTGATCCAGAACGAGACCATCTGTGCTCGTTACACCGGGCGAAACAGTATTAACAGTAATACCCCGTGCCCCTAGTTCTTTTGCCAATCCTGCGCTAAATTGCTCGATCGCCGCCTTTGCCCCAGCGTACGCTCCTCCGGTGGGAATTGCCATCACCGTACCGCTGGTAGAGATGCTGACAATCCGACCGCCATCCGTGAGATGATGCGCTGCTTGCTGAAGTGCGAAGTAGACCCCACGGGTAATATCAAACATGCTGTCGTATTCTTCCAGAGTCATCTCAGCCGTTGGCTTAAAGATATTTTTTCCAGCCGCATTATTGACCAGGATATCGACCTTGCCGAAGTGTTCGATCGCCTTTTGAAACAACGCCCGGACATCTTCAAGCTTTCGCACATCCACCTGAACTGCCGTTGCCCTTGCTCCACCTGCTTCAATCGTTGAAACAACCTCTTCTGCTTTGTCTCGGTTTCCGGTGTAGGTAACAACGACATTTGCTCCATCCCGTCCAAGCCGTTCTGCGATCGCCCGCCCAATCCCTCGCGATGAGCCTGTGACAATGGCAACTTTTCCTTGCAAAGCTGGCATAGCTGAAGATTTCCTTGTCCTAAACGAGAATCAACCTCTATAGGGTATACTTCTACTAACTTTTTCGGAAGTACTTACTTTTTTGTAAGTAAAGCAGCTTGAAAGAAGGAACTGCCAATGCAGGAGGAGCAGACTGAGGGGACAGTGTTTGTGCAAACAACCCTGCAAATTTTAGGGGGCAAATGGAAGATCCTGATTTTGTGGCACCTGAAGGACACTGCCAGACGTTACAGCGAACTCAAGCGATTAATTCCCGAAATTACTGAAAAGATGTTGATTCAGCAGCTGCGGGAATTAGAAAACGATGGAATTGTTCAACGCACGGTATTTTCAGAAATGCCTCCTAAAGTAGAATACTCATTCACTGAGTATGGTAGGAGACTTGAACCTGTGTTACAGACGCTCTGCAGGTGGGGAGAGCAGCACCTAAAACGGCTAGAGTCAGACCAGGTTGGATAAATTAAAAATGGTAATGAGCTTATCAACCAGCTAGTTTGATCCAACCAACCGTTTTAGATGAAGATATGCTTCTTCAGGCGTAAGTGGCTCAGACTGAGCTTCGTTTGGGATGTAGAACACCCAGCTATCAGGAAAGTAATGTACAACAAAACTTGGAATCAGATTTAATTCAACCGCTCGTTTTCCTAGTTTTTCGGCTTGTTCTTCAAGACTCAATCGATCGTGAAATTCGTTCTCAGTCATAATTTTATATCTGCCAGTTTGCTATCGTAATGCATATCCAACACTGCGGACAGTATAAATAAAGCGATGAGATTTGCACATCTTCTTCAAACGCAAGTATCGAACATATACTGCGATAAGGTGCTGCATCAGATATTCTAACAAATCAAGCTCTTTGGCGGTTAGCAAAACTTCCTAATTCTCATAATAAACTTGTCGAGATTCTTGGCTTAGAACAGGTTTTTCAATTGTAGGCAATTGGCTTCTCTCCTTTGAGTATGCCTGAGCTGTGTTTGCACTCCAGCACTCAGCTCTTCTAGGTCAAATCTCCTAAGTCAAATCTCCTAAGTTAAACGGCTTATTGAAGCGATCGTTTGCTCCAGTTCGATCAGCTCAGCTCGACCTTTAAACCTTAAATCCCTTAATGCTAAAGAACTTTGAGCAAAAATGGCTCGGAAGTTCCTTAGCATTAAGGGATTTAAGGGATAGATCGGGTAACACTTACGATTCAAACATCTTCTAGGGCTGCTGGATAGAATTAGATGCTTGTAAGTAGTAGCGCTGCTCAAGCCAAATACGGGCTGCCTCTTCGGATTCCAGCCGTACAGCTTGGCAAGTTCCTGGGTCGTAGAGATGCCACCAAAGCTTGCCTTGCCGATCGCGCTGCTGCCAAACGCGCGGTTCCAGTTTAGTCATTGATGGTTGCATCAGCGATCGACAAAATTGATTCAACCAGGCAAACGATTTTTTCTCGACTTTGCGAGTGGAACTAGTAAGCGAAGTGGAATGAAGCCGATCGATCCGAGCATAGCTAATTGTGAAGGTATTATCGTCTTTCATAGAAATCTCCTAATGTAGTTGAGCAAGACTTTAAAGGCGACACAAGCGCCTAGAATGCAATGAGAACCTTTTAGAGCCAGAATGCATCAGGAAAGCAGAGACAAGCTAGCTCTCTGGCGCAGGTCTAGACGTAGGTAAAGCAGCTATCGTTGAGGTGCAACGATCCAGAAGCCGTATTCTCGATGACTCCGATCAGTTCTTTAGTGTGATTGCCGAGTAATCTCGGTGTTTTGAGATAGATTGCGGTACCAGACGCACCTACGATCGGCGAACTGCCTAGAACATAATCAGAAGCACTACCTGCTAGCTCAATCTTGTCTTCTGACTTGTTAAACTGCTGAATCAGCGCATAGTCAGTATGTCCCGGTGAGGGATACCAATTTCCGTTGCTGTTGGTAAACAGTTTGCCATCGTCATAAGCAGCCTTCTTATCGTTTGCAGACTGATACCAAAGTTGGAATTTATCTTGCCCTCCTTCACCAACGAGCGTATCAATCTCGTTCTTGCCATCATATCCAAAGCCGATCAGGCGATCGTTACCATTTCCGCCCAGCAGTATATCATTTCCGCCCTTACCATACAGATCGTCGTGACCGTCTTTACCCTTCAGAGTGTTATTTAACTCATTACCAAATATCTTATTATTTAGCGCATTTCCCTTACCCGTTATGGCACTACTACCTGTCTCCAGCGTTAAATTCTCTACATGGTCAGGCAAGGTATAGGAATCGATCCAAGAAAATGCCCAATCTGTCCCCTCGCCTGCATATTCAATAACCTGATCGGCAACGTTGTCTATGGTGAAGTAATCATCTCCTTTGCCACCATACATGATGCCACCGCCAAGAGAATCGCTGCCGCCTTTACCGTAAACTTCATAGGTGTTGTCATACTGCAGAACGTTATCCTGATCGTTACCGTAAATTGTTGGCATGATTGTTGCTCCTTTGAAACACTGTTGCGGTTGGAATTTTTCTGCCCGCTTACAAAGCTTTAGAACAGCAGCGCGTTTGTTGTTCCTTTCTGTTCATAAATCTAATGTATTCAGTAATTGCCTACAGACCATCCAATAAATGTCATTGTCTAGGCATTACATTTGTCATTAGAGAAAACCAATAATTCATCAAGCAGTATCACCCGATCGGGTGAAGTGGCGAGCGCAGACCAACCTCCTAGGAGATCGTTCTGCTCACATTTTGAAGCGATCTCAATGGATACATAATAGGTACGCGAACAATACTGAATGCATAGTTTTGCGCCTGCTCCCATCAGGAGCAGGCGCAAAACTGCAAAGATATAAGAGCCGGATTATCAACCCGGAAAGTAATAGAGGTTAAACTGTTCTAGTAGGGTAGGGAGTGCTCACGAACCCTTACCGTTTAAGGCGCATTTGTTAAGGGCGGGCAGTACCCACCCTGCAGAATTATGCATTCTCACGCCTGGTTTAACCCCAGATGCAGGAAGGGTGCAAGATTTACATTAGCCAATTCCGATATCGCTTTGGAAACTGATGTTGTAGTTGGTGTTGCCGCTGACTTGATAGACCTGAAGCAGGTAGTTTCCACCCAGCGCCAGATCGGTTAAAATCTGCTCTGACTGGCTACCCAGCTTAACCGATGTCTTAGCCACTTCGCTGCCATTCACAATTCCATTGTTATCTAAATCACGAATCAGCCGCATGTCAGCATTAGCACTGAGCCCACTCAAAGTAATTTTAACTTCGTGCCCATTGACATAGTTGAAGGCATAAACATCAGCAGTGTTAGTATTATCAATTTTGCCGCTATACGATTTAGCATCGTAGTTCGCCAATGTGCCTACCTGTATTTCTTTGGGCAGCAAATTGCTGGCAACCGAACCAGTCGTGGCAGACAAATCCAGGCTATAAATCCGGTTGTTAACGGGTATCCCCAAATTTGTTCCACCAACGATCTGAGCGAGATAGGCTCCTGCACCAGCCGTGTAGTTGATCCCTTCATTGCCACCGAACAGAAGAGCATCTTTGCCTTTTGCTAGCAATTCATCTGCACCATCCAATTGCCCGTTAGCGTTTGTGTCTCGATACAGGTTCAGATTCGTATTTCCTTTCTCAGAATTGAGCGCTAGATTGATGTCCTTTGTACCGCTGATCGTGAATGCAAACACATCTGTCATATCAGAGTCATTAACAGAGAAATGATCTTTGGAGACAACGGTGCTGCTTAAGGAACCAATGTTGTAGGTGGTCATTGTTGTATGGAGCTAGAATTGTAAGGTGAATTTGTTTAGAAACAGTAGAGCTGAAAGAAAATAGAAAAGTGAGAAATCAAAGTAAGAAGTCACGGGAACCAACTGGTATAAAGCTGATGCTTTCATTGATTCAGAAGCTGGCGCCTGAACTTCTCGTCTATCCTCAATCTGTCTCTCGTTTCATATCTCTAATGTATCCAGGCACATCCCATCGACCATCCAATAAATGTCACTGCTATGACATTACATTTGTCATTCGCTGAAGCAAACAAGTTCATCAGGCTGTATCACCCGATCGGGTGAAGTGATGCTGCGGCTCTGCGAGCTATTAAGTTAATCGGCTGTAGTGTCTTCGAGCAACGGCAGAAAAGTATTGGCGAGGATTGCGGCTTGGGTACGATCGCGCAAATTGAGCCGCATTAAGATCCGTGAAATGTGATTTCGCACCGTTCCTTCTGTGAGAAACAGCGTCTGAGCGATCTCGCGGTTGCTGGCGCCGGTAGCAATCAGCCGCAAAACTTCCCGCTCTCTGGCAGTAAGGTCTTGAAGTTCACGGGGTGGCTCTGGCGCTTTGAGTTCTGGGGGAGGCACATGGGCGATCATTTTCTCCAGAATGCCCGGTCCGAATTGGGTATAGCCTCGGTGAATCGAGTGAATCGCTTCTGCTAGCTCCTCGGACGGCGTATCTTTGAGCAAATAGCCTTTAGCCCCATGACGCAGTGCCTCTGCCACGTATTGCGTGTCGTCAAAGGTCGTGAGAATTAGAATTTTTGCCTCTGGGAACTGTTGACGGATTTGCTGCGTTGCCATCACACCATCCATGACAGGCATCCGGATATCCATTAGCACCACATCTGGCGATTGCTCTGTCGCCTGCAGCGCTTCTAGCACCTGGATCGCCCGTTGTCCGTTCTCTGCTTCTGCAATCACTTTCAGATCAGGCTTGGTATCAAGGAGCGTTTTCAATCCACGTCGGATAATTTCTTGGTCTTCAACGAGCAAAAGTCGGATCATGAGGGGGCGGGTAGAGGAGAATAGCAGCAGAATTAACGGGGGGATGAGGAAGGAAAGAAGGCGGTAATGCGGCAGCCTTGCTGGGGAGTGCTGTCGATCGACAACTGCCCACCCACAGCGCTGGCTCGCTCTTGCATCCCCCGCAGCCCGAAACCCGTAGGGTTGGCACTGGGATGAAAGCCTTTACCGTTATCTTGTAGCGTCAGGTGTAGACCCGTTGCAGCAGAATGGATGCGGAGTTGAACGATCGACGCGTCAGCATGTTTCAGGATGTTGGTGAGTCCTTCCTGGACAATGCGATAAATGGCAGTGTTAATGAGGTTAGAGGTGGGGTGAGACAGTTCAATCTGAGAGTCAGGCAGAATACCGCTTGTGTGGTGAAACTCTTGAGTCAAAGTGACGATCGCCGCTTCCAGTAGTTTCTCTTGCAGTGGGTCAGCCCGTAGATCGCTAACCGAGTGCCGCACGGCTTGCAGGGCATCGGCGCTGAGCTGCTTGGCTTCGCGCACAAAACTATAGGCTTTGCTGGCATCTGCCTGCCAGAGCGTCAAGGCAGTTTCTAGCTGAATGCTGAGCGCTACCAGCGCATGTCCTAGCGAATCGTGAATGTCGCGAGCGATGCGGTTGCGCTCTTCGATCGCCGTCATTGCTTCAATGCGTTGATTCAGCGCTTTTTCCTGCTCCAACGATCGGCGTAGCTCAACTTCTGCCTTCTGTAGCTGCTCGTTTCGCCCCTGTAGCTGCGTCTGTAGCCGACAGAGCTTAAGCTGATTTTCAATACGGGCAATCACTTCTTCAACGTGAAACGGCTTGGCGATGTAATCAACGCCACCGACTGAGAAAGCCATTACTTTATCAAACACCTCGTTCAAGGCGCTGATGAAAATTACCGGGATTTCCTGCGTAGTTCGATCGGTTTTGAGCTGGCGACACAGGTCAAAACCGTTAACTCCTGGCATGTTGATGTCAAGCAAGATCAGATCGGGAGCTTGAGCGCGAATCCCCATCAGCGCCGTTGATGCGTTAGTGACGCTTCGCACGTCGTATCCTTGCTCCTCCAGCATGGTCGAGAGCAGCCGCAGATTATCGAGCGTGTCATCCACAATCAGAATATCGCCTTGGGATTCACTGCTATTCATAGAACTTCACATATTCGATCGCTCAAGTGCCACGGGCGCTAAGCCCCCAGATTCAAAATCTTAAAGCGGTGTGTGCTCAAACCTGTAATTGTCGTAACAAACTTTAGATTTCGGTTGCTTTTGTGCTAATCAATGAGCAGAAGCAGGCAATCGATCGATCTATGGGTGATGAAGTCAAAGGGCAATATTCACAGCGAGAGCGATATCTGACAGCACTCCTAGAGGTGCAGCGACAGCTGCTGGCAGCAAACACCGAAGACGGCTATGCTGCAGTGCTGCAACTCCTGGGAGAAGTGAGTGATGCCAGCCGAGTATACGTGTTTGAAAACGAGTTTGATCCCGATCGCCTTGTAGTTAGCCAGCGGATTGAGTGGTGTGCACCCGGCATCACATCGCAGATTGATAATGTGATGATGCAGCAAGAAGTAATTGCCGATTACTTCCCAGACTGGGTGCCTCTGATTCTCCAGGGAAAACCGATTCAGACCTTCACGACAGATTTGCCTGCCTGTGGACGAAAATTTTTAGAAGCACAAGACATCCAAGCGCTGCTGGTGATTCCGATCGTTGCCGAAGGGAAATTTCTGGGAATTCTCGGCTTCGATCGCTGTACTAAAGCCCAGCTTTGGGAAGCTGAGGAGATTGAGCTGCTACAGTCTGCAGCAGCGGCAATTGTGTTATGGACTGAACGAGAGCGTACAGCAGTGCAACTGCAAGAAAGCGAACTGCTGTTTCGATCGATTTTTGAAAACTCTGCTGTAGCAATTGGCTTAAACCAGCCAGATGGGACAACCCTCGTTAACAATGCCGCTTCACTCAGCTCTCTAGGCTACACCGCCGAGGAAATGCAGAGCATGTCATTTGGAGACTATACCTATCCAGATGATTTGGCGGCAGAGCTGGGGCTGTATAAAGAACTGTTGACAGGAAAGCGTGAGTCTTACCAGATTGAGAAACGCTATATCCGTAAAGACCAGCAGCTCGTTTGGGCAAGGTTAACAGTATCTGCAGTGCGAGACAGCGCAGGGAAAACACTTCTCACTTTTGCAATGTCCGAAGATATCACAGAACAAAGACAGGTAGAAGCCGACTTGAGAGAACGAGTGCGGCTGGCAGCGTTAACTGCAGATATTAGCATTGCCTCAACTGAAGGAAGCACACTGCAAGATATGCTAGAGCGATGTGCTGAAGCGCTATTAAAGCATCTTGATGTAGCTTTTTCCCGCATCTGGACGGTAAATGCTTCTACACAAGCTCTGGAGCTGCAAGCAAGCAAGGGGCTGTATACGCACTTGAACGGTATGCATAGCCGCATTCGGATTGGAGAATATAAAATTGAACGAATTGCCCAAGCGCGGCAGCCATTGCTAACTAACGATATCCTCAGCGATCCACATATCCATGACAAAGCTTGGGCAAAACGTGAAGGTATGGTGGCATTTGCGGGCTATCCGCTCATCGTTGAAGATCGCGTTGTGGGTGTTGTGGCGGTTTTTGCGCAACAGCCCCTGCCAGAAACCACGCTGCAGGAGATGGGATCGATCGTCAATCAGATTGCTTTGGGCATTGAGCGCAAGCAAAGTGAAGAGGTTCTCAGGCAGGCGCTAGAAGCCGCCAAAGTTGCGAATCGTGCCAAAAGCCAGTTCCTTTCTCACATGAGCCATGAATTGCGAACACCGCTAAATGTAATACTGGGATTTACACAGCTGCTAGCCCGTGGACAACTGCTAACCCCACAGCAGCAAAACTACATTGATACAATCAACCGCAGCGGTGAACATTTGCTGGTGTTGATTAACGATGTCTTGGAGATGTCGAAGATTGAAGCTGGACAATTGGTTTTAAACGAAACTGAGTTTGATTTGTGTCATCTGCTGGATTGGCTGTTTCAGATGCTGCGCCTGAAAGCTGAGACTAAGCATCTGGCATTTAACGTTGAATGCGCTGAGGCAGTACCTCGCTGCATCCGTGCCGATCGCGGCAAGCTGCTTCAGGTATTGATGAACCTGTTGGGCAATGCGATTAAATTCACTGATGACGGTAGCGTGGTGCTGCAGGTAGAAGGCGGGGAGCATTGGAAACCAGATCAATCTAAGCCAATACGACTGAAGTTTGAGGTAGTTGATACAGGCATTGGCATTGCTCCAGAGGATTTGCATCGTCTGTTTGAGCCATTTATCCAAACTCAAGCAGAACAAGCGAATCCAGAAATCAGCCAGGAGGGAACTGGGTTAGGCTTGGCGATTAGTCAGCGATTTGTACGGCTGATGGGTGGAGAAATTAGTGTGAGTAGTCAAGTTGGGCAGGGTTCAGTGTTTCGATTCAGTTTACCTGTGCAGCCCGTGGCGCCGCATCGCGTCCGCTGCGATCGGCAGCAGCGGGTGGTGAAACTCGCGCCGCATCAGCCCGTTTACCGGATTTTAGTTGTAGAAGACAATGCAGACAATCGCCGCTTCTTGGTCGAGCTACTGACACCAGTCGGGTTTGCGGTGCAGGAGGCGGCAAACGGCGCTGAGGCAATCGAACGGTGGCGCAATTGGTCACCCCATTTAATCTGGATGGATATTCAAATGCCTGTGATGGATGGTTACACTGCAACTCGACAAATTAAAGCAACCCCGCAGCCGCCAATCATTATTGCCCTAACCGGCAGCGCGTTTGAAGAAGACCGAGTCGTTGCGATGTCGATCGGCTGCGACGATTTTGTGCGAAAGCCCGTTGCTGCCCATGTGATTTTTGAGAAGCTGACTCAATATCTGGGGGTGCAATATCTCTATACCCCGCCCTGGCAGGAAGCTAACCCACCGGTAGGCAAGCGCAATTCTGCACAGCCGCCCTCGACTGCCGGAATGCCGCATGAGTGGATCAGGCAGCTCCATCAAGCAGCAGTTCGCGTCAACGCGAAGCAAGTACAGACCCTGATCAAACAAATTCCTACAGAGCAATCTCATTTAATTCAATATCTAAACGATTTAGTGCAGCATTTCCAGTTTGAGAAAATTGTGGCGTTGGCAGAAGCAGTTGAGGGAGAGAAAAATGATTAGCATCTTAACCAAAATTAAGCAGGCAATTCAATTTATTCTTTTCGATCGCGTTTTCGATCGCCCAGTTCGACGAATTGCACAACGCCGACAGTTTTTGCTGTTTTCCTTACTTGCTTTTGTGGTAGTTGCCTGTACCCGCACCACGCAGCCGGAACAATTGCCTGCTGCACCTGCTGCAGCGGTTACCTCGGATGCACCGCTGCTAATCTGGTGGGAAAAAGGATTCAACTTAGAGGAAGATGAAGCGCTACAGAACCTGGTCATAGATTGGGAAAAGCAAACGGGACACGCCGTTGATTTGGTTCTTCATACCACCGATGACTTTCCTCAGAAAACCCAAAGAGCGATTCAAGCGGGCAAGCCACCGGATATCGTGATGAGCCACAACGCCGAGCGGGGGCTTTATCCACATTTGGCCTGGGCGGGGAAACTTGTCGATGTTTCAGACGTGGTTCAGCCCGTTAAAGCGCTGTATCCTGAATCAATTCTAGAAGCAGTCAATTTACAGAATCAGGCTGCTCACAGGCGCAGCTATTATGCAGTACCGTTTTCGCAGTCTACCAATTTCATTTTCTACTGGCGAGATCTGGTTGAGCAAGCAGGCTTCAAAGATGATGATATTCCCAAGGATTGGGATCAGTTCTGGAATTTCTGGAAACAGGTGCAAGATAAGCTGCAGCAGAAGGGACAGGATATCTACGGCTTGGGCTTTTCGTTCTCCGACAAAGCGGGCGACACCTATTTCTTATTTGAGCAGGTATTGGAGGCGTATGACGCGCAGCTGCTGACCCCCGATGGAACGCTGCAGGCTGATGATCCAACAGTGCGCCAAAAAATTCGGCAAAGCTTGGCGTGGTATACCCGGTTTTATCAACAGCAGTACGCGCCGCCAGATGCGACAAAATGGCTGAACCCTGACAATAACAGCCGTTTATTGAATCGCTCGATCGTCATGACACCCAACACCTCGCTGACAATTCCTGCCACCGTGCGCCAAGATCAGCTGATGTACCGCAAGCAGCTCGGAACGCTGGAGTTCCCCAATAAGCCTAGCGGTCAGCCGATGCGCCATATTCTCACAATTAAGCAGGCAGTTATTTTTGCAGAGTCGAAGAATCAAGCGATCGCCAAAGAATTCCTCGCGCACCTGATTCAGCCACCAGTGTTGGGTAACTATCTAAAAGCAGCTGGCATCCGCAACCAGCCGATCAGCAAGCCGATTTGGAACGATCCCTACTGGACGAATCCCGAAGATCCGCATCTGTCGGTCAGCACCAAGCTGCTGAACTCCGATCGCACCCGTCCGTTTCCCTCGGTCTACCATCCTGCCTACAGTGTGGTTACGCAGGAAAATGTCTGGGGAAAGGCGATCAATCGCGTTGTGGTGGAAAATGTTTCTGTTGAGCAAGCTGTTGATGAAGCGCTCAATCGAATCAAGCAAATTTTTGCAGAGTGGCAATGAAGTTCTGGAAACAGACGATTACTGACCGAGTAGCGAGCGTTTTTTTGCTGCTGTCCTTGATCAGCGTTGGCATTGTGGGCAGCGTTGCTTTCTTTCGTGCTAGAGAAGCCCTGAAGCAAGCGGCGTTCGAGCGGCTCAACGTGTCTGCGACGCTAAAAGAAGAGGAAATTGCCCGCTGGTTTGAAGACCAGCAGCGCGATTTTTTCCTCATTACTCAGTTTCCCGACATTCAAACCAATCTCAACGCTCTGCTGACCGCACCTGCAGCCAATCCCGCTGCCTATCATGTTTTGTCTAAGTACCTACAAGATATCGCTAAACTTAAATCTAATTTCTCAGAGATCTATGTGCTCGATCAGCGCAATCGCGTTATCGTCTCGACGCACAAACCGAATGAAGGGCAATATGCTGTTCTTGCTAGCGTCACTTACCTGTATTTCCAGCAGATCGAACCTGGAGAAACCTTTGATCCGATCTTCTATGTTTCGCTGACTACAGGTAAACCAACCGTAACGCTGGCAGCGCCGATCTATAACACCGCTGGCACTCGTCAAGGGGTGATCCTAGCAAACCTAAACCTGGATCAGATCGACCAAATTGTCCGTGAGCGAACAGGCTTAGGGGAAAGTGGCGATACCTATCTAGCGGGTTCGCTGGTAGACGAATTTACATTTATTTCTAGAGATTCGCCGCTGCAGCAGGAGTTTCCAGAAGGCATCAGCAGTGAAGGCATTGATGCGGTAATGCAGGGACGCAGCGGCTCCGGACTGTACCGTAACTATGCAGGTGTTCCCGTAATTGGGGTTTATCGCTGGCTCAATAACCAGGATATCGCGCTGCTGGTTGAGATGCGGCAGTCTGAAGCCTTTGCCCCAGCCCGCCAGCTTGCGGGCACAATTGTTCTAGTCGGTTTAGTGTCTGTTGCAGGGCTGGCAATTGGTGTGCGCTGGCTAGCATGGCAGCTGCAGCTATCGCGGGAACAGCTAGAGCGCTACAGTCATCAGCTAGAGCAGAAAGCCCAAGAAGCGGATGCTGCGAATCGATCGAAAAGCGAGTTTCTGGCAAATATGAGCCATGAGCTGCGAACGCCGCTCAACGCCATTTTGGGATATACACAATTAATGACCCGTGATACTGCAGTAAATACAACTCAGCTCGAACAGCTACACATTATTAACCGCAGCGGTGAACACTTACTGACGCTGATTAATGATGTATTGGAGATGACCAAGATTGAAGCAGGCAGAACACTGCTGAATGAGAATAGCTTTAATTTATATCATCTCCTTAACTCACTTGAGGAAATGTTTCAGCTCAAAGCAAGCGCAAAGCAGCTGCAGCTAATTTTTGAGCGCGATGAAAATGTACCTGAATATGTGCAAACCGACGAGGGAAAACTGCGTCAGGTTCTGATTAACTTAATCGGCAATGCGATCAAATTTACCCTGGCTGGACGAGTTATTGTACAGATTCATGCTGCTTCAGAGCTGCTTCACTTTGAAGTGACGGATACTGGCGTTGGCATTGCCACTGATGAGCTTAAACATCTATTTGAACCGTTTGTACAAACTGAATCGGGACGCACTTCTAAGCAGGGAACAGGCTTGGGGCTGCCGATTAGTCAGAAGTTTGTACAGCTCATGGGGGGAGAAATTCTAGTCCGCAGCAGCGTCAATTGCGGCAGTACGTTTGCCTTCACAATTAAGTTTCGTCCTGTCGTAGAGTTGGTGCATCAGCAATCCCATCAACTTGTAGTTGGGCTTGCCCCCGCCCAACCCCCGTATCGGATTCTAATTGTCGAAGACCGCTGGGAAAATCGTCAGCTTTTAGTGAAACTGTTGGCACCGCTTGGCTTTGAGATTCGGGAAGCCGAAAATGGACAATTAGCCATTGAGCTTTGGGAACAGTGGCAGCCGCATCTGATTTGGATGGACATGAGAATGCCCGTAATGGATGGCTATGAAGCCACCAGACGAATTCGATCGCACCCGCAAGGGCAGCAGCCTATTATCATCGCGCTGACGGCCAGCGCCTTTGAAGAAGCTCGCTCTATCATCTTGGCGGCAGGCTGTAACGATTTTGTGCGTAAGCCATTCCAAGAGCAGATTATTTTTGAGAAGATGACGCAGTATTTAGGGGTGCAATATCTCTATGCCTCCCAAGAGCAGACGCATCCCACGATCGCAGTATCCGGCTGTGCTGAAGTGCTTCAGCCTTCTCTATCTAAAATGCCTCTTGATTGGCTTGAGCAACTGCAGCAAGCCGCAACTAAAGTCAATGCAAAGCAAGTTCTGGCGCTGATTACCCAAATTCCACCTGAGCAGGCTGATCTGGCGCAGGTGTTGACTAATCTAGTCGATCGATTTCAATTTGAAGAAATTGTGCTGCTAGCGAAGCGTGCTGCTGACAACACATGTCATTCCCAAAAGCCGTAGCATTCCCAAACGCCATAGCATTCTAAAAAGCCATAGGATTCCCAAACGCCACAAGGCGATTCATACCCGCAGGCGGTAGCCGACTCCTCTAACAGTTTCAATTTTATCCTCCCCTAGTTTTTTTCGTAAGTGCCCGATGTACACATTTACGATATTAGTGCCGGGGTCATAGTCGTACCCCCAAATGCGATCGAGAATCTGCTCCCTGGTTAGAACCTGCTGAGGATGCCGCAAAAAAAGTTCGGCTAATAGAAACTCACGGGCAGAGAGTTCAACAGCGCGATCGCTCACCCAGACTTGGCGAGCCAGCAGATCCAGGGTGACCGTTCCAACCCGGAGAGTTGTCTGCTGTGGTATTTTCATTGGAGGATTGCGCAACTGGACACGAACGCGGGCTAACAATTCGTCGAAGCTAAAGGGCTTGGTGATGTAGTCATTGGCTCCGCTTTCAAGCCCAGCGACTGTGTTTCCTACGCCATCTCGGGCAGTTAGAACAATTATAGGTAATAGCTGCCCCTGTCCTCGTAGCGTTTTGAGCACTTTTAACCCATCTTGGTCGGGAAGTCCTAAGTCTAGAATCACAAGGTCAAACTCGGCTCCTTCAACCATTTGAAGGGCTTCTCGACCGGTATTAACGACGGTGGTCGTGAAGCCGTGAGCTTGGAGTCCCGACTCCAAAAAGTCCGTAATGTGAGGATTGTCTTCGACGATGAGAATTCGATTCATCAGTGGCACTATCCTGGGATGAGGTCAGCGGCATAACGATGGTGAAGGTTGATCCTTGTCCAGGATAGCTGGACAACTCGACCCATCCTCCGTGGGCTTCGGCGATCGCCTGCACAATCGAAAGCCCTAACCCATGTCCTTCTATCCCCTGGTCAGCCTCCTGATCGCGTGTGGTCGCCCGCGCAAACCGCTCAAAGATGTGGGGCTGAGCTTCTGGGTCAATCCCTTCTCCTGTATCACTCACCCAAATGTGGGCGTGCTGTTCTCTGACGGCAGAACCAATGGCGATCGTATCTCCAGCCTGAGTATGGCGAATAGCATTCTGCACGAGATTCATCACGGCTTGCGTCAACCGTTGTCGATCCACCACCACAGGACTCAACCCTTTTGACTCCAGTACCCACTGCCGTTCTGCAAGAGAACGAACTTTGAGATAGAGCTCCTCTGTCAACCAGTCCAATTCCTCTGGTTTTAAGGTCAGGAAGTCTGGGCGTTCTGCTTTTGCCAGCAGGAGCAAATCATTTACTAAACGACCCATTCGCTCCAGTTCATCGATCGCCAGCGCCATAATTTGCTCCTGCCGTTCCGGACGATATTTTAGGGTTTCTAAATATCCCCGCACAACAGTAATTGGCGTTCGGAGTTCATGCCCCGCATCTTTGAGGAATTCCTGCTGGCTCTCAAATGCAACCTGAAGCCGATCCAACATTTCATTGAACGTTGTAGTCAGTTTCGCTATTTCATCTGACCCTGTCACTGGAATGCGCTGAGTCATGTCCGATTCAGTAATTGATTGAGCCGTTTGGGTCAGGATTTGGAGCGGCGCTAGCACCCGTCCTGCAGTTGCCCAAGCGATCGCTGCGGCAATGGTCAAAACGCCTAATGTGGCAGGAATAATTAGCAGTACCGCTCCATTTACTAACTGGTAGATGCTATCAGCACAGTGAATGATGACCAAAACGCCATGGGTTTGCCCATCTATCTGCACTGGTTCCGCCATGTAGAAAAGTTCGCCAGCAGACGAGTTGATCTGGCCCTGCCGGGGTTCAGTCAGTTGCCCCCAATGTTGAATTAGCTTGCTGTCCTGAGTAAGCAGCGTTTTGGGAAATAGATCGGTATGTCGGTAGAAACGTCCATTCACCAGAGCGATCGCATAGTCTTCTCCATCTATGGGCTTATACTCCGACAAAAACGCATCCAGGATGGCTGTGACCTCTCTATCAGTCGGGTCGGCAGCTAGGTCGGCAGTCAGGTCGGCAGCTGGGTTCGGCTGGGCTGCAGACAGCCGAAAATCCTCAATCTGCCTGAGCACATACTCCTTTGACTGGTCTTGAACTCGCTCATACAGGATGTGGTAAGTCATCAAAATCGATGTCACGCTGGAGAAAGCCGTCAGCAGGAAATACCAGATCAAAATGCGAGGTCTGGCTCTACTAAACCATCTGCGCCACGGGGGAGCTGATATGGAACGTGTCATGCGATCGAGCGGGAGTGATTGATGACGGTGAGTTTTGCGGGTCAATGCAAACGATCTTAAGTTCATGGTACTGCGCTACTGTGCCGATGCTTTCAAGGTGGAGCTAACACTAACGTTTAGCGGCAGTCACAAGACGCTTCCAAAACGAGCGGATAAACTTTTGCTGTGCAATCAGATGTAAAACAATAAATGCTAGGAACGTGTAGGTAATCCAGAAATGCATGTCTCTAGCAAGTTCAACCACAGCAGCATTTTCCGGAAACAGATCCGGTAAGGTAGCAACCCAGAAAAAAGGCACATTTCCACTTCCATAGGAATTGGAGAGGAAAAATCCGCTGATGGGAGCTGCCAACATAAAGAGGTAGAGGGCTGTGTGGAGCACGGCTGTGCGAATCCAAGCTGCTGTGAATTTAGGCAGGCGACGGGTATATTTGCGCCACCAAACTTGCTGCAGAACAAAAATCCGCCATGTTAGCAGTGCCATTGTCAGTGCTCCAACAGATTTATGCAGCGTATAAGAACTTTCTCGGATGGGAAGTTCTTCTGGTAAACGCACCATCAATGTTCCTAAGGTAAATAGCAACAAATAACAGGTTGCCATCACCCAATGCATTGACCACAAGTGCTTAAACGCAGAGTTCAGCCGAGACGATTTTGCTTTTCCTTGAGCGGTAGGATGGGAAGTCATCAAACTCTCCTTGCAATCCGAGTGCATCTTTGTCACGCTACTCAATATCGGAGAGCTGAATAAATTTAAAATAAAAGATTTATAAAAACTTCTTTATGATTCTATTCCTCAAATAGCGTAATCTCTGATGCTAGATCCTGCTGTTTTTACTTATTCAGCGTCATCTTTCGAACAGCCATACTAGGAGCTAAAAATGGGAGCTAAAGATGGAAGCTAAAAATGGCACTCAGTCCGTAAACCAGCGCATACCTGCATTGGTGATCGGCTCTGGTACAGTATGCCCTCCATCAAACTCCTGATACAACACGTCATAACCCGCTTGCTGGAGCTGCGGGACGATTTTACGGCTACATCTGTCAATCGGCAATACGGTGTCGCGCTGACCATGCGAAATAAAGAAACGAGGTTCCCCCACCTGATCTGCGGGTGCCATAAACCCTGGCGAAAAGGCAATTACATGGGTAAATAGATCCCCATTAGTGATGCCCACCGAAAGGGCGTAAGAGGCACCATCCGAAAAATCTGCGATCGCAACACGCTTGGGATCAATAGCATAACGACTGAATGTTTGTGCCAGCGCCTGATCGATAAAAGCAATATCAGGACCATAGCGTCTAATGATGATATCCCAGGTTTGCTGGCGTGAGTCTATAGCCAACACGATCGTCGTGAAGGCATCTGCCAAGCTCTGAACAATTCTTAGCCCACCTTCAGCGTCTCCGCCTGCGCCATGTAGCATGAGAAGCAGCGGCACTGGCTGGTCTGCCCGATAGGCTGCAGGGACATAGAGTAGTCCATCGCGTTGGTTCTCTAGATTCAGAGAAGACAGCCCAGGAGATCCAGCTTCTGCGGGCTGCATTGGGCGAGCTTGTAATCGCCCTGCTGGGGCTGCTGATTGCTTCAAAATGTCCATAGTTGGTAGATTCTGCTTCACACAACTGGTGAGCGGCGAGACTGCGATCGGCAAGACAAAACCTATTCCAAATCGGAGGAAGTGCCGCCTTGCCCAGAAGCTTTTCTGGAACGGCATATCGATAGTTCTAGCGGTTGCACCAAGGATCTGAAGAGCTATGTTTAGGTTAGAGCACTAGATCACTGAGTACATTGTTCTTTAGAAGGATTCAAAGCCGTATAGAGATTGACTCTTTAATCAATAAAAACTCCACGGCAGAAATAGAAAAACTATTGGTTTGCAAAGGGGTGATCGCAATCTAGTTACTTTGATCAAAGCAAAAACAGCTTGATGTATTTATACAGGTAGTCTTAGCTTTTATCTGGGCAATGCCTCAGCGCTAAGCGAGCAGTGGCGGTTTGCGATGCTGACCTTTAGCACCTATCCTGGAACCCTGTTTGAAGGGGGAATGAAACTGCTGCTGTATAGCTTAATTCCTGCAGGATTTGTCAGTTATTTACCGATCGAAGCCTTGCGATCGCTCTCCTGGATTTATGCAGTTTGGACAGTGATCGGGTCGATCGCGGTTTTGAGTCTTGGCATCGGTGTGTTCTATCATGGATTGCGCCGCTATGAGTCTGGCAATCTGATGGACATGCGAGGTTAGACCGGACAAGTCTAATTTTGGTGTCGATCTGCGCCAGCACCATTCGACTCGCTTACAAAGGGAAGACGGAGGCAACGCCCGATCGTATCAAAGAAAAAATTTTCTAGCGAGGTGTCGATCTGAGCCAATGCCGTTCGACTTATGTACAAAGGGAAAAATGGAGGCTACCCAATGAAATATGTGCTGCTGATTTATCTGGAAGAAGATGCCCTGAGCGAAACCGAACGGGAGCAGTGTTATCAGGAATCCGCCCAGATTGCCCAGCAACTCAACTCGAAGGGACAGTATCTGTCAACCGCCCCGCTTCACCCTGTAGCGACCGCGACGAGCGTCCGGGTGCGCGACGGCAAGCCGTTGGTGACTGATGGTCCGTTCGCCGAAACCCGTGAGCAACTAGGCGGATTCTTCCTGATCAATGCTCAGGATCTTGACGAAGCGATCGCGATCGCTGCCCAAATTCCAGGAGCACAGGTCGGCACAGTAGAAATTCGCCCTGTGATCGAAGTTGCGGGACTGCCATAGTAATGCCTGCAATTGCCAGATTGATATCTGCACTCAAGCTCAACTCTAGCCTAAACATTCAAATCCAAAGACAAACCATGAGCACCAAAATTTTCGTCAACCTACCCGTCAAAAACCTCCAGCAATCGATCGAGTTCTTTACTCACCTCGGCTTCCAGTTCAATCCCCAATTCACAGATGAAACTGCTACCTGCATGATTGTGTCTGAGGACATCTTTGTCATGCTCTTGACCCATGAGAAATTCAAGACGTTCACCCCCAACGCAATCTGTGATGCCAAGACAAGCACCGAGGTTTTGGTGTGTTTATCTGCTGAAAGCCGAGAAGCGATCGATGACAGGGTTCGCAAAGCAGTTGCTGCTGGAGGAACAACCTACAAAGAACCCCAAGACCACGGATTCATGTACGGGCATGGGTTTCAGGACTTAGATGGACACATTTGGGAACTGATGTACATGGAACCCAGCGCAATCAATTAAGGCGGAGAGTGCTGGAATTGTAATCAAGCAAAATTATTTAAAAGCTACATAAAATGTAGCTTTTAAATAATTGGAGTGTATTGAAGCGAGGATTTTTGTGATTACTACAAATCAACAAATACCACCCGCGATGTGTAGCGTTGCGCCTGTAATCCAGGCTGAATCGGAGGACGCAAGAAAAACAGCGGCAGGGGCAATGTCTTGGGGTTGTCCAATGCGACCCAACGGGGTTTGTGCTTCAACTTGTTTATGAAAATCGCTCTCGATCGCTCCGGCTGCGTGCGTGCCCTCGGTTTCTATCAGCCCAGGATTGATGGCGTTAACGCGGATCTTGCGTGAACCTAGCTCTTTGGCGAGCGACTTGGTGATGGCATCGACTGCGGCTTTGCTAGCATTATAAATTGTGCCGTTTGCGGGTGCGAGAGTGCTGACGATCGAACTAATATTGATAATGCTGCCGCCCGTTGGGTCAAAGTATTTTGCTGCTTGTTGCGTAGTGAGAAGCAACCCCAGCACATTCAAGTCAAACTGCTGGTAGAAGCGCTCTTCCGTGATATCTTCGAGCGGGTAGCTTTCATACATTCCAGCATTATTGACCAGGATATCGAGCTTGCCAAATACTTGGTGCGTTTTGGCAAAAAGACGTTCGACCTCTGCTTTTTTGGCAACATTTGCCTGGAGTGCGATCGCCTTTCCGCCTGCGCGCTCGATCGCGTCAACCACGCGATCGGCTGCTTCTTTGCTAGAGGCATAGTTGACAACCACGGCTGCTCCTTCGGCTGCCAAATGTTTGGCGATCGAGGCACCGATGCCTTTGGATGCCCCTGTCACAACTGCGATTTTTCCGTCTAGTTTTTTCATAGTGCTTTAGTCAGGGTGTTTTAGAGTCGCTGGCAATCCGTTGGCTAGATGAGGATAAGGGACTTGAGCATGAATGCTCAGCCGACATTCAACGTTTCGTTTGGCTGTATCAGTTAGCAAACTTGCACGCTAGGAAACGGCTAGGGTAATTAGTGCAACCAAACAGCTGAACTGAACTGCTAAACTAATCACCCGCAGGTTGGGATTGAACCCAGCGATATGAATCAAGGAATGCATAATCCGAGACACAATATATACACCAGCTAGCACGTCGATCGCAGCTCCAGAGATGCCCCGCACGGTAAGAAGAAATACCGCTCCCATATACAAAGGTAAGTTTTCGACCAGGTTGGCTTGCACCCGAAACAGCCGCCAGAGCAGGCTGGTGTCATTGGGTATACCGAAATCTTTGACAGAGCCACCTATCGCCAAGTGCCGAATCCTAACGGCAATCAGCAGAACAACGACTGCGATCGTCCATATTATGAAAATGGCTAAGCCCCACAGCGGCAGGGTCATTTCAATCAGTTCGCTTTGCATTCTTCTCTCCCCAGCAAGTTTACTGGTTACAGCTTAGAAAGCAGGCGATGCAGAACTCTAGAAGAAAGTTGCGAGATTTTGGGATGTTATTGCGTTCATCGAGCGCTGCTATTAGCAGTTTGGGCTTGCAGAAGTTGTTTTGGAGTCATGCCAGTGATTCGCTTGAAGCAGCGAGTCAAATGGCTCTGGTCACAAAAACCAACGCGAGTTGCAACTTCGGCAATACTCAGTTCGCTGTGCTGCAATAGATGTTTTGCCTGTTGAATCCGTTGCTGCAGGATGTACTGGTGGGGAGTAGTTCCCGTTTTTTGCTTGAATAGACGCAGAAAGTGATACGGGCTAATCTGGGCGATCGCCGCAAGTTCAATCAGCTTAATATCCTGATGGAGATACTCGTGGACATACTCTGTTACTCGTTGCAGCGCTGACGAAGACAAGCCGTCTGCATAGCTAGAGAGTTTGGGTTGGGTGGTGCAATAGTTTCGCAGTAAGTGGATCGCCAATGTCGTTTTGAGGCTATCGATCAGCAAACTGCCGCCGATTTTACCCGACTCTAATTCATCTCTGACAGCAGAAAAAATTCCCTGGAGTAGCGCATCTTGCTCACTCATAAACTGGGGCACCAGCTCAATGCGATCGCCATCCACCCAATCTTGACCGACCTGTTGAAGCAGGGCAGGGGGAATTGCCAAAATCGCAAACTCAGCGCTCATAGTCCAGTTACAGCGTTGAGCCACATCGGCAGGAATAATGGCAATATCTCCTTGTTGCCGTCTTTCCAGTTTCAGCTTTCCATCCAGCCAGCGTTCTCCTTGAGAGGGTTGTGCTCCAGCTTCGGCAGAAAGTCCTTGAGCAACGACATGCCACGGGCTTTGATGTTCGGGGGTGTCAAAGGTGGGCTGGCGGTGGAGTTCAAAATGGAGGCTGTCCCAACTGGAACTGGCAAGGACAGCGGGATTGGGCAGCAAAACGTCCGTTGCTTTAGCGCTGCTGAAATCAAGCTGGACTGCTTCTCCACTCATGTTTGCTCAACTGAAAGGGGACGCTTCTATTTTGACAAACGCTCCCATCCTTGTGCCGCGTTCAACCACTAGGAGGTTCTGTATGGCTTTTTTCGGATGAGGGAGGGTTGCATCTGGCAGGCGATCGCTGAAGTTGCAGCATATCTACAGCGGCAATACTAGGCGGCAGTACTATAGCGCTACGTGCTTACGTTAAGACACTATTTTATGTAAAAGCCCCCCACGAAGGGGGCTTTTACATAAAATAATTTTGATTTAGGCACGTAGTGCCAGTCACTTGCTCTGAAGCATCAAGAATTTCTTAACCTAGCGGTTCAGCGATCGCGCCATAGGTTAGCCCTAATTGCTTCAGCCATTTGCGATATGCCAAAGAGCCGCGATCGCAGGGCAGGTGAAATTCAGCCTGAACGTCCAGCGGCAGACGTTTGGGATTGTGGGTTTCGAGAATCGCAAAATCTTCAACGATCAGGTGGTCTTGAAACTGCCGTACTTCCTCGTTGGGAACATCATGCGCGTAGTTCATAGCTATCCACATCCACCCCATACATTCGTCCTCTGCCACGGGGGTGACATGAAACAAGATTGACAGGCAATTTCCATTCGGGGTTTCTTTGCGGAAGTAAGCCGTGAGGGGACGAAAGACACGGTAATTGTAAGTGACCAATTCCCCCTTCCCCTGCCCGTCGGGGTCGGGTTGCCAAACCCGGACATTATGCAATGCCACGCCATCTTCGTCTGTTGAAACGGTGTAATCGTCGATCGCCGTTTGGTGCAGATCGCCCAGCGTACCCAAATGGACAAACGGAAAATGCGACACATCCAAAAAGTTTTCGATCGCCCGCAGCCCGCTGGCGCGACAGGAATAGGGACCACTGAGGCAAAGGCGATAGCTAGGGTCATCCCATTCCGGAAAGACCGGAATTTCTGTGACGGGTTCGCCCAGCGAGGCATAGACCAATCCATACTGCTCGTGCGCCTTAAACGTCTTGACGCAGGCCTGCTTGGGCGGTGTGTAGCCGGGGTGAGCGGGGGCTTTGATGCATTGCCCTGCATCGTTAAATACCAGTCCGTGATAAGGGCAAACCACCGTATCGTTGACAATTTGCCCACTGGAAAGCCGAACACTGCGGTGGGGGCACCGATCCTGCCAGACCAGAATTTGGGAATCGGCATTGCGCCAAATCACCAGATCGACACCGAGCAATCGGGCTTTGGTTAACGTACCAAGCTGTACATCTTCCGAACGCGCAACCACATGCCAGTCATTCAATAACACAGAATCCATAAGTCTCAAAATATAGAGGGTTACTAGTGTTGGTATTGCCTGCGCGCAGCATCTAATCTTGCTGGAAGACACGCCCTAATGCAGCGGGTGGCGTGCTGTGAATAGTCTGAGCAATCGCCCTTCCAACACTTGGAGGCAGCAGTTTGAGCAACCGTTCTAACCACTCGCTGGAGGTCAACACCAGAAACACAATCATCAGCGCAAAGGGGGCGATCGTGAATACCTGAGTTGGCACATTCGGAATGGTGCTTTGAGCCACACTTGCCAGCGATTGCAGAATGCCAAACAGGTAACAGCTCAGCGCCACCCGCAGCGGATTCCAGCCGCCAAAAATAACGATCGCTAGTGCAATCCAGCCGTAGCCTGCCGTGTGCCGATGGCTCCAACCCGCTTTGAAATCTAGCGAAAAGGCGGCTCCAGCAACCCCCACCAAGGCGCCCCCCAGCAGCGTATAGAAATAGCGCATAAGAACCACGTTGGTACCGCGCACAAATGCCGCAGCAGGCTGTTCACCGATCGCCCGCAGCATCAAGCCGGGACGCGTGCGATAGAAGAAAACCCAGGTAACGACGATCAGCACGAAACTGGCATAGACCAGCAGATCGCTCTGAAAGAACAATGTCCCGATTATCGGAATATCCTGCAGAATCGGAATCTTGAAGCTGGGAACGGTGGGTCCGGGAATTCGCACAAACGGGTTGCCCAAAAACGAAGACAGATCCGCACAAAGCAACGTCAGCACAAAGCCGATCGCCACTTGAGACTGCCGTAGCGTCAGCGCTCCAAATGCCACAATCAGGGCGATCGCTGCTCCTGTCAGTGCTGCTGCTCCCACCCCCAGCAGCAGGCTCGGCACCGTACCCAACCCTTCGGTGGTTTTACCAACCGCAAACCCCACCATCGCCGAGAGTAAGATCGTGCCTTCCGCCGAGAGGTTAATGACCCCGGCGCGTTCAGTAATGGTTTCGCCAATTGTGGCAAACACCAGCGGCGTTGAAGTGGCGATCGCCACGGACAAAATTGAGATTAGTTGAGAGGTGTCCATGAGGGCAGCGGGATATGTTTTTAGGGGGGAATATGCCCCAAATCAGCGCTAGTTTTGGTAACTAGGTTTTGGCAGCTTTATTCATTTCGCTGAAACCCCGACCCAGCAGGGCAAACAGCACCAGGGTTCCCTGAATGACGCCAGAGAGGGAAG
Organism: Phormidium tenue FACHB-886; assembly: GCF_014764505.1. Classification (GTDB taxonomy): domain Bacteria; phylum Cyanobacteriota; class Cyanobacteriia; order Elainellales; family Elainellaceae; genus FACHB-886. Next base: position 360,438 of record NZ_JACXWX010000004.1, read on the forward strand.
ACTCCAGATCCAAAGAGAGGGGGAGCTGAAGACTGCCAATGTTGAGCGCACTAAAAAAGAAGGCGATCGGCAGCAGCAGCCAGACGTTTGAGCCAGCCAGCATGGCAATCAGCAATGCTAGATATCCTAGATTGCTGGAAATACTGGGAATTAAACGGTGAAACACCGCCAGCACCTGCAATGACCCAGCAATTCCGGCAAAAGCACCGCAAATGGCAAAGGCGCTGAGCAACTGCCGAATTGACGGAATTCCCAGCACGTAAGAGGCTCGTAAACTGTGACCTACCGCCCGCAGCCGCAGCCCAAAATAAGTGCCGCGCATCACAACCAGGGTCAGAACGAGAATCACAAGGGCGATCGCCAGCGCCACCGGGCTTGCTTCTGTGTTGCCAAACGTGGGCAACCAGATCACCTCACTAAACTGCTCAGTACCGCTCATAGAAGCGACTCCCGGCTTCTTCCAGGGTCCAAAAATCAGGTAGAGCGCCAGACCATCGGCAACAAAGTTCAGCCCGACTCCGGCAAAAATTTCATCGATGCGACCATACACTTTCAGTAAGCCCGCCAGCAACCCCCAGAGCAGCCCACCCAATGCTCCTGCAGCAATCGCCAGCAGAATCACCAGCGGCGCAGGCAACACTTCTTGAAACAGCCGAATCGGGATCATCGAGGCGATCGCCCCCAGGACGATCTGGCCTTCAATACCCAGGTTATACAGCCCAGCCGTGAAGGTGAATATCAAACCACTGGCACATAGCAGCAATGGCGCAAGGGTTGCAATTACACGGGCAAACTGATCAGCTGTGCCGAAGGCACCCGACCCCATGTTTGTGACAACTTTAAGAGGCGAACCACCCACCAGCACAATCACCACGGCGATAAACACCAGAGCAAGCACCAGGGAACCGACTTGATAATAGATAGATTTAGACATCCCATTCGTTCGGAAAGTTTTTTGAGAGTGTTGCCTGCGCGCAGGCAACACTCTCAGAGGATTGTTACGGACTTTTCTAAGGCAGCGGGATCATAATTGAGCTTGCCGCCAATCATTTGCCCCAGTCGCTCGACCGTGAGTTCTGCTGCATCGATCGGCTCAGATACTCCATCCCCACTAAAGACGATGACGCGATCGCTGTACTGCATGATCTCGTCCAGGTCAGATGAGGTAAACAAAATTGTGGTGCCGCCTTCGCAACGGGCAATTAACTGCTGCCACACCCATAGCGTTGAGCCAATGTCTAACCCGCGGGTGGGCTGCTCCATCAGCAGCAAGTTGAGCGGCACGGGTAAAAGTGCCAGTTGGGTTCGTTGCTGATTGCCGCCCGAAAGTCGTTCGACCTTTGTGGTGGGCTGGCCTCGGATGTTGAAGAGGGCGATCGCTTGCTGGGTGCGGGTCAGCGTTGCCTGCCAATCCACAAACCAACCTTTCGACGGCGTTTTGAGGGCAACATGTTCGTGAATCGTTAACCCATGGATCAACCCTTCCCGCAGCCGATCGGCAGGCGAATATCCCACCCCGGCGTTTAGGTAGTCTTGATAGGGTTTATGGGTCATTTCAACGCCGTTGATCTGCAAGCGACCGGTGCCGGAGCGCAATAAGCCAGCACAGAGCTGCAGGAGGAGCTGTTGACCGTTCCCCTCTAGCCCCGCTAAGCCGATCACTTCTCCTTGGTGTGCCGTCAGGCGAGCGACCTTAATGTTGAGACGATCGCTGCTCAAAGTCACGTCTTCTAGTGCCAGCACCACTTGCGCTTGACGAGTTTGAGGTTTCACCGGGGGCGCAAGCTCTCGCCCAAAAATTAGCTCAATCAGCTGTTCATCCGACGCTGGAATCGGCAGATCTCCCACAACCTGCCCCTGACGCATTACCGTGACCCGATCGCACAATTCGTTGACGTCTTCCAGCTTGTGCGATACAAAAATTACTGATTTTCCCTGGCTGGCTAGCTGTCGTGCGGCAGCAAACAGCGCATCTTTTTGAGATGCCGAAATACCCGTTGTCGGCTCATCCAAAATAAGCGTATTCACGCCCAGCGACAGCAACCGCAAAATTTCGACCTGTTGCCGTTCGCCAACGGTCAAGTTGCCAACGCGCTGATGAATATCTAGCGCAAAATTAAACTGGGCTGACAGCCGTCGAAACTCTTTGACAACCTGCCGCCGACTGGTAAATAAGCCACCGGACTTGCCAACCATAAAGTTGTCCAGCACCGATAGGGGCGGAAAGTCGAGTGGGTCTTGGTGCAGCATGCCAATCCCCATCTGCATAGCATCAGCAGGGGTTTTGATATCTACCGATCGCCCATCCAGCAGCACCTTTCCTTGATCGCGGGTGATAAAGCCACTTAGGATCTTGACCAGGGTGCTTTTACCAGCCCCATTTTCGCCCAGCAGTCCGTGAATACTACCTGCCTCAACGGTCAAGGAAACGTTGTCGTTTGCCTGAACGCTGCCAAACTGTTTGCAGATATTGTGTAGCTCAACTTTCATGCGTTTAACGCCAAATAATGTCTTGGAAGATGTTTAAGAAATCTTTCAACCGCCCAGTGGTTCACTCCCTTTACATCCCCCTACCCTGCCAAGGCAAAGCCCAAGAAAAGGGGGACTTTGAACGGAGCGATCCCCCTTTCAAAAGGCTAGGGGGATCTGCTACCTCAAGGCGTAAAAAGCAACGTTGTAAACATCCTCTTAAGCGCTAGGTCCTTCCATCCCTTGTAGAAGTTGAGGCATGTACCAGACTTGCTGATCCGTCGCTTCTTCTCCGTCTTTCAAGAACACACTACCATCTTGAAAATTAAGCGGACCCTTATAAAGGTTAATGCTGCCATCGCCCAAACCTTTGACAAACTCATCGAGAGATTTCTGGTTATCCCCCAGCGCTTTTCCGGGCAGGAACCCAATCATTGAAGTTTCGGTGCTGTTGATATCCTTCCAGTCAGGTCCGAGCCAGGCAAAGCGAGGGAGCTGTTTGCCTGCCTGCAAGTCTTGAATTGCACTGACATAGGGCATATTCCAGTTGTAGTAGCGCACACCCAAACAGACATCAGGAGCCAGGTCGCAGCCGCCCTTAAAGTCGATATGGACATATTTCGCTGCTTTACCTGCTTCGGCTGCTTTTTTCGCCTGCACAGCGGCTTCAGGAGTATCAATTCCTGACATCACCACATCGTATCCGCCGTTGTAGTAGTCATCAGCAACTTTGGTGGGATCGAGCGTTTTCCCTGGAATATTAAACCAGAAGCCAATCCAGGTGACTTTGAACTGTAAATCGTCTGCTGATTTTTGCTTATAGTTTTCCCAACAGTGCCGTGCTCCCAGGTAAGCGGCAGAGGCATAGCGGCGAGTTTCGTCGTTGATTAAAGCACCCAAAAACCCGATTTTTCCAGTTTCACTAGAGAGGGCAGCAGCGCATCCACCGATCATTTCGCCATACTGCATCTTGCCCATAATGTTGGACAGGTTGGGCTGGTTCTTGAAGTTTTTGCCCTCCTGCCAGGAATAATCGCCAGAGGCATGAATGACAGGAACATCGGTGTGTTTTTTAGCAGCTTCTAGGGCATCGTCTTTGAAGTCATCGGAGTTGAAGATGACCAGTTTTGCTCCTTTAGCAATCAAATCATCTGCCACCTGCGCCCCGGTTACGTTGGGGCGATCGGCAGGGTTAACCTTATCAACGTACTCCAGCTTGACACCCGGAAATTGTTTGATGGCGTCTTGAATCCCTTCAAAGTGCGCCTGGTTCCAGCCAGCATCATTTTTAGGACCTACTAACACCATACCAATGGTGAGGTCTTGCCCACTGGATGCAACTGGAGATGCTTCAGTTGTGGTTGGAGAGTTCGCTGACGGGTTACCGCAGCCGATAATTAATCCACAGGTCGCTACGAATAAGGCAGCCATTCGCCAAAAGCGTCGGAAGGACAACCGAATTCGGCTCAAAAAAGAACGTTGGGAAAAATCAGCCATCTTGCTCATAGAATTAACAGAAATTAAACCGAGCCTCGTTGTTCACGTCTCACAAGCGATGGGGAATAGCAGTAGGGATCACAGCTTGGAGTGGAGCAATGCAGGTGTTCGCTTTCCACTTAATGCGATCGCTGCCTTAGACAATGTATCGTATTTAACAATTTTTGCGTGGCGCTTCGTTCTTAATTTCGATGTAAGAAGTTCCTGGCACTGATTTGGTAAATTGCTTAACTTTATCCTAGTGCCGACAGCAATACTCACCTTGAATAAGAATAAGAAAAAAGCCCACGAGTGGGGCTGGAGTTTCTGTTGGGCGCATGTTCTGAGTACGACGATCACCACAAATTAGATGAATTGATTGCAACATGATGAACGTCAACCGATCGCTATAGCGATCTCAAATAGTTTGTGAGAGGTGGGGCGGGCCAAGCCCGCC
>NZ_JACXWX010000040.1 GCF_014764505.1 Phormidium tenue FACHB-886
TGACCAGCCGACGAAGACGAATCGGTCGCGCTTGAGCCAGTCGTCGAGGGCATCGAACCACCCTCGCTCTGCTTGCGCTCGTCCCATTGCTATGGTCATTTCAAAACCTCTTAATTATGACGTTGATGACAGTGCATCTTGAGAGAATGCATCCTCCGCAGCTAAACCCGCGATCTCCTCTGGAGATGCTCCAGCGCAGAGGTGGAAATGAATCTTGAACATAACGCTGAGAAATACCGACGTTTCTTCAAGAATTCTCCCCATCGCCCCCTCTCGACAAGTTATGCGATAAACGCACAGGCACCTAAGCCGTAGGCATAAATCGCTAGACCTCATTCTGAGAGAGGATTTAACGTTTCTATATAATAGGTATATCTGAAAAATTTTACAATCTGATACGGAACGTTCTCAGGAAAATCGATCGCTCGATAAGTCCTAAATAAGCTCGATAAGTAGTTGTACTTAGTCAATGTTTGCTGCTTCTCTCCCTGGATTATTGATAGGATCGAGCTGATAAAATCAAGCTGTTTCAAAGGTTCTCACAGCAAACTACTCTTTACAACCCCTTCTTTACAATTCATGGCTGCACCGATCGCTTCTAACCCCTCTAAAAATGAGAATTCGCTCAGACTGCGTCAGACAATACTAGGAGCACGACGGCTGAGCAACTACTTTTGGGCAACTGTTGTCACCGTAGGTGGAACAGGTTTCTTGCTTGCCTGCCTGTCCAGCTACACCCAAACTAATCTGCTGCCGTTCTCTGACCCCACTCAGTTAGTTTTTATTCCGCAAGGAATTGCAATGGGATTTTACGGAGTATCAGCATTGTTGCTGGGTGCTTACCTCTGGCTGATTGTTGTACTGAATGTAGGCGGCGGCTACAACGAGTTCAACAAGGAAACGGGTCAAGTGACGATTTTCCGGCAGGGATTTTTAGGTAAAAACCGGACGATCGAGCTGATCTACCCAATTGAGGACATTCAGTCCATTCGGGTAGTGCTGCAAGAAGGACTGAACCCCAAGCGAGCGCTTTACTTAAAAGTGAAGGGCAAAGGCGAAATCCCGCTGACGCAAGTAGGGCAACCACTGTCCCTTTCTGTATTGGAAAATCAAGGTGCAGAACTGGCAAGATTTTTGGCTGTGCCGCTGGAAGGTTTGTGATTGAGTTTGGCGGAGCGAAGCTCTGTGCAGGCGATCGGCTAGAACTCAGCTTCTTTGAAGCTAGCTCCCCTGGCTATTGAAATCTTTTTCTGTAGAGGATCTAGAAGATTAGAGTCTGTAGAAGATTAGAGATTATTGATCACGCTGGCTAAGATAGTGTGCGGTTTACTGGTGCTGGAACAATGCAAACAAAATTCTATCGGTGGTTCATTGCGCTCGTTTTGGTGGGCACACTTTTCGTGAGCGGATGCACTGGCAATCAGGCGTCTACGCCTTCACCCACTGGTTCTGCGACAAGTCCGGCATCTGCAACAAGCCCGGCTAGCGCATCGGCTTCTCCTTCAGTGAGCCCGTCAGTCGCCGACCCAAGTGGGCAGTTTAGCAACTTGCCGCGCTTAGAGGGAGAAGCAACGGTTGAAATGGTGGTAAAAGGTGCGCCGATCGTCATTCAAGTTAATGGAGCGGATGCACCCATTACTGCCGGCAATTTTGTCGATCTGGTGAATCGAGGTGTATATGATGGGCTGGCATTCCATCGAGTGATTCGCGAGCCGCAGCCATTTGTGGCACAGGGTGGCGATCCACAGAGCAAGGACCCGAACTTTCCAGTCGATCGCCTTGGTACAGGCAGCTTCATCGACCCAAAAACCAACTTGCCGCGCTATATTCCGCTAGAAATTGAGCCGGAAGGAGCCGAGCAGCCCGTCTACAGCAAAACCTTGGAAGAAGCCAGAGTAACTGCACCTCCGAAGCTGCGTCACACTACTGGAGCTGTGGCAATGGCACGATCGACCCCGCCAGATTCCGCTTCGGCTCAGTTTTATATTGCGCTTCAGGATTTGGCGTTTCTAGATGGGAACTATGCTGTGTTCGGCTATGTTACGTCTGGTATAGAAGCAGTGCAGCAAATTCAGCAGGGCGATCGAATTACTTCTGCTAAAGTGACCGCGGGCGTAGAGAATCTGCGAGCGGCTAACTAAAGCTCCCTCAGTTAAATTTGCTCTTCTCCCTGATTTTGCGTACTCGCAGCTTTGTATAGATTCACGAATTTAAACATTTGCGATCCAAAGGCTCGTAAGCTATAGCTTACGAGCCTTTTCAACAAATGCAAAGTTCAGCTAAAGCAAGGGCTGTTGCCACAGCTGTAAAGCTAATTCAATTAAAAAGTGAGGCACCAACGTCCACTGATTTATTCAATTTGCTTATTGAACTTTCTAAAAATATTGATGCTTGAGTTGCTTTCCATCGAGTAATCTCTAGGTTAATATGAAGACTAATTTCAATAGCTAGGCAAGTATAGATAGCGATACATCTATATGTCTCTCCTGAAGCTAGCGGTTGAAAGGGCGACAATCCGACGCTTGAGGAAGGTATTAATGACCCAGTTTTTAGTCGAAACAGCTTGGTTCATTCCTTGCTACCCATTAGTGGGCATGGTGCTGTCGATCGCTTGGTTTCCTGCCATCACAAGGCGTACCGGACCCCGACCCGCGGGTTATGTGAATGCCATTACCACATTCTTAGCATTAGTTCACGCCGTTCTGGCATTTCCGGCTGTGCTGAATCAACCGCCGCTTGAAATCACCTTCTCCTGGCTTCAGGTGGCAGGGCTGGAATTAAATATCCCAATTGAAATCTCTGCTGCAACAATCGGTGCTTGCATCTTAATTACAGGCTTAAATTTCTTAGCGCAAATCTACGCCGTTGGCTACCTAGAAATGGATTGGGGCTGGGCGCGCTTCTTCTCGCTTTTGGCGCTGTTTGAGGCGGGTATGTGTGCTCTAGTGCTCAATGATTCGCTGTTTGTCAGCTACATGGTTCTAGAGGTCCTGACGCTGGGAACCTACCTGCTAATCGGAGTTTGGTTCAACCAATCCTTGGTGGTTACAGGCGCTCGGGATGCCTTCCTTACTAAGCGGGTGGGCGATCTGTTTTTGCTGATGGGGGTGCTTGCTCTGTACCCGATCGCCGGCACCTGGAACTTCAGTGAATTGGCAGCGTGGGCGCAAACCGCCCATCCCGACCCAACGCTAATTACACTGGTAGGCTTGGCGCTGCTGGCAGGACCAATGGGCAAATGCGCTCAGTTTCCGCTGCATCTGTGGTTAGATGAGGCGATGGAAGGTCCGATGCCCAGCACGATTCTGCGAAACTCTGTAGTGGTAGCAACAGGGGCTTGGGTGCTGGTAAAGCTAGAACCAGTGCTAGCGCTTTCCCCCTTTGTCCTCACAGCAACGATCGCCATTGGTATCGTAACTGCACTGGGCGGCACGCTGATCGCCATTGCTCAGGTTGATATTAAGCGATCGCTCTCTTACCTGGTCAGCGCCTACATGGGCGTAATTTTCATTGCTGTGGGTGCTCAGCAAACAGAAGCAGCTCTTATGATCGTCGTGACCCATGCGCTGGCGATGGCAACGCTGGTCGCTAGCTGTGGCTCGATCATCCTCAATAATATTTCTCAAGACTTGACTCAGCTGGGTGGGTTGTGGTCGCGTCGCCCCATCACAGGGCTATCGTTTCTGGCTGGTGCTGTTGGGCTAATTGCGCTGCCGCCTTTCGGCACCTTTTGGGCGATGCTGAAGCTAGCAGATGGGCTATGGGAAACGCAGCCTTGGCTTGTCGGAATTTTGCTGCTGATCAACGGCTTAGCGGCGTTTAGCCTTACTCGCACCTTTGGACTCATGTTTGCCGGAAAGCCGAACCCGATGACGGTGCGCTCGCCAGAAAACCTTTGGGCAGTCACACTGCCGATGACCGCACTGGCTGGGTTTACGCTACATGTCCCAATGATTTTGCAAAGTCTGTCGCTGTTACCCGCTTGGGCGGATCTCAGCAAAGATGTGGCGCTGTTGCTAACCTGGTCAAGCATCTTCGGCTTTAGCATTGGCGGCGTGATTTACATTGGCAATTTTGTTGCTAAGCCGATTCGACTTCCTTGGCAACCGCTGCAAAATCTGCTGGCATACGACTTTTATACGCCCCGGCTCTACCGCTCCAGCGTAGTGGGCAGCGTTGACATCGTCTCGCGCGTCACAGATTGGATCGATCGCTACGTCGTCGATGGCTTTGTGAACCTGATTGGCATCACCTCTCTGTTTGGCGGTGAAGCACTGAAGTACAGCAACTCCGGGCAGGGTCAGTCTTACGTGCTAACGATCGTCTTTGGTATCGCGATCGCAGCAGTGATGGTGAGCTGGTCATTTATCTCGCACTTGCACCTGACATCTCAGATCGTCTCATTTGTGATCGGTCAATAACCCTCATCCTTCACTCCTCATCCCTATCCTTCATTCCCTATGCTCAGTCCTTTAATTTGGTTGCCCATCTTGGGCGCGGCGATTGTAGCATTGTTGCCCGCGAAGCTTTCGGCGAAGCAGGTGCGTGCTAGTGCAGTTTGGCTATCGGGTGGCATTTTGCTCTGGTCGATTTGGCTGCTGACTCAGTTCAACCTTTCAGAGCCAGGGCTGCAATTTAAAGAATATTTGCCCTGGATCGAAACGCTAGGGCTGGACTACGAATTGGGCGTGGATGGCTTATCACTGGTGCTGCTGGTGCTGAACAGCCTGCTGACCTGGATTGCAGCCTTTAGCAGCAGCGAAGAAACCGATCGCCCCCGTTTGTTCTATTCGCTGCTGCTGCTGGTTAGCGGCGGGGTGGCGGGTGCATTCATGGCACAAAACCTCCTGCTGTTCTTCTTGTTCTATGAGCTGGAGCTAGTGCCGTTCTACCTGCTGATTTCAATCTGGGGCGGCGAGAAGCGGGGCTATGCCGCAATCAAATTTTTGATCTACACGGCCGTTTCAGGAGCGTTAATTTTGGCAGGCTTCCTGGGGCTAGTTTGGCTGACGGGCGCATCGAGCTTTAGCTACCAATCGGTGTTGGGGCAAACGCTGCCGATCGGCTTGCAGTTGATTCTGTTAGGTTTACTCATCGTTGGCTTTGGCATCAAAATTCCGCTGGTTCCCTTCCACACTTGGCTGCCAGATACATATGTAGCCGCTTCCCCGCCGATCGCGCTGCTGCTAGGCGGTGTGTTGGCAAAGCTAGGAACTTATGGGCTGTTCCGATTTGGACTCCAGCTCTTCCCGCAGGCGTGGTCGGTACTCTCTCCTTACCTGGCGACTTGGGCGGCGATTAGTATCCTTTATGGAGCCATGGCAGCGATCGCCCAAAAAGACATCAAGCGCATGGTGGCGTATAGCTCAATCGGACATATGGGCTATGTGCTGCTGGGAGCGGCAGCCTTAACGCCTTTGGCGTTGGTTGGTTCGGTGTCGCAGATGGTGGCACATGGTTTGATTTTGGCGCTGCTGTTCCATCTGGTGGGCGTGATCGAGAAGAAAGTCGGCAGCCGAGAGCTGGATGTGCTGAACGGGCTGCTGAACCCAATTCGGGGTTTGCCCTCGGTGAGCGCGCTACTGATCTTGGGCGCGATGGCGAGCGCTGGCATTCCTGGGCTGGCAGGCTTTATCGCTGAGTTTTTGGTGTTCCAGGGTAGCTATACAGTCTTTCCGCTGCAAACGCTACTGGCAGTGATTGGTACGGGTTTGACGGCGGTTTATTTTGTGATTCTGCTGAACCGCACCTGCTTCGGCAAGCTGGATACTGCTTCGGCTTACTATCCCCGAGTGCTTTGGTTTGAGCAAGCGCCAGCTGTTGTCCTGGCAGTGTTGATTCTGTTCTTAGGCATCCAACCGAGCTGGCTGGTGCGCTGGTCAGAAACCACCACTACTGCGATCGTCGCAACAGTACCAGCCAATGCTTCCCAAGTTGCGCTCGACCCCACTGTACCCCAAATCACCGCTGATTAATCCACTCTTCGTTTCCTGCCGTTTTACCTTTCTTTGACCTATGACAACAACGATCGCTCCTCCAAAAATCTCACCTTCAAAGCACGAATTTGCCGATATCATCTATCGTCTAGAAGCGGGTGGCTCCATGCTGCCCGATACGCCAGAAAACTTGATGCAGATTATTGGGCTATACAAAGCGTATGCCGTGCCGATGGACTTCTACTGGCGCGATCTGCTGTACATTGCCGAGCAGGTGTTTCTAGAGCCGCTGCCGTTCTTCAAATATTTCATCTCGCAGGAATATCTCGATCTAGAGAATCACTATGCGGGCGACAATGCCGATCTACGAATCTGGCGCGGTACCGGCAAGGCTCACCCAGAGCTGCTGGCGTTTATGAAGCAGGGTGAGCTGAAGTCAAAGCTGCCCCGCATCTTCCATCACTGGTGGCACGATCGCATCAACATGGAGTTTGCCGAAGAGTGTATGCGGGCAATGCTCTGGCACGGACGCGACATGGGCTACGGTAAGTTTGATGCGTATCTGGACAGTGAAGAATACAGACAGAACGCCGATCGCGCTATCAAAGCCTTCTTCAAGGGCAATCCTGCCATGCTGGGGTTATATAAGCTGTTCCCTGAGATGTTCATGGAACAAGTGCGGCAGATGTCCTATTATGCGAACCTGGGCTTGTTCTGGGAAGTAATGGCTCCAGTGTTCTTCGAGATGTCAGATATTTATGATGAAGGTGGGTTCAAGGGCGTACCCGATGCGATGAATTTTCTGGTAAACGGCATCTTCGCGATCGCGGGTCGTCCAATTTACCATCACGTGTATATTGGCGGCGAGTGCTACGAAATTATTCCCAAATCAAAAGGCTTCACCTGGCTGTATGAGGCAGCGCTGCCCTATGTAGAAGCAGTGTTCTATCGTACCTCGCCGTTCCGAGGCACCAAGTCCTACAACGCCCAAGCCGGACAGGTTCCCGAACAGCAAAAGGATTTTCACTACGGCGTTTTGTATGCCGACAAATTCCCGGTTGGCTCGGCTGGCATTCCGCCGACGCTGCTGGCACAGGATATGCTGCACTTCCTGCCGCAATACCTGTTGGACTACTACCAGCAGCACTGTCGCGGCGAAGATGACATGCTGGTGCAGCTTGCGGTGAGCTTCCAGCGATCGATGTACAACGTCACCTCGGCAGTCATTCAGGCACTGCGGACTGCCCTCCTGTATCCACTGGATGACCCCAACCCCGATCACCTGCTGGCAAATCGCAAGTTCTTCGAGGCACAGATGGATCGCTTCGTGCGGCCGGAAGCCCGCCTGCGCGATGTGCAGCGGCAAGAGTATCGCTAAACCTTGCTGCTAAATCTTGTAAGGGGAGCGCTGCTTCCCTTGTAAAGCATATTGTTTACCTTTGAATTTCTTACCACCCTATGCCTGACATTGTTGATATTGCAGTAGGTGCTGGCTCGTTTGAAACATTGGTAGCTGCGGTCAAGGCGGCTGGACTAGTGGACGTTCTCAAAAGCCCAGGACCTTTCACCGTCTTTGCTCCAAACGACGATGCCTTTGCCAAACTTCCACCTGGGACAGTACAAACGCTGGTGCAAAATCCACCCCAGCTAGCCCGAATTCTTACTTTTCATGTGGTTTCTGGCAAATTGAAACAGGCGGATTTGGCGGGGGTAGACTCTCTCACCTCTGTGGAAGGATCACCCATTCCCATCCGGACAGCTAAAGGGTTTGAAGTGAAGAATGCAACGGTGATCGCTGCCGACATCGAAGCGGATAACGGTGTCATTCACGTACTCGACAATGTGATTTTGATGGGATGAGGCAGGGTAGCATTCTCTTAATATCACTTCGGCTGAGATGGCTGGGGCAATAGCCCACTGTAGTTCTACTGCAGCTTGTGCCGAAGTTGTGTTTAAAGAGTTTATGGCTCAGAACTCAATATTGCTGCAAAGGCTTGGTCATGCCAAGCCTTTTTCATACGGTTTTGTGTTCTACGCTATACTCTGGCTGGAGCAAAAATCTCTCTAGATGTATAAATCCCGTTTCATATCAGATCTTTCCCGCGAGGGAGTGAAATAGATGATCATCCCAATTAAAGTCTAGACGGAACAAAGAAAATCAATAGGTAAAATCAAGCTGAATTATGACACTACATAAGTGAATGAGCCACTGTTAGGTATCTCTATGCCAGCCATCTCTAGCTGAAAGATGCTTTCAACAAACGACCATTAATTCACACTATGAAAGACGGGCAAGATGCAGAAGACGCTATCCTAATTCAGCTCTAAAAAGAGATTTGGCGATCTTCTCTTGGTCCAATTCTCTTGCATCTAGATAAGGGGATGAGTCAAGCGAAGCAGGGTTTTAGCATCTCCGAAATGTAGGAGCCTAAGAGGATTTAGCAGACTTTTAACTACCAGATGATTTCATGGTGTCAAAGCTGTACAACAGGTAGGCATGCAACTGATACAGAATCGTTTGGCATTACATTCGCCGTTTTCTGTAGTGCTGATGAAAGGTTTCTACAGCTCAGCTTTTTAACCTATTGATTTCAATATTGCTTCATTAAACTTATCGAGGAGCGAGACCATGAGTATCGATCAGAACCAAACCGTTAAACGACTCGTTAGCATAATTGCAACCGCTAGTACTGGGCTTTTTTTAACTGCATCAGTTCTTGTGCTGCATCAGCTTCGAGCTGAAGCAACCTCTACAGGTAATTCCCAGCTATTAATTGCACAAGACGATGGCGGCGGCAGCGCTGGCAGTGGTAGCGGCGGCGGTGGCAGCCAAGGCGGCGGTGGTGGCCAAGGTGGCGACCAAGGGGGCCCTGGTGGTCAAGGAGATGAAGGCGAAAGCGGCGGTCAAGGTACAGGCGGCGGTGGCGACCAGGATAGCGATCAAGGTGGTCCTGGTAGCCAAGGTGATGAGGGCGAAAGTGGTGGTCAGGGCAGTGGCCAAGGTGATGACGGTGGTCAAGGTGCAAGCGGTGGCCCAGATTCAAGCAATGATGAGCCTGCTATCCGGACTCCCGGCCAAGATACTAACCGCAATACCCCTGGGAGTACTCCGGGTGGCGCAGGAACAACTCAAACTTCTCCCACACCAGGAGTTAACCGGACTACTCCTGGAACCAGTTCTTCTCCCAGCCCATTACCGTCAACGCAGTCTCCTTCTTCTGGTGGCACTACTCAGACGCAGCAGCAGCAGATTAGAAGAGGTCAATCAACTGGTACCTACCAGAACAACACTGTAACTCCTAGTAGAGGCAGTGGTGTAAATAACACCAATACCAACACTGGTACTGGCGGTACTGTCCGGGGTCTCTGGTAAACGCTGCATATAAGCAGGGCTTACACTGGTTCTGTAGAGTTCCTGTAGGGAGTGAGCAAAGCCTGCTCCCTACAAGCAAGATGCAAGTTTTGACAAAAAATGGCTTAGTGTGACTATTTGCACACTAAGCCATTTCGCATTTTCATTTAAGCTTCGACTTTTACTCCCCGCCAGAAGGCAACATAGCCCTCAATGTTTTTCGCAGCAGACTTGGCTTCAGGATAATACCAAGCAGCATCAGGGTTGCTGTTGCCGTTCACTTCGATCGTGTAATAGCTCGCAACACCTTTCCAGGGACAGGTTGTATGGGTGCTAGTGGGTTTGAAATACTCCGAATGAATTGCATCAGGTGGGAAATAGTAATTTCCTTCAACGACTTCACATTTGTCGCTTTCGGCAAGAACCGTGCCGTTCCAGGTTGCCTTAGGCATGCATCAAAACCTCTTTTAATCGGTGCAATTTCTTATTCTAAAGGGTCTGCCGAAAACGCTGATGGAGCAGGCAATTATCTATTAACCATTCAACGAACTGATACAGCAGGCGATCCGTTCGATCGCCTCCATGCCAAACTGATTGCAAAGGAGGTTTTGCTGCAACCCAAACGATTTAGGAGAATAACCTATGACCCAACCTGCTTACCCAGACTACAGCAAAGTGCAATCGTTACCTGAGCTGTGGACGATCGCAACTCAAGCCTTTGCAAATATTCCAGCGGTGCATGATCCACACTCCAACCCAGTGCTAAAGTTCACTTATGCGGAGCTAGAGCAGCAGTTTCAGGAGTTTGCGGCAGGGTTGCAAGCGTTGGGCATTCAGGCAAACCCAGCTGAAGAAGTGCCGCCCCGAATTGGGTTGATTTCGGACAACAGCCCCCGCTGGCTGGTAGCCGATCAGGGCATTATGCGATCGGGTGCAGTCAATGTGGTTCGCAGCTCGCAGGCAGATACTCAAGAGCTGCTGTATATTTTGCAAGATAGCGGGGCGATCGCGCTGGTGGTGGAAAATCTTGCCACCCTCAAGAAGCTGCATAGCGGCTTGGCAGAGTTGCCGATCCAGTTTGTGATTTTGCTTAGCGAAGAAGAACCGCCTGCCGACGTGTCGTTGAAAGTCCTTAAGTTTTCGCAGGTGTTGGAGCTGGGCAGAACCGTTGAACTGCGGCCCGTACGGCACACCCTGGACACGCTAGCAACGCTGATGTATACATCTGGTACTTCGGGGATGCCCAAGGGCGTAATGCTGACTCACGGCAATTTGGTATCTCAGGCGATCGCCGTTCGTGCTGTCATCCAGCCACCGCCGGGTGCGCGTGTCCTCAGCATCCTGCCCATCTGGCACTGCTACGAGCGATCGTTTGAGTACATGATCTTCTCGCTCGGCTGCACCCAAATTTACACCAGCATTCGTCACGTCAAAGCCGACATTAAGCAGTACAAGCCAAACTACATGGTAGGGGTGCCGCGGCTGTGGGAGTCGATCTACGAAGGCATTCAGAAGCAGTTTCGCGACCAGCCCGCCAAGAAACAAAAGCTGGTGAAATTTTTCCTGGAGCAGAGCTTGCGCTATGTGCAGGCGCGGCGGTTGGCGCAGGGCTTAGATTTAAATAATCTAAATCCCTCCCCGCTCGATCGCGCCCTTGCAACCGCCAAAGCTACTGCTCTACTGCCTGTTCATCTGCTAGGCGACAAGCTGGTGTATCAGAAAGTACGGGAGGGAACGGGCGGTGAAATCCAATTTTTGGTCAGCGGTGGCGGATCGATCGCTGAATATTTAGAAGATTTCTTTGAGATTGTCGGCATTAACATTTTGGGTGGCTACGGGCTAACAGAAACCTCGCCTGTGACAAACGTTCGTCGTCCGGATCGCAACCTGCGGGGTGCAGATGGTCAGCCATTTGGTGATGCACAGATCAAAATTGTCGATCCAGACAGCCGCCAGCCGCTGTCCATCGGTCGGCAAGGGCTGGTGCTGATTCGCGGCTCCCAGGTGATGAAAGGCTACTACAACAACCCAGAAGCCACTGCCAAGGCGATCGATCCCCAAGGCTGGTTTGATACGGGCGATTTGGGCGTGGTCACCGAATACGATGACCTGATTATTACCGGACGCGCTAAGGACACGATCGTCCTAACTAATGGTGAAAACATCGAACCACAGCCGATCGAGGATGCCTGTTTGCGGAGTCCTTATGTGGATCAGATCATGCTCGTAGGGCAAGACGAGCGAGCCTTAGGGGCGTTGATTGTGCCAAATCTGGAAGCTTTAAAGCAGTGGGCGGCAGCTCAGAACCTGTCACTGCGGCTGCCTGACGAAGAAGCCGCAGCCAACGCGATCGGCTTGGATAGCAAACCGATCCAAGACCTCTTCCGCCAAGAGCTAGCCCGCGAAGTCAAAAATCGACCGGGCTACCGAGCCGACGATCAGATCAAATCTTTCCGTCTGCTCAGCGAACCCTTCACAATTGAGAATGGACTGCTGACCCAAACCCTGAAGATCCGCCGTGCGGTAGTAACGGAACGCTATCGCGATATGATTAACGAGATGTTTGAATAGAGTTATGAGGCGGGTGCAATGCGCCCGCCTCATAACCCAAATTTACTCCTTACTCC
Organism: Phormidium tenue FACHB-886; assembly: GCF_014764505.1. Lineage (GTDB taxonomy): Bacteria > Cyanobacteriota > Cyanobacteriia > Elainellales > Elainellaceae > FACHB-886. The sequence continues at coordinate 11,916 of NZ_JACXWX010000040.1, forward strand.
TCGTGTTCATGGAAGCTTCCAATCCCCATTTGCTCTTGAAACGCGCCGTCAATGTGAAGGCGATCGTCACCCCTCGTTGGAAAGAAGAGGTGCAGCAACAGCTTCAGGTGCAGATCAATCAACTCGATGCTCAGCTTCAGCAGTTAGAAATGCAGGCACAGCGAATGATGGCTGAAGTGCGGAAGCAGGGGCACGAATCTACCAATCCCATGGTGGCACAGCAAATCTCTAACATTGACGTGCAGGCGAACCAGAAGAAAAGCGAAATCCTGGAAAAGAAAAACCAGATTTTGCAACAGCTCCAGCAGGTGCAGCTTCTAGAAATGGAACAAGAAGTCCAGCAAGGACAAATCGAAGGCTTCTTCCGGGTAGAAACTGGAGACAATTTGGTTCGTAAGATGCAGGTCGAAATTCTATTAAAAGACGGCGAAATCGTCGAAATTCGCGGAGATTTGTAGCACTATGATCAATGAAATTTTTATGCCTGCCCTCAGTTCTACAATGACCGAAGGCAAGATTGTGTCGTGGGTCAAATCGCCCGGAGACAAAGTAGAGAAGGGCGAAACAGTTGTCGTCGTTGAGTCAGATAAGGCCGATATGGATGTCGAGTCCTTTTATGAGGGCTATCTCGCCACCATTATTGTGCCTGCTGGCGAAGCCGCACCTGTGGGAGAGGCGATCGCCCTGATTGCCGAAACGGAAGCCGAAATCGAGCAAGCCCAGCAGGGGGGCGGCGCCCAGACAGAGACTGAGGCTGTGCCTGCCGCTGCAGAAGCAGCTCCAGCCCAAATGGCAGCCGCCGTTGCGCCTCCTGCTCCAGTAGAGGACGCTGCCCCTAGCCACAATGGCAACGGTCGTTTGGTCGCCTCGCCTCGTGCTCGCAAGCTCGCCAAAGACCTGAAAGTAGACCTGAACAGCCTCAAAGGGAGTGGCCCGCACGGACGGATTGTAGCAGAAGATGTGGAAGCGGCAGCAGGGAAAAGCGCGCCTGCTGCCCCCAAACCTGCACCTAAACCCAGCGCGCCGCCTGCTGCCCCTGCCGTTTCTGCCCCTGCTGCAGCTCCTGCACCTAAACCGTCCGCTCCAGCCGCAGCACCCGCCCAGCCCGGCCAGGTGGTGGCGCTCAATACGCTGCAAAACGCTGTCGTCCGGAATATGATGGCAAGTTTACAGGTGCCCGTCTTCCGCGTCGGGTATACCATTACCACCGACAATCTCGACAAGCTCTACAAGCAGGTGAAGTCTAAAGGCGTGACGATGACTGCGCTGCTAGCAAAGGCCGTCGCCATCACGCTGCAAAAGCATCCGATCGTGAATGCCTTTTACACCGAGCAGGGCATTAACTACCGCAGCAGTATCAATGTGGCAGTTGCTGTTGCCATGGATGATGGTGGCTTAATTACCCCTGTGCTGCAAAACGCCGACCAGCTCGATCTCTACTCGCTGTCGCGGCTGTGGAAAGATCTGGTGGATCGGTCCCGCAGTAAGCAGCTGCAGCCAGAGGAATACAGCAGCGGTGGCTTTACGATCTCCAATTTAGGTATGTTTGGGGTCGATCGCTTTGATGCCATCCTGCCAGCTGGACAGGGAGCAATTTTGGCGGTAGGTGCATCTCGTCCGCTGGTGGTGGCAACGCCCGACGGCATGATGGGAGTCCGCAACCAGATGCAGGTGAATCTGACTTGCGATCACCGGATCATCTACGGGGCTCATGCGGCTGCCTTTCTAAAGGACTTGGCAAAATTGCTTGAGACCGACCCACAGTCATTAACGCTGTAGGTTTCTGTAGCTCTTTCGGGGGTGGCTCTCCAGCGATCGCCCCTGAAAAGCTGCGACTTTGCTCTAAAATTCTTGTATATCGCGTCATTGAAAGGAATAAGCTATGCCAGAGGCGGTTGGGGTGATTGAAACATTGGGGTTTCCGTCGGTGCTTGCTGCCGCAGATGCGATGGTAAAAGCTGGACGCGTGACGATCGTTTACTACGACATTGCCGAGAGCGGTGAACAGGTCGTGGCGGTTCGGGGACCCATTTCGGAAGTGAGACCAGCGATGGAAGCTGGCATTGAAGCGGCAGACAAAGCTCCACCCAACGGCAAACTGGTGACTTACTACATCGTCCCCAACCCGCCCAGAAATGTGGAAGCCGTCTTGCCAATTCACTACACCGAGAAATCAGAAGCGTTCCGCTGGATATAGCTGGTATAGCCTCAAGTAAGACAGCAATCTGGGTCTAGGCACAAGCTCTTCTGGGGCATTTGCTGAACTCTTTGCGGAAATTGCCTCTTTTAAGTATTTCACCCAGCACAGCTTGCCGTTGCGGAGCTGTGCTGGATTTTATCTAAGGCTGTATGCCAAGGGCAAATTATTCGATCGCCGCTGATTACAGCATCAGCTAAGGATGCTTGTAGGTGCTGCAAAAAGCACCTGTAGCGTAGAATGCGTTGTCAATTCAGGCTAGCAAAACCGCCGTTTCGCCTACTTCAAGCTGTCGCTTCTCACCGCCCTGCAAGTCGTTGACCTGAGCAACAATTGTTCGATCGGCTGCAGCCTTATTTGTATCCGTTACATGTATTTTCAAAAGTATTTTTGCAGGTTATCTGTCTAGTAATGTCTGCCCGCAGAACGATTCTTTTTTAAGCGTTTTGGGCAATTGTACCAGCAGCAAAATCCATAAAATTCAAGCACTTTAAGAAGTGAAATCTATGTAATTACGCTGCAGCTATTTGTTGTTAGAAAACTTGCGTAAATCTATATTATGTTCCGACTTGAAGAAAAATTTGATCTTTCGGAAGATGCGGATGAACCTAATTTAGCAGTCTGATAGGCATCAGAGTGGATTAATAAGGGCAAAACACAATGGCTAATCTTGTAGAGACTACAGCAAAAGCAGGAGAATTCAGCACGCTGGTACGTGCGCTTGAAGCCGCAGAACTCCTGGATTTTCTCAGCAGTCCTGGACCCTTCACCGTGCTTGCTCCGACCGATGAAGCATTTGCTCAGCTCCCAAAAGGAACTCTAGACTCCTTGCTCCAGCAAGTACCTACCCTAAAGCGAGTGTTGATGTACCACATTTTGGCGGGCGAGGTTCTAGCAGAGAATTTAGCTGAGCTTGACGAAGCGCCAACTGAAGAAGGCTCGGTTGTGGCAGTATCACGATCGAATGGCACAATTCAGATCAATGATGCTCAAGTGACCCGACTAGATGTACTAGCAGACAACGGTGTAATTCACACCATTAACCAAGTTCTGATTCCTGGAATCATAGAAGATAACTTGTGATAGCAAATTTTGATTAAAGGCTCTGCCAAAAGGTAGCCTGGAACAGGAATTGTTCTTCAAAATCGGCTACCTAAATACGGCGCTTCCTCAAGTTTCTCCGTATCTTCACAGAGAACTGGACGCTTCCTGGTTGCTTCTTCAGTAACGTTTTGATACAAAGAAGCAGACTAGCCAAAACTCTTTGAGATCTGGGCAGTCAGCGTGAAGGGAAGTGTGTAATGTGGAGCGATGAATTGCATGAGTAGAGCAACAACGTTCGCCTCGGTGGAGCCTGCGTTTGGCTCAGTGTTGCATCCGGATATCCAAGACAAGCTGTTGCGTGGAGAAATTCTGCTCAAAACCCGATCGCACACGGCTTGGGGCGGAGCCGTCACAGCACAGATGTTCATTCCACTGGGGCGCGCACAGGTGTGGCAGCAGATTACCGACTATCCCCGCTGGGTGAAGTTCTTTCCTGATATCACCCAGAGCCAGGTTCAAACCGAGGGGCGTGGCTACAAGCAGATTTACCAGGTGGCTCGCAAAACTTTCTTTCTGCTGTCAATGCAGGTTGAGATTTATTTGAAAGTGTTTGAATCGATCCAAACCACCTGGCAGCAGGTTCAGTTTCAGCTAGAGAAAGGCAGCTTTCATGACTTCGCTGCCAATCTGCATCTGCAAGATCTTCAGTCTGGAACGCTGCTCACCTATTCTGTGCAGGCTACTCCCCACCTGCCCCTGCCTACCCAGCTAATTCAAGAAGCAATCCGGCTAGACCTACCTACCAACATGGAGAAAATGCGGCAGGCACTGTGTGCGCATTCCTAGCGCTGGCGATCGCCAGAAGACTAAGATCTGGCATTCTTGAGCGTGGGGCAATAGTTTGGCTATGCTATGGGTCTTTCTTTATTCTGCTGTGGGTACTCAACCTTTCTAGTTTGCTTCCCCTTAGCGTATTGCTGCAGAATACTGCAGTAGAACCTTATAGGATTTAACGGTGGATTTAACAATGGTAAAAAGCAAATTTCTATTTGCTTTTCGATTGGACAACTAGTTCACTAAGTAGAGTATTTCAGGCTGTATTTCAAACCTTAAGTTTGAAATACTCTATACGGTACCACGTGCCTAAATCAAAATTGTTTTATGTAAAAGCCCCGCCTCGCGGGGCTTTTACATAAAACAGCGTCTTAACATAAGCACGTAGCGAACCTGCTCCGCTTCAAAGTTTAGAAATGTCAAAGGCGATCCAATCTAGACGCTGGATTAATATTAACCTGGCAATATAGGACGTTTTTTTAGCTCTGGGCAATCTCCACGATTCTCGGATTCATACCCTCAGGAGTGACACATGCTTAAACCGAGCGATCGCGTCGCTATTTTGCTACACCAGGGCACAACGGGCACAACAGGCAAAACGGGCATTTCGCTGCTGCGCTATGGGGACTATCCGATCGTGGCGGTAATTGATGCCGAATCCGCTGGAAAATCACTCCCAGCGCTAACCGGAATCCAACGCGATGTGCCGATCGTCGCTTCTGTAGCAGAGGCTCTGCCCTACAGCCCGACTGTCTTGGCGATCGGGATTGCCCCTTCAGGAGGAGCCTTACCACCCGCTTGGCAACAGGAACTGCAGCAGGCAGTGGCGGCTGGACTATCAATCATGAACGGCTTGCACACGCCGATCGCAACCCCCGATTTTCAGCCCGTCCGGCAGGGTCAATGGATCTGGGATGTTCGGAAAGAGCCAACAGGGCTGACCGTGGGCAGCGGGCGAGCACGATCGCTACCCTGCAAGCGGGTCTTGACGGTAGGAACAGATATGAGCGTTGGCAAAATGTCTGCCAGCCTGGAACTGCACAAAGCTGCCCTGCAGCAGGGGTTGCGATCGCGCTTTTTGGCAACGGGACAGACAGGGCTAATGCTGGGACACGACGGCATCCCTTTAGATGCCATCCGGATTGACTTTGCTGCAGGTGCAGTCGAACAGCTAGTGATGCGGCACGGGCAGGATCATGACATTCTGTTTGTGGAAGGGCAAGGCTCTTTCATGAACCCAGCTTCTACAGCTACTTTGCCGCTGATGCGCGGCAGCCAACCTACGGAGCTGATTCTGGTTCACCGCGCTGGGCAAACTCATATTCACAGCTTTCCAGATGTGACGATCCCGCCCCTGCCTGCCGTGATTAATGTCTACGAAACGGTGGTTAGCGCAGGTGGTTCGTTTGCCCCCACTAAGATCGTCGGTATTGCGCTCAACACTTTTCACCTGGATGAAACAGCAGCAAAAGCGGCGATCGCTCAGGTTGAGCAAGAAACCGGGCTTCCCTGTACCGATGTCATTCGCTTTGCTGCAGAGCCAATCTTAGAGGCAATTTTGCAGCGGTGATCGCCTCTATCTAACCCCTTCAAATCGCTGTGAACTGCTCTTCACTACACTAAACATCAAGATCGCAGCATCTTTGCTTCCAGATCGCGAATCCGATCGATCTGCTGTTGATTCCACTCATCCTGGGAGTAAGGCGTACTGTACCAAGCGTCGAGAATTTCTTGGGCGACCGCCTCGGAGGTGGTTCGTAGGCTCAATGCCAAAACATTCGCATGATTCCAGATACGAGCACCTTTGGCAGTTTCGGCATCGTGACAGAGGGCAGCCCGAACGCCAGGAACTTTGTTTGCAGCGATCGAAGCCCCCGTGCCTGTCCAGCAGCAGACAATACCTTCATCTGCTTTACCCGTAGCGACTGCCTCAGCTACGTTCTTACTGGTGAGCGTCCAGTCAACTTCTGGGTCGTTGTCGGTCAGTGGGCCAAAGAGCAACAAATCGTAGCCGCGCTGCCGCAAGTTTTTAATCAGACGGTCGGTTAGCATGGTTCGTTCGTCGCTCCCCAGAGCAATCCGCATAGTGTCCTCCTGCCTTTATAGGCTGCTCTATCCTTCTTTATAGCTCTGTCCTACGCTTGATTTTGTAAGAGCTGCGCTCCGCGCAGCTCTTACAAAATACTTCGGCTAGTTCTTGCCAGCCCAGTTGAGATTAAAACCAATCTGCGTGGTAGACACCTGGTTTATCAGTTCGCTCAAACGTGTGGGCACCGAAGTAGTCACGTTGGGCTTGCGTCAGGTTCTGCGGCAGACGATCGCGACGGTAGCTGTCGAAGTAATCCAACGAGGCGCTAAAGGCAGGCACAGGGATGCCAAGCTGCGCTGCTGTCATTAGCACTTCGCGCCATGCCTGCTGGCGATCGAGGATCGTTTGCTTGAACTCTGGAGCCAGCAGCAGGTTGGGCAACTGCGGGTTTTCGTCAAAGGCGTGTTTGATCCGCCCCAGGAAGGCAGCCCGAATAATGCAGCCTCCTTTCCAGATACGGGCGCATTCGCCCAAATCTACTTTGCCCCCGAATAGATCGTGAGAGGCTTTGCCGATCAGCGCCATGCCTTGGGCATAAGAGCAGATTTTAGAGCAGTAGAGCGCATCGCGGACTTTAGTGATGAATTCTTTCGCGTCGCCGTCATACTTGCCCGTGGGACCTGTTAACTCCTTGGAAGCTGCCACCCGCTCTGACTTGATGGAAGACATAATACGAGCATTCACCGCTGCAATAATCGTCGGGATGCTGACCCCCATCTCTAGAGCGCTTTCTACGGTCCATCTGCCTGTGCCCTTCTGCCCTGCCGCATCTAGGATCACATCTACCAGCGGTAAGCCCGTGCCCTCGTCTAGCTTGGTGAAGATGTTGGCGGTAATGTCAATCAGGAACGAGTCAAGCTCAGGCGTGGTATTCCATTCAGCAAAGACTTCGTGCAGCTGGACGTGGTCAAGCCCTAGCGCATTTTTGAGCAGGTCATAGGCTTCGGCAATTAGCTGCATATCGCCGTATTCAATGCCGTTATGCACCATCTTGACGTAGTGCCCTGAGCCGCCAGGACCAATATAGGTCACACAAGGACCATCATCCACCTGAGCGGCAATCTTCTTAACGATCGGCTCAATTTCTTGGTAAGCCGCCTCGGTGCCACCTGGCATCAGGCTAGGACCGTTGAGCGCCCCTTCTTCACCACCGCTGACCCCCATGCCAATGAAGCTCAGTCCGGTGGATTCCATTTCTTTAACGCGGCGCTCGGTATCGCTATACAGCGAGTTGCCGCCGTCGATAATCATGTCGCCTTCCTGCAGGAGCGGCTTGAGCTGATTCATGACGGCATCCACAGGGTTGCCTGCCTTCACCATAATCAGAATTTTGCGGGGGCGATCGAGCGCCTGCACGAACTCTTCTAGCGAGTAGGCGGGCTGCACGTTTTTGCCCTGCGCCCGTGTTGCCATGAAGGCTTCGGTTTTATCGGGGGTGCGGTTGTAGACCGCGATCGGGAACCCGTTGCGCTCAACGTTAAGCGCCAGGTTTTCCCCCATTACTGCCAAACCAATTAGACCAAAACTTTGTGCCATAGGACTCTGCTGATTCCTCGCTTAGCTGGACAACGGGAGGGTGATGTGTTCCAAGTCTGGAAATCTCTACAGAGGAATAGCTAGAAAAGTATTTCTCTGACAAGAGCATCACCAGCGGGAGTAGATTTCAGTTTTGGTTATCAGGGGAATGCCCCGATTTGCAAAACTATAAAAAGAATGAGATCTAACGGGTTCATTCCAGTTTGTTCTAGATGCTGCTGAATCCAGTATGCTTGTCCTCATCCCTAACCGCTCCCTCCAGAAGAGCAATTCAGTCCCCTCGGATGGAGGGGGTGAGGGCGAACTAGCGATTTCATACCCAATTCAGCAAGGTCTGCGCTTTTGAGGGTTAGGCAGCGCCTTCCCCATCAGAAAGCGTAAGAGCTGCGAAACCAGTCGATGACGACCGAGGCAAGCCTCGGTCGCGCTTCCATTGAAAGTGCAAACGCGATCGCTAAGTCGCTTGTCTAACAGAGTAGACAACTTTTTTGGAAAGGCAAGCCGACTGAAAGGTTTTCTTTATGCCTCTAATGACGCTCAGCGCCGATATTCTACGCAGCAGCGAAAAATTAATTAATAAAATTAAAGTTTTCTTTAGCTAAATTGACGCAAATTTAACTATCTATTGGGAGCGGCTGCTTAGCTGCAACTCCTGTAACCAAGCTTCTAAAACTGTCTTGCCATCTGGCGAGCGGCTCGGTTATCTTGAATCAGACTATATGTGCGTTGTTGATAGGAGGTTTACAGCTAGCACAAGCTGACCCACCCCCACAAACTTCAAACAGAGGGTCTGTCTTAAGCGAACAAAAGTAGTATAAATTACATAATTTTGCACTGTTGTTGATTCTATATAGCCAAATTTATTCAATTGAGAATGAATTTTATCTATAGCCTATTAATCTTTATAACTAGCTAAAAATGTATCAATAGCTGCATAAAGTTGAATATATTTGTTGACTTCATTCTTGCGAAGTTTATCCACTAGCTAAACCTGCTAAAAGCTTTTTATTTCAAGTGTCTAACTCTTGTTAAACTAACGGAAAGCCTTCAGCGGTACACTACTTTAGTCTATAGAGACTCTCATCTCCCACTGGCTAATTTCATTGACTGACTTCATTAACCAGAATGCTGAGACTAGTTCTTTCAACTAACACTACGCTCAGCATTAGGTGGCAATGTTGCTTTGATAGCGCAGGCGGGAAACCTAAGAGCGGCTCGTCCTGAAACAGCCGTTAGCTTTTGAAGAATGACACACCGCCATGATTCAAATCACACTGCGATTGCTCCCTTTTTGGTAAAGCTAAGACTGCCAAGCTAAATCAGCTAGGCTAGTGCTGCCTTGGGTGCAGCAGAGCTAGATCAGAACGTGCTGCTAATCTCCAAATAGACTCCTTACAGACTCCTTGGTGCAAAGGTTGCTCACTCTGTCTTAATTCACCTCATGCCTATCGGTGCACATTAAGTTCAGTCTGCTTAGCCGCTAGTTCACTCCGTGCACCACCTGCATCCCCGCAAACTGCATCGCAAACTGCATTTTTGTTGAATTGCTCTAGAATCACAACCCCTATGACTCTATCCCCTTCGTTTGGTCGTCTGCTGCAAGCCGCTCTGTTTGGAGGAGCCATCACCACTACCGCAACGCTAAGCCTATTGAGTTCGCCGCTCGTCTCTCCTGCCCAAGCTGCTTTTCAAGACAGCCCCAAAGTTGTTTTAGATGAAGCATGGCAGATTGTGAACCGGGAGTATGTAGACAATTCATTCAACCAGGTAAATTGGCAAGCCGTTCGGCAAGAGCTACTTAGCCGCCACTACAGCTCAACCCAAGAAGCCTACGACGCTCTGCGGCAGCAGTTAGAACGGCTGAATGATCCCTATACCCGCTTTCTGGATCCGCAGCAATACCAGTCGTTGACTAACCAAACCTCTGGAGAGCTGTCGGGGGTAGGCATACGGCTGCAGGTTCACCCAGACACTCAAGTTCTGACGGTAGTGTCGCCGATCGACAATTCTCCAGCCAGTGCAGCAGGTATTCTGACGGGTGATCGAATCTTGGCGATTGATGGCAAACCTACGCAGGGCATGACCGTGCAAGATGCCTCACGGCTGATTCAAGGCGAAGCCGGGACACCCATTACACTACGGGTTGGGCGGAACGGTAGAGAAGACTTCGACCTAGCGCTGACGCGAGCGCGGATCGAAGTGCCCAACGTGGTGTCTTCGGTACGGCAGGAAGGCAACACCAAGATCGGCTACATCCGTCTGACAGAGTTCAGTAGCCATGCTCCCGAACAGATGCGAAAAGCCATTCAGTCCCTTTTAGATCAAAAGGTGGCAGCGTTTGTGCTAGACCTGCGCGGCAATCCAGGCGGGTTGCTGTCTGCCAGCATTGAAATTTCTCGGATGTGGATTGACAGCGGCGACATCGTGCAGACGGTAAATCGGGTAGGTGGGACGCAGGAATATACTGCAAACCACACCTCTATCACTCACCTCCCCTTGGCAGTGTTGGTCGATGAAAACTCAGCAAGCTCTAGCGAAATTTTGACGGGCGCACTGAAAGACAATCGACGAGCAGTGGTGGTAGGCACCCAAACGTTTGGCAAAGCCTTGGTGCAGTCAGTGCATCCCCTTTCTGATGGTTCTGGGCTAGCAGTGACGATCGCCCACTACTACACACCCAACGGTACCGACATCAGCCATCGTGGTATCACACCTAATATCCAAGTTAGCCTCACAGAGCAGCAACAGCTGACCTTGGCAAGCAATCTAGCGCTGGTTGGAACCAATGCCGATCCGCAGTATCAGCAAGCCGTAAACTCGCTGCAATCTACGGTGGCTCTCAGCCGTGCTGCAGCCGAACCGCAGCGAGCGCAATAAACAGCCGCAAGCTAGCTTTTCAGACGTCAGAATTTAAAGACATCATAGAGTTCAAAGACCTGTCTTTGAACTCTATTTTTTAGCTGCGATTGGCGGCTTTCAGAAGAATAAAGCGCAAGCCCCATTGAATTGATATAATTCCCTATCCCTCTAAGGCTTTCGCCTGTTCAGAGTGCTTGCCGTTTATCGGTTATTTAGTAACCAAGCGCAATCTTTAAGCCTGTGATAACTGCTGCCCCTGCAAATCGTCGATCTCGACCCACCGTTGGGCTATATGCAACGCTGCTGCCGCCTCTAGTAATAATGACGCTGTTGTACTTCGTACCGATCGCCTTGCTGATTTCTTATAGCGTTTGGCGGCTGGAAGCATTTGATATTGTCAAAGAGTTTGGCTTCAGCAACTTTCGGACAATTTTGACGAATGTTGCCTACCGGACGATTATTCTACGGACGGTAGCGACGGCGCTAGGTGTAACGTTGATCGATGTGGCGATCGCTTTGCCTCTAGGCTATTTTATTGGGCGCTATGGCGGACGCTACCGCACCTTGCTAACGCTGATGGTAATTCTGCCGCTTTGGTCAAGCTACCTGGTGCGTGTTTTTGCCTGGAAGATTATTCTGGGCTACAACGGGGTCTTGAATACAGCGCTGCTTTCGCTAGGTATCTTACAGCAGCCAAGCCAAATCTTTTTATACAACCAATTCTCAACTGTACTGACATTTGTGCATGTTTGGCTGCCGTTCATGATTTTGCCGATCATCACTGCGTTTGAGCGATTGCCCAGTAGCCTGCTAGAAGCCTCGGCGGATTTGAATGCGCGCCCTTGGACAACCTTTCGCCGCGTGGTGCTGCCGCTGGTGACTCCTGGTATCCTGGCAGGCTCGATCAACGTTTTTTCGCTGACAATGGGTGATTTTATTACGCCTAGCTTGGTTGGCGGTCCAGGCGGCATCTTGCTGGGCAATGTAATCTCTTCCCAGTTCGGCGTGGCTTACAACTGGCCCCTAGGAGCCGCCTTTGCGCTGGTAGTTATGCTGATCGTATTTTTGGGTTTGGCGATCGTCCTTCGCCAAGGCGCTAGCGATAACCTGTGAGCGGTCATCCCTTAGACCGTTGATTTCTTCAATTCAGAAAGTTTAGAACATCTCTTTGTGATGCTTGCTGCCCCACTGAGAAGTAAAAAAAGAGAAGAAAAAACCCTGGCGGAAGCCAGGGATTCAGTCAGGGTGCATCTACCACTGCTTTCTTCCTGTAAGAAAGGGCAGCATCAGGGAAAAACGGAGCGATTTTTAACAAAGTTTTTGATGATGTGCAGTGCTACGTGCCTCGATTAAAATTCTTTTTGTGTGAAAGCTGCACGTAGCGCGGCTTTTACACAAAAAGTTTGTCAAGGCATGTGCCTAGCGCTATAGCTGCCACAGCAGTTGAGGCAGGAGTAGGTCCAGCGTCGTGACGGCTATAGCACACTCAAAATTCCAACAAAAAATCCCCAGCGGAACCGCCAGGGATTTATTAGGGTGCATCTACCATTCCTCTCTTCCACCTCAAATGATGACATCAGGAAAAATCTACTGAAGAATCAGAAATTTGCAATATGCGATCGCCTCATGCCCGCTTTTCCGTAACCAATGTCAGGCTGCTCCAACCACCTTGGGCATCATAGCGGCGGATCATCCGCTGGCGCAGATTGTCTGCCAGCAGCCAGCCCGCTTCTAGTAAGAACGGCTGTCCTTTTGGAATAACCAGCGGTGTGTTTGCAGAAGCACCGTCGGGCAGCAGCAGCACCTGAATCGGATGGCTTTGCTCAAAGCGCAGCGTGGAGCCATCAATGGTTGCAGTTGAAGTCAAGGCAAGCTGAGGAGCAGTTAACTGTTGGATAAGACGATCGCCCTCTCGCCGTATGGAGAGCGTCGTGGCGTAGCGATCTGGGGTGCGCCAGTCCGGGTAGAGTGTAATGGCTTCGCCTTGCCAATCGCCCAAAAGCTGCTCTACTGTCAAGGGCGGACGAGCAGCCGCAGGCGTTCCTTGGCGATGTTCTCGGATTAAGGTAAAGCGATCGAGCTGGCTAGCAGTGTTAAACAATTGCACCAAACGGAGACGACGATCGCCTGCAATGAAGCCCAGCTCAGCACCAAACTCAGAAAAAGGGCCGAACTGGAGTGAGCCTTGAGAAAATGCCCCCGTCTCAAAGAAGAGGGTACTGCGGTTTAGAGTGCTGTACTCTAGCTCTTTGTTGTAGATGCGATCGCCTGCTGCCGAAAAATGCTGGACTGTTTGATGGACAGTCTGATTGTTGTGAAGTCCTTCTAGTGTCACTAAGCTGGGAATCTCTTCTTCAAGAACGCCATGAGGCGAGAGGCGTGCAAATGAGCCTTGCCAAGCGCCCAAGTTGCGCAGGAGACAGTCCCATTGGGAAGAGCTAGCTTGAGTCATGACCGTATGAGTGATGAGAGGTTCCTACTCGTGACAGATGGTAAGCAAACGCAGCAGATTTGTACAATACGACACTAGATGATTATGTCCTGTAGCTTGATCCACTAAAAGGTGTTGCTCTGCCAAACAAATTCTTCACTACTACTTTATTAAATACCTTGAACAAAACATAAAGGCTTTAGAGAATTTTGTGATTGTTCCTCTAATATCAACTGTAATTTGGCGGGCGTCTTTAATAGAGTCTATATGGTCTAGATTGTCTGGGTTTTAGCGCAATGAGCTACAGTTTTTCACCTGAGATATAAGCAAGCAAAAATATGGGTTGATCTGAAGCAGGAAGTGCTACCCACACTGTTAGCCTCGCACCACCCATAGCTGTATTAAACATCCCACAGGGTCTACACTGGCACGTACTCGCCTATGATTAGCGTTATCGATGTACCCCCGGTTCCTAGCAGCCAGGTTCATTTTGCTGCTGCTGCGCCTGTTAGCTCAGAGACGGCAGCGCTAGAAGGTTCAACGCTTCTCACACAGCCATCTGTCTGGAAGTCATTCGTACCCAAACATCTCCATCTACCAGAAGAGGTGGGAACTGTAGTGCTTCAGGCTGTTGTACAGCCTCCCATCACCTTGCCACAGCCTGTTGTCAGCGCGATCTCGCTCCAGAACCCTCATACTTGGCTTGAGGCTGCAACTCCGCTGCGATCCAACCCCAAGCCTTTGGTTAAAAGTATTCTTGTTTGGTCGGCAGGTGCCAGCCGTGCCCTTAAACCGGACCTATCGCTAATTGCAGTTCGAGAAGCTCAAAATCCCCAGTCACCCGAAGCCACGTCTAGCGCCATTGTTAGCTCCAGAACTGAAAGCGCTGAGCCAAAGGACTCGGAAGAAAAAAGCGAAGCTAAAGCAACTGAGCCAAGCGCTGAAAGCATTGAAGAAACCAGCGTGGCAGGAGTTGACGTGGCTGCGAAGGCGACCGATAGTCCGCTCGAAACTCCCAAGAATTGCATCGCTGCTGAAGAAATGTTGCCCAAAGCAGCGTTTTCTAGCATGTTTCAAGTGCAGGTCAAAGGGAAGCCGATCGCCTACCTGCCAACTCAAGCAGCAGCTGACACGCTGTCGCAGCAGGTCGAGCAACTCCTTCAGCTGCCCCAATTTAACCCGGAAACTTTGCAGCCTGCGATCGTCAATGGGGTACCTGTCGGTAAGGCGGCAGACTCCATTTTGTTTGAAGTCACGCCGGATTTGGCAGCCTCTTACGATCACAACCCAACGCTCTTGGCAATTGCCTGGATTAATGAACTGCGAACCGCACTGGGCGCAAAGCCAATCGCTCTGGCAGATGCTCAAAGCCGGATGCATAACTTGATGCCGACCCAGAAACAGCTTAAGGGCAATGCTTCCTGGTACGACCCTACCCTAGAAGGCAACATAACTGCCACAGGTGAAACTTTTGAGATGACTGACCTGACAGCCGCTCACCCGACGTTGCCTTTTGGCACTTATTTGAAGGTAACCAATCGAGAAACTGATGATTCGATCATTGTGCGGGTAAATGATCGGGGTCCTTACCTGGAAGACCGATCGCTGGATGTATCGGGGGAGGCAGCGCGCTGCCTCAACAGTGAAATATCGGGAGTTGTCCCATTTCAAGCAGTGATCATGGAATCTCCGCAGCCTCAGGAAGCACCCTCAAGCCTTTAAAGTTTGCGCTTCTGCAGGTGGCATAGCCATAGTCCCACGCTCGAAACAGCTTTCGCAGAGGCGCCTGCAAAATAAGCGATCGGGCTAACATGCCTAATGCCATAGAAGCTGTAAGCCACTGATTCGATTAATCAGAAATAGCAGAACCATAGGTGTGTTTCTTAAGTACAATGAAGCCCGCTTTAGGGATTGTTATGGTCGAGCAGATCGAAACAGAGGTGCTGGTCGTTGGTGGCGGTACAGGGGGAACAGCAGCAGCCATTCAGGCGGCGCGGCGCGGCGCAAACACTATTTTGGTGAGTGAGCTACCGTGGCTGGGCGGCATGCTAACAGCAGCAGGCGTTACAGCACCCGATGGCAATGAACTTGTTGCTTTCCAGACAGGTATTTGGGGGGCGTTTCTGCGGACATTGCAACAGCGACAGGCAGGCGGCTTAGATCACGCTTGGGTCAGCTTCTTTACCTATGAGCCGCAAGTGGGAGCAGCAATCTTTGCCGATTGGGTAAAAGCGCTACCAAACCTACGCTGGCTCCGGGGGCAAGTGCCTTTAGCAGTCCATCGGCAGGGCGATCGAATCACAGGCGTTCGCTTTGCCAACTATGATATCCGGGCAGCTATTACGCTAGATGGAACCGAGCTGGGCGATCTGCTGGCACTTGCGGAAGTGCCGCACTGCTGGGGCTGGGAGTGGCGATCGCAAACGCAGGAGCCGAGCGCCCCAGTTGCCCCTAATCAAATCACCCAGCAGTACGCAGTCCAAGCGCCAACCTGGGTAGTTGTGCTGCAGGATTTTGGCGAGCAAGCGCCAGCCATCGCAGCTTCTGTCGATAACGCAGAGCGCTTTAGTGGAACTTGGGCAGGCTATGGGGCAGCACAATTTCTGGACTATGGGCGGCTACCAGGAGGTCGCTTCATGATCAATTGGCCCCAGCAAGGCAATGATTATGGTGTAGGGCTCGATCGCCTAATCTCTAGCGCTGCCCATCAGGAGTTTCTGCAAGAAGCCTACTGGCATTCCCACTGCTACGCCCGCTTTCTGCAGAACGAGCTAGGGCAGCGCTATGGTTTAGCCGATGTCTTTCCTAAATTTGCAGGTCAGCTAGGCGGTGGAGCTTTCGCCTTGCATCCCTACTACCGTGAAAGTCGGCGGCTGCAGGGACTCGTCACCGTGCGAGAACAAGACATTTTACCCATTGCTACCGAGAACGGACGGGGGCAAGTTGCCGCCTTGCCCATCAACGAACTAGGGCAAGTGGATGCGATCGCCATTGGCAACTATGCAAACGATCATCACTATCCTGGGTTTGAGTTTGCCTTGCAGCCCAAGTCGATTCGCTGGGGCGGACGCTGGACAGGAACACCGTTTGCGTTGCCCTACCGTTGTTTAGTGCCAGCAACGATCGAGGGCTTGCTAGTCTGCGAGAAAAATATTTCGGTGTCTCACATTGCCAATGGAGCAACTCGCCTCCAGCCTGCGGTGTTGGGCATTGGGCAGGCGGCAGGCATGGCGGCAGCGCTCTGCATTGAGCAACGCTGTCAGCCCAGAGCACTGCCCGTACGATCGCTGCAGACCGCCTTGCTCACCGATCCAAGTGCTCCAGCCATAGTTATACCGTTGTTTAATCTGCCGCCTCATCATCTAGATTGGCTAGATCGTCAGCAGTTTTATCTCGATCATCCAGAGCAATACCCGATCGATGGCAATTGTCCTGTAGTGTCAGCAGCGAGAGCGGCAACCTCCCAGGCGCGATCCTTCACGCAGTCCTTCAAAGGGCAATTTCATCGGCGCGCCGAGCAGGACTACGCCTTCACCATGACGCAACCTGGCTCCACACAAACTTTCACCCTAGTAACCCTAGAGCCTGCAGTTGATCGGCAGCTACAAACGCTAAACGATGGACTGCAGATTAGAGTGGCAGGACGGCTAAACCGAGCAGGCAACTGGATTGTGGCAGAAGCGATCGAAGTACACTCCCCGCAGTCCCTTTAGGGTGCGTTTTATGCCGCTAAGCATCTAGGTTCAGAATATTTTTAGTAAAAAGTATTTGAGCTAGCGCATGGGCAGAGCACGATAAAGCGAACTCTAAGACTGGAAGGCTTGATACAAATAGTATGTTGCCATCGGAATCACCGTTGCCAGCAGCAGCAGCACCCCAACCACAACCGTCGCGCTGCGGTCGTCTGTGTCTTCAGCTTTGGCAAAGGTTCCTTCGGTGTTGATCGTATCTGCAACCACAGGAGCGCCGGGATCAGGTTCGCCACTGAGGATAGCCGAGAGGCGATCGCTGGCGTCTAGGAATGCTTGGTTGTACTTATTGCCGCTCCGGAGCGGCACCATCATAGTTTCTTGAGCAATGCTAGCAGCAGTTTCATCGGGCAGAACCGCTTTGATGGCTTCACCTGTGCGAATGGCGATCGTGTTCGTCACATTGTCTAAGACGATTAGCACCTGATCTGCCTGTGCTTCTGAGGTGGGAAACCACTTCTCAAATAGCGCATCGGCGAAAGTTTCGATCGTTTCGCCGTAGTCGAGGCGGTGAATGGTCACAAATCGGACTTCTTTGCCGGTTTTGGCAGTCAAACTTTCGAGTTCGCTGTTCAGCTCATTTTGGCTCAAGCGGCTGAGGACTTCTGCATCATCAATGATTCGATTGGCATCGCCTGCCCTGATAGTCGGCATGTTGTAAACCCCTGTTGCTTCAGCAGAAGGAGTTCCAACCATCCAGAGCTGCAGCGATAGCACAAACCCCAGCAGCGACATCAGCCATGGGGCAGCAGAAAGAGAGAATGAAGTAGAGGGCAGGTTTCGAGGCAGAACTTGATGGTGCTGTATCATCGTGCATTCCTTAAGGCTTCTTATCAAAATATTACAGGGCACCTCGCCGCTTGAGAAGAGTAAAGCAGAACGAGCGATCGTGCATTCATTCAAAAACTGCAATTTGAACCCTGTTTACTTCAGGCAAATAACGATTGTCACATCGCTTCTTGTTGCTATGTCTGTCCCTTTTGTTGAGCAAGATTTTTGGCTACCTTTTCTGTGGAAGCGGTTGGTAGGAGAGCGAACTCTTTGGTTATTTCGATGGCAAAGTAGAGATAGTATTTCAGCTTAGGTTGCGAAAACTGTAACTGAGAAACTCGATCGAACTAAGAGTGGCAAAGTAGGGATATTGGTTCAGCTTTTTGGTGAATAGGAAACGTTTCTTCCCCTTAGAACTAACCTACAAAAGCAGGAACTTACCCCACTTTTTCAAGTCTAGAAGAAACAAAAGAATGCAAAGGTGAGTCAACTGTTGATATTTTTAAGGATGCGATTAGTACATCATCAGAAGAACATTTAGATGAATTCTAGATGATACAGTGGCTGTAGCTTCTGCAAGCATGTCTTAATTGCACAACAGTGATCTGCAACGCTTCCAATTTTAGAGATCTCGATCGCTCAAAAATTGCTTCGTTTTTGAATTCAGCAGACAGAGATCGGCTGACCAAAAAACGAACTTTAGATCTCGATCGTCTCTCATAAAGTTAAAGTTACCTTTAAGTTCTTTACAAATTTCTCAGGCTTGAGCAGCAGTCTAGCTCGACAATCTAAATCTAATTTGTGAGGAGATCCCTTCAATGAAATCTGCTTCAACCCCATTTACTTTGGCTCATCGGACACGCATTCAGAAAATTTTGTCTCAGAAGTATTTACTCCTGCCGCTATTGGTCGGCGCGCTTAGTCTGTCTGCAATTCACCCCGCAATGGCTCATGAGGAACAGATGCTACGAACGCTAACAGTCACAGGAATAGGAAAAGAATCAATTCCGACAACGCTAGCGCTGGTGCAGCTTGGCGTTGAAGTGCAGGGCAAAACGGCAGAAGAAGTGCAGCAAGAGGTAGCGCGGCGCTCGTCTGCGGTAGTAGAGCTGCTGCAGTCGCGCAACGTCAGCCTGCTGCAAACGACAGGCGTTTATCTCAGCCCCACCTACGACTACAACGACGGGCAACAGCGCCTCACGGGTTACACTGCCACTAATACCGTCAGCTTTCGGGTCAGCAGCGATCGCGCCGGTACGCTGCTAGATGAAGCAGTGCGGGCGGGCGCAACCCGGATTGACGGCATCACCTTTGCCGCAGAAGACGCGGCAGTGGCAACAGCGCAGCAGCAGGCCATTCGGGAAGCAACCCAAGATGCCCAGTCACAGGCAGAAGCAGCCTTTGGGGCACTGGGCTTGCAGCGCGGCGAGGTTGTCAGCGTGCAGGTAAATGGGGCAACGCCTCCCTCGCCAGTCCCTGTTCCCTATGCTGCACAGGCGATGGCGAGAGATGTGGCAGCTTCAACGCCTGTAGTTGGCGGCGAACAGGAAGTGCAAGCCTCGGTCACGCTGCAAATTCAGTACTAGGTTCGCCGTCTCGCGCCATTTAAGCTGCACCTCGCATGGCTTAAATGGCGCGATCGTTTTTACGTTGGCGCAATCGATTTTACAATAGTCTACCGTTTCCCCAGAACCCGCTTGACCTCGCTAGGATAAAGAAGTTGAGCGATCAGGAATCAAGTTATGCGTCGGGGATTAGGACTAGGACTTGCCATTAGCATTGGGCTAGGAACCGTTGCAGCGCTGCCGGATCAGTCGGGGCAAGCCGTCGAGCTGCGCGGTCAAGTTTATTTTGACCATCCGCCTGCTTTGCTGGATGCTTCGACTACACAACGACAAACTGCCACCTCTAGCGCAGTCCACTATTTTACACTCAGCGTTCCTGCCGACGCTGGCGAACCGCTGCAGCGCGTGGAAATAGCTCAGAGAGACAGTTCCAACAGCGTTAAGCTAATTCGCTACGAGGCGGATGAAACTAGAGCATTTCTGGGCACTCGGCGCGATCGTCAGAGTGAGCTGACGTTAGGCGAAACCACATACGATCGAGATAGTCAAACGATTTCTGTGTCGTTCGATCCGCCTGTGCCGCCCGGAGAAACTGTGACGATTGGGCTGCGTCCAGTGCGGAACCCACTGCAGGATGGCATCTACCTATTTGGGGTGACAGCGTTCCCTGCCGGCGAAAATCCCTCTGGGCAGTTCTTAGGCTACGGGAGACTCACCTTCGATAAGCCCGATAGCCCATTTTTCTTCTAACTTACGGTTTCGCTGTGCCGCCTTTGGCAAGCGTCTTTCTTTAGCCTGAAGCTGGCTCCGCGTCGCTTCAGGCTATTTGACTTTCTCTAGAAATGTACTTATATTAATAGTTAGCGTGCGAAGTAAATAGCTCGATTCAGCCATGGACATTAATCCTATGCTCCCATCCCAAACTACTGAGCAGTGGCAAGCTGTTAAAGCTCCTCATAGTCTGGGCTATCGGCTTAAGCTGCTATCTCAACTACTGGCTAGAAAGTTTCAAGAGCGGCTTGAGCCCTACGGATTAACTCCCTTTCATTGGATAGTGCTGTGCTGCCTCTGGGAGCAAGATGGACTCGCCACCAGCGAGCTAGGCGAGCGCCTCTGTCAGGTTGGGGGAACGCTGACGGGTGTTCTCGATCGTATGGAAGAGCGTAACCTGGTCCGACGACAGCGCGATGCTCAAGATCGACGGGTTTGGCGGATCTGGCTCACAGAAGAAGGGCAAAAACTAGAACACACTCTAACTCCTTTGTCGGCAGAAGTGAACGAACTGGCAGTTCAGGGTCGCTCGGAAGCGGAGCGGCGGTTGCTCTCAGACTGGGTGAACCAAATGATCGCTAATGTTTCTTAGTGAGTCTGTAAGTCTATTAACTAGATCGACCAAACCGTTCTAAAAAGTTTCCCTAATACTACGTACTCTAATTAAAAGCAGTCGTACCAACTCTGTACAAATCAAAGTAGAACTGAACTAGTAGAACTATGGACAGCAACAACCAGAATCAAAACGGAAAGAGCTATAGCAACGGCTATAGCAACGAAAGCAACCCTTTAGATACTGGCAATGGTGACAATGGTCATCGCAAGCAAGGTGGCACAACGCTACTAGAGTCCGTACCAACTGCTGAAATCACTCAAGCTCCCCCTGACGCTCCTGAGCAAACCGCTGGACAACAGGTCGAGCCGCCCGCTTCCCCAGCCGCTCCAGCTGCAAAACGCCGACCAACCAAGAAGATCGCCTTAGCAGCCGCGTTGGGGATTGGGGCAATTGTGGCAGGCACGTTTGGCTACCGTTGGTGGCAGTTTTCCGCAACCCATGAAGAAACAGACAACGCTGCCGTTGCAGGACATGTTTACCAGATCAGCAGCCGCATTTCGGGCAGAGTCCTTAACGTGGCAGTGGATGACAACCAAGCCGTGACGCCCGGTCAGCTGCTGGTGCAGCTTGATCCTAAAGATTACCAGGTGAAAGTGCAGCAGGCACAAGCTGCGCTCGCCGTTGCCCAAAAGCAAGCCGAAGCCGCCCAGAGCAATATCTCGCTGGCAGGCGCAAATGCCCAAGCCCAAACGACTGAAGCACAAGGCAATGTCAGCGGCGCTCTCGCTGCAATTTCGACTGCACAAGCCGCCGTCCGAGAGGCACAGGCAGGGGTGCCTGCCGCGCAAGCCAACCTCGCCCAGTCCAACGCCAACCTGGAAAAAGCGCAAACCGACTACAACCGCTACACGACGCTGTTCCGGCAGGGGGCGATCGCTAGACAGCAGCTCGATAGTGCCAAAGCTGCTTACGATGTTGCCGTTGCCCAACGCAATGCTGCCCAAGAAGGAGTCAGCCAAGCCCAAGCCAACCTCGCTCAAGCCCAGGAAGGAGTCAGCCAAGCCCAAGCGCAGCTAGAAGCTTCCAGAGGCGGCTTACAGAAAGCGCAAGCGGGCGGAGTGCAAACCGAGGTAAACCGCAGCCAGTATGCGGCAGCCAATGCCGCAATTACTCAAGCCCAAGCGAACCTTGCCGAAGCCCAGCTCCAGCTCTCCTATACCAACATCACAGCTCCAGAAGCAGGGCATGTTGGTCGCAAAACGGTGGAAGTGGGAAATCAAGTGCAAGCAGGTCAGCCGCTGATGGCGATTGTTGGCGATGACCTGTGGGTGGTTGCCAATTTCAAAGAAACCCAGGTGCGCCGGATGCATCCAGGCGAAAGGGTAGAGGTAGAGCTAGACGCCTTTCCTGGGCACTCGTTTATAGGTCAGGTAAATAGTCTCTCGCCCGCTTCAGGCTCAGAGTTTGCCTTGCTGCCGCCCGACAACGCCACAGGTAACTTCACCAAAGTGGTGCAGCGCATTCCAGTGAAAGTCACACTAGACCCAGAAAGCGTCAAAGGTTATGAGTCGCAGATTACACCAGGGATGTCGGCGATCGTCAGCGTGGATGTGGAGCAGTAATTCGGTGGGTAAAGCGGCAATACCGCTTTATCTAATTTTTGCTGGGCAGGTATGACATGAGGAATCAGACGACTCAGACGGGGTGGCTGAAATGGGCGATCGCCATCACGGTTTCTTTAGGCGCGATTTTGGAAGTGATTGACACAAGCATTGTCAACGTTGCCCTGACAGAAATGCAGGCGAGCTTGGGCGCAACGGTGAGTGAAGTGGGCTGGGTTGTGACGGGCTATGGCATTGCCAACGTCATTGTCATTCCACTTACCGCGTGGCTCAGCGATACTTTTGGGCGCAAGCGCTATTTCATTTTCTCGCTGGTTGGCTTTACGTTGGCTTCAGTGCTGTGCGGTTTTGCCGCCAATCTGCCCATGCTGATCCTTGCCCGAATATTGCAGGGGCTATGCGGCGGTGGGCTGCTGGCCAAAGCCCAGGCTATTTTATTTGAAACGTTTCCGCCTGCCGAGCAAGGGTTGGCACAAGCTGTTTTTGGAGTAGGGGTGATTGCCGGTCCGGCGATCGGTCCGACCTTGGGCGGCTACCTGACCGACACGCTAGGCTGGCGCTGGATTTTCTTTATCAATTTGCCGTTTGGCATTCTGGCAGTGGTGCTGGGCTTTCTCTTCCTACCGCCTGATGTGAAGCGATCGCTGACGCTCCGAGGCGTGGACTGGCTGGGAATTGGTCTACTGGCAGTGGCGATCGGCAGCTTGCAAACGTTTTTGGAGGAAGGCGAATCCGAGAGCTGGTTCGAGTCCAGCTTGATCACGACCCTAGCATTAGCAGCGGCGATCGGCTTGGGGCTGTTTATTTGGCACGAGCTAAGAATCAGACAGCCTGCAGTGGATTTGCGAGTGCTGCGGCATCGCGCGCTATCGGCGGGCAGCGTTTACTCGGCGGTACTGGGCATGGGGCTATATGGAGCGCTGTTTGCCGTACCGATTTTTGCTCAAAGCGTTTTGCACTACACGGCGATGCAAACCGGACTGCTGCTGCTGCCTGGAGCCCTGGCTTCTGCTGTAACAATGGTGGCGATGGGCAAACTCACCAGCAAAATTGACGTACGGCTATTGATCGCAGCAGGCGGCGTTATTACCAGCATCGTTATGTTCAATCTGGCAACGATCAACCCCGACACCAGCGAAGAAGCTTTGTTTTATCCGCTGCTGTGGCGGGGTGTAGGCACGGTGATGATGTTTTTGCCGCTCAGCTTAGCGACACTAGGCGCACTGCCCAAAGCTGATATTGCGGCTGGAGCCGGATTTTATAACCTAACGCGGCAGCTCGGCGGCAGTATCGGCATTGCGATTTTGACAACGCTGCTCGATCGTCGCGAAGCATTTCACCGCGCCACTTTGGCTGAAAATCTCAGCATTTATAATCCCGCCACTGCCGATCGCCTCAATGCCCTCAGCGGTGGATTCCAAAGCCAGGGGGTTGACCCCACCACTGCCCAAGATCAAGCGCTGGCACTCCTAAACCAAACCCTCAATCTGCAGGCAGCCTTGCTCTCGTTTGAAGATATCTTTTGGGTCGTGGGCATCACCTTCTTGGCAACGCTGCCTCTGCTCTTGTTTCTAGGTAAAGGTCGCGCGGGTGCGGGCGCAGCCGCAGTTCACTAAAATTGCATCTCCTCTCGCTGCTTCACAGCAGTTTCTACCATGGCTAACTCCACTCAAGTTCAACCCAGATCCACACCTCAAAACGATCGCGTCTCGCTCAAAACTTGGATTGGTGTCATGGGTACGATGCTCGGCGCATTCATGGCAGTGTTGGATATTCAAATCACCAATTCATCTCTGCAAGATATTCAGGCAGCGCTAGGGGCAACCCTAGAAGAAGGCTCCTGGATTTCAACGGCGTATCTAGTTGCCGAAATTATCGTAATTCCGCTGACGGGCTGGCTATCTACGGTGTTTTCAGTCCGGCGATATTTGCTAGTCAATGCGGCTTTCTTTATTTTCTTCTCGGTCTGCTGCGCTTGGGCATGGGATCTAAACTCTATGATCGTGTTCCGTGCCTGCCAGGGGTTTACGGGCGGCGTTCTGATTCCAATGGCGTTTACCTATATTCTCAAAAATTTGCCGCCCTCAAAACAGCCCGTGGGGTTGGCAATGTTTGCCGTCACTGCCACTTTTGCACCGTCGATCGGCCCGACACTGGGTGGCTGGCTAACTAATAACTACGGCTGGGAATACGTGTTCTACCTCAACGTGGTTCCGGGTATTTTGCTGATCTCGGCAGTTTGGTACGCCGTCAAAGCAGACGCAATGCGGTTAGACCTGCTCAAGCAGGGAGATTGGGGCGGCATTGCAGCAATGGCGATCGGCTTGGGCAGTCTGCAGGTGGTGCTTGAGGAAGGCAGCCGCAAAGATTGGTTTGGCTCGGCGATAATTGTGCGGCTGGCAGCCATTGCGGCTATCTTTCTGTTTATCTTCTTCTGGATCGAATTCACGCGCAAACGCCCATTCATTGAGCTGCGGCTGTTGGGGAACCGTAACTTTGGCTTGGCAACGATCGTCAATGTCGCTCTGGGCATTGGTCTGTATGGCTCTGTTTATATCCTGCCGTTATACCTGACGCAGATTCAACGCTACAACGCGATGCAAATCGGTGAAGTGATTATGTGGGCAGGTGTTCCTCAGCTTTTTCTAGTGCCATTCGTACCTAAGCTCATGAAGCTGTTCAATATTCGGCTACTGATTGGGGTCGGCGTCAGTCTATTTGCCGTGAGCTGCTTTATGAACTCGCATATGACTAATCTATCTGCGATCGATCAGCTGCGCTGGTCGCAATTAGTACGCGCACTAGGTCAGCCATTGATTATCGTTCCTTTATCTTCGATCGCGACTGCCGGACTTGCGCCTGCGTTGGCAGGTTCAGCTTCAGGGCTATTCAACATGATGCGAAATTTAGGCGGCTCGTTTGGAATTGCAGTGCTGGCAACGCTGCTAAAAAACCGCGAGCAGTTTCACTCCAACCGCATTGGAGAATCTGTCTCAATCTACGATCCGGCAACGCAGCAGCGCCTTAATGACCTGACCCAAGTCTTTGTCAGCAGAGGCATTGACCTGACGACAGCAAAAGATCAGGCACTCGCCACCCTGGATAATATAGTGCGGCGAGAAGCCTTTGTGATGGCATTTAACGACTGCTTTTACTTCATTGGGCTAGCGCTGTTACTAAGCGGAATTGCAGTGCTGTTCTTTAAGAAGGTGAAAGGCGGGGGAGCAGCCGCAGCGCACTAAATTTGCTCTTTTTCAGCCCCGCTAATCAAGCTACGGCACCTGCATCCCTTTCTGCACTGCCGGACGTTGAGCCACTGTTTCTACCCAGCGTTTCAGGTTGGGGTGGTTGTCGAGGGTTAAGCCCTGGAATTCGTAAATAGAAACCCAGGGATAGGTAGCAACATCTGCGATCGAATAGTCACCGCAGATATAGTCTTTGTCCTGGAGCTGCTTGTCTAAAACGCTGTAGAGCCGCAGAGTTTCTTGCTCATAGCGGTTGATCGCATAGGGAATCTGCTCTGGGGCAAATTTACGAAAATGATTGAGCTGTCCAAACATGGGACCCACCCCGCCCATCTGCCACATCAGCCATTCCAACACCTGAAAGCGCTGCGGCGGCTCTGTTGGTAAAAGTTTTCCGGTTTTCTCTGCCAGGTAAATCAGAATTGCCCCAGATTCGAAGATCGTCATCCCTGTATCGGAATCAACGATCGCCGGAATCTTGCCATTAGGGTTGATTGCTTCATAGGCGGGGGTATGCTGGTCGCCTTTGCGGATGTCGATCACCTGCACAGTATAGGGCAAGCCAACCTCTTCTAACATTACGGAAGCTTTGCGCCCGTTGGGAGTGGTAAAGGTGTAGAGGGAAATCATAGAAACCTGTCACAGTAAGGGTTACTCACACCTAATACTTTGACACTTTTTACTCACAGCATCATGATCGAGCTGCGACACCTCCGCTATTTCATCACCGTGGCAGAAGAGCTACACTTTGGACGAGCTGCCGATCGCCTGCATATGGCACAGCCGCCGCTGAGTCAGCAAATTCGGCAGCTCGAGGCAGAGTTAGGATTTCAGCTATTTCACCGCACCAAGCGATCGGTGCAGCTAACTGAAGCAGGTCAGGTATTTTTGGCGGACTGCCAAAAGATACTGCGGCAGTTGGATCAGGCAGTTCGGACGGGACAGCAGGCGAGCCGGGGTGAGCTAGGGCAGCTGGCGATCGGCTTCGTTAGCTCTGCGGCATACAGCGTCTTGCCGCCGATTCTGCAAACCTTCCGCGCGACATTGCCGCAGGTGCGGCTGGAGCTGCACGAACTCACAACCGACCAGCAGCTGCAGTGGATGCAAGATGGGCGCATTGATTTGGGCTTTGTGCGCCCGCCTGTGGAGGATGAGCAGTTTCGGCTGATGACGATCTTCCAAGAGCCGCTAGTGGTGGCGTTGCCGATCGCCCATCCGCTAGTGAACCAGCCGCAGGTTTCGCTGGCGGCATTGGCAAGCGAGGCATTTATCTTGTTTCCGCGCCCGCTGGCTCCAGGGCTGTATGACCAAATCATTAGCCTGTGTCAGCAGGCAAAGTTTAGCCCCAACGTGGTGCAGGAAGCTATTCAGATGCAAACGATCGTCAGCCTGGTTGCTGCCGAGATTGGGATTGCGATCGTCCCCGTGTCGCTGCAAAATCTGCAGCGGACGGGCGTTGTCTACAAGTCCCTCCTTGAATCCACACCGCAGGCAGCAATTGCGCTTGCTTGGCGCACTCAAGATACCTCAGCCACCGCGCAGCGGTTTCTGGAGGTGGTGCAGCAGGTTGCGCAGCAGTGGCAAGACGATCGGCTGTGATCATGCATTCAGGATTATTGGTCGGTTGCGCGTCGTTCTATTTCTCGTTTTAGGGCGACGATCGTGTCCCTCATTGTACTTTTATAAATATTGAAGAAAATACCACGGTCGGCTGCCGATCCTGGATCAACGGTTACACGATTCGTAATTAGAACCTGGTTAGGTGCAACGGGTTCCAATGTCCAAGTTCCCTGCAAAGACTTGATCTCTCCTTCAACCAGACGAAAGGCGATCTGCGAGGGATAGCTTTCTGAGGCTGCAATCACAACGCGGCTCCTGTGGCTAAAGACCAAGATCTGAGTAACATTAATCTGCTCATAGACCTTCTCGCTGCCTTGGTTTGTGAGGATCTGAGTAGAAACAATATTGGGCAAAAAGTCCTTGAAGTTACCGTAATCGGTCAATACGTTCCAAGTAGTGTCAACTGGTGCCGTCACAAGGATTCGCCCCGTATACTCTCCGCCCTCACCTTCCAGCACAACTTTTCCCTCTCGTAGAGTGGCTTGGTCTTGCTTCGGCAGTTGATCAACAGGGTTAACGGCT
Organism: Phormidium tenue FACHB-886; assembly: GCF_014764505.1. Taxonomy (GTDB): domain Bacteria; phylum Cyanobacteriota; class Cyanobacteriia; order Elainellales; family Elainellaceae; genus FACHB-886. The sequence continues at coordinate 39,327 of NZ_JACXWX010000040.1, forward strand.
TGGGCAAGCAAAGGTGGACTGACCGCAGGCACAAGCGAAACGGCTAAACCAAGGGCGATCGCAGAGGCACAATTCCGCGACCATCTCTGGGAAAGGCTTAACTGGGGGATAATTCTCTTGTTGAAAAAATAAAGCATGATGAATCTTACCACTTTGCAAAATGGTTTTAGTGGTACAATCGATTGCCTAAAGCTAGGGGTGCCTGTGCAATAGTCCAGGCTGAGATTACACCCTCGGAACCTGAGTCTGGGTAATACCAGCGAAGGGAAGCGTTGATTGTGGTCTTCACGACGACGAGCGATCGCTTTTTGCCCTCAACCGCAAAAAGCAAAAGAAGTTGGAATTGGTGCACCCCTTGTCTGCGCTGATTTGTCAGCTCTGTTGCTCGATCACCCTTTGAACAACCTCTAGCATACAACACTCGATTGGAGGGGTTCGACACTATGTCTACCGGAACGATCGCCTTGCTAGTCACGCTGGTGACGGCAGGCTTGTTTGCGCTGCTAGGGCTGCTCCATGCTAGCAAGCAAACGATGAACATTGAAGAATTTGTGGTGAGCCGCAATCGTTTTGGCACAGGGATGTCGCTGGCAACGGTTGTAGCATCGGCAATGGGCATCTGGATTTTGTTTAGTCCGCCGCAGGTGGGTGCAACGAGCGGCATTGCTGGCGTTGTAGGCTATGCGCTAGGCTCGGCTGCGCCTATGCTGGTATTCACCAAAGCAGGGACACGTCTGCGCCAGCTCATGCCAAACGGACATTCCTTAAATGAATTTGTGCTGTACCGCTTTGGTAATGTGATGTATTTACTAACGTTGGCAATCATTGTTTTTTACATGTTTGTTTACTTAGCAGCAGAGCTGACAGCGATCGCCAAAGCCGTAGAAATTATGGCAAACGTGCCGCTAATCTGGACAGCATTGGTTGTCATCACCGCCACGTTTATCTACACAACCTACGGCGGACTGAGCGCTACGATTTTCACCGATGCGATTCAGTTTGCGGTAATCGTGCCGCTCTTGCTGGTTTGCTTTGGGGTAGCGCTGCTGGCGCTGGGCGGGTGGCAAACTGCTTTGCAGCCTGTGCAGCTCAAAACCCCCGAACTGCTGAATCTAGGCTATATAGACGGAATCAAGTTTGGGCTAACGCTGATGATTGCGATCGTGGCAGCAGAGATGTTTAACCAAAGCAACTGGCAGCGAATTTATGCCTGCCGTACAGATAAGACCGTCCAACGATCGTTTTTGGGTTCGGCGCTGGTGATTCCGCCGATCATTCTGATTGCTGGTTCGCTCGGTCTTTTGGCGATGCATTTTGGCTTCAGCGACGATCGCGCCTTCTTCTCCCTGCTTCAAGAATTATCGTTGCCTCTCTGGTTCACATTGCTGGTGCTGGTGCTGTCACTGGCGCTGGTCATGAGTACGCTAGCAGCGTTACTGAATGGAATTGCCAGTGTTTTTACAATCGACTTGATTCGGTTGTTTCCACGCATGCAGTCGAGCCGTTTACTGCGAACTTCGCGGGTGCTAACTGTGGCAATTGGAATTCCAGCAATTTTAATCGCCGCTCAAGGTTACGATGTGCTTTATTTATTCCTGCTGGCAGATCTCGTCTGTGCAGGTGCATTCTTCCCGGTCTTGTTTGGCTTTTACTCCAAGCGATTCACTGGAAATGCTGCCTTTTGGAGTGCAATTACTGGTATTGGTACAGGTTCACTATTTTTTCCAAAGCCAGATTTCACTGCTTGGCTAGAGATTCCGTTTGGAGGTGATTTACTTGTTAGCTTCCTAACAGCAGTAGTAGTATCAGCAGCAATCGCCCTATTTTTCCACACTACTAGCACTGAATCCTTCAAATTTGAAGAACTTCGATCGCGTACTCGCACCTACGTTGAATTAGCAGATCAAACTGAACCTGCTCAATAGGCAGCGAAGTAGGGCACTTGAGCGAAATATGCGTGGTTCCTCTATTTCCTTGCGGTCGCCTCAAACTGGCGTCCCGTCTGGTTAAACAAACAGAGGAGTGAAAGCCCAATTCTGGGTCTATCGACAGCGAGCTTTTTGAAGAATAGCGTTGGGTGTTGCTCCTCAAACAGCTTCTGGATTGAGCTTGCGTTGAATAAAAGAATTGCATCTTCAACCAGTCCTTTTTGCGGTGTTTATAGCAGCATATTTATAGCAGTCGATCGATCGATAGGGGCAAGGGCTTAAGCCCCTTGTTGGTCAATCTTTGAATAGATGAGATCAATGCTCTGATCAAATATCTGCAATTACCCGCCTTCGGATATGTCTCTTGGTTGAAACTTGTGCGATCGCAGCTTCTAATTCAGCCAGGCTAAAGCAAAATCGGTTATTTGGAATGCTTTAAAGCATTCCAAATAACCGATTTTGCTTTGAAGCTACGCTATTCAACTTTACCCTGTAGCCCCAAGACCATCTGCAGGACAAAGGGAGTGCCATCAGTAGAATGGTGGCGGTTCGCCCACCCCCGCACTAACTCATCCAACTCCTCAAACGCCTGCTCCTCGTCGTG
>NZ_JACXWX010000041.1 GCF_014764505.1 Phormidium tenue FACHB-886
TGAGAGGGGCGCGGAGCGCCCCTCTCACTTAAAAATCATCCCCCTGTTAAGCAACACCGGCATCAGGAGCAAATGAGCAAATGGGGAATGAGCTAGAGTAGGTGCTCCGAAATATCTACCAGATCGCCTGACTTGAGATACACAAAATTGACATTCCTTAAATCAAGCTGCCATCAGTTTGATTACAGTCAGCTTGATAGTTGAGAATGTGACTATTTTTTAATTCAACGGCTGCCTAGTAGGTGTCCGAGAAGTTGTTTGAGTCGCCCGCAACTTTTCTAGAGATCTGCAATTTCTCCATCCGATGCCACTATTGAACTAGCAGATGTTGGAGACTGAGGCAACAACCAACTGAGCAGAATTGCCGCTAAACCGCCTGTCGAAGTTGCAGAGGCAAACATATTTCTAATAATGGCGGGCTGGTTATTAAATAGCTCTGGTACAAACACAACCCCTAATCCCAACGCTAGCGAACCTGCAATGATAATTGTGGCACGACGATCTAGATTCTCAGACGCGACAATCCTGACTCCAGCAACTGCGATCGAACCAAACATGACAGTAGTTGCTCCGCCTAAAACAGGCTGAGGAATAGACTGGAAGACGCCGCTAACAATAGGCAATAGCCCCAATAGCACCAGAATACCTGAGACAAAGAACCCAACATAGCGGCTGCCTACACCCGTCATTTGGATGACACCTGTGTTCTGGCTAAATGTGGTGATGGGAAAGGTATTGAGTAATGCTGCTAAAGAAGAATTTAACCCGTCCGCTAGCACTCCAGCTTTAATCCGACGGATGTAAACGGAACCTGAAATGGGTTCTTTAGAAACAACAGAAGTGGCAGTCATGTCGCCTACCGATTCAATGGCAGTTAGCGGGTAGAGAATCAAAAATGGAATCAGGGCACTGAAATCAAAACTCATGCCATAGCGGAATGGAACAGGTACGCTAATAAGTGGAAGATCATTGAAAATATTGAAATTTACCATGCCCATGAATGCAGAAACGATATAGCCAACGAGCAAGCCAATGGCGATCGCCCCCATTCGGATATATTGATTCTTAGCTAGCGTCAAAACAATCACGATCAAAAACACGCCACCACCCAGCGCAATGTTCTGGGCATTCGCAAACGTATTGTTCTGTAATGCTGCCGTGCCGCCGCCCATACTAGTAACGCCCGTTTTGAGCAGACTCAGCCCAATCAGCATTACCAAAGTCCCTGATACAATCGGCGTGACGATTTTGCTTAGCAGATGCAAAAACCGGCTCAGAATCACATTGGCAAACGCACCAAAAAAGCAAACGCCAAAAATTAGCGCCAGTGCCTGCTCTGGTGTCCTTCCGGCTTGAATACCAGTGCTTGCCACGCCCAAGATGGCACCAAGAAATGCAAAGCTAGTGCCCTGTAAGCTGAGCAAGCCCGATCCTACAGGACCAAAGGTTTTGCACTGAATAAAAGTGCAGATGCCAGAGGCAAACAGCGACATACTGATAACAAAGCTTGTGTTAGCGGCATCAAGTCCTAGGCTGGTGCTAATGATCAACGGTGGTGTCACAATACCAACGAACGCTGCCAAAACGTGCTGCACAGCAACAAAGATGGACTCAACCAACGGCGGTTTATCATATAGCTTATAGATCAGTTCTGAACCCGTTGCCGATAGCTCTGGAAAACCTTGAGCTTCAGGTAATTCAGCTTGCTGCGAAGTACCAATTTCTTCTTGCTGTGCCATATTTTTGCGATCGCTTCCTAAGCTTCCACAACTTTGCTTAAAGCTAAGCCGCTGTATTGTAAGCGCCAGCAAAGACCCTAAAAAGTAGCTGCAGTTACATAAAAAGCTCGAATTTCAGGGTTTTCTCCTCATAAACAGTGAATTGCAAACGATCGCTATGTATGGCTCATTTACCAATATTTTACCGCGCAGTTACCAGCGGTAAAAATCTATCGGAACGGAAAATCAGCCGGAAGATTCGGCTGATAATACTGGTTATCGCTTCTAATTGAAAGGTTTGCAGCCATGTCATAACTTTGAAAGGTTTGCAGCCATGTCATAACTTTGATGACTTTGTTCGATCCATCGCTACGTAACCTGTTGGAATGTCCTCAAATCTACCGCGACCTCTAGTACTCACTATCCAACGGCTAGCTCAACAATTTTGGCACGAGCATCTGCAATGGACTCAGCTAATTTTTGCCCACCATACTCATCGTTTTCCACATGAATAAAGGTGATATCCGTAATGCCCATAAATCCAAAAATAGTTACCAAGTAGGGATCGTGGTGATTCATTTTTTCGTAGCGCCCACCAGGTTGAAAGCCAGAATCACCCCGTGCTTCGATGACAAACATTTTCTTACCCAGTACTAAAGGCTTGTAAGCGTTTGCAGCATCATCAGGTTCAAATGCAACTGTTCGCCCAATTCGAACAATCTGGTCAATATAAGCCTTGAATCCGCTGGGAACGCTGAAATTATACATGGGAACACCAACAACGTAGATATCAGCCGCTAAAAATTCATCGACTAGCTGCTCACTGAGGCGAATCGCTTCTTGAAGCTGCGGTGTATGTTGTTCTGATGGCGAAAAAGCAGCCGCAATCCAGGGTTCATCAACATGAGGAATAGGATCGCGCCCAACATCTCGATAAGCGATCGTATCGTTGGGATGTTGCTGTTTCCACTGTTCAACAAACTCACGGGTCATACGACGAGAATGGGAACGTTCACCACGCGGACTTGCATCAATGTGCAATAGATGTGCCATAGTTTCTCCTGTCCGGTTACTGTTTTAGCTTAGGTGAATGACTCATGCTCAACTATCAAAATCCTGCTCAACTATCAAAATCCTGCAATCAGTTTTCAGGTTGTTTGGTAGAAACTACCTGGAAGTGAATACAATCAGAATCAGACGAATTGGGTTTGCATGATGAAGACGATCGCCACCCATCCAGTTGAAACCGCCCACCTGCCAATCTTGTCGAGCCAAGCTCAGGGTTGGGAAAATATTCTGGTTGAGCAATTTCAGCAGCCTGCGGGAGAAGAAAGAAGTCATTTCAGCGAAGAACACGCCATTTGTCTGTCTTTGGCTCCCCGCCCTGTTCGGCTGCTGCAAATTAAAGGGGGCAGAACCTATGTAGGATTACACGCCAAAGGAGATGTTTCAGTAACGCCTGCCAAGACCCCGTTTTTTGCCCGTTGGGACAGTGACGACCATTGTATGCAGATTCGGATTGCGTCGCGGTTTATTCAAAGCGTGGCTAGAGAGACGATCGCTACCGATCCCGATCGGCTAGAATTGCGCCTCGAATTTCAGACTCGTGACCCACAGCTTGAGGCAATTGGCATGATGCTGCTAGCTGAACTTAGACAAGATAACTTAGGCGGAAAACTCTATATTGAGTCGCTCGCTAACGTACTGGCAGTGCATCTGCTCAGGCAATATACTGCACCCAAATCTCGGTTTATCGTTTACGAAAGTGGCTTATCTCAGCGTCAACTTCTGCAAGTTGTAGAGTATATCAATGAATATCTTCATCAAGATATCAAATTGACCGACCTTGCTGCAGAATTGAGAATCAGCCAATCTCACTTCAGCCACCGATTCAAACAATCAATAGGCATGACTCCCTATCAATATCTGCTACAGCAGCGCATAGAACGGGCAAAGCAGTTGCTGAAACAAAGCGATCAATCAATTATGGACATTGCCCTTCTGTGCGGATTCAATAATCATAGCCATCTGAGTAAGCAGTTTCGGCAGCTGACAGGCATGACCCCAAAAGCTTACCGAGAGAATTAAATCTATCGAAGACGATTGAAAAAGATAAACCCATATTGTTAGCCTGTATCTCCGGAACCATTCTGATATCCTGCCCTTGAGAGAGGAAAACGAGTAAAAATTGCGGTTGAATAAAATCACTCATCGTTACTTGTTGATGCCTGACTCAACCGCCACCAGTCCTGATACGCCTTCTCTGGCAGTCAATGCCTTCCAACGGTTTGCGATCGCTGCCGAACAGATTGCCGCAACTCCCAAGCGGCTTACAAAAGCCGCTATTCTGGGAGACTACCTTGCTGCCCTATCAGATGATGATTTGCGTCTGGCGGCTCGTTATTTTGCGGGTTCTCCCTTTCCCCAATTTGATCAGCGAGTCCTGCAGGTAGGCGGTTCAGCGCTGATGAGCGCACTTGCCACGGTGAGCAAAGCAGCACCTAATATGCTGCAAGCAGAACTGGTGAAACGGGGGGATCTGGGAGATGTGGCAGGGGATGTTTTACCAGATTCAGCTGCCCCAACATTGACTTTGTCAAAGGTTGGCGAAACGTTTGCATCCCTAGTCGAAACACGTGGCAATAAACGCAAGGTAGAGGGGATTGTTCATCTACTGCAGCAGGCAACCCCTCTGGAAGCGAAATACCTAATTAAATTAATGGCAGGAGATTTGCGGATCGGGCTGCGCGAAGGTGCAGTGGAGGATGCGATTGCCCGTTTAGCCCAGCAGGAGGTGTCACGGATCCAGTGGACAAACATGCTCCTGGGAGATATTGGGGAAACGGCAGTGCTATCGCGGCACAATCAGTTAGATACCGCGCAAATGCGGCTGTTTCATCCGATCAAATTCATGCTTGCTAGCCCAGTCGATGATTTCGCTGAAATAACGCGACGGATGCCCGCAGGGTTTGCAGTGGAGGACAAGTACGATGGCATTCGCGCTCAGGCTCACGTTGCTCCCACTCGTTCAGATAACCCTCTATTGCTGCATGGGGTCACATTTGCGGGCATTCGGGTTGCTCTGTTCTCCCGCACGCTGGATGAAATTACTCCCACCTTTCCCGATCTGGTGCAGCCGCTGGCATCGATGAAGCCAAGCGCATTTGGCATGGGTGCTAGCGCTGGGCTGATTTTGGATGGCGAAATTGTGCCGTTTCGGGATGAACGCATCCTGCCCTTTCAAGCGCTACAGAAGCGGCTGGGGCGAAAAACATTGACAGAAGACCTGCTGCGATCAGTACCTGTAGCATTCATCGCCTATGACATCTTGTACCGCGATGGGCAAGTGTTGATCGAAGAACCCTACGAGGTGCGGCAAGCGATACTGGAATCCCTCAGTCTAGAATCTCCTGTGCTGCGGCGGGCAGTCTCGCAGCAATTCTCAGATGTGGCAGCTCTGGATCAGGAGTTTCAGGCAGCCCGCGATCGCGGCAATGAAGGATTGATGATTAAACACTTGCAGTCTACCTATAAACCAGGTAAGCGGGGGAAAGACTGGCTGAAGGTAAAACGAGCGATCGCCACTTTGGATGTGGTCATTACTGCTGCCGAAGTGGGAACTGGGAAACGCAGCCGTTTTCTGTCAGACTACACCTTTGCCGTACGTGCTAGTGAGGCTGATCCAACTCTGCTCAATATAGGTAAAGCCTATTCCGGGCTGACGGATGCTGAAGTGCAAGAACTTTCTGACTGGCTGAAAGCTCATACACTGCAAGAGTTTGCGCATGGTAGAGTCCGAACGGTAGAGCCGAAAATTGTGCTGGAGGTGACCTTCGATCGCGTGCAAGCTTCAAAGCGGCATAAAAGTGGCTATGCGCTCCGGTTTCCCCGCATTCTTCGCATCCGCTCCGACAAACCACCGGAGGAAATCGATACGCTGGAAACCGTTCGCCAATTAGCTGCAGAAATGCAAGAAGCGGAAGAATCACTGGGTTAGAGATAAATTGGCGCCAATTTATAGGAGGAGACGGGCTAAAAATCGGGGAAGGTGGATGCTAAGCTGCACACTGAGGCGATCGCAATCAAGATCAAGACCAAGACCAAGATCAGTTAGAGACCACTAAATTCAGTTTTATGTCAGCGTTACTTTTCCCAGCAGTGACAGAATTTTCTCTTGCACGAACTGCGAAAACGAAGTGGGTGTCGTTGTTGCTGAGGTGCGAGACTCGGCGGGAGTATACTCAGGATTGCCCAGTCCGCGCCACATTTCTACATAATCATCTGCCACGTTTTCACTCGCGCCTATCTGTAGCAAACCCTGCCGAAATTGGTCAGACGTGGTTTGAATATGGTTGATTGAACGTCCTAACACTTGACTCAAAATCGCCGCTGCTTCATCAAAGCTTAAATCTGCTGGGCCGTGCAGTCCTAGTACAGATTGCCCATGCCAATCCTGCTGCAACAGCAGTTTTGCGGCAACATCAGCAATATCTTGAGTGGCAATCATGGCGAGACGGCGATCGCCTGCGATCGGCAAGAATATACTATTTGCAGTTTGAATGACCTCAAGCTGCATCAGATAATTCTCCATGAAGAAGCCTGGTCGTAAATGAACAACGTTGGATGCTACTGCATTCAACCGCTGCTCAACTCCGTATAACCCAGATATCGGACCCATACCGCCAGATGAATGAGCGCCATTACTAGAAAGGTTGACCACATAGGGAATGTGATTGGCTTGAACGGCAGCAGCGGCAGCATCTCCTACCTGATGCTGATACACTCGAAAATCTGAAGCACCAAAGTTGTAAGGCACAATCCAATACAGCGCTTCTGCGCCTTGCGTTGCTTGTGACACAAATTGGATATCCTCAAGCAAACCCTGCCGCACAGCAGCATTCTGGCGAACAACAGGATGCAACTTTTCAGGATTTCTGACTAAAACAGTGACTTCTGCTCCGGCTTCAATCAACAATTGGGCAATCCGCCCACCTGTGTTTCCGGTAGCTCCGGCAATGGCGATCGTCATAGCGATTACTCCAAAAACTCAACCTGTTTCTAGTTATAAATCTGAGTTATTGGACATAGAATAGTAAAAGATCCAGTTTTCCTATTCAATCGTCTAAACTTTTTTGACCTGTTCAGATGGATGCACTCAGTGAGATCCTTAAATCCGTCAAGCTCCATAGCACGGTGCATTGTCGCTCTCAATTCTCAGCACCTTGGGGAGTCCAGATTGAGTCGATGATAGATGCCTCATTTCATGTGGTGATGCGAGGCAACTGCTGGCTTGAAGTGGAAGGGGTAGATGCCCAAATTCCACTAGTTGGGGGTGATTTAGTGGTGCTGCCGAGGGGCGTTGCTCATACCCTGCGCGATCGCCCTGATAGTCCTACGGTGATGCTAAGAGCGTTATTAGCCGATCGTCCCTGTCAGGGACAATTGACGCTGAACTATGGTGGAGGTGGAACAGTCACCACGGTTTTATGTGGCAAAGCCAGTTTTGAGAACCACGAGATTAATCCTCTGCTAGCTGCTCTGCCGCCTTTAGTATTGATTAAAGGGGAAGAAGGGCAGGCAGTGGAGTGGTTGGATTCGACGCTACAGTTTATTGCTTGTGAAACAGCATCCAATCGTCCGGGTGCCGAAATGATGATCACCTACCTGTCCAATGTTCTGTTCATTCAGGCGGTGCGAGCATACCTTACCACTTTGAAGCAGCAAGACGATGGTGGTTGGCTACGGGCACTGGTCGATCCACAGCTCAGCACTGCTCTGGCGTTGATTCATCAACACCCTGGGACAGATTGGACGGTGGAGAGTTTGGCAAAGCAAGTGAGCATGTCTCGCTCTGGCTTTGCAGCACGATTCAAATGGTTGATGGGGGAAGCACCGTTGCAATATATCACTCGTTGGCGGATGTACCGAGCAGTCGAGCTATTGCGATCGGGTAACTTGAATGTGGCAGAGATTGCCGAACGAGTAGGCTATGATTCTGAGACTGCTTTCAGCAAAGCATTTAAACGCCAAATGGGACAGCCTCCTAACCAATACCGTAAGCAAGGCAAGGTTTCCTCAATAGCGATATCTAAACTTTGAACGGATGTATGTGGATCATAATCTAACGATCGGTTTTGATGCACCGATTAATGCCGCTTCATCCATGTCAAAATTCTTAATTTACAGCTCATCTATTAACGCCATAATAGATGAGCTTCCTCTGATACTTGCCTAGCGCAGGTTTGCTTCATGAAGATCTGCTGCTTCCAAATTCGCCCCACTCAGATCTGCTTCTGCCAAATTTGCTTTTGCCAAATTTGCTCCTGTCAGGTCTGCTTCACTCAAGTCTGCCTCACTCAGGTCTGCTTTTTCCAAGTCTGCTGCCTTTAAATCTGCCTGATTCAGAATGGAGTGATCGAGAATGGCTCCTTCTAAAATTGCCTCATCAAGAACTGCATCACTTAGATTGGCACCCTGCAAATTTGCTTGGGTTAGATCTGCACCTTTGAGGGTGGCTCCACTTAAATCCACTTGGTTCAGATTTGCTCGCTGCAGGTTTGCTCCGTCTAGCATTGCCCCATGTAGAACTGCACTACTAAGATCGATGCCTTCAAGTGCAGCGCCTCTTAGGTCAACAACACTAAAATCTCGCTCTCCAGCGGCGTATCTTTGTTTCAATTCTTCTACATTCATCTTTAAGCTCCGTCTCTCTGTAGCTCGGTTTTCCTATAGCCAGGATTTGGTTATCGCATGTAAGTTATACCTCACCGTACTTCAGCGAGGATGAACAAACCCCTCTCTAAAGGTACACTTTAGCGGCAGAATTTCAGGTTATTTAGCTCTTAATGAGAGATAAAAAGGTGAATAAAATTTTCTGTAGAATGTATTAAAAAAGCGCAAGAAACAAATAATCGATTAATTAGAGCGATAGCTCAATTGAGAATTGACGGCACAAAATTTTTAGATATGGGAAGTATAATCAAAGCGACTCTATCAACTTAATCTAGATGCAAAGGAAAGGTAGTTAGAGAAGCCCTGCCTCAGAATGCAGGAGCACCTGAAAACTAAGAGGTGCAATTCGTGAATGAGGTTGAATTCGTTTATTCAACTCCGGCGTGTACTTCAGAACGCAGCGATCGATTCGTAGAATGAGCCACATAAACACCTCGCTCAGCCATCATCTTCTTCAAACCCCGATGCTCAACGAGTAGCGGTAAGTCCAGTCCTGTTCAGCGGAGCCGTTCTCGAAGAGTAGGCGGGTTTACTGTTGCGGGGAACTAGCGAAGCCGAAGGGCAATACTGCCGCACATTGAAGAGGATCTCTGGCAGAAAGTGCCGCCAGTTAAACCGAAAGGAAGTAGACATGGAAAAGCCAACTGCAAGGGTTTAAGCTTTCCCACCTTACCACCCACCTGTTTTTGCGACGCAACCGGTTTTAGCAAAGACCACTTTAATTTGCAGAAGACGAGGCGATCGCTAAATTGGGTTGAAAACTCTGCCGCTTAAACATTACCTGTACCCTAACCTAAAATCCATTGCAACGATTCAGAGCAACATCAACTGAGCTGAGTTAGTTTCTCCTGACGCTGATGACGGATATGCTCCTCTCCCCATTGCCAAAGTGCATCAAACACAGGTGTGAGTTTCCGCCCCTGAGGAGTTAGAGAATATTCAACCCTGAGCGGCATTTCCTGGAAGTCTTGCCGATAGATGATTTCATGCTGCTCCAGTTCACGCAATTGCTGAATTAGCATTTTCTCGGTGATCTCTGAAACAGCCCGCTTTAACTCACCAAAGCGCATTGGCTTTTCCTGGAGCTTCCACAAAATTATGATTTTCCATTTACCGCTGATGGCTTGAACAGCAGCATCGATCGGACACTTGCATAACGCTCTCTGGGTATCCATCGTTGTCTGATTCTGCTCCACGAAAGGTACTTACCAAAAAGTAGGTTCTGTACAGGCAGTTAATACCTGCCTATGATCAGGATAACAGCCTATAAAAGCTTAGCAGAAGCTACTGTGAGAAACTTCAGTTTTTGTTTGTAGGCACAAGCTGTTGACACAGCGTCTTCATGCTGAGCATTACTTTGATAGAGACAGGAAAAGCATCATGAAGGTTTTAATTGTTTTTGCTCATCCAGAGCTCAAAAGTTTTAATGGGGCATTGTTTCAAAGAGCGATCGATACGTTTAGAGAATTTGGACATGATGTACAGTACTCAGATCTTTATGCTATGAGGTTTGATCCCGTATCCGATCGCCGCAACTTCACCTCTATAAAAGATCCTGACTATTTCAAACAACAGATCGAAGAAATGTATGCGACAGAGATTGAAGGTTTTATTCCAGAACTTGAAGCCGAACTTCAAAAACTGGAATGGTGTGATTTGATGATCTGGCAGTTTCCTCTGTGGTGGTTCAATGTACCCGCTATTTTGAAAGGTTGGGTCGATCGCGTTTTCGCAATGGGGCGGGTGTACGGTAGCGGGTATATATATGAAACAGGCCGATTTCAAGGCAAGAAGGCGATGCTTTCGTTGACTGTAGGTGGAGCAAAAGAGCATTATCTTGAGGATGGTTTTAATGGCGATATCCAGGCTATCCTTCGCCCTATCCAGCGCGGTATCCTCCAGTTCACCGGTTTTGATGTTCTTGCCCCACAGATTGTTTATGCTCCTGTTCAACAAACTGATCAAGTTCTTCAGGAGATTTTAGATATTTTTTCTAAACGGTTGCAAACCATGGGAGATGAGCTACCGATTGTTGTCGGTAAGTATTGATTGGCATTTCAAACCGGGCAGAAATAGCAAATCTCGAAGCATTCTGCTGGCATTAGCTACTCAAAATCGGGTTGCGTTGGCTTCAGGACGTTGTGCATAAAGGACGACAACTCTTGCTTTCAACAGCGTTGCTCTCGAAAGATTAAGATATGTCGGGCAGTCAGGGTCTGAGGATTCTTAGAACTTCCTCTGCCAAGCCCCAACCTTCATCCAAATTGATGCAACACTCAACAGCTTGGGCAAAGAAGTCCTCGCCAAGAAGTGCTTCGATCGCATCTAAACTCAGGTGAATCGGCACGAACAAGCACGATGTTGACGTGAACAACATTGCGTGGCTCTCCCTCAATTCGGCACTCCATTACAAGTTCTGCAATGTGCCATTTTACATCTTTAGAAATATATGCCATGTCTTGTGATATCAACGTTCAACTTGCCTGTTGAAAGAAGCAGAAACACTGCCATGACAACGAGTTAGAAGCAGAAGACTGTTGAATTGGCATCAGTCCTGCTAAAGACACTGGTTTGATTCTCAGTGCCCGAGTAGGCAAACATACGAACGAGTTCATTGGGGCATCGGTTGCCAGTAGCGAGGGCAAAACGGCTTGTCGAACTGGACTAATGGATGGTCCTTGGTCTTGGACAGATTTTGTTACTTATCCTACACTTCTTTAGCGCATAATCACCAAAGCACAACCAAGGCTCTCATTAGCACCACTAAAGAGAGTTCGAAAATAGTTAATTTCATCGAGATGCCATGCGTATACGTGTGATTAAATCATTCAACGCTGCTTTCACCGAGGGAGTCTCCGGCAAATAGCTGCGATCGCTCGCGGCTTCCAAAGTTTGTACCAGACGCTGATATTCCTGCTGATGAAAGGCTAAATCAGTTTGGCTGCGAACTGCTTTTTTAGTGCCGCTCAACTTTTGAGCGACCAGATCAGCAATGTAGGGCAGCTGAAACTCCTTGTTCAGAAGAATTAGATTCGCCTCAATTTCTCCCGTCTGCATTAAATGAATACCCGTCAGCAGAACGCGATACAAATAAAGCAATGGTTTAACCCGATGCGGATTTTCCTTCTCAAATAGCCGCCATTGCGTTTGAGCAAAACCGAGGTAGTGATGGCTGTGATAGCGCGTGATGCAGCCTTTAGCGATCGCCTTCAATTCCTCCTGCTCAGGTGTCGCATAAACAATATGCGGCGAGTAAAGCTGTTCCAGAACATAACCATTGCGCTTCAGCAGCAGCCCGCAAAACTTCTTGAGGTCATGGGTGACGAGATCCAGCTGCAAACCGTCCTGAAGCTGCGACACTTCGATTGTTTCCCGTCCTGAATCCAGTCCAATCACTTCTTTTAGCGGCAGGATGTGAACGCCGCGCAGGTCATAGTCGGAGTCAGGAGAGGGAAAGCCGTAGAGGTGCGCCCCGCTAATTGTGGCAAACAGTAGCGGGTAAGGCTGTTGAGTGACAGCGGTGAGCAGTGGGATTGCGATAGTATTCATGGTTCAACAGCAGCCATACTGCGACGAGCTTGAATCAGAAAAGCATTTGCCTGTTCGTAGTTGGGACGTTCGGGCAGCTTGGTCTGGGCGAAGGCACGATCGAACGTCTGGTGTAGGTCGAGTCGCCAAGCATTGACCGCGTCCCAAGACATCTCCTGATGCCGGATTGCCAAAAGCTGCGATCGATAGTCCTCAACCTGTACGGGCACGAATCCCTCCTTGAGCACGGTAATCCCGGATAGCAAGAGACGAATCAAGTGCATCGCGTGCTTCCAGCGAATCTCGCCTTTTGTGCGGAGGTCCTGCTCCATCTTCTTGAATTGCGACAGCACATAGCTGTTGTAAGTTTGGTAAACCAATTGCGACAGGAAGATTTCTCGGAGCTGCAACAGTTCAGTTGCGATCGGTGTGGCAACTTCAACCAAAGGCGTATAAAGACATTCCAGCACGTTCGGATTTGCCTTCAACGCTAGAATCAAAAACTTTTGGAGTTCCCAGTAGCATTCCTGGGTTACCGCGTTTTCTAGCTGCTCAGGAATGCCATAGAGTGACCAGTGCAACGGGGCAGGGGGTAGATAAATCCCCCGACGATCAATGTCTGAGGCTTCATGGTCTAGTCCATACGCTCTAGAACCGACAACACAGCGATAAATGACAGCATCGTACAGGTTGTAATCTGCCAACACTGCTTGTGAAACCTGTAACCCCTCACTCTGGTAATGTTTGCGGATACTGAATTCATGCCGTCGCAGATTGACCATTGACTGATCCGGCAGTTGAATCTGGTAAGTGTGGGAGTTATCCGTTGGAGCTTTGACGATCGCGCCCACTGCTCCCCGCAAGCAGACGAGTGTTCCGGTCGAGGTTTTCACCTCAATCCGGGTCACAACTTGTGTACCCTGGGGCAAAATCAGGTTGTAGGCAGAAGTTTCCTTTTGCGTCATGCTGCCTCCCTAGCTGAGCAGTAACACTTTTGTAGTACATTATAATACAATGGTTATTTAGAAGCAAATGGACCAGGCGAGTCGAGCGCTTGGTACAGAAAGAAAAATTTGGGAATAAAGCTGTAGCTTGAGATTTCAGTTCTGACAATTTCTGTCTAATCAGATAACTTCCTATGCCGCTCTACCATTCTGACAAATGTAGGCCAGTTGATTGCTTTACGTCGCATTTTTTCCTTCATTTCCTTAGCTGCCAAAGTATAGCCGCCATCGGCACCGTCGATAAAATGAACTTGTGGACCATTGCGGTCAAACACAAAACAGGTCATGAGCGCCCGATTAGAAACATGCAATCCGTAGACAAGTTTGCCTTTCTTATACTTATCCTCAAGATATTGGATCAGCATTTCTCTTTGAATTGCGTTACCCGAAATAACCATACGCAACATGTCATCAAACTTTCTATAGTCCGTGGCATCAGCGACAATTTTTTTATAGATCCCCCAATCTACTTGCTCTGATTTTACTTTAAGCTCCATCAGCACTAGTCCTAAAGCATTCTCAAGTTTAATTCGCCATAGATGTAGACATTTAGCTTGCCAACTTTTTGATTTTGACCGTGCTTTAGTCTCCTTCAACAGGTTATTTCTATTAAAGGTTAGGCGGAGTTTAGTGGTTAATACAGGATGGTAATTAGCATCATCACCATAGATTGACTGGATTTTCTCAATGACTTCTTTATAGATCGTGTTAGAACTTTGTGTGTCATTTACCGATGCGAGAATGATTAGACTAACTGTTTCTCCATGTCTACTTCGGATATCTCGCCAACGGCATTCTAAGCCAGAGAGATCAACAGATAAAGAGGGATCCATCATGTCTAACCTATAAGAATTATTAGCACTTGGATCTTTAACCAGTTCAGTTGCGAAGCTTAAACCGCCACCCCAAAATGCAGCCTGGCTGTAGTGCTGCGATACCCTAATTTTTGCAACTTTAACATTGTAGTGAGCTGTAATTACATCTTTTACAGGTACAATACCTATCCGTAAATCCATACCAAATTCTTTTGAGGCGAGCAATCGAGTTGCCAACAGTGCCTTTCTCGACTTGGATAATAGTGAAGGAGGAATTAGGATCGTTGCCCCATCTCCACCGAAGATGAAGGGAATCTCAATTTTATTAGCGCCACGATTTGCAACATTGAGTACAGCAATAATTGAACAGGCTCCTAAAAGATTGACATCTTTGTAGTGCCCTGATTCTATTGCTGCTGTTGAACCAGTAATGTCAGTGACGATGATGTACCACTCATCTGGAACAGAGACAAACTTTTCTGAGTTAGCAACATCGACAAAGCTACTGAGTGTGGGTAGTTTTGTATAGAAATTATCCAAGGTCATTGCTTCCTCTCCCAGGCGATTGAACTATGGCTTGAACAACTCTTGCTTCGGCGATTACTACTTCATTGATTGCTTTGAGGTACAAGCAGGTATTTCGGCGCAACAGATTGCAACGCTCAAGCAACACAATCAGAACTCTGAAAGAATGTTTGAGAATTTCCTTTTTACACCTTGGCGTTGTGATCTCCCTAGCCCCTCTTAAAAAGGAAGACCGAGTGATTCAAAGCTCCCTTGCAGGAGGATTTAGGGGACCAAACAACATAGCGGTACTAAAAAAGACTCTTCAAACGTTCCCTGAAGAAGAGCATTGTAAATGACACCCTCTTTACTCAAGGTTCCCATCTGATTAGCGCCTATCGTCAAATTCTGGGAATTAACTGTTAAATGACAATTAGAATCAGTTGCCACGGGAGTTTTAACGTCTACTGGCTGCTGAGCCGCTAAAATGGAATCTACAATGATGCATCTCCAGCAGCCAGGGTACGAAGTTTTCTACGGCATAGCAAAATCTACCAATGTTTGCTCAAGGTGAGCGAGGTTAACTTCCTGTTGTTCTACAGCACCTAAACGCCGGAGATTCAACGTTTGACTGATAGCTTCCTGCTCACCTACGATCGCCATCAATGGCACTCGGCGTTTAGAGAGTTCTCGAATCTTTCTGCTGATTGTCCGATCCTGATTATGAAGTTCTACTCTAATTCCTAGCTGCTGAAGCCGCGAGAAAATTGCTTCTGCCCAAGCCGATGCTTTATCAGAAATAGAGGCAATTGCGATCTGAGTCGGCGCAGCCCAAACGGGCAGGATACCGCTATGGTGTTCTAGCAAAATGCCAATCCAGCGTTCTAGCGATCCTAAAATTGCCTGATGCAACATGACGGGACGTTCCAATTCTCCCTGTTCATTCACAAATCCCAGCTCAAAGACTTGAGGGAGATTGAAATCAATTTGAAATGTGCCGCACTGCCACGATCGACCCAGTTGATCTTGCAAACTGATTTCGAGTTTTGGTCCATAGAATGCTCCTTCATTTGGAGCCAATTGGTAAGTGTGTCCTAAAGATTGAACGGACTCAATCAACAGAGATTCAGCGCGATCCCATAGATGAGTAGAACCAAGTCGCTGCTCAGGTCTCAGGGAAATTTGCAAGGAAAATTGGCTATAGCCAAAAGCAGAATAGACCTGCTGCACCATCTTGAGAAAATTGCTAATTTCCTGCTGCACATCAGCTTCTCGGCAGAAGATATGAGCATCATCTTGAACAAACTGTCGCAGTCGCATACAGCCCGATAGTGTACCCGACAGCTCATTGCGATGGCAGATACCAAACTCCATCAAGCGCATGGGATGCTCCCGATAGCTACGCTTATGAGACTGATAGATAGCAATATGAGCAGGACAGGACATTGGCTTCAGTGCGTAGTCAGGATTGATGACAGACAATTCATTGCTGCCATTTGCTTGTTCGCTACCGACTACAAACATCCCTTTGCGAAATTTTTCCCAATGTCCTGAACGCTCCCAAAGCGATCGACTGAGCACAATAGGCGATCGAACTTCATCAAATCCATGGTCCTGATAAACCTGCCGCATAAAGTTTTCAATGCTGCGAAAAAGCTGCAGCCCCTGCGGGTGCCAGAACACCATTCCCGGACTATGCTCCTCAAAGTGAAATAAGTCCATATCCCTTGCCAGTTCACGATGATCCACCATTTTGGGTTCTCCTTGTTGTGTAAGTTATCAGACAATAAAAAACCCTCCAAGCGAGGTTTGGAGGGATGGGTAATTGCATACGCAATTGACCGTCATGTCCCTCCTGACGTGATGGTAGTGGTGGTAGTGTTGATTGCGAGCGGCAGTGTCAGCAACATAAGACTCCTTCTAATTCCAAAAAATATTGCCCTCCAGATGGAATCTGGAGGGCAACTGAAGCAGTAAGACTAATTCCAGCGCGGCGCCTTACGACCCTCCTAAATGGGCAGTTAGAGTGGTAGTGGTGATAAGGGTAACGGCTGCTTTCATGATAAGAAGAACTTTGCTTTTATATATTCTCTAACTCAACTCAACAGTATATGTCAAGGGTGCCGAGTACCCACCAAGATTGAAAATACATTTAGCAGGCTTAACGATGGGTCCTTGAAGTTATTGCTTTATAGCATTTGTGAGCTGTTGTGCTTCAGACTGCGACGATATCCTTCCGGTAGCGCAGTACGATCGCTATTTTATCCCGCTATCCTTAAGTGGCTCGATCGCATCGCGGGGGTATCCTTACTCAGTTCTGGGCTAATGGTACTCTCCAGTTATAGCGCTCAAGATAGCCCAGAGGCTCATGTTTTGCGTTCATTGCAAGAATTGAGGCGTTCAGATTCTTTAAAAAGCCAGGGATCTAGTGTGACAATGTTACTAAGCTTCAACTCAAAATGTAACGAAACAATTCAATGCTGGCACTTCGGCAGATTTTCGTTCTGCCTTTTCCGAATTACCTCAAAAACCTACACAGCCTAACGTCACTTACTTCATGAAATGCCTTGAGCAGTCTACATTTATAGGAATGGGTTCGATATACATTTGAAGAATTGGCATTGCTAGAATTAATTGGTCTAGTTGATCCATTAAATTTTGCCTCACCAAAACTTTTGTGAGAACAGGAATGATTTACTCAGGAAAGATAACCTACCGTAATGAAATATGTAAGTTGTATACTCTCGAAAAGCGAGATTGGTCTAACAATTCTGCTGCCCGGCAGTAATCCAAGCTATTAGCGAAATGCAAAGATCGCTTACGTTTAGTGAGCCGAGCCCTTGTGCGACAGCATCTAGCATCTTGATGCATAGTGGTAAAAAGACATGATCGAAAAGACAAAATCCAAGCAAGAAGTACTTGATCTAGCCCACAAGCATGATTTAACTATCCAAGAAGATTCACTGCAATTTAACGAATCGGGACTTGATTTTCAAGTTGTGTTAGCAACGGACGCTGATGGAGACCGCTGGATTTTGCGTCTCCCTCGGCGAGAGGATGTTCTCCCCTCAATGGATAAAGAAAAACGTACGCTGGAACTAATTGCCCCTCTTCTGAGTGTGGAAGTCCCACGATGGACTATTTGCACAGATGAACTCATTGCTTATCGGGCATTAAACGGTGTGCCAACAGGTACAATTGACTCGGAAGCAAAAGCTTATGTGTGGGAAATTGATGCAGCGAATCCACCCGATCAGTTTCATGAATCGCTAGCTAAAGGGATTGCCTCTCTTCATCAAGTTAGCATTGCAGAAGCACAAGCAATTGGTCTTTCCATCGAAACTGCTGAAGAAGCACGTGCAGCGCTGAAGCAGAAGATGGATACCGTGAAGGACAAGTTTGGTGTTGGTGAAGAGTTATGGAACCGTTGGCAATCCTGGCTCCAAAAGGATGACGTTTGGCCGAAAGAAACAGTGTTAACTCATGGCGATTTACACGCTGGGCATATTTTGATTGATGCCCAAGCACAGGTAACAGGCTTCATTGATTGGACTGAGGCAGCCGTCACTGACCCAGCCTGTGATTTTGTTGCCCACTACCGCACTTTTGGCGAAGACGCCCTTAATAAGCTGATATCAGCATATGCCGAGGCAGGTGGATGTGTTTGGCCGAAGATGGCAGAACACGTCATTGAACTGGCTGCTTCTTATCCCATAGCCATTGCGGAATTTGCGCTGAAGTCAGGCTTGGATGAATATAAACAGATGGCTAGACAATCGCTTGGCGTGAGCGACTCCGAGTGATTGAATTGAACGACAATCGCTCAGAATATCAACCCTCAAAGTCTCCGTCAGGCACAAAAATTCTAGTGCAGTAAACTGACTGAAACCGCTCGTGGTGTTGCATAGGTATCGGCAACCGCTGCCCAGGAACGCCAAGACTTCTCGGTTAAGCCTTATCTCTCATTTGTCACTTTGAGTAGAGGAAAGCTGAACAAAAACAGTGAAGCCCTTGTGGAAGAAGGCAGTTCACGGTCACGGCTTATCCTGATTGCTTTTCAGCGTTTTAAGGCGAATTTTATTTACCGGAAGTGACAAATGAGGGATAAAACAGTGAGAGTCTAAAAATTGTTTGAGTTTGTTGAAGTTGTGCTCGTTCATGGGATGTCCATCCAGATACGGGCAACTGGTGCCGCAGTGCAGCAATCCGTCCTGCACTGCGGGATCTTCCACCAGATTGAGCAAGTCTGTCTCAACTCGCCGCTAAGTTTGGCGATCGCTGTGCCTTCTACTGGCGCTAATTGCCTGCCGTTAGTGCTGAACGATCCTTGAGAAGGTATACGCATGATTAAGCTAAATGGAAGCGATCGCCAAGCTGGTGGGTCTAGGCATTGTGAGTAGCATTGTTCTCCTGTGGGCAAGCACTGCTTTGGCAAAACGCCGCCCGATCGCCGCTGAGACACTGTGAACTGAACGATCGTTACGCCAGCTACGAATATCCGAGGGCGTCCGGGCGATCGGATTGATGGCGGTGCCAGACGCAGAGATAACCTGTTCCACAGCTTTCGAGACTTTCGGGTGGATACAGGACAGGGGGTTTACTTCAAC
This sequence comes from Phormidium tenue FACHB-886, assembly GCF_014764505.1. Taxonomy (GTDB): domain Bacteria; phylum Cyanobacteriota; class Cyanobacteriia; order Elainellales; family Elainellaceae; genus FACHB-886. The sequence goes on from NZ_JACXWX010000041.1 coordinate 18,909, forward strand.
AATCCGGGTGTAGAGAACATAGAGCTGTCTGTAGAGAATGCTAGAGGCTGATAAGCGCTTGATCGCATCCAGCCTGCCAGCTCGCCTGACAGAGATGACGCCTGATTCAAACCCTCTAGACAGCCTCTAGTTTGAGCTTCTTCTAGTAGTGAAAGAGCAAGGCGATTGGTTCCTGACTTTCCTTGCAGTAGGAGATTAGTAGTCCCTGCAATCTGATTATGTTCTCCTTGATTTAGACCAGATTGCGATCGCTGTATTTCAACAGGTACAGGTATTGCACCAAAGGCGACTCCAATTTCTTCATCAACCACTTGCAGAACGGACTCTTGCTGAAACTGATGTTTGTAAGCAGCGATGATTTGAGAGATAGATTCCTCGTTTGCCTGCGTGTCTTCAACAATTAGAGAAACAACTTTGCTCGGTTCACGAATTAGGGTTCCAGACCGATCGAGAAACTGTCCTCTAGCGTTATACACCGTCAGACCATCAGAAAATTTTGGAGTTACAACATCGCTCAAAAACTGTCGAAATTGCTGATTTGTAACTCTTCCCTCTGTGCCGATGTTGCGACCAAAATAGAGGTCAACCTGAATTTGTTCTGGCACCGGATCATTGTCAATCAAATCTTCTGCACCACCAAAACCAACTTTGACCTCTTCATTAACGACTTCCAGAACGGATTCTTGCTGGAATTGGTGCTTGTACTGGTTAATGATTGTGTCGATCGCTTGCTCGTTGGTTTCAGTGTCTTCGACAATCAGTGAAACTACTTTGCTCGGCTCTTGAATCAGGGTGTTGGAACTATCTAAAAATTGTCCTTGTCCGTCATACACCGTTAGACCATCTGAAAACTGGGACGTGATCTTTTGATTCAGAAATCGCTGGAACTGCTGCTCAGAAACTTCCCCAGTTGTGCCGATGTTGCGACCAAAATAAAGGTCAACTTGAATTAGCTCTGGGTTCAGGTCATTTTCGATCGAATCATCAGCAGGATCAAAGCTAACATTGATATCTGGATTGGCAACTCGCAAAACAGATTCTTGCTGAAACTGATCTTTGTAAGCGTCGATGATTTGATTGATCGATCGCTGATTGGTTAGGTTGTTTTCATAAAGCAGAGAGACAACCTGGCTTGGTTCACGAATCAGCGTATTGGTGCTGTCTAGAAATTGCCCGTTAGCATTGTAAACAGTTAGCCCATCAGGAAAGAGCGGCGTAACTGTTTGGCTAAGAAATTGCTGAAATTCTGCTTCTGTTACCTGCCCAGTTGTACCAATGTTGCGGCCAAAATATAAATCTTCTTGAATTAAAGCAGGCGCATTGTGCTGAAATTGAACGAGCGAATCTGGTACTCGATCGAGAGTTGACCCAGTAACTAATGACATTTCCTATTCCTCAAGTAGATGAGTTGGGCGGTAAAAGGAAGAAGGCGGCGCTCACAGTTTGACGCTCAATAGTGCCGCAGAAAGTTCTTGAATTGGTGAATTTTCAAATCAGAAGGCTCGATCGCTTCCAAGCTTAGAAGCGATCGCTCTACCAAGTCCACATTGAACAACTGAGCGATCGAAGGTTGCATCAAATCGAGTGTTTCCTTTGGTTTGGCAAACTTGCAGGATGTAATCGCCTACTCCTTTTAGACCTGTAATTGCGTCAGTAATGTTGCTGTTGCTGATTGTGTTGCGGCGGACTAAATCTTGGGAAAGCGTTCCAGAATTTCTTGGTCTGCTAAAGTGTTGGCAGTGCCAAGGTCATACCAGTTTACGCTGATGAGTAGTTTGAGAAATTGCGGTGATGTTCGAGTTCAAGTGTGAGCCGCTTATGTGAGGACTCGATCGCTTTTCTCAACCAGGTAAGCTGAACGTCTACATACTTAGATTAGAGATTCATCCTTTGTTTGTCAGTCTAAAAAAGTCAGATCAAAAGTCTGAAAAGATCGGATCGTGGTGTTGGGCGTTAAGCGGGTTGCGGGGAGCGATCGCCTCGCGACAAAATCGTGCGATCGCACCTACGAGGTTCATGCGTGTGTAGGCGCGGTCGGACTTGATTAACTTTCAACAGATCTACCTTGCTTAATTGCTTTCTAGCTCGACCAGAATTCCATCTATAGCGTCATCTTTCTGATCTAGCCTTAAAAATAAGCGTCCCCAAAATTGGGAATTGTCGCATTTACGAAATTGAGCTTTGCTGGAGAAGCCTTGCGGCGTTGTCTGCAGTTTCGTCAGTAGATATTCCTGATGAGCTGGGTCAATATAATGCTGTGACAGCGTGATTTTCCCGATCGCTTCAGATGGAGAATCATATCCCAGCATCTCAGCAAACCAACGGTTTGCTTCTAAGATGAACCCGTCGGTACGAGTCCGAAAAATGCCTAGAATTGGGCTATTCCACAGAAATTGATAGGTTGCTTCCTTTCTTTGTAGCTGTTCTTCTAGCAGGTATCGTTTTTGTGTCTCTCGATCGAGGTATTCGTTCTGCTCCTGAAGTTGGCGCTGCAGTCGCCGCACTGTCAGCACGTTTTCAACTCGCGCAAACACTTCTTCTTCGCTAAACGGTTTGGTGATGTAGTCAACACCTCCCACTGCAAAGGCTTTTACTTTATCTAAAACTTCATCTAGGGCACTAATAAAAATTATGGGAATCTCTTTGGTGTCGATCGCCGCTTTCAAACGCTGACAAACTTCATAGCCGTTCATATCCGGCATTTTAATATCAAGCAAAATTAGATCGGGAGGATTTGCTTGGGCTGTTTTCAGAGCCATTTGTCCATTGATGACTCGCCGCACCTCATATCCCTGATCGATCAGCATGGCAGAGAGTAGACGAATATTGTTTGGTGTATCGTCAACCAGCAATATATTCGCTCTAGTATCACCCTGATTCATTTTTAACTCCTCTAACGTTTTCAACTTCAAATTGATTGTTCGATCGATTACTCAAACTTTACGGATCTATCAAAGGCTTGGTTAGATTCATAATGCAATCACAGCGGAAGTTATTCACCAAATGGCGAAGGGGGGTAGCGATTGATTCCTTCGATTCGGGAAGCTGCTGGATCAAATCTAGAATTGCCTGTTCATCGGTGCGGAGGGCAGCCTGATAGAGTTGCTGAATCCAGCTTGAGGGCAGGGCTGCTAATTGCTCTGAAGTTAGCTCTTGAGGATTGGCGATCGATCGCGGCGGCGTGGCAGCCTCATAGAGATATTTCACCCCCAGATGTTGAGCGATCTTCTCAAAAATATCTCGTTCTTGAAAAGGCTTTCGCACTAGATCATCGCATCCGGCGGAGAGAATGTTGGACTGTTCTTCCTCGAAAACACTGGCGGTTAGGGCAATAATTTTGGTGGGTAATTTGTTCTGGTCTGCTCTTGCCTTTTCCAAGGCGCGAATCTGGCGGGTGGCTTCATACCCGTTCATCACTGGCATTCGCATATCCATCCAGATCAGGTGAGGCTGCCAACTTTGCCACTGCATGACTGCCTCTTGTCCGTTACTGGCAGAGCGGGTATCAAACCCAACCAGGTTCAGCAGGCGTACCATTAAGTCTCGATTTTCGTGGCGATCGTCTACAACCAAAATCCGATAGGCAAACTGCTGGGGAACCAGTCCGACAATGCGGCGATCGAAGGAATCTACCTCATCAGGCGAATCAGCGATTTGAATTGGAATTTCAAACTGAAAAACGGTTCCCCGTCCGATCGTGCTTGAAACTTGGATTTCGCCGCCCATGAGCTGCACAAACTGATGGCTGATTGCTAGCCCGAGTCCTGTGCCTTCATCGGATTGCACTCCTGACATTGTTTGAATAAAAGGTTGAAATAGGTGTGCCATATCTTCTGGTGCAATGCCGCAGCCCGTGTCTTCGATCGCAATTTTCAGACGAGCGATCGCGCCCTGGTTTAATGTCTCAGTTTGCAGTGCCCTCAACGCAACACTTCCATGCTGTGTAAACTTGACGGCATTTCCCAGTAAGTTAATCAATACCTGGCGCAGTTTTCCCTCATCTGTTCTGACATATTGCGACAGGTTATTCGCCAGTTCAAAGTGCAGTGAAAGCTGTTTGGCTTGCGCTCTGACCTGAAACATTTCCTGAAGCGTTTGCAGCAGTCGATATAGGTCAAACGTCTCGACGCTGAGAACAATTCGCCCCGCCTCGATTTTCGACATTTCCAGCACATCATTGATCAAATTCAGCAGATGTTTACCGCTGTGATTGATTGTGGATAAGGCTTCTTGTTGAGTCGGGCTGAGCGTGGCGTCTCGCTCCATCAGCTGAGCAAAACCGAGAATCGCGTTGAGAGGCGTGCGGAGTTCGTGGCTCATGTTTGCCAGAAAAATGCTTTTAGCACGATTGGCAGCTTCGGCAGCTTCTTTTGCCACCATCAGTGAATCTTCTGCCTGCTTGCGCTCCAGTTCGGCTCCGGCACGTCCGGCAAAGATTTTTAGAATCAGTTCGCGTCCGGGGTCGTACTGCATGGGCTGAGTGTCCATCACTGCCAGATGTCCCAAGATGCTGCCCGATGAGTGGAGTAGGGGAACGCCCAGGTAGCTTTCTGCACCGATCGCCAATAGCTCTGTCGCATTCGGAAAAGCAGTTTTCAGCGCTTTGGGCAGGTAGTGAAGCTTGCCCGTCAGGACGATCGCACAGGGCAAATTTTCCGGGCTACACTCAAAATTCTCGCCCCAAGATTCGCCTTGCCAGAAAGAGAGGGTGCGAACGGTCGGGTTTGCTTGAGCGATCGAGTCAGAGGCAGCTTTATCGGCAAACGTAGTGACAAAGGCATAGCGCACTTGCAGCACTTCCGCGAGATAGCGGACACAGGAATGGAAAAACTCATCGCCCGTTGTGGCTGCTGTTCCTTCAACAATCAGCCGGAGTGCTTGTTCTCGGTGACGGCGATCGGTGACATCTTCAGAAACCGCCAGAATATGAGTCGCATTACCCTGAGCATCATAGAGCGGCATTTTCCAGCCCCGCACCAGGATTTTATCTTGCGGCTCACCAATCCAGTGTTCTGGTAGCTCCAGCATTGTGCCGTGCTGGATTGCTGCCAAATCTTCTTGTAAATGGTAGTCGGCTTGTGATGGGGGGAGAAGTTCGTTGTCGTTGCGACCCATGCCTCGATCGCGCGAAAAGCCTAAAATTTTCTCAGAATTATTGTTGATCAGCACATAGCGAAACTCATTGCGGACATCTTTCGCAAACAGCGCGAGGGGAATGCTATTGATAATGCTGTCGAGAAACCGTTGCGACTGCCGCAGTTCTTCCTCAAGCCGCTTTCGCTCGGTAATCCTGACGCCAATCCCTAATACGCTGTAGGTTTCGCTGCTGGGAAGCCGAATTGGGCGTTTTTGCCATTGCAGCCATTCATCTCGACTGGTCAGTGCCACGATCGCTTCTTCTGCAATAAAGATTTCCTCTTGAGTTTCAATCACTCGGCGATTTTGCTGAACAAATTGCTCCACCGCTTCGACTGGCAAATCTAGCTCACAATCGCGTTTGCCAATCAGTTCCTCGACCATCAGTCCGTAGGAGTCTGCCATTGCTTTATTCGCAAGCAGATAGCATCCCTCCCAATCTTTGACAAAGATTAAATTCGGGTCAGTATCGATGACCGCTCGGAGAAATTCTTGCTGCTGTTGGAGCGTTTCTTCAGCCCGTTTGCGATCGCCAACTTCAACTTGAAGCCGGTCGTTGAGCTGTTTTAGCGCAAGTGTACGTTCTTCAACTTTGGCTTCCAGGTTAGAGTACAGCGTCCGCAGTTGCTCAATCATCTGGTTAAACACCCGTCCCAACGTGCCGATTTCGTTGTCCGAGGAAACGGGAGCGGTGCAGGTAAGATTGCCTGCTGCCACCTGAGTTGCGGTGTGCGTGATTGCCAAAATCGGGCGGGCAATGCGCTTCGTGCCGTAATAAACACCGATCGCCAGCAGTCCTGCTAGGCTCAGTCCGGTGACAAAAATTGTTTGGGCAAGCTGCCGCGCTGGGGTAAAGGCTTCCTGTGTCGTCATTTCAGCCATCAGCGCCAGGTCGTGATTCTTGAGCCAGCGGTAAACGCCGATCACCTCAACACCCCGGTAGTTACGATACATTCCAAACCCGCTATGTCCACGTGCAGCGCGTTCGATTCCTTCGCTGTAGACGTTTCTCTGAGATGAATTCAGCAGTGGGTCAGGTGTCCCAGGCGGAGCTTCTGAAACAAAAACGGTGTAGCGTTCAAAGTAGCCGCCTTGGTTTGGCAGCGTATTCCCCACCAGGTAGGTTTCTCCCGTTTTACCCAACCCAGTGCGTTTGCGAATAATGTCATCAATCCGGCTGAGTTCCAGGTGAATGGCAAGAATTCCAATCTGGCGGTTCTGCCGATCCTTAATGTAGGTGGCAAAGGTCATGCGGGGTTTGCCCGTGATCGGAGAGGGATAGAAATTGGGAGAAAAATTTGACTGCTGATTTTGCGGCAGATAGCTGTACTGCACCAGCGATTCGTAGGTGTTTTCTGCGGTCTTGTTGGTAGACAGAATCACTTTACCGCCGTTGGTGAGAACCAAAATTTCCCCTAAGCTGCTGTGATTGATGGCGATCGCCGTCAAAGAAGCAGATAAATGTTGATGAATCCGGCGTTTCTGCTCGGCTGGGGTGTTTTCTGCAAACAGCAGGGGCAAGGTTTCCTGTGCTTCCGGCATCTGGATCAACGTCTCAATTTCTTCGCGCTGATCTTCGACCCAGCGGTTTAATTCATCTTCTTTGAGAGTTGCCGTCAGGCTCAGGCGTTCAAATACCGATTGTTTTAATGCTTCACGCGCCTGAAAAAAGGCGACAAAGCAGATGGTTCCCACTGTGACAAAAGACAGGAGCAGAAAGTATCCGATCAGTTGAACAATCAGGCTTCGCTTCCAATGACGCATGGCTTATCCTGAGAGTGTTTCTGGGCTTTTTCTGGGCTTTTTCTGGGCTTAATGGATGCGGTCAGCTATCAAGTTTTTGATCAGTTGATTCATCTAGTTTAGTTGTCCCATTCAGTAAAAATTCGATCGATTCGCGCGATCGCCTCGTCAACGGCTACTTCGGGAGATTGGCGATCGATCAGCACCCGATGCATAGCATTACCCCAAACGTTTTCTGCTTGAACCTGCGAGTAAGCCGGATTGAGGACATGATAGAACGGACGAGTCGGATGCTGCTGGAACTGCTTAATTCCGGCTGAAATGTGGGGATCTTGAGAATCCTTCCAGAAAGAATTTTGGAGTGAGGCAGGCATAACGGGAAACCAGCGACCGAGCGATTCTTCAATGTAGGTATTGAGCCGATCGGGCTGAATCAAATAGGTGAGAAAGTCTTTCGCGGCTGAAGCATTCCGGCTGTTGGCAAAAACCACCGCTTGCTTGACGGAGACCAGATAGCTCATTGGGCTACCGTCGGGTTTGTTTGGAAAAGGACGAGTGACAAGCTGCTGTCTATAAACTTTCGGGTCTGCCCGCTGCGAGGCTGGGATCGAGAGGCTAGAGTTTACAGTCATCAAGGCCGTGTGATTGAGAAAGGTGACGTTATTATCAGAATCGACCCAGTTCAGTGCCGCTTTGGGGACGTAGCCATTGCTGTAGAGCTGAGTAAGCCAATTTAGGACGGTGACCAAGCCCTGACGCACAGCAGGATCGTTCGATCGCAGCTTGCCTTGATCATCAAGCAGTTTAATGTTGTACGCTTCCAGCAGTTGCTCAAATAGAAAAAATGTATCGCTAGCTTTCGGAGAGAGCGGCAAGCCCAATCCATAGATCGACTCACCCTGCTGGCGAATTTGCTGCTGCGATCGCTGCCAAAACCGCCAAAATCCATCCCAATCGTTGAGAATATCTGCATCCTTCCGATTGATTTGCTCTAGTAAATCGCGCCAGTAGTGAACGTGAATTGTTTGTAGCTCGATCGGGACTCCGTAATAGCTGCGCTTTTGGAGCGTTTTGTTATACAAACTGGCAGCGTTCAGGGCAGTCTGGCTATATTGCTTTTCAACAGAGCGAACAACATCCGAGACATCTGCGAGCTTCCCTTCCAGTGCCCAGCGAGGCTGTAGCGTGTAGTCAGCACGATGGGCGAACAAAATATCTGGTGGATCGTTATTCTCCAGAGCAATCACGGTTTGATTTAAAATATCATCTGAGCTAAACAGCGACAGTTCAACTTTGATGTGGCTTTGCTGTTCCCAACTGGCGATCGCCTTTTGCAAAGCCTGATCTTCTTCCGCGTAAAATCCTTGATTCCAAAAAATTCGCAGTACAGTGGGCGATTGAGGCGGTTGTGGAGTGGGGCTAATTGAGGACTGACAGGCAACAACCGCAACCAGGAAGCCCAGGCATAGCCAGATGTAGAGCCGCTGTCGTGATAAACGCAGTGAATGGACGAGCAATTTACCCTCCTTGCAATAGCGGTTGGGTGATGTTCAAGATTCTGTCGCAGCGAAAATCATTCACAATATCGGTTAGAGCGAGGGCGAGCGATCGGTGCGATCGAGGAATTTGCTCTAAGAGGTTAAAAATCTGCTGCTCATCGGTACAAAGGGCTGCTTGATGCAATTGGTATACCCATTCTGGTGGCATTGAAGTCAGCATCTCAACGGTAAGCTGTTCCTGCAAATCGCTGCTTGTTCCCTGAAGCGCACCTTGTTCTTTGCGGCGAGCAAGGTCGAGGATGTGATTGACCAAAGACGACAAATGTTTGGCGCTATCGTGAATAATTGTCAGGGTTTCTTGCTGACTTGCTGACAGTGAGGAATCGCGCATCAGGCGCTGAGAAAAGCCTTGAATTGCGTTGAGCGGGGTTCGCAGTTCATGACTCATGTTGGCAATAAACTCGCTTTTGACCCGGAGCGCAACTTCCAGCTTTTGTTCTGCCTGCTTGCGAACCGTTTCTTCGCGCTTTGCCTCAGTAATGTCGCGAAAGAACCAGATCCGACCATAGTAAGCCCCGCTTTCCGATCGCACCGGGCTAGAGTAGCGATCGAACACACGCCCATCTCGAAACTGAATTTCATCTCGGCTCGTTTCGGTCGGATGCTGATAGAGAAATTCCACGCGCTTCAGAAACTCGTCTGGGTCAGCTAGCTGTGCCACCACAAAAGCCAGCATTGCCTGATCGCGGTTGGAATGAAGCAAATCAGCCGGAATTTGCCACAGTTCACCAAACCGCTGATTTTGGGAAACAATGCGACGATGCTCATCAATCAATAGAATGCCGTCAATCGCCGCTTCCTGCTGTGCCTTCAAGATCGCATTTTGCCGACTGAGGATTGCCTCAGTTTGCTGGAGGTCTTGTAGGAGTCGATCGCGATCGTGAAGTTCCTGCCGCAGGGCTTGCGTTGACGGTTCTGCTGCTGTGTCCTGATGGCGACGTTCAATCACCTGGCTGGCAATCACAAATTGATAGTCTAATTCGTTCAGATGATGCGTTGCCGCCCAGTGCTGCGCTTCTTCCAAAGCACGACCTCGCAGCAGGAATTCATCGCGTTTGGCAGAGGCAACCCAGGCATTCATCGCGGCTTGATAGGGGCATACTGCAAGCTGGTTTTCGACCCAGACCGGGCTAAACACTTCCCGGTAGATGCGGCTAAACACCTGAAGCTGTCCTTGATGCCGCACAACCAGCCCGCTCAGCAGCAAATCAAGCTGCTCTGAAGATTCATCGCAGTGAACCTTACCCCGCAAGACCTTGAGGTACAGTTCCAGCAGTCCGATCGATCGCGGATGGCGCAGCAGGCGATCGCGAATCGTCTTCAGGTGTTCGGGTTCATCCTGCGCCTCCCAATGGTCAATGATGCACGATCGCACAAACTTCTCGATCGCCAAAACGGGAAGCTGATAGTACAAATCAATCAGATGTTGATTGACGATCGGCAGCTTGTAGTCGAGGCTGCAATCTCCTCCTTCCGGGTCTGCATCCTGTCGTAACTGCCTCAGCTCTGCCCCAATGCTCGCTCGATCTTCTGCCACAATCCGACAAAGCTTTTGCGTCAAAAACGGTTGCCCGCCCGTCCAAGCCAAAATTTCCTTCAGCACTGCCTGCGGATTGTCTACCTTTCCTTCCAGTCCGGCTGCTAAGGGCTGCGCTTCAGTCAGGCTGAATCCGGAGAGCGTGATCGACCGTCCAATATTGAGCGGGGTTCGCGATCGATCGCGGATCAAATCTGAGGCAGTCGCTACGCCAAACAGCACCCAATTGAGTCGGCTATAAATCGGGTTTTCTGCTCGCTGGTTATAGCAGTAGCGAATTAAAACAAAAAAGTCATCTACGGCAAAATTGAGGCTCAGTACGCTATCAATTTCATCTACAAAGATAAACAGATCGCCGCTGGTTTGAGGAAGAACGATCGCCTCTAAAAATTCACTAAACCGCTGAATCAAAGATAAATGCTGCCGCGCATTCCACCAGGGCATCAAATCAACGCTTTCCAGCAGATCAAATCCCCTCAGCAGATCGATCGCGACCCCGACATACCACTGTTCTGGCGTAATATTTTTGCTGCCAATCCGAGTCATATCGATCGAAGCACAGCGCATGCCCAGTTGCTCTAGCTGCCGCTTCGTCCTTAATCGCAGACTCGACTTCCCCATCTGCCGCGAGCTAAACACATAGCACAGTTCTCCCCGCAGCAGTGCCTGATAAAGTTCGCTGTCTGCTTGACGTTCGATATAGCTGGGTGCATCTGTTTTTAAGCTGCCCCCGACCTGATATTCATAGGAATGGCTTTGTATGTTGCTCATCTCGCGGTACACAGAACATGAACTAGTAGAATTTAATGGAATGCATGAGGTGATAGGTAAGAGAGTTTGTAAGACGCTATCCCGTTGATGTCAATTCATTTTGAAAGTAAACCTGATATAGCTTGCGGCTGGGCATGACTCGATCGCCTTGCAGTTTGATCAAACCCAAACTTTCTAGCTTGTATGCTGTAACTGACTCTAAATGAATCAATTCATCAGACAAAACTCGTTTGAGGGCGATCGCTAAGGTCGAGTCTTTCTGAAGCAGGTTAAGCTGCTGGCGCAGATGTTCCCCATAAATACCCGCCGCAGTCGGAGCTTCCTCAAGCAGTTGTTCCAGCGTAATTTCCTGTCGCCCCAAACTATAGAGCGCCAGACGCACTAAGTAGGGATGTCCACCAATCAGGTCGAGTAGCAGTTGCAGTTGACGTGCTCCCGATTTCCCTTCTGCCCAAGCGAGGTGATGCCGCAGAGCAAGATCTTGAATCTGAGCCAGCGTTAATTCTGGTAGCTTGATCGGCAAGCCGACGTTAAAAGGAGACTGATTTAGGTTGAGGGGAATGTAAACTTCAGTAGAGTGAACAATTACAAGCCGCAGCTTTTGCCACACTTCAAATTCAGACGCATCCTCATACCACGATCGCAGAAGCGGCAAAAAATCCGCCGCCAAATCTGGGTATTCAAAAATGCGGTTGACCTCATCAATTGCCAGCACGAGAGCGCGATCGATCGCCTTCAGCAAATAGCGTTGAAAGTAGAGCGTACAGCTCATTTTGCTGCCCGTGTCTATGTTCCAATACTCGTCCATCGTTGGCGTTAAACCGAGCTGTTGGCTGACATTGGCACAAAGCCAGCGCAAAAACTGATCGAGAGAATCAAAGACGGCGCGATCGGCTCGCTGAAGATTCAAGCTTGCGGTTTGCAAGCCTTCCTGTTTGGCATGAGCAATCAGGCGATGCATCAGCGATGACTTGCCCATTTGCCGAGGGGCACGAATCCGAATCAGGCTTCCCGGCTTGCCAATTTCTCGAAAAACTTGCGCTTCGATCGGCGGACGATCGACATAAAAGCGAGAATTGAGCGGCACTGCACCACTGGGAAACTCTAGCGCGTTGGATGAGCCATCAGGATCGAGCGTGGTTCCTGATTGGAACCCACCCGACTGCAACGGGCTCCCTAGACGATGCTGCTCCTGCTGATATCGCCGCAGTGCAGCGTGAAGGTTCTTCTTGGTGACCTTCTGTCCGATCGCTTGCGAAAGCGCCGACCAAAGCTGTGACCCAATTTCTCGAATATATCCATCATCATAGGTAAGCTCAACCGCAATTTCCTCGTAGCCCTGTCCTAGCCAAGATCGACAGAAAACCATCTGCTGTAGATCGCTGAGGCGTTGCGGCTGCAAGGCTTGCTCCAGAATCACGAGGGCTTCATCGACACTCATTGCTTGAGCAGCCAGTTGGAACGAGCGTTCATCTTCTGTTTCTAATTTTACTGCCATTGGTTGAGTTGCCATCATTGCAGCCTCGCCTTCCTGCTGGGTATATAACACTTAAAGAAGAAATAAAAAGTAAGGAGTCTAATTGTTTCTTCGCGATCGAAGTATTTAAGAATACAGGTGATGCCTACCGAACTTTTGCCGAATTGCTCTCCAAGATAAACAGCTTTTCCTACTTTGTCTGTATGAAAAAGTTGGATAGTGTCGGATCATTGGGCGGTTTTCACTTGGAATCTTTCAATTAGCTTTTTCAAAAAACCACTTAACTGACATGACCTGCTACAATTCACCAGCGGTTTTGTCGATGTACCCAAACGGCGTGAAGCGGTAGTTGCTGAACAGGCTTCATGCTTGACAGTTTTGGCAGCTTCAGCTTTAAGAAAATCTTCAGAATTGAGTATTCAAATCTCGTCTCTTTTTCATAAATACATCTTTCCTCTCTCTTTTCTTTGTTAAGCAGCTTGAAAAATTGCTTGTAATTCATTGGCTCGTTCTAAAAATTGTTCTCTTCTCTCAGATAAAGACACTACTTCTGTCATATAACGCTGCGGTCTTATAAAGTCTCTTACCTCATCATACGCTTGACAAAATCGCTGCGCTGAATTCAACCTTCAAACGCTCCAAGGAATTACTGTTGAGAGCAGCGCAAACGAGATTAATTGTTTGTCTCCAAAAAGTTTTTGCGGTACAACCGCAAGAGTTTGATCAGGAACTTTGAGTGGACAGTAGATCATGCCACTGCCAAGGGAAGCTCTGCTTTATTAGATGCATGCTCAAACGCTTAGTCCGCGTCTCATAAGATTTAAAGTAGCTCTATACCAAAGTTGCGGTATAAGCTCCGTAATTGAGCCACTGCAACGTGAAGCATTACTGATAAACCTCCTCAGATTAACAAGCATTTCAACTTAGATCACCTCTTAGCAACAGGTGCCAAAATAGGAATGTTTTGCTGGACTTTCATGATGTTGACCGCTTATTGGCTATGTTTTGGCATTGGTGGTGCGTTCGTGCTTTTAGCTGTCTTGAGCGGATTTGATGGCATAGATTTTGGCGATCCTGATGCAGATATTCACCTTGATATTGATTTAGAGTTGGTGGATACGGGCGATCGCCCATCTTCAGTTCTTACCCGTCAGCGTGCCCGGTACTCGTTCTTAGATGTCCTTAAAAGCTTTAAGTTTTGGACATTTGGACTCTGCTTCTTTGGTCTAACTGGGTTAGTGTTGTCCAATCTGTCTACACCGTTGGCTCTGACTGTCATAACAGTGATCTCCATTCTTATGGGGATTAGCTGTGGGGCTATTATGGCAGGTAGCCTGCGGGCACTGCAACGACAAAAGTCTGATAGCCTGGTGCGAACAGATGATTTAGTCGGTCTAACGGGAACCGTGCAGCTTCCATTTGACAAAGAGAGCCGCGGCAAGGTGCGGCTACAGGTGAAGGGCAGCCTGATTGATTCTATTGCCTATACTACTGATGGCATCCCGTTGAGATTGGGCGATCGCGTTCTAGTGGTTGGTATGGAGCGAGACCGATTGTGGGTTGTGTCAGCCAACAGCTTGAATGGGGAAAGCTAGAAGAACCGAGGACTAAACTAAGATTTTACTCAGAAAGCTAATGGTTTGATTGTGAAACGCATGAGAAATTAGTTTCTTCGGCTAATGTAGGGAATATTTGAAGAACTGAAGCTAAAAACGGAGGAAAAGAGTAAATACTAAATAGAACTCGATTAAATTTTACCTAAATAGGAGGCTAAACTACCAAAAAAATTCACATTTAACTTTTGTCAATATTACCACTCCAATGAATAATCAATTGACTGAATTAGAACATCAACTTACAACAGCCCAAACAATAGGTACTGTCCCAGTTGTTGCCCAGGTTGATAGCGGAACCAAGTATCAGACCAATGATTCCAATCCATTACTGGCAGCAGTTCCAGTGATAGGGTTTTCCTTGTTAGGTGCGCTTCTGTTTGTCTGGTTTGTCAAAATCTTCATGCAAATCTGTAATCCTAACGAAATTCTGATCTTGTCTGGGCGCAAACACCGGACGAAGGAAGGACAGGAAGTAGGCTACCGGGTTATTTTTGGCGGGCGTACGATCGTTATTCCAATTTTGGAGACGGTGACGCGAATGGACTTAACCACAATGCCCGTTCCGGTAGAAGTGAAGAATGCCTATTCTAAAGGCGGCATTCCATTACATATTCAGGCGATCGCCAATGTTAAAGTATCTAGCAACCCGGTTGTGGTAGGCAATGCAATAGAACGCTTTTTGGGGCGCGATCGCTCCGAAATCTCCCGTGTAGCGCGGGAAACACTAGAAGGAAACCTGCGTGGTGTTGTTGCTATGCTCACCCCAGAACAAATCAACGAAGATCGTCTAGAGTTTGCCGAACGAATTGCTCAAGATGTATCCCACGATCTAGCAAAATTGGGATTACACTTGGACATCCTCAAAATTCAAAGCGTTGCCGATGATGTGGATTACCTCAGCTCGATTGGACGCAAGCGCATTTCCCAAATCGTTCGAGATGCAGAAATTGCTGAAGCAGAAGCGATCAGCCAGGCAGAGCGTATTGAAGCTGATTGTCAACAACAGGCAGAGGTAGCAAAATCGCAAGCTCTGGCAGTCATTCAACAAAAGCAGAACGAGCTACGCAAGATTAAGGCAGAGCTAGAGCAGCAAGCTCGATCTGAAGAAGAGCGAACCAAAGCAGCCGAGAAAGAAGCCCGTGCTCGTGCAGAACAAGAATTGCAAACAGTTCGAGCCGAACTAGAGCGGTTGCGCCTGGAAGCAGATAAAGTGCTTCCGGCTGAAGCGGAGATGCAGGCAAAAGCATTGCAAGCGAAGGGCGGCGCAGCTCAGCTGGCAGAAAATGCTAAAGCTGCAGCGCTGGTCAACGACATGTTATCTAAGGTATGGCAAGAAACAGGAGTAGATGCAGCAGAAGTATTTCTGATTCAGCAGATCGAGATGGTGCTGCAAGAGGCAGCAAAAATTCCTACTCGTATGCACCTGGAAAACATCAATGTGATTGATAACGGCGATGGTAAGGCGCTGGCAAGTTTAATCAATGTTTACCCCGAAGTAGTACGTCAATTTCTCGATCGGGTGGATCACACCCTCGGCATTGATGTTGCCGCTACGCTAAATCGCCGTAAGCCCTACAAAGGAGACCAATAATGTTTGAAGCCCTAGCTGCCTTGGTGGCAATTTTAGGAGCCGGAACCGGAGCCGGATTCTTTGTGATTCGCAACTTGTATTACATTTGTCAGCCCAATGAGGTGCTGATCTTTGCGGGTAACTCTCACGAGCTAGATGACGGACGCACAGTCGGTTATCGTTTGGTGAAAGGGGGGAGCAGTGTGCGGGTTCCGCTGATAGAGCGAGTGTTGCGGATGGACTTGAGCAACATGATTATCGACTTGCGAGTGTCAAACGCCTACTCCAAAGGCGGCATTCCATTGACAGTAGAGGGAGTCGCCAACATTAAAATTGCCGGAGAGGAACCTGCGATTCACAATGCAATCGAGCGCTTGCTAGGGAAGAGCCGCAAAGACATCGAACAGATGGCAAAGGATACCCTGGAAGGTAACCTGCGAGGTGTATTAGCCACTCTGACTCCAGAGCAAGTCAACGAAGACAAAATTGCTTTCGCTAAAAGCTTGCTAGACGAAGCGGAAGAAGATCTGGGCAAGTTAGGACTAGTTCTGGATACGCTACAAATTCAAAACATTTCTGATGATGTCCGCTATCTCAATTCGATCGGGCGCAAACAGCAGGCCGATATGCTGCGAGATGCCCGCATCGCAGAAGCGAAGGCAAGATCAGAATCTACCATTCAAACCGCAGAGAATGAGAAAATTACAGCCTTGAGCCGCATCAATCGCGATACCGGAATTGCTAAAGCCGATGCTGAGCGCCGTGTTAAGGATGCGCTGACCAAACGGGATGCGGTTGTTGCTGAAGCCCTGGCTGAAATTGCCTCCGAATTGGCGCGAATTCAAGCCGAAGTCCCTGTACAACAAGAGCGGATCAAACAAGTAAAGCAGCAATTGCAAGCCGATGTAATTGCACCAGCTGAGGCAGGATGCAAGGAAGCGATCGCCCATGCTCAAGGAGACGCCTCCCAAATTATTGAAGAGGGCAAAGCCAGAGCCGAGGGTACCCTTCGCCTCGCTGAATCTTGGCGATCGGCTGGACCTAATGCCCGCGACATTTATCTACTACAGCGATTAGAAACGTTGCTGAAAACGCTCACCGCAGCTGTTCCAGATGTTAGAGTACAGAATGTAACCGTGATTGATGCTCAAGGTGGCACAGCAGCAACTAAACTCGGTGCCTTTATTGAGCAGTTTCGCCAAACTACAGGCATTGATTTGGTAGAGGCAGTGCAAGGGTTGAGCAGTTCTCAACAGAAGCATTTTCCTGCCGAGCTATTGAAGGAGCAGTAGATTGTAAAATTATTGCTGGAAACCCTTCCAAAGGAGAATAGGGCGAGCAAGGCAGGGGTGGTTCTAGGAATTGCTAAATCAGACTATTGTCGCTGGGTTTCTACCCCTAAATGGGCCCGGGCTTCCTGGAAAGTGACTTCCACCTGCCATCGTTGACGAAACCACAACAAGATTTGCTGGGCAGTGGCATAAACACCTGTCGAGAGAAAGGCTTGAGGCTCGAACTTACCCGTTGGACTTTGACCAGTACCCAACGAATGGGAACGGCAGGCAATCCGGTGTGATACCGAACAGCCGAGGAATATCAACATCCTACCCTTGAAGCCCAAAATGCTTGCTTAGCGTAAGACCAGGGATTTATGTGATTCATTGCTAATTGCGCCAAATCATTTGCTCATCCACAGCAGAGATTCGTCAAGGACTTTAGATTAACGATTTCCGAAGGTGGACTATCAATAAGTAATTGCTTACAAGTCTGCAATTAGTCGCGCTTTTCGCAGAATCGATCGAAAAACAGTATCTTGGCTTGAGATGATGTCAATTCTGCCTTCCATCCCAACCTGAACCTGACAGTTGCGATCGCCCTGATTTAGCATCAAGCGTTCCGGCTCTAAAGTGACTTCATAATAAGGTGCTGCGATTGCAGGTTGGTCTGAAGCCGCTTGAGAGGCAGGCGGCTGGGCTGCATCGGGTGACACCGTTCGGACGGTGCCAGATAGCGTTCCATAGTCAGGATATGGGCAAGCCGAAACGCGGAACTGGGCAGCTTGCCCAACCTTAATTTTGCTGATGTCTTGAGCGGGGACAAGCGCTTTGATAGTTAGCTGCGTTCTGTTCGGCACAATTTGGGCGATCTCTTCTCCAGGCTGAACGGTTTGTCCGGCGTTGCGTAAGGTGAGTTTGGCAATTGTGCCGTCTGTCGTAGCTCGAATCGTGGTTTTCAGCAAATCTCGCTCAACCTGCCCCAGTTCTCTTGTATCCAATTCAAGCTGATTTTGCAGCTGAATCTGCTGCTGCAGGAGCGACTCGCGCTCTTGGTTAAGTGAGGCAAGTGTGGCTTCACCCGTGGCTTGCTCTTGGGCAATTCGCTCAGATGCCATTGCAACAGCAGCATCCGTGGGGTTGAGTGCAGTTCTTGCTCGCTGCAGTTTAGCCTCAGCCGCTGCCACTTCTTGGTCCTGCTGCTGAACTGCTAGCTCGGCTTCGGCAAGTCGATCGCTCTCTAGCGCTCCCTGTGCAGCGATCGGGCGATACCTTGCCAACCTCACCTGTGCCGTATTCAGTGCGGCTTTTGCTGCCTGTAATGTGGCTTGTGCTTCAGCAACTTCAGACTGCGAGATCACCTGCTGATTTTGGTAGTCGCGCAATCGCTGGCTCCACTCGGCTTCTGAAGCCGCCACTGCCCGATCGCCTCTGTTGCGTTCTGCGCTGATGCGGCTGTCAATTGAGCGAATCTGCGCCTGCATCTGCAGGATTTGCAGCTGCGCCTGCCGAATACCGTTTTGCAGTTGCGATCGCTTCGTTTGCAGCTGCGAATCGTCGATTTGAGCGATGACTTCACCACTACGAACTATTTGATTAGGCGTGACCTGCACCTGCACAACCGTTCCGGCTGTCGCTGCCTGCACAATCCGCAATTCCCCAACCGGTCGAATGACGGCAGGCGCTTTAACTGTGACTCGGTATTGCGCAACTGAGGAGACTGCTACTGCAGCAGCGATCGTGCCAATCACGAATAGCCCACCAAACTTCATCCAGCTGCTCAGCGGCGGCAGGAAATCTTGGGTTTGCATATTAGGCAGCGTTTCAAGATCCGAATGGCTAAACATGATGGCTCTCTAATTGATTGGGTGTTACCGAGCGACAAGAACGGAATTGAAAAACTTGAGGTGATCGCCAGACCGGTGGCGCAGTTCTGCGGGCGTTCCCTGAATCTGCAGTCGACCGCGATCGAGCATCACAATCCAGTCGGCGCGTTCAATCACATTCGGACGGTGGCTAATCAAAATCGTTGTTTTACCTCGACGCTGTGACAGGAGACGATCGAGTACTTCCGTTTCGCTAGATGGGTCGAGTGCGCCTGTAGATTCATCTAAAATCAACACGGGTGGGTCGTTGAGGATGGCGCGGGCAATTGCCAAACGCTGCCGCTGTCCGCCTGAGAGGTTTGCCCCAAACTCACCCAGCACAGTTTGATATTTGTCGGGAAGCTGGCTAATGAATTCATCTGCTCCGACAATTTCACAAGCTTCGACAATGCGATCGAACGAAATGTGCGGATCGCTGAAGCGAAAATTCTCGACGATCGAGCGGCTCCAGAAATGCGGCTCCTGCGGCACTAGCGCAACTTGTTGTCGCAGGCAGTCGAGCGCGATATCTTGCTGATTGTAATTACCATAGCGAATGTTGCCGTTTTGCAGGGCATATAGCCCAGCTAGCAATTTGACCAATGTACTTTTGCCACAGCCCGATTTACCAATTAGAGCGGTGACCTGTCCACCGGGAATTGTGAGTGAAAAGTCGTCGAGCAAATCGGTGCGTCCGGCATGGTGAAACTGCAGATGGGAGCAAACGATATCGGCAGCGGGCGGTAGTGATGCCCAAGGCTTTTTGAAATCGTTAGCATCTTCAGGCGTGGCGTCGATCACCTCGCTGAGTCGCTGAAGCACCACTTGAGCGGTGATGAATTCGTCTACCAAACCGATCGCTGCCGTCAAGAAACCAAAGAAGTTACCACTCAAGCCGTTGTATGCCAGCAGCTGACCGATGCTGAGCGTGTGGTTAATCACTAAGTAGCTGCCCAACCACAGCAGCATGACGCTAGTGCAGGTTGAAAGAATGGTTACGGTTGTGCCGCTGTAAAGCTCCAACTTCATCATTCCCCAGCCGAGATTTGCCAGCCGCCCAAAGTTGGTTTGATATTCTTGCCAAGCTTGCGGCGATGCCTGAGTGGTTTTTAGCACCTGCACGCCACGAAAGGTTTCCACCAAAAAGCCTTGATTTTCCGTGCCCTGTACGATCAAGCTGCGAGTTTTTTGGCGCAGGGCAGGTAGAAACAAGAAGCTAATTGCCGTCATCACCGCAAACGCCACAAATGAAGCACCGGTCAGCGCTGGGCTGTAGAACAGCATGAAGCCCAAAGAGACGATCGCAATGAAAAACTGGCTGGGCAAGCCCAAAACAATCTGTGAAACCAGCGAGTGAATTGCGTCCACATCCGAGATGCGGCTGACAACTTCACCGCTGCGTCGCCCTTCAAAATAGCTGAGCGGCAGATGCAGCAGCTTGCGTCCATATTCCAAAATCAAGCCGAGCTGCAGGTGCTGCCCGAAGTAGCCGATTAGATGCGCCTGAATGATGCCGATTACGCTTCTGATAATCGTCATCACAATCACGCCGATCGCCACAATTGTCAGCAGTTGCGTATCGCCGCGCACCAACACATCATCGGTCAACACCTGCATCATCAGCGGCGAGGCTAAAGCCAGCAGACCAATTACGATGTTGAGCGCGATCGCCTGTACCAAAATCCCCTTGTAGGGCAAAACGCGTTGAAAGAAGCGCCCGAATCCAGAGAGGCGATCGTCTACCTGTTCGGCAAAGCGGCTCTCGTCTGGCGTCAGCAGCAGCATAATGCCGTTTTCCCAGCCTGCTACTAATTCTTGCCGCGTCAGATAGCGCAAACCGACAGCCGGATCGGCAACGATGTACTTCTTGCCACGCTGTCCATACAATACGACCCAGTGATAGCCCTTCCAGTGAATCACGGCAGGCAGCGGCACTTCTCCTAGTCGATCGAGCAACTGCGCGTTGGCTTTGACGTGGCGAGCGTTAAATCCTAGATTTTCCGCACCTCGATTCAGTCCGAGCAGGCTGGTTCCCCGCGCGCCTGTGCCAACGGCTTCGCGGCTGCGGCTGATGCTCAAGGTGCGTCTATAATATTTGGCGACAGTGGCAAGGCAAGCTGCGCCGCAGTCTTCTTCGCTGTGCTGTCGAACAGTGGGATAGTGCATGGGTTTGGGGTGAATGATGGGGCTGAACCGTGTAAAAGTAGATGCACCCTGAATGCTAAAGATCGTCTTCAGAAGAATCGATCGAACTTGCGATCGGCAACGATACAAATATTGAAATGTGTACTGCGATCGAGTCGTGAATCGATCGCAGCAGAGAGTGATCTTTAGAACGCTGTGAAAGTTACCCGATATTTGGAGCCATTGCCAGAAATCGATTTCGTTTGCGGACTGCTAACACGGCTGGAGACAGTGAAGGTACCTAGCGAAGCATTGCGATTACTCGCATCCCGCAGACGAACTCGGATCGAGGAATCTGAACCACCCGCTTCACCGAAATTAGCAACGGAGCCTTGACGCATGAACGTTGTTCTGCCGGAACCGCTTCTAACACCATCAAACTCAGGAAACACTTGGTCAGAGCCACCGCCAGCTTGGTCGCAGAAAAGTGTCAGAAGCTGAACGCGCAAACCACCTTCGACAATCGAGGCTTGTTCGGACGAAATTTCGGTAAACAGCTGATCGTTAATTTCAGACAGAGCGATCGAATTAGTTTAGTAGGAACGTGTCATTGTTTTTTCCTTGAGTTAAGTAGTAGAGCATCCACAAGCTTTGAGAATCAATTGCTCGCTGCTTGTTTCATCTGCAACTAATGTATTTCACTTGCTTCGCGGCTGCAGCCTGAAAAAGCCGGAAAAAGTCAGGTACTTTGAGCAATGCCTGCTAAAAAGTAATAAAGCATGCAAGTCATTTGCTTCCAAACCTGCAATTTAAGTTGCGATCGAATCTCTTCACTGTAAGCAGCAAAAAATCTGTCCTTATTAGATTAGACTTTATCGGAAATAGTACAGAACTGTAAAACGTTGAAGTTATCCCTTCATACTCTCGAAATTCCTCCCCTTCTTACATTCCTTTTTCCTTCTTTCACCTCCCCCTAGCTCGATTAGGCTGTCTTCTGGAGAGTAACTGGTCTTTTTTGACGATGGGTAAGCCGCAAATTGTGCAAACCACAAGCTGTTTCCATCACATCATCGGCATAGTGAGCCACCCGGTTGCGAAATTTCTGCACCACAATCTGACAGCGTTTGATGCCACCAA
>NZ_JACXWX010000042.1 GCF_014764505.1 Phormidium tenue FACHB-886
CTACCAAACCCTTTCAGGGATTGAAACGGTTGGGAACTGCCAGGGGAGAGCTGAAAATCCAGGCGATGATCACTACCAAACCCTTTCAGGGATTGAAACCTCGCCTCAGCAGGACACGGCGCGCCGGACATAGGCGATGATCACTACCAAACCCTTTCAGGGATTGAAACCCAGCGTGATCGCCCCATGCCAAAGATCCTTATTGCGATGATCACTACCAAACCCTTTCAGGGATTGAAACGTGGTAGTGGATTTCGGAATCTACATCACAGAAAGGCGATGATCACTACCAAACCCTTTCAGGGATTGAAACGTAATGCAAGTCCACAATCGTAGAGTTGCAGAAGGCGATGATCACTACCAAACCCTTTCAGGGATTGAAACCTAATTCCTTCTATCGCGCTCGTAAACGATAACGCGCGATGATCACTACCAAACCCTTTCAGGGATTGAAACAGTACACTCCCAACCAAGGTGCTGTGCGTTCCAGGCGATGATCACTACCAAACCCTTTCAGGGATTGAAACCTGGAGATATCCGATAACGATACCAATTGGGCAATGCGATGATCACTACCAAACCCTTTCAGGGATTGAAACTCATAAGGGGCTTTACGTCCTCTTCCTCCTACTGGCGATGATCACTACCAAACCCTTTCAGGGATTGAAACTGGATGTCGAGCGTCTGAGTGTGCTTACTGTAGGGGCGATGATCACTACCAAACCCTTTCAGGGATTGAAACCGAGCCGGTTGACATGGGGGTGGGTGGGGGAGGTGCGATGATCACTACCAAACCCTTTCAGGGATTGAAACTTGCTCTGTGGATAACCCCCCCTGACCCCCCAAGGCGATGATCACTACCAAACCCTTTCAGGGATTGAAACTGAAGCGCGTCCAACGCCGTTTGCATCATTGATTGGCGATGATCACTACCAAACCCTTTCAGGGATTGAAACTGATACTTAGTGAAACCATAATAAATATCATAATGCGATGATCACTACCAAACCCTTTCAGGGATTGAAACTAACTAAGTGTGTTTTTCTTACGGGGACTCTTCCGCGATGATCACTACCAAACCCTTTCAGGGATTGAAACATCCCTAATCTACCATTCAAACTCCTGAGCGCAAGCGATGATCACTACCAAACCCTTTCAGGGATTGAAACTGGAGGGGTAGCCGATGCCCGTTAAAACTGCTGCGCGATGATCACTACCAAACCCTTTCAGGGATTGAAACGAAAGAAAACAGCTTAGATGACTGCCGATCGCCGGCGATGATCACTACCAAACCCTTTCAGGGATTGAAACTAAAGCAAGCGCTCGCTAGTAAAGCTGGTATAGAGCGATGATCACTACCAAACCCTTTCAGGGATTGAAACCTTAGGGTGAGGCGGCCTAGTAGAAAGTTGGTCTGGCGATGATCACTACCAAACCCTTTCAGGGATTGAAACTAACCCAATGGACGCCTTAATTCCGGTTCACAAACGCGATGATCACTACCAAACCCTTTCAGGGATTGAAACAAGACTCGACACTGAAGCGAATGTCCGGTTGTTTGCGATGATCACTACCAAACCCTTTCAGGGATTGAAACGGAGCAAATCGAGATGGGGGGACTTGAGGATCAGCGCGATGATCACTACCAAACCCTTTCAGGGATTGAAACGAGATCTCCCAATTGCAACAAGCCCAAAACGCCGCGCGATGATCACTACCAAACCTGCTTGACTGACAAAACTAAGAAGCTGGAAAACGGCTGAGGACAATAAATTCACGCTCGAAAGAAGCATTTTGTTGTCGCTTGGATGCAATGGCAGGTTGAGGGTCAGGCAGACTTGAGAGAAACGGATAAACCTGAACTTTCCATTGCTGGGTGATGGCAAGACGAATCCAATTCCAACCAAGCTTGAGATAACTCATCCCCCGATTCCAGTGGGCATCGACTTGGCGACGCTTGCCTGAAATGACGACCTGTACTCCCTGGAGCACCAGAAACAGCATTGTTAAAGCAATCACTCCGCACAACTGGGAGAGGGCAAACTTGTCCCGCAGCCTAGAGGCTTCGAGATTGAATCCGTTGGACTTCAAATCCAAAAACGATTCCTCCACACAAAACCGGAGTCGGTATTGAGTAAAGGTTTGCAAGTTCGTCGGTTCGTCGCTCACAATCGTCCAGTCCTCACCACTTTGCTTGTCGTGGGCGAACGCTAGATAAACATCGGGATAAGGTTTAGTTTTACCGACAGATAGCGCATCTGTGAAGTAAGCCTGTCCAGGCTGTAATTGCACCGACGACACTTTGCGCCATTGTCCCTGGTGCTGAAACTGAAACGAACGTTTAATGCGAATCCGAAAATGCCAGCCCAGATTGTCTCGCAGGTATTTCATCAACTTGCCATCAGCAAAGCCTCGGTCTGCCAGCAGGACAATCGCTACACCATCGGGCAGGATTCTTTGAGCTTGTCGCAGCACTCTCTGAATCGTCCACAACCTGACGCTACTGCTAGATTGTGCCACCACTCGCCACGCCACGGGAACGGTTCTGCCCCTATACACCACGCCCACCCATACGATGCAAAAACAATTCCAGACGACGGTTGTGTCCAAGCTTAGATACAACCGTTCACGGCTCCACTGAGACAAGGCTTGCCTGATCAGGACATGATGAGCAGCAACGACGTCAATCCGTCGATTCGACAACCAGCGGCGAAACCGTCTTTGGTGTGACTGAGCAACTTGGGCGCGGCTTTTGACATACACGCCAAACCCATTGAGATGAACGCTCTGACTCTGAATCATACCGATGATCATCCAACATAGGGTTTGTAGATGACGGACATCTTGCCACTGAATTTCACATTGACTCAAATAGCGCGACAGCGCATCATAAAGACGGGAAGTCGGAGACATTGATTTAGTTGATTTGTGTGGTTACTCATCAGCTTAAATCAGACTTTGCTTCCCTCCTAGCTTTCCTTTCACCCTCCTCCCGTTTTGTCAGTCAAGCAGGGGGCTTGGCAATAACCAAGCCCCTTAGAGATCAGAAAAAGAGTTGAAGAATGAGGGTGGTTTGAGATGCTAGCTCAAACATACAAAACTAATATTTCGCTAATCAAGTTGCACTGCTAGTATTTGCTGGCTGCTTCTGGTAAAGAAGAATTGACGGTCACAACTTGAGCTTTTCCAGCAGGAACTAAGACAGTAGCTAAAGCTAAAGTTGACAGAACGTTAATAATCAAACGCTTCATGGCAAAACTCCCGTTCTATGGGAGAAACATCAAAAGCTTATAGGTTTAGAATCCACTCGAATACTTCTGCTATGGGTAGAAATGACTGTGAAGTTAAAGATGAACTTATACCGTTTCAACAAACTCCCGTTTGGATGAGATAACGGCGAAATAAAAGCTTTTAAGTTCTATATAGATTGGCTCATCTACAGTACAAGCCTATACCCAACTCCGTATACTGTTTGAATCAGACGCCTCTGACTATACTGTTCTAACTTGAAACGCAATCGGCAAATGTAAGCTTCAACCACGTTAGAAGATACATCGTATTCGGATCCCCAAAGATGCTCCATCAGTTCGTATCGAGGAACAACCTGCTGGTAGCGAACCATTAGATATTTGAGTAAGTCAAATTCTTTAGACGTTAGTTTGATCTCTTGATCGCTCCAATGCACTTTGCGTTTCTGACAATTCAATATCAATTTGTCAAATTGCAAAATAGGTGGTTTCTCCTTATGGATGTAGCGCAATCGTACCCGAATTCTGGTTAATAGTTCTTCAATCTCGAACGGATGATAAATGCAGTCATCAACCCCAGCCTCAAACCCAGCGTTAGAGTCAGTTAGCTCATAGGTAGAAGCTAATAAAATAATTGGTACCTGGCTTAGCCGCCGTAAGTAGTGACAAATCTCAAGACTCGCTAGGGTTGAATGTCGTCCATCTAGAATAACAAGGTCGGAATGCGTTTTTTGAGTAGTGAGGTGTACTAGTTCCTTGCTATCGAGCGTATCAACCTGATAGCCTTGTCGACAAAGTTCGGTTTCGATAGCAGAATCTGCTGTCGTACCTTGCCCAACTATCAAAATACGAGTTAGTCCTACCCTGCCTACAGCATTGGGGAGACGGGATTGCATTCGTCTTGTACTCCATTTTAGAAGCAAGCTGTACTAGTTTTCTCTGTGTTTTTATTACGTTAAGACCTAAAATGACAACTACATAACTCAGCTACAATCTTTTATCTAGCTCCTGGAAGCTTACAGAGTCAGATGCTAAAGGTCACCCGCCTGTAGAATTATTGTTGTCCCTTCAAAGCGCCAAGTTTGACCCACTCTTAAGGATGGGTTGATCCCTCAACTTTTGATTGGTTTTGAGTTATTGTGTTGCGATTGGGCAGGCGAGGGGTTGTGACTAGATTAGCAATTAGGTTAAGAGTATAAGTGAATAGGTTTACTATAAAACCGTGTCAAACTCCAACTCAGAACAGGATCAACAGACTGCTCAACTTGAAGAACGCATCGCTGCTCTGGAGTCGGAGAATGCGAGGTTGCAATCGCAACTCACCTCCTCCCGGTCGCCCACTTCATCTTACAACTCAAATCTAGAAGCAGCTTATGCTGCACTGCAAGCAGAGGTTCTTGAATACAGGCAGCGGGAGGGGTTTATTTACGAGCAAGAGCAAGCTGCGCAAAAGCGAGTCGTAGAACTCAGTGAAGCCAACGAAGTTCTGCAAGCTTCACTGCGAAAATTGGCAGAAGAGCCAGAGTTAGAAAAGTTTTTAGGACATCTGTTAACGGTTTGTACCAAACGGTTTGCAGCCTCAGAGGCAGGGCTTTGGCGTTATGAAGAAGGCACCTTTCGCCTGTTTGTCTCCTTTGAAAATGAAACGATTAAACTGCGATCGGAGGCGGCTCATCCGGGTGGCAGTCTGGAGGTCGCTAAAAAGATTCGGAATCAAGATATATTGGCTCACCTGCGAAAACGTGAGATTGTCGCAGATTACGAAGAAGATTTTGAGACTCAACCTGCCTATGAGCAGTATCGAGATTACTTTAAACAGCGGCAGATTAAAGCGGCGTTGAAAGTTCCTATGTTTCTAGGCGATGAACTACGAGGAATCTTGGTGCTGCGATTTACCGATCGCCACCGCTTTACTCCGGAGGAAGCTGAACTCGCTCATGCTCTGGCTAACCAAGCGGTACTGGCTCTAGAGCTAACCCGACTGGCAGAAGAAGCTCAGCGCGCGGCGATCGCCCAAGAACGCAACCGTTGGGCAGGCGAGATTCACGACACGCTAGCTCAAGCTTTCACAGCGATTTCGATTCAACTGGGCGTAGCAAAACGTATTGCTCAACATAGCCCAGACGAGGTGGCGCAAATTCTCGATCGCGTTATGGAACTTGCTAATACAGCCCTCTCTAAAGCGCGGCAATCTGTTTGGGCTTTGCATCCAACGGCAGAAGAATTTGCCGATTTAGCTACAAAGCTCTCCCAGTACATTGAACAAATGACCCAAGGAACGGACATTCAATTTCAGATGCAGATTGTAGGAAACTCTCGTCCACTTTCTCCACTCATTGGTAAAAATTTGCTGCGGGTTGGGCAGGAAGCCATTACCAATACGCTTAAACATGCTTGTGCGACTCAGCTTCAGGTGAAGTTAACCTACGAGGCTGAATGGGTCAGTTTATGTATTCGAGATGATGGGCGCGGCTTTTTGTTTCCTGCTGATACAGGTGGTTTTGGACTGATTAGTATGTCTGAACGAGCCGATCGCATTAACGGCAATTTGACTATTCAGAGCCAACTGGGACAAGGCACTAATATTTGCGTTCAAGTACCCGTGGAGTTACCATGATTTCCTCTACGCCGATTCGGATTTTGATTGTCGATGATCATCCCATTGTTCGTAATGGCTTAGTGCTGATGGTCAAGTATGAATCAGGTATGGAAACGGTAGCTGAAGCTAGCAGTGGCGCCGAAGCGATCGCCCAGTTTCACCAACATCAGCCCGATGTAACTCTGATGGATTTACGTTTAGGTGACATGAACGGCGTAGAAGTAATTGCCAGCATTCGCCAGAATTTTCCTAATGCCCGCATTGTTATCTTGACAACCTATGATACTGACGAAGATATCTACCGAGGGCTGCAAACTGGGGCAAAGGGCTACATCCTTAAAGATGCTCCCCTGGATGAATTGCTTAAAGCGATTCGCACGGTTCATGCGGGGAAACAATACATCCCGCCTGAAGTCGGCGCAAAATTGGCAGAACGCTTAAGCCGCCCTCAGTTGAGCGATCGCGAACGAGAAGTGCTGCAACTAATGGCGCAAGGCAAAAGTAATCAAGATGTGGCGGATAATCTACACATTGCAGAAAATACCGTTAAATATCACGTGAATAATATCTTAAGTAAATTGGGAGTGGGCGATCGCACTCAAGCGGTACTCTTGGCGCTGAAGCGGGGCATCGCGAATTTGTAGGAACAGCACTTTGATTTTAACGATAACCGTGCTGCTCTGCTCTAAAATAATGCTTAAGTTCAATGTTATCTTATACCTTAAAATTACCAGTTAAAGTAGTTTGTCAGGATGAGAATGGGATGAGAGGCGATTGCCTCTCAAGAAAAAGCTTTTGCTGCTTATGGTTCCCATCCCTTATTCCAATTCCTCGCCTCTCACTCTAGTTATGCAGCCAGGCAGCACCAATCCAGCACTACGTCGGTTTCTAGTTATTGATGACCACGAAGCTATTTTGGGGGGAACGGTTCCTGCGCTTCAAACGAAGTATCCAACGGTTGAAATTTTAACGGCAAAAAGTCAGCAAGAAGCAAAACAGTGCATCAAACGATGTTGCCCGGAGTTTGTTGTGGTTGACCTCGGTTTACCTGCCTCTCCTACTGCTGTTCCCAGTACTGAAATTGGGCTTCAACTTTTAGAATTACTCATGCGTACTAATCCGGCACCTAACATTATGGTGTTGAGTGTTAATGTGAAACCTTTACTGCGACTTAAGCCTGCTATCCACATTTATGAAGGTGGCTTTGTAGCGTTAGATAAATCTTTACCGATTCGAGAGATGTTGAAGTATGTAGATTTAGCGTTGCGAGGCTCAATCTACTTACCTTCAGAGGTGCGATCGCGCCCAGAGTTCGACCGACGGTGGCTGGAAGTTCTAATGCTCAAATATCAGGATGGCTTATCTGATAGAGCGATCGCAGAACGGATGGGAATTAGCGATCGCACTATTCGCAACTATTGGCTTAGAATTCAAGATGCTCTGAATGTTTATGATCATCCTAATCAGGATCTACGCATTCAGATTCAAATCGCAGCCCGAAAAGCGGGTTTAATCAGTTGATGTGTTAATTGCTCTCTGGCAACGGTTTAGACAACAAGCAAGCGTTTGGTGTGAAGCTGCTTTACCAGGGTTACTGATCATCATCCTTGTGCTGCTAATTCGCTGGATTGGTCTACTACAGATTCAGGAATGGATGGCGTTCGATTCCCTATCAAGCCGCTGTCCCTCCTCAACGGCAGAACGATCTATTGTGATTGTGGGAATTGATGAAGCGGATCTGAATGGGATCGGAGGTTTCCCTATTCCCGATCAGACACTGGTAGATTTGCTAAAGACATTACAAGGTTATAGCCCCGCTGTAGTTGGGCTAGGTTTATTTCGAGATATGCCCGTACAGCCTGGATACGACGCGCTTGCCCAGATGCTCACTCAAAGCTCGAACCTGATTGGCGTTGAGATGGCATTAAATCCGGAACCAGGCTTAAACATCAAGCCACCTCCTATGCTGCCATCAGAGCGGATTGGTTTTGTGGATGTTAGCGTCGATGAGGATGGCAAATTACGCCGAATGATTTTGGCAAGTCAAACTGAGCAAGGAACGCTGAAGTATTCGTTTGCACTACAGCTGGTGCAGAGATATCTTGCAAATCAAAATATTCCATTTCAGGCTGAAAATCTCACCAGTCAATCCATTCAACTGGGTGAATCTAAGCTGAATCAATTTCAAGCTAATTCCGGAGGTTACATTCGGGCTAAAACAGTTGGTCATCAAACACTGTTTAATTTTTGTGCCAACCAACGACTCTTTCAAACGCTCTCGTTAACCGATGTTCTACAACAAAATTTTGCACCAGAGTGGATTCGCGATCGCATTGTCATCATTGGAATGACCGCTCCCAGCGTCAAAGATGTGTTTTTTACCTCTGCCTTAAGGGAAACGTTATCGTCTCGCCTGATTAGTAAATTGATTCCAGCAACTCAACTCATTTATGGCGTGGAGGTACAGGCTCATGCCGTCAACCAAATCATCAACATAGCACTCACGCGACAGCCCCAGCTTCAAGTTTGGGCTGATGCTTGGGAGTATCTGTGGATTGTCTCCTGGGGACTGCTCGGAATTATGTTAGAAATTCTGCTGCAATCTCCCTGGAAAAGTGTATTAAGCCTTTTAGTTGCCACAGCTATCCTGCTTGGTATTAGCTTTTTTAGCTTAGTTCTGGGATGGTGGATTCCTCTAGTTCCGGCGGGACTGGCGCTGAGTGGAGCCGGATTGGTTACAGCCTTTTTGGAGCGCAACCTGCGGTTTGAACTGGAGTATCGTCGCGTTGCGGTTGAGCGGACGTATGAAGCCATTCACAATGGCCCATTGCAACATTTGGCTGTCATTCTTAGAAACCTTGATGAGAGCAATTCGCCTGGGGAATTGCAGCACCAACTACAATCACTGAATGAGGAGCTACGCAGTATCTTTCAACACATGCGGCAGGAGATGTTAACCCGCAGCGACAGACTTTACCTGAGGGGAAATCTAATTCTAGATTTACAAGCCCCAATTTCAGAACTGCTTTATCAAGTTTACAACTACACCCTGGAGATGCAGGCGCCCGGTTTTGCTAAAATTCAGACTTATATTTCACCTGATTTTGAAGTTCTCAAGCGTAATCATTTCAGTGTTAAGCAAACACGGGGACTGTGCCTATTTCTGCAGGAAGCGTTGTGGAACGTGGGAAAGCACGCGATGGGTACGACTCGTTTAGATGTAATGTGCCTACGAGAAGGAAATAATTATGTATTGCGGATTACTGATAACGGTTCGGGTCTTGCATCTGCTCACGAAGGTCAGGGAACGAAACAAGCAAAAGTTATTGCCTGGGAGCTAAGAGGGCGATTTCAGCGGCGAGCGCATTATCCCAAAGGAACAATTTGCGAACTCATTTTTCCCATGCAAAGAAACTGGTTAGGAGGTTGGAGAAGGACTTAATAAGATAACTTGAAAAAGCTTATTATCCTAACTTCTTAATATAAACTTTTGCTTTTCCAAAATTGGAAAGTAATTTGTTCCTAAATTAATGTTCTTCTCAGGATATCAAGTCATGATAACGACAACCGTTAGAAATGCTTGGAGTAGAATCCGTAATGGCAAAAACTTTGCATGGTCCTCAAAGATACCGTGGTTTTGTCTTGACTGTTGCGGGTTTGCAAAAGCTACAAGAACAAATTAAGCAGCTAGAAGTCCAAACTCGATTGCGACAAAGCCCTCGGACAATTGCAGAGCGAGTTCAATTGAGTGAGCCTGAGGGTATTCACCCAATAACGGTTAGAAAGATTCTCACTGGAGAAAACGGCGTAGATAAGCGGTCGCTCCAACTCATCTTTCGGGTGCTGCAGATCCAGCTTGAGGAGGGAGATTATGCTCATGCAGGCTTATGTCATCAAGCCGCTAAAGTTCAGTCATCTGTGAAAGCATCCACAAAAGCATCTTTAAAGGTAGTCTCTTCAGCTCAGCATCAGGATTGGAGTGAAGCAGTAGACGAGGCTCACGTTTGCGGACGGGTTCATGAGTTAACTCAACTTAATCAAGCAGTCATTACTGAGCACTGCCGATTTGTGCAAGTTTTAGGAATCGCAGGGGTCGGAAAAACGGCTTTAGCGAGGATGCTAGTCAAGATGGCCGAACCTGAGTTTGAGTTTGTGATTTGGAAGTCTTTCCACTATATCCCGACAATCCAAACCGTTCTAACCAGTATTCTTCAGTTTTTGAGCAAACGAACTCAAGAAAATATTCAATTACCGACTCGTACTGAAGAATTGAAAGGATTGTTCATTGAACAGCTCCAGAAACACCGCTGTTTATTAGTGTTTGATCACCTTGATGCAATTCTGTGTGGCAAGCAATATGCAGGCTATTGTCGCCCAGGATATGAAGCTTATGGTGAATTGCTCCGGTTTGTTGCAGAAGTTCCTCACCAGAGTTGTTTGATCATCACCAGTCGAGAAAAGCCAAGAGCTATTGGACTTGAAGGAGAATCTTACATCCGATCCCTTCAACTTGAGGGTTTATCAGTATTAGAATGTCAAGAGCTGTTTAACAACCATAGTGAACTTGTTAGATCTACAGATGAGTGGCGAGCGCTAGTTGAACTGTTTGCTGGAAATCCATTGGCGTTAAAAATGGTTGTGGTTTGTATCCGAGACTATTTCAACGGACACATTTCTGACTATCTTCGACTTCTCAATCGTGGGCAATTGCTATTTGGCGATCTGCGTGATTTACTCAGTCAGCAGTTCGAGCGCCTCACTGAAATAGAAAGAGAGCTGGTTTGTCAGCTGGCTCTCCATCAGGCACCAGTTTCAGCATCACAGTTTCGCAAGAATATTACTTCATTAACTAATCAACCATACCTGCTAGAGGGATTAGACTCACTCAATCGGCGATCGCTGCTACAGCGGCAGGGAGCTTACTTCAGTCTTAATCCAATGATGCAGATGTATATCAACGAGTGTCTGACTAATCAGCAGGATGATTTTTCATTGAAGCCAAAGCTCAAGCTCGTATCCTATCAAAATCAGCCTCTTAATGTTGAAGTGCCATAACGGTATTGGTGTTGCGAAGATAGAAGAGTAGTTCTTCTGTCGGTCTGACCCCTGAGTTGATCAGCTTTATGCCTTTGTATTAATTTGTCGATTGGTAGAAGAAGGTAAAGGACTAGACCTGTGGATGAGGTTCAGACATCTAGCTTGGATAATTCATGAGTGGTAAGAGATAAACAGAAAAGAGAACCTGAAACGAAACTGTCAGAACTGGGTACTCGGCTTGAAGGCAGAAGCCCCGACTTGATAGACTGCTACTGCCCCCAATCTCTGCCCAGCAGACTCTCTATGAACTGCCCTGATTGTGGCTCACCCACACGCCTGCAACGCAGGACAAACTTGGGCTATACAACGTTTCGCTGCAAGGCGTGCCGCCGCACCTTCAATGAGCGCACAGGCACCCCCTTCAACTTCACCTTCGGTGCCCACCGATATCGTCTTTCAGGTGTTGCTGTGTCGGTTGCGCTACAAACTGAGCTTTCGCGATATCTCAAAGTTTTTCCTGCTACGAGGGTTCGAGTTTACCCATGAAACCGTGCGCGACTGGGAAGAACGCTTTGCTTCCCTGTTTGCCCAGCAGTTAAGAGCCAAACGCCAGGGAAAGGTTGGCAAAATCTGGTTTGTGGACGAAACTTACCTTCGAGTCAGCGGTAGATGGTGTGACTTGTATCGAGTCGCCCAACACTCCCCGCACCAAGTAGCAACGGATGGACACAGGAGCTATCCCACAGCTATAGCAGAAGAACTGGGAGAAGGGGTGGAACATGAAGTCATAAGCTGCCCTTGAGAATCCGATAGAGCAGAGCCATCGAGGCATAAAGCAACGCTACTATCCAATGTTAGGCTTTGGAGCGTTTGAATCAGCGCGGCGATTTTGTCAAGTGTATGATGAGGTAAGGAATTTTATGAGAGTACAGTGCTATATGACAGAAGTAGTGTCTCTAGCTGAGCGAAGAGAACGATTTATATAATAAGTTAATGAATTACAAGCGATCTTCAAAGCTGCTTAACAAAGAAACAGGGAAGGGAAGATATATTTAAGAAAAGACGAGATCTGAATACTCAGTTCTGACAATTTCCTCAAGGTTGTGTACCTAGCAATTGAGAACATTTCCAAAAAGTGGACAATGCCGATTGGGGATTGGAGACCTGCTTTAAATCGCTTTGCGATTATGTATGACGATCGCTTTCCTGTTTGAATCTAGATCTTTGACACAAATTTATTTACATACTCGAACTTTGAGACTACCAACTTATGAAGCGGTAGAAAGTTCTCGGTTCACAACAACCTGCACCTTTTGAGCAAGCTCATCTGACAGCGGTACATAGCCCAGTTCTTTTGCATACTGATCGCCTTCACTAAAAGCCCACTTGACAAAATTCTGCAGTGTAGCTGCATTCTCAATGTTGTCATAATCGTTGTACAGCAGCAACCAGGTTAAACCCACGATCGGATAAGCTTGTGCTGAGGTTGGATCAGGAATCTCCAGAGCAAAGTTGGCGGGAATGGTTTGTCCCTCTAGAGCATTAGCAGCAGTATCAGAACTGGGTGAAATATACTGTCCTGATTTATTCTCTAACGCTGCCATATCTAAACCAGTTTCATTGGCATAGGCATATTCTACGTAGCCGATCGCTCCCTCTGTTTGCTGAACTTGAGCAGTAATTCCTTCATTACCTTTAGCGCCTGCACCCCTTGTCCAAGTCACCGATTTACCTACCCCTGCAGTCCACCCTGGACAAACTTCTGCAATGTGGTTCGTAAAAATAAAGGTTGTGCCACTGCCATCAGAGCGATGTACAAAAGTAATCGGGAGATCAGGCAGACTAACACCAGGGTTTTGTTCGGCAATTTGCGGAGCAGCCCAACTGGTGATCTGACCGGTAACAATCCCACAATATGCTTCGCGCGAAAGCTTTAGCCCTTCTACATTTCCAGGTAAATTATATGCAAAGACAACAGCTCCGCCTGTCATGGGAATTTGAATTGGATCAGCATTATATTTTGCCCGGAACTTCGATCGCTCTTCCTCAGTCAAGGGGGCATCGCTAGCTCCAAAATCTACCGTTCCTGCTAAATACTGCTGAATCCCTGCTCCACTACCCACTGATTGATAGCTGACTTGGATGTTAGAGTACTCTTCGTTGTATTCTGCAAACCAGCGTTGGTACAATGGTGCGGGAAAACTAGCCCCGGCACCGTTAAGAGAAATAGTTTCGCCTGCTTCAGCGATCGGGCTGGCATCGGCTGCGGGTGCATTGGCTTCAGGAGTAGAAGATCCACAAGCGGCTAAACCAGAAACTAGGGTAATTCCAGAAGCAGCTAGAAACCACTGAGACACTGTGCGGTAAACAACCATTGGAAACCTCTCAAATAACAATAAAAAACTCTAGTGAGACGATCTCTTCTAGCAAAAGTATGCGCAGCATTAAACGACGTAGCGAAACAGTCAAGGGCTAGGTTAATGCTTAGTTCCTTTGCTGAAGAATCTATATGTCTGAATATTTTTTGAAGGAAGCTAGCTCATAACTTTGCAAAACATGGCAAAGCTATGAGCTAGTTATTGTACTATCTGACTGTAAGTTTTGGCTTACAGCCATCTTATGAGGAATTTAATCTGCAACGATTACACCCTACCCTAGAAAAGTTAAGAAGACGTAGAGAAAAGGAGAAGAAATCGGTTAGCCCTAATTCTGCTTCTCAGTACAGTAGTTTGTGCTGTGAAAAGATATCCACCTTTCACTTTCTCAAAGGCTAGAGATGCCTATCAACAAGCACATTACAACTGCTCAATTTCTACCCGATTTCTATCCAATTTTTAACGTTTGAGAAATATACCTCTAAAATAGAAATACTTTAAAGACAGAGATTTTTGATAATACTAGCTTTCAGTTCAGCTAGTTCATTCAATTTATAACGGCCACTTCTGATTAGTTCCTTGAGGAATAATGACCGTAAAGATTGTACCAACCCCAACTTCACTCTCTACTGAAATCTGTCCGCGATGCAAATCCAGGCAGGTTTTCACTACAGCTAATCCTAGTCCGCTACCAGCCACACTTTTAACTGTTTCACTCCGATAGAATGGCTCGAAGAGGGACTGAAGATCTTCTGAAGAAATACCAATTCCTTGATCTTTTACTTTAAAGATAACTAAGTTAGACTCGCAGCTGAAGGTTAAGCAAACTGTTTTATCTGGAGTAGAATACTTGATGGCATTTGCTAGTAGATTGCTAAGAATGGAGTAGAGTAATTGTTCAT
This sequence comes from Phormidium tenue FACHB-886, assembly GCF_014764505.1. Classification (GTDB taxonomy): domain Bacteria; phylum Cyanobacteriota; class Cyanobacteriia; order Elainellales; family Elainellaceae; genus FACHB-886. The sequence continues at coordinate 14,162 of NZ_JACXWX010000042.1, forward strand.
CCAAACAAGCATGAGTACATTCTTCTTGATTCAGCAACTCGATCGAGCGTGATGGTTCTGTTGAGAATTGAATATCTTCAACCAGGTTAAGACAAAATGATTCTAAATCCATGCGCTTGGGCTTGCACTCCAACTTTCCGGCTTCAGCTCTGGTTAAGGTCAAAATGTCGGTGAGGAGTTTAGTCATCAGCCGGGCTGAAGACTCTATTCGGTGCAAATTCTTCAGCTTTTTAGGATTGACTAACTGACTGTTCTCTAACAGTTGCACTGAGCCTAGAATGACACTCAAGGGGGTGCGAAATTCATGGGATACCATTGAAAAGAAGTTGAGTTTTAGCTCTCCTAATTCTTTTTCCTGCCTAAGCTGGCGTTGTAGTGACTCTGCCTGTTGCCGTTTCACCATTTGGCGATAAAGCAAAGCAAAAACACTCAGCAGCATCACTAAGGTTAGCAGAGGACCGAAAACCTCTATCAGCATCCGATATTCAAAGCCCGATTGGGATTGGTTCACCTGCCGCTCTAGTAAGCGTTCTTCTTCGGTTTGGATCTCACCTACAACTTGACGAATCTCACGCTGATTCTGTCTGAGTTGGGCAAGGAGAGCCGCTTGGGCGGAAGTTGGATTACTGATCTTAAGTAGCTCGTTCGATCGCTGATACAACATTAACCGCTGCCCAATTAATGCATTAAGCCGAATTAAACGTTGCTGCTGATTGGCATCATTGACCACGAGCTGCTGTAGCCGAGTAATCTTTGGCTTAATACTCTCGATGGCGCTGTCGTAGCGTTCTAACTCCTCTTGAGCACCAAAGAGGAAATAACCCCGTCGTCCTGCTTCAGCATCAGTGAGAGTGCCAACAACATCTGTGAGAGCATTCAAAACTTGATTAGTATGCCGCACTTGGTTGGCACTGAGAATGAGCCGAGTTGCATTTTGATAAGAGGCATAGCTAGCTGCCCCAAGTAGTAACAGAACTAGTCCCAAGGCACTCAATAACCATTTTCGTTCTGGAGACCATTTTGTCGTCATTACTAAATTCAGACTAGAAGGTGATTCGATATACTAACCAGTTAAGATACAGTCAAGTGAGTTATATTCCATTGAAATCTCAAATGCGCGTTTTAGTAGTCGAAGATGACGTTCAGTTAGCAGAAATGTTGACCGAGGCGCTAACCGATCGTCAGTATGTGGTGGATGTCGCTGAGGACGGGGAAATGGCTTGGGATTGGGTGAGTGCATGGGAGTACGACTTAGTTGTTTTGGATTTGACCCTGCCGAAGCTTGATGGCGTGAAGTTATGCCAACGTTTGCGACAACAAAACACCACCCTGCCTATCTTGATGGTAACGGCTCGTGATACGGTTGCCGATAAGATTATTGGATTAGATGCTGGGGCAGATGACTATGTGGTCAAACCGTTTGACCTGCAAGAGCTAATGGCACGAATCCGGGCACTGTTGCGTCGGGGCAGTGTGGCTCAAGCTCCTGGTCTGGCCTGGGGCAGCTTGCGTTTAGACTCCAGTACCTTTGAAGTCAGCTATGACAACACCCTTGTTCACCTCACCCCCAAAGAATTTGCCATTCTAGAAGTCCTGCTCTCAAGCGGGCGCCGAGTATTGAGCCGATCGAATATTATTGAACGCATTTGGTCGCTGGAAGAACCACCGACGGAAGAAACTATCAAGACTCACATTAAGAGCCTGCGCCACAAATTAAAAGCCGTAGGAGCGCCCGAGGACTTAATTGAAACAGTTCATGGGTTAGGGTATCGTCTCAAACAGATCCAGAGCGATGGCTCATCTTATAGGTATTGAACGCATCTACCAATAGATGGAATATGCTTACCCGGCTGCTAGAAACACTGATGCGACACAGCGGACTCAGCGCCGTTGAGGATGTGACTTAATCCGTTGTCTTTTATCTTTGTCTGGATGAGTCCATTCTTGCAATGTCCACAAACTCGTCAAGGCAGCTAGCCCAGCTCCAAGGCTGTCCATGAGCAAATCTATGATAGTATCATCCAGACTGCCGATCACCTCCGTTGCCAAAATCTTACCTGCTGACCACTCTACGACTTCCCACAGCGCCCCGATCGCAATACCAAAGCTGGCGATTGTCAGGAGATATAACAATTTGTGCTGACGAAAGATAGTTAGCATTGAGCGGTATACCCAAAAACTAAACGCTAACGTAATCGCAAATGTGGTGAAGGCATGAGTTATTTCATCGTAAGCACCAGGTTGATAGAACAGTCCCCAAACCCATCCCCCCGCATTCAACAGTGCCGCTACCACAAATAAAAAATCAAACAGGGTGGGCAGCCGATCGTCTCTCATTACAAATATTAGCGAGGCAATGAGGAAACAGGCAAGGGCTAATGCATTCAACCCATTTTTCTGAACGATCGCAGCCAATACCGCAACTCCTAAAAGCGCTTGCCCACTCCAAGCGGCAATTCGATAACCTTGCCAATTTGTATTTAACATTCGTACCTATCTCATCGGTCTTTTATTACTTGAGCTGCTGCTAAACGTTAGTCTTGTCATTTTGTTCAAGCGCTTTAATCACCTTGTTATAGTATGCTTCTACTTCTTTGCGATCTTGCTCCTCAGATAATCCTGCACGGCTGCCCTGCAGAATCATTTTTGCATGACGATGCAACACAAATTGATGCGCTGGATGGCAGCTAGTTCTGGCAATGAGAGTAATTGCTGCTAACAAACGAATCGTAACAGCACTATCAGACTGAGCATATTGCCGAATAGAGTTAAACGCTTGATCTACTAATTCCTGAAACAAAACAGGCTGAGCAATGACCCGCAGTTGGTGAGTTTCATCGTAGCGATAGGGAGAGGGAAAATGGCGCTGAGCTAGGCAAGACAATCCTGCACCAAGACGATCGATGCAGCGGATAGCGGTGAAGGGGTCGTTGACTGCTGGAGAAATAGCACGTAGCGCAATTTCTACTAATTGATTAATTGGAAACTCAATATCCTGTTGCTCTGTCCGCTCTTCACCCAGAATGAACGCCTTTCTAAGTTGATCTCCTGGCAATCGAGCGACCCAAGTTCCAGGATAGACTCTGACTAGCTCATCACCTCTGACGATGAACTGCCCTGGCTGAACCTGAAGTTTGAGCAACAAATTGTCCTGACTCGCAAGCTTGAGCAAGATATTATCATCAACCACCTGTAGGTAACCAGTGTTGGTAGCTCGAATAGAGTCAGATTTTTGATCAAAGTGCTCAGGGATTTCTCCGATAGAGAGTTGAGGAGGAGATGCACCTCGACCAATCTCCTCGGGAAATAAACAGTCGATCGCCTGCTCAAACTCGCGACTGACACTAGAAATCACATGGGACGCTTGAATAATCGTAGAAGCGTGATGAATAAAGTAAATCAAAACGCCAATACTGGCAATGGCTAAAACAATTCCAACGGTCACAGAAAGTTGGGGAACGAACAGGTTATAGTCTTCACCATGGATTGTTCGAAGCACCAGCAGACAATAGATAAATGTTGCAATAAATGTACCCAAGACAAATTGGTTGCCGGTATCCTGCATGAAGTTCCGCAGCAATCTGGGTCCAAATTGCGAGGAAGCAAGCTGAAGCGCCACAATCGTGATCGAGAATGCAGTTGCAGTCACGGTTGCCAATGAGCCTGCTACCACAGAAAGCACAGCTCGTGCTCCATCTGGACCTCCCGTGTAAATCCACCCCAGTTGCTCAATCGGTCCATCCCTGCCTGCTCGATCAAGAGAAAGCATTGCAAAGGTAAGTAAAACCGCCACGCTTGCCATAATGGTGGGCAAGAACCAGTAGCTAGAGTGGAGCGAATCCCATAACTTACTAAATCTGGCGCTTCTCATACATCACTCGTAGATTCAGTGTGACTACTGTCATTTTGTTGTGCCTCTACTGCAACCAGTTGTCGCAGCCCATCTGCAATGCTGCGAGGTTTAGGAATCTTACACTTACCTGCTGCCCAGCCCTCGCGCTGAAAAGCTCGATCGCCATCAGTTTCCTCGGTTTGGTCATGAAAAAGAATCTGCTGAGTCGGGAAGGGGAGATCGATACCGTTCGCTGTCAGCTTATTCTTGATTGCCGTTAACACGCTATCTTGTAAATCGAGTGCGGGCGCACGACGCGGCGGCTTAACCCACCAGCGAGCACGGATGTTGACTGTACTTTCAGCTAAATCCACAGCGATTGCATCAGGAGCAGGCTGGGACAGCACTCCTTTCGTTTCCCGCATCGCTTCTAGAATTAACCGTTTAGCGGTATCGATGTCATCACCATACCCAATTCCAATGTCGTATTCTAAACGGCGATGCTCAAATGCAGTATTGACTGTGATTGAGTTGGTGAATAGCGCTGAATTGGGAATGACAATGCAGTGACCATCATAAGTCCTGATTGTAGTGGCGCGAGTTTGAATGTTTTCCACCGTTCCTTCAAACGCGTTAAACACTATCTGATCGTCAATTTGAAAGGGTTCTGTTAATAGAATCAAGATCCCTGCTAGAAAGTTCTGCAGAATGTCTCGAAAGGCAAATCCGATCGCCACGCTACCAATACCCAACAGTTGGATTAAGTCCGCCGCTTTGAAGGAGGGCAGCACAATTGAAAGGGCAACGAACAAACCGATGAGTACGGTTCCCCCTTGTGCTAATCGTCCCAATACCAAACCTAAATTACGAGCATGGCGACGTTCACGAGTCAGACGCCGGACTAGATTGCGAATTCCTCTAGCAACAATAATAAAAATAGCAAATACAATCAGTGCCAAAAACACATTAGGCAGCATGACAATCAGCCCATTGACCATGCCTTGAATCTTTTGCCATGCTGCTGTTAGTGCTGCTTCTAAAGCCATATTCTTTCTCTAAGAGCGATTGCTGTCGGTTGCAAGAGGTAACTGCTCTGGTATAACTGTAAGTTTTTCAGTTAACCCGATTCGATTAACGGTAACCTGTAATGTTTCTCCCAACGGGGTTGCCTCAACTTGATCTTGCACCTGAGCCGCCGTTTCGATCGTCGCGTCATTCACTTGAGTAATGATGTCACCTGCTCGTAACCCAGCTTGGGCTGCTGGAGAATCAGGAGCGACCGTAATAATCAAAACACCCTGATCTTGATTCACTGCAAACTCTAGATCGCTTTGACTAATCTCCCTCTGGATTTCTGGCGTTAATTCAATCAGGCGAATACCCAAATAAGGGTGTTCCACTCGACCTGTTTCAATCAAATGATCTGCAATTCTTTCTGCTTGATCAATGGGAATAGCAAAGCCTAACCCTTGCGCACCCTGGATAATAGCAGTGTTCACTCCAACTACTTCTCCTTTGGCATTGAGCAGCGGTCCACCCGAATTACCTGGATTAATTGCAGCGTCGGTTTGAATGAAATCAAGGCGTTTGTCTTGAATACCCTGCTTGACTGACAAAACTAAGAAGCTGGAAAACGGCTGAGGACAATAAATTCACGCTCGAAAGAAGCATTTTGTTGTCGCTTGGATGCAATGGCAGGTTGAGGGTCAGGCAGACTTGAGAGAAACGGATAAACCTGAACTTTCCATTGCTGGGTGATGGCAAGACGAATCCAATTCCAACCAAGCTTGAGATAACTCATCCCCCGATTCCAGTGGGCATCGACTTGGCGACGCTTGCCTGAAATGACGACCTGTACTCCCTGGAGCACCAGAAACAGCATTGTTAAAGCAATCACTCCGCACAACTGGGAGAGGGCAAACTTGTCCCGCAGCCTAGAGGCTTCGAGATTGAATCCGTTGGACTTCAAATCCAAAAACGATTCCTCCACACAAAACCGGAGTCGGTATTGAGTAAAGGTTTGCAAGTTCGTCGGTTCGTCGCTCACAATCGTCCAGTCCTCACCACTTTGCTTGTCGTGGGCGAACGCTAGATAAACATCGGGATAAGGTTTAGTTTTACCGACAGATAGCGCATCTGTGAAGTAAGCCTGTCCAGGCTGTAATTGCACCGACGACACTTTGCGCCATTGTCCCTGGTGCTGAAACTGAAACGAACGTTTAATGCGAATCCGAAAATGCCAGCCCAGATTGTCTCGCAGGTATTTCATCAACTTGCCATCAGCAAAGCCTCGGTCTGCCAGCAGGACAATCGCTACACCATCGGGCAGGATTCTTTGAGCTTGTCGCAGCACTCTCTGAATCGTCCACAACCTGACGCTACTGCTAGATTGTGCCACCACTCGCCACGCCACGGGAACGGTTCTGCCCCTATACACCACGCCCACCCATACGATGCAAAAACAATTCCAGACGACGGTTGTGTCCAAGCTTAGATACAACCGTTCACGGCTCCACTGAGACAAGGCTTGCCTGATCAGGACATGATGAGCAGCAACGACGTCAATCCGTCGATTCGACAACCAGCGGCGAAACCGTCTTTGGTGTGACTGAGCAACTTGGGCGCGGCTTTTGACATACACGCCAAACCCATTGAGATGAACGCTCTGACTCTGAATCATACCGATGATCATCCAACATAGGGTTTGTAGATGACGGACATCTTGCCACTGAATTTCACATTGACTCAAATAGCGCGACAGCGCATCATAAAGACGGGAAGTCGGAGACATTGATTTAGTTGATTTGTGTGGTTACTCATCAGCTTAAATCAGACTTTGCTTCCCTCCTAGCTTTCCTTTCACCCTCCTCCCGTTTTGTCAGTCAAGCAGCTTGAATACCAATGTCTGACCCCCTGCGCCCTGTTGCACTGATAATGCCTTGAGTTACCGTGTTATTTAATCCCAATGGATTGCCAATCGCAATTGCCCATTGTCCTGGCACTAAATTTTGTGGGTCTCCCAGTTCAACGATTGGTAGTGCATCAGCTTCTACTTTAATTACCGCCACATCGGTAACAGAGTTAGCCCCTAACACTTTCCCCTCAAAGCTACGCCCATCCTTGAGGACGACGGCAACAGCGTCTGCCTCTTCTACTACATGGGCGTTCGTTATGATAATGAATCCAGAGCCAGTACCTTGTTGGACTCTCTGTTCTGGTGGAAAGACCTGATTACCAAAGATCCGCTCGATCAGGGGATTAGATACTGAAGGCTCTATAGTGCGAGTTGCATCAATACGGACAACCGCAACCCCAATGGATTTAACCACCTCTGCAATAAAGTTGGCATCGTTTGGAGCTGTGCGATCGGCAGGCAAAAGTTGTGCCTGCGTCTCGTTGCCTCTGAGATGGGTGCATCCGGTACTACTGAGCAGCACTACCGTCAAATATAAGGCGGGCTGCTTGAGTAAATACCTTATCCTTCCTTTATTCCACATTGCTAATTTCTAGCGTACCTACTGACTCTAACCTTAATCAATAGAGGTGGAGAAATCGGGGAGATTAATACAGCATCTTGAAGATCATACTTAAGATGTATGCCTAATAAAAGTTATGTATCTATCGACGTGTAAAACTGCTCTCTAGCACTTCTTTAGGATGACAGCCTTGAACAATTGCACTTAAAGCAATTTTTACTCCCCGATTTCTCTCCGATTTCCATTCCATTTCTAAACTTTAATGTAATAAGCTTTGATTTCATAAGCGTTATATGGCGCTCCTAAATCGCTTTGATTCAGTTCAATCCTAGACAAAAAGTATGATCTGTTTATCTCAGAGCTGCTGGAACGGCAGCAAGGATTGTAGTTTTACAGTGTAGGCATTCCTGATTGAGCGGCGAGACGGAAATACTGCACCTAATGGAGAAAAAACATGACACTGATGAAGTTAAGTGATTACTATCCTAATCACACAAAAGATTCGTTCAACGGACATAACATTACAGATTTTTCTGTGCACGCAAATGACACAGATGGCGACGATCGAGATGAAGTGGGCTCAGTGAAAGGCATACTGGTTGATGAAGAAGATGGACGCTTCCGCTATTTCATCGTCGACACCGGTTTTTGGGTACTTGGCAAGAAAGTCTTGCTTCCTGTCGGCATGGCGCAGCTAAACTATGACAAAGAACAGCTTTACGTTTCTAGACTGACCAAAGAGCAGGTGAAAAATTTACCTGAATTCAGCGATGATCTAAAGATCGACAACAACTATGAAGACCAAGTGCGAGCGGCATATCGCCCATTGATTCCAAGCTCGACGATTGTTCAATCTTGGGCTGGTGGTGCATACAGCTATCAACAAGAGCCTTACTTCTACGATCTAAACGATACTGCATTCCGTTCTTATGAGCAGCGAATGCGCGATGGCAGACCTACAGAAGCCTCTCGTTTCTAATTGTACATTTTCTCTCAGGTTCAATTGCTGTCTATTAGGGCGAAGAGATTCGCCCACTTCATCCCCTCCCAGCAAGCTATTTGATTAATTTGAGGAATTTTATGGCAGAAGTCATGATGGACAAAGCTGTCAAGACCGTTGTGTTCAGCCTGTTTTTGGGAGCAGTTACTCTTGGTGCAGCCGGATGTGAACTGGGCTATGAACGAGAAGAAATTGAGGAAGAAAGAGAGAGAGAAGGAATTGTTAGAGAAGAGGAAATCCGTGAAGGCGAAGAAATTGAAGAGGAAGATTAAGCTTCGCAGTTCAGTGATTTAGGAGGTTTACAATGACGGAATTTAAGATACCAGAAGAGCATGGTTCTACTAATTTTTTTGCTAAGGAATGGGCAGTACGCAGCACAATGGCGCTGGCATTGGTCACAGCATTGCTAACAGGTTGCCAATCTCCTGAGCAGCAAGCTACTGTATCAGATCAAACCAACGTATCTACGGAAGAAGTTGCTGAAAATACGAATCGGTACATTGGTCAAACAGTGACGGTCAGAAGCGAACCGATTAAAAAGATCAGTTCGAGTACATTCACAATCGAGGATAATCAATTCTTTGGTGATGAACCAATTTTAGTTGTGAATGCTTCTGGAAAACCTTTTGCTTTTCCAGAAGCTGGTACTGATATACAAATCACAGGCGAAGTCCGCAACTTTGTGTTTGCGGATGTTGAACGTGAATACAAGCTCAGTTTAGATGTAAATACTTACCAAGAGTATGAAAACAAGCCTGCTATTCTTGCTCAATCGATCGCCATTGCTCCAAAACCTGGTGAACTAACTCGTAATCCTCAGCAGTACTATGGCAAACCGCTCGCGGTTACAGGTGAAGTCGAAGAAATTCAAGGTGCAAATGCCTTTACCTTGGACGAGGATCAGTTGATTGGAGGACAAGAGTTATTAGTTCTACGTGCAACACCAGCAGCGGCCAACCAGCCTGCAATTCAAGATGGGGAAAAAATTGCAGTAACAGGGGTATTACGTCCGTTTGTTATTGCTGAATTAGAGCGCGATTACGACTTTAATTGGGATACGGGAATTCAGCAAACGTTGGAAGCTGAGTATCGTAATAAGCCTGTGTTGATTGCGGAGAATGTTTATCCCTCTGCCATTCCAGATAGTGCTCAATAAGAGCCAGGAGTAACCTCAGATGGATCAACAGTATCGCGCTCAAGCTTCAACTCAATTATCGCGTTCAAATTCACAGCAAAACCAGCAAATTCCTCGCCCCCCACAAGGAGCAGAACAGCTGAAGTGGCTTGGTCCTAGTTTTATCTGGATGCTATCTGCTGCAGGTTCTGGGGAACTCCTATTTACTCCACGCATCGCTGCCCTTTATGGTTATGCTTTACTGTGGGCATTACTTGCAGCAGTCATCCTTAAGTGGTTTATTAATCGCGAAGTTGGACGTTTCACTGTTTGCACGGGTGCAACCATCTTAGAAGGATTTAAACAACTGCCTGGACCCAAAAACTGGGCAGTCTGGCTCATTTTAGTGCCGCAGTTTGCAGTTGCAGTTTCTACCGTTGCAGGGATGGCAGGAGCAGCAGCAACGGCACTAATTCTGGTGACAGGTGGAACTGTTCAACTCTGGACGGTCATTGTTATTTTGGTGACAGCGGCGATCGTCTTTCTGGGGCAGTACAACGTCGTTGAAAAGTTCTCGTCGTTTGTAGGAATTGCCCGCACTCTAGCTGTGGTTACGGCTGCAATTTTTGTCTTTCCCAATGTCCGCAATTTTGCTTCTGGTTTAGTGCCGCAAATTCCTCAGGATGTGCAGTATCAGGAAGTGTTGCCCTGGTTAGGATTCATGCTGGCAGGCGCAGCCGGAATGATGTGGTACTCCTACTGGGTAGATGCGCGAGGTTATGGTGCAACGGCACTGAAGCAGGAAGAACCCCTTAAGGTCAAACAGCTTGATTCGGAGCAGCAGCAACGATTGCAGGGCTGGGTTAAGCTAATGACCCTCTCGAATACGCTAGCAGTGGTTGGAGCCTTGCTGGCGGCACTGGCATTTCTGATTTTGGGGGGTGAGTTGTTGCGTCCAGAGGGACTTGTGCCTCAAGAAAATCAGGTAGCAGAAACATTGGGTAACTTATTAGGCAATATTTGGGGACCCTTTGGCTTCTGGTTCATGATTGCGATCGTTTTCATCACCTTTTGCAGTACCACACTATCGGTGCAAGACGGCTTCGGACGTATGTTTGCCGATGGTACACAAATTCTCCTGCAAGGGTTTGGAATGCGGCAGGGTCGCTGGACGAATGAGAAGTTTCTGCGGAAATTTTACATTGCGGTTTTACTAGCAATTCTTCCAATCGCCGTTTATCTATTTTTCGGCAAACCGGTTGGATTACTACAAACGGCTGGGGCAATTGAAGCGGCGCATATTCCCGTTGTCGCCGGTCTGACACTATTCCTCAACTGTCAAATGCTGTCTCATAAGCTGCGCCCTTCCAGGTTCACCTTTTGGGGAACAGTGATTGCCGCATTATTCTTTGCAGTGTTTGCAGTTATTTATCTGCTGCAACTAATAGGAGTTTTTGGTTTGGGTGGTGGCTAATCAACCGTAGCAAGTCTCGTCTATCACCCAAAAAACTTTGTTGTTTAGATGGCTTATCTAATGAAATCACAGATCTTAGTTTCTAAAAAAGCTTTTTCACTCGCTTTTATTCTCTTTTTGATTCCTTTGGCATCCTGCCAGGTAGAGCAGGAAAAAGCAGGGAAGTTACCTGATGTGGATGTGGCTGTCGAACCTGGACGGTTGCCGCAATACGACATTGAAGGTCCTGATGTAAACGTGGGAGTGGCAGAGCGCACAGTTACAGTGCCTAAAGTTATCGTTGTGCAGGAAGAACAAACAGTTCAAGTTCCCTATATTGATGTGGATATCCCTGGGGTAGACCGACAAGAGCGTACCATTACGGCTGAGGTTGAAGTTCCTTCAGGTGGCTACAATCTTGAAATCCAGAATGTCTATGCAGTCAACAATGAGTTGTGGGTTATTTCTCGCCTTGAGGAAACAAATCCGAATGCACCGCAAGCTGTGACGCGAGCCTCTGATCGCATTGTGATTAATGCTCCAGACATGTCTGTGCGTCATTACATTGTTGGAAAACGTCCAAGCGGCGTCTTTAATGAACAATATGAGTTCATTGGTAACCGTCAGCAGATTTTACCTCAACTAGAAGCAGGGCGACAGTTGTACGAACGGGAAGCGGCAAGCTAAATCATGCTCGATTGGATGACTAACACGATCGCTACTTAATGCAAACAAATTCCCTAAGGCAGCTCGGCGCTGGGGAATAGAGATAGGTGGATATGAATAAGCATCTGTGGCGACGAATTAAATATTTGCTGTTAGGCGTAGCAGGGTGCTTACTTGTGGATGACGTTTGTAGAAGATAAACTGAGTTGGTTATAGCTTTCCCAGATTAGAGGCGATACTGCGCGCGTATCCAGTTGGATTCCGGGATACGGCAATGCAGGTAATCGTCTCTATATCAATCGCGGCATTGGTTTTAATCTACCCATTCGTTTTAACTGTCCACCTGAATTAACTGTATTAACATTGCAAGCAAAGACGTAACTCACGAGAGCCGATCGTACGACTGGAGCAATCCCCATGACCCGCCGAAATTCCCGCCTCTCTGATCTACAACAGCCTGCTCGACAGGCGGCATCCCATCCCTGGGTTGAACGACTGGCACGGTTTGGCTATGCTGCCAAAGGCATTGTCTACTTTATTGTTGGAATATTGGCAGCACAGGCAGCCTTTACAACAGGCGGTAGAACAACTGATACGAGTGGTGCGTTAACAACTATCGTCAACCAGCCTTTCGGGAAATTTCTGCTCATTTTAGTGACGATCGGCTTAATGGGTTACGCCCTCTGGCGCGTTGTCCAAACCATCTTCGATCCAGAGCATTCAGGCGAGGAAACGAACGCGAAGCACATTGTGCAGCGCATTGGCTACACATTCAGCGCGATCGCCTATACCGGGTTAGCTTTGACGGCAGTAAAACTTATCATGGGCACTGAAACTAGCAGCGGTAGCGCAACCCAGGATTGGACAGCCCACTTTATGGCTCAACCATTCGGGCGGTGGCTAGTCGGATTGGCAGGGCTAGTGGTGATTGGAGTGGGAATTTCGTACCTCTATCAGGCATATAAAGCTGAGTTCCAACACCATTTCAAACGCTATCAGATGAGCCAAACAGAACGTAACTGGGCAAAATGGATGGGCCAATTTGGGATTACGGCGCGCGGCATTGTATTTAGCATCATTGGGCTATTTCTAGTTCTGGCTGCCCTTCATGCCAATGCCAGTGAAGCAAGGGGGTTAGGCGGTGTATTAGCTACTTTAGCTCAGCAACCGTTTGGTTCCTGGTTATTAGGAATCGTTGCCCTCGGATTAATCGCTTACAGCATTTACTTATTAATTGAAGCTCGATATCGACGAATTACTCAACCTCAATAACAGATAACAGATCTAGATGATTTAAGAGAGCAGGTGATGAATCCCGAATATATTGATTTGCCGTTGGTGTAGCATTTCTAATCGCGTCCCTCTTATCTGGTTGTGAATGCATCGGGAGAACGATATCATTCTGCGATTATTGCTCAAGCTACAGCAACACTGGCAGAGATGTTTCCCGATCGATTCTGGATCACGGTTGGAAGTGATCAGTCGTCGCAAGGTCAATCGAGAGTAAGAACAGTTTATTAAGATACTTGGTGAGAAAGTTTTACCCGCATTGCAGTAAATTTTCAATCACGTTTCTAATTAGGAGGTGGAGTTTTGACACTAGGGCAATGGTTAGGACTGTTGACGATTATCATCTCTATTTGCGTCCTGTGGCAGATCCGGGCAATCATATTCCTCTTTCTTGCTGCAGTTGTGATTGCCACTGCTTTAAATCGTTTAGTCAGACGATTCAGGCGATCGCATATCAAACGAGGATATGCAGTTCTATTGGCAGTCATCGTTATCCTCAGCTTGTTAGGAATTCTAATAACACTGATTCTCATTCGCTTAGTCGATCAGTTTGATCAACTTCTGACTTTGATTCCTGTTTCAATTGATCAGCTTCAACTGTGGAGCTATGAGCTTCAATCTAGAATTCCTGATGGAATGATGACGAATCTTCCCAGTTTAACTAACTTCGCCCAACAGCTACAGACTGCCGCAAATTGGATTATTGGAAATATTTATCTTTTCTTTTCAGATTCACTGACCTTAATCCTGAACATTCTATTTGTCTTTGTATTGACAATAATGCTGCTCGTAAATCCTCAACCGTATCGACACGGCTTAGTTAGTATTTTTCCTGCTTTTTACCGCCAGCGAGCTGATGAAATTTTTTCTAAATGCGAAGTGAAATTAGTGAATTATGTTGCAGGAATCGCGCTGAGCATGTTTTTCGTTGGAGTTACTTCCACAATTGGTCTACTAGCGTTGCAGATTCCCCTTCCAGTTGTGAATGGAGTACTGGCTGGATTATCAGCTTTTATCCCTTACATCGGTGCAATCGCAAGTGCTATTCCACCTATATTGCTGGCACTGCTAGACCAACCCTGGAAAGCAGGAGCTGTTCTCTTACTGTACTTTACGATTCAACAAGTAGAAGGAAATTTTGTCACACCTATCATCATGAAGCGGCAGGTTGCTCTACTTCCAGCAACAACACTGGCTTTATTAACAGCTTTCGGAAGCTTCTTTGGTTTTTTAGGCTTGCTGCTAGGATTACCAATTTTAGTTGTAGCCCAAACATGGTTAGAAGAAGCTGTTATACATGACATTTTGGATCGCTGGAAGGATTAAAAAAGCACATAAACTTGCAACGTAAGATAGACGATATTGAATTGATAAATTGATAAATTGTAAACAACATTGAGATGAACACAATCATGAATTTTCGTTCCTCGTATCGATCAGCTGCATATGTCATGGTTTTAGCTCTGGGAATAGTGACTAGTGCATTTCTGCCTCGCTTAGATCCAATCCTGGCTCCAGCGGCTGCGGCTGCACCTGACGATATCAGTTTCCCTGACACTCAAAACTACTGGGGACAGCCGTTCATTCAAGCTTTAGCGGAACGTAACATCGTCAAAGGTTATCTTGACAACACCTATCGTCCTGAGCAAGCTGTCAACCGTGATGAATTTGCTGCAATTGTGCGGCAAGCCTTCTCTCAGGATCCAGAGCGGCAGATTAGCAGTGGTAGTGTTTACAAAGACATCCCCAAAGGATATTGGGCATCCCCAGCAATTCAAGAAGCATATGAGATGGGATTCATGACAGGCTATCCGGGCGGAGAGTTTCGTCCCAATCAACCTGTTACAAAGGTTGAAGTATTGGTTTCGCTGGCTCAAAACTTAGAATTACCTACAGCAAAGACCGAAGATACTGGTAGTCAGGTTGCTCCTACTACTCCAGTGACTACTTCACAACAGCCTGTTAGTCGTCGAAGAGTCAAAAGACCTTTGATGTTTCCGATTGCAATGACCGCACTCATGCAGCCTTTGATAGCAATCAGAGCGCAAGCAGCGGCTCCCGCTAATGTTCCACCTACGGATCAGCCTGCTGCCAGCACCACTCCTTCTCAACGTCCAGTTTCGCTCATTGTCAGTGATTACTACCAAGATGCAGCACAGATTCCTCAGTATGCTGTTGATGATGTGGCTAGGACAACAGAAGCTGGAATTGTTGTAAATCACCCCGACCCAAGAACGTTGAATCCCGACCAACCTGCGAGTCGTGGAGAAGTAGCTGCCTTAATTCATCAAGCTCTGGTACATCAAGGGAAAATCAGTTCACTTCCTGCTGATGAGACAGCAACGAATTACATCGTGGGTCGTTAGTATGTGGAATGATTGCAACTCAATTAGATAGGTAAATTATGCAAACTGACATAAAGATAAAATCGTCAGGTGATCATCTTGAGCAAATCGCTACTGTCCTGCGCCTTGCTGGGTGGTCTAGCTTTGTAATCCAGATTGGGTTGGCGGCTGCTTCCAGTGTGTTGTTGCTGCTAGCCGTTTCTGGGCGGACTTTTAATCAAGCGATCGTCGCTGCGCCTGGCGTTCCTGGAACTCAGATCACCACTACTCAAGCAACGACTCCTGGCTTAGGAATTGGCATTTTTTGGGCAGTTTGCGGTTTTCTCGTTTTGCTGTTTGGAATTTATCTTGCCTTTCGGCTCATTCGTTTTTCCAAACGGCTCCGCAATCCTAATCCTGTGATTCACCCTAGACGAGCTAAGGTCATGGAAGTTTTACGACTGACTGTAATTACGGGACTTGTTGGAATGTTGTTAACGATATTGGGAACTGGAGCAACCATTGGAGTACTATTAGCGAAATCGATTGCTCAGCCGCAAGGAGTTGCAATCTATAACCCTAATCGAATTATTCGATCGCTGGACGTGTTTGTGGCAGCAGCGAACACAACGGGAGTAACGGCTCATTTTGTCGGGGCAGTTGCTTCACTCGGTGTATTTAACTGGTTGCATCGTCCTTCCGATCCAATGTAAATCTGTCACAGTACCAGCAACAAGGCAGCCATACCTAATTGCGCCTACAGCAAATGTCCAGAAGCGCCTTTCTCGCTCTTCTGGCAGTTCTTCTCTCAGAACGGTAAGAATCACACTTCCTGCTAAAAATGAAAATAGAACAGCAGTCCCCACTTTAGAGATTTCTGTACTGCTAATCGCTCAACCTGTAATAACAGCAGCAGCTAAAATCCAGCGTCCCATCTGATCATCATTTTCTTGTGGTGTTCGCACAAGCCGTAGTCATTCACCAAAAATGCAATGCTATTGCAATTGTAAAAAACAACAGACTGGTTACTCCGGGAACTCCTTGGCGCAGTAGCAGCTAGCTAATCGACGATTATAGATAGCAAACGAAACTATGTGCAGCCAGAAAATTCCCGCAATGGTAACGTCATTATTCCCTGCTTCTAGGCTTCGTTGCCGTGACACTTTGGTTGCCCGCTCTAGCCCATAAAATATAGCTAGATCCAGTAACGCTAGCAAATAGACGTGATGTTCTAAAAACGCCAGTCCCAGTGATACGAGCCATGCACTTTGATAGAACTGCTTAAACTTACATCTGGCAAACTCAGTATCCTAAACTTAAACTCCTCAGATTTATTAAGTTTATAAGTTTGTACTTATTGCACAATAGCATGAAAGCGATCGCGTCTAGCTGGGATAGGCTTAGAGCTCTATCCCAGCTAGACGCGATTTATCGCTTTTGCAATCAAAGGTTTATTCTAGGAAGCTTGAATTTTCTAGTAATATTAAGAGTTGATTGAACATTCCATCACAATCACAGCCTGATGAAATGACAACAACCTCTGATGCCATTTCTGGGCTTATCCAAAATTGAGCAGACCTATCCATTCTCGATCGCACAAGATATCCTTGTTTGTCGTGCCAAACATAGGGAGTAATGCTGCCATTGAGTCTGGTGTTTTGCTCAACAAATTGACGCAGATTCATGTTACTTGGATTAGGCAGCGATCGCACAATGGTAGAAGTATATCCTCGCCCTAATGCCTGCCCTCCCTGAGCAACACAGCGCAGCACTTGATACGTGCCAGGATTGAGGATTTCAACAGCCCCACTATGGCGAAGAATCGCTCTAAAATTCTCAGGAATGGTGAACTTCAGGGCAAACTGGGGCAGTTCCAGCGATCGGGTTGCTTCAGAGGCAGGAATGGGTCCTGGATCAGGGCAAAACTCTGTCTGAGCGATCGCAGGGTTCAACTGTGTCTGTAGCACTCCAGTCATCACAATCACTGGTAGGAGTAATTGTCCTGCCCCAGTAAAAATGGTGCAGCATTGATGCTTTGTATTAATCATGATTTTATGTCATTTAACCTATCTTGATCGATCCGTATTTTTCTTTCCTCCAGCATTATTAGAATCTTTTGGTATTGTTCTTCTATGATTTGGCGATCGTAGGCTTCCGACAATTGGTTACAGCTACTTTGAAAAACTTGCTTAGCTGTTGGCGTAATACAGAAAGATATTTGAAATTAGCGGCATAAGTGATAATTAGCTTGATTGCTTGCAGCAACCGAACAGTCACTGCTACATCTAAATCAGCATAGCGCCAAATTTGGCTAAAAGCTGAATCAACCTTTCAAACGACACAGGTTCTGCAATCACCCACCGATTAAACGCATTGTCATAACGGTATGCAGAGGGCACTGGACGTTGTACGAGTTGGTCAATCCGGCACCGAGGCAATCGATACATCGAATTGCGGTAAAGGAATTGTTAATTCCGGGAGAAAGCGCCCGTAGCACAATCTCGACCAACTGGTTGAACGGGAACTCAATATCCTGTTGCTCTGTTCGCTATTCACCCAACAAAAAAGCCTGATTCACCTGCTTGATGAGTTTGGGATTAATTTGTTCTCCTGGGTATACTAGCAATAAAGGCTTGCATTTGACAATAAATTCTCCTGGTTTCAGTGCCAGCCGTAGCAATAAATTGTATTGACAGACAAGTTGCAACAACAGTTGGTCATCAATCACCTGCCAATAGCTTATATGAGTCGATTCGATGCGGCAGGCCTGGGTATCAAAGGCTCTAGGAAAGACTATACTTTGCTGTTCATTGTCAGGTTTATTCTGTCCTACATCTTCGGGAAAGAGGCGATCGCCTCATCCAGTTCCTCTGCTACACCTGCAATCACATGAAATTCCTGAATGATAGTTGACGCATGATGAATAAAGTAAATTAACACACCAATACTGGCAATTGCTAACACAATGCCAACTGCGATCGAAAGTTGAGGTACAAAGAGGTTGTAATCTTTTTCATGAATCGTTCGCAGTACTAGCAGACAGTACAGAAACGTCGCATGAATGTGCCGAGTATAATTTGATTCCCTGTATCCTGCATGAAGTTTTGCAGCAATCGAAGTCCAAAATTGAACGCGGCAAGCTGTAGAGCAACAATTGTGATGGAAAAGGCTGTTGCTACCACCGTTACCATTGAACTGGCAACCGCAGAAAGTAAACCCCTTGCACCTTTTGATCCACCCCTATAGATCTAACTGAGTTCTTCAGTCTTGATTGCTTCTGCCTGATCTACTGCCAGCATCTCAAATGCCAGTGCCATCAAACCCCGCAAAAACTAGTAGCTCGATCGCAAAGAGTCCCAAAATTTCCCTCATTAGTCACTTTTGGTAAAGGAAAATCGAACAAAAACGGTGAAGCTCTTGTGGAAGAAGGCAATTCACGGTCACGGCTCATCCTGATTGCTCTAAGTAGTTGTGAGTGCTGCGTGACCGCGAATAGGCTGCTATACAAACCTTTCAGCCCTTTAAGGTGAATTTTATTTACCGGAAGTGACAAATGAAGGATACAACGAAACGGTCCTGCAAACTGGGTAGCCATAGTCGCAAGAGTCAGCTGTATCAAACTTTTCGAGAATTAGGGCAGGTCATTGAACTATTTTTATTAGTGTTGCTCAATTGCTTTCACAGCGGCTAGATATCGCCCTTTAATTGCTTTGCGATCTAACTCCTCTGCAATTCCTGTCTGGCTACCGCGCTCAATCATATCGGCATGACGCCTCAGCGGGATTTGGTCTAATGTTTGATGGGTGAAAGATGCAATTACAGCGATTGCCTCTAGCAGCCGGATTGTGACGGCAACACTTGACTGTCCATATTGTCGAATTTGATTAAAAGCAGCATCTGTTACCTCTGCAAAGGTGATGGGTTCAGCAATAACGCGAAGCTGGTTGTTATGGTCGTAGCGATAAGGAGAAGGAATTTCTCGTTGGGCAAAATGACAGAGAGCAGCATTCAACTGGTCAATACATCGGATGGCAGTAAATGGATCATTAATTCCTGGAGAAAGCGCCCGAACTGCAATTTCAACCAGTTGATCAATCGAAAACTCAATATCTTGCTGCTCGGTGCGCTGTGAACCCAATACAAAAGCATTATTGATTTGGGCGGTAAGCTGCTTATTTACCTTTTCTTCGGGAAAGACGCGTACCAGTTCACTGCCTTTGACAACAAAGCGACCAGGGCGCTGCTGAACCCGTAATAACAGATTTTTGTCTGTGGCAATCTGCATCAGTCGGTTGTCATCAATCGCTTGGACGTAGCCGCTGTTGCCCGCTTTAATGGAACAGGAAACGCGATCGAACTCGAGTGGAATATTGGCGATGCTTTGCTCTTGCTGTTTTGGAGCACTGCGTCCAATCTTTTCAGGAAAGAGTCGATCGATCGCATTATCGAGATCGCAACCCACTTTTTTGATCACCTGATCGACTTGAATCGACGAGGCGGAATGATGAATGAAGTAAATCAATACGCCAATGCTGGCGATCGCCAAGCCAATGCCACAGGTCACTGCACTGTGCGGCACAAACTCATTTTCTTCTACACCATTAATCGTTCGCAGCACCATTAAGCTGTATACAAACGTAGAGATAAAGGTTCCTAGCACCACCTGATTGCCCGTGTCTTGCATAAAGTTACGCAGCAATCGCGGACCAAACTGAGAAGAGGCAAGCTGAAGGGCAACAATCGTAATGGAAAAAGCCGTGGTGGCAACACTCACCATAGAACCCGCGATTGCAGAAAGAATGGCGCGTGAACCGTTAGGTCCGAGGGAATAAGCCCAGCCTAACTCCCCAATAATGTTCGTTTCTCGGCTCTGGTCGATCGCAATGGTGATAAACGACAGCCCGATCGCTAGTACCACCATGAGGGTTGGCACAAACCAGAAGCTGGAATGCAAGGAATTCCACAGTTTGCTTAACTTGGCGTATCTCATTGATCATGCTGAGTCGGGTTGTGATTCGTTGAAGATCCATTCCCCGCTCTAGTGCCATTGCGTTGAGATTGGATCTCAGCCAACTGTTTAAGGGCATGGCTGATACTGCGCGGCTTCGGAACGTCGCTGGTTCCGGCGGGCCAGCCTTCTCGTTGACGGGCGCGATCGCCATCACTAGCTTCGGTTTGGTCATGGAACAAAATCTGTTGGGTTGGGAAGGGTAGATCGATCCCGTTCGCTGTCAGCTTATTTTTAATGTTCGTCAAGACGCGGTCTTGCAAGGCTAAGACATCAGCTCGACGGGGCGGCTGCACCCACCAGCGAGCGCGAATGTTAACGGTACTATCTACCAGTCCTACCACGATCGCATCAGCCACAGGATTGTCTAACACGCCGTCCGTCTCATGAATTGCCTCTAGAATTAACCGTTTGGCAGTATCAATATCATCACCATAGCCAATACCAATGTCGTACTCTAGGCGGCGATTTTCAAATGCCGTGTTAACAGTAACTGAGTTAGTGAATAGCTCTGAATTGGGAATCACAATGCGCCGACCATCGTAGGTTCTAATCGTTGTTGCGCGTGTTTGAATTTGTTCGACGGTTCCCTCAAAGTCTTTAAATACGATTTGGTCGTCAATCTGAAACGGCTCAGTCAGCAGGATCAAAATACCCGCTAAAAAGTTTTGTAGAATGTCTCGAAAGGCAAACCCAATTGCAACCCCACTGATTCCCAATAGCTGAACGAGATCGCTTGCTTTGAGAGATGGAATGACGATCGACAGAGAAATAAATAATCCTGCCAAAATTGTTATGCCTTGAGCCAATCGTCCCAGCACTAATCCTAAATTGCGAGCTTGGCGACGATTGCGAGTTAGCTTCCTCACCGTTTGCTTAATCACTCTGGCGATGAAGAAAAATATCGCAAAGACGATCAACGCCAGCACAATATTAGGCAACAGGGCAAAAAAGCCATTTGCCATTGCCTGAATTTTGTCCCATACAGTAGATAGTTCTGCGTTCATTACATTCTCCAAGCTGCAACCAAACCTTACACAGAATGGGCAAAACCAACTTCTATCTTAGGTTGAGCGATCACTTTGTCGCAGGTTTTGAATTTCTGTTCGCAGTGCAATGATTTCATTCCGCAATGCCTCGATCGATTTTGCTCCGGCAAGCTCAGCTTCTTCGTCATCTGCATCTTGCCCGACAAAAAATGTCGCCAGCGTTGCAGTCACATAGCCAAACACCGCAAAGGCATATAGCGCTAGCAGAAAGAACAAGATGCGACCTTCTGCCGTCTGTGGGCTGTAATCGGATCCCATTGTGGTCATCAGCATGGCTGTCCACCATAAGGCAGTGCCATAGTGCTCAAATCCAGGTGCATTTGGTGCTGCTTGCTCAAAGGCGTACATTCCAGCCGCACCTGCAAAGGTAACGATCGCGGTTAGCAGCATGACATAGCCAAATCCGCGTCGGGAGAAATTTGCAGCTAGCGATCGCATACTGCGATTGGTTCGCGTCAGCACTCGCAGCAGCTGTAAGCCGCGCATTGCCCGCGCTGTTTGCAGCACCCGGAGAACTCTGACAATCCTCAACGTTCTGAGTGCGGGAAGCAGCAGTGAGATTGCAGTTATCCACTGCGCCTTGAGATAAGCCACTTTGTGAGGAGCCAGAAGCAGCTTAACGCCAAACTCGATAATAAACACGATCCAAATGGTGATGCTTAAACCTTCTAGCAATGGATTTAAGCCATAGGTGAGCTCAAGCACAAACAGGGCTACCCAGAGAAAGCTGAGTACTAACATTGGTACATCGAGCCAGTCTTCAAGCTGCTGCAAAATCTCAGAACGTTCGCGTTCGAGGGCCATTTTTTCAGGAAGCTTTGGTGAATTCATCCGTAGGTTAATTAGTTAAGCGCAGGCGTTTCTAACACAGTAACTTCGACCAAAGGGGTGACATTGAACCCCTGCTGTAACAAGCGAGTTTGAATCGATCGAGTCAGGTCAGCACGAATTTGTTCAGCGGACCGCGTGATGCTGGGCTGGCGCTGAACATAAACCACACACAGCAACGTCTCCTGTCCTGAAATATCGGCTCCAGTGAAGCGAACGTTGGATTCTACCAGCTTGGCTAAATTGCTTTGCTGCACCACCTGCTGCACTTCAGCGTTTGCTCGCTGAGCGCGGCTAGATCGCTGTAGATTCGGTGCGTCGGAGAACTGCCAGAGCATTAGCCCCGCTAGCACGGTCGCACTCACCCCCACTGAGAGGGGAAACACACCGCGTTTGCCTCGTTGGTAGCGAGATCCCTGCGTTGATAAACCAAACAGGCGAAACAGCAGAGCGGCTGATAGATTAATTCCACCCAATTGCAATAACAGCAGAAAGAGTCCATTGGTGACTAGATCCCAACGTCCGACCGCACCCGCCATACCAACAATGCCTGCAGGGGGAGCTAGAGAAGCAGCAACGAGCATTCCAGTTGCGGCTCCAGACACTAAACTACTGCGATCAGACTGAATTAGGGTCAGTGCACCCGCCGCGCCTGCTGCCAGAGGGATCAAGACAGACACGGTTGAAATCTGACTGCTATCGATCATGAGATTAGTTGGAGTCTGTTGACCCAGAAGCCAACTCAGTAGGGCAGTTGTGGCGATCGTGACGCTCAAGGCTGCAAAGTATCGTATAAGGCTATGCCGGAGAAGTTGGCGATCGCCCCTGGCTGTTGCCAAGGCAGTGTTCATGGCTGGTCCAGCAAATGGAGCCAACAGCATTGCGGCAACTAGCAAGTAGCTGGTGCTTGTGTACAAACCAATCCAGACGATAATTCCAGCGATAGCAGCATAGCTAAGAAATCCTTTCCAGGAGCCTGTACTCTGCAAACCGGATAGGAAGATCTCGATCGGGCTGCGTTCCTCAACGTTAGTAACTTGTTCAGCCGCAGCATTAGCAGGGGGATGCAGCGCCATTACGCCCGTTGGTAACAATGTAAAACTTAAGTCCGGTAAGGCTTGCAGTTTGTCGAGAAGCTCCTCAACTTTACCGTTAGAAACATGAATCAACACCAGATCGATCGGTTGCTCAACGCCTGTTGCTTCAATTTGCGCTAAATTTGTGCCATCACAAGCTTCTGCAATCTCTAGAACGGTTTTTCCACATCCTTGTGGTGCTTGCACAAATAACTGACGCATTTTCCTGATTAAACTCCTGATAGCATCGAGTCAGTCCCTCAAGAGAACGTTGTCTCTTATAGGCGGCTTCGCTCAAACTACTGACAGAACCGAATTGAATCACGAGCAGGAACCTATTTTGAGCAAGCGCCCCTCGCATCAATCCGATCACAACCCTAAGAAATCCAGTTTGAAGCCGATTGAAGGTGCCAATCGATCGCTGCGAAGCCGATTGAGTTTACAGGGTGAATTCGCTTTAGCGTTAGCACCAACCGTAGTGATCTTGGTAGTTCTGGCATTTGTAGAAGCGCTAAGCCGTCAACGTCTTTTGTTTGCATCTTTAGCTTCCAGCGCATTTCTCATTTATCTAGATCCGCAACATGGCACTAATACCGTCCGGACCCTGACAATTTCTCAACTTATGGCAGCGACGATCGGCTTAGTGACGTACCTCCTGTTTGGTTCGAGTTACCTGTCGGCGGGCGTTGCGATGATTTTGACTATCACTTTAATGATTGTGCTGGATGCCGTGCATCCCCCGGCAGTTGCAACATCACTCAGCTTTGCCCTGCGAGCAGGAAATGAAACCAATTTAGCGCTGTTTGGCTTGGCGGTGGGGGTGATCGCGTTACTGATTGCCATAGAACGCTGTGCGCTTTGGCTGCTGGCACATTACAGTCGGTCGCGCTGAAACTTAATCGAATTCAATAAGTGATTATTAACCCTCTTCTGAAAAGTCTTGCTGAAGGAAGGGAGCCAGTTCCTGGTTCAGTTGTCCTGCTCGGACTAACTCGGCATACGTGTCTGCCTCAATTGCCAGTAGTTCTAGCCTGAATTGTTCAGCAGCAAACGCGCGTAAATCCGGATGCTCGTCTTGCAAGGTATGGATCTCTTCCTCCAGACGCCCAATTTCTCCTTGAATTAGAGTCTCCTGATAACGGTAAAACTCTGGCTCAATTACCGGACGATCAGTGGTTTGGATCAGATGCTGCAACACTCGTTTCAGCGCAGCTAAGCGAGCGAGCGCTTCTGAAAGTTGCTGTTGCAACGGTTGATTTCCGAGTAGGTTGAGCCGTTGTAGCAAGGGTTTAATCGTCAAGCCCTGCACCAGCAAGGTGAACAACACTACTCCAAACACGGTGGCAATAATTTCTTCGCGATCGGGCACAATGGCAGGCACACTTAGTGCTAGAGCAATCGACACCGATCCTCGCAGCCCTCCCCAAAGCAGCACGCTTTGTTCTTTGAGTGGAACCTTAGACTCACCGAATCGGTTACTAAGGGCACTCAATCCATAAATGGCAATTGCCCGTGTCCCTATCATCGCAATCAGCGTAATCGCAATGATGCTGAGGTTTTGTCCCAGGATATTAAATCGAATTTGATCGCCAATCAGCAGGAAGACGATCGAGTTAACGAAAAACGCTAGAAATTCCCAGAACTCGCTCACAATAATCCGAGTCCGAGGATTCATACCAATGCGAGAACCAAAGTTCCCCAATATCAATCCCATCGTCACGACGCCAATCACCCCGGAACCCCCTAAATCCTCGATGATTAAATAGGTGCCATAGGCAGATACTAACGTGAGCGATTGCTCTACTAAAGGCAGGTCAAATCGTTGCGTCAGGTAAGAAATCCCAAATCCGATTAAGCTAGCTACTGCAATACCAATGCCGACCACACGCACAAACTCAATGAGCGCCGACTGAATGGATAAATCCGCTGTGCCCATCGGCAGGGCAACCAGAAAACTGAAGGCAACGACTGCCATGCCATCGTTAAATAGGCTTTCTCCTTCCATCAAAATGCTGAGTCGGCTGCCTACACCCAGATCCCGAAATAATGCAATGACAGATACAGGATCAGTGGCAGATAGGCTCGCTCCGATCAGGAGTGCCGTTGTGAGCGGCACTCCCGCTAGTTGATTCAGCCCTAGAGCCATGCCTGCGATTGCAATCATCACCCCAAGCACGGCATAAAGACAAATGGGTAAAAATTCCTGCTTCAGTTCTGACCATTTCAAATTCCAGGCGGCTTCAAACAAGAGCGGGGGCAAAAAGATTGACAGAATCAACTCTGGCGACAAATCTACCAAGCGCACATCCACAAAGGCCAGTCCCAACCCCACAATCACCAGCAAGAGGGTGTAGGGAATCTGACGAAACCAGCTAAAGATGCGGGGCAAGGTTGCCACACTCAAGGAAATCGACAGCACCAGCAGAAATTGTTTCAGGTTTGTCTCGATCGTCATTTCACTTAACGTCGCATCCATTGACCACTGCTCTCCAAAAGATCGAACCTTCACTATCTTCAGCCCATCGGACCACGATTGCTACAATCACGATTACCTGCGCCAATAAGCGATTTGCTTACGCTAGCAAGGAAAGCGATTTATGGATATCGCAGGCTACCTGGGAGTGCACCGCAATACGGTTTCAGATTGGTGGCAACAGTACCTAAAAGACGTTCAACTACCTCGCTGCGTTTGCTCCAGATTCGACCATGACCAATTTCATCGTCGAGTGCGACCCATTGTAAGAGAAAAGCACTAAATGAAATGGCTGTACATTGCAGCAGGTATCGCCCTATTCATCAAATTCTTGATTATGTCAAACCCCACCGCAGCGGTTCCCGATCTATCGATCGTTGAAGCGGTGATTCAGGATAGCGGTGTGCCCAATGCAGTATCGGGCATCA
>NZ_JACXWX010000043.1 GCF_014764505.1 Phormidium tenue FACHB-886
CTGTACTTCAAGTTGTTCAGCCAGAACTTCAATGGCGATGTGATGCTGGACTTTTTGCGTCGCTTGATTCGGCAGGTACCGCAAAAGGTGTTTTTGATTGTCGACAAGCATCCGGTGCATCTATCGGCGAAAGTCAATCGCTGGTTAGAGCAACATGCTGATCGCATCCGGATGTTTTTGTTGCCGTCTTATAGCCCCGAACTCAACCCGGATGAGTTGCTCAATCATGATGTGAAGGCGAATGCAGTGGGGCGAAAACGAGCGAGAACGAAGCGAGAGATGATGGAGAATGTGCGGCAGCATTTACGACGTCGGCAACGACAACCGGATGTTGTACGACGCTTTTTCCATGAGAAACATGTCGCTTATGCTGCCTAGAAAAGTGTTCACCATTTTCTGCCCTGGTTAGTAAGTAGTTATTTAATCCACGATTCTAAGAGCAGTTGTCACTGGCATCATTGCTAGTAGTAGATTCACATTTGCCCAGGAGCTAACTCAAACTCTGCTTCAGCAAGGGAAACGCTGTGTCAATATTTCAGTGGATGATTTTCATAATCCTCGCTCGATTCGCTATCGTCAAGGACGTGAATCCGCCCAAGACTACTTCGAGTTTATTATGCTTTACTGGCAGTCTGAATTTTGTCAAACGTTGCTCCCTCTGCGAAGAACTGCTTCTGGACAATATCCCAACCTCCTAAATCCTGAACGGTGAATAGAGTTTTGACTTGAGGATACTTCGATGCCACCTCTGTAACCATGTTAGGGTTGACGGGACGGTAGCCTAACTTAGCAAATTCTTGTTGGGCTTCTGCTGAGTAAAGAAAATCGACAAACGCTTCTGCCACTTCTTTAGTTCTGTGCTGCTCAACGTTTTTGTCTACTACGGCAACAGCGTTGTCGATGGAAATGTTAACCTCAGGAATTGTGTAAGGCAATTTCTGTCCATTCGTTGCAGCCAGAACGATCTCGTTTTCGTAGTTGATCAAGACATCTCCCTGCCCCTGTTGGAAAAACAAATTGCTAGCCTCACGCGCATCTTGTGTTAGTGTAGGGGCATTTTTATAGACTTTAGTCACATACTCCAGCGCTTGCTGTTCATCCGCCCCGGTTTGGGTCACAGAGCCCCACAAAGCCAAAAATTCCCAAATTGCAATACCAGATGTTTTAGGGTCAGCTGCAATCAACTTCACATTGTCTTTTGCCAGGTCTGCCCAAGTCTGAATGCCTTTAGGATTGCCAGGGCGCGTGACAATAGCAGCGACCGATCGAGTCACAACTCCATTTTTGGGAGCTTCTCTTTCCCAACCTGGTTCAATCAGCCCGGCTTGCTGAATTTTATTGATGTCTAGGGCGAGTGCCAGGTGTACTATATCTGCTTCTTGTGAGCCTTCAATTACAGCACGAGCTTGCGAACCAGAGCCCCCATAGCTCTGCACGAAACTAACATTTTGTTGATGTTCTTTCTTCCACTTCTCAACAAATTTGGGAATGATCCGATCGTGAGCGGCTTTCGTCACAGAGTAGGAAACTAACTTTAGCTCAACGTCGGGTTTGGCAGCAGTGCTGCTTTGGCAGGCAGCGATCGTTACGCTCAAGCTAATTCCTATCAGAAATAGACAGATAGAACTCCACAGTGACCGCTGGTTAAACCAAGTTTTCATGGATCGTTTACCCCACTGTCTAATCGTCTGCAAAGTTTTAAAGCTATAAGTTTGAACTTGCTTAATCCAGTACATTATCCGATGCACCAACTTGATAAGATATGAAAATTTTTAATCTGGAACCACAATATTTTCTAAGCCTATTTCTGCTGCAGGATATTGCGGATGCATTGCCTCTAGCGTGTCTGCGATCGTTCGAGCTACCACTAGATTGCGATACCACTTATTATTCGCAGGTACGACGTACCAGGGGGCATGAGCCGTTGAGCAATTATTAATCATCTCTTCAAAAGCCGCTTGATAGTCATCCCAAAACACACGTTCTTTCAAATCATTACTGGAAAACTTCCAATGCTTATTTGGGTCTTCTAGCCGACTTTCTAAGCGCCGTTTTTGTTCGTCTTTGGAAATGTGGAGGAAAAACTTGATGACCGTGATGTCGTTAAGCGTGAGCATATGCTCGAACTCATTAATTAAGTGATACCGCTGCCGCCAAACGTTCTCCGGCACCAGCTGCTTTACCCGCACAACCAGCACATCTTCGTAATGAGAGCGATTGAAGATGGAAATCATGCCGCGCTGGGGTGCCCGTTGGTGGTAGCGCCACAAGAAATCGTGACCTAATTCCTCATCGCTAGGCTTCTTAAATGACCAAACTTGGCAACCTTGCGGGTTGAGACCGCCAAAGACATGTTTTATAGTGCCATCCTTGCCACCTGTGTCCATGGCTTGCAGCACAATGAGCAAGCTGCGCTTGTGTTCGGCATACAACCGTTCTTGCAGATTCTGCAAGCGTTGACGCTGTTGTTCAAGTTCTTCCTCAACGTGCTTCTTTTTCCTGTAGTCCTCAGAAGCATTTGGATCAAGATGCGCTAAGGTAATGGGCTGCCCAGGATGGACTCGGTAGCGAGGATAGTCTGGCTTAGGAGGCGGCTTATCTACTACAGTTTTCTCAGGTGCCATCTCCTCGGCAGACTCAGTTGTCGCCTTCGCTGCCGCTTGTTGAGTTTTGGGAGATTCTGCTGGCGCTAACTGATTGGTGACAGCAGGACTGCTATTGGTTGAATGATTTGGCTGGCTCATTTTGTTTTCTAATCTACCTTAACCAAAACGCCCGCTGATATACTCCTGAGCTTCTTCAGTCTTTGGAGAATTAAAGATTTGTTCGGTAGGACTGAACTCAACTAATCTTCCCCGCCGCTTGCCGCTAGAATCTGTTTCCGTATTAAAAAATGCTGTCAAATCTGAGATTCGCGATGCTTGCTGCATATTGTGGGTCACGATGATGATGGTGTATTGCTCCTTCAGCTCCATACAAAGCTCTTCAACCTGCTTCGTTGAAATGGGATCGAGCGCCGATGCGGGTTCATCCATCAAGATCACATCGGGCTTCATCGCAATCGCTCGGGCAATGCAAAGCCGTTGTTGCTGTCCTCCCGATAAATCTGTCCCTTTTGCTTTCAGCTTGTCTTTCACCTCATCCCAAAGGGCAGCTCGCCGCAGCGATTGCTCCACCAATTCGTCCATATTCCCTTTGTAGCCATTGGCTCGTGGACCAAAGGCAATATTTTCGTAGATTGACTTAGGAAAAGGATTTGGTCGTTGGAATACCATGCCAATTTGCCGTCGGACTTTTACCGGATTGATTTTGGGGTCATAAATGTTTTTGCCCTGGTAATTGATCTTGCCCTCAACCCTGGCTCCAGGAATGAGATCATTCATCCGGTTAAAGCAGCGCAGTAGGGTGCTTTTACCACAGCCTGAAGGTCCAATAAAGGCAATGATCTTTCGTTCAGGAATTTCCACATTGACTTCCTGAAGTGCCATAAAGTCACCATAGTAAACCTTGACACCTCTGACTGCAAAAGTTGTCGTTTCGAGCGTGTCCAAAGCTGCATTGTTCGATCGCATACGTGTAGCTCCTAGTGCTGCATTGCAGTTGAATGAATAGTTAGAGTTCGTAGAGGCGCGTGTTAGCGAACCATTTGTGCAATACAAGTTCTACTGACATCGCTTGAGCAGAAGCCAAAAATAAATGTTTTATTTCAGCATCGAGAAGCGATTTCGCAGATAAATGGCTGCCCCATTGAGAACTAGAATGACAAACAATAAAACAATGATGGTTGCAGCAGCAGCATCGGCAAACCCAGGCTCAGGACGAGTGATGTAGCTGTAAATCTGGATCGGTAAAGCCATAAACCGTTGAAACAAGCCAGGATTAAATGTGAGAAAACTCACCGCGCCAATCACGAGTAGAGAAGCGGCATCACCGATCGCCCGCGAAACGGAAAGAATGACTCCAGTTAAGATTCCAGGAACGGCATAGGGTAGAACATGATTCCATACCGTTTGCCATTTAGTTGTTCCTAAACCGTAGGATGCTTCGCGCAGAGCATCAGGAACCGCTCGAATTGCCTCCCTCGAAGTCACAATAATGACGGGCAAAGACAGCAAAGATAAGGTGAGTGCGCCAGTAATCAATGATGGACCAAAGCCTAAAAGATAATAGAAAACGCCTAACCCCAGTAGCCCATAGACGATCGAAGGAATTCCAGCCAGGTTGGCAATGTTAACTTCGATGATATCGGTCCACCAAGCTTTGGGTGCGTATTCTTCGAGATATAAAGCTGCCCCTACGCCGATCGGTACGGAGATTAGCATGACTAACAGCCCTAGAAGAATGCTGCCAAAAATAGCAGGGCGTATCCCTCCTTCCTCTGAAAAACGAGAAGGCATGTCAGTTAAGAAACCAGGCGTCAACAGCCTAGCTAAGCCATCCTTGAAAACATCGATGACTAGGAGAGCAAGAACAACTAAGCCGATAGACAAACCAATCAGAAAGAGAATTTCAAAAACTTTACCGATTCTTTCTCTTTTCTCAACTTGCGGAGTAAATTCCTCCGCTTGTTCTTGAAGATCATTTTGGTAATACGAAGTAGCCATGATGATGCACGCAGAATTAATGAGTTTAATACTTTTCTTTGTAGCGATTTGCAATCCAATGACTAACGATGTTCAACGTGAGTGTGAGTAAAAACAAAACAGCTCCCACAGCGTACAGCGTGTTGTAATTCAGGCTTCCGCGAGGGCTATCGCCTCCAGAAATTTGAGCCATGTAAGCAGTCATGGTTTCCACAGTTTGAAAAGGATTAATGCTGAGCCGAGGCTGCTGCCCCGCTGCAATCACAACAATCATCGTTTCACCAACGGCTCTGGAAATACCTAGAATAACTGAGGCAGCAATTCCGGAAAGAGCCGCAGGGAAGATAATTCTGGTGATGACTTCCAGCTTTGTCACTCCCATTGCGTAAGCACCTTCCCGTAGAGAGCGAGGCACAGATTGAAGGGCATCTAAGCTGATGGAGCCAATGGTAGGCATGACCATGATTCCGGTCATTAGCCCAGCACTGAGGGCGTTAAAAACTTCCAGGGGAAAAAAGTTGCGCAGCACAGGGGTTACAAACAATAAAGCAAAGTAACCAAAAACAACCGTAGGGACTCCCGCCAGCAGTTCTACAGCCGGGCGTAAAATACGTGACACCTTGGATGAGGCATATTCGCTCAAGTAGATAGCAGCAGATAAACCCAGCGGAATGGCAACAAACATGGCGATCGTTGTCGTCAATAATGTGCCATTGATTAACGGCCAAATTCCAAAGTGTTTCTCTGCGAATAAAGGAGTCCAGCGGGTATCGAGAAAGAACTGAGCCAGTGAAACCTCTTGGAAAAACTGAAAAGTGACTCGGAAGATAATAAAAACAATTCCAAATGTCGTGAGTACAGAAACTAACGCGCAACAAAACAAAAGTGCTGCAATAATCTTTTCCTGGATATCCTCGCCTGCTCTTTTTTCAAGCGATCGTCCATCTTGATTCGATTCATTCCTGAAATTTGTGTTTTGCATAGCATTAGGAAGCCGTTGAAGAGCGTCAAGGTTTAGTCAGTTTTTCAGGAGAAATGTTCTAAAGAAGATCTGCAATTGGTTCGCCAGGTTTTGCATCTTTAAATTTAGAACCCGTTTCCTCAGCAGCAAGTTTTTGTTTGATTTTAGGGTAAGCTTCATCGGGTAATGCCACATAACCCACTTGGTCAACCCATTTCCAAGAATTCTCGATATAGAACTCAACAAACTCTTTGACTGCTGGCTCACTATCTAGGGACTTCTTGCTGACATAGATAAAGAGCGGACGGGACAAGGGCAAATAGATATTCTTCACCACATTGTCTAAGGGAACGGGTGTTTCACATTTTCCTTCTGGACTTTGCACAGCCACTAAATTCAGCTTATCCTGGTTTGCCAAATAGTAAGATATGCCAACATAACCTAATGCACCCGCATCTCCTATCACCCCTTGAACAAGAACGTTTTGGTTATGGCTAGGTGTGTAGTCTGTACGGCTATCCTTAGCTTTACCTGTAACAGCTTGAGTGAAATAGTCAAAGGTTCCAGTATCAGAAGCTGGAGCATAAAGCTTTAACGGCTGATTGGGAAACTTTGAATTAATTTGATTCCAGCTGGTTACTGTATTAGCTGATTCAGAGTTCCAAATCTTATTAAGCTCCTCGATCGTTAAGCACTTAGCAAAGTTGTTTTGACGATTAGCAATGACAGCAATTCCATCTAGAGCAATAGGCAGCTCCACAACTTCAATTCCCTTCTTTTTGCAGGTTTCAATTTCCTCATCTTTAATGGCGCGTGAAGCGCCAACAACATCAATGTCACCATTACAAAACTTACTAATGCCACCTCCTGTGCCACTTGAAGCAACACTAACCTGAGCCTCTGGTTTAACCTTCTGAAATTCTTCTGCAACGGCTTGATGGATAGGAAAACCTACAGCTCCACCGTCAACACTGACCTCGTTTTTCTTTTCTTCGGTACTATTACAAGATGTTACACCAAAGGTAAAAATTATTGCTAAAGCTGTTAGTAGAACTTGAGACTTTAGAATTGCCATTAGAAGTTTGTGGTTAAAAACGGGTGTTCATGTATAGACTTTTGGATAGATAACGGAGCACCAAAAATCTTTAGGTCGTTTGAGTTCAGTTTAGAGAAATAGTTGCTCTAGCTCGTTTAGCGCAACGTTTAGCGCAACTCAGTATATGCAGTTACATACTCCTAGTTAAATCAACGCATATCATCCATTTATTTCTGAAAGTACTAAAACTTCACCGATTTACCGTTGTTTATGACAATATGAGAATTGTTAACTATACTCATCTTTCTAAAGAGGTAGGTTCTACAGCTAGTTTCAGTAGATCGAAAATAGGGCAGAAAAGGAGTAGGGTCAGGGGTTGTGTCGCAACAGGTTGAAGGTAAGGTGAAAAAGACTAGACCCTAGCAGTCGATTTTTTCATGTCTATCTCTTCTCTGTTTGAATGACGGCACTTTTTGCTAGAAATTATCTTGCTCAATATGGTGCGGTGGTATTGTCGCTACGCCTTCTACCGCGATTGAGGAGATGGCTGCGCGAGGGGTGGAAGCCGAGCATTCTACGATTAACGACAGGTGTTGAAGTAAGCTCCAAAACTGAACAAACGGATTCGGCCGAAATGACCTCCGATTTTCGGACAGGAGGCTAAGAGCGATTATCCTAAATGCCAGCAAAAAAGAGATCAAAACATTAACAAGACATTATCAAGTACAAGAGGCTCAGCACATCGAACTTCAAGCTGTTAGTAGAGCTACAGTGAATACATACGAGTGATGGAATCTTGAATAGTAATACTGAATCAAAAGTAATAGTTAGTTGCTTTCACTTCGTAAAAAAGATAATTTAAAGATTGACCATTCTAAACCATGACATTGAGAATTTTTAGAAACTTACGCATACATGCAATTGATACCACTTTCTTTACCCTGCCTCAAAAGCCGAGCATGGAAGGCACTAAATATTACAGTTGTAGATAGTTATTAGACAAGAGAGCGGATCGCCTTTTGTAGTGGTAGAAGCGAGCAGTAACTTGATCAGTTCTGCGCCAGATTGACCAGTGCAGTATCTGCTCCAATGACCAAACAACCGGGAATAGGAGTCTGCCAACCCACTTGAATAATTCAGCAATACTCGACGGGACAACAATCCTCGCGCCGCTTTGAATGC
Source organism: Phormidium tenue FACHB-886 (assembly GCF_014764505.1). Lineage (GTDB taxonomy): Bacteria > Cyanobacteriota > Cyanobacteriia > Elainellales > Elainellaceae > FACHB-886. The sequence goes on from NZ_JACXWX010000043.1 coordinate 7,763, forward strand.
AGCCATACTGTTGTGATTCCCTCCGTTGTCCGGCAAACTTTTTTGGGCACGAGTATGGGCTCAACCTGATGCCGCAGGACGCTCAAGAAGGCTTGGGCTGTCAGCACCAGTGTCATGTGCCGCTGCCATCCCTGCCACGATCGCACTTCATATTGACTCAAGCCTAACCTGTCTTTAGCAATGGCAAAACACTCTTCGATTCGCCATCGCGCTCCTGCAACGCACACAATGTCTTCTATTGTGATTCTCGCCCAGTCGTAAATTCGTTCTCCCTTCGTGCCATCGCCACAACTGAGACGCTGCCACTGTTCGGGTAATGCTTGAGCGAGAGCTTTAACCCGATGCTCCTGATAACCGATAAAGATACAGTGAGCGCTCACAACCGTCAGCAGGTACGGTTGCTGATATTGCTCCTCTAGCCACCACCACAATTTGGTAGTGGTATTTCGTAAAGGATGAAGGGAATCCGAGACTTTTAGGCAGTAGTAGTTTTTGCCCGTAACGATGCATTGTAATGATGAATAAAATTCCAAATTGCACCAATGTGGTTTTCCAACTTCCTGGAAAATGACAAAGTTAAGGTGAGCAGATAGGGACGGTTACAGCAATCACAGCTCCGGCTCCGGGCTGGGTCTGTAGCTGAAACTGAGCGCCGATCTGCTCTGCTCGCTGTCGCATGCTAATTAAGCCGAATCCATTACGGCAATGCTGTGGATCAAATCCTCGCCCGTCATCTCGCACACAGAGTTGGAGGTGGTCAGAGGCATAGATGAGGTGAACCTCAATCACGCTGGCTTGAGCATAGCGCAAACTGTTAGTAAGGGATTCTTGAGCAATTCGCAGCAGGTTCAGACCAACTTCAGCCTGCAAACAGTAGGGCGTTCCTTGAGTATGAACCATCGCTTGAATAGAGGTGCCTGTAGTTAGTTGTTGGATGATACGGCTCAAGGTATCTGCAATGAAACAGTAGTCAGTGTTTTCCTGACATAGCGACCATACCGACAGGCGAGCCTCGGTTAAGCCCTCTTTGGCGATGGCTTGAGCGAGAGTAATGCAGTCTTGAACTTCGTTTGGTTCACTGTCAAGCAAGCTATCGGCAATTTGAAGTTGCATCAGCACGCCTATGAAGGATTGCGACAGGGAATCATGAATTTCTCCTGCCATACGATTTCGTTCTGCCAAAATTGCCGCTTGTTGCGCCTCGTCTGCCAATTGTATGAGTTGAATCGCAAGTGCAGCTTGATGGGCGAGGGCTTCGACGAGGACTTGCCTTTGACCGCCTTCAGGATGTGGCTCACGAAAAGCAAAACCAATACCACCCACAATTTGCTCCCCGACAATCAGTGGCACATGCAGCACCGATCGAAGACCAGCGCGGCTTAAAAATTCACCTGCGCCCGGTGAAAATAGGGCTGCATCAGCTTGAGGGTCATACCAACGGGGGCAACGTTCCCGTTCGGCGATCGTATGAAAGTTTTCCGGTTGCATCTCATCAAGGCTGAAAGAAGGTGGGAGTTCAGGCTCATGCTTTACGTTCCCGTTGTGCTGGTGTAGGGAATTGTACCGGCGCTGTTTATTGTCATACACCACCAGATGGGCGCTATCTGCCCCTAGCTGCCGTGAGGTTTCGAGCAGCAATTCATCAAAGAAGTGGGTTAGATCACCTTGTTTAGTCAGCCTGACCGCCGTTCGGGCGAGTGCATCATTTGCCCTTTCCAGTTCCGCAGCGCGTTCGTAAGCCGCTCTCTCTTGCTCACGGGCGATCGCCGCTTGTTTTGCTTCTTTTGCCAGTCGCGTCAGTTCGAGAGCCACTGCAACTTGATAGGAGAGCGCAGTGATTGCCTCAGTAACAACAGTACTGGGACTGTCGGTTGTACGAAAAGCTAATCCCAGATACCCAAAAACCTCACTGCTAGTTGAGAATGGAATGTCCCAAACTGCTTTATGCCCATGTGCTCTGTGATACTCTGTAGCTTGTGGAAACCAGTCCATACCATCTGGGGTCAATTTCCACCACATTGTTTGACCATTGGCAACTTTGGTGAAGTAGCCAGTCTGATCGCGCCGCGTCCAATCTCGTACCGCAATGGAAAATGGATGATTCTGCAACGGTTCGCCCCGCAGCAATTCATCGTCCTGTAAGATGGCAACAAACTCAAATTCTGTTCCTGCCACTCGACGCAGCACCGCTCCAGCCGCTGCACCAGAGGCTGCAATCGCCTCACGCAGAAATACAGTAAGAATGTCGTCGATGTTAGTGATCGTGGTGAGTTCAATTGCAGACCGTTGGAAAGCCTCGTTTGCTTTAGCCAGTTCTGCTGCGCGTTCTTGAGCCGCCTTTTCACTCAGCAACGCCTGCCGCTCGGCTTCTTCTCGTGCCTGCTGCATCCGTTGACGCACAATTGCACTGCCGATGCAGTCCGCTGCCGTTTGTAGTGTTGCTAATTCTGCTGAGGTGTGGTGCTTCGCCTCTTGGCAGTCGTCAAATACTAAAATCCCCCACCATTGCTCATTCACACGCATAGGGATGGCGTAGCCCGACTTGACCTCCACTCCTGGGAATAATGCCTGTAGCGATTCATCCCATTCTGAGCGCAGACCGCCAAACCCTTTGTTCTGCACAAACGTCTGGAAGAAGCTTTCTAAATTTCTTGTGTCTATTTGTTTGGCTTGGAGGGGCGATTGCTGTTGCCTTGTATCGGGTCTGATCCATTCGTAAAGAACATTGTGATAACGTGAGAACGGACGGGCAGGGTTATCACACAGGCTCTCTAGTATTTGGATGCGATCGGTTTCCAAACTCTCCCCGAGAATTCGCAGTGCGCTATTGATGGCTTGGTCAGGGTCATTGTTTGTCAATAAAGCATTGGCAGCAGAGGCGGTGGCTGCTAACAGGCGATGCTCTGAAGCAGAATCGCTACCCTTTAATTGCTGAGTTGCCTGGGAGTGCTCATACGACTGGAGACGCGATCGTAGCTCATGGTTCTCTTGCTTCAGCATCACAAGTTGGGCTTGCAGATTAGCCAATTGCTCATCAACCTGCTCATCAGGTTTATGTGTGCCTGACTCTGACATGCTTCCTCAAGAGAAATTAGCCCGACCTGTAATTCATGCGTTCAACGGCAACCAAATTACTCGTTCTTAGTTTAGTCGGATTCGCTCTAGTTGGCATAACGAATGGTACAAAATTGATCTTGATTTCTTTGGTAACTCCTAAGAATTAGGACAAAAATTGTAGAACATCCCGGAAATCATCCATTTTCTGCTCCAAGTTGAGAACAATGTGGCGGAGACGATCAAAACCATAACGGAAGATGCTCTTAGCTCTGCGTCTATGTTGTTTGATCGTCAATGGCTTGAGCTCATGGAGCCATTGTCCAGTCAGGCTGACCCAGCACAGAGCTAATGAGAGTAATGCCAGGAGTTTACTCAATCGCTCCAAATCCGTCAGATGAGTCAATTCCAGGCAAAACCCACACGTTTTGAAGATGCCAAATAAGGTTTCAATAGACCACCGTTTGGCGTAATTGGGGATGGCGGATTTGGGGGCACTTTGGGGCGCCACCACCAACAGTGAACTGCCCTCTAACCGAAAAGCGGCAATATAGACCCAGTGTCCCCATAAGCGTCGCTTGCGGTTGAGCGATGCCAAACAAAATCCCTCGACTTCCTGGGTTGGATACAGCCGCAAGTACACCAAAATAAACAACAATTTATTGCAGGTTTGCTTAACTTGGGGCTGCGCCCTCCCCCGTAGCGTTGTTGTTGAGCTTGATGGATATAATGCTACTCCATATAGTGCTGCCATGCCTGCTCAAAGCTGACGAGAAGTTGCTCGAATTCAACCCCTGTTAACCCTGTCAAGCTTTGTAACACTTGAGGTTTGTTTTGAACTTGGGTGTAGGACAGCATCTTTGCCTCCAAGCGTTCCCTCTGGTTTTATGACTTCCAGCTTAACTTTATTCCCGATAAAGTTTATTAATCAAAGGTGTGATCAGGCTGTGACAGAGGCGATCGCTTTCCCGACTTCAGTTGCTTTTGGAACTTCAATCAACTGTCCCGTTTTGACATCGTAGATAAAACCATAAACCGGAATACTTTGAGGAACGAGGGGATGATTGCGAATCCGCTTAACGTCCACATAAACGCTCTCTGCTAAGTCTTTGAACGTTAGCCAATCAACAAATTCACCTTCCGCTGAACCAGGAGTTTGCCCCACATCTCGCCAGCCATTTGCATCAATCACAGCCGTTTCCAAACTGCTAGACAATAAGCTGCGAATAATCTCATCGGTAAACAACTGCATTCCGCAATCCGTGTGATGGATCACAAACCATTCGCGAGTACCCAACAATTTGTAAGAGATGACAAGCGATCGAATCGCATCATCACTCGCCCGCCCGCCTGCATTCCGAACCACATGAGCATCTCCTTCTGACAACCCAGCATACTTGGCTGGATCAAGCCGAGCATCCATACAGGTCAAAATCGCAAAACGGCGACTTGGTGGCAGCGGCAAACTTCCTTTGTCGCTAAAGCTATCAACGTAGCTCTGATTTGCAGATAGTACTTCGTCTAGAATCCGGCTCATAGTCAGCGTTTTTCCCGTAATTGAACTCTCAAAATTTTTCTGGGGATAACCTCACCGAGTTACAGATAACTCAGCTACAGGAGTTGTAAATGTTGTGTTATCTATCAACATCTACAACTCACTTCCATTTCACAGCTGTATCATCATCGCTTTGCTAATACCTCTTTGGGAAGTAGAGAGGCATATTGATCAGGTGATAAAAACCCGTCACGCACATTCACATTTTTAGGAATCACTTTCAAGCCATACCACTTATCGGCAACCACTTGCTGTCTGTTGACAATATCTTCAGTAATGGGTTGAACACCCCATTCTGTTTTGTCATACATTGTTTCGAGTATCTTCGGATCAAGTTGCGTAACAGGGGCTAGAAGTTCTGTAATTTCTTTGCGATTTTGGCTTGCCCAAACCTCAGCTTTTTCCAACTCTTCGAGGAAGACTTTCAACACCTCTGGATGTTGCTCTAAAAATTCTCGTCGAGTGGAGTAGAAGTTTGTCGTATCGCGTAAACCGTCGCCACCATCAAACAGCACACGTCCCGTTCCTTTTTGCACATTTCTCGTGACAAATGGCTCCCATACAAACCAGCCATCGACCTTACCTTCAGCAAAGGCAGCATTGGCATCAGGGGGTGGCAGAAAGACCGATTCAATATCGCTCAATTGCAAACCTTCCTTCTCCAATGCTCTAACCGTTAAGTAATGACCGATCGAGGCTTTCTGAAAGGCAATCCGCTTACCTTTCAAATCAGCAATATTCTGAGCTGTGGAAGCTTGAGGAACTAAAAGAGAAATCAGGTTGCCGTTGACTGGAGTTGCTGCCAAATAGACCAGGGGCGCACCTGCGGCTTGAGCAAAAATAGGAGGCGATTCTGCGGTCGATGCGAGGTCAAGGCTGCCTGCATTAAGAGCTTCAAGCTGCTGAGGTCCGGCGAGATACTCATCCCAGGAGACGGTAAACCCCAATGGTTCTAACGCTTTTTCGAGGGTGCCTTGTTTTTCAAGTGCGGCAAGAGCCGTGAGTTGTTTAGATCGTACAACGTGAAATACTTTTTGCTCGGTGCTTGCAGGAGCACTGGCGCCATTTTGTGAGGAAGCATCAGGTACCGTACTAGATTGTGTTGTGCAACTTCCCAATGTTGTAGTAAGCACTAAACAGTAGGCTGCTGCAAATAACAAAAAGCGCCGAGTAAATCGTCGGTTTACCCAGGATGAAATCTTGGCTCTTAAGCTTTGCATAGATCTATTGTCTCCTTCATTTTAGCTCAATGGAAAATGCAAAATCTTACTAAGATTAAGCCCACTGCTTGCTAACGGTTTGCTTCAAGTTCAGTCTTAATCAGGGCACTATAGGATTTCCTTCTAACATTTGATACTTCCTTTCAGATAGCATAATCAGCAATCTCAGGATGCTAGAAGCAATTTACCCTCAGCTTGATTAATAATCTACGGTAAATCGGTAGATATATAGTATTTTACAGGAATACAATTTCATACTTGCCTTGAAAGATCAAGTAAATTCTGCACTATTTATTAGTGGCTTAACATAAATTTGCTTTTGTAACTTGAGTTACAAGTTTTTTGTAAATTGAACTACATCTTTTGAATTGCGACATCTTATGTTGCAATAAGAATAAGACTTGATTCCTTGGAAAAAATAATGGTAGGTTGCTAATCACTCAAATTAAAGTTGTCAGAACCGAGTATTTAAATCACGTCTCTTTCTTGGAAACGAGTCTTTCCTTTTATTTTCTTTATTAAGCAACCTTGAAGATCGCTTGTAGTTCATTGACTCGTGCTAGACATTGTTCTCTTCTCTTGGGTAGAGACGCTACTCCTGTCATGTAACGCTGGGTCTCATCAAATTTTTCACTTCACCATACGCTTAACAAAATCGCTGCGCTGATTCAAACGCTCCAAACCCTAATGTTGGATAGTAGCGTTGCTTTATGCCCCAATGGTGCTGATCGATCGGATTCCTCGGCAATCTCTTACCCATGTTCAACCGCTTCTCCCAGTTCTTTTGCGATCGCTCTCGGATAGCTCCTGTGTCCATCCGTTGCTACTCGTTGTGGCGGTTGTTCTGCGATTTCATAGGCTTGAGCAAAAAACGCTTTGGCTGCTTCCATGTCTCGCTTCTCGCTTAATCTCACATCGACTAGATTGCCATCTTCATCTATGCCTCGATACAAGTAACACCACTAACCGCCGACTCGAATGTAGGTTTTGTCCACAAACCAGATCTTGCTTACCTTTCCCTGACGTTTGGCTCTCAGCTGCCGGGCAAAGACCGGAGCAAAACGCTTTTTCCAATCCCGCACGGTTTCATGGGTGAACTCAAACCTTCGCAATAAGAAGAATTCGGCAATATCGCGAAAGCTCAGCCTGTAGCGCAACCGACAGCAGTACTTGAAAGACGATATCGGTCGACACCGAAGATGAAGTTGAAGGAGGTGCCAGTCCGTTCATTAAAGGTGCGATGACAGTTCTTGCACTGAAACATTGCATAGCCCAGCTTCGTTGTATGTTCCAGGCGAGTCGCACGAGTTGAGCAGCAATATGGGCAATTCATAAGTAAGCTGGGCAGGAGATTGAGGGCAGCAGTCAGTTTATCAAGTCGGGGCTTCTGCCCTCAAGTTGAGTACCCAGTTCTGACGGTTTCGCTTAAGTTATCAATAGTGACTGGTCAGAACGACTGCGATCGTCAACACTTAGGACATTTCAAAGTGCTTTGTTCTAACCGTACTCATATCCTTTGAGGTTCTTCACCATGCCGCCTGAAAACTCACCATTACCTATGCCAAGCCGCATAACTGCAAAGCACACTTGGTGGCGTGTATTCCTAATCGGTTTATTGCTTTATGTAATTAGCATTGTACTGACGGTGATGACGGGGAACCCTAATCTTTTCCCAACGATGATTTTACTGGGTAATTTCCTTATCCCGATCACCTTTGTTATCTTCCTCTATGAACGACAGCATCTCAGTTCTATTACTTTTTCACGTTTGATGTTATGTCTTTTCTATGGGGGCGTTTTAGGGATTTGTGCAGCAGGTTTTTTGGAGCCGTTACTTCTTTCTTATGGAAGATCAGATTTTGTGGGTACTTCTTCAACAATTGATCTCATTACAGCTTTCAAGATAGGATTAATTGAGGAGTTTGTGAAAGGTTTAGTCGTTGTTTTCATGGCTCGTAATCTACGGCACACCTCTGAATTAAACGGACTGTTAATTGGTGCTGCTGTTGGGATGGGATTTGCAGCTCTGGAAAGTACAGGATATGCATTCTCTGTATTTTTAGATGTATTTGCAAAAGTTGGGGAGAAACCCGTTGATCAAGAGGCGATCGCTATTCTTTTTACCGTAGTGATTACTGCTTTGCGAAGCTTACTTGCTCCATTTGGGCACGCTGTTTGGACTGCTCTGCTTGCAGCTGTTCTGTTTCGCGAGAGCAGCTCCAGTCGCTTTCGGCTCACAGGATTAGTAGTTCTTACATATTTCACAGTCGCTTTACTTCACGGATTATGGGATGGATTACCCGGATTGATAACTGTTCCATTTGTTAATCTGCTGTCCTTACTAATAGTAGGAATAGCCGGGTTGTTGATGCTTGTTCGCGTGTGGAAGAATGCGCTATATCGTGAAGGTAAAGTAATCAACCATTTGTCTTGATGGTGGAAAAAGAGAGCATACTTGTAATTTTTTCCATTGCTGCTCCGTTCATTACACGCCCTGTTTTAACAACCGTTTGTACTGTGATCATTTTATTACTGGGAGCGGTTGCGTTCCGCTATTACCTGTAGAATATTTTTCTAAAGTTGCTCCAATTCAGGTGTAGGTAAGTGTTAGCTATGCGTGCAAAACGGTTTGCAAACTGTTGTCCCACTCTTACCTAAACCGGTTTAAGAGCAAGGCATCGTCGTTAAAACAGCTTCTAGTAGCATTCCTCAAGTCTACGGATTTCATACAACCAACAGTGAGTTTGATGTCATATTCGTCAGCAACTATGTGAATTTATATATCAATGATGAGATCGCTAGAGTACCAGGAGTAGGACAGGTCAATATCTTTGGACCAAGCCAGTATGCGATGCGATTTTGGCTTGGTCCAAATGCGCTGGCTAGTTGGAGCGTGACGGTTGATGAGTATGAGCTGCCTCTAATCGAGGCGATCGAGCAGCGGGCGGGCCAGGGAAATTACTCGCTTGAGCGCTTTAAGTTTATTCCTCTCTAGCGACTGATTGCGATCGCTTCAGTCAAGAAGAATCAACAGAATTATGAGATTTCTACACCACTAAGCATGACTACTACAACATCTCTCCAAATCATCAAGTCGCTTTACGAGTCCTTGGACAAGGGCGACGTCACCACGGTCCGCCCCCTACTTGATCCCCAAATCGAATGGACGGAGGCAGAGGGGTTCCCGCTCGGTGGCACGTACCGTGGAGTGGAGGCGGTTCTCAAGGAAGTGCTAATGAGGCTGGCCACGGACTGGGAAGATTTTCAGACAACCCCGGACGAGTTCGTCGATGGCGGTGAGACTATCGTCGTCCTCGGTCACTATAGCGGCACCTACAAGGCAACCGGTAAAAGCTTCCAAGCGCCGTTTGCCCATATTTGGAAGGTTCGCGACGAGAAAGCTATCCGCTACGTCCAGTACACGGACACGTGGCTGGTCCAACAGACGCTGCAGTGACGGACTCCTGCAGACCCCTTCCGGAGGCGTAACTGGAGTAGCGGCGATTCGAACCAGGGGAATGACTCGGTTGAGCGCTCTAAATTTATTCCGCTCTAGTTCAGGATGGGGGCTGACTGTTCCCTTGGGATTGAATGGTCAGGTTGCCGGCATCAGCAGCCGTGGCAGTTTGAGTAAACAGTCCACTTGATGCACCAAAGAGGTGGAGATTCGAGAAGTTGACTGTGATGTCTCCTGCGTCTCCTCGCCCTGCGGTGCTGCTAACTAGACGACCGCCATCGAGCAATGAAAGGGAACCAGTAGTCAGAGCGATCGCTCCTCCTACCCCACTAGAATTGACTTCAGTGTTGGTAAACAGTCCGCTGGCTGCATTGACTGGATTAACGATGGGGCTGCCAAACTGTTCCAGTCGAGCGGCAAAGATCGGGTCACTGCCGGCAATCCTGAGGCGATCGCTAGCGTTGACGGTGATGTCTCCAGCTTGACCGCTACTAGAGGCAGTGGTGAGCAATTGTCCACCTCTGGTTAAATCAACCGTGTCAGCATTGACAATAATTTCTCCTCTTGCAACTTGCAAAAAAACTCCCTTGAAATTGCACTACAGACGGGCAGGTGAATCGAGTAAACGCTGGATGACGCGACCTAGTATAAAAGGCTGAAACACCACGTTCAGAGGCTTGAGCAGATGCATGACCTCCATTATCGCAATTTGCACCTCTGCCTGCTCCACCACCAGTTTTTGCAACTGATCCGAATACCAGGTCATGAAATGAGTCATGGCGTTGCGTTGCTTGCCCTCCGTACTGCGATAGCGATCGTCTTGAGAGCTAGATAACGCCCAGGCATCTCGATGCGCTTTCGCCAGTTGTTTTTGCAGGCGGCGGGTTTGCCCGCTCATCCTCATCCTGGCAGCATGAGCTTGAAAGAACTGATCGATTAACTCCGCTTCGATCGCGGCAACCGTCATCCCCTGCCCATAGGTAGGATTGAAGGCGCAGGCAGCATGTCCGACGACGATAAACTGTTCAGGTTGATGCCGCAGTCGATCATAGTGCCGCAAGCGATTTTCGTTACTGTGATAGGTATAAATGGGCGTGAGCGGCGTTGCATCCTGGATCGCATCAACCAACGCAGAAGATCGGAGGCTGCGGGCAAAGGCTAAAAAGCCGGATTCATCGGTCGGGGGATAGTCCCGATCGCCCCCCGTTAAGCTGACAATCCAGCGATTACCCTCGATCGGAAAAATGGCTCCGCCTCGATTATCTTTGGGCGGGTCAGGTTGGATAAAGAGCAGCTTCCAATCTACATCTGCATGAGATGAAGGTTGATAGATTCGGGCAGTATAGCCGACAAAGGCATTGACTTCGGTTTCCTGGGGTGGCTCATATCCCAGAGCTTGTAACCACTGGGGAGCATGGGATGCTTTGCCACTGGCATCGACCACCCAGTCAGCATGAAGTTCCCGGATCGTTTCGTGATTGGAGTGAGGTACACTCCGGTCATGGCTGGAGGAATGGCGAATTCGTGCGGAGACTCCAATGATCTGCGTTTTCGCTTCATTGGCAAGCAGTCCTGTGACACTGGCTCCTTCTAGAAATTCCACATTGGGCAGCAATTTTAGGCGACGACGAATATTCCAATCGAGTAAGTCTCGACTACAGGCAAGCAGGATTAAGTCCGATGGACTGCGGGCAGTCCAGCCTGCGGGATTAAGAAAGGCAATTTCCTGGGAGCTATCGACTGCGATCGCCCCCTGAGCCAATAATTCCGCTTTCAAGCCTGGAAAGAACTGCTCTAAAATTTGCTGTCCTCGCAGCATCAGCGTATGGGGAAAGCGGGACTGGGGCAACCCTTGACGCGGAGCAGGCTGTTGGGGATAAAAGTCTCGTTCCAGAATGGTGACGCGATCGAAATGGTTTGCCAAAGCTCGACCTGTTAAGAGTCCTGCTAAGCTGCCACCAATGACCAAAGCATGGGTTTTGTCTTGCATGACAATAACCTCCCTCCAAAATTAAATAGGGTCATGAACCAGGCGATGTGTTGTACGGCTGAAGCACTGGTTTCTATGGTTTGAAACTACAAGCTCCAATCAAGTCTTTCCCGCTTTTTGCAACACAAATATGTGACACACTTGCTGCAATCCTCTCTTTGTCAGGTCCTTTCCTGTCGGATAACACAGGTGATATTGGTGTGAATTCCATCGGCTTCTAATTGCCCAAGTCAGCGAGCAACAGTGAAAAGTGCAGGGGCAACGGTGCAGCAAAAAGCTTGACTGTTTGAGCTTTGAGAAGGGCGATCGAGGCTCAGAGCTTGAGAATTGGAGCAGTTTGCTCGACGTTTCGGATTCTGGCTTTAATTTTGGAGTAGACAGGCTAAAGTTCAGAGATTTGTAGAATCGATATTTGTCAATGTCACTAGGCATCACATCCAGCCACGAGCGATCGTACCAAGCCGCGCAGCGCTGCAACTGCCCTCGATGAGTGCGCTGGGTTGTTGTCTGCCTTGCCCGTTTGCCTGAGAAACTCCTCGATCTGCCAGTCATGTCGCGATCTTCACGTTTGACAGTAGCACGATCAATTACGATCGTAATTTGAGCAGATTAATTCACCTGATTGCTGCCTGCAAGGGCTCTGTTTATGACTCCTGAGGAAGCCATTGTTTCGCTTGATACCCTGTTGCCCGGACAAAAACTCAAAGACCTGCAAGAGGATGTGTTTCGTTACACCTGGCAGGGCTGGAGTTATGCTGAAATTGCCGACCAGGTTGGCTACGATGTTGGATATATCCGCGATGTCGGCGCGAAGCTATGGCAGCAGCTATCGATCGCCTTTGGGGAATCTGTCACCAAAAATAACGTACAGACGGTTGTACGCAGGCAAACGCTACAGCGGCAATCGGCAACGCTCGACTCACCTGTTGGAATTCCTTCAGGCTGGAGCGCAGCCTCTTTGGAGGGGCTCGCTCCATCCCAGCCCGCGATTCCGACGCGCCAACACTGGGGAGAAATCATTGATGTCCCCGTTTTTTACGGTCGCACTGAGGAACTCAATCAGCTAGAGCAGTGGATTGTTACTGACCAGTGCCGTCTGATTGCTCTGTTAGGAATGGGCGGCATCGGCAAAACAACCTTAGCAATCAAGCTGGTGGAACGACTCCAAGATCAATTTGAAGTTGTAATTTGGCGATCGCTCCGCAACGCTCCACCGCTTGAAGAATTGCTCACAACCATCATTCCCCTGCTGTCTGAGCAAAAATTTGCATTGCCCACAACTCGCGCTGAACTAATTGCGCTGTTGATGCAGCAGTTGCGATCTTCACGCTGCTTGTTGATTTTAGACAACGCTGAAACGGTTTTAGAGCAGGCGGCGATCGAATATGGAGAATTGTTTCAAAAAGTCGGCGCAGAACGTCACGCAAGCTGTTTAGTGTTGACGAGCCGAGAAAAGCCGAAACCGTTTGATACGCTAGAAGGAAAAACGCTGCCCGTCCGCACGATCGCGCTCAGCGGTTTGCGGCTCGAAGATGTGCAGGCGATCGTCAAGGCTGAAGGCTGTTTTTATACTTCGGAAGCCGAACTGCACAGGCTCACTGAATGCTATTCTGGCAATCCGCTGGCGTTGAAAATTGTTTCAACGACCGTGCAAGATTTGTTTGACGGCAGCATCGCGCAGTTTTTAGAGCAGGGATCGATCGCGTTTGGCAACATTCGTACCCTCATTGCTGAACAGTTTGATCGCCTCTCAGAACTCGAAAAACAAGTAATGTATTGGCTGGCAATCCACCGCGAATGGGCAGGCATTGCCGAGCTGCGATCGGATCTGATGGCGGAGCGATCGCAAGCCCAATTGCTGGAAGCATTGCAGGCGCTTAAACGCTGTTCTTTGATTGAGCGAACAGCAGGACGATTTACGCTGCAACCTGTAGTGATGGATTATGTCACCGAGCATTTTATTGAGCAGGTGTATGAGGAAATTAAGACGCAGAATGTTCGCTTGTTCATCAGCCATGCTTTGATCAGAGCGGAGGCGAAAGACTACGTGCGCGAAAGTCAAATTCGCGTCATTCTTCTGCCACTTATCACCAGGCTATTGAATGAATGGCGATCGCAAAGTGCGGTTTCTAGTCAACTCGATCAGCTGTTGGTCAAGCTGAAAGCGGAGTATGGAACTTCAGCCGGATATGGCGGCGGCAATATTATCAACCTGCTGAATCATTTAGACATTGACTTAAGTGATTACAACTTTTCAGGTTTGAGTATTTGGCAGGCCTATCTACAAAATGTAAGTTTGCAGGGCGTGAACTTTACCGATGCAGATTTAGCGAAATCTGTGTTTACCGAGACGCTGGCAACGCCCGCCGCTGTTGCTTTTAGTCTGGATGGGCAGCTTTTGGCAACGGGCGATCTCAATGGTGAAGTGCGGCTGTGGCGAGCGAGCGATGGCAAAAACATTCAAGCATTTCAGGGGCATACAAGCTGGGTGTGGTCGCTGGCGTTTAGTCCCGATGGTCGCACCCTCGCGAGTGGCAGTGACGATCGCACCATCAAACTGTGGGATCTTGACACGGGGCAATGTCTGCAAACGCTCGAAGGACACACTGGCTCAATCTGGTCAGTAGCTTACAGCGCAGAAGGTCAATTTGCCAGCGGCAGCGAAGACCAAACTATCAAGCTGTGGGATTTGAACACGGGGCAGTGTCTACAAACCTTGCAGGGACATACAAACTGGGTGCGATCGATCGCCTTTTGTCCGGTCGCGCCAATCCTGGCAAGTGCGAGTGACGATGCCACGATCAAGCTTTGGAATCTGCACACTGGAAATTGCGACCGCACCTTGAGCGGACATATTGGTCATGTCTGGTCGATTGCGTTTCGCCCAAACAGTTCTGTTTTAGCAAGCGGCAGCAGTGATTGCACCGTGCGATTGTGGCAAGTCGAAACAGGCGAATGTCTGCAAATCATGCGCGGACATACGAACTGGGTGCGATCAATCGCCTTTTGTCCGCAGGGTCAACGCTTAGCCAGCGGCAGTGAAGATCAGACCATTAAGCTGTGGGATCTCGATACGGGTCAGTGTCAGCGGACGCTTAAAGGTCATGCAAACTGGGTGCGATCGATCGCCTTTAGTCCCGATGGTCAAACGCTCGCCAGTGGCAGCGGCGATCACTGCGCCAAACTTTGGGATGTGGTAACGGGAAACTGTCAGCGGACGCTCAAAGGCTATACCAATCGTGTCTGGTCAGTGGCTTTCAGTCCCGTTGGCGCTAGCCTGCCGTCAGGCATTGGTGCAACTTTAGCCAGCGGCAACGACGACTACACCATCAAGCTGTGGGATGTTAGCAGTGGCAGGTGTGCCCGTGTCTTACAAGGGCATCACAACGCCGTCTGTGCGATCGCATTTCATCCTGATGGCGAACTGCTTGCCAGCGGCAGCAGCGATCAAACCGTGAAGCTGTGGGATTCGCGATCGGGGCAGTGTTTGCAGACGTTGCACGGGCACACGAGTCGCATCTGGTCAGTGGCTTTTAGTCCAACTCAGCCACTGCTTGCCAGCAGCAGTGACGACCATACGATTAAGCTGTGGGATCTCGATACGGGTCAGTGTCGCCAAACCTTACAGGGTCATACAAGCTGGGTTTGCTCGATCGCCTTCAGCCCCAATGGTCAGCAAATCGTGAGCGGTAGCTACGATGAAACGCTCAAGCTATGGGATGTGGATACGGGCGAATGTCTGCAAACCTTTGAAGGGCATACGATGTGGGTGTGGTCAGTGGCGTTTAGCCCAACGGGTGAAACGATCGCGAGTGGCAGCGGCGACGATACCGTGAAGCTGTGGAATTTGCAGGGACAGTGCGATCGCACACTGCACACAGATTCCAAGCGGATTTGGTCGATCGCCTTTAGCCCCAACGGAGAATTTTTGGCGATCGGCGGCAGTGATTGCACGGTGAAGCTGTGGAATGTGGCGACAGGCGAATGCGTTCAGACACTTAGCGGACACACCAGCCTTGTCTGGTCGGTGGCTTTCAGTCCGAATGGTCGCTGGCTGGCGAGTGGCAGCCAAGACGAAACGATTCGACTTTGGGATCTCGAAGCGGGAACTTGTCTCAATCTCCTCAAAGCCGATCGACCCTACGAGCGCATGAACATCACAGGCGTCACTGGACTGACTGAGGCGCAAACCGCCACGCTGCGAACGTTAGGGGCGATTTTAGAGTAATCCAATCTTGATCGATTCAAGGTAGGGTGATTCGCGTTTTTGCGATCGCTTGGTTTCATTCACACAAGTCAAATCGGTCATGTGCAACCGTTTGGATTAGGTGAATGGTGCATGATTGTTCGCCTTGAGAAGCGAATTCCCGCTCAGTTAGATGAGCAGATGCGCGATCGATTGCTGCAGGAAAAGTTTGACACTTGGCTACAAGAGCAAGTGCAGCAGTTGCGCGATCGAGATAAAGCTTGGCTTGGTTTTGTATCGGCTGACTTTGCAGAAGCCAATGGGTAGTGTTTACATCTGGTGATGATACTCATTACACGGCTAAACCAAACTTATAACGGTTGATATACAATCCAATCACAATATCGTGCATCAGTTCAGATTTAGAGAAGCAGATCGTTTTGCGCACCAGTCGCTTAATTCGTGTTCTCAATGTCAGATGCTTCCGCTCAATTTTCTGCGTGTTTACCTTGCCCATTTGGTGCTGGTCTGGGGCTAACTTTCGTTGATAAACCGGTTCAAGAGTTTTCATAGACAGCCTGCAGATTTATATTGTTTCCATTACAATCGCACGTAAATGTTTGCCATACCTTGAGGTTCATTGATGTACTTACCAGTGTGTGAAGGGCTATAGGTCTCGTTATACAGACACAGGCTTTGAGGGTTTTTGGCAATAAACTGCATCATCTGTCGATGAGGTTCACTTCTGAAGAATTCTTTAAGGCTTTTCTCTGAAAGCCAATAACTGATCATGATGACTTCATTAAGACCGCAAATCCCTGCTTTGACTTGTATACAGCCTTCAGCTTGAGTAGTAACACTTCTAATCCACAAAAGTTTTTTCCATAGCCAGAAAAATCCAGCGCGATCACGAGCTACCAATCCATTAACAAAAACGACTGCCTCTGGGCTTTCTGGAAGATCGATTCGATAAACGGAATAACTCATACATCAACACTCCTGACAGTTTTAATTGCATAAACTGACAGCACTATGGTCAACTATGTTACTATTCAACTAGTTGAATATATAGATAAAGTATAGTCAATTAGTTGAATATGTCAACCCTTCATCTATGGCGTTATCTCATGCAATTTTGGCAACCTTGCTCAACCAACCCTGTAGTGGCTACGACCTGCGAAAACGGTTTGAAGGCTCTGTTGGTTTCTTCTGGCAAGCAAGTTTCCAGCAGATTTATCGCGAACTGAGCAAGTTGGAGGAGCAGGGTTTACTGAGCTCCGAGACAATCCATCAGCAAAATCGTCCCGACAAGAAAGTTTATCAGATGACGGAGGTGGGCAAAGATTACCTGAAAGCCTGGATCGCTGAACCTTGCAGCATAACTCCATCGCGAGATGATCTACTGGTGAAAGTATTCGCAGGTTACTTGGTACCAATGGAGACATTTCTAGCCGAGTTAAGGCAACATTGCAAACAACACCAGGAGCGGCTAACGGTGTATCGACAAATTGAGCAACAATTTTTTGTGAATCCTGAATCCTTGCCGCTTGAGGAAAAATTTCGTTACCTGACGTTGCTAAATGGAATTCGTTACGAGTCGGAGTGGCTAGCTTGGTATGAAGAGGCGATCGCCATACTAAGTGAGCATTCAACTAGTCAAGTGAACCCTCAATGATTGCTGAAGGACCAACAACGCTCATGCTTACCGATCTCTAGGAATTGATCGATTACAGGAGAACGTTAGGCAGCGATCGCTATTCCAACTGTGTACAACAGTTTCTTGACTCGGTTGGAATAGTGATTAAACACTCCCGTTTTTGTCTGCGTTCAAGATCCGTGATGCCTTTTTTGCAATCTCTAGCTGAATCGCCAACTGTCCCACCATGCGTTCCAACTCGGCGATGCGTCCTTCCTCCTGGGTAGTTTGCTCCCCACTCTCAAACGTTTGGTGCGCTCGTTCGATAAATTCTCACTTCCATCGAGTCAGCACCGAATTGCGAATTTTGTAAACCCGACAGGCATCGGCTGGACTTTTCTCGCCACGGATGACTTCGAGCACCACTTTGGCTTTGAACTGGGCGGTGTATTTGCGTTGGTTGGCTGCCATGCTCTTGCTCCCTCTCTTGGACTCAGTTTACTCTCTCCTCTTTGTCCAGTTTTAGGAATGCACTACGGAACTTTATGAGAATACAGCGCTATATGGCAGAAGTAGTATCACTATCTGAGAGAAGAGAACGATTTACAGAGCGAGTCAGTGAACTACAAGCGATCTTCCCAGCTGCTTAACAAAGACAAGAGCGAGAGAAGATATGTTTATGCAAAAGAGACAAGATTTGAATACTCAATTCTGACAATTTCGTTTATCGAGCTCTGGCGCATACCTCAAGATCCAACGGTTGATCGTCGAATGGTCTACCTCTAACCCTCACTCCTGCATCATCTCCTCCAGATCTCGATAGCCAAGGGAGTAACGGCAATACCAGCAGACATTGAGCAGGATGATTTCAGGCAGAAAGTGCCGCCACTTGAACCGAGTAGGAGTAGACATTGGAGAGCGAGTCGGTAGAGTTTGGTTTGTCTACTTACCATTGACCCGTTTTTGTGACACAACCGAAATTACTGTGAGATGTTGACCTCCTGCACTGTCTATGGCATTATTATTTCCATCAAACATCTTTATATCTATCGATTTACCGTATTTTGATGAATGTTTGATTTACTGGGGTTACCCTTTGCCCCAAGATTTGCTCAATTAAGTCGACCCGAATCTGTAGCATTCAGCTTTGGTAGGTAGCTAAAGAGAGGTTAAAGGGCAGATCATAGGCAGTAGCAAACTCCAAAGACAAGATACTTCTGTTTTAATTAGATAGATTGTTCTATTTACATCACCATGACTGACATTACCACATCCACTCAAACGCCACTCCGTCCGGTTAGCAAGACAGGGCTAGAAAATTTGGCGGCAACAGCAAAAGCGAACCCCAATGTAGTCAAGTCTTTAAAGATCAAAACTGTTTGTGAAGGGCAGTTTCGCAATCTCAATTATGTGCGCGACTTACCCGCCCATGTGATTGATGAACCTCCCGGTTTGCTCGGACAAGATACGGCTCCAAACCCTTCTGAGGCGGTGCTAGCGGCGCTGGGTTCTTGCCTCTCGGTGGGGATACATGCCAACGCCATCGTACGGGGCATTACCCTAACCAAGCTGGAGCTGGAGCTAGAAGGCGACATTAACATCACTGGCGTTTGGGGAATTGGGGATTTAGCCGAAAAGCGACTGGGCTTTACTGATATTCGCGTCAAGGTCGATATCGAAGGCGATGCTAGTCGCGAAGCCTTAGATGATCTGGTGGCTCATGCCAATGTCTGGTCACCCGTCGCGAATACGCTTCGCAACCCAGTTAATCTGGCAGTTTCGCTGGCTTAAGCGATCGCTCGTTTACTGATGAAGCCAGACTGTGTGGATCAAGACTGTGTGGATCAGAAAGAAGATTGCCTTTCTGCCTCGGAGTCTGGCTTCTAGAAACGCTTTTACCATTCTCGTTGAGATGAACCGATGCAGGTTGCTTCCCTACACAGTCCCATTCACAAAGTAGAAGAACTGCCCACAGTGACCCCGTTACTGGCGGCGTTAAAAGTTGCGATCGCCGAACAGCTTGCACCCCAAGTGCAAGCGATCGACGAAGAGGGGGTGTATCCCCGTGAGTTTATGCAGCGGGTTGGTGCGTTGGGTGGATTTGCTCAAGCGATCGCCCCTCATTTAGATCAATCAGGTCACGGGTTAAAGGCGGCGATTCAAGTGATTGAAGCGGTTTCAGCCGAATGCTTGTGTACTGGGTTTATGACTTGGTGTCAGATTGCCTGCACCTGGTATTTGCAAAACAGTGACAATGCTCATCTGAAGGCGCATTTGTTGCCGCAGGTTGCTTCTGGAAAGCTGCTTGGAGGCACGGGCTTGTCCAACCCTATGAAGCATTTTGCAGCGATTGAGAAAATTGCCTTGACTGCTGAGCGACGACCAGGCGGTTATGTGCTGAATGGTCTCTTACCGTGGGTATCTAATATCGGCAGTGGACACCCGTTTGGGATTGCTGCCAAGCTGGCTGAAGGAGATGACTACTTAATGGCGATCGTCTCCGATTCATTTAAAGGCTTATCACTGCGCCAAAATGCTCACTTTATCGCGCTAGAGGGTAGCGGTACCTTTAGCTGCGTTTTTAACGATGTATTTGTGCCCGATGAATGGGTCTTAGCAGCGCCTTGCGATGCCTATGTGCAGCGGATTCGCCCTGGTTTTATTCTGACTCAAGTGGGGATGGGTTTAGGCTTGGTCACCGATTGTATTGCTCTACTGGAGCGCTATCGTTCTCGGTTGGGTCATGTCAATCAGTTTCTTGATGATCAACCTGAAGACCTCGCGGCAGAACTCTCGATCGCCCGTTCCAAAACCTACACCCTGGCAGATCAGTTGAGTCAGCCCGATGTTCAGATTACCCCTGCTTTGCTCAAAGAGGTGATTCAAGTACGCATCGCCGCGTCGGAGCTGTCGTTACGAGCGGCAAATGCTGCCATGCTGCACGCGGGGGCACGAGCGTATTTGCAGGGTTCTAAACCCGCCAGACGGTTGCGAGAAGCTTACTTTGTGGCGATCGTCACGCCTGCGATTAAACAACTCAAGAAGATGTTGCATCACCTGGAGCCAGAGAGCAGAAGGGAAACGTTTTGAGTTTTGAATACTGCGTAACCGTACATCATGCCTTATGAATGAGCCATTTATCGCCTCTTTAGCGGACGCACCTCGGCACACGCAGGAGGTTCCCCTGCTTGCTGTGCAGCATTTACAAAAACGGTATCAGACGCGCCAGGGGCTTTTGACTGCCTTTGATGGAATTAACCTTCAGATACAAGCAGGAGAGGTTGTTTGTTTACTGGGAGCGAGCGGCTGTGGGAAGTCCTCGCTGCTGGCGACGATCGCAGGTTTACAGACTGCCGATCACGGGGATATTTACCTGAACGGAAACTCGCTGCACAGGAGCCATCCTCAAGTCGGTGTGGTGTTTCAAGACCCGTGCCTGTTGCCGTGGCTGACGGTAGCGCAAAATATTGCGTTTGGGCTAACGCTGAAGCAGGTGCCGTCGCTGTCTAAATTAGAGGTGCGATCGCGCGTTGCTAGTGCGATCGCGCAGGTTGGGCTACAGGGATTTGAGCGCAGCTATCCCCATCAGCTGTCGGGTGGTATGGCGCAGCGGGTGGCGTTGGCAAGAACGCTGGCGCGCCGTCCCTACCTGCTGCTGCTGGATGAACCCTTCAGCGCCTTGGATGCCATTACACGTCTGGATATGCAGACCCTACTGCTCAAAATCATTGCCCAACAGCAAACGACCGTCCTGATGGTCACTCATGACATTGACGAAGCGCTACTGCTGGGCGATCGCGTGTTGTTGATGGCACGTCACCCAGGGCGCATTGAGCGGGAATGGAGTGTTACCCAGCCCAAACCCCGCTTTCAGCAAGCTCATGCCCTGGCAGATATTCGCTTTACTATCCTGGAGGCATTAGCCACGGTGATGGAGAGCCACTAAACCGTTCCAATTCTTTCATTCAGGAGCTGATCATGGCTTGGTCTAACGTC
The DNA here is from genome assembly GCF_014764505.1 of Phormidium tenue FACHB-886. Taxonomy (GTDB): domain Bacteria; phylum Cyanobacteriota; class Cyanobacteriia; order Elainellales; family Elainellaceae; genus FACHB-886. The sequence goes on from NZ_JACXWX010000043.1 coordinate 28,857, forward strand.
TGCGCTTGCTGCGGCATGAGTCGCCGCGACTTTTTGAAATTGTCCGGATTATTTTCCACCTCGCTGGGTTTAACCCTGACAGCCGGTGGATGCCAATCGACCACTCCCCAAGCGGGCACAAGTCCCAGTCTTAACACCAGCGCTAACGCCAGCCCTAGCACCAGTGTCAGTGCTGACCAACCTGTAAAGATTGGCTACTTACCAATCACGGATGCATCTCCTCTGCTGATTGCCCATGCCAAAAAGTTATACGAAGCGGAAGGGTTAACCGCAGAACCACCGCGCTTGTTTCGCTCCTGGGCGCAAGTAGTAGAGGCTTTTCTGGCGCGTCAGGTGAATGTTGTCCATGTGTTGTCGCCAATGACGGTTTCACTCCGCTACGGGCGCAACTTTCCCGCCAAAGTAGTGGCATGGAACCACACCAATGGCTCAGCGCTCACCGTAACACCTGATATAGAAACGCCAAAAGACCTGGGTGGCAAGACGATCGCCGTTCCCTTTTGGTATTCCATTCACAACGTTGTGCTGCAACAGGTGTTAAAGAAAGAAGGCTTAACGGTGATCCGTAAGCCCAAAGATACAGCAGTTGCTGCCAATGAAGTGAATTTGGTAGTGTTGCCACCTCCGGATATGGTTTCGGCACTGGCAACTAAAGCGATCGGGGGTTACATTGTGGCAGAACCATTTAATGCGGTGGCTGAGACCTTGGAAAAGGGCAAAATTCTCAGATTTACGGGCGATGTCTGGAAAGATCATGCCTGCTGTGTGGTCTTTCTCCACGAAGAAGATACAACTCAGCGCCAAGAGTGGACGCAAGGGGTGGTGAATGCCATCGTCAAAGCGCAGGCATGGATTCGAAATAATCGTGAAGAAACCGCTCAGATTCTGTCGAAAGATGGCAGTGGTAAATACACTCCCCATGCGCTGCCTGCTCTTGAGCGGACTCTTACCTATTACGACAAAGAGTTTTACGGTAAACAGGGAGCCATTCAGCATCCCGACTGGGGCATTAACCGGATCGATTTTCAACCGTATCCGTTCCCTTCTTATACCGAGGAGCTGGTGCGGGTACTCAAGGAAACCCAGGTCGAGGGCGATACATCATTCTTGCAGGCGCTTGATCCTAAAGAAGTTGCCATCGATCTGGTTGATGATTCCTTTGTCAAAAAGGCATTGCAACAGGTCGGTGGGCTGCCAGCCTTTGGTCTGAAGGATAATTTCTCACGGTCTGAGACGATCGCGATCTAACGTGCCATGTTTGTGGCAGCGTTGCTTGCAACATCCCGACAGATTTGTTCTCAGAATTAATTGCGCCAGGATTACCACAAATGACATCCACATTCACACCTTCAACAGGTACTTTTCGCTTTAAGGTGCCGCTACCGCTGCTGGGTCTCATCGGTGGCACTTTGATTTGGTGGCTGTTAACGACACCGCTCTGGCATCGTGACCCGATTGTGGCGGATTTTTCTCCTGAACGCACGATCCCCGCTCTGGTGCAACTCTTCAGCACAGGCACTATCTTTCCCCATATCCAAACCAGCTTACGACGGGTTTTTGTGGGACTAGCGGCGGCAATCGCGATTGGGGTACCACTGGGGTTGCTGATCGGTTTGTCCCGATCCTTGGAACGCTCTACCTCGGCTCTCTTGCAATTTATTCGAATGATTTCGCCCCTCTCCTGGATGCCGATTGCAGTGATGGCATTGGGTATTGGGGATTTACCCGTTTATTTTTTGCTCACCATTGCAGCCGTGTTTCCCATCTTGCTCAACACCACAGCGGGAGTTCATGCGGTAGATCGCCGTTGGTTACTGTTGGCGCGCAGTTTGTGTGCCACCCAATGGGAAACCACTTGGCGGGTCATCATGCCTGCAATCGCGGCACATATACTGACCGGGCTGCGGTTGGCGATTGGCATTATCTGGCTGGTGCTGGTGCCTGCTGAAATGTTGGGCGTGAGTGCAGGATTGGGCTACTATATCCTTGATACTCGCGATCGCCTTGCCTATCCTGAGCTGATGGCAGTAATTCTCATCATTGGTGCGATCGGCTATGGGTTGGACGGTTCGCTGCGGTTCGCTCATCAGCGATGGACCCACCAACGGTAAGCTATTTCGAGAGGCAGTGCTATCTGACTGCGATCGCTCGCAAAGCTGGAATCTATCCCGCTGATCATGAATTGAACGTCAACCTGGAGTATGCTCATTTCCAGGACACTGCTGATGAGGAGTCATGCCTTCATGGTTAATCTTAAACGGACTCGTGAAGATGTGCTGCTTGCCGTTTTAGATTTGATCCATCGGCAAGGGTTTCACTCGACGGGACTCAAAGAGTTACTAACCAGCAGCGGCGTTTCATCAGGCAGTTTCTATAACTATTTTGCCTCGAAGGATGAACTGGGTCATGCATTGATTGATTTTAAATGGAGCAAACTCAAGTCGCTCCTTTTTGGCGTGAACCAATCGGATGCGATCGCTCATCTGTTTCAGATGATTGATAAATTAGAAGCCATTCATCAAGCAGAAGATCCCTGTGCGGGTTGCTTTCTTGGCAATCTCATTGTGGAACTAGTTGAGCATAATCCCAGCTTTCGCCCACATCTGATTCAAGTGTTTGATGAGTGGCAGCACGAAATTGCCAAGTTGCTTCATGCGGGGCGTGCTCAACTGAAGCCAGAGATTGATCCAGACAGACTAGCTCAGCAGTTTTTAAGCGCGATCGAGGGAGCCTTACTGCTCGGACGCTTATACGACGACCCAGAGCGCTTACAGCACTGTCTTGATGGTTGTCGTTATTTATTAAAGGTTTCTCTACGCAATGAACTAGAAATGGCATTGGGTCAAGACTTTGCCGATAATTTCAAGCATACGAGATGATGGCATAAGTATCGCCGATCTTCCCTATTGAAGTTGTCAAGTCCTAGTACGACAGTTGTAGATAATTTTTTGGAGTTGAAAGCCTCACTTAACCGTCATAATTTCTTTAACTTCTGGATTCAGAGAATAAAAACAAACCTAAAAATTGGTGCATTTAGTTATCTACAACTGCAATATTTAGGTTCCATTCATAAAACTACCCGAAGACCAGCGGGATGGATGACTGTTCCGTTGAGTTCAACTCGGCTGCTATACCTATAAGCGAATCAGAAATTACTGATTATGTAAATATATTCAGCTCATTTAGGTTTCCTTCAGCTTCAACAACGCCATTTTCAAGAACAATAATCTGATCTGCTTCACGTAAAACAAAAGGTCGGTGGGAAATGACAAGGTAAGTAGGAGTATAGGGACGGATAGTTGGATGGGTAGTTGGTTGGATCAGCGGAGAGGAACGTTTGAGTGCGAACAGGCTTGACCAAAGTTTCTGTTCAGTTTCAAGGTCAAGGGCACTAGAGAGATCATCGAAGACAAGCAGTTCTGGTCGCCTGACTAACATCCGAGCGGCAGCAGTACGTTGCTGTTGCCCACCAGAGAGGCGCATTCCTTTAGAGCCGATAAGGGTATTGAGTCCTTCTGGCATAGCAGCAAGATCGCGATCCAGAGCAGCAAGGGCGATTGCTTCCCTTAATTCTGCTTCACCAATCTGCCATCCCAGCAGTAAATTCTCTTGTAGCGTATTGCTAAATAATTGCGGCACCTGCGGTGTATAAGCACTGTGCGGGGGAATAAAAAATTGGTCAGGACGATCGATGCGCGTTCCGTTCCAATAAATTTCTCCAGATTGCATAGGCAGTAATCCTAACAGAACTCGCAGCAATGTCGTTTTGCCGGAGCCTACACGTCCCGTAATAACAGTCAGACTTCCTCGTTTGAGCGTCAGATTGATATTAGTTATGCCACGATCGCTGCCTGGATATCGATAAGTCAGATGGGCTACTCTTAACTCCTCAAGAGTTGTATCCCGTGTCGGTTGAGCGATTGCAGGTAATTCAGGCACATATCCCCTTAAGTCAGGTAAATATAACGGAGCATATTCAACAATTCCTCCCTTCCCCTCCTGTTCTCCTGCTCTCTCCTCCTTAATCAACGCTGCCATTCGCTCAAATGAAACCTCAGTTTGCTTTGTTAGCGCTAAAAAACCACCTAAAAACCATAAAAAATCTGTTACGAACGCAAGATAATACACAAACAGAGCAAAATCACCAACGTTGAAAGTACGATCGCTACTGCTAAAACCAGATTGAGCTGCAACTAATAGAATTAAGCCGGTTCCCAGGCTAACCAAATTCTCCAAACTTGAGTGGAGAACAGAGGTGAAAACTTGATCCTGCACCATGCGTTGACGGCATTGGTCACTGAGGCGATGCAGATGATTGAGAACAGTGGTTTCAGCTCCTGCAACTTGAATTGCTTGTACAGCAGTAAAGATTTCTCCGACTAACCCGGTCACTTGCTGTGTTGCCTGACGACTGGCAGAGCGATAACGTTTGATGCGAGTTTCAGTATATTGAATTGCGAGGACGATCGCCACCAATGGTAAAAAAACAAACAGTGTTACCCTTGCATTGACCGTGAGAAGAATGATCAGGGAAACCAGTGCAAAAACGCCTGCTCCAAAAATTTCATTTGTTCCCACTACGTTATCTTCAACTTGCGCTGCATCATCTCGAAAAAAACTGATAACTTCACCGGGTGAAACTGTTTTACCGCCTCCAGCGAGTGGTTCTGACCCCGGACGTTGAAACAATTGCTTCAGTAGATTCCGTCGCAGCAGAGAACTTATCACAAAGCGATGCTGAGTTTTAGTAATACGTCCGGTAAAGATAGCAACAATGCGGGCAACCCCCACCGTTAACAATAATGCTATCCATATCAGTGGAGATTTCAGGAAGATAGGCTGAATACTGCTTTCACTGGTTAAGGTATTAAAAAACTCACGAATAATTAAACCTGGTATAATAGGCAATCCCGCAATGAACATCCATAGAAAAGTATCCATTAAGTACAGCCCAAAAGCATAGCGAATCATTCGCCATAGCAGATGCCAAATTGAGAAATTGCCCATTATTATAAAATTTAACTGTTGTAAAATAGACTTCATCGGAAATAAGCTAGATTAATAGAAAAAGGTTGAGGGTAGACTACGGAGTTTACAATGCTGTCTAATGATTAACAGAACGATTAACCCCACGACTGCTGGAACCACTAAGATTGCAAATCCAGGTTGATAGCGCTGGTGCCATGCCAAGATCGCTGCCACTGCCAACGGACCTGATACAGCTCCAATTTGATCCAGAGCTTCGTGTAACCCAAAACCGAATCCTCCACCGACCCGCATAGCGGCATGAGATAGCAAAACATCACGGGGAGAGGTACGAATTGCCTTTCCAGTACGTTCTGCTAGCAGGAGCAGCGCTGCCGTTTCCCATCGTCCTGCTAAAGCGAGCAGTGGCATAGCGGCAGTATTGATCGCATATCCCAGTGTGGTCAAGCTCCAATACTGCCGAGTTTTATCACTTAAGTAGCCAGTGAGCAGACGCAATCCAAATCCAATTAATTCACCCACTCCGGCAATGAGTCCTACAACTGTGCCACTCGCTCCCAAAAAGCCGAGATATGCACCAGAAATACTGCGTCCGCCTTCATAGGTTGCATCAGCGCAGAGACTAACAATGCCAATGAAAATGACGAACTTGAGAGCTTGTTTCTCTACCGCTTTTTCTTCAACCATTCTTTTACTTTTGCACCCCTGAGGTTCTAAGTTCTATGTTGCTAATCCTGCTGATCCGGTTTTCATTAGCTGTGAGAATCGAGAGCCAGCATCCTTCACTAAGACCTGACGATCGCCATATTCCGCCACTTTTCCATTTTCTAGAATCAAAATTTGATCAACTCGCTGAATTGTGGATAATCGATGAGCAATAATAATTCCGGTGCGGTTCTGTAAGAGCCGATCGATCGATCGTTCAATTAATTTCTCAGTCATTGGATCGAGCCGAGAAGAGGCTTCATCGAGAATGATCAGCCCTGGATTTTTGAGAAACACGCGGGCAAATGCTAATAGCTGCGCTTGTCCTGCTGAAAGTCCAACACCATTTGATCCGAGTTGAGTATCTAACCCGTTGGGTAATGAGCAGAACCATTCAATTAACTCCAGATGATTCAAGGTTTTCAAAATTTCAGTATCTGGAATTCGCTCATCAAAAAATGTCAAATTATCTCGAACAGTGGCTTGAAATAACTGCACATCTTGAGTCACCAATCCACCCCGCTGTCGTAGCAGTGCAAGCGGAGTCTGATCGATCGGAACATCCCCCACCCGAAGCTCACCAGATTGGGCGTCATAAAGCCGCAAAAGTAAGCGGGCGATTGTACTTTTGCCGCTACCCGTGTGTCCAAGCAGCCCGAGGGTTTGTCCTGCTGGTAAGTAGAGTGAGATGTTTTGCAGCGTTTGAGTGATAGAAGCTGACGAAGTTGAACCTTCTTCGCAACTCCACTGCTTTACCTCCTTATAACTAAAGCAAACATTGTTAAACAATACAGACAACGCTCCTGCTGGCAGATAAGAATGACCTGCATCTTTTAACTGCGATCGCACATTCAACAACTCTCGAATTCGATGAATACTCGCTTCAACTTGTTGCAGTTCTTCCAATTCTTCGCGGATGCGTTCAATCGGTTGACTCAAGAGGTTCGTATAATGGAAGATTAAATAAGCAGTACCGATAGTGATAGCGTTTTGATTCCAGAGGTAAGCCGAAACGGCAAGGGCGATCGCGTTACCAACAGTAAATAGTCCTACACTGCTAGACCAGAGAATCGTACTTGCAAATCTAGCTTTTTGATAAATGGGCAACCAACGTTGTAGGATTTCGTGAAAACGGTGCATAACATAGCTAACAGCTCCATTTGCGCGAAGGTCTTCGCGCCCTGCTAAATGTTCACCTAAAAAGCCAAAAAACTCAGCACTCATTTGACGATAGGCTGCCCAAGGAGCGATCGCGAAGGACTGTAACCCTAACAAGAGTGATAGTGCGATGAGTGAGAATAAAGTTAGACTTGCACCTGCCAACACATTTTCAGCAAATAAGATGATGAGAATCCCCAGCAATAAAACACCATTGCCTAAAACATGAATGACAAGCTGAGAAAAGAAACGAGACAGCAAATTGACATCTCCATCAACTCGCTCCAACAGTTCTCCAGGCGTGTGCGACTTATGAAAAGAAAGATCTAGATTTAAACAATGTTTGGCTAAATCGAGCCTTAGGCTATTGGTAGCAATCCAGGCGACTGTTTCACCCAGGTAAGTTGCTGTGATCGTTAGAATTTGCGTTAGTAAAGCTACACCAACAAAGGAAATTCCGGCACTGGATAGTTGTTGTGGCGAACCACCTGATACAGCAGTATCAATGAAGTAACCCAAAATTTGAGGATTAAGAATTTGCAAGCCAATGCTACTAAGCAGAACGATCGCTAACCCAATCACTTGGCTCTGCTGTGGCTTGAGGTAGCGTGCCAGAAGGGAAGTAAATTGCTTAAGGGGAACTCGCATGAAGCATTCGCTCAGGATACAAGCTCAAGATACAAGCGTGAATACGATCAAGGGCAGAATTGAACACTTAATCGAAGAATCATCATTGCAATTTAAAATCAAGCTCACGCACTAACCTTAAATAACAGGGGGAATTCTTACCAACAACCGCGATCGTAGTTCTCCTGGCATTTTAGGCGGCTTGACATAACCATCTACACTCTTGAGGTAGAGTTCGCTAAATTGCTGTAACTCAGCAATACTGTCAGTATGGCTTAGATCGACAAAGTGATAAGTATATTTTTCAGGGCAAGAGAATGTGACAGAACAGGGACGATCGCACGTCCATAAGCACCCTACTGCTTGAACGGTTAGTTCATTATGTTCAGATTGATGCTGATGCAAGGTTTGCAATTGTTTAAGTAACAGAACTCCCTCTGTAATGGTGTCTTCAGGGACATCATCATGAGCGATCGTGGTACTACAAGATTTACAAATCAATAGCGTATGCTTTGTCATAATTGAGGTGACTCAATAAGATATTTGAACAGATCATCAACAACTAAATTAGCAGCGATCGTTCCACTACCAATCCAATAGCTAGAAACTTGATAAATTTTATTCTGTTGTATGGCTTTCAACTCCTGCCAAAGCGGATCAGACTTTAGTTCTGCTAGCTTTCGCTGAGCTTGTTGGTTAGCTTCAGCAGTGTTTTCACCTGTCCAAGTAAACATCACATCTCCATCTGCTTGATGCAGTAGTTCGCGGCTAATCGATGTTTGAATTTCGTTATCAAATCGTTTCTTCGCATCCGATGCAGAAATGTTTTGCGCTTCAGGACGCGGCAATCCAGCATCTTGTAAAACTGTTCCACAGAAAGAGTCTTTTAAGTAGATATTAATCTGTTCTGGATAGATGCGAATAACAGAAACTTTAGTCTGCTGCAACCGATCGCCCATTTTTTGCTTAAATTCATCCAATCGCTTGTAGTAATCATTCATCACTTGTTCGGCAATATCTGTCTTCTGAAGCATTTGGGCAACACTCATAAAGACATCTTTCCACTGCCCACTGTGTTCAAGTCCAAACAGGATGGTAGGTGCGATTTGCGAAGATTGAGAGTAGATTGTTTGGTAGTAATCACCTCCTACGATTAAATCGGGTCGCAGCGCCAAAATTCTTTCAAAACTCGGTTCGCCTGCATTACCAATGTCTGCAATTTCCGTTAAATCCTGTTTTAAGTGGGATGCAAATGAATCTGAGAGCGTTGCACCGATCGGTTTAATGCCCAACGAGAAAAGGTACTCTAAAGAAGTGGAATCTAACGCCACCACACGTTTGGGCTGAAGGGGGACACAGCTTTCTCCAGCGGCATGTTGTACAACTCTGCAATCACTGGAGCGATCGGCTGTTGTAGGAGTTGCATTGGAATGAGATGGATTGGAGTTAGAGGAAACACCGTTGCAAGCAGCAATCAGGGCAACTGTCAGAACCATCATTAACCCAAAACGAAGGTGACGATAGATTTTATGAAGCATGACGATTCTACAAATTAAAATGTGATAGCAAGTGAACCAATGACGGTAAAGGGATCACCCTATCCATTAGTCACATTTTTCTTAACGATCTGAGCGAGAGCCAGAAATATTGTGAGATTTGAAATAGAGCGGATTTAGAAGAAAGAGGATCGATTGCTGAGGGAAGAAGATTTTAACAGAAGTAGACAAATAAGGAGAAGGAAAGTTTCAGAGGGTAAAGCGAGATGAACAAGAGCAACGATTGCGACACAAATTTTTGAAGCTGCTTAACGAAGCTGAGATTGATGTATAGTGGGTGGTTAAGCGAGTAGAGCGGACAAAAAGGAAATAAAAGTAAACAAAGGCTAAAGTATCTGCTTAGATATAATTATATACTATTAATATCCAGATAAAGTCACTTTTGCGTTCTTGTGTAAGTGAAAGAGATAAGGAAGCAAAAGTAAACGAACAGAGAAGAATCGAGTATATTTCGTGAAGTACTAGGATTGAGTTAGAGAGCTAGTTTCATCTGTATTTGATGAAATAGGGATGAAATTTTTGTGTTTAGGTGACGTGGTAGAGAGTAGAGAGTGCGGGTGATT
>NZ_JACXWX010000044.1 GCF_014764505.1 Phormidium tenue FACHB-886
GGGCAAAAAGTGCCGACACTTAAACAGAGCAGGAGTAGACATCAGAGGAAGAAAAGGCAAGGTTGGTCCTATCTACCTTACCACCCACCAGTTTTTGCGACACAACCGTTTGACGAAAGGCTATCAATTTGTCAGCATTCATATCGGCTTCCGAGAATTGGTAGTGCTTTTCTCAGAATGCCAGGAGCAGTCGGTTTCTTTCGCTGACTGCTCTTTTTTACCGCCTTACTACTCCGCTTAGTCTAAACTCCAGTCAATCAGTCGAACGAAAGAATAGGGTTCCACTAGAAAAAAGGAAGCCAAGTTCTCGATAAGGAATGATGAGTACTCAGTTCTGGCACTTTCGTTAAAAGAGCATACAGCCGTCAAGCTTTGGATCGATGAGGATAAGTTGGGGGCGATCGCGCTTGATCATTCAGTCGGCTTCCAGGTCATTGGCTCCTGCTACACCGGATATTTTAGGAGTTAGAGAATTTTTTGCCCCATGGCATCAAACGCTGCAACGCTGGCAGTCGCCGCTTTACTGGTTGGGTAATCCTCGGCAAATAACGACCAAATCATAGAATCTCGTTTGCGTCCCTCATGATTCTCTACTCGTTGCCGCAGTGTCGCCTCATGAACAAAGCCCAGTTTGCGTGGAACCGCTGCGCTTCTGAGGTTGGTTGGATTACAGTGAATTTCGACTCGTGCTACCTGATTGACGGTAAACGCCACTTTGGTTAGAGCTGCTGCTGCCTCGGTTGCCAACCCCTGATTGATATGATGAGCATGAATCCAGTAGCCAATCTCCAGTGCCTCGTTGCCAATTCCTGTGTGCAGCCCGGTTCCGCCTAGCACCTGCGTTTCGTCGAGATTGAAGATGCCATAGGTAAAGTCCTGCTCCAGGTCGAACTCGCCACGGGATTGCCTGAGCCAATGCATTCGCTGTTGCAAATCTTTGGGTTCCTCATGTGCCCACGGCATCCAGGCTTTGAGATGCTCCAAACTTTGAGCGATCGCAGTGGACAACAACGGCGCGTCAGTTGGATGCCAACAGCGCACAACCAGTCGTTGAGTATGAATTCGATAGGCTGGACTCAGAGGTTCCGTTGGCATGATTGGTGAAAATTCCTACAGGTGAACCGGTTAAGGGGCTACTACAGCAAACCTCCCTCCTAATCCAGATGCTGAGGCAATTTACTGATTTGAATCCTGAAGACACGACCGCCATTGAGCAGACTGCATCGATCCTGTGGACTGCTTTGGGCACTGAAACTGTTAGAACCGAGTACTCAGATCCCAATTCTCAATCAGTCGAACGAAAGAATAGGGGGTTCACTAGAAAAAAGGAAACCAAGTTCTTAATAAGGAATGATGAATACTCAGTTCTAATACTTTCGGTATCCAACGCTGTTACGGCTTAGGTTGTTCCGGTCAATCGAGCGTGACAGGTTTGTCAGTTGTGTTTCTGGGGAGAATCTACCCCATTGATTTTGCTGCTAGAATCGCTTCATGTAAGGATTGCCGATTAGTTTTATCTTGATTTTACTTCTTGGTGCAGTAGATGCCTGGACATACAGATTGCCAGAATCTATTTCACAAACATTAGCAGTTGTAGAGATAGTCAATATGTTGTCTTTAGAACTAACTAGCAACGGTAATGGTAGGGAAATCAATGGCATCCTCTTTGAAACACTGCTGTCTGTGCAAACCATTTTTGTTCCTCAATCAGGAGAGCAGGTTCCAGTTCAGTTTGGCGTTCGTATTACCAATCAAAGCTCAATCTCTTATCGATTTCATCTAGCTGGTTTTATTCCAGTCTATTTGATGAGAATGGGCAGACGATGAGAACCAGCGGAGGGAGTAATGCTCGACGACGTTTAGGAATTGAAGCCGTTCCACTCATCAGCCCTAAATCGAGTCTGAGTTTCGCGATGAATTTTACGTTGAGCTGGAGGTGTGAAAACTCCTTGGGCTTTGGAGGACACGATCTTCATGGAGGAATTTGGGCATTTCTTGACTTTCAACCTGGCAGTTATCAGTTTCGCTTCACCTACAGCAATCAATCGCCTTGGTACGAAATTACCTTCCCAAACAAAGCTGAGATTAGTGATTTTTGGATAGGTACGGTTTCTACGCCTCTAGTTCCGTTTTCTTTGGTGCAACCGTGATCGAAAAGGTGATGAGGGAATGAGCAGAAAGAGAAGCAAAGCTGGAGAAGATGCTATCCTCCATGGACAAGAGAAGACGATTAGAGCTTCAAAGTTGGTCAACCTGGCGCTTCAGGGCTTCTAGCTTGGCAGTAACCGAGTCTTTAAGCTCGCTGGAAGTTGTGGTAGAGGAAGTTGCCGGCGCTGAGGGCAACTGCTGACTTAAAGGGTTACCGCCCAGGAGCTGCCCCTTCAGGGCTTCTAGCTCCTCATCCACATCGCTGCCGGGCTCTAGCTGAATAAACTGCTGCTCTAAGTCTGCCCCTGTCTGCTCAGCCGCCTGCGCTCGAGCTTCCATTTGCCGCACTTTTTCTTCCATGCGCTCAAAAGCAGACATGGCGCTGCTGGTGCCCAAACTGCTCACTGGAAGTTGGAGCTGCCCATTTACCTGAACAGCCGCAATCTGCTCCTTCAAGCGGGTTCTCATCGTTTTTGCTTCAGAGATTTTGGCTTCTAGAAGCGTTAGATTTCGCTTAAGGCTTTTAACTGAAGCCGGTTCTCGATGGAGCTGAACTTTAAGGCTGCTGAGAACTCTAGCGTGCATCTTCTTGCGGCGCAGCGCTTCTCGTGCCAGATATTCATCTCCTTTTTGCAGAGCAAGTTGTGCCCGTCGTTCCCATTTACTGACTTCCGCCTGTGCCTGTTCATAGTGCTGTTGAAGTCGCTTTTGGCTAGCAATTACAGTGACAATTGCTTGACGTGCGTTCTGCGAGTCTGCTTCCATCTGCTCGATCGCGCTAGCCAAAAGCTTCTCTGGATCAATGCCTTGCTGAAGCAGACGATTTAAGCCAACGAAACCCAGTCCAACCACGGCTCCTCCTGCCGCCATGGAAGCGATCCCAACCCCAATCGCACCTCCACCAACGGCTACACCCACTCCTCCGATCGCTGCTGAAGTGGCTGCCCCTGCCGCTGCTCCAATGAGCGCAGCACTTGCACAGGAAGCATCGTCTTCAATCAGCGAGCGCAACACTTCGTACAGGGCAGCACCTGTTAACGCACCAGCGGCAGCAAGCGGAACAGCACCAAGGCTGTAGCCTGTCCCACTTGCTAACAGTCCCACCTTGCTAATAGAAGCACCTGTAACTGCTCCTCCCACAACTAGGGCAGTTCCTGCAATGGGATAATTTTCCTCGTAATCACCTTGATTGGAGTTCAGCTCGGCTCGAACCACCTGACTAATACGATTGAATAACTGCCCCATAACGCTCTACTCCTGATCGTGTTTTTGCTGGCAGCACCCAATCCTCCAAGCTTAAGCGCAACTGACTTTGCCTGTTTGATGGAGATTAACAAATTCCTCTAATCTTCAAAGAGCGCTTGTCGATCTAAAGCTCTGTGCAGCCTGAAGGATTCAGCGGTATAACGCCCAAGTTGGCGAGCTACGCGGCAAAGTATCCCCGGTGATGCAAACCGTTCTCTCTCTGCCGCTCATACTGATGCACCTTCTGCCCCAACGAGGCAAACACACGCTCTTTTTATGACAGCATCCCAGATCACAGAAGCAATCTGGTATTCTAGAATAGAACAGCTGTACCTACTGCCTCATGCCACCATGCTCCAGGAAGTGTTTCTCGAAAGCGATTGGGAAGATGCCGCTCATGCTCGGCAGTGTCGAGATGCTCGTATTGAGGAACTGCAAACCCAAGGAATGGTTTGCACTGCTGAGAACCTGTGGAACGTCCAAGGCTATCGCGTCTATCTGCTAGTCGCAACTCGTGATGTACCCGAAGCAGCTGAAGCACTTGCTCATCGTGCCCACCCTCAGAACGCGCAGGCTAATCCTGCTAAGCGACCTGTGCGCCGTTCGCCTGCAATCTCCAGCATTGAGGTGCGCTGATTGTCCTCAAAAAGCTCACCCTCGCTACCTGGCTCTGTGCTCCTCGTCGCTCTCATAAACCTTGCTTGTGCCATGGATTTTGCTCGCGAGCTTGAACGCTAGCAGTGAGGGTGGAACATCTAGCATCACAAGCGCGATCGCAGATCTCCTACATCGCCAGGTCTGATTCAGTAGTACTCATCGCGGCAAAGCAGAGAGAGCGAATCTATCAGGGTTCATTGAAGCAATTCTTGCGGCTGAGGGTTCAGCGGTTGAGCCTGAGCAAATAAGCACAGCTAAAGGCAGAGCGTCAAGCTACAGTCCACAGCGACGGACAAATCGTCATTGGTAAGGTTACACAGAGATAATGGAATTACAACCGAGAGATGAGTTTGAGATCGAATTAGGATACAAACATATTTATCTATTTAGGATTGAATCATGATAATTGATAGTAAGAAAGAAGTATAAGCTCAAGCCTACTTCTCCGAAGTGTTATCAATAGTTGCACTGTGGCTTTGGCTGTGCTGGCGATCGCCCCTATTCATTTTTTCCCAACACGAGCAGTGTCAGCCCCAGACCAATTAATAGGTCTTTGCTTAGTTGCGATGGCGGCACTTCCTGTTGCTGCCAGGGATAAGGCAGCAACGATCGTCCCTCTGCTCTAGCGGCGGATTCGCCTAGTAGTTCCGCTAGGCGGTAGTGATACTCCTCGTGGGGGCTAAGTGTGCCCCTGTGGAATCGCAGCATGGCTTGCCAATATTCGTCCGCGGTCATTGTCATTGCCCAACTCGTACTCTTCTTCTAGTAAAGCACTTTTGAAAAGAGCAGCTTTAATCGATTAAAGAGTTAATCTATTGGGGCATGGACGGCAGTATTACTTATTTTTCCGCTGTGGAATGACCCAAGCTGGCAGGGACGATCGCCAAGACGGGTGAGCAGACAGACAGAACTTGTCCACGTCACCTTTGAGACAGCAGCAAGAAACGAGTGCCCCAAAGAAGTGTGGTGTGAGCGATGACGAGTGGGCATTTGTTGCTCCATACTTAACCCTAATGACAGAAGATGCGCCCTAACGGCATCATAGCCTGCGCGAAGTGTTCAATGGACTACGCTCTCGTTGTTCGTTCTGGGAGTGCCTGGCGGTTAATGCCGCATGATTTGCCGCCGTGGTACAGGGTGTACCAACAAACTCAACGTCGGTTTAAAGCAGGCGTGTTTGAAACAATTGTCGATGATTTGAGAGGACTGTTGAGGCTGGCTCAGGGGCGTAACGAGCAACCATCTGCAGTGGATTCTCGATAGTCGGACGTTGCAATCCACGCCTGAGAGTGGTGGACGAGATGAATATGACGGTGCTAAGCGTAAAAGGGGGAACAAGGTTCATCTTGCGGTCGATACGTTAGGGCATTTATTGGAATTAGTTGTGACACCAGCGAATGAATTAGTTGGATTTCATCTAATTGCATTTGCCATTCTCATGCTTGGACGATTTGCTGAGTTGACCGTGAAAAGTGCATAACACCTTCTAGCGCACCACCGGAGAATTTACAGCAGGAGAGGCTGCTTACAAGATGCTTTTAGGTTGTTGATATTGTATTCAACTCAATCGGAAAACGCTATGCTCTTAATGCATTGGACCTAAATTCTGGAATATACTCTTTCGAGGGGTTGAGCCCAAATCCCCAGTTTAGGAATTTTGGAAAAGTAATGAAGATAATGTGTTTGAACGGATGGGGAGGAAAGTTACAGGAACATCTAATTCCTTATGTTCACGATACGTCGCCTGATGTATTGTGTCTGCAAGAAGTTGTTCATACGCCTACTAGTCATAAGGACTGGCTGACTTATCGTGATGGCGATCATGTCCTGCCTCAACGGGCGAACTTCTTTCGTGACGTGTCCGAGGCTTTGCCAGATCACGTTGCGACATTTTGCCCCGCAGCGCAGGGCATTTTGTGGGATGGGGAGCAACAGATACCCTCACAGTGGGGGCTTGCCACATTCACCCGAAAGAGCTTTCCAATCATCGGGCAGATTCAGGGGTTTGTGCACAAATCCTTTGCAACAAACGGTTATGGTGAACATCCTCGGTCTCGAAGTGCCCATGCAATTCGTGTCTTTGACTTTGAGAAAGATAGACCAGTCAGCATTGTTCATATGCACGGACTAAGGGACCTGAACGGCAAAAGGGATACGCCAGAGCGGGTGGCGCAGGCGCACAGGCTGTTAGCACTGGCACAAGCCGTTATGGAAGAAAATGACCCTCTCGTGGTCTGTGGCGACTTCAATATCGAGCCGGACAGTGAAACTTTTGATGTCCTCAAAAAGCTGGGATTGGCTGATCTAGTAACCTCGCGCGGATTTACCGATACTCGGACTTCTCACTACCAAAAGCCCGGGCGGTTTGCCGACTACATGCTCGTCAATCCATCTGTTGCAGTGGTTAGCTTTCAGGTGGTAGAGCAGCCTGAGGTATCAGATCATCGACCACTAATTCTCGAAATCTGAACAGGTCTTTTTGGCAATGTTCTAGACCTGTAGATTAGAGGGATAATCTCTGAGAATTCAGTGACTCATACAGCTATGGTGCTAGAGCCTCTCCAATGTCAGTCTCTGAGAGACTTCATAATCTAAAATCCAGAGATGCATTACCTTGGTGGGTAGCCAATTTTGCCCCAAATTCGTTGCTCACAAACTGTCTTGGTTGCCCTCGCCGCATGAGGATCAAAGCTTTGATCAGGGTTGTGCAGCACTGAATGCTGGCGCAATTGGGTG
This sequence comes from Phormidium tenue FACHB-886, assembly GCF_014764505.1. GTDB lineage: Bacteria > Cyanobacteriota > Cyanobacteriia > Elainellales > Elainellaceae > FACHB-886. Next base: position 6,787 of record NZ_JACXWX010000044.1, read on the forward strand.
CAGTCCGCTTTAAGCCACCCCTGCCAGTCACCCAGCCACAGCCGCACCATCTTGTCAAAGCTGCCGCTAGCGATCGTCTTGCCGTCAGGGCTAAATTCTAGAGACCCGACAGTATCTGTGTGTCCCTGAAGGAGTTGACCGATGGGCTGTCCCTGCAAATCCCACAACCGCACGGTTTTATCTGCATTGCCACAACCACTAGCGATCGTCTTGCCGTCGGGGCTAAATATCACAGACAAAACGGGAGCCATATGTCCCTGAAGAGGTTGACCGATAGGTTGCCTCTGCAAGTCCCACAACCGCACCATCTTGTCATTGCTACCGCTACCGCTACCGCTCGTCTTGCCATCGAGGCTAAATGCTACAGAACTAACAGCATCTGTGTGTCCCTGGAAGGGTTGACAATATTGCGAGCCCAAAATCGTTCAGTTTTAACTTATCTGGTTGTGGCATGCCGGGCTGCTCGGCAGGGTCAGCCTGTTCCATCCTTACTGCCTGCTGATACCTCTATCCCGTAAACGATTACAAATATTTGAGCTGTCCATTAACTATTTAATGCAGGCAAAATGATATTGATTAGTTGAGACGAGAGAAAAGCTGCACCAATACCACATAGCACGAATCCAGCGGACTGGATTTTGGACGACATTTGGGAAGCATCCTTACGTCGTGATAGGACTTGACTAAGCATCATTACGCTGGTCGTAATTCCCATTTGAATAGTGGTGAACCCTAGCAAATACGCAAGAAGGGGAGCCATAGAAGCGCCGAAAATCGCTTCGCCATAAGCAAACCCGTGACAGATACCAGCTAGCGCTGCCAAAGCCATAATCAGCAATGTGTTAGGGCTGTCTTTCAGCACTAGCAAAATGCCGAATAGCAGAACCGAGCCTGAAATCAATAATTCTGCTCCGGGCAAACCAACCCCCATCAGATGCAGCCCAGTGCCGACCATTGCAAATAACACAAACGAGATCGCAATTAAAATGCCCTGCCGTTTGGTGGCAGCTAGTAAGCCAACAGCCACAATAAAGGCAAAATGATCGACCCCAATCACGGGATGCGCCAACCCAGACAAAAAGCCTTCGATGAAGTTAGAGGGTGTTTTGCCGCCCATTGGGTGATGTGCTAGGGCAGGGGTGCTGATAAGCAGCATCAGCAAAACTGTGGTCAGTTGCAAAAATCGGGTTAGGTTGAACGTTCTCAAGGAGATAGAGCGAAGTAATTGTTGAGGCATAGTGCAAATTTTAGAGGGAGAAATAATGGGAACACAGAAGGTATTCAACAGATCAAACCGACTGAGTTTCCTGAGCCAATAGTTCGGCGGTACGCTGATCTAGCTCGGCTGGATCCAGGAGGTTTGATTCCATGGCTAACCGCTCCAAAGCCAGCAACCAGCGCTGATAGTAATCCCACTCAGGGTCATCCTTACAGTGGGTTGCTTCCCACTCCGCGATCGAGGCAATCAATCCCTGCCGAAAGTCCTCCCACTCATAATGTCCCTTCTTGGATAGCGCGATCGCCATCCCAAATGCGCGTCCTTCCCAGGGACGTTGAAATAACAACTCACCATTATCACGGGGTGGAGCATCTACACTGCCCAACATACTGGTGGCTGCAAACTGCTCAAATTTCACTTGCATAGTTGCATCCCAATCACTTACGAGAATGATGAATCTAATGAATACCATGAATACTGGGGTGAGTTTTATGTCCCCTCACCCGCTGCCAAGTTTAAGTAGGGATAACAACCTTTGCCGCACCTTGCATCGCTTCGGGTGTGACAATCGCAGCCAATTGCTCCTCTGTCCAGCCTTCCGTTCCAGCAGGACGTTCAGGAATGACAAACCAACGGATTTGAGCACTCGTATCCCAAACGGCAACCTGAGTAGATTCGGGAACCTCTAGCCCAAACTCTTGCAAAACTTTTCGCGGTTCACGAATAGCTCTGGCTCGAAAGGTTGGGTCTTTAAACCAATAGGGAGGCAACCCTAAGACGGGCCACGGATAGCAAGAGCACATTGTGCAAACAATCAAGTTATGAACCTCTGGGGTATTTTCGACTGCCTTCATGTGTTCACCTTCCGCACCCGCCATACCACGGGGGAAATTCATTTCTGCGATCGCTGAGGGAGTGTCTTCCAACAAGCGTTGCTTAAACGCCGGATCAACCCAGGCTTTAGCAACAATCTTGGCACCGTTAAACGGTCCCATATCTTTTTCAAAAAACTCAATCACCTTATCAATAGTTTCGCCAGCGATGATTCCCTTCTCAATCAAAAGGGATTCTAATGCTCGAACACGAGCTGCACTATAGGTTTCACGATCGATATTTTCTGCCATACTGTCGTTTCCTCAATCCATGCAATGCCTACCCAGCGATTAAGCAGGGTCTTCTAAATACCCTTCAAAAATTTGCACATAAATCCACGTCTTTGGTTCGGTCAGGTTACTCCAAATATTGTGGGAATCAAACTTTACGTTATAGATGGGCATTGGGTCGCCCACCCCATCGCCTGTTGGAAAGTAGTAGTTGTACATCCCTTCATAGACCTCGTCTATCACACCTTGCTTCGTCCGGAGATAACCTGGCAACTTGCAATGTGCTACAGGTGGGGGATTTTTGACTGTCACCACATCCCCTACTTTAAATTTCGGTGGAACTGCTACATCGACCTTTGGGGAGTCTCCTACGCGCAAATACTCCATTACCTGCTCATCGATCGCGGGGTCTCCACCCTTTGGTAAGGGAGCTGCTGGGTTTTCTAAATATGCCGTCGTTTTAGCATCTAATTCCTCTGAGGATACGTATCCCGATTCCACGAAGAAACCAGAAATACCGCCCAACCATTTCTCGTAATAGCGATATTTGAAATAATCAAATGGATTTAAACCTTCAGCGCCTTTGCGGAGGTGTCCCCAGGTCCAGAAACTCTTGAACTGGGTGGGCACTGTCTTGACGGCTTCTAAATGATTACTCAAGCCCATCATGGCAACGTGAATTCCAAAGATTCGCTCCTCCCAAGGCTGGACAAAGACACGCTTTTCAAAACTAGATGGCTTCAGTCCTTCCAAACCACCGATATAGTGCTGTAGTTTCATTCACTCACCTCATTTAACCAAATCAAACATGGATACTCTTAATGGCGTGATCGCTTCAGACGCGGGTGCGTTCTCTCATAGAAGTTTGCTCCTGAGTCATAGCATCACCCCACATTTCTGACAAATAGCCAAACACATTGCCCAATATCATTGCCGCTGCAGCAACCAAGGCAGGATTGTCTAACCCTGGCGCGGTAATGGGGTTGCCTGTTGCAATAGTAGTACCAACGGTAGAAGCAAACCCCCAGACAATTGCTGGCACCGCACTGAGTAGAGGAATCTTAGAGACTTGTACCATCGCAGCACTGCCCAACCCAACACAAATTGCAGCGACCAAAGGATTGGCATTTAGTAAGGCAATGCTTAACAGGGTGAGAGAGGCGATCGCAACTCCTGTCAGGTTAGAGGCAATACTTTGCTTCAGTCCTGAAGACTTACCACCCAGTATAAAGAACGATGCCCAGGCAATAAATGTGACCCATACAGGAACAAGAATCAACGTAGCTGTGAGATAAGTATCAACTGCACCTAAAACTCCAATGCTGATACTATAAGCATCTAACTTTCTCATTAGAGAAACTCCCTTTGAGGAATGGAAATTTAATATTTAGAAACTTTGCAGATCACTTAAACCAAGCAAGACTGAAACCCTGCTTTCAAAACTGCTTCGGGAAGATTGCGACCGATAAAAACCATCTCATTTCGACGATTTTCATGCGGCTTCCAAGGTTTTCCGGGTCTGCCGTCCAAAAGCATATGAACTCCCTGAAGCACAAACCGCCGATCCTCATCGTCGACATTCAAAATGCCCTTCATTCGAAAGAGATTCTGTCCTTGTGCCTGTACGAGTTGATTTAGCCAGGTGGTGAGCTTGTCACTACTAACAGACCCTGTTTCCACAATCGAGATAGACGTCACCGTTTCATCATGTTCGTGGGCATCTTCACTTAGAAATTGGGGATCGATCGACAAGGCATTTTTCAAGTCAAAAGCTTTCACGCCTAAAATTGCACCAATCTCCAACTCACAATTCTGAGTCCGGTGGATTTTTGCGATCGCGTTAGCGGCTCGAATTCGTTTCTCTAAAACGTCTGCTTGCTCTGAAGAAACGAGATCCATTTTGTTGAGAAGAATTACATCGGCGAAGGCAACTTGTTCCTGAGCCTCACTGCTATCCCAGTGGTCCCAAATATGTTTTGCATCGACTACCGTCACAACGGCATCTAGCTCTGTTTTTGAATGCATTGCCTCATCAACAAAGAAAGATTGAATTACAGGTGCTGGATCTGCTAAACCCGTGGTTTCAATGACTAAATGATCAAACTTTTCCTGCCTCTCCAAAAGATTACCAATGATCCGAATTAAATCACCTCTCACCGTGCAACAGATACAACCATTATTCATTTCCAAAATTTCTTCATCAGCATTCATCACAAGCTGACCATCAATTCCGACATCGCCAAACTCATTAACAATCACGGCAACTTTTTTGCCATGCTCAAACGTCAAAATGCGATTAAGTAGTGTGGTCTTTCCAGACCCCAAATAGCCGGTAATGACAGTAACAGGAATCGCGCGACTGATCATATTATTAAAGAGCCAATTGATAAATAAAGTTAATCAATCTAGTGAAGAGCTGCATCTATTCATTGCATTAACTCACAAGTCAAAATGTATTAATTAAGACAATTACAGGATTAGGGTAAACGCAGCTACAACGAGGCGGAAAAGGGTGTAGGATGGGGAGATTCCCTTTGCGGTTGTGTCGATTGGCTAAGGAATTAAGCTCTGATTCAAACAGCCTTTTGAAGTAACTCCAGGTTCTCAAGCAGACTTGATATAAGCCGCCACGTTTTCACAGGTTGCCCACCAGACATCATCAAATGTTTTCATGTACTCAAACAGCCGATAAAGCATATTCAGCCGTCCCGGTCTGCCTAACAAGTTGGGGTGAAAAGTTGTAGTAAATAGCCCGCCAAACCGCCGCATGCCATCAAATTCCTCTTTCCAAATCTGAAATGCAGATTCAGCAGTGGCATTGACCCCACCGCCCGGAAACGGTCCTGCTCCAAAAATCTGCCAGTCATCCAATATCATGCTGATCGGCAGTTCTATGAGCGTTCCAGCATTGGTTTTCAACCAATAGGGCGTATCATACTCCATTAAGCTACAGTCGTAGATCATACCTAGTTCACACAGTAGCTCAAGCGTGCTCAGTTTGACTCCCCACCCTGGAGCGCTCCATCCTACAGGGGCTTTCCCTATAATCTGCTCTATCGACTTTGTTCCTTGAATGAAAATTTCTCTCTGCTCAGCTTTGCTCAAGAAGAAGCAGTTCTCATGCAGATATCCATGATGTGCAACTTCATGTCCTGCACTGGCGATCGCTTCAACCATATCTGGGTGCAGATCAGCGACATAGCCGGGAATGAAGAAAGAGCCTGGAATCTCTAAGCTACGGTGCATCTCCAAGATACGAGGAAGCGCTGTGGAAACGCCATACGCCCCTTCTGATAAAGCCGCCAGATGATCAGCTGCACGGGGATCGCCAGCAATTGCGCCTGCTTCTCCGTCAATATGCCAGCTGATAGAGACCACACATTTCTGGTTTTGTGGACCTTGAAAGCCAGGAATTGAAGTAACTTCAAAGGTATTGAGTAGCAAATCAGGATTAGAATGTTGCTGGATCACGTATCCCTCACTTACATATTTCTAAAGTTCAGCAGGTTAATCTTGTCAACCTATAAATTTTTCAAGACACTCGCTAATTCCTTCTCGTACCAGATCGTGTGATAGAACATTAAATCCTCTGCCTTAGCTACATCTCGCTGCTTCAGCGCCTGCAAAATGTCCCAGTGCTGCTGGGCAGAAGTTTCTACTGGCACAATTGCATGATGCCAAATAATCGGTCGAATCCGGTCAGTGTGCTCCTGAAGCTGCTGAATTTGCGCTTTCAGCTTGCGGTTGCCAACTATGTCAAACAAATAAGTATGGAATGCGTCACCCAACTCTCGTGCTTGGTCGTCTTCCTGATTAGCAATTGCCTGATCGGCTTGGATCAGCAGAGCTTCCATTGCCTGGAAGTCGGTGTCTTTCAGAAGAGGGGTTGCGCGCCTCACTACGTATCCCTCCAGCGCTGCTTGAACTTCTATTACCTCCAAAATCACCTTGGCTGAAGGGACAGTCACTTTCGCACCACGCCGTCCGTCGCTTTCAACCCACCCCTCGCGCTCTAGCATGATCAACGCTTCTCGAACCGGCGTTCGGCTAACTCCATACTCTTTGGCAATATCGCCGATAACGAGATAATCACGCGGTTTAATTTCTAAAGACAAAATCCCTTGCTTGAGCGTATTAAAAACTCTTTCTGTTAAGGAGTATTCCTCGTTATCAATTAGCTCCGGAAACGGCATGAGTTCATCAGATTGATTTCAAGAAAACAAATTAGTGATGATGGTTAGCGAATGATTTGATGCATTGCACTTGTCTTCCTGGCTAACGGCTGGGACGCATTGAAGGAGAACACTTTGTTCTCTAAATAAGATGAAATCTTAGTCAATACTCCAACAATGATTAAATATAACACTGCCACTTGAATGAGGATCTCTGCAAATACAAAGTTCTCAAAAATCAGCGCGTTGCCCACCTTGGTCAATTCATTGACAGAAATTACAGAAAGTAGAGAGGATGCTTTCACCACGTTAGCTAATTCATTGGTCAATGCGGGTATCATCCGCTTCGCCGCCTGAGGAAATAGAATTTGCATTAGTACCATTGGTTCATCCATACCAATGGCAAGAGCAGCTTCCCGTTGTCCGCGATCGACTGACTCAATTGCTGCCCGCACAATTTCTACCTGATAGCCAGCTGCAATAATCGTCAAAGCAATTACACCGGTCCAGAACTCGTTTAACCGTAACCCAAATGAAGGCAACGCAAAGTAGATAAAAGCGATAATTAACAGAGGTGGAACACCGCGTACAAAGTCAACCCATCCTTGAATCATCGATTTGATAACAGATGGTCCTAGCACTCGCAAACCCCCCAGCAGAAACCCTACGCTGGTTCCTAGAAGCATTGCTAAACAGCTAATTTGAATGGTGACACCTGCTGCCTGTAGAATCTCTGGAAGAGTTTGCCACATAAAAGCAGTGTCAAAGGCGAGTAATGCGGTTTGCATAGGTTGAACTAGCACAGCAATTAAAAGACAAGTTTAGAGAACATAGCTGAGAAACTTTCGAGTTTTGCGGCTACGTGGGCGTGTGAAGAAGACTTCTGTTGCACCCACTTCTATGATTCTGCCTTGCTCCATGAAAACAACTCGATCGGCAACCCGTTGAGCAAAAGGAATTTCGTGCGTCACAATTAACATAGTCATTCCATCTTCGGCAAGTTCCTGCATCACCTGTAATACTTCATGCGTTAAGCAGGGATCGAGAGCTGAAGTTGGTTCATCAAATAGCATGAGTTTAGGATTCATTGCTAAGGCACGGGCGATCGCTACTCGCTGTTGCTCTCCTCCAGAGAGTTGCCAGGGAAACTTGTCGGCATGATGCCTCAGATGTACTTTATCTAATAGATCTCGTGCTAGCTCGTAGCAAATACCTTTAGGCTTCTTCAGCACTTTTTGAGGACCGATCGCAATATTGTCTAGCACCCTTAGATGTGAGAACAAATGGAAGCCTTGAAATACCATGCCAACTTCACGCCGCTGCCTTGCAACTTGACTAGAGGAAGCCGTGATCCAGCGTCTTTGCTTGTCAAAATGTCCCCCCATCGGTCGTCCATCTAGCCATACCGTACCTTGATTTGGAGCTTCCAAATAATTGATACAACGCAAAAGCGTGCTTTTACCAGATCCGGATGCACCTAGAAAGACCACCTGTTCTCCCGCAGCGATCTCTAAGTTAATATCAATTAGCGCTGCAGTTTTTTCATAGTTTTTATAAAGGTTCTCGATCTTGAGTAACATAGCGTTGTTTGAGAATGAATTAGTAAATATTTATTTGTGCTTTAACCAGATGGATTAGATAGCGAAGATACGGGAACCAACTCATTTCCAAAATTGAAAACCTTATCTTCTAGATATTTTGCCCCCAGGCACAGTGTTTGGATAATTGCAAAGTACAACACTGATAAGACCAGCAAAACTTCAGCAAATTTGAAAGTAGCGGCAATAATTGCATCACCTGCTTTAGTCAGTTCAAACAAAGAAATCACTGACAATACAGAAGACGCTTTGACCAAGTTGGCAAGCTCATTTGCTAAAGGCGGAATCATACGACGAGCAGCTTGCGGTAGAACGATCCATACCATTGTCATTCGATTGGTCATACCAATCGAAGCGGCAGCTTCGTGTTGTCCACGGCTGATGGAGGTGATTGCCGCTCGCACAATTTCAATTTGATAGCCAGCTGAGTTGAACGTCAGCGCTACCACACCAACCCAAAATACATCTAATTTCATCCCCAGCTTGGGAAGTACGAAGAATGCCGTATAGATTTGTATAATGATGGGCGTGCCCCGGACGATCCAAACGTAGGCATTGAGCAGTACACGGAGGAAACTGCGGGCAGAACTCAGGACCCATATCATACCCAAGCTGACCCCGATTAGCGTTCCCAGCAGCAGTGAAAGCAAGCTAACTGCCAGAGTAATCCATAAAGGCTGAATTAACCTTGGAGCTATGTCAAAAATAAAATTAATATCTAGCACCTTGAATTTCTATCCTGTGAGTTGAATCAAGTGTTCCTACCAGTTTGGTGCATCTTTAGGCAAATCTTTGAACGCTTGACCAAACCATTTAGTCTGCAGCTCATAGAGCGATCCATCAGTTTGCATTGCCAGAATTGCTTGATTGAAGCCATTTCGTAAGTCTTCGTCTTCTTTGCGAAATGCCGCACAGGTGTACTCAGCCTTCCAGCGCTCTGACTTAAAAGGAATGACTTCAAATCCAGGATTGGTTTTGGTAAACTCCAGCATACTCACGACTGAACTGGCGTAGGCATCAATCCGTTTGCTTCGCAGTGCCTCTAGCCCTGCCGTGTCATCTGGAAAGGTTTTGATGGTTTCAGCGTACTGGATCTGCAATTCTTCCTGAGTCACTTCGAGCTGCTTGATGGAAGGAGTTCCCGCTTTTGTGCCAACAATTCTGCTATTAAGGTCTTTGCGGTCAGCAATTCCCTCACCTGCTCGCACCAGCAGTCCTGAACTGGCGTCCATATAGGGAATAGAAAAGTTGACTCGCTTGTAGCGCTCCTCAGTTGCCGTCATGCCACCGAGAATCATATCGAACCCACCATCATAGAGAGTCTGAATCACGGTTGCCCAGTTTGTTGGAGTTGGGCGAGCTTCCACACCCCACTGCTTGCCTATTGCGGCAGCAAGGTCAATATCATAGCCGATCAGTTTGTTGCTTTCGTCGTAAAACTCGAACGGGCGATAGCCAGCTTCCAAGCCATAGGATAAATAGCCCCGTTGCTTGATAGTCTGAAGTAGCCCACCGGGTGAACTTTGAGCCGCCGGAGAAGCTGGAGAAGCTTCGTTGGTGGTTGAATTTGTACAGGCAGCGAGGATACTTGTACCAACAGCCATCGCGCCGTACTTAATGAATTTACGGCGGCTCGCACCATAAAATTCTAGTTGAGGGTAACGTAGATTACTCATCTTAGATCTCCTATCTGTTTAAAGGTAGTCAAAAATTAACTGTATAGCTGTTCCATAAACTGATTCGTCATCACGTCCTCCGCTTGCAAAGATCGGTTGATGATTTGGTAATCTTCTAAATAGCGAATGCTTTTATCCCAGCGTTCTGTGGTCATCCAGCCCAGCTTTTCCATCCCAACTCTACCCAGAAATAGTGGATTTAAGGCAGTAATAATTTCTTCCTGCATCTTGGAATTAGATTCACCTAGATATTTATCTACGATGATTTGAGCTGTTTCTTTCGGATGGCTAAATGCATAGCGCCAGCCCTCAAAGGTGATTTTAAGGAACTGCTTGAGTGTTTCAGGTTCAGCTTTGATTAAGCGATCGGTAGTAGCAATCACCTGAGAATACACCTCGTAGCCCCACTCATAAGCAGGCATAACATGAAGATCAAAGCCTTCTGCTGCTAGCTCCAATGGCTCTACCATAACAAGGCACTGCACAGCGTCAAACTCGTTGCTTCGCAGTAGATCAGCATAATCAAATCCAACCTCGACAACCTCAACATCCCGGTTGGTTAATCCAAATTGCTTGAGCGTAATATTGAGACCCGTCTCGCCATCCCCATGAATGCCGACTCGTTTTCCCTTGAAATCAGCAATGCTGCTAATTTTAGAAGACTTCAACGCCATCCAACCCAGTCCCGAATACTGCATCATCGTGGCGATCGCTTTGACAGGCTGCCCTGCCACCCGCCCTCGAATTAGTAAGTTATCTTCTGTGCTGACAAGGTAGTTTCCATCCTGCTGCAAGATATCCACCTGGTTAAGATAGGGTTGCCAGGGATGAATATCTAAATCAATTCCTTGGTCGGCATACCTGTTTAAATGATGTGCGATTAAGATGCCAGCAAATTGAGCGTTGGGTTTCCAGTCCAACTGAAGAGAAAGTGAAACCATAAATTCTTTGCTTGATTGTGAGCTGAAAAGCGTAACTAAGCGAATAAAAATTCGCTCAATTGCTGTAAACCATGAAATCCTAAAGCATACTTATGGCGCTGTCTAAACTGGCTAAATTGCACAGGATAAAGCACCTCGAGAGGCATTTCCCTCTGAACCTTGCTAACTTACAGCCTGCAAAGTTCAACAAGTTTCGAACATATATTGATTGATATATTCTAAAAGGACTCACATTCTAAGCTGTGTATCTGAATACATTTAATTAGTTTAAATTGGCTTTAATACTATGTCTTTGTGGAGCTGCACTAAACTTAATTAGCTCAGAGAAACTTTCATGTCCTTACCAGCACGGACTCATGCAAGATCAGTATAAGTAAACAGCTATGATTAGTTGAAAAAAGCAGCCTAGTAGGCGTTCGAGTATCCTCAACCTTCGTCAATTTAAAGCACTATGTAGCAGGCGTGGAATCCTGTAGAGTCATATAGTTTTTGCTTGAGTGGGGATTTGAGTTGCTTCCAGGGTTCGCTGTGCTTTATCCTGCAAGGCATGTTGTTCTGGAGCTATAGAACAATCCAGTGAGAGTGAATATAAAGTTACCCTTTCGGTAATACTCATTCGTATCACACGTATCGCAAGCCACAAAATTGCGATCGTGGTTTCAGTAGGGTGAAGTCAGTTCATCGAAACCGCGGGGGTAGCAGCGATGGCACGTCGAAAAGGAAATCAGGTCTTTAGCATTGTCTTTGCAGTAATTTGGGGTGTGATCACGGGTGTGTTGTGGGCATACGCCAACCCCATTCAGCTTGTTCCGGGTGTCATTCAGTGGCGCATTTTTGCGTTTCTACCGCCCGTCATTGGTATTTTGTTTGGTCCTATTTCTGGTTTTATCTCCGGTTATCTCGGCTCTGTGGTTTGGGGTTTACTGGCGGGCACATTCATTCCCGCCCATACTCTGCTGGTAGACGGCATTATGGTCGGCGTGACAGGTTTGGTTCCAGCACTCACAACCGGACGTAAATTTACGCTAGAGCAGATAGTAACTAGTGGACGTGCCATGACTCACGCCATGATCACCGCTGGCATCACGACGGTGATCATGGTGTTTGCAGTCTGTGCCAGTCTGGCTGTACTCGGTATCTTTCCATTTTGGTGGGCGGTGTTGTGGATTGGGCTATCTGACATCATTCCAGTTTTGATCGGGACGCCGCTGGTGATGAGATATGGAGCACGCGTCCTTCAGTCGGCAACTTGGCTACCCACGCAGCGCATCTAAGGTATGGGCATTATTGAAGCCCATCGGCTGTGCTATACCTACCCTAAAGCGGCTTGCCCCGTTCTGCAAGATCTTTGCTTCTCGATCACCCCTGGCACGGTCACCGCATTGTTGGGCTGTAGCGGTTCGGGCAAATCTACCCTGCTGCTGGCATTAGCTGGTATCATCCCGGAGTTTTATGGTGGCACTTGGTCAGGTCGATTGCAGGTGGGGCACGCTGTCGTGACCGCCGAGGAACCGCAGTCAGCTGAAGTAATTGAGCAGGTGGCAATCGTGCTGCAAGTGCCCGATACGCAGTTAGTTGGCTTTCGCGTCGAAGAAACGATCGCCTTTGGGCTAGAAAATCAGGGCATGCCGACCGCGCAGATTCGCGAACGGATTTCTCAATCGTTGGAGGAACTGGGGATTACTCACTTGCGCCACCGCCTTACTGACACACTCTCCGGTGGTCAGAAGCAGGCTTGCGTGTTGGCAGCGATGCTGGCACTTGATACGCCCGTGATTGTCCTGGATGAACCTACCGCTGCCCTCGATCCTGCCGGCAGGGTGCTCGTCAGCCGCATTGTCGATCGCCTCAAGCAGCTTGGCAAGACGTTAGTAATTAGTGATCAAAATCTAGACTGGTTTGCACCTCTGGTCGATTGTACCCTAGTACTCGATAGCACAGGCAGTCTGCTATTCAACGGCACCTTGAGCCATTTTTTGAGCGATCGAGACCTGGTGCTTCGATCAGGCGTACCAATTCCGCCGCTTACCGCCATCGTATACGAGCTGCAGCGCCTGGGACATCAGGTACAGCCGTGGGTCACAATTGCTGACGCGCGTACCTGGCTTAGCCAGCATCCGCGTCATGTGCCGTTTCAGCTGTCACCACCATCCTTTAGCCCCTCGGTTGACAACATTGTCCATTGCACCAATCTGACTTACACCTATGCGGGTACAAAGACTCCGGCGATCATGGAAGCCAGCTTTACGGCTGATGCTGGACGCATCTTGGGCATCATTGGGCAGAATGGCTCCGGTAAATCGACAGCGATTCGGCATCTCAACGGGCTCCTCAAACCCCAGCGCGGAACAGTTGTGGTGGCTGGGCAATCGACCGCACAACTGACAGTGGCACAGCTGGCGCGGCTGGTCGGTATTGCCTTTCAAAATCCTGATTTAATGCTGTTTAACGAAACGGTCGAGCAGGAGGTGTTTTTCGCCTTGAATCTATCCTCAGACAAGGCCTGGCAGGTGCAGCAGCGGGCACAGATGATGGCGATCCTTGAGCAATTTAATCTTGCCCAGCACTTAGGACGATCGCCGCTGGCACTTTCGGTCGGTGAAAAGCAGCTTTTAGCGATTCTTTGTGCGTTGGCGCTGAATCCGGCCGTCCTGGTTCTCGACGAACCAACTTCTGGCATGGATCGAGCGGGACGCGAGCAACTCGGGCAACTGCTGTTGCAACTCAAACAGCAAGGAAAAGCGGTAATTTGTGTTGCTCACGACCTACCGTTGCTAGCAGAATTTGCGGACGATATCTTGGTGTTTCAGGCTGGACGGGTTGTTTGCTCTCGCCCAACTCGGGACCTATTCGCTGATACAGAACTGTTCGAGCGCCTTGGCATTCCCTTACCAATTGAGATTCAGCTGGCGCTCGAGTTCCTTGGGTTTCCCTGCCTTACCCCTGCTGAGTTTACCAATCGCTTTATGACTGCTGCTGTTTAATATGCCTCGTCTTCTGAGCTATACACCCCGCCCTTCTCCCGTTCATGCGCTTGATCCGCGCACCAAGCTACTCTGGATTGTGCTGTGCAGCTTGCTCGCCTGGTATCTTCGCAGCCCGCTGCCGCTGCTGGTGTTGCTGCTAGGTGTGGTGCTGTACTGGGTAATCGGTCAGGTTGCCGACCAAGGTTTGCGTTTCGTACTTGCCATCTCGCCGATGTTAATTGCCTCCTTTGTCATGTGGAATTTAATTGGTGATCGTGGCGGCACTGTGCTGTGGAGTTTAGGGACATTCCAGTTCACTGACTTGAACCTGGCTTTAGCGACTGCGGCAGTTGCTCGCATTCTGGTGATGTCTGGGTCATTTTATGCACTGCTGGTTACCACAGAGTTTGGCTCTATGATTGCGGGGTTAAGTCGATTGCGGGTCCCCTACTCAATTGCGTTTGGCGTGGGGCTAACGCTGCAACTGCTGCCGTTGATTATCCAGGAGTTCTCGAACATCCTGGACGCTCAGCGCAGTCGTGGACACGAACTTGATCGCGGGGGATTGGGCGAGCGAATTCGGAAATACTTGGCGATTGCGGTTCCCTTGCTGTTGCGATCGCTGCGGTTGGGACAGAACCTCTCGTTCGCGCTGCTTACCTATCGCTTCGGCAGCAGTTCGCACCGGACAAGCCTGCATGTGCTGAAATTTCGGTTGGGAGACTATAGCTTCATGGTGCTGTGTTTGGTCTTGACGATTGGGCTGGTAATTTGGCAGGAGGCACTGAGATAAGCATGGCAACACAGCGACCATATCGAGCCAGATTGATTCCTAAGGGTGAATTACTGCCCGCCTTAGAGCCACCCTACAATGATACCTATCCGGTCTTACTACAAGATGGAAGCTGTCTGGAACTACCGCTCCAGCCTTTCTCAGACGGTCAAGTGGCGATCGCCTTATTAATGTCGAATCAAACCTCTTTCGTAGTGGAACAAGGGCTAGCTCCCCTGCTAGGCAAGCTAGCAGCTGCCTTTGCTCCCCAAGCGATCGTGGGCATCCCGACTTTGGGACTAGATTATGCGCGACTCGTTGCCCAGCAGTTGCAGCTACCGCACTACACGGCTCTCGGCAACTCGCGCAAGTTTTGGTACGAGGATGCCCTCTCGGTGCCGGTGGAGTCGATTACCAGCCCTGGCGTTACCAAGCGACTCTATCTTGATCCCGGTCTAGTCGATCGCGTCGCAGGTAAACGCACGGTGATTGTGGACGACGTGATTAACACGGGTGGAACAGCATCGGCAGCAATTCAATTGCTACGGCAAGCCAGGGCAGAGGTAGTGGGCTTGGTCGTTGTATTGACAGAAGGACATGACTGGAAAATGCGACTGCAGGCGATCACGTTTGACTGGCAGGATGCCCTTCAAGCGGTGGGACATATTCCGCTGTTTCAACGGACCGAAGCGGGATGGATACCGATTGCTGAAACCTTGGACTAAGTGTGCTTCACTGCACCTGTCACGCGAATGGGAGCGGAGGCGGTTCTGGCACTCCTCCTGGGTGTTCGCCTTATTAGCTCCTACATCACTATGGCGCTAGGCTGTGCTTTGGCTCCAGGTCGATTTGCAGGCTACGGACAACCTGTTCCACCTCATCCTCAGACAAGCGATCAAGTAAATAAGCCAGTAGATCTTCTTGGCGGCTCTGCCCAAACACCAGACGATACGCTGCCAGCGATCGCCGCAGCGCTGTCAATCGCTCACCATCCTGACTAAGCGGCAGATTGGGGACATAGCGCTCGATTTTGGCTCCTCCTGCCACTGGGTAAATCCAGAACGGAATCAGGTCAGATGACCCGGCAGGGCGATCGCGCTTCCCGGCAGCAAACAAGCTTTCCCAGGGGTCACAGCTTGGGCTATAGATTTCCTTTAAGCCGTAGCTAAGCGCCAAATTCTTGCGAACCGCATGTCCTTTGTAGCGATGAACTCTACCTTCGCGTTGCTCTAGATCAACCGGATTCGAGGGCAGATTCCAATGCACGATCGCATGGCAGTAGGGATGGAAATCCAATCCTTCTTGCCCAACGGAAGTCGTGGCCAGAACAAACGGGCGAAACGGAGAGTTAAAGGCTTCGCGAACTTGCTCCGTCCGGTTGATGATGCGGTCGTCATCCGACTGTTCTTCGCCAAAACGAAGGGCAAAATGCCCCCGAATGCGATAGCTTTCAACGGCAATTGTATTCCGCTCTGCATCAACCTCAATTTCGTCAATGCTCATTACTGAAGTGCGTAGCGTCAACGCTTTGGATATCGCTCTGGATATCTCTGATGCTACCTTAGTAGGCTGTTGATTCACCAAGCTCAGTGACTCTCGTAGGATATGGATATATTCATCTAATAAAGACTGTAAGCAGCCATCCATACAATAGTTCAGAACACTGCGCCAGTAAGCAGTTTTGGGATTGATACCTCTGAGTAAAGCAGTCGCCTCGGGCGAGTTAAACACCGTTCGAAATGACCAAGCCATCTGAGCCGCACTTGTCCTGATTTCGGGTTGAGTCAGCAGGGACATTCCTCCAGCAATGCGGCTGAGCGCCCGCAGCGCAGTAACGCCGGGGCTAGCGATCGCCATCTCTGCCAGCACCAGTGATAGATCACTGGGAGGCTTGCCTAACGGAAAGTGCTGAGTTTCTACGACATGCTTTGCTAGCTTGACGTGTTCGCTCCACAAAGAATCATCATTGTCATCATCCTGGTCTGCACCTGCCCAGGTTTGGGCTAGCTCAGGGGTAGAGAACCACTGGAGGGTTGCATCAGGGTCAAAATGGCAATCGAGCAGCAGCGGCGCGGCCCAGTACCATGATTCATCTTCGGTACCAGTTTCCGGAAGTTCTAGCGCTTGCAGCAGTGTCTCAATCTTTTGCTGCGTATGTGGCAGTAATTTGGAGAGCGAGGGTTGCTCTGGCGCGTCTATTGCAACTGCCAGCGGATCACATTCTCTGGCTAGAACGGTACTGGGGTAGAGCAAACTTAGAATGGGCATTCCGGTCAGTCGCTCCTTTGTCCGGGCAAACCGGAGTAGTGGGCGCCGCCGCTCTCTTGCCTCTGGTGTATTCTCAGGTGTCTCCTCAAATGCACTAATCATCTGACGTTCTGCCTCATAGCTCAAAAGAGCTGCGATCGCTTTGGGGACAACTCGCCAGGAAGAAAAGACGAGCCGTTTCGTGAACTGTGAAAGCGTCGGCTCAGCGAACACGCCACCTAGTTGGTAATAAGGCAATGCGGGTGGAATCTCCTGTATTAAAGGAACTCCTTAATTTAGAGGCTCTTAGACACCAATACTGTAGTTTGTAGCCTGAAAAAGCAGCAAGGATTGCCTGCCGCTAGCCCACGATCCTATTGCCATCCTTCTCTAGTTCCTTCCTCCAGGTCTGACGCTAGATGCCCGTCCACCACAGCGACGACCCCGACTATCTAGATCATCTGGACTATTGCAGCGACCTGAGCCGCTTGATGAGTAGGAAGGAGCTGCATAAGTTGTGCTATCCAAACTCGGCTCCGAGCTGCGCTGAGTCTCAGCTTGGCTGGTGTTGAGGAGAATAAAGTCGCTGCGTACCCATCCTTGGGCTTGCGATGTGAAGGAAACTCGATACCAGATGGAGCCATCGCTGCCCTGCTTTTTGCTTTGGATGGCAACAGAATCCCCTGCATATCCAACGTGTCGAGCAGTGGCTTGGGTGCTGGCATCGTCCCGCACGTTGATCGGGGAGCCTGGTGTTTGCGAGGTGAGTCTACCAGATTGCCGGAACTCTATTTCATTGCCCTGAGTTGCCGTGTTTTCTGCCGTTTTAGATGAAGGTTGTGGTTTGACAGCTCCTATGAGCTCTGTAGCAGTCGTCGGTGCGCCAACTTCCCCACCCACTGCTTGGGCAAACGCATCCGCTTTCTGACGACTAGTGAAGCTAGCAAGCTGCACCGATCGCACGCCTGTATCTTGACGAGTGGTCGTAATCGAATCTGCACAGAACTGGGTGCGAAGCTTACCCACATCTCCACCATTAATAAACACGGGATACCAGGTGTCCTGACCTCCAGTCGGCTTGTCTCCACAGCTAGGCTGAGGAAACTGGAATGTTTGGGTGGCTGCTGGAGAAGCTAATGGCGAAGGAGCTACTGGAGCAACTTGACTGACTGGAGTGGGCTCAGTTGTTTGTTGAGTTTGGGAGGAACACGCAGCCAGAACGCTTAAGAGAAAGAGGGCGGACAGAGCCGACAATTTCATGATGTGGTGAGGTCGAAGATTGCTTCACTCTCCAGAGTTCCCTAGCTCGTGCCGGGCTATCGCGCTGTGAAAGTAGAAATCTTGACCCATATGAAAAGCTTTCAAGTAGATTAAGCATCAACCGATCGCTGCACTTTTCTGGGTACAATCCAGCCCAATATGCATATCTGCAGGCTCTCCGATGATATTGGACGATGAGGTGAAATGACTATCAGCAAATGCAAAAGAGCACTTGACAACTGGAACTTGGTATTGAGAGCCTATGACTACCTATCAAACGATGTCAAGCAGTTAAGCAGTTAATACATTCAGCCACTCATTCACTAAGATTACGTGAAGGTCGAATAGGAGTACCATCCACTGGCAAACGCATTGGGAATAATGGATACTGCAAGCTTGCCTCCCTGCTCGAAATGAACAAACAAATTGCCGCTGGCGCAACTCTTGTCGCCAGTCATCCCATCATTAATACCGCTGCCAACGCGATCGGAGTTGCTAAGACGGGCACCGCGATCGGCACCTTACATGGGGCAGCTCATACAAGTGCGACAGCAGCCTGGATCGGTCTCGGCAGCATGAAAGCTGGGATGTTTTTGATGGGAGCGTTGCCCGTCGTCGGCGTTTTGCTGATTCTTGAGGGCATCAGTGGTCGAGAACAAGGTTCACCCATCATCGACTGGTACGAAGAGGCTTGGCGGCAGTACGAGGCTCAATGTGAATTGGAAGAACTGAAGAAGGAGGTCGAAGTTGATGTTGACCATCAGCTTCGAGTCAAAAGACAGGCTGCAACTCTAGCTCACCAGGAAGTACAATTTCGAGCGCTGGAAGTGGAGCATGATCTTTACCTGATGAAGAAGGAAATAGGGTTTGAACAGAAGCAACCTGATGACAAAGGCCAGAAGTTAGGCAAAAGCGTCTTAACCGAGATTGATTACAGCTCTTTCAACGTCCTAGATACACCGAACGTAGGACTGAAAGTAAAGGAAAACACAACAGGAATTATCGGCTTCATCGTGAGCGAGTTTTTTCACACTAAATCCTACAGACACAGGACTTACGCAGAGGCACTAGATATGGGGAGAGGAAACTTCCAGTTCATTGACAAAGTTGGTGCCTTCAGTTGCTCAATCAAATACTCGGACAACAATCCCCTTTTGTGTCGATAAATCGTTGTACAACTGAGGTAAGCAATCTGCTTCAACCGTGTCCAAACTAGTAATGCACAAGCAATATGATTGCGCTGAATTCGTTGCTTGCGGCACTGGCAGGATTCGATTCCTGTTGTTTGTTTGACCTCCCGATGAAACTGCTCAATTTTCCAACGCACGGCACACACCTTTTGTGTGTCATCCATTGCATCTTGAGTTAAGTCGTTGGTGACGACGTATTCCGTCTTATCGGTAGAGACAATGACCCGGAACAATTTCACCTTCTTGTCTTTGGGGAAACCCCGTAGCTTCACCACTTTGCCTTGTTGAGCTTCAGACTCACTCCAGCATAGTTGGTCAATCCGTTTGTAAGGTTCATTCCTACCACTGTCATCGACTAAACGATTCAGCTTCAGTGGACAGTAATAGACCTTGCCCAATTCCTCAATCGATGCCATCAGCTTCTGGGCAGCATACCAGCTGTCCATCAGCACGATCGCAAACGGCAATTGCTTGGCAAAGACAGCACTGTGTAGCATCTGTTGAACGTGGTCAAGCTTGCTGTTGCCATCTCCGTCTGGGTTGTACAAGCGGTAATCAATTACCCAAAACTCTCCAGTGCTGGCATTGACGTAGAGGCAATTAATCAAACCGATGCCGCGAATGACACGGTGTTCATTGCCACTGTATTGCCGTCTGACCAGTTCAATCGATTGACTGAAACGTTTGTCCAACACCGTGTCATCAAAAATCAGATACCCTGTTGCATCGGTGGCAATCAGGGGTTGAACGTTCTCCCACAGCAACCGAGGGGTGAGTTTTTCGCCGCTCAAGTACCGATTGATGGTGTCATGACTGAACTGCTGCAAATGCTCCGCCAGATGAGTCAGTGTGAAGTTCGTCTGACTGCTCAACAGATATTGGCAATAGTTCAGCTTGGTGAATGTCATGGGCTAAGGAAGGAGTGGACTGATAATGAAACTGTACCCAAGATTACTCTACTTGACTAGACCCTACTGCTAGTGCTCCTGCGTAAGTCCTGAGACACATGTTGGAGATTAAGCCAGTCAACAGTCGCTACAGTACCTATGCAGCACTCGCAGATGTCAGTTTAGTTGCTGTATCTGAATAACACTCAGCGACGATGAACTAGAACTAGCAAAGAACTTCAGGTACTGTCTAAAGATACAGCTTTAGGATTTTATCTACGGCACCAAAACTGTACCTATTTCCCTTCTGACGGAACTTCTCTTTTAACCTCAATGGATCTTTTTAAGACAACTCAACAGCTCGGCGATCTAGCACAAGACCTCATTCAGGCAGGTACCAAAACCGTTACCGATTCAGTAGAGGAGGCGAAGACAGCAGCAGTGGCACTAGGTGCAAATGGAGCCGCAGCCTTGGAACACATTACACAAGCTTCAGCACAATTGGGTCAGCAATCGGCCAACCAGATCGATGCGGCTCTCGCCACCCTGACAGCAAATGCCTTAGAGACAGTAACATCAGGGGTGGCAACCGTTGAGGAATTTCAGCAACAATCCCACCACCTGGTTCAGCAAAGTTTTCAGACGATCGAGAGGACGGTTGCTGGCGCCAAAGAAACTGCTTTCGCGCTTGGTGTGACTGGCGGGGCGATCGCTGATGCCCTCAAAGATTTGCCGACGACTGCTGAAGCACTCGCACAAGAGATGCCAAAACTTGCCTACCGCATGAGAAATCGAGCCGGGCTGCGGGTTGGCGATGCGCCACGCTCAGATGCTGATGTGATGAAGCTGTTTGAGAAGATTCCAGGCACCTCCAAACTGGGAGTCAGTGAAACCAAGATTCGAGAGTTCTTGGCAGACAAGCACGGCAGCCATATCATCTCCCGGCATCAGGGCGGTTCTAATGGGGCAGACAACATCCTCTGGGAAGTAGGTAGCGCTAATCTTCAACGAGGTTCCAGGGTGATGACGGCAAGCGAGCAGGTTTACATTCGCTTCTACAACGCCATTGATTCTGTCCTCAAGAACTCAGACACAATTGCTAAGCTGGGGCTAGGTGCAACTGGCACTGCAGTTCTGACCCAAGCCGTGGTAACTGCGGTTGCTTATTCACTCGACCTGTATCGAGGTGAAATCACAGTTGAAGAGTTCCGCGATCGCATCGTTGAGGCAGCACTGACAGCAGGAATTGCAACACCGATCTTCTTCCTAGTCTTCATTGCTGTGCTTGCCCTGTTTCCCGAATTGACGCTACTGCTTTCTGCTCCAGCCCTTGTCATGGGATTCAATGCCCTGTTTGGTGTCGGTATTGCCTTACCGCTGATTCAATCAGTTGTTCGTCATTTAGAAGCTGGAGGATTCGGAGAAGAGGCAACAGTCAGGTACCAGAACTTGGTTAGTGAGATACAGCGGGTTGGCGAATCTTTTATCTAGGATACAGAAAATATCTCAACCTGAGCTGCAAGCGGCGATCGAGCAGCGCAATTCTGCCTTTGCTGATCCAGCAACACTACTTCCAGGATATGTGAAGTACCTATTTGATGTCGCAATTGCAGTCCATCCACTCATTCATGCAATGGCGAGCGTTATCATCAGAGCTAGAGCGAATCATCCTTCAAATCACAGAGCTACCCTTTAATGCCCGTATCTCAATCAGAGAATAGTCATGCAGCAACCGACGCTTGAACTGGAAACAATAGAGCATCTCAATCCAGTCGCGGCTCGGATAATGTTAGCAGCGTTGCCTACTTCCATCCGGGAGGCGTTTGAAAGATGGGCTGCTGAGATTGAATATCCGCTCGAGGCAGTGTTAGAGATGGTACTTGCCAGTTTTCTCGATAGCGAAGCCCTCAGCTTCCCAGATTGTAAACCCCGATATTGAGCAGCTACTCAAAAATTTGAATGCCAATATTTCTATCCTTGTCAACTGATTAGTGATAGCAGAAGTTATTCAATTGCATGCAAAACCTTGTGAAGAGTTGTTGATAACTTTGGTCCAGTCATTAGGTTCGGAAGCTGATGTTCATCCAGAAATTGGGAGCAGACCGAAAGGGCTTAGTCTTGAGGGATAACGGAAGAACGTTTTAGTCCTAACAATTGTCCAAAATTCGGGTATGTCGTTGTCCAACATTCAAGTAAAGGCACACGTCTAGCTCCTCAATCGGGTCATTAAGGATTCGTAACGAGATAACTTTTACAGGCTGTTCCTTAAAAGCCTTGATGTTCAGCTTTTTAAGCTTACAGAGGTAAAAGTTACTTCATGCCGAGCTCTAAGCGTTGGAGTGCGCGTCACCTGTTGATAATCGGCGTACTTCAGCTTGAGTGTCAGCGTTCGTCCCCAGCTTTGTTTGACCTCCATGCACTGTTTTAGCTTTTGGCTAGCCGCCTCCAAGGTGAAGATGCGGCACGATTGCTTAAGTCTGGGTCGTCGCTATTCTCTACCCTGCTCGATTTAAAGACTTAACGAAATGAAGTAGGATGTTGAGCACCCCTGCGTCTCATGTTTTATGACTCAGTTGCCGCCTGGACCCGCAATGCCCCAACTGCTTTGGCAAGTCCGCGGCATCGTTGCCCCGCTAGAACTGCTCGATGAAGCCCATAACACCTATGGCGATCTGTTTCGGCTGCCTTACGACTACCCTGCGGTCTGTGTATGCAGCCCAACCGGGTTGCAGGCTGTCTTTACAGCACCTCCTGCAATTCTGGAATCGCATCAGCGTGGCAGTGTCTTCGATTTGGTGATGGGCGAGCAAGCGCTGGTCTTTCTGGAGGGCAAAGCGCATCAGCGGCACCGGCAATTGCTGATGCCGCCCTTTCACGCTGAGCAGTTGCAGCGATGGGGGACTGAGATTGCTCAGCAGACTCGACAGAGCTTGGCACAACTCCCGCCTCAATCCACTTTCAATGTGCGGGAGGTGATGAAGCAGATTGCCCTGACAGTGATCTTACAGGTGGTAGTCGGCAGCTCCTCGTCCTACCTACGCCATCGTCTCCACTCGCTGCTGTTTGCCTTTTTTGAGGGCGCAGAATCTCCGCTTAGCACGGCAGCATTGCTGTTTCCGTTTCTACGAATTGATTGGGGCAAGTGGAGTCCTTGGGGCTATTTCCTGGCGCAGAAGCGCCAGATTAACCAGATTCTCTTGCAAGAGATTCGCCAAAGACAAGAATTTGCGCTCAGCAGCGGGCAAAGTGACCTCTTGGGGCTGCTGTTGCAGGTGGGGGATGAAGCAGGGCAGGGGTTGAGCTTAACTGAAATTTGTGATGAGCTGCTGATGCTTGTGTTTGCAGGCTATGAAACCACAACCTCTGCGATTGTGTGGACCCTCTATTGGGTGCTGCTGCTGCCAGCTGTAAAGACCCGCCTTGAGGCAGAATTGCAACGACTGGCTGACCCCCATGACGCCTTGGCGATTGCCCAACTGCCTTACCTAAGTGCCGTCTGCCAGGAGGTACTGCGAATTTATCCGGTGGCGATCGGTGCTTTCGCAAGGCGGGTTCGCCAACCCTTTGAGCTGGATGGGTACAGGCTGCCTGTGGGAACGGTGATCAGTCCGTCAATCTATCTAGCGCATCGGCGGCAGTCGGTTTACCCCAACCCCCGACAGTTTGACCCGGAGCGGTTTGTAGGGCGTTCGGTTTCAGCTTATGAGTATCTGCCCTTTGGTGGGGGTAATCGTCGCTGTCTTGGGGCAAGTTTCGCTTTGTTTGAGATGAAGCTGATTTTGGCAACGGTTCTCCAGTCGGTGCCGTTGAGCCTACTGTCGGCTGAACGAGTTGAGCCTGTGCGCTATGGCATCACGATGGTGCCGCCTATTGGGCTGCAAATGAGACGGCAGTAGGAGTTTTCTCAATCACCTGCCAACCTTCGCGATAAAGTTGACTATTGACTTGTGATTGGACATCTCAATTCAAGTCTGGATTGTTCTAACTAGGAGTTTGTCTTGGCACGGTTCAAGTTTCTCAAAATACTGCTGATGCTATTCGCTGGTTAACCAATATGTAGATGCGGGTTGAATCTGGGTCGCAATCAACAATGACACATTGGTGGTAGAGCGGAGGTAAAGATTCCCACAACTTGTGAGCCGCCGCTGCATCGCGTGCATCAATGTAAACGCCTACAATCTCACGAGTGTCTGCGTCAAGGGTTAACCAAACCCACTGCTTGTTGCCCTTGTTGTGCACGAAAGACCATAATTCATCGCATTGAATCGTTAGCCTCCCCTTTCTTTGGGTGTCACCTATACGCGGTGGGGCACCTGGGCATATTTTTCGTTGACATAAGTTTGTAGCCATTGCTCAGAAACCTGTGCAGCACGGGCAATGCCAGCTAAAGAAATGCGCTCTAACAGCAATCGGTCAATCAGTTCCCGTGTGGCTTGGTTGATGACCTTTCTGGTGGGTTGTTCAATGAACTGTCGCCCGCACTCATCGCATTTGAATCGTTGTTTCCCGTTGTGGATACGACCGTTCTTGACCGTTTTGGACGATGCACAAATGGGACACGCTGGTATGGTAGGAGAACAGCAAAAACTCTACTTCTCCATCATTACATCTTGAGCATTACCGTCAATTGCGTACAGACTATCTTTACCCTGATTGGTGAAGCAGAATAATTGAGCAATCGCTTGTCTTTGATTGCATACGTCTGGTAGCCCAAGAACCAAATAGAACTGAGAGGGCTGAAACATTGCCCATTGGTGCATCAAACTCAAAGTGCATCAATTAGATTCTGAGGCTTACTAATGATGCAAAACAACAATTTTCGTTCAGCGACTAACCTGCGATCGTTAGGGCGATCGCGCTCAGATAACACATTTGCGACGGCTACAAACTTAGGGAGTATTTCGCCAAATACCACTAGGGCTACTTTTAGTGCCAGCGGTACTGTCGGCAGATCGGACAGCGTTGATTTTTACAAATTCACAGCATTTCCTGGAGCTAACCTGCCGTCAGGGCGCAGCAGCTTTAGACTCAGAAACGGTTCAGCGCTGGTTTCAGTTTACGCTGAAGCTTTAGGAACAAGGGGACTTGCAACAAAATTCAGACTTCAACGGGGTTCAGCCTCAACTGCTGACTCGGCAGTCAACCCAACTCAATTTTCTATCACTGTCTATCTTAAACTGGAACGCCGTATCAAAGAGACTCAATACAGTTTCACATTGGACCTCTTTCGGTAATACCGATCGACTGACAAAATTCTTGAAAGCCTGGAAAACTCGCGCTTCTTCCTTGCTTTCCTAATGAACTAAAGCGATCGCCTCACCTGCGAAAACACGATGTTTGATCAGGGCAGATTTTGTACTCTTTTTGAATATGAAACAGCAATCACAGTTTTATTCTGGCGATCTGCTAAAAGCTGTCTCTCCGTTCATCGCCGCCTATTGTCATCAGTCAATTAGCTTTTGCGATGTGGCGAAAGCAGTTGGCTATTCCCCAGCCTTACTACGGGGAGCGAGTTCTAGTGAACAGTTTTTTCAGAGATGCCTCGCAGCAAGCCTTCTCCAAAATTGACGTGTTAACTACATACTGCTCCCAATAGTATCTAACAGATTTAGTCCGGCGCGAAACTGGACAGACGGTAAACCAGTGGATTGTTGAGCATCGACTATTGATGAGCAAACCTAGTGCTGAGTTCAAGGTTATCTGCAACCGCTGACCTTTACCGTTATGCAGCTCCAGCCGTGGCGGTAAGGTGGTTTCATTCTAGTTGGCTAGTGTTCAACGTCAAGTTAGCGTCAGTTTTTCAGTGAGGCTTATGGTGCATCTTGAAGATAAAAAAGACAGGATTCAATTGAGGTCATCACCGAAACAGGGCTATGTCTTGGCTGAGTAAGAAGAAGGGTTGTGTCGCAACAACTGGTTAGTGGCAAGGTAAATTAACAACGGCTGCCTAACGAATAGCTTTCTAATCCTTCTGACTTAGCTTTTGCACGGCAGGATGAGCCGAAGTCTGGGCAGTTCTAGCTCCAGCTTCGACCGCAGAGTTGGCAATCGCCAAGAGCATCTCTCGCGTTCCGTTCTTGACCGTTACCTGATAGAGCACCCCTTGAGATTGCCACTCTAAAACAGCGGTGCAGTAGGCACCACAGCCGTTGATGAATTGAGCTGGCGTCCCGTCTGACAATTGCACTAATTCAAAGGCTTCTCTTATACCACCTAAATCTCTAGGAGCATAGTCACGGAAGGGATTAGGGCTAAGTTGTCCTCCCCGCTCTGCTTGGATTGAGCCAAAGTAGCAGGCGGTACCGCCACAATCAGGGGTGTAGTTGAAATCGACGCGATAGCCGTTGGCAGTGGTGCTGATGTCGAGATACCCCTGCTCCATCGGCAGGCGATCGGGTAGGTAGATCGGTACATCTGTGCCCCGACTGATTTGTGCTGCAGCCTGACGAAGGGGTAAAGTGACATCCGCATGAGCAGGATGAACTAGCAGTAGCCAAGCAGCAGGCAGCGCTGAGAAAAGAAGAAATTGGCGTAGGAAAGACGAGGCTTTTTGCAACATAGAAGCAGAGTAGTGTTTGAATGCTTAGCGCAGCTCCAGTCCCAGCAACCGTGATCGCTGGGGCATGGAGAATAGTCTGGAGCTCAATGGCTGTGGCGATAGTCCCACGGACGTTGAGCATCTGCCTCTTTCCAAACCCCTACATGCTCTGCTTGTGCCTGCGCTTCAAGCGCTGCTAGGCTTGCCCCGTTAGGACAACTACTGCTGAACTGAGCATAGTGGTAGGCATAACCGTCTTTTACCATCTGCGCGTTGATGGCAATCTCTTCACTGCTGCTGCCTGCCCGCTTGACGAATAGCTCTGCCACCGTGCGACCATAGCGATCGACATCGGTTGCGACGACAATGACTTCTCCGTTGTCCTGGTTAAGCAGCGACCGCAGGTGATCGCGTGCAGCAATGCCCATCGCCTGGTCCTGTTCCGGCGCGTCTATCCCACAGAGTCTGACTTTAATTTGCTGAGTCCCATCAGTCACCTGTAGAGTATCCCCGTCATAGACAGAGCCAGGAACCAGTTGCATCGTCTGAGATTGTTGTGCGTCACTGATGGCTTGCTGTTTCTGTTGCTGCTGGACTTGGCTGAGCGTCTTCCAGGGTTGCGTCATCCCTAGTAACAGGGCGATCGCTCCCAGTGGGATGCAGTAGACCAGTCGTTGCAATTGCATCGTCAGCTTGCTCCAGGAGATGTTGTGATCAAGTGTTCCCAGTTCACTAGCGCTTCAGTTGACTGCTAGGGCTGATCATTTGCTCAGTGGAGAGGTTGTTGAAGGAATAACCGATCGTCATGGGGCTCTTGATGCTAGCGCTTTGAGCTAGAGGAAGCCGCACTCGCTATAGAATCCTCAGCTCGTCCTCTATCAGCTTCTAGCCGATCGTAGCGCCCAAAAGATTTGATGTAGCACAAAGACGCTGCACTGTTTGAGTATTTCTCCCGTTCAATTATTTTTTCCTGAAGTAGAGCAGCTTGAGATAGATAGCCTTGGGATAGCTAAATTCCCTGGCTGTGCTTTAAGAGGCAGGCTTGGCAGGCAGAGCACAAATTTCTGCAACCGACTGTTGAGTTGCTGCTGGAAACGAAGGTTGAGTGGAATCAGAAAGGCGCAGTTGCAAGCGCTGCCACCCTCGACGACGTGGATCTCCTTCAGTCTCACGCACAAATTGATAAAGCTTATTTGCTTGGCAATCAGCCTGCAGAACTTGAAATTCTACAATGCCTGCACAGGCTGTTCCTTGCATGCCTCGACTCACTTTTGCTGTGGTGAAGCGGCTGTTGCCTTGTTCATAGAGATCGCTCGGGTCAATGTAATATCCACAGGCTCCTCGATCGTCGCCCAACCAAAGCGTGTATTTCTGATCATTCAGATAGCTGAAAAACTGCTCCAACTCCGGGGGCATTTGCTGTTGCGTGACCTGTACAGGCAAGGCAGTTGCACGACTAACCCAAGTTATAGCAAATAGAGGTAGCAGAAAACAGATGAAGGAACGTGACAGATTCATATTCATGAATGGATGAAGAAATCGTAGCAATTGTAGGATAAAGCTTGTTACACGGCAATAAATATAAAGTTTTTACGCTCTCAGCAAGATTTCGTCAAATCTCCATAGCAACCGCCTGTCCAGCCTTTGGAGTAACTCCAGCCGTCCTTGAGCCCGAAACTGTAGTCCCTGGGTCAGCTTCCTGGAAGCAATTGAGAGCTATAAGCGAACTTCTCCCACTTGAATATTCAGGCAGCCGCTGTATGCATTACTCCTGGTTATCACGATATGTCTTACCCAAATATTTAATAGATGTGACTTGTTCTACTAGGAAATAAATGGAATCGCCTTTATCCAAGCGTGCAAAACCTGTATACCCAGATTCGCTGCTCCACTTCAACTGGCGAGCACTGGCTCAGCACCTGGGTAGGACGATCGCCTGCTTCGTGCTACCAGAAACTGTTAGCGCTCGCCGACTTCCTGCTCAGTAATGGCGACTTCTTCCACGTCTGGCAATGGCTTTGGAAATAAGTGAAGGAATATTGCGTCAGGCGTTGTCAGCTTGACAACCCATCTGTCAGCGCAACAGGGATTGGCGAGACATTGTGCTCTCGCTAGCAAGAGCAGTCTTTAATAGCAGACAGTCTTATTTCCACGGTGCTGCATGAGCGACTCTAATCCATCGTCATCTTTTCCCGTTTCCCGTTCCGTCCACCCTGAGATCATCACTCCGATTGGCTTGGTAACATCCTTGCCAGAACAGTTTGCTGCCCCCAAATTCGAGATCGGACAACTGGTGTTGTGGGCACGGGTGCCCTCGCATGGCTGTGGCAGAATCATTGGACTGGTCTACGCCCACAGCACCAGTGTTGAGGCGACCGGCTACCACTATGCGATCGCCCTTGATCGTAATAGTCCCTCGCGAGCGGACTGTGCTGCAGATTGGGCATTTGAGGATGATCTGGAACTCCTCTCCACCCACGCACACCTGCTGCAAGGTTAAAAGGGAGACAGCATATGTACCCTACAGATCGCCAGTGGCAGCTCTTTGAGCGCTACAAGAACTGCCCGCCACCCATGTCACCTCGCATGTTTCTCCAGCAATGGGCACTCGACTACCCCGATATTGCCCGCTTAACCGGCGTGACCAGAGATACAGTGTCCCACTGGTTCAGTACTGGTCGAGGTAGCCGGGAAGTTCCGATTCACCACTGTCGGAGATTAGCCACGATTGACTTCTTTTGGCGCAATCACGATCGCATTCCACAAGCATTATTGGATGAATGGTGTGGCTTAACGGAGGATCCAGAACAGTAATTCTAATTCACTCATCATCAATTTGTGTTGCCACGACAGAGATTGCTTGTTTGAGAACTGATCTGCGAACAAAATCTAGAAGGCGGAGATTCACAAATGGAAGGAGTTCAAAAGCAGATTCATGGACGCTCAACTCCCTCTTTCGCTGAACCAATTTATCAGCAGACAGCCCTACTTGTACTGGAAGCTCTGCTTCTGGGCAGGCAAACGTGGCTTAACTGATCCGACCGCGCAGGTGAATCAGTACCTGAGTGAACTTGTGCTGGAACCAGATACAGGAGGCGATCGTGCTGCCCTACTCCAACGGTGGTCAAGGGTGTTGACTCCACAGGAGCAAATCTGTTTGGCGCAGCTCAGTCCGATTGTAATGCGAGACTATCGTGGTGGGGCAAGCTGGTACGCCTTACAAAAAGGCGAGTACAGTGTGATGGCTGAACCTGTGCTGCATGAGATTTCCTATCAAGGAGCGCAACAGGCGATTATTACCCGTAATCGCTACAACTGCCTGATCCTGAACACAAAAAACTTGCTGATTGTCGATGTGGACATTGGCGATCCACATTTTGCTGACTATTTAGACTGTGCAACGAGTTGCCAAATTGCAAGTGGTCAACAACAAGCGATCGCGGCTCTCAAAGCAATCGTTCAACAGTTTCCCCAACTAGGATTCCGAGTCTATCAGACCCGCAATGGGTTGCGGTATCTCTGCACAACTCGACCGTTTGACTCTTTAGACTACAACACCTATCGATTGATGCAAAACCTTTATGCTGATCCGTTGTATGCACGATTATGCAAATTCCAGTCAACCTTTCGGGCACGATTGACTCCTAAGCCGTGGCGAGTCGAAGTCGATGGGGAAGAACGATTTGTGTACGAACGCACAACAGGATTGATATTACCGGACTACAGCTCCTACGCCGTTTGCCATTTCATCGAAGTAGTTGGAGAGCAAATAATCCTCCCCGAATTTGAGTCAATCATTAAGGTTCACGATTCCTTTTGCCGAATTGCTCAATTAAAACTGGAGTTGGCGTGAGGCAAGACCACCTCAAAAATTCCTAGGGCGTGTTTTAAAACTTAGAGCCAAAGGAGAATTGCAGCAATGGTAAGCATGGCGAGATAATTCTCTGCCCGTTTCTCATAGCGGGTAGCAATCCGTCGAAACTGCTTTAAGCGGTTGATAGTTCGTTCAATTCGATTGCGTTCTCGATAAGCCTGCCGGTCAAAGCGTGTCCCTTGTCGAGATTCATGGGCTCGACGGGGAATGACAGCCCCAATGCCCCGTCGCTGCAAGTAGGTGCGAATCGGGCGTCCTGTGTATGCTTTGTCTGCTGCAACTCGATCGGGACGCAGGCGGGGTCGTCCCCGTCCCACTCGTTTGACTTCACCTTGCTCCATCAAAGACTCAAACATCACCGACTCGTTGCGTTGCCCAATACTCAACAGGAAGGTCACGGGCAAACCATTCCCCTCACAGCGCAGATGAATCTTGGTGCTAAACCCGCCTTTGCTATATCCCAGTGCCTCTGAGTCTGCATCACTGCCGATTGCCCCTGCAGCGTGTTGGTGTGCTCGAATCACGCTGCCGTCGACAAAGTGCAGCTTTCAGTCAAACTCGCCAACCGCATCGGACTGCTGCTGCAACTGCTCGAGAATCTGCTGCCAAAGTCCTCGCTTGCGCCAAGCATAGAAGCGCCCTGAGACGGTTTCCCAGGCACCATAGCGCTCAGGTAAGTCTCGCCAGGGAGCA
>NZ_JACXWX010000045.1 GCF_014764505.1 Phormidium tenue FACHB-886
TTCTCTAAGTCCATCTGGTTACATGATGTTGTCATTGGATTGTTCATCAATCGTTATGAGTTTGGACTATCCATCTAACTCCACTTCCACACGTCTAGAACATTACCTAGAACGCAGGCTAGTCTTTCCATCGATCGAGCAGTTCATTGAGGTGCTATAGCCAGTTGCCTACCAGCACATACGGTGCCCAATAAAGCGGATGTCTGTAATTTGGATCGTGCAGCAAAGATAACTGCGCTTGACGCAGAACTTCTGCCTTGGATAAGTCAGAAGGGACTAACTCTCGGTAAAACTGGCTAATTAGGCGAGCCGCAGATTCATCATTGAGGCTCCACAAGGAAGCAAGTGTACTCCGCGCCCCAGACTGAACTGCAACTCCTGCTAATCCTAAAGCAGCGCGATCGTCCCCTGACGCCGTTTCACATGCACTCAAAACCAGAAGCTCAATGGCTTTTTCTCTAGTTTCGTCTGTTGTGCGCAGCAAACTTCCTAGTTCCTTGACCGTAATGGGTTTATCCCAAGCTAGAACAAAAGTAGCATCAGCATTGGAGCTAAACTGACCGTGCGTTGCTAAGTGAACAATGGAGAATGGGTTCGATTTAATTTCAGCTTGCAGGGTTGCACTGGTAAATGTTTCATTCAGCAGAATCTGACCAGGAATCTCAGTCTGAACGGACTGTAATTCGCGTTGCACATTGGCAAGAGCGCTGAATCCATTCCGCTCTTCAGTTAGTCCTGCCATCAGCGCCTGTAGTCGGTTTCGCTCCAATGCTGTAGGGTTGAACAGCTGCAATCCAGGAGTGAGGGCAATGCTATAGTTTTCAATGAGATATTGGCTGCCATCATAGAGCGCTGCCATTGGCACATTCCGAAATGCCCCATCTAATACAAAAGAGAGTGTTGTAATAGCTTTTTCCTGAAGCTCAGCTGCGATCGGCTGAATTAACCAATCGTATACCTGTTGTCCTAAGCGCTTTCCTTGAGAAGTTGTAAAAGGTTTCTCTAGGTTCTGCCGCAATTGCATTAAGGTTTCTTCTACCTCAGGTTGAGAAACTGCCGCTGTATATTGATATAAAGGTTGTCCTGGCAAGCTAAGAATGATTTCCAGACGGTCTTGCAAAATGATGGGGTAGATGACAGCAGCGCTACTTTCCTCTATTTGATCAATGGCGACAGCTTGCCCCTCTAAACAAGCGGTACGGAAAAAGTTATCTAGTTCTGCTAGCTGAAGAGATTCAATGACCTGACGAGCCTGCTTTAGATTTATCTGATCCGGCTGACTGCTAGAAGAGCGCCTCAGTAGCAAATCTACTAACTCTCGGTAAACTGGCTCCACCTTTTCCCGGAAGGAAAACTGGAGGTCAGGGTTGGTGGCAAGCAGATCTTTACGAACTGACTGCAACGTCTGAAATGCAGCCTGATAGGCAGCGATCGCAGGTTGCCCCTGTGCTTTGAGCAGCCGTCCGAGCTGCCACTGCCACTGGTAGGCAATGTCAGCAGCATTCACAGCTTGAGCGATCAAAAGTGCTCGCTCTGTCAGCGCTTGTGCCTCCGACCATTGCTGTGTTTGTTCGTAAATGCTGCCTAAATTTCCCAGCGCATAGGCTTCAGCCCGTATGTCTTTGAGACTGCGGGCTTGCTCAACCGCAACAGCAAGCGCTTGAGCAGCCGTTTGAACCGGACGTACGGAAGGCTCTGCTGCCCTCCACCTAGCTAAGCTCAAGGCAAAATTAATTCTGGCATAAACAACAGCGCGACTAGCCGAGAGAGCCGCTAGCTGGGCTTGAATTTCCGGCAGTAGAGACTGTGCCGGTGCCCCTTGCTCTGTTTCAATCAATAAGCTGAACTGGTTGAGATTAGACTGAAGCTGGATGAGCGATGGAGCAGTGAGCGCAGCCTGCTGATAAAACTTGAGCGCAGCCGTACGATCTTGTTGCGACCGCGCCACATTACCCAAACTCAGAAGCGTTGCGCCGATCTCGGTCGGGGAATCGAATAGCTGAGCGATCGCCAAACTCTGTTCCAACACTCGACGAGCATTTTCGAGATTGCCGGTCGATCGTAGACCATCTCCCAAAGCGCGGAGAGCAGCTGCTTTGAGGAGCGAATCAGGCTGCTGCTGGAGCGATCGCTCCACTTCGTTCAGCGTTTGCTTTGCCTGTAGGAATAGCCCTAGCGATTGTTGTGCCTGTGCTTGGTTGAGCAGATTGGCTAGTCTTTTGTCTGGATCACCTGCTTCAGCATAGGTTGCCGCTGCTTGTTTCCAGGTGTCCAGCGCTTGTTCGATCTGTCCTTGAGCAAACTGGAGGCTGCCCTGCGTATTCAACGCCTGCGCGAAAACGAGTCGATCGCTTTGAGCCGATCTGGGTGTCTGCAACAGCGACAGGCTCATCGTAATATTTTGCTCTGCCTCAGACCACAACCCAAGCTGCTGCTGGGCAGAAGATAGATTGCTGAGTGCCAGCGCTTGATTGCGATCGTCTCCCCTCGCTTGGTAACCTGCTGCTGCCTGTTGCCAAAGTTCTGCCGCTTGGGCAAATTGTCCTGCCTGATAGTATTCCTTGCCCTGCTGCACAAGTTGAGCGAAATCAATTTGGGAGCTGGGCGGTAGAAGCTGGGAGGATTGGAGCTGAGCGGCAGGAGTGGAAAGAGTGGCAGCTTGCATTAATTCTGCTCTTCCCTGAGAAAATTCTAGACCTAAGACCAAACTCAGTCCTATCGTCAGCCACTTCAAAAATGTAGGAAAGCGGTGCCGCGGCTGAGGTCTTTTCATCGAAGTCCAAGTGCGATAAACAGTAACTTGCCATATCAGAAAGAGTAAACCATCTTTCCGATATGGCTATCTAATATGGCTAAACGAATTTACACAATTAATCGAATGCCATGAAGGCTGCTACACCACTCATCGCCTGCCAAGTTTGAAGACCCACAATGCCATCCATCGGCAGCTCGCGCTGACCTTGAAAAGTTTTTACAGCGGCTTCTGTCAGCGCACCAAAGTCACCGTCGATCGATCCCTTATACAAACTAACAGCCTTGAGAATATCCTGTACAATCATCACATCTTCACCCTGGCTGTTCCGACGCAGGTACGGCACGGGTACATCAGCAATCGAATCATTCGCCAGCAGCGCTTTCCAGGTCTTTGGTCCAACAATGCCATCTCGCCGCAGCAGCTTAGAGTATTGGAACACTTTAACCGCTTCTTTAGTTTTGGAACCAAAGATACCGTCGATATCAACTTTGTAGTTAAAGCTAACTCGGCGATTCAGTAGCTCTTGTAGCTCTTTGACTTTCAGACCTTGTGATCCCTGCTGGAGTGTAGGATGGTTCGTTACAGCTTGCATGATTGATTGCTCCTAATTGGGTGGATTGTTTGGTTGTGACCCTTGTGTAATCGGGTCGTTAATCTCCTATGCGGGCGACTTCTGAGTTTATGCAGGCAAGCAAACAGAATCTCCAAAAAAGCGATCGCCAAAGAACATGCCAGCCGTTGGGATATGATATGTGGCAACCCAAAAGCTGGATAAATCTGTTCCAATCCATTCACCTACAATGAAGTCTCGGCAAAGCATTGCAGAAATTTTTTCGACATTTGTTCAATTTGTTGACGATCGCTTTCATCATTGGGCGATCGAGCCACGCCTATGGCGGAGCATGCAGCGAGAGCTGAAACAAGCCGCACAACTCGGTATAGCTGATACAGCCGAAGCCGTTTGGGTGCTGCACTGGTGCAAGCTGCGACAAAACCAGCCAAACGGCTTGGCAGAAGGACATCTGTCTGCCTATCTGCAAGAAGCATGCTACTGGGCATCGAGCCGCATGATCACCCAGCCAGCAGGATTGTCCTACACGCTGTCAGACTGTTTTCAAATCGCAGTTACAACAGTGCCCAAAGTCTTAGAAAACTATCGCTCTGAGCAGGGAGCCAGCCTCAAAACCTATGCCATTCTAAGGTTCAGCAATGCGATTCGCGATGCCTTACGTCAGCATCAGGAAACCAGCCGCCGCACAGATTGGGGATTGCTCCGCAAGGTCAGCCAAAAGTGTTTAACCGAAGCGCTACAGATGGCAGGATTATCCGCAGAGTCCGTTGCCCAATACCGCCTCGCTTGGACAAGCTTTAAACTCCTCTATGCCCCCAACGACGCTGCAACTCGCCAGCTTGCTGCTCCGGATGCCAAAACTTGGCAGGCGATCGCTCAACTTTACAACCAGCAGCGATTGCGCCAAGCGCCAGCTTCTCCTGAAACCGATCCAAAAATCTTAGAAAACTGGCTTAAGAATTGCGCCAAATATATCCGTGCCTATCTCGCTCCCCCTACCACTTCGCTAAACGTACAGAAGTTTGAGGAAGGCGCGGGGGAACTGCAAGATGATTTGCCCGATCGCCTAGAGAGCAATCCCATGGCTGTGCTCATTGCCCATGAAGAAATGCAGGAGCGCCAGACCCAGAAAACGCAGCTTGCAGAAGTGCTAGAGGCTGCTCTCAAGAAGCTCGATCCGCAAGTCCAAACGCTGCTGGATTTGTATTACAGCAAAGGCTTGACTCAGCAGCAAATTGCTCAACAGCTTGAGGTAAAGCAATACACGGTTTCGCGTCGTCTCAGCAGCACAAAAGAGATTCTATTGAAAACTCTTGCCCAATGGAGCCAAGAAACGCTGCATATTTCGTTGACATCGCCCGTAGTGCAGCAGATGAGTCATGGGCTTGAAGAGTGGCTTCAAACCCATTACCGCACTTTTGAATCCTTTTCCCGACAGGAGGGCGATCGATGACGCTACTTTTAGACTTATCAGCGCAGTGGCTAGAAATTACGCAGGAGATTCATACCGAATCTTGGCAACAGAGCCAAACCTTACAGGGCAACCGCTGGCAGGCTTATTTAAACCAAGTTTGCCTACAAACAGTGTTGGACTGGCTGCAAGAGAAGTATGGCAGTGAGGTTAGAGTAGGCGATCCAGCAGGTGTGCCCCCGCTGTGGGAGATCGTAAACGGAAGTGTATTAGTTCTCGGAGAAATACGGCTAGTTTTAGTGCCAACCGAGGCGATCGATCATCTAGAGTTTCGGGTGCCGCAGGAATGGATTGATATTCCCAGTTGGGTCGGAGACTATTATTTAGCGATCGAGGTAGATACCGATGAACGCTCGCTCAACCTCTGGGGATATACCACTCATCAAGCGCTTAAAACAACTGCCAGCTATGATCCAATCGATCGCACCTACTGCCTGGAAGGCAGCCAGCTGTTTGCAGATTTAAATGGACTGTGGGTTCTCTACCAGCTTGCCACAGAACCAACTCGTGCCCCTATATCCTCTTTGCCCCCGCTCACAGCAGCACAAGCAGAACGCTTGATTGAGCAATTAGCACCGCCAACCCTTATTCTGCCGCGTTTAGAACTTCCCTTTCCTGAATGGGGAGCGCTGCTGGAGCAAGACTGGCGGCAACAGCTCTGCCAAGCTAGACAGACGAGTGAAACAGCAGATTCTCAACCTACCGCATCCACAGCTTCAGAAAATTCAACAGCGACCCAGATCGCAAATCTTAGCCGCTGGTTGCAGAACAGTTTTGAAGCGGGATGGCAAGCGATCGAAAGTTGGGTAAACACACCGGAGCTTGCCTTTAGCTTACGTCAGGAAGCCACGACGGAAACCGGGGTGCAGCGAGTCAAGCGAATTGTCTTGACAGCAGAGGGTGCAGATGAAAGTGCAGCCGAAACTGCCGTTTTGCTCTCAGTTTGTCTAACTGCAGAAACAGATGGCAGAATTGCAGTCCGCGCCAGAGTTTTGCCAGCAAGCGAAGCAGTTTTACCTGCCAGTTTGACTCTAAGTTTGCTTTCTGCGGCTGGAGAGGTGTTGCAGTCGGTGCAGGCTCGTAGCCAGGATAACTCGATTCAGCTGCGAAGATTTCGGGCTGCGGTGGGGCTGCAATTCTATCTGCAGGTCAGCCTGGCAGACGCGATCGTATCTGAAGGGTTTGTGCTTTAGGAGGGTTGAGCAAAGGAAAAACCATGAGTCAGCTTGTCATTCTCAATCTGGCGCAGGGCAATTTGAGTCGAGGCTGTCCCACTGTGATCGCCCAGCTTTGGCAAGCCGATCGGCTCACGCCGATGCAATTTTTGGGTAGCCTCCCTGCTGCGCCTGAACTCGGTAAATTGTATGAGCGTTGGCAGCAGCTTTATGCAGCGTTTTATGCCTATAAAAGCTGGCGGCAGCGTTCAAGCAATGTTTCTGCTGAATCTAATCGTCTGCTAGAAATTGAGATTGATGAAGAGGATGAAGTCACCCAGTTTTCTGTTGCAGAGTTTGAAGATCTTTGTCAAGAGATACAGCAATGCTTGAACCAGTGGCTAAACGCTCCGTCGTTTCACACTATCGATCGCCAGCTTCGCACTTATCTGGTTCCAACAAACGAGATCCGTCTGATTGTGAGCGCAGACGATCGAGCATTGTTACGACTACCGTGGCACCTATGGCAGTTTTTTGAGGATTATTCCAGAGCAGAACTGGCGCTGAGTTTACCTGAATATACTCACGCGACTCAGGCAACAGTTGCCACCTCAGAAAAGATCAATATCCTGGCAATTCTGGGTAATCAAGAAGGAATCAATATTGATCAAGATCAGCATTTATTAGAACAGCTGCCTCACACAAACTTAAAGCTGTTATTGCAACCTAATATTAACCAGCTAAATGAACAGCTCTGGCAACAGAGTTGGGATCTTCTATTCTTTGCAGGTCATAGCTCTAGTCAAGGAAAAGGAACCATTCAAATCAACCGAACTGATAGTCTGACGATCGATCAGCTGCGGTATGGGCTGAAGCGGGCAATCGCTTCTGGTTTGAAGCTGGCAGTGTTCAACTCCTGTGACGGGCTGCGGCTAGCTTGGGATCTGGCAGATTTGCAAATTCCGCAAGTCATAGTGATGCGCGAGCCAGTTCCAGATCAAGTAGCCCAAGCTTTTCTCAAATATTTCCTGATTGCTTTTTCCGGCGGGCAGCCGCTCTACTTAGCCGTAAGACAAGCCCGGGAACAACTGCAAGCGTTAGAAGTCGATTTTCCTTGTGCAACCTGGCTTCCGGTGATTTGTCAGAACCCTGCAGAAGTTCCTCAAACCTGGCAGGAGTGGCGGAAGGACCCAGAGAAGTCAGAGAAGTTAGAACAAACAGAGAAGCAGGACAATAAAAGAGAAAAACCTGTCCATCCTGCAATTTTCCAGCGCTGGCGGCAGATTGTTTGCAGCAGTTTGCTCGTCACAGGCTGTTTGCTGGGCGTACGCTCGCTTGGTATTTTGCAACCCCTGGAGCTTTGGGCATACGATCGCCTCCTGACACTGCGCCCAGCTGAACTGCCAGACGATCGCTTCCTGATTGTGAGGATTGACGAAGCAGATATTCAGGCACAAGATGCCAGCGATCGGCGCGGCTCACTTTCAGACAAAGCTTTAAACCAACTCCTGGAAAAGTTGGAACCGGCACGGGTGATTGGCTTAGATATATATCGAGATTTTTCAGTTAGCCCCGCAGTGCCCCAGCTAGCAAAACGACTGCAGCAGGAGCGTCGTCTGTTTGTAGTTTGCAAAAGCACGAGCGGTGCAGAAGACCCAACAGGTATTGCGCCGCCTCCAGAAGTGGCAGCAACTCAGATAGGGTTTAGCGACTTTCTGGCGGATGAGGACGGTATTCTGCGGCGACACTTGCTGTTGCACACCCCTGATCCGACCTCACCCTGCACGGCTCCCTATGCTTTCAACATGCAGCTCGCGTTTAGCTATCTGGAT
Source organism: Phormidium tenue FACHB-886 (assembly GCF_014764505.1). Taxonomy (GTDB): domain Bacteria; phylum Cyanobacteriota; class Cyanobacteriia; order Elainellales; family Elainellaceae; genus FACHB-886. Next base: position 7,784 of record NZ_JACXWX010000045.1, read on the forward strand.
CAAGCAGGTGTGTCGGCAGCTTTTACACCTGAAGGTAATTTGATATTCAACAACCAATCCAAAGAGATCGTTCTACATCGGTTAAAAGACCGCACAGGCGGTTATCAATCCATCGACGCACGGGGAAACCAAATTTTGCTCAACTACCGATCGCGCCCTTCTCCAGAAGCGATCGCGCCCCAAGTTTCTCTCACTCGCCTGCTCAGTGGTCAAATCAGCCCTACCCAAATCAAAGACCGGATTGTTTTGATTGGCGTAACAGCAGGAAGCAATCAGGACACCTGGTTGACTCCATACGGAAATCGTCGCTCTGAGCAAGTGGCAGGCGTGTTTCTCCAGGCACACATGACTAGCCAAGTGATCAGTGCGGTCTTGGACGATCGCCCCCTGCTGAGAGCCTGGACACTAGAACTGGAGGCAATCTGGATCTGGGGCTGGACGATCGGAACAGGGGTTCTGATGGAGCTGGGGCGGCATTTGATGCGCTCTCGGGCTCAAGTGCTTGTGTATGGGGGGCTAGGGGGGGTGGCGCTGCTGCTGGCAGGAGCTAGCTTGCTGCTGCTGATACAAGGAACCTGGGTTCCGTTGCTGCCTGCTGGCATCGGTGTAGGGGCAATGGGTAGTATGAGTGGCTATTTAAGCCTGAAGCCTAGAAAATAGTGTCATTGGTTTGTGGAAGTGTTGATGAAAACTAGGCTTTCTCCCCCCCGATTGCACTCAGCCTGTTGGACGATTGGACTTACCTGTCTAAGCACGATCGCTCCAGCCCAACCGCTTTGGGCAAATTTCCAAGCTACTGAGGCGATCGAATCTCAAATAATTTTCAATGCGCCGCCGCCCCCCACTGATCAAGGCTCACCCACAGGGCGATCGCAAGGAGGGGCGAGCCGGGGGCAATGTCAGCAGTATCAGTCTCTCACTGCCCTTGTGCCCGTGAGTCAAGGCAACGTCTGGGGGTTGACGACCCGCGAACATCCCAGCTTCTGGTTCTACTTGCCCAGTGCGCTTACCGCTGAAACTTCGATCGAATTTGTGCTGCAAGATGAAACCGATCAAGAACTCTATAGAACTTCTTTTACCGCACCAGATACTCAACCTGGGTTAATCAGCCTCGCTGTTCCCACAACTGCACCCGCCTTAGAGATCGACAAGGCCTACTCCTGGACGCTCGTCTTCTACTGCAATCCTGCCAAGCCTTCAGAATCGGTTTATGTCCAGGGAAGTATCCAGCGAACCGATCTCAGCCCCCAGCAGCAAGCTCAGCTTAGAGCGACTACTCCACTAGAACAGGCTCGCCTGTATGCTGCAGACGGCATCTGGTACGAAGCGTTGGCTACTCTAGCCGATCTGCACCGGGCACAACCCAACCAACCCGACATTAAAACGGCTTGGACAGCCTTATTAAAACAGGTGAATTTAGAGTCGTTGGCTGAACAGCCGATCTCCTCCTGCTGCACGCCTGAGGTCTCGCAGTAACCGCAATTTCTACAGCGCTTTGCACTGAAAAAATTTGTAGCCTGTTCAAATAGCAGAAGGCATCACCTATGGGGTGATGCCTTTTTTCAAGCTCGCTCAAATTTTTTCTAGCGCGCATAAACCCAAAATGCTGCCCGCAAGAGTATTCAGAGGATGAAATTCAAAGCTTCCGAAACTGGAGAACGCCTCTGAATCGGAGCAATGTAAAAATTCAGTCACTTTTTGATTCAATTCACCTAAATTAGGAGCAACCCCCATGACCGCATTTCAATCTACTACGATCTTAAAGAAAGGCTCTCAAGGCATCGAGGTCAAGCGTTTGCAGGCAAAACTAAACGCCTGGCTCAGAAGTAAACAGCAACCCCCTGTCCTGGTTGAAGATGGGATTTTTGGGGCAGCCACCGAAGGAATTGTTAAATATTTCCAGTGCCACCATTTCTTGGAAATCGATGGAGTGGTGGGTGCTACAACCCAGGCTTGCCTTGAGCGAGGGGTGTCTAGCTTGCCCACGCTAAAGCAAGGAGACACAGGTCCTCTCGTTCGGCGTCTTCAGAGCGTGCTTGAGATTTATGGCATCAAGGTTGGTGTAGATGGCATCTATGGGGCTAAGACTCGTGCGGCTGTCATGCGATTTCAGAACGATTTCCATCTCTTCGATCCCAATGGCAATGCAACGGGTGAAGTAAATCTCGTCATCTGGAAGAAGCTAGCTGAGGAACCTGTAGCGATGGCTTGTGGTCCTCTCCACCGCCGCTAATCATTGAATTGGTAGCCCTATCATGTTTTTGTAAGTTCTCAAAAAATATAGGCTTCATACCGCTACCCTTTGACTTTCTGGTTTACTGACAAAATCACCTTCCATTGCAACGTACAGCCCTTCGCATCGCCATGCAGCAATTTCTAGCCAAACCGTGCGGTTTGGCTAGAAATTTTTGGAAAGAAATTGTTCTTTGCGAGTCATTTTAAGAAGAGATGATTGAACAAAAATAGAGTTTCTTTGAAGCGAAGGATAAAGATTTACCAATAGGCTAAAGTTTTATCAATATTTGTCGTTCCTTCTAAATCGCGATGTTTCGTCTTGGTTTCCGGAATTTTCGATCGCCCTCCCTTCTACTGTTACTAACAGGAGCCATTACCCTGCTCTGCCAACCTTTTACTTCTGCCCAAATCATCCCCGATCGCAGCTTACCCAATGAGCAATCGACCGTGCAGCGCAATATTTCGGTGAATGGGCAGACGAGCGATCGCATTGATGGAGGCGCAAGACGAGGCGAAAATTTGTTTCACAGTTTTTCCGAATTTAACGTGGACGATGGACAACGAGTATATTTTGCTAATCCGGAAGGAGTCGATCGCATCTTCAGCCGAGTCACCGGAACCAGCCGCTCCGATATTTTGGGAACGCTGGGGGTTTTGGGCAATGCCGATCTATTTCTCTTGAATCCCAATGGTATTTTGTTTGGGCCAAATGCCCAGTTGGATATCCGGGGGTCGTTTCTAGCAACCACAGCAAACCGTCTGACGTTCTCAGATGGTAGCCTGTTCGCTGCCGTTGATCCGCAAGCGCCACCTCTATTAACGATCGGTGTTCCGCTAGGCTTGCAGTATGGCACAAATCCCCAAGCAGAAATTGCCAACGTTGGACGGTTAACCGTGGGGCAAAATTTAACGCTGGCAGCAGGCAATTTAGATCTACAAGGACAGCTCCGGGCAGGCAGAAACTTATCGCTACAGGCGCAGAACACGGTACGGATTCGTGGCGAAGCAGCCACTCCATTTTTGGCACGATCGATCGGCGATCTCACCATCCAAGGGCATCAAGGCATCGATATTTTTGCCCTCAATTCTCTCCAGCCCGCACTACAAAGCGGAGGCGATCTCAGCCTGATCAGTGATGGGCGCATTTCATTGGATGCCCATGTAGCGAGCGGAGGCAATTTTGCCGTTCGCACTTTAGCTGGCGATCGGGGCAGTTTCGTCAGCCTGGTTGACCCAGTGTTTACAGTCGGGGGCAACTATAGCATCGGCGATTATACAGGACCTTCTTTGCAAGTGGTTGCAGGTGGGAATATTGACTATGGCGCTGTGGTAGTTAACAGCATTGATCCGGCAGTAGACCCTGACCAGCCAGCCTTCCTATTAACAGCAGGCGGCAGCATCACTGGAGGCGATGTATCGACCACCGTTCCAACGGGTAGATTGCGGGTTGAGTTTGAAGGCGCAGGAGATATCAGCACTCAGGCAATCACGACGCAGGGAGGAGCGATCTCCTTGACCAGTAGAGCGGGCAGCATCACGACCAACGGCGCAGCGCTAAACACGACCAACGGCATGAATGATGGGGGAACGATCGCGCTCAATGCCTTTGGCAATATCAACATAGGGGATGCTTACACATTTGCTTGTGCAGGGGTGATCTTCTGCGGCAATACTGATGCCAATGCTGGTAATGGGGGAGATATCCGCCTTGCAGCAACCACAGGCGATATCACAACGGGTGCGCTCGACTCCAAATCCTACTCAAACTTGTTTACGAGTGGAAACGGTGGAGCAATTAGCTTAGCGGCTCCCAATGGCAGCATTACCATATTCAGCCTCTTCACGGGTGCCGACTCTGATACGGCTTCTGCTGGAAATGGCGGAACCGTCAACATTACAGCAAGGGGAGATATTGCCCTCAATAACTACCTATTCTCTTCTTCGATTGGAGCAGATTTTGGCTTTGCTTCTGCCGGAAATGGGGGTGAGATTAATGTAACGACGACGAACGGAAATATCACTGCCAGGCTTCTGGACTCTTCCTCAGCTGCTTATCGCTCCGGTCAGGGCGGCAGGATTCGTTTGGCTGCCCCCAACGACAGCATTGGCGTTGATGAACTTCTCTCTTTCTCTCGCGGCGGTGCCTCTGCCGGAGATGCTGGCGCGATCGATCTAGCTGCAAACAACGATATCCGGGTTGGTTTAGATGGCGATCTCAGTTTTTTAATTGCTTCCTCAGAGGCGAGCGCAGAAGATGTTGCCACTGCGGGTAACGGGGGTGCAGTTTCTATGACATCATCTAACGGCAATATTAACGTCACTACGAGTTCATCTAGCATTATCTCTAGTGCGAATTCGCAGTTTGCTTCAGCGTCCTCTGGTAATGGCGGCGAGGTTCGTCTGCGTGCTGACAACGGAAGCATTCACTTTAGTTCTTTCAATTCCTCTACGGCTGCATTTGGGCAGCCGAATTCTTTGGCGGGCAATGGTGGTGCAATTACGCTGAGTGCTGGCAATGATATTAACGGTGAGGCTTTGCGCTCTAATGCTTCATCGGGTGAGGGCGGAAAGATTCGAGTCACAGCAAATCAAGACATTACGATTCGTAATTTAAATACGAGCACTTTCGCAGATAGTTTGGCAGGCAACGCTGGGGAGATTGAGGTGACTAGTCTCAATGGCAATATCGCGGCAATCGATATGAATATCTTTGCGAATTCTTCTTCTCCATTTTCTGCCAGTAATGGTGGCAATATTCGTCTCTCTGCTCCCAATGGTAGTATCACGGTCGATCGCATCTTTGCTTTTTCGCAGTCACGGACTGCTGTGCTTGCCCCCGGCGGGCGCGGCGGTTCAATTAACCTGAACGCTAGAGGGGACATTCGGTTTAATGAACTGAATTCAGTCGGTCAATTGGGATCGGGAAACATTACCTTGACAACTCGAAGTGACATCGCAGCCGGAAACATCACCAGCGACACGTTTGGCGCTGGGCGTGGCGGCAACATCCAGCTCACAACGCAGGCGATCTCTCTAGCAAATGGCGCTCAAATTTCTGCCTCAACCCACAGCAGCGGGCAGGGCGGAAATATTACCATCAATGCGGCTTCTCTTGACCTAAGTGGCATTCGAACTCCTGCGCCGGGAGCTATTCCTGATTTGCCGGTTCCAGGTGGGATCGCTATTGTACCCACTACCACTGCTCTGGACTTGGGTGGATATGTTCCTGTTGAAGATGCCTCACGGTTATTTAATGTAGACTTTCTCAATAGCGTTCGATTTCCCAGCGGAGTATTTACACAAACAACGGTCGGTTCCACTGGAGACGCAGGCAACATTCGCATCAATGCTGAACGGCTGACAATCGCTGATGGTGCCGCGATCGCTGCCACAACCTTTGGAACGGGCAACGGTGGAAACGTCCGTGTTGATGCCAGTCAACTGCAGATTGCCAATGGTTCAATTCTCAGCGGGGTTGCACCTAGCTCGTCGGGAAATAGCGGCACGATCGCCCTTCAAACCGGAGCGCTCTCCATCCAAGAGGGAGGCGTGGTGCAAACGCAAACGCTGGGACGAGGTGATGCCGGACAAATTTCGATTCGGGCAGACGATGCTCTTTCTATGTCCGGTTCAGGTAGCCGAATCTCGACTCAAGTGTCTCCTGGAGCAGTGGGAGCAGGCGGAGCGTTAAACATCCGAGCGGACAGGCTGACGTTGAGCGATCAAGCCCAAATTAGCGCAGCGACAAGCGGACAAGGCAACGCAGGCAGGATTACGGCTCAGATCAATGGTGCGGTTAGATTATCAGGACGAGCGGCAATCTTAAGCTCCGTCAATTCTGGAGCAGCCGGAAGCGGCAACACAATTGATATTCGAGCAGAGACGATCGCCTTGCAGAACGGGGCTCAGCTGGGAGCTAGCACAGCGGCTCAAGGCAATGCTGGTACTGTAAGGATCAGAGCCAACCGTCTGGATATGACACAGGGTGGGCAAATTCTCTCCTCTACAAGCAGCAGAGGCAATGCCAGAAATATTGAATTGAGTGTGCTAGATGAAATCAACCTGAGTGGAAATAATACCGGGTTGTTTGCCAACACGGAGCCAAACTCTACCGGGCGAGGCGGCAATATCACTATTGCCACAGAACAGCTGGATGTTCAAGACCAAGCCGAGATCGCAGTCAACAGCTTGGGCACCGGACGAGCAGGCAATGTTGCAGTTACGGCATCTACGCTGCTGAGCAATCGCGGCAGAATCACAGCAGAAACTCTTTCTAGCCAGGGTGGAAATATCGATCTGCAGATTGCTGACAGGCTTGACCTGGACGATCGCAGCCTGATCTCCTCTTCCACGCAAGACGGAGAAGGCGGTCAATTAACCCTCAATGCGAACCAAGCTCCAACGCACGTCAACCTCGATCGCAGCAGCCGCATTACAACGGAAGCCACCGGCAGCGGCAGCGCAGGCGATCTCATTCTCAATGCCAGTCAGCTCACTCTGCAGCGTCGTTCAAATATCTCCGCCTCTAATTTATCCAGTCGAACAGGTGGAACCATTCGGCTACGCGGTTTAGATGCCTTACAGCTCAATAACAGCGATATCTCTGCCACCACCCAAACCGGGCGAGCAGGCAACCTGATCGTCAATGCAGCCAATGGAACAGTGCAGCTCCAGAACCAAGCCGGGCTCTCTGTGGAAGCAACGGACGGAGGAACTGCTGGCAGCTTGAGGATCACAGCGGATCAGCTGACCGTTGACTCAGGGGCGATCGCATCTGTCAGAAGCCCCCGCGGACAAGCCGGCAATTTGACGATCAATGCCAGTACCGTTGCGCTAAATCAAGGCGAGTTAAATGCTGAAACTGGATCTCCACGCAACAGCAGCCCACGCGAACGGCGAGATGGAGCCATCCTCCAATTACAGGGGCTAGACTTGCTTATCTTGCAAAACCGCAGTTCAATCTCAGCGCTTGCAACAGGCAGCGCAAATGGAGGAAACATCACGCTCAACGCCGACGATGGCTTCATTCTGGCAGTGCCTTCCGAAGATAGCGATATTATTGCAAGCGCTGAACAGGGCAACGGTGGACAAATTGGCATCACCACACAAGGCGTGTTTGGGCTGGAAGTGAACCGCTCACCCATTCGCCTTTCCGGAAGTGAGATCAATGCCAGTTCCGAAGCAGGGATCAACGGCACCATTACAATTAATACACCTGACGTTACTATCCAGGAAACCCCTGAGCTCCCGACTGCTTTCAGTACTCCCCCGCTGGCTCAAGGTTGCCGATCGCCTGGAAGCCAAGGCAGCAGTTTCGTCAGCAGCGGCCGGGGCGGTTTACCTGCAAACCCAGCCGATCCGCTCACGCCTAACACGATTTGGCAAGATATTCAGACTGTTGTGGAAGGCACAAGAGAGCTAAACGAGCTACCTCCGATCCAGCCCTCAACCCGCTCTCTTATTGAAGCGCAAGGCTGGGCGATCGATCGCAACGGAAAAGTTATTTTAACGGCACAGGCAGCAGCGGTTACTCCTAATGCAATTAGGACTGCAGAACTAGAGGAATGCGATCGTGAACGTTAATAAACACCAAAGGTTCGTAGGGTGGGTACTGCCCACCCTACCCAGCGTACCGTGAGCTTCGTTAGAAGGGCGAAGCAGCAATGATAATATCTGCAGCACTTAAAGCAGGGTTATTCGCAAAGCTTGCAATCTGCTTTCGTCCGCTTGGACCAATACCATCAGCATCATAAAGCAACGCGCCTCTTCCCTGATCGTAGATGAATCGATCGTTAAGGTCTTTGGCTCTCGTGCCTCTGACAAACTGGCTAGAACTGAGGTTGCCTTCCCTCAGATTCCCTCTCAAATCGAGTGGAGAAATGACAATCTTGTCGCCTTCAGCAGAGGAAAAGTCAGTAATTTGGTCGACGCCACGGCGGTAGAGAACAAAACGATCGGCTCCCCCACCGCCTGTTAAACTATCTAATCCAGCACCTCCAGCTAGGGTGTTTTGACTTGCGTTACCAGTGAGAATATCGCTTCCCTGGCTGCCAACGATATTCTCAACGCCCAATAAAGTATCGCTTGCAGGTAATCCGCCAGAGAAAACGGTAGTTCCCTGATTGAGATCTACAGTCACTCCCACAGCCAGGAGATCATAGGAGACAGTGTCATTTCCCTCTCCACCGTCGATCGCATTGGAACCGAGTCCCCCCTTCAGCAGATCATTCCCTGCTCCACCAAACAGCGAGTCATTGCCATCTCCACCATCTAAAATGTCGTTTCCTGCCAGTCCATACAATTCATCGTTGCCGCCGCCACCCTGAATTACGTTATCAATATTACTGGCAACAACAACGTCATTGAACTGGCTGCCAGTAATGTTTTCGACATTATCAAAGATGCCCTCAAACCCTGTACCAAAATACGAAAAGGAGTCAGCACCCATATAGGCAACCTCGACTCCGCTGGTATAGGCAGCAAAAGTTACTGTATCAATGCCCTCTCCACCGTTGATAATATCAATGCCGCCGCCGCCATTAATTAGATCATTTCCGCCTTCGCCATTTATTTCTTCGTTTCCAGATCCGCCAAAGAGGCTATCGTTTCCGTTTGTTCCTTGGATCTTTTTGAATTCGCCAACGAATGAACTCATGATGTTGCTCCGATTAATAAATATGAATGCTGTCTACGTGCCCAATTTTGAAATGATGAAGTTACCCTTCAAGTGATGAGAGGATGATTAACTGCAGCAGGGTTTGGCGCCTGCCGTGTAGCTTCTTATTAGAAGCATGCGGGCGAGTTTTAGAGATTATGCAGCCGTCGAAAGGCTATAGCTTATAAGAAATGAAGGGACGGGTGGCAACAGCGTCCAAATCTGCGGTTCGCCTGCTCGTGGCGATATCCAGCAGCAGAAAATACTATGACGCCACAGATTTTCTCACTATGCATGAGGTTACGCAAAAATTTGTTTGAGACGACAGGATAACCAAAAGCTCAGTGGAGGCGCGTCTCAAAACAATCATGTCAATAGATTAGGCTGAAGCAGAACTATCGCCACCGCCACACGACGAGAAGTGTAACAAACGCTAAACCCAACATGAATCCCGCCGCCCAGCCATAAGCACCTGCAAGTCCTACCGCTCGGCTCAAAGGTTGGCTGATAAACGGAGACAAAAACTGACCCAAGAAAAACGAAGTCGTGATACCGCTAACAACTGTTCCACGCGAGGCTTCTGGCGCACTTGAAGTCAAACAAAGATTCATGTTTGGCATTAATAGCCCCAATCCTATTCCAGCAGTAACCAACCCCACCAACACAATCCCATAGCTTCCCGTCGAGCTAATGATTCCATAGCCCAGTGCCATATTGACAAAAGCAATACCGTAGATCGCCATAAAGCTTAAATGAGCTTTAATTCGACGGTACAAAATAGAGCTAATTGCAGAAAACAAAGAAAGCAGCGCGATCGCAAACCCCTCTTGAGCCGCAGTCGTATTTGCAACTTGGCTGAGATAGAACGGCATCTGCACAGGGATAAAGTAAAACACGATCTGCGTGATAAGGGCAATGCCATAGGTCAAAGCAACAAGCTGAAACGGAAACGGCTGAGACTCAGCAGCACCCTCGCTGGAAGCACTGGAGTTGGGTTGCTGGCGTGCTGGTTCTGGTAGCGACAGCAGAGCAAACGGAACCAACGCCAATGCCAGCAGATAAATCAGAAAGGGTAAGCGCCAACTAACATCAGCCAAGAAGCCACCAACCGTCAGAAATACCACACCCCCCAACCCCATAAAACCTGCCTGCAGCCCCAAAAACTGGGCGCGAGTCGCTCCAGTGTAATAGTCAGCAATTAATGTGGTCGCGATCGTCATGATGCCTGCCACACTCACACCCAAAAACGCCCGGCTCACTAATAGCCAAGTCAAATCATTTAGCAAAAATCCCAAACTGCCCGCTATTCCATAAAGACACAGCGACACCAAAAGGAGCGGCTTACGCCCCAGTCGATCGATCACAATGCCAACAAGAGGCGCACCAAGGGCAATGAAGAGAGCAGGCAAAGTCAAAGCTAACCTGACCAAATAGTCTGCATTAGGCACTGCAGCAAAATGTTCTCGCATGGCTGGCAGTGATGGCGCGATCGTTGCTCCCGCCATCACCGTGAGGGTGCTGATCATCATTAGTGCCCCCTGAGCGAACCGTGAATTCGCATCCAAAGATCGCTCAGCGGTCGGTAGTCTTCTCGCCATTTTGCCTCACTTCCTTAAAGAATTTCAGCCAACGCCAGTCACTCCCCTAGCATCCCCCCTGACGCGATTTGGCGCAAGAAATTTTAGAAAGTATCAGCTCATCAGTCAATGTTCAAAAGAATCATAGCTCTTATCACTTTGTCTCCCCGCTAACAAACCTTCCACCTTAATAGGTGCAAATCGATCCATTCACGTTAAATAACGCCGTGAATTTCTAGGAGTCCACGGCGCTGTTGTAAATTAAGTTTGTTAGGTTATCTCAGGCTCTCATGACTTAACCCGAGTTAACGCAGTCACTTAAACCCAATTGACATAACTGCTGTTCAAAGCGAAATCGGTAGAATCTTGGATAACTCCAATCCGTTCAAAGCTCATTCCACTGACACAGTAAATTTCAGTGTCAACTGCGCCTGTACCAACGACATTATTCGTTTGTACAATTTGATACTGGCTAGCATTACCTGTAAGCTGGACACGATCATCCTCAAAAACCATCCCAGAATGGAGCCGCCAATCTTGAATCACGGCATAGCCTTCCCCAACTTCGTTGTAAAAGACACCGCCAGTATTGGTTCCTAATACAAAAACATCATTTCCAGTTCCGCCGTGCAATTGGTCAATTTGCACGCTGCCGTTTGCAAAATTTCCATAGGCATTGAGGATATCGTTGCCTGCTCCTGCCATGATCACGTCGTTACCATTTCCGGTGGTGATGACGTTAGCACCAGTGGTACCAGTAATTCTATCGTTGCCTGCACCCGTGTTAACATTTTCAAAATTAACAGCAGTCTCTCCTGCAAAATTTGTCAAGCCACTGGTCATATCAAGTTCATAAGCATTGTTCCAGAAGGTAACATCTAGAGTATCAACTCCAGTACCCGCATCCATTACATCAAGACCCAAGCCACCATCAATCCAGTCATCACCCGCACCTGTATTAATAATGTTATTTTCAGAGTTGCCGACAATTCTATCGTTGCCTGCACCCGTGTTAATATTTTCAAAATTAACAGCGGTCTCTCCTGCAAAATTTGTCAAGCCGCTGGTCATGTCGAGTTCATAAGCACTGTTCCAGAAGGTGACATCCAAAGTATCAACTCCAGTACCCGCATCCATTACATCAAGACCCAAACGACCATCAATAATGTCATTGCCTGCACCGCCATTGATGGTATCGTTATCGTTCGTTCCGATAAGAACATCGTTGCCTGAAGTACCATTAATAAGAGCCATGATAGTTTCCCTAATTGTGGTTAAAGTGACTTGAGCATGAAAGATGGGAAATCAGCGATTTGAACTATTCAGCTTCTCTCTATAGCAGTTTGTTCGCCGCCCACTTTCATATAGGTTCGATAAAGTGGGTTTATTCACAATTTCCCCAAAATCTCAAATCCGCCAGTAATTCACACATCACAAGGTAGGGTGGGCACTGCCCACCCTACTACTGATTTCAAACGCTGTATTAGACGAGTTAAAAATTATTGGGTATGTGAAAGACAATCTTTCGCCACTGTCCCAAGCCAGAAATAAAGACAGCTAACGTTTCTGTTGAGCTTGTCGCTTGCCGCCCTAGATAAGGGTCTAGCCGGTGTACAACACTTTACGGAACACGACCTTATCATCACCTGTTGCGTAGAAGTCACGAATGCGTGCCTCCTCCTCATAGCCGCACTTCACATAGAATGTTCGTGTGCGCTCGAAATCCGGCAGCCCAGACGTTTCAACTAGCAGCATGCGCCCACCACGCATCATTAACGCCTGCTCGACGTAGCGTAGCAGTTTTGCACCGCGCCCTTGCCTTTGGCGATCGGGGTGGATCGCAATCAACTGTAAATTCCAAGTGCTATCCGTCATTCGCTCGGGTTCGCAATAAGCAACGCCCACAGGCCCATTGTCATCGTCCGTCATCCAGAAAGGGCCTGTGTTGCTGTTTCGCTCCAAAGAATTAATCAACATCTGGCGCAATAGCTCTAATCCACTTGGTGGAAAAAGCCCGGTTGCATCCGCTAGGGCGATCAGAGTAGGCGTGTCTTCAGGCGTGGTCGGTCGAATCATGGGCAATAGCTATAGAGTTGATCAACCACACCAATCATACTACAACATGCTACAAAGCGCAGAGAGCTTGACACCAATCGTTTCACAAAAGGTCTAAAGAGCTGCCTTCAACACCAACCCTCTCTCTATGGTTGCTCAAAAACTACTTGTGCCGAATACGTTCATAAATTCCGACATAGGCTTGACCCGGCAGATTCCAAGAATAGTCGCAGTGCATCCCCTGCACCATCAGATCCTTAAACCCTTCCGGATCGCCATGCCACAAACCCATCGCCCGATCCAGCGCAAACTCAATCGCATGATGATCTGTTTGGTAGAACACATAGCCATTCCGCTTTTCGGGTGGACGCAGCTCATCATAGTCTCGATCGAACACCGTATTAATTAGCCCACCCACACCCCGCACAACCGGCACCGTTCCATACTTCAAGCCGATCATTTGCGTCAGCCCGCAGGGTTCATAGTTGCTGGGCACAATAATCAAATCTGCACCTGCATAGATCAAATGAGACAGCTCCTCGTTAAAGCCCAGCTCCAGATGACAATCCGGATTGCTGTTGAGGAAGTTTTTCTGATGCAAGAAATGCTCATGAATGCCTGACTCAGTCGCTGATCCCAGCAGCACAAACTGCGCCCCTCGGCTCAGCGTGTAATAGATTGAATGATGCACCAGATGCATGCCTTTTTGCTCATCCAGCCTGCCAATAAACGTAACGATCGGCTTATCTGCATCATGCCTCAGCATCAGGCGCTCGCGCAGCACCTTTTTATTTTTGGCTTTGCCATCTAGCTTATCCGGTGTGAAATGGTAGGGAATATAGCGATCGATCTCCGGATTCCACACATCATAATCAATACCATTTAGGATGCCACTAAACTTATGCTGATGCTGGTGCAGCGTATGTCCCAAACCATAGCCGATCTCAGTATGATGTGCTTCCCAAGCGTGGTGCGGTGAAACCGTCGTAACAAAGTTAGAATAGACAATGCCGCCCTTCATAAAATTGAGCGCAAACGGATTTAAGTTATCGCGCAGACGATCGTACTCAAAGTAGTATTCAGCTCGGTTTAATCCTGTCGCCTGTAAAATATCTGCCCCAGCAATTCCCTGATGCTTGAAGTTGTGAATGGTATAGCAAACGCGCTGATATTCCATGCCGCCATACTTGTAGATCTCGTATAGCATCACCGGAACCAGACCCGTCTGCCAGTCGTGGCAGTGCAACACATCCGGGCGCTTATTTGCCCGCAGCAAAAACTCCAGCGCCGCCTTGCTAAAGAAAGCAAACCGCATCTGGTCATCTTTGCACCCGTAATAAACCCCCCGGTTGAAAAATAGATCATCCGACTGCGGCTCAATGAAAAAGCAAAGCTGCCCATACACCCAGCCACACCAAACCTGACACTTAATTGCCGCCCCATACCAGGGAACCATCAAATCTCGATACGCCTCATGCCACCCAAAAATATGGTCATAGCGCATACAGTCATACTTGGGCAGAATAATTTCGATGTTGTGTCCCCGGATTGCTAGCTCGCGGCTCAATCCATACACAACATCGCCTAATCCACCCGCTTTGATTACGGGGGCGCACTCAGAGGCGATCTGCACAATGTACATAGTTGCTAGATAGAGATAAGGTGGGCAGCATTAAGGCAATGTTGCACCGCTGTATTGGTGCTCCAATACCCAACTAGGGAGCCTATTATACTTTAAGAACTGTAACGGTTTGAAGCTATCCGAAGAAGGAATTTCTCTAGAATTACTCTTTTCTGCCCAACCTCTGCAGAGCGGCAGTCATAACGTCTAGAAGGTGTTTTAAACACTGCAAGCTTTACCCCCGCTCCGCCCTCTAAATCCTTTAATTTCGGGAGGTTAGAGGGCAGTGCAAAGCCTTTGATACTTCTCAAACAGCCTCTAAACGCTGAGGGGTGCGCCAAGCGCACCCCTCAATCACAAGTTTATAACGATCGCCTTTGCCTAAAGCTTCAAGGAGCTTTGGCAAAGGCGATCGCGCAAATCCCACTGATCATCAAGCCCACGCCAATCCACTGCACACTCAACACTTTCTCGCGCAAAACGAGTGCGCCCACTACAGTAGTTGCCAGCACCGTTAGCCCAATCACCACCGGATACGCCACCGACAGATTAAATTTCCCTAGCACCAGAATATAGACGATCGTACTCAGCCCATACGCCGCAACTCCACCCAGCAGATAAGGATTGAGCGGATTTTGCGCTGAGCCAAGCTTCAACAGCATCTGCGCCAGCGTATTCAGCCCCACCGTCAGCAAGATCAGCAGACTAAACAAAAAGTTTGTGGTCATTACAGATCCCGCCTCACTCTAAATTCCAAAGCTCGATCCCTTTTGGATAAGGCACTTGCAGCCATCTGCCAATTAGCCGTTCCCACCAGCGAGGCGGATGCGGCAGCGAGGCAACCTGAATACTGGGGCAGCCCACCAACCACGCCCCCAGCATATCCGTATGCCGGCTATCGCCAATCACAGCCACCTGCTGAGGTTTCAGCTGCATCTGCCAGATCGCTTTACGAAACGCAGGCGGAAAAGGCTTGCGGGCAGGGCTAAAAGCAGGCACTCGCAGACGCTCAGACCAAGCCTTGACTCGATAGCGGCGTTTACCATTCGACAGAATCACCAGCTTAAACCCAGCAGATTTAGCTTGGGCAACCCACGCTTCAGCTCCGGGTGACAGCCAGCGATCGTCTTCTGAAACGATCGTATTATCCAGATCCAGGATAATGCCCCAAATTCCAGCTCTACGAAGATCGCCGAGATCGATCGCGGCTAGCACACGGGCGCGCTGCGGAAGTGACATGAGTAAATCCTTGATACCGACTTGCAGTTTGAAGTAAAAGCAGCTTGAAAAATCAACGGCAGGACGCCCAAATTACTGAATCAATCCTTTATCTTGCAGCAGCAAAATGCAGAATGAAACCAGTACCCAGCCCAGCACCGTCAGCAGCATTGGCTTATCTTTAAGCAGCACTTCTTCGGGGCGCTCGGTCTGTCCACCTTGTTCCAGATGATCGCTGCGGCGGGCGATCTCCTGTGGATCGCTCAAAAGCTGGTAACGAAAAATGCCATAAAGCACAAACGGCAAGGTCAACATCATCCAGGCAGTAGAAGCGCCTTCCACCTTAGGACCAGAACTCCAGAGCGCATAGGTGATAATTGCGCCCGTGGTGACAATATTTTCCATACGGGAGAGCAGCTCTGGCGAATAGCGCTGCAGGCTGGCGCGAGTCTTTCCACCCTTAATTGCCTGTAGCCGCAGCTCCGCTTTGCGCTTTTCAACGCCTAAAAACAACGCCAGCATCGCCGTACAAACCAAAAACCAGGGGGATAGAGCAATACCGCTCGCTGCACCTCCGGCAATCGCTCGCAGCACAAAGCCCATCGCGATCGCCACAATATCCAGCAGCACAGTCCGCTTCAGCCGCAAGTTATAGGCAACTTGCAGCGCTGCATAAGCAAGAATTACTCCACCTAAGGCAGGCGATTGCAACCAGCCGAGGAGCAACGCCCCGCCCAGCAGCCCGATTGCCATCAAGACTGCCGTGGGCACTGTCACCAGCCCAGCAGCGATCGGGCGCTTGCACTTGACTGGATGCTGTCGATCGGCTTTGACATCAGCAATGTCATTAATCAGGTAAAAGCTGCTAGAGGCACAGCAGAACAGTACAAATGCCAGTAGATCGTCCAGCAGCGTCTGGGGATTCATCTGAAATGCAAACAGTGAAGCCGCAAAAACGATCAGGTTCTTTGTCCATTGGCGAGGACGAAGCGCCTGCCAATGGGCTTTTAGCCTGCGGTTCTTTTGAGGAAATTGGGGGTCAGAGCTGACTGGGGGCGGGAACTGGGAATCTGCAGTTCTGTGTTTCTTTTTAGAGAAAACCACGGCAGGGATAGAAACTCATTGCTCAGCATCGTAATTCGTGCCAGTGAAAATACGGAAGTCACACTGCCCTAATCCGCCAAGTCTTCACTGTAATTTCACTTAAGGTATAAAATCATCCTTTTTCGGCGATTTTTCCGGATGAACTGTATTTACGCTGTATACAGAAAGGATCAACCCAAGTGCCTACAAAGCTTGATTGAATTAAGTTTCGTGAAACTTTGTATAAACATCCGGATTAGGCGATCGACCTAAATAGGACCAGAGAAAGGATTACAACTATACGCGCATTATACGTCTTAAGGTCAGTAATAGCTCTACCTTCTTAGTGAAGGAAGTTATCTTCTATACCGGATACGCTATGAATACACAAGGCAAAACCAAGAGCAGTAGCTTAACTACGGCTGATTAATTCCACAATCCCAGAGGCTACTGCCCAGACTGTTTAAATAACTGCGTGCTTGCGCGATCGTCAGTGGAGGGTGCATCCAGCGGTTTTGCCTTGTCACCCGTCGTATCTTTCACTGAATCTTATGGCAACTCAAAAACCTTCTGATTCCAATTTAAATTCCAACTTGAATAACATCCATGCTCGGGAAGTAACTCCAGATGAGGTTGCATACAGAGACGGATATGTTCAAGGGCAAGCCTCAGAACAGCAATATCAATACACTAGAGAACAAATTAGCGAAAGCAACGGTACCGCAAATGGAATGCTGATTGGGCTAGCATTTGCTGCATTGATCGGCATTGGCGCAGGTGCTTTCTTCTATATCACCCGCAGCAACGAACCCGTCCAAACTCAAACGGCTAGCCCCACTCCAGCAACCAGCCAGCCTCAGCAGCCCCAGCAGCGAACAACCATTATCGAGCGGACGATCGATAGAACTAAAGAAGTTGTTCCTACGACTCCGGATGTACAGATTAGCGTCCCCGCTCCGCAACCCTCCCAAGAAACAGCGCCTGCTCCCGAACCTGCAAACGAAGCAGCACCCGCTGATTCTAATCCTATTCAAAATCCAATTCAGGAAAGCCAGCCGCAAAGCAACACGGCTCCCAATACAACTCCCGATGCAAACTCCGGTGCGGCTTCCAATGAAACGTCTAGCCCAGCTTCTGAGACTGCTCCAGCAGTCAACGGCACAGCTCAATAAACTTAAAAGCGGCGCAAGGCGCCGCTTTTAAGTTATCCCCTTACTTTTATCCTCTTACTCAACCCCTTCGATCGGCGCAAAGCCCTGCCGCTGCACATTTTCGCTGATGTGACGCGGCTCTAGGAACTGAAGTAGGTAATCCGGCCCGCCTGCCTTAGAGCCAACGCCCGACAGCTTAAAGCCACCAAACGGCTGACGCGAAACCACTGCCCCTGTCGTCCCGCGATTAACGTAGAGGTTGCCCACCTCAAACTCCGCTTGGGCGCGATCGATATGAGACGGGGTGCGCGAGTAGAGCCCGCCCGTTAGCGCATAGTTTGTGCCATTCGCTATTGCCAACGCCTCATCAAAGGTTCTGGCCTTCATCACCGCCAGCACTGGACCAAAGATTTCCTCTTGGGCGATTTTGGCAGTGGGGGCAACATCTGTAAAGATGACAGGTCCCACAAAGTAGCCCGATTCCGGCGAAGGCATTTCCAATGCCACAGTTGCTTCTTCCTTTCCTTTGCTGATGTAGGCCTGGATACGGTTTTGTGCTTCAGCATCGATCACAGGTCCGACTTGAGTACTCGGCCGCTCGGCCTCACCGATATTCAGCGATCGCGTCGCTTCAATCAGCCGGGCAACAAACGTGTCATAGATCGGCTCCAGCACGATCGCCCGTGAGCAAGCCGAACACTTCTGCCCGCTGTAGCCGAAGGCAGAATAAACCACACCCTGCACAGCCTGATCGAGATCAGCGCTTTCATCAATAATGATCGCGTTTTTGCCGCCCATCTCCGCGATCACCCGCTTCAAGTGCTTCTGTCCGGGCTGTAGATCGGCAGCTTCCCGATAGATGCGGCAGCCAACCTCTTGCGAACCCGTAAACGTGATCATATGCACATCCGGGTGTTTCACCATATGCGCACCCACTTTAGAACCTCGACCCGGAACAAACTGAAACACGCCCTTGGGTATGCCCGCTTCAATCAAAATTTCTGCTAGCTTTGCCGCAATTACAGAAGAAGGTTCCGCAGGCTTTAGCAACGTGCAGTTACCTGCTACCAGCGAAGCAACGGTCATCCCCGTAGGAATCGCCAGTGGAAAGTTCCAGGGCGAGATAATCACCGAAATGCCTCTAGGCTGATAGTGATACCGGTTGTTTTCACCCGGAACATCGTAATGAAAGCCGCGATCCAGCCGCTCCATCTCATCCGCATAATAGCGACAAAAATCGATCGCTTCTGACACTTCTGGATCAGCCTGATGCAGTGGCTTACCCGTTTCCAACACCATCCAGGCATTTAGCTCAGCGCGGCGCTGCTCCATCAAATCTGCCGCCTTCCGCAGAATATTGGCTCGCTCTGTAGCAGGCGTTTTCTTCCAGGCTGGAAAGGCAGCTTTGGCAGCTTGGATCGCCTGCTCTGCCTGCTCCACGCTCAGCAATCCCACCCGACCTACGACCTCATTGGGATTAGAGGGATTCACAGAATCAATCATTTCGACAGTATTGACCGATTCTCCATTCACAATCGGCAAATAGGTTTTGCCCAACTGCTGCCGCACCGTCCGGATTGCCTCAAAGCCGCGATCGCGCTCCTTGACGATCGCATAGTCAGTATCCGAGGAATTGTGAAACTTGCCGTTCGCAATCGCCCCTTTGCCGTTGCTAGTTTCGAGCGTTGGGGGAGCCAGCAATTCTTCCACCGGACGCTCCTCCAGGTTTTGCCGCAGAAATGAGCTATTGGCAGTATTTTCCAGCAGACGGCGGATCAGATACGCCATGCCCGGAATCAAATCGCCATACGGGCAATAAACCCGCACCCGGAAGCCCTGATCCACCAAAGCTTTAGCTAGCTTATCGGCCATGCCGTAAAGCACCTGTAACTCAATATTGCGGTGGGGAATTTTCAGCTCGCGGGCAATGGCAATCGCCAACGCCTGCGATCGAACGTTATGGCTGCCGATCGCCGCATAGAGGACTTCGTGATTTTCCAGCAGCAGGCGGGTCATCTGCTCAAAATTGGCATCGGTCGAAGACTTGTCCGAAAACACAGGCTGCGGCCAGTCGTGCTGAGTAGATTTAATCGTTTCCTGATCCCAGTACGCGCCTTTGACCAGCCGCACAGTTAGGGGAGTGCCACGCTGTTTTGCCCAATCGATCAGCTCGCGCAGATCCTTCTCACTGTCGCGCAGGTAAGCCTGCAGCGTCACGCCCAGATCGGTGCGATCGCGGAACTCCGGCTCCAGCAAAATCCGCTTCAGGATCGCCAACGTCAAATCTTTGTAAGTGTACTGCTCCATATCAAAGTGGACAGCCGCTCCCAGCTCTTTAGCGCGGCGCAGCAGCGTACGAATGCGATCGCTCACCTTTTCTTCGCTGCCTTTGGCATCCAGCGGGTCAAACTGCGAGTAAAACGCCGTCAGCTTCACGGAAACCTGCACCTTGGGCAGTGGTTGCCCATCTGCGGTGTCAATCACATCCACCGTTGACCAGCGCTTGGAGGCTTCGGTGAGCTGCTGCATCAGATCAAGGTAGCGATCGAGATAGGATTGCGCCTCCATCTCAGTGATCACCGCTTCACCCAGCAGATCGACCGTAAACGCCATTTTATTTTTGCGGAGCTGTTCGATCGTCTTAATCGCTTGGGCAACCGTTTCCCCAGAAATGTATTTGCGAGCTAGCGTTTCCACAGCAGTAGAAACAGTAGTCGCAGCAGCTTGTCCGGGCAGCGAGTCAGAGTTAGCGAAGCTTAGCATCCCCTTGAGAGCGTTGGGCAGCTCCACCGACTCATCACTCAAATACTCTTGCATGTGGCGAGCGATCTCAGCTTTGCTGTGCAGGGCAGGCAGGCAGTCAATGAAGCGAAATAACTGCACCCGCAAGCCCGGATTGCTCATCGCAAACCCCAATAGTTTGTCATCCCAGCGCATTTGGTCGCGCATTTGAGCAAAAATCGATCGATTCTCCCGAGTTGCTGCCAATAGCTGCCTGGCGATCGTTTGGGTCTGCGTTTCGTACGGACTCTGAATTACTTGTGTCACCACGGTTGATAAACCCCTCTTAGTCAGTGAGTACAAGGTCAGCAAATCATAGCAAGTGAGGAGCGGCTGTATCCCTGTATTCCTTATTGTGGCGGGTTAAAGGACAGATGGTGTGAAGGAGTAAAGACCTGCTGCAATTAGCTGCAATTAACTGTCAGCACCTCAGAGCCATGTTTTTTCGTCACCCGCACCACGCGGTGGTAAACTATGCTGAATGTCGTGATTTCTTAGGTAGCCAGTGAATTGATTCTCTAGTGAAGCTTAATAAAGCGTTGTTAGTAAAGCATTGTTGTAGGGGCATTTACTGAAGATTTCAAAGGGAATCTGTCGCACAGAATTTGGAGAACGATCACCAACTTTGCGGAAAAGACGATCGCTGCCCAGTAGAGAGGTGCAAAGACTTTGTAGCTTCTCAACTTGTTGTTAAGTAGGTAGGTTTAACCGAAGTGAAGAGTTTCCAACGTGGAACGCCTCGCTTAATCCTGCCGAAACACTTAGGAGGATTGCTTGTGACCATGTTCAAGACTCGCTATCGCAGCACCTGGAAGCGTAGAAACAAACGCCGTCCAGTCGCTCTGATTGCGCTGCTGCTGATCGTCGGCGTTCCTATTGGGCTGGAACTGCTGGCGCGCTTAGTTGCCTCAATGGCTGGATTTGATCCGCAGGCGATCAGTCAATCTGCCCAGGCGCAGAAAGTGCAGGCGTATCAGCTCAAGTTCCACAGCCCTACTGGGCAGCCCTACCCCACATTGCCCAGTGAAGGGACGCTTGCTGTCGCCCGCGATCCACTGATGGGCTATCACCTCATGCCGCAGCAAAAAAGCCAGTTTTGGACAATCAATCCGCAAGGATTCCGCGACACCGAGCCAGTTTCGCCGCAAAAGCCCGCAGGCGAAGTGCGAATTTTTGTGCTGGGTGGCTCTACGGCATTTGGGCAGCTCAGCAGCAACGACCAAGCCACCTTTTCCAACCAGCTAGAGAAATTACTGAATGACCAGGTTGCCGGGCAGCGCTCCACCCCTGCCCGTTATCAGCCCGCCGTGCTGCCCTACCTAGCTGAAGATGTCGCTAAAGCGCTGGTATTGCCTGCTCGCATCCCCGAGCGGCAATACCGCGTCATCAATGCTGCCGTACCGGGCTATGCCTCCGGAAACGAGCTAGCGATGCTGATGCAGCAGGTCGTAGACTACAGCCCCGACATGGTCATTGTTCTGAATAGCTCCGCCGATCTAGCCCTGCCCAGCAGCCAAAGTGGGGCAGACATCCCCGGGTTGGATAGCGTGCTGCAGGGTGAAGTCAAAGACACAGGGACGCAAATCAGCGATGCCTTTAAAGGCTGGTTCAACAGCTTATACCTCGTCCAGGGCTTTCAGCGTTTTATCTTGCGAGCGCCCCAGCCCAGCGAAGAAACAGGCGTGATGCTCAACCTGATGACCACCGCTCCCCAAGCCAGCCTCGCGCAGGCACTACCGG
Source organism: Phormidium tenue FACHB-886 (assembly GCF_014764505.1). Lineage (GTDB taxonomy): Bacteria > Cyanobacteriota > Cyanobacteriia > Elainellales > Elainellaceae > FACHB-886. The sequence continues at coordinate 29,900 of NZ_JACXWX010000045.1, forward strand.
CTGACACAGCCGAACTCGATCGCCGCGTCAATCGCTACCGTGACCATCTGCAACAGATAGCACGCTGGAGTTCCGCTGCCAAAAAACAGCTGTTCGTTGGCATCCAGCCCGATATCAGCAGCCGTCAGCAGCCAACCCCCGCAGAACAGGCGATAATATCGCAGGCAGGCACAGGCTATGCCGACAAAATGAAAGCCGGACATACAAAGCTGGTTACCGCTGCAAATCAAGCCGTCAAGACTTCTGCAAATGCCAAACTGCTTGACTTGCAAAGCCTCTATGCCAAATCAGCCAAACCTGCCTTCCAAACTCCGACTAGCCTTACAGATGAGGCAAATCAAGAGCTGGCAAAACAGTTCTATCAGGCGATCAAAGATACCTTGGCGATCGAACCCAAACCGTTTGGGTCGTAAGATAAGCTGTGACGGTTCGATTTAACTGCATGTTTGTGTTGCTTCATGTTTGTGTTGCTTCTGCCAACCCCGCTCCCCGTCTTGGCGCAAACGCCGCCTGTCCCACCCCCCCAAGAAATCGTTCAGCCTCAGGAAGTCCGTCCGCTGTCAGGGCAGCTTGACCAAGTGCCTGTGTTCAACAGCAATAGCCCAGAGCTGGTCAAAACCGAGGGTATTTTGCTGTCTACTTTTCCCTCAGAAGGCAAGCAAGACCCCGCTGCCCACCTCAACTTCCCGCTAAACGGCGAGTTTGATGTGTTTGCCCATCATGCCTTTCGAGCCATCACAGATGATCTAACCAGCCTCTATTTCGGCATCATTGTCTACAACCCAAGCGATCGCCCTGTCACCCTGCAAACGCTGCAAGCCGCCAGCTACCTGAGCCAGCCTGACGCGCCTTTTGTGCCGCTCGCGCCTGTCCTTGAAAACTCCAATGGCACAGTCTATTCAGGTCCAGGTAGCCGCGTCATGAGCGATATTTTGCGTGGCAGGCGGCAGCCCATCTTTCCGCCCGAAATCATCATTCCGCCACGCCAATACCGCATGCTGCTGGATCTACCTATCCCAGTCCAGACGCTAGATCCCCCGCTGAATGGACGATCGACCCTGATGCGGCTCCGCAGCGATGGCACGGTTTATCTAGCCAGTCTGGCGCTGCTGGCAAAGCGCAACCCAGACGGCAGCGAACGAGCGCCCACCTTAGAAGAATGGCAATCGCTGGTGGAAACCGGCAGCCTTTCCAACGAACGAGATGTTGCCCCTTCGCTACGCGACAACATCTTGCCCACCAACCAAATCATCTACGGTCGTGTTGCAGGCGTGGCAGTGGGCACTCGCTGGCAGGCAAACCTCACCGACAGCCCCAACAGCACCGAGCTGACCATCCCCCCTGCCGGGTCTGCCTTCTCCTACGGACTCAGCACCCTCGCCCGTGGCAGGCTGGGCAGCGGACAAAGCCAAACAGCCCCGATCTTGGTGCGCTACCCCGACACCGCCTACGAAGCCCACGGCAACTACGGCATTGAATATGACCTATCTCTGCCGTTGCACAACCCCACCGATCGCACCCAAACCGTCACCCTCACCGTCCAGACCCCAATTAAAGAAGACACCCTTTCCCAAAACGGACTTCGCTTCTTCGATCCACTACCCACTCAAACCTTCTTCCGAGGAACAGTTCGCTTCCGCTACACAGACGATCGCCGTTTGCCCCAAACCCGCTACTATCATTTAGTGCAGCGCCGCGGGCAGCAAGGCGAACCACTCGTCACGCTCACCCTACCCCCAGGCGATCGGCGGCTGGTTGAATTTAGCTTCCTCTATCCGCCTGATGCCACCCCTCCACAGGTGCTTACCGTGGAAACCAAGGGCGAGTAGACTGACAAAACGTAAACTGACCGATAAGACTGACAGAACAGCTAAGACTGACAGATAAATCAAGATTGGCGCACAGTATTCCTGCCTGCCAACCCTACTTACCCCACCGCTCTCATGAACCTCCCAACCTGGATCACCGTCTCTCGCCTGTTTGGAGTACCGTTGCTGCTGTACTTGCTTTATCAGCCCACAGAGCAGAGCCGCTGGATTGCAGTGGGAATTTTTTTGCTGGCTGCCGGAACTGACTGGCTAGATGGCTACTTAGCGCGGCGGCTAAACCAGGTCACAGATTTAGGCAAGTTTCTCGACCCATTAGTCGATAAGCTGCTGGTGTTAGCCCCACTGCTGGCATTAATTGAGCTAGGTCAGGTTCCGGCGTGGGGGGTGTTCCTGATTTTGGCGCGAGAGCTGACGATCGCCGGATGGCGGGTCAGTCAACCCAAAATTTCTGGCGCAAATATCTGGGGAAAGCTGAAAACCGTTTCACAAATTGCCGCGATCGCCTTGCTGATTGCCCCCCTATCGGCAATCGGGCTGGCAGCCGGTCAACCCCTCGCGCTGATCACCTTTTGGGTCTCGGTAGGGCTGACGCTGATTTCGGGTCTGATCTATGTCCTGCCCCAGCAGCAAGATTGACTAAGATTGATCTGAAGCTCTTTACCGCTTTTGTTGCTCATCCATCCTCCGCCACAGGATTGATAACTTCAAGCTGCCTACGCCAACGGGTAGAGTACATCTGTAGCCATCTATACCCTTTGGGTAGAAGGAATTGCGATCGCTTTCGCGCATACTGAGGACAATTAAATCCTTTATCAATTGAGGGCATAGCTAATGAGCAGCAAAGACGTTTCCCCTAATCCTCAAGATGTTAGTGCTGATACTTTCGACAGCCATATTATCCCAGCCGAAACTGCTGCTCGTAAAGAGCGCGAGCAAAAGGGTTACAAAGAGCATAACGAGTATACAGCCGAGGAACAGAAAGAAGGCGAGATTAATACCGACGGTGGCTATACAGTAGATAAAGAAGGGCTCGTCAACAACTACGCGATCGAACCGGAAATGTACTACGAAGTGCCGGGCGATTTGAAAGCGAAAGAAGAAGAACTAGCGACTGAGCGAGCTGCAGAAATGGCAGAAGTCAACGACACAGATGAGACAGGTAAGTTGACTGATAAGAATGATAATCGCGGTAGAGGAACCGGAATCATCTAGAGTAATAAATTGGCAGTAGCGGAGCCTAGATTCAAAACCTGAATCAGGCTACCGCAAACCGCAAAGATTTAGAAACTAGAAGAGGCGCATCATTATGATACGCCTCACTTTGTTTGCTATTTGAATCAACTTAACCAGAAACATTGCAGCAGTTATCTCAAGTTGCCGCCTGCAATACGCTCACCTTCTGCATGTTTAACCACGACCCAAACTGCATGAATGCTCCCTGGAAGCCAGCCCAGCAGAGTCAATAAGACATTAATCAAAAATGCCGAGCTAATTCCATAGGTTAGAAAAACAGCTAGCGGCGGAAGAAAGATTGCTAGAACAACTCGAAGTAACTGCATACTATCTCTTCATCCTTATTGAATTGATATTCCTTATTTTGAGCAGAAATTCAAAAAAACTCATCTTCCAAAAGGGCGATCGAACCCAACAGGTGATGATCCCCCCCTTGAGGGATGGAGCGTTTAGTTGTGAACGATACAGTGAAAGCATTCGATCGAATCAAACAACCGTTCATATTAATCAGCGAGGTAAATCATGAGCGCAGAAGATAGAGCGAAAGCAACTGCTAAGAACGTCGAAGGAAAAGTTCAGCAAGCAGCAGGTGAAATTTCTGGCAATCCTGATGATAAGGCTGAAGGCAAAGCTAAAGAGGGCGAAGCAAACGTCCGTCATACCGTTGAAAACGCAAAAGACAAAATTAAGGACGCGCTGAACTAATTTCCACCTTCGAGTTTTTCTAAAACTCTATTCGGAAATAAGACGTAGTACCTAGTTATGGAAGGTCTAAGCGCTGTTAGCTTGGACCTTTCGGCTTTAAACCTTCCTTAGCCCTCAGGTCTATCAAATGATAGATGGACAGCTCCATTATTTCTATAGACTTCTAACTGGGGAACGATCCAAAAATTAAAAGCAATAGATTTTAATTTAGTAAGGGCCGATTTATTAAACAGCAAATCTTTTGAATTAAGTTCTTGATCTCAACAGGAACAAATTTTAATAATCAATTTGGTAGCGCTCGTTTGAATAAATTTGTAAAAAAATAGCTATTTAAACGGGGGAACAAATGCCAAGATTAGTCGGGAAAAAATCAAACGGTGGGGCTTACGCTGCGTTGTTATTGCTAGTGGCAGCAGGGACAGTCACTGCACTAGAGTACACAGGCGTAACAGATGCAATTCCTGTTTTCGGCAGAGACTATATGGGTGAACCAGGCTTACCGACTAGTGATGGGCAACCAGGAACCACCGATGCCCCTGTAGACACTTCTACAAATCAGCCCAACGCCGCTCAATAAAAGCATTTTAGTAAGCTTCGTTTTAGTAAGTTCGTTTAGATTCTGCAAAGTCAATCGATTGCTTCTACCTGCAGCATATAGCCCCAGTCAGGTAGATAAGCAAAAGTGAAGGAGAGTAGGAACAGTGTATAAGGGAAGCGATATTTTAGGTAAACCGATCGTTGCATACGATTCAGGCGAAAAATTTGGTCGAGTCAAAGATTTAATTTTCGACCAGGATAGCAACCAGCTCTTGGCACTGTTGATCAACGAGGGTGGCTGGTTTAGCGATGCGTTGGTCATTCCCTACCAAGGCATTCAGGCGATCGGCATTGATGCTGTAATAGTGCCTTCAGAAACCGCTGCTGTGCGAGTGGGTCAAATTCCGGAAGTAAAGCGAATTTTGGCACAAAACAATGTTCTAAAAGGAACGCATATTATGACCACAGATGGTCGTAATCTCGGCAGAATGATTGACCTGTATTTCGATGAGCAGACAGGCGTGATTGAGGGCTACGAAGTATCAGGCGGGCTATTTGCCGATGCCTATTCCGGACGCTCCTTTGTCCCTGCTCCCCACACCCTCAAGATCGGCGAGCAAATCGCCTTTGTGCCCTCTGAGATCGCCGATTTGATGGAGGAGCAGATTGGTGGCATCAAAGCAGCTATGCTGACAGCAAGCGAAAAGATTCAGGTAGCAGCTCAAGAGACAGGGCGGCAGCTTCAAGATGCCCAGCGAACAGCCGCAGTCTCACTGACCAACACAATCATCGACCCCTCAGAGCAAAAAGCGTTTGTAGTAGGCAGGACTGCCCAAGAAGATGTATTAACGCCAGACGGTTCGACCTTGGTGCGGGTGGGTCAGTCGATCACCCTGTTGAACGCAGAGCAAGCTGAGGAACTACGAATTCTAGATAAGCTTTACCGAGCAGCAGGTGGCAACGTTCGCCAGCGAGTTAGCGAGAAGCTGCAAGCCACTGCTCAAGACACCAACACCCGCTTCCAAAGCGCCACCGGACAAGCCAGCCAGAAGCTAGAGGACACCCGGCGCAGTGCAACGGCTTCCTTCACCAATGCTGTCGTCAATCCAACGCAGCAAAAAGCTTTTGCGATCGGTAAAACGCCAGAGTGGACAGTCACTGCAGCTGGTGGTACTAAGGTGGCGATCAGCGGGCAGGTCGTAACTCCACTGATTGCCGAGAACGCAGAGCAGCTAGGCGTGCTAGACGAACTTTATCGAGCCACAGGTGGGCGACTGCGTAACCAGATAACCTCGCGAGCAGACAGTGCAGTAGCGGGATCCGTAGTCGAAGAAACCAGAGGTCGTCGAGTCCAGCAAACCGTCCGCGCCCGCAGTGGCTTCATTGTGGCAGCACCCGGTCAAATCGTCACTGACACAGTTATCGAACGAGCCAAGCTCTACCACGTTGAGCGGGAATTGCTGAACGCAGTCGGTCTTTCAACCAGCGCCGCCCTCCGCTACCGCACCAACAGCACAGCCTTTGCCATGAACAGCCGCTTTGATTCCACCAGCACTCGATTTGCTCAAGGCACAGCACAGGTAAAAATAGGGGCTCGCAACCTGTGGGAGCAGATGAAACAAGCTGCCGGCGATCTACAAGATCGCAGTGCCCGCACCCTAGAAGAGCAGCGGATTAAGGGGGCAGTCGGTCGTCCAGTCACTCGCGTCATCCTCAACGAAAACGATGAGATTATCCTCAACGTAGGCGATCTGATCACGCATCAGGCGATCGAGGCAGCTCGGCTAGCTGGCGTTTTAGATGTGCTGCTCAGCTCGGTGTATACGCAATCTCCAGAATTCTCCAAAGCGGAGATGAGTGCACCGGAACATGGTAAAGCTTCGCTAACCGCGAATTGAACAAATCGGATGGCAGGTAGCCTGCTATACGGTTCTACCCAAAAACAAGTTGAAAAACAGAGGTTATGAATATGATTGGCTTTCTCCTAACAACGATCGCAACTGCGCTTAGCCTGTTGGTTACAGACTTAGTGGTTCCCGGCGTTGACGTTGCCACCTTTCCTGCCGCTATTATTGCAGGCTTAGCAGTAGGCGTAATTAACTCAACAATTAGACCCACCCTTTCAGCGCTGTCGCTGCCGCTCAACTTCGTAACTTTAGGTTCGTTCTCGCTAGTTGTAAACGGTCTTTGCTTCTGGCTAGCATCATTAGTTGTGCCCGGCTTCTCCGTGAGCGGTATCATTGCTTTCCTGCTAGGACCGGTCATTCTGTCGTTTGTTAACACCTTCCTGAGCCGCTACTTTGCCGAGCGTAGCCCCGAAACCAAGATCAGCACCAACGTATAGGTGCATTAACGTATAGGCAATATAAGCGCTACGCGCACAAGAATCAAAAAGCCAGAGTGCAGCTACCCACTGGGTAGCTGCACTCTGGCTTTTTGGCGATCCCGTCGATTCCTAAACCGGACGCAGTCGCGTCACCTTTAAATTAAAAGACCCCAAGCCCTGACCCGCATAAGGGCTAACCCGAATAATGTAATCACCAGGGCGAGTAATCCGGGCAAACAGCAGAGAATTCGTTGACCCATCTGGACCATCATCATTTTCAGTCACAGTCGAGCCGTCTGGTGCAATTAGCGAAATGATTGTGTCAAATTCTTCCGAGCTCAAATCCATCACCACCTGATCGCCTTCCTCAAACGTCACGCGGTAGTCCCGGTAAAAGCCGCCAAAACCAGTCGGAATATCTTTATCCGTAAGCGTATCAGAAACCTCATTGCTATCAGGCAAAGGAGGGGGGCTATAAAACTGTGCTCCTGCAGACTGAGCATGAACCGAAAGAGCGCTAGCACAAACTGTGGCAGCAACAAGCGGCGCAACGAAAGGTATGCACTTTGAACCTAAAAACTTTCGCATAGCAAACAAGGCAGTCTCCCCACCAAAAACAATAAGAGTTCGTCCAATTATGCCGCATCTTTCAAACCGTCTGACCGAAAATCCGCTAAGATTTTTAGCTTCTAGGAAAAACAAGCTAATCGCATTGGTGCGATCGCCTCCTTCAAACCACCCCGCCGAAAACCGAAAGCCCACATAAACTCTCCGCCTCCCAACCTCTCACCATCCAGCATCGCCCTCATCTGGAGGAGGTGTCAGGAGACTCCCATGGCTCAGTCCACAAGCCCTCAAAGGTCATAGCTAAACTAACCATCAAACATCTGGGTGAAAAAGGTAACTACACAGCCTTTTTCACGCAAATGTTTATTGTATAGCCCTACGTAATAGTAATAGGACGGTAATATAGAGGATAAAAGAGCGTTGAGACCTGCTTATGTCCGCCCCCTACAGCTACGACCTCCGCACCAAAGCCATCGAGGCAGTCAAACGCGGTGAACGCAAAATTGCTGTGTGCCGACTG
>NZ_JACXWX010000046.1 GCF_014764505.1 Phormidium tenue FACHB-886
ATACTCAGACCAGTTGCGGATGTGGTAGCTCATTGCGCTGAAGGATTGTTGCTGGTACTTCAACCCTATCACGTCGCCCATCCTCAACCTCTTCATGCAACAAAGCCCTACAAAGGCATACTCTTGAATGCGTTTTAGACAGAGGTTACCAGTTGAACGGCTCTAACGCTACACCTCATGAGACATTGACATCTACTCCAACATTTTTGTTTTGGCTTGCATACCAGTGAGAATACCAAAGAGCGTCACTCTCCAGTTCTGCTTCAATCTTCGGGATATAAAGCAGGTAGGAATTGGAGAAAAATAAGTTCAAGCTTTCGCTGGATGCAAACTCGTAGCCCGTCAGTACGCTTTGATCTAGCGCAGAGAACAGACTGCACCACTTGCGAAATCTTGATGTATAGTCTGCAGCTTCATAATGAGGACAGAGATCTGAAGCTGTAATCGGCTGATGATGGCGCATGAACGACCAAGGCGGATCAACCCAGATATAGCTCAGATTTGCGGTGTCCACTGTTTCTTCAAATCTTAATTTGATGGAGTTACAAACGATCGTACGGCGAAAAACTCGCCCCACAAACCCCTGCAAAATTGTCTCATACTGTTCGCGATCGCTGGTCATGCAACTCAATCCTCTGACCTATCCAATTGCATTAACTCTTTGTCACTACATCGAGTAAGAATTTGCATGAGCTAGTTTTTTCAACAGGTTCTCATGACTATTAGAAGACGCCAAGATTTCTCGGCTGTCTGCTCGGATGTAGGTTAGCCTGCGCTCACTGATTATACTTGCGTAAGCTGTTGCTCAATTGTCTTGGTAAGCGGAGTTTCAATATCCCCTGTATGTTGGGTTGTCATAGTTTCCACAAGTACAATCCAACACTCATTCTCGGCGATCGGATTGTGCATCACCCCTTTAGGCACAATATAGAAATCACCTTCTTCAAGTTCATCCGATCAGCTAAGGCAAATTGCTTTGGTTGAGCAAAAAATGAAAATAAGCGCTGATCGTCCCGATCAGCGCTTATTGTTCTATTACACGATGTACCAGTGACCTACACTAGCGCAGGCACAGCCGCACTCAAATGCGGGTAGAGTGGGAAACGATTACACAGCTTCGCCACCCGCTGACGGCAGTCCTCAGCCACCGTTTCATCTTCTGGGTGCAGCAGCCGATCGGCAATGATATTGCCAATCTCGGTAAACTCTTCCACGCCCATGCCGCGCGTCGTCATTGCCGGCGAACCCAGCCGCAGACCGCTCGTCACAAACGGCGATTCCGAATCAAACGGCACGGTGTTTTTGTTGGCAGTGATATTCACACCGCTCACGAGCTGGTCTGCCAGCTTACCCGTCATGCCAATCGATCGCAGATCCACCAGCATCAGGTGATTATCTGTACCGTTCGACACCAGCTTAAAGCCACGCGCCTGCAGCTGCGCCGCCATCGCCTTGGCATTCTCGATCACATGTCCGCAGTAGGTCTTAAATTCGGGCTGAAGCGCTTCCCCAAACGCAACAGCTTTAGCGGCGATTACATGCTCCAACGGCCCACCCTGGTTGCCAGGGAAAACTCCCTTGTCCAGCTTTTTGCCCAGCTCTGCATCGCCCGTCAGAATCAGGCCACCGCGCGGTCCCCGCAGGGTTTTGTGCGTCGTGGTGGTGACGACATGGCAATGAGGAATGGGGTCCGGGTGATGCCCGGTGGCAACCAGCCCGGCGATATGAGCGATATCTGCCAGCAGGTATGCGCCAACCTCATCGGCGATCGCCCGGAACTTCTCAAAGTCGATCACGCGGGAATAGGCAGAATAGCCGCAGATTAGCAGCTTAGGACGATGCTGCAGCGCCAGATCGCGGATTTGGTCAAAGTCGAGCTGCTCGGTGGTTGGGTTGACCCCGTAGTGCTGCACCTTAAACCATTTGCCCGACACATTAACGGGTGAGCCGTGAGTCAGGTGTCCGCCGTGCGACAAATCCATACCCATGATCGTGTCACCCGGTTCCAGCAGCGACAGGAACACCGCAAAGTTTGCCTGTGCCCCCGAGTGAGGCTGCACATTGGCATGGGCTGCTCCGAATAGCTGTTTCACGCGATCGATCGCCAACTGCTCCACTTGATCCACAAACTCACAGCCGCCGTAATAGCGCTTCTTGGGCAGCCCCTCTGCATACTTATTCGTCAACACAGAGCCTTGGGCCGCCATCACGGCTGCCGAGGTAAAATTTTCGCTGGCAATTAGCTCTAGGTGATCGCGCTGTCGCTGCAGCTCTTGCTGAATCAAACCTGCTACAGCCGGATCAGTTTTTGTTAAGAAATCCAGATTAGTTTGGGTCACAAGCAAACTCCTGAAAGGTAAAGCAATAGAACGTTTAAGGAGGCTGCTGTGCGAGACGCAGCTGCGATCGCGCATGGGGTCAGCCGCTAATCCTTCCGGTCTACTACTATAGCGCGGAGAGCTTAGAGGCAGATAGATACAGCTCGATGCTACAAACGCTTTTTTGCGCTACTTCGTCAGGTGCCACAGTCGAATTGTTTTGCTGCCGCTGCCGCTGGCGATCGTCTGCCAGTCTGGGCTGACCACAAAATGTTTGAGGTCTACGCCGCAGTTGATCGTGTGAGTCACTGTACCTGTGGTGAGGTTCCAGATCTTGATAGTCTGGTCGGCACTAGCGCTGACGAGGGTTTGCCCATTGGAGCTGAGAGCAAGCGGATTGACAAAACCCGTGTGCCCAGTCAGCGTTTTGAGGACTTCGCCAGTGGCAAGACTCCAGACTTTAATGGTTTGATCGGTGCTACTGCTGAGGATAGTTTGTCCATCGGTTCCCATCAGAACCGTGTTGACGAAGCCCGCGTGTCCGCTAAGCGTACGCAGCTCTTTGCCCGTAGCAAGCTCCCAAACTTTGATCGTCTGATCGGTGCTGCCGCTGACAAGGGTTTGCCCAGCGGGGCTGATGTCTAGCGAATTAATGAAGCCCGTGTGACCGTTGAGCGTACGCAGCTCTTTGCCCGTAGCAAGCTCCCAGAGTTTGATGGTTTTGTCAGCGCTGCCGCTGGCCAAGGTTTGCCCATCCGGGCTGAAGTGTAAGGCATTAACGAAGCCTTTATGTCCGCTTAGGGTAGCAAGCAGGCTACCACTTGCCAGATCCCAGATGCGAACCGTTAGATCGGCGCTGCCACTAGCCAGGGTTTTGCCGTCTGGGGAGATCGCCAGCGCATTGATAAAGCTAGTGTGTCCGCTCAAGGTCTTCAGCTCTGCGCCAGTTGCAGCGTCCCAAACTTTAATGGTTTGATCGGCACTGCCGCTGATCAGGGTTTTGCCATCCGGGGAGATCGCCAGCGCATTGATAAAGCTGCTGTGTCCGTCTAGCGAACGAATCAGCGATGCCTGCTCGATCCTGGGGCTTAGCTGCTGTAGCGAGTAGGAATGCCAAGAGCCATAGCCCGCTGCCGCGAGGAGGGCTATAGCTCCACCCCAGAGCCATAGCCTGCGAGAGCTACCCCTGCCAGAACTGTCACTGCTGCTGGAAGTGGAAGCGCCAGTAGAGCCTGCCTGAAGCTGCGTGGGAGCGGGCGGCAGAGTATGCTTGGGAATTTGGGTGACAGGCGGGATAGAGGGAATTTGCGCCAGCTCTGCCTCAATTTGGCTGAGCGTGGTCAGAATGTCTTGTGTACTTTTGGGGCGATCGCTGGCTCTCGGAGCCACCAGCTTGTCGATGAAGCTGGCAAACTGCGGTGACACATGTGGGGCATATTTGCGCCAGTAGAATTCGTTGTTGAGCGAGCTGTAAATATCGCTGTTGGTGGGCGGTTTGCCCGTCAGCAGGTAAATAAACGTGCAGCCGAGCGCATAAAAATCAGACTGAGGAACGGCTTGCCCCTTCTCCTGCTCTGGCGGCGTGTAGCCTGCCGAACTAATGCGCGTAATTTCTCCCGACTTACCCAACTGCGCCAGATAGGTAAACGTCATCTCCCGCGCTGCACCAAAGTCCACCAGCACAAGCTGCCCAGACGATCGCAGCATAATATTCTCTGGCTTAATATCCCTATGGAAATAATTTTTTTGATGCACCAGATGCAAAATCTCAGCTAGCTGCTTCAGCCAGTTCAGCGCCTGCTTCTCGCTGATCGGGTGCTGCCCCTGCTGCCGCATCCATTCGCGCAGGTTAGGTCCATCGATCTTCTCCATGATGATGCAGTGGAGTGGATCGACTAGGTTGCGCGGCTGAAACTGAAAATAGCTCTGGGGTTCGATCGCCGGAATTCCTGCATGCGGCAATTGGCTAAGGACGACCGCCTCCTGCTGAAATAGCGCGACCGCTTTGGCGTTGTGGCTCAGCGTTTCCTTCAGCACCTTAAGGATTTTCGGGGTGCTGCGATCGAACGCCTCATAAACCCGCCCAAAGCCGCTCTTGTCGCTAATCAACCGCATCACCCGATAGCGCCCCAGCAGCAGCAGTTCAGAGCCGCAGCTTTGGCAAAACTGGCTGCCATCATTTCGAGGATGGTCAGGCTGAGCACAGCGCGGACTGATACAAAAGCTCATAAGCGATCGCAGGTAGATGCATCCACGATAATAGCCATTAGCGGGTGCAAAGACTGCAGGGATAACTCCCCCCGCTATAAACCTTCATGACATTGCTTGCTATGGGATGGCTGGGGTGGAAGATGCACTCGGCACCCTCCGCTCCATCTCCAGAGGCAGCAATATCCCTTCCAGAGTACCCACTGTTCATGGAGCAATGCACCAATGACGCAAATTCAACCCTCACGATTGGGCGCACAGCGCGACTGGGTGTGGCGCGGCTGGCAGGTGCGCTATACCTTCATCCGGGCGGCTCGCCCCAGCAACAAGCCGCCCATTCTGCTGCTACACGGCTTTGGGGCAGCGCTGACGCAGTGGCAAGAGAATCTTCTGCCGCTGAGCCAGTCGCATACGGTCTATGCCCTGGATCTGGTAGGGTTTGGCGCATCAGAAAAGGTAGATACCGCCTACAAAGTGGGACTGTGGGTTGATCTGGTGTATGAATTTTGGCGCACCTTTATTCGAGAGCCGATCGCTCTAGTCGGTCATTCGCTGGGGGCATTGGTTGCTCTTAGCGCCAGCGTAGCTTATCCGGCGATGGTGAAACACTTGGTGCTGCTGACGCTGCCCGCCGCTCGTCAGGAACTGCTGTCCAACGGGATGCAGCGGCTAGTGGGCGAGATTGAGAGCTTCTTTACGTCGCCGCTGATCATTCGTCCGCTGTTTCGGCTGGTGCGGCGTCCCGGTGTGGTGCGATCGATCCTCAAAGCGGTATACGTCGATCCAGAGCGAATCACTGAAGAGCTGATCGAAAGCTTCCTGCTGCCGGGACGCGATCGGGGTGCATCAAGAGCCTTCTACCGGCTCTCCAAAGCCCGCACTCGGCTAGATTACAGCCTCAATACAAAAGATTTACTGCCGCAGGTGAACGTGCCGATCTTGCTGCTGTGGGGCGAAAAAGACCGGGTGATTCCGCTGAGCTGGGGGCGGCAGCTTGTGGGGCTGCATCCCAACCTCAAGCTGGTCGAGATTTCGAACGCTGGTCATTGCCCCTACGATGAATGCGCCGACTTCGTGAACGCGCAGATTCTGACCTGGATAGGCAGTTCAGAGACAGGCAGTTCAAACATAGGCAGTTCAGAGATAGGCAGTTCAGAGGAGACAGCATGATCGTTTTGAGCCAGCTTGCAGATGCTAACTCAGCCGATTTGTCAGGCGTAAGCGTTGCTGTAGACGTTGCCCAGATTTTAGGCTTTCCCAGCTACCCGATCGCCGCTGACTCAGATCCCGTCGCTGTCATTCCTGCCCAAGCCGAAGTCATATCGGGAATCTGGATGGCTCCGCCTCCTAGCCTCGACCGCTACAGCACAGTTTACGAAGCCGCCCTCGCTAAAAATATCCGCCTGCTCAACACACCTGCCCAGCATGCCCTCGCCCAGAGCTTCGATGGCGCTGCTGCCAAGCTGCAGGGACTTCTGCCTGCCGCTGCCCTCACCTGGGAAGCCGTCCGCAAACAGGCAAAGTTACGCCATAGCCAAATGGACCCAGATGGCTTGCCGCTGGGACGAATTTTTCGCGTCTTGCTCTACAGGCAAACCATCCTCACCTATGGCTATTTCTGGGAAGCAGACGATCCGCTGAAATGGTTGACTGTCCAGGATGAGGAAGAGATCGCTGCGATCGCGCTAGCAGCCGCACAACGATTAGAGGTTGCGTTTTTGGCGATCGACACTGCTCAGCAGACCGACGAAACCTGGACAATTACCGGAATTCACGATGCCCAGTTTGCAGGAACCCCGCAGATCCCCTGGCTACACTTCTGGTACGAGCTAGAGCAGCTCCAGTAGCGGCTAGCCCAAAGGGACACGAGTCACTACGCCGATCGCCCTGGGAAATTCCGGCGCGGTCAGCTTTTCTTTTTGGATGTACAGACAGTGCCGCTCCCCACTGCTCAGCGGCGTTCTAAACGCCTCCACCGCCAGTACTCTCCCGCCCAGTAGCGCCAAAGCCGCCTGCAGCCCGATCGCCTCCTCTTCAGCCCACTGTCCTCGATATAGCACCGCGATGCCGCCCACCTTCAGCAGGGGTAGGGCATACTCTGCACAAGCCGCCGCCGATGCTACTGCCCGCAGCGTCACCAGATCGTAAGCCTGCCGATGCTGGGGCTGATGCGCCACCTGCTCCACCCGATCGCTCACCGTCCGGCAATTCTGAAGCCCTAGCTCAGCCAGCAGCCCTTCCACAAATGCCATTTTCTTGCGAGTTGAATCCAATAGCGTCACCGTCCACGCAGGCTGCACAATGGCGATCGGTATGCCCGGAAAGCCCGCACCTGTACCAATGTCGATCGCTTTACAGTCTGAAGGCACTGAATGCGCTGGCATCATAGCTGAAGCTGAAGCTGAAGCTGACTCTACTTCCTGCTCGTTGCCTTCTCCTAACCAAGGCTTAATCCCACTCAGCGAATCCCACAGGTGCTTCTCCCAAAATTCTTCTGGTTGAGTGATGCGTGTCAGATTAAGCTGGCGGTTGCCCTGCAAAACTTGCGTATACAGCCGCTGAAACTGCTGCTGCTGAACAGGACTGGGCTGCCAGTGTAGAGTTTGCTGCCAGCAGTCTAGCGGCTGCGGCAATACGACTTCTTGCTCTAGTCTGTTTTCCACGGGGCTGTTTTCCACGGGGCTGTTTTCCACGGGGCTGTTTTCCACTGGTTCTAACCCTGCGGTGCGGTCTGCTTTTGGGCAAACACTGCCGGATCGACTGCAGCTAGCTCTCCGTGGTTCAACGTCCAGCAGCGATCGGCGATTGTGATCATCTCGCCTGGTTCGTGGGAGACCACCAGCAAACTCCATTCTTTTTTCAGCTCAGCCAGCAGCGAAATCAGCTGCTTCCGCATTGACCAATCTAGCCCTGCCGTAGGTTCATCTAGCAGCAGCAGAAACGGCTGGCGGATTAGCTGCACTGCCAACGCCAAACGCCGCTGCTGCCCTCCGCTGAGCAATCGTGGTGAAGAGCTAAGCGACACATGCGAGAGCCTGACTGCCTCTAAGGCGCGATCGATCTTCTCTTTGCCCAGCTCCGGATGCCCCAGCCGCAGCTCCTCCAAAATTGTGTGACCGCAAAAATGTCTTTCTGGAAACTGAAACACCAGCCCACCCAACTGCTGTAGCTGGTCGGGCGTTAGCTCCTGATCGCGCCAGGCGATCTTTCCTGCGGTCTTTTGCGCTAGCCCTGCCAAAATTTCTAAAAGCGTACTTTTGCCAGAGCCGCTAGGTCCCACAATCAGCCCTAATTCCTGAGGGGCAAGTTCGAGATTGATGGATTTGAGGATGGCCGTAGGCGTTGCCGCAGGGTGGTAAACCAGATCTTTGAGATAGAGCATTAACTACAGTCGCGTGAAGAATTGTGGGAGCCGATCGAGGTGGGATGGCGCATTCTACCGCCATCGTTACTTCCTATACTAAGCACTTCTATCCTAAGCGGTCTCCTGCAGCAAACTTACCCCTTTTGGGCAGTTTCCTCACTGCAATTCACGATAGGATGAGAGGATAGCTTTACAAATCTTGAAAGAGCCTTAATTCACCTCATCATAGTGTTCCTATGGCTATTTTTCGTCAATATATTGCACCCCTTATCGTCGTTTTGATCTTCTCATTAGCGCTGGTTGCCGTCAGCGCTCGTATTTTCTTGCCCCAAGATATGGCAGCGCCTGCGCCGATCGAAGCCAGCGACAAAGCCGCACAGGCTCTAGATAGGCTAAATGACGATGCAGTTGCAGATTTGCCGCCCTACTCAGAAATGCCCATGCTAGAAAAGCTGGTGAAAGGGCTACCGCCCATCGATGCTAGCCCAGCACCACGGATCTAGCTACATTCATTGCGCTGCCTGATGGATCTTTTACCGGGCTACCAACTGCGATCGGGTTCTGGACTCGATCGAGCTTTACTGGTGAAGTTTATGCAGCGGACTTACCAGGAACTCTATCCTGAGCAAACCTTTGCTCACCTTGCCCAAACCGTTGAGCAATACCTCTCCAAGGATACGCCGCTCTGGTGGGTAACAGCCGCTAGTTCTGAGGCACCGATTGCCGCTCTATGGCTGGGCAATGCGATTAATCAAGTGACTGGAGATCGCCATGGCTATATCTTCTTGCTGTATGTCCACCCCGCTCACCGTCGGCAGGGGATTGGTGTGGCTTTGATGCAGCTAGGCGAGCGGTGGGCAGTTGAGCGAGGCGATCGACAGATGGGGCTACAGGTTTTTGCAGATAATCAGCCTGCCTTGAGCCTGTACCGAAAACTCGGCTACCGAACTCAGTCGCTGCTGTTGATTAAATCACTGCAGGATGAGCAAGAAGGATGATTGAGGCTGTCTCTCACTGCTCGTGCTCTTCCTGCTTCTGCATAGCTTAAGGCATCCCAGTACTGAAGATAGACAGATTGTTGGGATTACTATCAATCCTTGAAGCATCAATTTACTATTTACTACAGAATAGCAATATCTGCATTGCTTTAGAGATTTTATTAACCAAGGCAGAGTCAATCAATTGGTTTGAATCAATTGCTGAATTAATACAGCTGTTATTGGTTTCTAGGTGTTCAGGCAGTCTTTTTTGTGATTCATTTGCTTGAGTACGTAAAATATACTTCACCATACACTGACAGCAAACAGATTTCTTGTTTAACTGTGAGTTTAATCATAGTACGCCGCTGCGCGCCCAGAATACAATATTTCTTGTGTAAAAGCCCCGCTACGTGGGGCTTTTACACAAGAAATATGTCCTGACACACGCGCAGCGCCATATCTGCCAAACGTTTGATGAGTTCAGCCTGAGGGCGAGCGAATTCATCATAGCTGGTTAAAACTGGCTCACGATCGTCGAGATTGGAGAAACTTACTCCTCGATTGAATTGGGCACCGTTTGAACGCTATAAACACAATCTGAAAGGATAATCTGAAGACAAAAATGGATGAGCAGCGCTAGTTCTTTTGCTGACTGCTTAACAATTGCGCCTGAGCCGCCGAATAATACTATAGTGCTTTCAACAGTTGCAACAGCAAACATCAAGATGCAGTCTCACCAGTTCGTCAAAACTTGCTTGGGTTTGGGAGGTCTGATTGCGGCGATTGGACTGACTGCAAAACCGATGCAGGCACAGTTGAACTTAACCCCCGATAGCACTGCCGGAAGCCGAGTAGAATCGATCAATGCCACTACCGATCGCATTATCGGCGGCACTCGCCCCCAGAACGGAGCAAATCTGTTTCACAGCTTCTCTGAGTTCAATGTGCCAGAGGGTCGAGCGGCGGTATTTGCCGCGCCAGACGGGGTGCAGAATATCTTGAGCCGGGTGACGGGTAGCGATCCATCCGATATTTTGGGGACGCTGGGAGCAGAAGGCACCGCCAATTTGTTTCTAATGAATCCCAACGGTATTTTGTTTGGGCGCAATGCTCGTTTAGATGTCGGCGGTTCATTTGTGGGTACCACTGCCACCGCTATTCAGTTTGGCACGCAGGGCTTCTTTGCTGCCTCAGCTGCTGCCCCTTCACCGCTGCTAACCGTTAGCCCATCGGCACTGCTGTTCAACCAAATTACGACTGCCAACCCTGCTATCGTCAATCGCGCCGCTAACTTACAGGTACCAGATGGGAGAACTTTAGCGCTGGTAGGCGGGCAAGTCAGACTCGAAGGCAGCACGCTGAGGGCACTGGGGGGAGGAATTGAACTGGGTGGGGCGATCGCGCCCGGAGTTGTGGGCATTACTGCAGACGACACTCAGCTCAACCTTAGTTTTCCGGATAGTTTGCCACGGGCAGATGTGTCGATTGCAAACGACTCTGAGCTGGATGTCAGAGCGGCGAACAACGGCAACATCGCCATTTACGCAGACGATCTCAATATTTCAGGCGGCAGTAGTCTACAGTCCGGAAACGCTTTTACAGAGAGGGTGGGCGGCAGTCAGGCGGGAGAGATTGTCCTCAACGCCACTGGAGCCACTCGCCTCAGCGACCGCAGCCAAATCATCAATCAGGTTGGATATCCAGTACCGCAAACGATCGGAAACAATGGCAATATTCGGATCACGACAGGCTCGCTGCTCGTCTCGGGCGGCTCAATCGTGGAGAGCAGCACCTTTGGACGCGGCAATGCGGGGGATATCGAAATTGTGGCTCGCGATCGCGTCCTGCTTGATGGATTTGTTCCGTCTGGAGAGAATGAAATTCAATCGAGCGGGGTCGTCAGCATCGTATATAACACTGCCCAAGGGCAAGGCGGCGATATTCGGATTCGCGCCAATTCGGTTGCAGTGAGGGATGCAGCGGCAATTAGCGCTTTCTCGTTTGGGCAAGGCAATACTGGCGACATCGAGATTGTGGGCCACGAGCAAGTGTTGTTTGAGGGAGCCACGCCAGCAGCAGGCGGGCGCTCCAGCAATGCCCTTACCTTTGTGTTTTACAATGCCCGCGGACAGGGGGGCGATATTCGCATCACTGCCGATCGCGGCTCGATCCAGCTTTCCAATGGGGGTGAAGTGCTGGCATTTACGGCGGGGCAGGGCAATGCAGGTAGGATTACGCTCACTGCTGGCGATCGGGTTTCTGTGGATGGCTACAGCCCAACCCGACAAGAGGTCAGCGCCATCCGCTCTCAGGTAATTGGCAGCGGTGTGGGGCAAAGTGATGATATTCAAATCACAGCCGACGAAGTTTTCGTCACAAATGGCGGCAGCATCAATGCAGGAACAGACGGACGCGGAGATGCGGGCGATGTCATTCTCAACGCTGGCGATCGGGTGGTGCTAGACGGCATTGCCATTACCCCAAAAGCACGCTACCGCAGCGCAATCAGTGCTGCGGTTTATCGCAATGGCGTTGGGCAGGGCGGCACGGTGTGGCTCTCTACGGATCGGCTCTCCGTTAGCAATGGGGCAGCCATTCTGGCACAGAGCAGCGGAGAGGGGGATGCGGGCGATGTGGAGATAAGAGCCCGCGGTCGGGTTTCTTTCGATGGAGTGGTGTTTGACGAAGGCAGTGATCGAACCCAAGACCTGCGGAGTGGCATCTTCACCCTAACTGATTCAACGTCCGAAGGAAACGGAGGGACTATCCGATTGAGTGCTGACACAGTTTCGCTAAGCAATGGCGCCGAACTGCAGGCTAGCACTGCTGGCATTGGCAATGCAGGCAGCATTCGGCTGGACGTGGGGTCACTGACAATCCGCAGCGGTGCTAACCTCGATGCCACCACAGGCGGTATCGGCAATGGCGGCAATCTGCTGATTGTTGCCCGCGATCGCGTCTTGATCGATGGCTTTGCCCTAGAACCCGTTCAGCCAGACTTCAATCCCAGCAGTATTTCCAGCGTCGTGGCATCTAATGGGCAGGGGCAAGGCGGCAGTATTCGCATTTTCGCCGATCGCCTCTCAGTCACCAATGGCGGTGAGCTGGTGACAACTACACAGGGACGCGGGAATGCAGGGAATATCAGCTTGTCTGCCCGCAGGATTGTGTTTGATGGAACGCTTCCCAATCCGGTAGCGGGCAGTAGCGTTGCGGCTTTAACTGTGGAACCTAATGCTCAAGGGCGTGGTGGCACACTGCAGCTTACCGCAGATTCACTCTCGATTACCAATGGAGCGCGGCTGTTTGCTAATACATTTGGGCAGGGACGGGCAGGCAGTATTAATCTAAGCGCCGATCGCATGGCTATAGATGGCAGCAGCCGCGATGGGCAAGTGCCCAGCGGTATTTTTGCCGAAGTTGGCGAAATTGGCAAAGGACAAGGCGGCAATATCCGCATTACGACGGATTCCCTTACCCTGAGCAATCGAGCCAGCCTGTCTGCCAGTACAACCGCCGAAAGCGGAGAGGCGATCGACGGTGGAGATATTACCATCCAAGCACAACAGCTCAGGCTGGACAGGGGCGCCAACCTGACCGCCAGCAGCACCGGAACAGGCAGGGCTGGCACGATGAGCATTACCGCTGAAGAGATCGACTTGAGTAATGGTGCCAGTCTCTCAGCAGGAACGCGCTCGACTCAAGGTGGAGATATGCGAATTACTGCCGATCGCTTACGACTACAAGACAACGCTGAGATTTCTGCGGCAACTCGATCGGGACGCGGCGGTAATATTAGCTTGAACGCTGCAAATATTTCTCTAAACGATAGTCGCATTTCTGCAACAACCCGATCGGGACGCGGCGGCAACGTTGAGGTGAACACTTCAGATACACTGCAGCTCGATCGCAGCCGCATTTCTGCCTCAACCAACAGCGGACAGGCGGGTAGCTTGCAAATCGAAGCAGCAGGTTTGGTGCAGCTTGAGCAAGGCAGCAGTTTATCCGTAGAGGCGACTGGTGGCGGTACGGCTCGCAGCTTAGCTGTGGAGGCCGGGCAACTGGTTCTCAACGATCGCTCAAACCTCACAGTCAGCAGCCCCCAAGGGCAAGCAGGCAACTTAACCGTGGCGGCCGGGGCAGTTAGCCTCGATCGGGCTCGCCTCAGCGCCAACACAGGTGCAGATACGCCCCAAAACCAAGCCACAGGAAACATTACAGTGCAATCTCCCCTGTTGACGCTAAACAATCAAAGCCGGATTGAAACGAATGCAACCTCAGAAGCGCAGGGAGGAAACATCCGCTTGGATACCAATTTCATTGCGGCCCAGGGAAACAGCGATATCACTGCAGATGCGATTAATGATTTTGGTGGGCAAGTCATTATCGACGCTCAGGGGCTATTTGGGATCGATTCCCGTCAGCAAGCAACTCTCGAAAGCGATATTACTGCAACCTCTGCGAGGGGAGCAGAATTTAGTGGCGTGGTGCAGGTCAATACCCCAGACACCGACCCCAGCCAAGGACTGATTGAACTACCTGCGGAGGTACTCGATCGGACCCAACAGGTTGCAGAAGGCTGCGGCACCGAAGACAGCTTCAATCAATTTGTCGTCACGGGGCGCGGGGGATTGCCGCCCAGCCCTACCGATGTCCAAGCCAGTGGGGTGCTGGTAGGATGGGCAACTTTGCCGATGGCTCAGGCAACAGAGCAGCCCGCCCCTGCTGAAATTCCTCTTCCCACGACTCAACCTGAGGCGATCGCTGAAGCGCAAGGCTGGATTACAGATGCTCAAGGTAGGATCGTCTTGATTGCCCAATCGGGTGCGATACCGCATCAGTCTATTTCCAGTCAAAATTGCTCTCTGTAAAGCTTGCCCAATAGAGTTTATGCCTTTTCCTAAAGAGAAATCCGTCAAGCGCGATATCCGCCTTTCTGCAACTGCCATCATTTGGGGCTGCACGACGGGGATGTTGGCAATTTGTCTGTCGTTAACTAACGAACCGCATCAAGGCAGCCAAGGCACGACCATTTCGCTCGCCCTGCTGGCGGCGGCGGTGAGTACGGTGGTAGTATGGAATTCAATGAAAAGCGCCCAGCCTAGCATGGAAGCAGCTGAGCAAATTAGACAACTCAAAGAGCGAATTATCGATTTAGAGGCGATCGCCAGCTCCAGTGAAATAGAGTGGCATCGATCGATCCAGCCTGCCGCCAAGCAAGATCTGCCGCAGTGAACCCCCATCTTCCGCATCGTTGAAGCTTAGCGCAGCATCGCTCAACTATAGACTAACCATGCCCAACCGTGGAGGGCTAACCGAACCTTCCCGCCCTTGCCAGCTTATTCCTCTGTCTACCTAGAATTAAATCTATAGCGATTCTCAATCGCGTGAGGTACAGGTTTTTTGTGGCGCACCACAAAAAACATCCTTCATTTGAGCGCGAAGCGCTACATAGCAAATCTCAAAGCAGCGATGCTAATGACAGAAGCACCGCAGCGATTCATGTCCTTCGAGAGTGACGACCCATGATCACGCGCATCTTTGCACCCATTCTTGCAGCTGTTTTAGGGGCAGTTCTCGCCCTTAGCTCGCTTCAATTTCCTGTGTGGGCAACCTCGCTACAGCCTACCCCAATTCATTCGTCTTCTGGTACAGTCGTGGCGCAAGCGCCAATTAGCCGCAGCACCAGCTTTGTATCGGCAGCCGTGGAGCGGGTCGGCAATGCGGTTGTCCGGATCAACACCGAGCGCACCATTACGCGCAACCCTGACCCAGTTTTCAATGATCCTTTCTTCCGGCGCTTCTTTGGCAGTGATGCCCCAATGGCTCCTTACGAAGAGCGGCTAGAAGGACAAGGGTCAGGCTTTGTGGTGGATGAAAACGGCACGATTTTGACAAATGCCCACGTCGTAGCGCAAGCCGATCGCGTTACGGTCACGCTAACAGATGGGCGCAGCGTTGAAGGCAAAGTGCTAGGCGCAGATGAAGTCACAGATTTGGCAGTGGTAAAGATCGACCTGCCCGAGAAAACGATCGCACCGCTGGGTGACTCCGATCAGGTGCAAGTTGGCGATTGGGCGATCGCGGTGGGCAATCCGCTGGGTCTAGATAACACTGTGACGCTAGGCATTGTCAGCACCCTCAACCGCTCTAGCGCCGTGGCAGGCATTCCTGATAAACGGCTTGACTTCATCCAAACAGATGCAGCAATCAATCCGGGTAATTCTGGAGGTCCCTTGCTCAACGAACAAGGCGAAGTGATTGGCATCAATACGGCAATTCGCGCTAATGCGATGGGCATTGGTTTTGCAATTCCCATCAACAAAGCTAAAGAGATTATGCCGCAGCTGATTCGGGGTGAACAAGTCTCGCATCCCTATCTAGGTGTGCAGATCGCCACCCTCACCCCAGACTTGGCAAAGCAAAACAACAGCGATCCAAACGCAACAGTGACGCTACCCGAGGTAAATGGGGCGTTAGTGATTGGCGTTGTGCCCAATTCGCCTGCGGCAACAGGCGGCATTCGACGCGGTGATGTAATCACAAAAATTGATGGACAAGACATTGCGGCTGCCGATCGCCTGCAGAATCTGGTCGACCGAACTCAGGTGGGGCAAACTTTACGAATCACAGTCCGCCGGGGCAATAGCACTCAGCAGCTTTCCATCCGCCCGGCAGAGCTGCAGGCCAAATCTCCGTAGAGAAGCTGCATGTTGTGTTTGGTTTAGTGGCATTTTATAGCTGATGTTAAATAGGGGGAGGCACTTCATGCCTCCCCCTATTTGATGTTGGATCTGAAGATTTCTAATGCTGACAGTAACACTGCAGCCGCGATTACTTAGGAAAACGATTACTTAGGAAAACGTGAATCGTAGAGCAGATCATCCCAGCCAAATAATTCTCTGCCTCTTGCCTCATCTCGTAGGGCTAGATGTGCCACCGGCTCGGCGGTTGAACTAGTGGGTGGTTTGCTCGGCTGGGCAGAACTGGAGTCAGCCTTAGATTGACTGGAAGTAGAGGTAGAGGCGGCAAACACAGAAGACTTGTGGATTAAAGGAGAAGACTGACCCGATCGAGCCGACGATCGCTGTTTGTTCAATAGGGCTTGTTTTATGGCATTGGGCAGCGTTTCCCATTCTATCTGGTCGTCTTTCAGCAGTCGCCATCGCTGACCTCATGCGGCTGTGAATGCCGCATCTTAGCCCGTTTCAATTCCTACCTCTAGCTATTGCTATTAAGTAAATCTGCCGATCTAGCTGCAGTAGCCAAAAGCCAAAATGCCGCGATCGCGAGCGGTTTAGCAGAATTTTTCCACACATCGGACAAATAGCTCAACGCCCATTGCTAGTGCCGTTTCATCAAAATCAAAGCGGGGATGGTGATGGGGATAAGCCAGATCTTTGGCAGCGTTGGCAGAACCCAGGAAGAAATAGCAGCCCGGTACTTCCTGAAGAAAGAAAGACATATCTTCGCCGCCCATCGTTTGGCAGTCTGGCACGACTCCGGCAGGCGTTTCCACGACGGTTTCTGCCGCCGCTCGCACCAGTCCGGCAAGCTGCCGATCGTTAATTACGGGCGGATAGAGCGCTTGGTATTCCAGGCTGTAAGTTGCGCCATGCATCTGGCATATGCCTGCAATGATTTCCTCAACCCGCTGCTTAAAGAAGCCGTCCAAACCGGGGTCAAAATAGCGGACTGTACCTTGCAGAGTGGCGGTATGGGGAATGACGTTGTGCGCATGCCCCGCATGGAGTGAGCCAACTGTCACTACAGCAGACTTAAGCGGATCGACATTGCGAGAGACGATCGCTTGGAAGGCATTGACAATCTGGGCGCTGATGACAATCGGATCAACAGTCTGGTGAGGCATCGCCCCATGCCCGCCTTTCCCTTGAATGGTGCAATCAAATACTTCCACCGCTGCCATCATTGCCCCATCCCGAACACCAACCGTCCCCAGCGGCAGATTATTCCAGAGGTGCAGCCCAATGATCGAGTCTACATCCGGATTGCGGAGTGCACCTGCCTCAATCATCGGCTTTGCGCCACCGGGTCCTTCTTCAGCGGGCTGAAAGAGAATTTTCACGGTTCCAGCAAAGTCAGGATGACGAGACAGGTAATAAGCAGTGCCCAGCGCAATTGCCACATGCCCATCATGTCCGCAGGCATGCATCATGCCATCATGCTGCGATCGGTAGGGAACCTGATTCGCTTCTTGAATGGGTAGCGCATCCATATCAGCTCGGATGCCCAACACACGGCCAGGTTCGCGGCCGGGAATTACCGCAACAATACCTGTTTCGGCTATGCCAGTTTGGTGTTCGATCCCCCACTCGGTGAGCTGGCGATCAATATAGGCTGCCGTTATTTTTTCGCGAAACCCAAGTTCGGGCTTTTGGTGTAGCGCTCGTCGCCATTCCACAAGCTGAGGCTGCAGATTCCGAATCTCTAAACGGACGTTGGTTAGTTCTGGAGAAAGGGTAGGAAAAGACATGGTAATTGGCGTTAAGGTTATTTTCTTTAGAGTACCGTCCGAAAGTAGGTGGCAGGCTCTCCATACCCCAACGCCATACCCCAATGCTCGGTAAAATCAGGGCAAGCTAACCAGCGGAATCAGCCGCTCCAGCTCTAGGTTAGAGGCAACCTGCACCAGCTTTTTGAGATCGGTAGGGTCGCTCAGGTGAGGAATACAGCCGAGGACGGGCTTTTGGGTGAGCACTTGGATCAAGTCGATCGGCATCCAGTCTTCTTGCGCTTGGAGGGAACAAGGTTCAACGCAGTTAAGAATAATTCCTTTGAGATGAACGCGAGCCTGCTGCGCCAGCGCTACATTTGCAACGGCATGGGCGATCGCACCGGATCGCACCGGCACAACCAATACGGTCGGCAAGCGCCAATCCCATGCTAGATCTGCCATTGTTGTCTCATGTGTGATTGGCGATCCCAAACCACCTGTACTTTCAACCAACACAAAATCACGCTGCTGGCTGAGGGCTTCAAACTGCTGCCAAGCGATTTCTAGCCGAATCGGTTCGCCCATGCGATCGGCGGCGATCGGCGGCGCAAGGGGAACAGTCAGCTGGATGGGGTTAAGAGATTCGGGGGATTGCGAGAGGGAGAGAGCCGTGTAGCGATCGGCTTCTGCTTCAGTGCCACACTCGATAGGCTTAATGACTCCTAACCGCTCTGGGGCATAGTAGCGCTGCCAGTAGGCAGCAAGTGCCGTGGTAACGATCGTCTTTCCGACACCTGTATCTGTGCCGGCAATTAGTAGTGCATTCACAAAGACTCCTGAGGAGGATAGGGGGATGAAGAACGGTACCAGAGAGTTGTATCAGGTTTCTGTGGCAGATTTCAACAGGGCTCCAGCTCCAAAGCTTCACCATTCAGACGCGATGCAAAAATCTTGTGGTTACAGACTTTGTCTTAAGCGCAGATCGTTAGCTAGAATCAAGAAGAAAATTAATAATGTGTTATTCTGTACAAATTGTCATAGAATAGAACATCGTAGCATCGGGATGTAGCGCAGCTTGGTAGCGCGCCTGCTTTGGGAGCAGGATGCCGCAGGTTCAAATCCTGTCATCCCGACTTAGCAACAGCAATGTTGCTCTTAATTATCGCTCTATTTATAAGGTCTGCTTCGGCCGGAATCGGGCCTTTTGATCCTGAAAAGCGATCGCACTGGCAACTCACTTGCCTCAGCCTTGCGGAGCGTTTGATTGCTTCAAACTAATATGGCGTTCCACGCTTAAATTTCAATCTAAACGTGGAACGCCATGTTAGTTGTATCTAAACGGACTGTTGACCGGAATAGAGGCTCACCTATAAATTTGGTAGAGCTGTGGTCTATTGTAAGCTGTGTCAGAAGTTGGCTTGCTGGTCCCACAGGGTAAATTGCCTCTGCGACAATGCCCACTCCAATAAGGCTTTAATGCGGCTACATCTACCGCTGCTCTCTGCCATCGATCAGCGCGGCTTTCTTGCCGGATGGTTTCAGGTGGAGCAACCGCCAAAAGCGTGATAGTGGGACGACTTAATGCCATACCGTTGGATAGAGTGCCGCCACAGAGCGCAGACAGGTCTATGGTTCGTCCGTCAACTTGCATGTAACACTCTAGCTCGTCTGCTGATGCCGACTGTGCAGTTAGATTAACGCTGACACTTGCCAGCGCAACAGAAGAAACAACCAATTTACCCTTCATGTGAATAACCCGAAACTTTAACGTTATTCGCTGGCTGAAGGACGCATCCGCCCTATTTGCTGAGATTTATGGGCTTGTTGGGGATCTTTTGATCAATATTTGCAAAAAAGCCGAGGCTGCCCTCAGTAGCATTTCCTCGTCAGTCAACCTGAATTCAATGATCTATCGCTTGAACCGAACGTTCTAAGCAATATTACTTACTTGCAAAATCAGAGGCTACGCCATATCTAAAGACCAGAAAGAGCAGAGCCAGAGGCTACTGGAGGAATTTGCGCTCAGCGTTGAGCGGAGGTGAATGCTCCCTTGTAAGCTTTTTGATGATTACCAGGCAGTTGCGATCGTCTTCTACCCGCTCATAGCTGACCCGATCTGCAATCTTCTCTAGAAGCTTTAGCCCACGCCCACCTACAGCATCAGTGTCAATTTGGGCAGGCAAGCTCCTCATTTTGGCTGATAGGTCAAATGGTGCGCCAGAATCCCAAATTCGCATTGTGATGTCGGTGTTAGACAGCGCCACTTCAATTTCGATAGGCGTTTCAGTCACCTGTCCTTTATGGGCATGACGAACAGCATTTGTAAATCCCTCTGCCAACAGCGTTTGGCACTGCATCAACAGCAGTTCTGTTAGCAGGGGCTGAGCAAATTCCTCAAACCAAGCCAAGATTGAGCTGAGTTCAGCTAAATCTGTTTTAGTTTGAAAAATTCGCTTTTGCATCGCCAATACAACGTAGGTGAACTGCAATTCTTAACTTTCCTCCCTAAAGTACCCAAAATCAGCCGTACTTAATCAGAACTTGATTTTTGTGTATCAGTAAGTTTTTGTACCCAGTAGGTCTTTGTCCAAGAATTATGAATTTCATGCCAGCACAGCGCCGGAATCTACTGGGTTGTTCTGGGAACATTAAAAGAAATTACCGCGACCTGCCTTTCCTTCTCCTGCATGTTCCAGATTCTTGTCATTGATGATGATCCTGTGATCCAGATGGTGCTGCAAAAACTGCTGCATGGAGAAGGGTATCAGGTTACAACCGCCAGCAGCGGACCAGCAGGCATTGCCGCTGCAGAAAGTCTCCGCCCGGCGCTAATTATCTGCGATTGGCTGATGAATGGCATGGATGGCTTAGCAGTTTGCCGTCAGATTAAAGCAGATCCGCAGCTAGCATCTGCATTTTTTATTCTTCTAACTTCTCGCGCAGAAATAGCAGATCGAGTGCTGGGGCTAGACACTGGCGCAGACGACTTCTTGCCCAAGCCTATTGAAATTAATGAGCTGCGGGCGCGAGTGCG
Organism: Phormidium tenue FACHB-886; assembly: GCF_014764505.1. GTDB lineage: Bacteria > Cyanobacteriota > Cyanobacteriia > Elainellales > Elainellaceae > FACHB-886. Next base: position 20,360 of record NZ_JACXWX010000046.1, read on the forward strand.
ATCTGGGCTGCGGCTCTACCAGTCATCTCAAGAGCTTCAGCAGCTAGCACAAGATTTACAGACCCAAAAAGAACGGTTGGAAGCAGAATTTGCTGAAGCTGCTGCCTATGTACGCTCACGGCTGCCTCAACCTCTAACGGGATCTATCGCGACTGAAACGCGATTTTTGCCCTCAAGTCAGCTGGGCGGCGATTGTTTTGACCACTTTTGGCTCGATCCAGATTTTTTAGCGCTGTATCTGCTGGATGTATCAGGGCATGGCCTGGGCTCGGCGCTGCTGTCGGTATCAGTGCAAAATATTCTGCGATCGCAGTCACTTCCGGAGGTCAACTTCTACCAGCCCAGTACGGTGCTGTCTGCCCTCAATGAAATCTTTGAGATGGATAAGCACCACGATCGCTATTTCACGCTCTGGTATGGGGTGTACAATCGGCAAAAGCGTCACCTGCTCTATGCTTCTGCTGGACATCCGCCCGCCGTGCTACTGTCGCCCAGCGTTGAAGAATTTGACGATCAACCCCCTGTTGGAGCCAAACAGCTGAGAACGCGGGGGATGCCGATCGGCATGATGCCAGAGAGCCAGTATCGCACCGAGGGGTGTGAAGTTCCGCCCGGCAGTACGCTGTTTGTGTTTAGCGATGGCGTGTATGAAATTATGCAGCCTGACAAAACGCCTTGGAGTCTAGACGAATTTATCACAATGCTCACAACCCTCTACAAGACAGGAGAGGATTCTCTAGACCAGATTCTCCAAACCATACAATCCATCAACGGCAACACCTTATTTCAGGACGATTGTTCACTAATGCAAATTAAATTTGAGTAAGTAGCTTTGCAGTTTCCAATCCGCAACTTGTTCGCATCTTTGCAGCAATTGCCATAAATAAAAAATAAATATTACTAAACTTCCTGCGCCCGTGGGTTGACCTTATAATTTGGCGTGCAATTTGCAACTGCTCAGCCTTGGTTGGGGTTTTAACATGAAAAAGTATAGAGAACAGGGCACTCTTGCGGTCTTGGTATTGCTGCTGGCAATTGCCACTACACCCAAGCCAGTTGCCGCAAAGCTAGTGCTAGCGCAGGCTGTATTTCCGGCGCCAGCGAGCGTCCCTCAAGGGACAGCCGTCAAGATCGACGGCTCCACCAGCATGACCGCCATCAACCAAGCGCTTAGCGATCGCTTCCAGTCCCAATTTCCTGGAACCCAGGTTACCGCTAACTATGCAGGCACTGATGCTGCCTTGCAAGCCGTGCTAGATGGCAAAACTGATTTAGCAGCGATTGGGCGATCGCTGACGGAAGCAGAAAAAGCCAGGGGATTAGTCGAATTGCCCGTCGCTCGCCACAGGATTGCTGTAATTGTGGGAGCCAACAACCCCTTTGCCAGTAGCCTGACGGGCGAACAGTTCGCCAGCATGTTTCGTGGAGAAGTAACCAATTGGTCGCAGGTGGGCGGAGGGGCGCTGCCGCTGCGCTTCATCGATCGCCCTGACAGCAGCGAAACCCGCAGCGCACTTTCTAAGTATCCTGTGTTTCAGGCGGCTCCATTCCAGGCTGGGGCCAACGTTGTCAAGTTGGATGCTGACAGCACCGAAGCGGTAATTCAACAATTAGGAAATGACGGCATCAGCTATGCGATCGTCGATCAGGTGGCTAACAATCCTGCGGTGCGAGTGCTGCCGCTGTATGGCACATTGCCCACCGACCCCACCTATCCCTTTTCGCAACCGCTGTCATATGTCTACAACGGTGCCAATCCTTCACCAGCCGCACAGGCGTTTTTGGGCTTTGCCAATGCACCCGACAACCAATCAATTCTGGAATCTGCAAGGGTAGCTGCTGCAACGAGCACTGTCCCGGCTGTGCCAGATGCGCCCGCTGCCTCACCGAGTGCGGCTGCCCCAACCGATCCGCAAGACACAGCCGGCATAGCTCCCTCAGCTGAGCCTGCTGCAGTTGGAGCAGACGGTGGACTGTTCTCACGCTGGTGGTGGTTGCTGCCTGTTCTAGGATCGCTAGGCGTTTTGGCGTGGCTGCTGCGGAAGCGACCGGAACCCAATACAGCAGTAGAGGACGAAGCGATGCTGCCACTAGGGGATTTGGGTGAAGTGTCTGCACCTTTAGCGGGGGAGACGGTTGGAAGCACTGGCATGGCTGCCACAGCACCCGTGGGAACGGCGTTAGGTGCAGCTGTTGCCCCGCTGACTCTTCAAAAGAGCCAGATTGTTCTAACACCACGCAACTGCCGAGAAGCTTACGCCGACTGGGAGGTCGCAGATGCTCACAAAACGTTGCTGAAGCAGCAAGGCGGCAGGCAACTAGTGCTTAGACTCTACGATGTCACCAATATCGATTTATACTTTCAGGCTCCTCATAGCGTTCATGAGTTTATATGTGGAGAAAATGACCAGGAGCTGCAAATCTCTATTCCTACTGATAATCGTGACTATGTTGTTGAACTAGGCTATACCACCGCCGATCATCGCTGGCTGCCGCTAGCGCGATCGCCGCATGTCCATGTTCCTGCCTGCACTGCAGCCGATGCCGCGCAGCCAAACGGCAGCCAGCGCCCCAGTTCTAGCTTCACTCCGGTGAGCGGCGGGCCATCACCCGTCGGTTTAACAAACCAGCCAGCGGGGGCTACCGGGGAAACCGGGCACGATCAAACGACCCGATCTTCCCCTGCACTTTCAGACACAACTCAGGCTTCAGCAGATGTGCCAGCTGAAACTACAGCAAACCGATCGCCAGCCAACGATCGCCCTACCAGTCGCCTTGGCCTAGTGCCCCGCAGCGCTCAAGAACTATACGCCTACTGGGAAATTCCAGAGACACAAAAACAGGCACTGCAGCAGGGCGCTGAGCGCCTAATCCTACGCCTCTATGACATCACAGGTGTAGACCTTAGTAACCAACCACCACGCAGCGTTCAGCAGTTTGAATGCGATCCAGATGCCCACGATCGTCATATTCATGTTGCAACGTATGGAGACTACATCGCGACGCTAGGCTATTTGACAGAGGGAGGACGCTGGCTCCTGCTGGCGCGATCGACACCTGTGCGAATCCGTGCCGCTAATCAGGCACCAAGCTTGCCGCCCGATCGCGGCTGATCAAGAAGCTTGGAGTGGGCTGCTGGGAATGTGTATTTAGTAGCGCGGCGCTCGCACCTTCGGGCGCGAGCGCGATTCTGTCATGAGCCGCGCTGCCACAATTCCGCCGATAAAGCCAAATAAATGTCCCTGCCAGGAAATTCCGGGCTGTCCGGGCAGTACGCCCCAAATCAGCCCACCATAGAAAATGCCAATCACCAGCGAAATTAAAATGGAGCCGATTCGTCGCTCAAAATAGCCACGAGAGATCAGAAATCCTAAATAGCCGAAGATAACTCCGCTCGCGCCGATGTGAACCGTGGCAGCAGGAGCAAACAGCCAAGTGCCCAACCCGCCAATCAACATGGCGATCGCCGTTACCCAGAAGAAATCGCTGGTGCGGCGCAACATCACAAACCAACCCAGCGTTAGGAAGGGAACGGTGTTAGCAATCAGGTGAGGAAAATTGCCGTGGAGCAACGGCGCAAACAAAATTCCCCGCAGTCCAACGATCGAGCGGGGAATAATCCCAAACTGATTGAGTGCTCCCCCCAAAAAGAGGTCAATGGCTTCTAGTACCCACATTAAACCAACACAGCAGACCAGAATAGCAACTTGAGCTTTCACTTCCCGAACAAGACCGCGCATTTCATTGTCGCTATTCATGGGCGTTGGGTAGCTGAAATCGACAAGTCAATTCTAGCCAGGAAGTAGAAAAATGTGGGAGGGCAAGGGAGAGGGATTCCTTGCCAGTAGAAGTATGCAGCCTGGACAGAGTGGACGATCGCACCTGCTTTAAGATGGAGAGGTTCTCTTGTGTCAGTCCTCCCCTATCTCATGAGCAGCTACTTTCGTCCCAACATTGAGGCAATGGCAGGCTATATTCCCGGTGAGCAGCCGCAGCCCGGAACCCCAATCATCAAGCTCAACACCAACGAAAATCCCTATCCGCCCTCGCCAGCGGCAATGGAAGTGCTGCGACATCTAGATAGTGAGTGGCTACGGCGCTATCCCAATCCGTTTGCCAATGAGTTTCGACAGGCGATCGCTGAGGTGTTGGGTGTGCCGCTCGACTGGGTGATTGCAGGCAACGGCAGCGATGAGATTTTGAATGTGATTGTTCGATCTTGTGCAGAACAGCAGCGCCGCGTCGTCTACCCAATGCCAACCTATGTGTTGTATCACACGCTGGCAGAAATGCAGCCCGCTGAAATTGTGGAAGTGCCATACGGCGAGAATAACCGCCTGCCGATCGCCGAACTGGTGGCAGCAAATGGGGCGGTTACGTTTGTGGCATCGCCCAACAGTCCGTCAGGGCATGTTGTCACTAATGCAGAACTGCGCCAGCTTGCCGAGCAGCTAACGGGAGTGCTGGTGGTCGATGAAGCCTACATTGATTTTGCTGATGAAACAGCCTTGCCTTTGGTCAAGGAATTCGAGAATGTGATGATTAGCCGTACCTTGTCGAAGGGTTACTCGCTAGCAGGCTTGCGGCTCGGCTTTGGCATTGCCAATCCTAAGCTTTTGGCTGGCTTGTTCAAGGTGAAAGACAGCTACAACATTGATGCGATCGCCTGTGCGATGGGAGCGGCTGCCATACGCGATCAGGCTTACAAGAATGAATGCGCTGAGAAGGTGAAGCGATCGAGGGCAAAGCTGGCGGTCGATCTCAAACAGCTCGGCTTTCAAGTGCCAGATTCTCAAACTAATTTCTTGTTTGCAACTGCGCCTAAAGGTAATGCGGAGGCGATTTATCTAGGGCTGAAGGAACGAGGAATTCTGGTGCGTTACTTCAAGCAGCCTGGTCTGGATGACAAACTGCGGATCACCGTAGGGACAGAGGAACAGAATCAAAGCTTGATCGAGGCGCTGATTCACTTGATATAACGACATATGACACCAGTTGAAAAAGGCGCGGCTGTTGCCGCGCCTACCCATTGAAAAAGCATTTGTTGAAGAAGCATTGGCGATCGGGGCTCAACCTGTATTTCGCATCCCAGCCGCGATCCCGTTGATCGTCAACAGCGCCCCGCGCAATAGCTCACCCCGGCTGTAGCGCGATCGAATTGCTCCAGTTGCGGCACTGCTCTTGTGCTGTCGCAGGCGTTTGATCAGTGAAACCTGGAGAAAACCAAGCGGAATAATGGTGCTGTTGCGGAGCTGTACCGATCGCTGTAGATCAGGATCGCCGTCCAAGAGACGCTTGTGCCCAGTGATAGCCAGGACTAGCTCGCGAGTCAGGTTGAACTCGGAGGCAATTTGCTCAAAGACTCGCTCCAGGCGATCGCGGTCTTCCGGATGAGCAAGTTCTCTGACGTAGTGGTGAGCAATGTTTAGATCAACCTTGGAAAGGGTCATCTCACACTTTGAAATCACCATGCGGAAGAAGGGCCATTTGTAGTAGAAGTAGCGCAGCAGCTTCAGGTTTTCCTGTGGCTCTTCTTCTAGAAAGCTTTGAATCGCTGTGCCTACGCCATACCACGAGGGCAGCAGAAAGCGAGTCTGCGTCCAGCTAAACACCCAGGGAATCGCTCGCAGACTGGTGATGTCTTTCTTAGCTCCACTGCGGCGGGCAGGACGGGAGCTAATCTGCAGCTGGCTGATTTCTTCGATCGGTGTGACCTGCAAGAAGAAATCCAGGAAATCTTGCTGCTCATAGATCAGCTTGCGATAGTGCATGCGCGATCGGTCTGCCAGTTCTTCCATGATTTCGTGCCAAGGCTGGATGTCGTCAAAGCCACTGCGAAGCAGGCTAGCCTGCAGTACGGCAGTAGTGACGGTCTCCAGGTTATACAGCGCCAACTCTGGCAGGTTGTACTTTGAGGCAAGCACTTCGCCCTGCTCAGTGATTTTGATGCGTCCGTTGATGCTGCGTCCGGGCTGCGCCAAGATTGCGGCGTAGGCAGGACCGCCACCCCGCCCCACTGAGCCACCCCGCCCATGGAAGATGCGAATGGCGATGCCAAATTCTTCCGAGAGGGTCTGCAGCGCCTGCTGTGCTTTATGAATTTCCCAATTGCTGCTCAAGAAGCCAGAGTCTTTGTTGCTGTCGGAGTAACCCAGCATCACCTCTTGCAGCGGCATTGCGCCAGATTCCTGCTTGCCAACGCCCTGATCCAGGAGCTTGCGGTAGAGCGGTAGATCAAACAGCTGCCGCATTACTTTGGGCGCCCGCTGCAGGTCCTCCACCGTTTCAAACAGCGGCACGACGTTGACCGTACCGATTCCTGTAAATGGATCATAGAGTCCTGCTTCTTTTGCCAACAGCAGCACCTCCAGCATATCGCTGGCAGATTTGCACATGCTAATAATGTAGGTCTGGCAGATCTCTACACCAAACTCCTGCTGGAGTTTCCGCAGCATCCGGAAAGTTTCGATCGCCTCATTTGTCTTTTCAGAAAAAGGCAGCTCTGCCGGAATCAACGGACGACGGGTTTGCAGCTCGGTTGCTAGCCACAGCGATCGTTGCTCCTCGCTCAGGTCGTTGTAGGGGCAGTGCAACACCTGCATGTGATCGATCACTTCATTGAGCGTGTCGGAATGGCGGGTGCTTTCCTGCCGTAGATCGAGGTGTGCCAGATTGAAACCGTAGATCTCAACCTGGCAGGTAAGATTGTCTAGCTCCTTGCAGCTCAAGCCCGTTTCCTGAAGATTGCGTTGAATCAGCGTCAGCTCTGTCAAAAACTCTTCGCCAGAGCCATAGACATGTGCCGGATCAACATCAGGCAGCTTGCCGTGCGAGTAGCCGCTTTCGTATAGCTCGAGGCTGCGCTCGAGGCTGTTCTCCAGCCGCTTTTGGATATAGGCCAGCTTCAGGCGATATGGCTCCTGACGGTAGCGAATTGCCAACTGCTCATACACTTCGGGCAACTGTGCCTGATCTTGCTCCAGCGACTCCAGCAGCTCCGGCAGCACATCGCTCCAGTGCAGCGAGAGGCTCAGCAGGTCGATTAAGTTGCCCACAGAGCCGATGTATTTCCGCAGCACCAGGTTTCGCTGATAGCAGGCCGTTTTCCAGGTAATCTCAGGTGTCACCGAAGGGTTACCGTCGCGATCGGCTCCTACCCAAGAACCAAATTTACAGAAGTTGTGCTTGGGCGGACGTAGCAAAGGGTAGGTGCGGTGCAGCGCTCGACAGAAGCGACTATGGAGCTGCGGGATCACATCGAACAGCACTTCTTGGAAGTAGTGCAGCGTAAAATCCACTTCGTCTAGAACCGTCGGCTTGAACTGATGTAGCTCATCTGTGCGCCACCAAAGCCGAATTTCTTCCATCAGCTGGTCTTTCAAGTCTTCCGACTCCCAAGACGAAGTCAACCCGATCGCCTGCAATCCTTCCTCTACCTGATCCATCTGCCGCAGAATTTTGGCAATGCGACGCTGCTTGTCGCGGATTGTGTGGCGAACAATTTCTGTTGGGTGTGCCGTAAACACCATCTGCACATCCAAATTATCGATCAAGCTTTGGATCTGGCGCGGCGGCACATTTAGCTGGCGCAGCTTGGGGAACAGCATTTGCAGCGTACTGGCTTCTTGCTTGGGCGGAGTTGCCTGCAAGCTTTTTTCCAGCATGTCCGCCTGCGGGGAACCTTCTGGCTCATCCGTATTAGGCGGCATCACGGCTGGATCGAACACCGAGCTGGTAGATGTATCTTGCCGCTCGTAGGCAGCTCGATATTGCTGCTGCTGCCCGCGCTGCTCGTAGTGCTGTTCCACAATGTTGATCAGCTGAAAGTAGAGCGCAAAGGCGCGAGCCGCTCGAATGGCATCGTTGAGATCAAGATTTTCTACAACCTTGAGCGCTGCTAAATCGCTGGGCTCAGGGGCTTGCCCTTCTGGTGAATAGCCCGATCGCAGCTGTCCAAGAAGATTCACAAGCTGCTGACCACACTCTTGCTGAAGCACCTCTTCCCACAAGTCCTCTACAATTCTGAGGCGATGACGCAAAAACAGATCAGCAGCAGAGGTCGGGGCTTCCTCGCGCGATTTTTCCTCTGTGACAGTGTTGGAGGGAAAAGCGTCATCTGAGGATTGCAGGGTTGAACTCATAGTTCTATCTAGGCAGATTATCTTGTTAATTTTATGGGTTTTATCTGAGCAAATCTACATCTTTCGCTTTAGTTAGATGAATAAGCGAAAAATGAAGCGCCAGAACTTAGCAGTAATCAATGGCAGCTTTCAAACATTTAGAGCAGCCGGAGCAGCTATAGCAGTCTGTTTTGCAGCCTTATACAAATCTACTTTTTACAATAGAAAATAGGTATTACAGCATAATGTTCTCCAGAGTTTCGGGTTTTCGGTCACCTTAATCTGTATCAATTGCGACAGTTAGATCGGCTAAAAATTACATTCCGCTTGTGCAGCAAATGGAATGTAATTTTTAGAAGAGTGAACAAGATCACTTTCAACGCTGCACACTTCATGACGGCTGAAGCAGGATTTGATTCTGAGCCTAATTTTGAAACGATCGACCCTGAAGTGGATTTTGGCAAAGTCTACGCTTACTCCTATAGCGATCCCCTGTTTGAATCTGCACCCGATCGCTCAAGCTGGGGTCGATCAATCGATCGCCTCTATCAAGATTTGGGCGATCATGCTCAGCTCCAGCAGCTCCTGCAAGATTGCCGGACAGAGCCAGTTGCCTATCTGCTGGTGCGTCGCCTAGAGGAGTTGGGAGACTCGGTTGCCGCAGTCAGCGATCGGCTTGCAGAACTGGAAGCGCTGGGCGTTAATCTTATCGCCACCGAAGAAAAAATCGGCAGTGCTGGACAGTCTTTAAAGCGATCGGAGCTGCTGCAGCTGCTGCATAGCATTCAAGTCGATCAGCAACGACGGCGGCTGCGGCGGGGTCATGCCCAAAATCGAGTTAAAGCACTGCCGCCTCCCGGCAAGGCGCCCTACGGCTATAGACGCGGCAAAGACCGCTATACGCTCGATCGCAGCACTGCCCCCATTGTCAAAGAGTTTTTCGAGCATTTTCTGCTCTATGGCTCTCTGCGGGGCAGCGTCCACCATTTGCAGAAGAAATACAACAAAAAGATTTCTGTTTCCACGGGTAAACGCTGGCTCTCCAGCGCAGTTTATCGGGGCGATCTGGTTTATCACAATGGGGAAGTGGTGCAGGATACGCATGTGCCGATCCTGTCGCGCGACGAAGCGGCTCAGGTCGATCGCCTGCTGCGCCGCAATCGTCGCATGTCGCCCCGCACCGCCAGCGCCCCTCGGTCGCTCTCTGGGCTGGTTGTCTGCGCCGACTGCCAATCCCCCATGAAAATTAGCCGCGTCACTGCCCGCCGCACTCCTCAGGAATATCTATATTTGCGCCCAACGCTTTGCCCAAGCCAGCCCAAATGCAAAGCGATCGCCTATGCTCAAGTCCTCGATCGCACGATTCAGCAGATCTGTGAAGATCTACCCCGTGCGGTGGCGGCTGCCCCAATGCCGGATATCGACAGCATCAAGCAGGGGATCACCGCCGAGATTGCCGCCAAACAAGCCGTTCTGCAGCAGCTCCCCAGCCTGGTAGAAAGCAGCATTCTGGATGCCGAAACGGCAGACCTGCGAGCCTACAAACTCCGTACGGAGATGGCTGCCCTGCAGTCCCGACTCGCCCAACTGCCGCCCGTGAACCTGAAGGCGATCGCTCAGGTCGTCTCGATTCCCCAGTTCTGGCTAGATCTGTCAGAAGCCGAACGTCGCTTCTATTTCAGAGAATTCATTCGCCAAATTCAGATTGTTCGATCGAGTCAGCAGGGGACGGGTCAGGAGTGGCAGGTACGGCTGGTGTTCATCTTTTAACAGGGTTACATCCGCTCCAGCACGGGAATTCCTAGCAGCCCCAGCCCCAGTTGAATAGTTCGAGCGCTCAGATCACACAAAATTAGCCGCGAAGTCCGCAGCGGTTCTTCAGCATTGAGAACGGGGCAGCGGTCATAGAACTGATTAAACTTTTTGCTCAGCTCAAATAAATATTCACAGAGGCGATTGGGAAATAGGTCGGCTTCAACGGTACTGAGAACTTCATCGAGCTGCAGGATGTGTTTTGCCAGCGCCAGTTCAGTTTCGTCCTGCAGGGCGATCGGCGCATCTACCCCGAGCTGCTCAAAGTCGATCTCGCCTTTACGGCTGATCCCCTGCACCCGTACATAGGCATACAGCATATAAGGAGCCGTGTTGCCCTGCAGTGCCAACATCTTGTCGTAGCTAAAGATATAGTTGCTGGTGCGGTTTTGGCTCAGATCGGCGTACTTGATCGCGCTAACGCCAACTACTCTGGCAACATGGGCGATAAAGTCCTCGGTTTCCTGCCGTCCTTCTTCTTGCAGCCGCGCTTCTAGATCGGCACGGGCCCGATCGATCGCTTCATCCAGTAGATCAACCAGTCGGGCTGCTTCACCGGATCGACTTTTCAGCTTCTTGCCGTCTTCTCCCAGAATCGAGCCAAGCGGCGTGTGAATAAACTCTACCTCGCCGGTAATCCAACCTGCCCGCTTCCCGACCTGGAAAATCTGCAAGAAGTGATTAATTTGCTCTGCCCCAACGGGATAGACCACCCGCTGCGCTTTATCTACGTTCACGCGATACTGAATCGCTGCAAGGTCAGTGGTGGCATAGTTGTAGCCCCCATCCGACTTCTGCACAATCAGCGGCAGTGGCTCTCCTTCTTTGTTTGTGAAGCCTTCCAGAAAAACGCACTGCGCGCCCTGATCCTCAACCAGCAAACCCAATTTGTCTAACTCCTCGATCACGCCTGCCAGTAGGGGATTGTAAAAAGATTCCCCGCGCTCCTTAATCAGCGGCGACAGCCCCATCAGGTCAAAAATCTTGCGATTCGTGTGGTTGGAGAGATCGCAGACCAGCTTCCACGCCCGGATCGTCTCAGCATCCCCTGCCTGAAGCTGCACCACAGACTGCCGCGCCGTTTCGCGGAAGGTTTCGTCTTCATCAAACCGCTGTTTGGCTGCCCGATAAAACGTAGCGAGGTCTCCTAAATCCAAACTGCCTGATGTTTTCAGCGCGTCTGGATATGCCTCCCGTACATAAGCAATCAGCATTCCAAACGGCGTTCCCCAATCTCCAATATGGCTGAGCCGCAGCACGTCATGTCCCAAAAACTCTAGAATTCGGGCAATGCAATCTCCAATCACCGAGGGGCGCAGATGCCCGACATGCATCTCTTTAGCAATATTGGGGCTGGGATAGTCTACAATCACCCGCTGTAGGGCTTTAACGGAGGCAATGCCCAGCCGAGAATCATGCTGGATCGCTTTGAGTTGCTCTTCTAAATAACTCGTTTTTAGCACCAGATTAATGAATCCGGCTTTGGCAATAGTAGGCGGCTCACAAAACTCTGAGACATCCAGCTGGGCAATCAGTTCTTCCGCGATCGCCCTTGGTGCTTTCCCTAGTCGTTTTGCTAACGCCATTGCCACGTTTGACTGGTAATCGCCAAACCTGGGATTGCTGGCGGGCACAAGCATCGGATCGGTGTCAGCATCTACTCCAAATGCAGCAACTAGCGCCTGAGAAAAGCGATTTTTGAGCTGGGCGATCGTCTCTTTCATACGTAATATTAAGGGTCTGCTCTGATATGTAAATGTCTGCAAAGAGACAAAAATGGAAACAGCCTGCGATCGCTGCCTTCTCCAGGATAGCGACCCGGCTTCCTAATGATTCCAGCACAGCCGTCCTTAGAGCAAGCCATTCCTGTCTCAGGAATTTCTCTCAGACTTGCTAAGGGTTGCTACGACAATTCCCGTAAAGCTTCTGAAGGAGAGCCAACCCTGCCCCGCCTATTTTGGTTGCTAACAAGCCTGACGGAATTGCCCCGTTCCTCCAGCAGGCTGTCAAATTGCTCACCATTCAAGGGCTGCACATTCTATGGTCGCTTCTTTAAATTCACCAAGTTCTAAAGTCGTTTCTTCAATCGATCTGATTGGAGCTGCAATGGCATATCGCAATGATCCGCAGCAGGCTAAGCTGGTGCAGTGGCTGCAAAAGTCCACAGGCATGCCAAAACAAGCCGAGTTCGCACTGATGTGGCGCGATGGACAAGTTGCCGGGGCGATTGACTTTGTGAAAGTGTTTCAGTCCTATCAGGGCTTACCACATCAAAATGCTGCGCTCAGATGGTTACAGCAAAATACCCAGACGCAGACACTAGAAGGTTTTGCCAAAATGTGGCAGGACTGGAATTTAGGAACGCCCAAAAGACCAGAGCTGCGCCTTAATGTACCTTACTACCAGCAGGTTGATAATAAATTTGAGCCAATGCGAACCTGCAACACCTCAAGCTGTGCAATGGTGGCTCGATTTCTAGGCGCAAAAATTGTGAGCGACGATCAGTACTACCAAACTGTGATCAAATACGGAGACACAACCGATCACAATGCCCAAACCAAAGCCCTAGCCCAAGTCGGCATCAAGTCAATCTGGCGTATTGATCTTGGCTTTGATGACATCAACAAATCCTTGGAAGCAGGGCTGCCCTGTGTAATTGGCATTCTACACCGTGGTACGTTGGCTTCTCCCACAGGCGGACATATGATCGTAGTGATTGGCAAAACAACGAACCAAGACTACATCTGCCACGATCCCTTTGGTAGCCTGCTGGATGCTGGCGGGGGCTACACGGGTGATGTCAATCATGGTAAAGCGGTTGTTTATCCTCGTTATATTTTGGCTCGGCGTTGGCTGCCCGAAGGGGAAAAATCGGGCTGGGGAAGATTGTTTATGCGCTAGACAACCTAGTCGCTTAAAGCTAAGCTGCACAAATTTGGAGGGTGCTTTCCAGTAGAAAGCACCCTCCAAATTTGTGCAGCTTAATAATGAAACTTGCCAATGAAAGCAGCGTTATCTATCAAAAGTAATCTGCAGCAAAGCTTTTTGGTCTTCACAATTCCTTCATCACCTTTAGTATAGCTGCGTTGCATTTACTGAGCGGTTTTAGGGCTGAAGTATGAAGAATTTACAATCTTTTTTATAAACTTTGTAAAAATTTATCCAGATACGGTCGCTGATCAACGAAACAGTTTGGTAGAGTTTGGTGAACTGAATACATATCTTCCGAATCTTAGAGCCTTCTGGCTCGACAGGGTTGCAGATTGATTCGGTTGGATCGAAACCAGCTCAAAGTATCAGATTTACGAAAGATTGAGTTTAAGGACCGGAATTTGGGGTTGCATATTTCCGGTTTGTGTTCCTCGTGTGTCAATGATTAGCCTAAAGGCAGTCGATTCAGCGATTGCCGTTGGATCTATTTCCGGTTTCCGAAGATCGCTTGTTCATTACTAGTTCTCCATCTTCAAAGCGATTGAGATAGATGAGTTGCCGTTTGCAATTCGTTCTTCAATGTATATAGGCTGCATTGCCGTAGAAGACTTTCGAGGAGCCTTCCAATTTTGTGCGACTTACTGAGGAGTTCAGAGCATAAAAAAAGGTTGAACTTCAATCATTCAGTGTTGTTCTGCAAACAAAATTCACTTGAAAAGGCATGAAAAAAGTAACAGTCATCATCCCGGTTTACGGTGTTGAGCGGTACATTGCTGCAACCGTGCAATCGGTTCTTGCACAGACTTACGAAAATTTTGAGCTATTGATCGTAGACGATGGCTCGCCCGATCGAAGTATAGAGATTTGTCGGCAGTTCACTGATCCTAGAATCAGAATTTTGCAGCAGCCGAATGGAGGACCTGCGGCTGCCCGCAACTTAGGAATCCGGGAAGCAACGGGAGAGTACATTGCACTTCTAGATGGCGATGATTTGTGGCTGCCTAAAAAGCTGGAAACGCACGTTGCCCACCTAGAAAGCTCACCTCAAGCGGGTGTAAGTTTTTGCCGCTCGGCTTTGATTGATGAAGAAGGCGAATCGCTTGGCATCTATCAAGTGATTACTAAGCTAAACGACGTTACTCCACTAGATTTACTTTGCCGTACTCCGATCGGAAATGGCTCAGTCCCCGTAATTCGTCGAGAGGTGCTAGACGCAATTCAATACGTTGATGACACAACCGGCGAAATCTGCTACTTCAACCCCGATCGGCAGCTGCACCCGTCTGAAGATGTGGAGTGCTGGATGCGAATTGCACTGAAAACGGACTGGCAAATTACTGGCATTCCAGACGCCCTAACGCTATATCGTGTCAACTCTAGAGGCTTCTCTGCAAACCTTTGGAAGAAGCTGCAGTCTTGGGAGAAAATGCTGCTGGAGGTCAGATCCTATGGGACTGAGCAGGACTACCAACGTCATAATGCGCCTGCCATGTCTTATCAGTTCCGTCATCTAGCCCGTCGAGCTGTGACGCTACGAGATGGAACGATCGCCGTCCAGCTCATTCATCGCTCTCTGCTTACCTATCCACGAATCCTGACAGAAGAATCTATGCGGACGCTGCAAACGTTGGCTGCAGCTTATTTAGTGCGGCTTCTGCCCCGCAAGTTTTACCAGCAGTTTGAAACAGCTGCCATGCAATTTATGGGCACAAAGCAACGGCAGTATATGTCTAAACGCACGGTTTAAAGAGACGATAGTTTTGTGGAACGAAGTGTTCCAATTAAACTATTCACTAGTAAAGTCGCCATGGATTGCAGAATAGGGTGTGGGGCTTGTTGCATTGCACCCTCAATCTCATCGCCCATCCCCGGCATGCCCAACGGTAAACCTGCAGGAGTACGCTGTATACAGCTGTCAGCAGACAATCGCTGTAGCCTGTTTGGACTGCCCAATCGTCCTAGCGTTTGCCAGACGCTTCGTCCTGTCGAAGAAATGTGTGGCGGTAGTGATGCCGAAGCTTTAATGTGGCTTATGGCGCTAGAACAGGCAACAGCTCCTGCTAATTAGCTCTGTTGCCTGTTAAACTCATTGCAACCTTATTGCAGTATCCGCATACTCACATCCAGCCAGGTCGATCGCGTGATTGGCGCACTACTAGAAATAAAGTCTACGCCAGTCTCTGCCACAGAGCGAATGGTTTCCAGTGTGATGTTGCCAGATGCCTCAATTTTGATGCGTCCACTAACCGATCGAATCTGCTGCACTGCTTGCTGAATCAGCACCAGCGGCATATTATCTAGCATGATAATATCTGCTCCATGCTCTAACGCCTCAGCAACCATCTCTAACGATTCTGTTTCCACTTCGATTGTCAGCGGATAAGGAATTCGCTTGCGAATTTGGGCGATCGCTTGGGCAATCCCTCCAGCCGCCGCAATGTGATTATCTTTAATCATGACGCCATCGTCCAGCCCCATTCGATGGTTGATGGCTCCACCCACCTGTGTCGCGTATTTCTCCAAAATTCGCAGTCCTGGCGTGGTTTTGCGGGTGTCTACGAGCTGTGCCGGTAGGTCTGCAATTGCCTCTGCATATTTGTGGGTTGCTGTAGCGATGCCACTCAGCCGCATTGCTAGATTCAGTGCTACCCGTTCGCCAGTTAGCAGAGATGCTAAAGATCCTTGAATCTGAGCAATTTCCTGCCCTCGATCGCACCACTGCCCTTCTGCTACCATCGGCACAAGCTGGGACTGTGGATCAAGCAATTGAAATACCCGTGCAGCGATCGGCAAACCAGCAATCACGCCTGCTTCTTTGACCAACCAGCGCGCATATCCCAGCTGGGTGCTGACAGTTAGAGATTGCGTCGTGTGATCGCCTCGCCCAACATCTTCGATCAACCAATTCTGTAGAAGACGATCCAGGATGAGAAAAGGCGGCAATCCGGCAGGAGTAGGGGTCATGTTTGCAGATGTTCCTTGGAGGCAACGCTGCCTGCGCCAATCAAATTTCTTGGGGAACTTGAGATTTGGCTTTATACGTTGCTAGATACTGAGACAAAATTCTGGTCGCTTCTGCTTCGGACGGCAGCCGATACCTGACCATATAAAGAAAAGGCTTCACGCGCACTTCATTCTTCGATGCAGGCTCCCAAATACTTAAAATGACCCCGCCCTCAAGGGCGGTGATATTGTACTTGAGCAGATGAGGATGACTAGGCGACTGCATAGCGGGGCGACTGCATAACGGGGCGATCGCGACGATTAGATGGGTGAAGCCTCCTAGAAACCGGCTAGGCAAGTAGAACTCACCCGCGCCACGAGAAGAATGTAGGCGATGATTAACCGCCTGCGGCAAACAGCGCCATCACTAAGATAGACAGCAGCAAACCGGGGGTGAGCATGAGGATTAGGGTAACGAGTTCATGCGATTCCATCTTTAAGCCTCTTGAATGATTACCTCTCTAGAGAATAGCGATCGCTTTGGCAATCCAGAAGGAACTTCCAGAATACCTTTAGAAGTTTTCCTTGTGAAGAATGGTCAGAGGGTCTAGTTTCGAGCTGCATTAACCGATCGACCACTTCAAAATCTGTCACAAGATGAAGCAACTCCTCAGTGAAAAGCTAGATGATATGGAAGTGTGAGGAGTACAGATCGAAACAAGAAGCCCCTGGAGTCGAAACATGGACAGACGCCCGGGGGCTTTTTAATGTCTAAACGCGTAGAATTCACGCTGCGACCCCACTATACACAGTCGCACAAAATTTTATGCCTTCCCACAAAACTTACGGATACCCGGAAATGAGTGGGTAATGCTTACTCATTTCTAAAATCCATAGCTTATGAAGGACATACGTAAGTTTTGACTTAAGCTGAAATCTCATAAGTTATCTTTATGAATTTAATTAAAAAATTTATTCTAAAGCTTCTTTACAAGACTTAACATTTCTATTACATTAGTTAGCATACATAACTTGCTCACTGTTCACATACACATCAAGCACTCATCATTGATATGACAACAACACTACAGCAGCGCGAAAGCGCCAACCTGTGGGAGCGGTTCTGCAGCTGGATCACCAGCACTGACAACCGCCTGTACAT
>NZ_JACXWX010000047.1 GCF_014764505.1 Phormidium tenue FACHB-886
AGCGGCACTGCGGTTGAGCTCACGAAGGGCATCTATCTGGTGTCCTATGAGGAGGTTCCTCAACTGAGCGGTGACAGTGGAGTGGGAGATAAAGTCAAGCTGTGCCTGCTCTCCATTGCTGAGAATTGGCTGCCAGGCGACAATCGGGGACGCTTTTACAGTCTGCTGAACAACAGGACAGAGGGCTATGCATTGGTCGCAACCAGCGAGTCGCCTTGGGTATTCATGCAGTGCATCGGCAAGAAACCTTGGTAGCGACCATCACCTATTTATTGGCAACGCTGCACCCACTTAAAATCCGGGTAAAGCGTCTCTATCTCGACTGGGGGTTCTACAGTGTGCCTGTGATTCGCCCGCTCGAAGCCCTCAACCTGCCGTTCCTCATGCCTGCGGTGATTCGAGGCAAGACGGGGGGAACTCGACAACTGCTAGCCGGACGCACCAGTTATGCCACCCGCTATACCCTTACCAGTTCTCACTATGGGTCTATTACTTGCCAAATGCGGGTCGTCTGTACCGACTACAAAGGCTTTAAGGGCAGGCATGGGATTCACCACAGCCTTCATGTCGTTCACCGAGTCAAGGTCGCACTGCACCAATTACATCGCCACTACAAAGAGCGATTTGGCATTGAAACCAGCTACAGAATAAAGAATCATTGCCGCATCCACACAACAACCAAGAACCCTGTGACCCGATTGCTCTTTGTCGCACTCGCGTTTCTTTTGGTCAACCTTTAGGTTTATCTGTTATGGCAGTTTGTCAGCCACACCAACGCGAAAGACGGGTGGTTTACCGAGCATTGTTTAGCCTTAAAACGATGCTGGAATTCCTCTGCCATCTGGTTGAACGGCATTTCCCACCCATTACAGCTATCTATTTACCTGCTCCCTGATGAATTTGCGATCTACTGATGCTTCCTTACTACCGGGGGCGGTATTTGGTTAACACATCAACTCTGTGAAAGCCTCACTGCAAGACATCTCTAAAAAAATTGTTCATATAACCCGCTCCCATTAGTAACTCACTTTTGTCCCACTTTATGCTGGTAGCCGTTCACCTTATAATTTGTTGAGAAACCTATAGTACAGAAAATTCCATAGCTAGGCTATAGCTAGAACTAGCATGAAGCTAGGAAATCACGGTTTGAGCATGCTATGTAAGCAAATTGACTTCTTGAGGAGGAGTTTTACAATGACGTAGAGCCAAGTTGTTTTACAGTCCTCTCTTTGGGAGTTGGTGAGGTGTTCAGAATGATTGCACTACCTGACATTGAGGTTCAAGCTCAGATCTATTCGAGCCCTAACTCACTGGTGTATCGTGGAATTAAGATGTCAGATGGCACGCCCATCGTTCTTAAAATTCTTAAAGAGGATTATCCTACTGCTTCAGAACTGATTCGGTATCAGCAGGAGTATGAGATCACCCGATCGCTCAATCTAGAAGGCGTGATCAAAGTTTATGAGCAGCTAGTGTATGGGCGATCATTGGTGATGCTGTTAGAAGATTTTGGTGGCGAGTCGCTAGAAAAATTGCGGCAGCAGACATCAGAGCTGTATTGCCCAATGCCTTTAGTAGAATTGCTTCGTTTGGCGATTCATTTAGCAAAGATTTTGGGCTCAATTCACGCTGCCAATATTATTCACAAAGATATTAATCCTAATAACATTGTTCTCAACCCTAATACGGGAGTTGTCAAAATTATTGACTTTGGCATCTCTACCCGCTTTAGTCGCACTACGCCTAGCTTCAACAATCCTAATGTTCTAGAAGGAACTTTAGCGTATATGTCTCCTGAGCAAACGGGGCGGATGAACCGGATGCTTGATTACCGCACCGATTTTTATTCGCTGGGAGTTATGCTCTATGAGTTGGCGACTGGGCAACTGCCGTTTGTGACAAATGATGTGCTGAAGTTGGTTCACTGTCATATTGCCAAACAGCCTGTGCCACCGCATGAGGTAAATCCAGCAATTCCGGCGATCGTCTCTGACGTCATCCTTAAGTTAATGGCAAAAAATGCCGAGGATCGTTACCAGAGCGCAGGTGGAATTACCGCAGATTTAGAACTATGTTTATTGCAATCAGAAACAACGGGACACATTACAGTATTTAAACTGGGTACTCAAGATGTTTCTGATCAATTCCAGATTCCACAGAAGTTATATGGACGAGAGGAGGAGTTAGCAGCTTTACTAGCGGCGTTTAAGAGAGTTACGGGAGAGGGAGAGGGGAAGCGAAAGAGAGGAGCAGAGACTTCTGATCGATTACCCCATAGTGAATTGATGCTGGTTGCGGGTTACTCCGGCATTGGTAAGTCTGCTTTAGTACAGGAAATCTATAAACCCGTAACCCAAACGAGAGGGTATTTTATTGCAGGAAAGTTTGACCAGTTTGGACGTAACACGCCTTACTCAGCGATCGCTCGTGCTTTCCAATGCCTAATCCTGCAACTACTAAGTGAACCGAAAGCTGAATTGCAACAGTGGCGAGAAAAAATTCTTGCGGCTGTGGGGGCAAATGGACAGATTCTGATTGATGTGATTCCTGAGATTGAACTCATCGTTGGGACTCAACCCCCCACGCCGGAAGTAGGTTCAACGGAAGCACAAAATCGATTTAATCTAGTATTCCAAAAGTTTATTCGAGTGTTCTGTGTGCCAGAACATCCTCTTGTCATCTTTCTGGATGATTTGCAGTGGGCTGATTCGGCAACGTTGAAGTTGATTGAGGCGATCGCAGCTGACCCTGAATTGCACCTATTTCTGATTGGAGCCTATCGAGATAATGAGGTAGATGCATCTCATCCATTGATGCTGTTGCTGCGCGAGTTGCGAAAAACCGTTGTTATTAATCAAATTACGCTTACACCGCTGCAATTGGAAGATACTCGCCAATTGATTGCTGAGACATTACATACTGATATCGTTTCAATTAATTCGTTGGCGGAGCTGGTACAGCAAAAAACAATAGGGAATCCATTTTTTGTTGAGCAATTCTTGAAAACGCTGCATAGCGAACATTTAATTGAATTTGATGTTAATTGTCGCTGTTGGCGATGGAATTTGGCTCAAATTGAAGCCCAAAATTTCACAGACAATGTAGTTGAACTGATGATTGCAAAGCTAAAGCAATTGCCAGAGCTAACTCAGCACGTTTTACAAATAGCTGCTTGCATTGGTGCAAATTTCAGTTTATCAACTTTGACAATCCTTTATGAACAATCTGCGGTTGAACTGTTTTCTGCTCTGGTGACTGCGGTTCAAGCCGGAGTGATTTTACCTACCTCTGAGTTAGATGAGCAATTGTTGATTCAGAACTACAAATTCCTGCACGACCGCGTTCAGCAAGCGGCATATGCGTTGATTGACGAAGATCAAAAACAAGCTGTTCACCTACAAATTGGTCGTAAGCTGTGGCAAGAAACGACGAATGAGACGCTAACGGATCAAGTCTTTGCGATCGCCGATCATCTCAATCAAGGAATTGATTTGGTGACGGAGCAAGCAGAACGAGATGCGCTAGCTCAACTGCATTTACTGGCAGGTCAAAAGGCAAAAGCGGCGATCGCGTACAGTGTTGCATTAAAGTATTTCACGACAGGAATTCAGTTACTTAGAGTTGATAGCTGGAAACACGACTATAAACTCACATTAGCTCTATGTGAGGAAGCCGCAGAAACTGCTTATCTATGTGGCAATTTTGTTAAAATGGAACACTGGTTCGCTGTTGTTCTACAACAGGCAGAAAATGTTCTAGACAAAGTCAAAGTGTATGAAGTGAAGATCCAAACCTGTGTTGCTCAAACCCGGTTAATGGATGCGATCGCACTTGGGCTACAAGTATTAGAGCAGTTAGGCATCAACATCCCAACAAATCCGACCGAGTTAGAAACTCAACACAAGCTAGAGGAAACCGCAGCAGTTGTAAAACAGCAGAGCAGGGAGAATTTGACGAATCTCCCTGCAATGACCGACACTTATAAGCTAGCCAGCATGAGAATCTTGTCGCGATCGCTTTCCTCTGCTTATCAAGCGGCTACAGATTTACTTCCCTTTATCATTTGTGAGAAGGTCAATTTGTCTATTAGATATGGCCAAGCTCCCTCTTCTGCACAGGCTTTTGCACTTTATGGACTGCTCTTAAGCGGAACAGCAAACGATGTCGAATCAGCTTATCAATTAGGGCAATTAGCGTTGAGTATCGTTGAGCGAGCTAATGCAAGAGAAGTAGAATACAAGCCGTTGCATATGATTGCAGTAGGTACAACGCATGGGAGAGATCATGTTAAAAATGCCCTTCCCCTTTTTCGGCGCTCTTATCAAAGTGCGATGGAAAGTGGAGATTTTGAGTACGCCAGCTATGCGGCTGAAGATGGATGCCAGTATTCCTATTTTTGCGGTACAAAGCTGACCGAGTTGGTGCAAGACATGACAAGCTATGCTCATGTAATTGCTCAACTGAAACAGGAACTCACCCTGAATTATCAGGAGATTTATCGACAAACTGTTTTTAACCTTTTAGGACAGGCAGAAGATCCCTGCCAGCTTGTGGGTGAAGCGTATAACGAAGTAGAAAAGACACCGTTTCATGTCAATGCCAATGACATCACTGGATTGTTCTACTTTTATGTCAACAAAGTCATCCTTTACTATTTGTTTGAAGAATTTACTCAAGCCGTAGAAAACGCTGCCTTTGCTGAACAGTATGGCGTCGGTGGTATCACTGGCGAACTATCAATGCCAGTGTTTCGTTTTTATGATTCTTTGATTCAGCTAGCGGTTTACCCATCTGCTTCTAACTCAGAAGAGTTGCTGCTTAAAGTTGCTCAAAACCAGGAACAAATGCAGCAATGGGCAGCTCATGCGCCCATGAACTTTCAGCATAAATATGACTTGGTAGAAGCGGAGAAATCCAGAGTATTAGGGAATATGCTTGAGGCTGAAGAGCGTTATGAACGAGCAATTTTTGGTGCTCGTGAGAACGAATATATTCAGGAAGAAGCACTAGCTTATGAGCTAGCCGCCAAGTTTTACCTGACACGAAAGCGAGAGAAGATTGCCTCTACTTACATGAAAGAGGCACACTATTGTTACGATCGCTGGGGTGCAAAAGCGAAAGTTAAAGACTTAGAAAATCGCTATCCACACCTGCTCAACTCCAATCAAATTCTGCAATCGAATTCAACTTTGACTGAGAGAACTACTAGTCGTTCGATTGTTGCGGCGATCGATCTAGCTGCGGTGATGAAAGCGGCTCAAGCTCTCTCCGAAATGATTCATCTCGATCAACTGATTGCCACGTTAATGCAGGTGGTGACAGAAAATGCAGGAGCCGAAAGGGGCGCTCTGATTCTACTAGAAGAAGACCAGCTAACTGTTGCTGCTCAATGTAGTGGCAGTGAACAGTGTAACCTGAAAAAAATTGCTATTGCTGACTGTGCAACAATTCCTGTCTCCGTCATTCACTCCGTAGAACGTACTCAAGAGACTTTAGTACTGGATGATGCAGTTAGTGAACCGTCTTTTTTGACTGATCCTTATATTCAAGAGCAACAGACGCGATCGCTCCTCTGTATTCCAATTCTCAAACAAAGTAAGCTAATTGGACTCCTCTATCTGGAAAATAATCTTAGTGTCGGAGCGTTTACCAGCGATTGCCTAGAAGTTCTCAAACTGTTGACGACTCAAGCAGCTATTTCGCTGGAAAATGCCCGATTGTATGAGCGTTTAGAAGACTACTCCGAAACGTTGGAAATCAAAGTAGAAGAACGAACTCAAGCCCTACAACAAGAGATTAGCGATCGCCAGAAAGCAGAAGCGGCATTGAAAAACTCTGAAGCAGAATTGCGTCTTATTTTTGGTGCGATGACAGACACCGTTACAGTGTTTGATGTTGATGGACATTATCTGAAATACATTCAAACTGAGCCTGCCCTGATCTACAAGCCCAGAGTCAATCGCATTGGCAAAACACTGTATGAGGTGTTGCCCAAAGAACCGGCAGATCTTTTGCTGGATGCGATTCGTCGAGCGCTCTACCTACGTCAACATCCCGGTTATGTTGTAGATTGTGCTGATGGCTCATTTCAGAGTCAACGTAGTGTCAATGTTGAATATAGCCTGCCAATCCAGGGGATGCGGGTCTGGTTTTCTGCCACTCTCTCTGGATTGTCGGAGAACACGGTGCTGTGTGTAGCGCGTGATATTAGCGATCGCAAACGAACCGAAGAAGCATTACGGCAGAGTGAGGCGAATTATCGCAACCTCGTACAAACTGCCAATTCAATCATCATTCGCTTTGATACACAAGGACGAATTCGCTACTTGAATGACTATGGGTTGAGATTTTTTGGCTACGAAGAACGTCAAATTTTAGAACGTACCTTATTAGAAACGATTGTTCCAGAAACTGAAACTTCTGGACGCGATCTCAAGCAATTTGTTTACGATCTATTTCACAACCCTGAATCTTTCTTGCAAACTGAGAATGAAAACCTGTGTCGAGATGGTAGACGGGTCTGGGTTGCCTGGTCAAATCAAGCAATTCTAAATGAACATGGACATCTAATCGAAATTTTGTCGGTTGGCAATGATATCACTCAACGCAAGCAAGCAGAAGAGGCATTGCAGCGCAGTGAAACCAAGTTCCGCAATATCTTTGAAAACTCTCAGATAGGTATCTTCCGGACGCGCTTGAGCGATGGGTTAATCCTGGATGCGAATCAACGCCTTGCTAACCTGTTTGGATTTAATTCACCGGATGAAGTGATTGGGATAAAACGCACCGCAGACTTTTATGTGAATCCCAACGATCGCCAGCAGGCTGTTCAACAGCTACAAGCACATGGTGAACTGCAAAACTTTGAAGTTCAAATGCGTAAACAGGATGGCACGCTGTTTTGGGGACTTTACTCCTCCCGTCTGAATGCAGCAGGCGGATATATGGAAGGCGTAATTGCTGATATTAGCGATCGCAAAGCTGCTGAAGCAGCCTTACAACAAAGCGAAGAACAGTTCCGCGCTGTTTTTGAAAATGTAGCCTTAGGAATTGCGATCGCCACGGTTGAAGGTGAAAACTTGCAGCTAAACCAGTCTGCAACAAAGATTTTGGGTTATAGTGAAACCGAACTACGCCAATTAAGATTCACAGAATACACCTACGCTGAAGATCTAGAAGCAGATTTATCCCTTTATCGTGAGTTGCTGGCGGATCAACGTGAATCATATCAACTGGAGAAACGCTACATTCACAAAGAAGGGCACTTAGTCTGGGTGCGCTTAACTGTTGCAGCAGTGCGAAATGAAAACGGCAATGTACTACTGATTGTTGCTACAACCGAAGATATCAGTGAACGCAAGCGGGCAGAAGAAGCTTTACGACAAAGCGAAGAACGGTTTCGCGGTATCTTTGAAAACGCAGCATTAGGAATTGCGTTCGCATCAGTGGAGGGCGACAACTTAAAAACAAACCCATCGGTAACTAAAATTCTCGGCTATAGCGAAACGGAATTACAAACTCTGAAGTTCACAGAGTACACTTATGTAGAAGATTTAGAAGCAGATTTAGCACTTTATCGCGAGGTGCTTGAAGGGCAATGTAAATCTTTTCAGATAGAGAAACGCTACATTCACAAAGAAGGACATTTAATTTGGGTGCGTTTATCGGTTGCAGCCGTTCGAGATGGGAATGGCAATGTGTTGTTCATTGTCACAACAACTGAAGATATTAATGAACGCAAACGAGTTGAAGCGGCACTACGCGATAGTGAAGAACGATTCCGACAATTAGCTGAGAATGTTACAAGCGTCTTTTGGATAACTGATTTAGAAAAGCATCAAATGATTTATGTGTCTCCAGCTTATGAACAAATTTGGGGATACTCTTGTGAATCGCTCTATCGCTCTCCTATTAATTGGTTAAAGGCAATTCATCCAGACGATCGCGATCGTGTTGAAGCAAAGTTATCTTGCCAGACCCGAGGTGAATACGATGAAGAATACCGTATCATTCGCCCTGACGGGCAAACCCGTTGGATTCACGATCGCGGTTTTCCGGTTTCCAATGAACAAGGAATAATCTACCGCGTTGCTGGGATTGCGGAAGACATTACGGAACGCAAGCAAGCAGAAGCAGCCCTACGCCAAAGTGAAGCTACAAACCGCGCGTTGATTAGTGCAATTCCCGACTTGCTAATGCGGGTTACAGGAGACGGTGTTTACTTGAACGTAGTGAGCCAAGGAAAGCAAAAATCCTTTGCTCCAAACCGGTTTCTTCCTGATACACGAATTGCGGATTCGTTGCCTCCTGGCTTGGCACAACAGAGACTCACATTTATTCAGCAGGCATTACAAACAGGTGAGATGCAGAGCTATGAACAGCAGATTGAAATAGATGGACAACTGCTGGATGAAGAAGTGCGAATTGTGGTGACCGGAGACAATGAAGCAATGGTGATGGTGCGTGACATTACTGATCGCAAGCGAACCGAAGAAGCATTACGCCAAAGCGAACTCAAGTTCCGCAGCACGGTGGAAAATGTCAACGATATCATTAAAATCCTGACTCCGGATGGCATCTTTTCCTACGTTTCTCCAAACTGGGACAAATTTCTAGGGCATCAATCTAGTGAGATTATTGGAACTCACTTCGCTCCTTCAATTCATCCAGACGACCGTCAACGCTGTGTGGAGCTATTTACTCAACTCGTTGAGACAAACCAGCCTATTTCAGAGTTAGAATATCGACTTCAGCATCAAAATGGAAGTTGGCGCTGGTACGTCTCCAATTTGGGAACTATACAGAACACAGAAGGCAAAGTGGTGTATTGCGTTGGTGTGGCGCGGGATATCACCGATCGCAAAGCGGCTGAACTGGAACTGCAACAAGCGAAAGAAGCGGCTGAGAGGGCAAATCGAGTCAAGAGCGAATTTCTAGCAAACATGAGTCATGAGTTGCGAACGCCGCTGAATATCATTCTGGGGTTCACTCAACTTTTGCAACGCGATCGCGTTTTGACCACACAACAGCAAGACTATCTCAGCACCATCACTCGCAGCGGTGAACATCTACTGGAGTTAATTAACGATGTGCTGGAAATGTCCAAGATTGAAGCAGGACAAGCACGCTCAAATGAAACTAACTTTGATCTCTATTCGTTACTCGACACCTTAGAGGAAATGTGGCAACCCAAAGCCACGGATAAGGATCTTCAGTTAATCTTCGATCGCCAATCCAATATTCCTCAATACATCAGAACCGATGAAAGCAAGTTACGTCAAGTTCTAATGAATCTCCTGTCAAACTCAATTAAGTTTACTCAAACTGGAAATGTAACGCTTCGCACGTCATTGGTCATTGGTCATTCGTCATTGGTGAATAAAGGACAAATAACAGATGACAAAGAACAAATAACCATTCATTTTGAAGTAGAAGATACTGGACAAGGAATTGCTTTAGAAGAGATCAGCACTTTATTTAACGCCTTTGCTCAAACCGAAACAGGACGCCGATCGCAGCAGGGAACCGGACTGGGTTTAGCAATTAGCCGAGAATTTGTGCGGCTGATGGGTGGAGATATCACACTAGAAACTCGGGTAGGACAGGGAACCACGTTTCGGTTTGAGGTGCGGGTGGCGATCGCTTCTGCTTCCGAAAGACCAATCCGCAAACTTGACCAGCGTGTGATTGGATTAGAACCGGGACAGCCTCGCTATCGACTATTGATTGTCGAAGACAAATGGGAAAATCGACAGCTATTACGAAAAATGCTGGAGCCATTAGGATTTGAGGTGCAGGAAGCTACCAATGGACAAGAAGGAATTGCTCAATGGGAACGCTTTGAACCTCACTTGATTTGGATGGATTTGAGAATGCCTGTACTGAATGGATATGAGGCAACCAAACACATCAAATCCCATTTAAAGGGGCAAGCAACTGTAATCATTGCACTAACTGCAAGTGCCTTTGAAGAAGAGCGAGTTGTAGCCCTCTCAGCAGGCTGTGATGATTTCGTGCGTAAACCCTTCCGCGAAGTAGAAATCTTGGAAAAAATGGCTCATTATCTAGGAGTGCGCTATGTTTACGAATCACTTGTTCCTGCATCTTCCAGACCTGACGCGGTTGATCCAGTGAGTACAGAAAAACTGATGGTGATGCCTGCATCATGGCGAGATCAGCTTCATCAAGCAGCAACCCAAGTGGATGCAGAACTGATACTGCAATTAATTCGGCAGATTCCACCAGAACATGATACTCTGGCTCTGGCTTTGACTGAGTTAATTGATCACTATCGATTCGATCGCATTGTGGCACTGACTCAACCACAACCCTAAAAGCATCGCTTGAGGAGCCGCTGTATGGTGAATTCTGTCAATGCCAAAGGCAATATCCTGATTGTAGATGATACGCCCGACAATCTACGTTTGTTGTCGTCTACCTTGAGCGATCGCGGCTACAGAGTGCGGAGCGTGATCAATGGTGCAATGGCTCTGATGGGCGCACAGGCTGCTCCACCCGATCTGATCATGCTAGATATCAAAATGCCTGATATGGATGGCTATGAGGTCTGTCAACGCCTGAAAGCCGACGATCGCACTCGCGAAATTCCTGTTATTTTTATCAGTGCGTTGGATGAAGTGTTGGATAAGGTCAAAGCCTTTACCAGTGGCGGTGTAGACTACATTCAAAAACCATTTCAGATCGAAGAAGTCTTTGCCCGCATTGAAAATCAGCTCACCATTCGCAGGCTGCAAACCCAACTGCAAACCCAAAACCATCAGCTCCAGCAAACTCATGCAGAACTCATGCAGGCATTGGAGCAAGAGCGATCGCTAAAACAACGCATCGAAGAAATGGCGGCGATCGAAGAACGCAATCGCATTGCTCGCGAAATTCATGACTCGTTAGGACATTCTCTCACCGCCTTAAATGTGCAGCTACAGGCGGCGGCATCCCTGCTGCTCAACGATCCCACTCAAGCTCAATCGTTTCTCACGCAAGCTCAACGACTGGGCACAACAGCCATGCAAGAGGTGCGACAATCGGTCAGAACGCTGCGATCGGGGGAACGAGAGGAGCAGTCTCTAGAGGAAGCGATCGCGGCTCTAGCGGAAGAATTTCGACAAGTCACAGGTGTAACACCAACCATTCATATTCATCGGACCAAAGCCATTTCGCCATCGGTGTCTAAAACGCTTTATCGTCTGGTGCAAGAAGGATTAACTAACATCTCTAAATACGCCCAAGCAACCCAGGTGCAAATTCGACTAACAACAACCAATAATCGTATTTGCTTGGAGGTCGAGGACAACGGCACAGGGTTCTGTTTAGATCAGGCGACGGGTGGCTTTGGATTACAAGGCATGCAAGAACGAATTGCAGCCCTAGATGGCACGTTTAACCTCATCACAGAACCAGGAAATGGGTGTCAGGTCAAGGTTGAAATTCCTTTATCACAGGTGCCATCATGATTCGCCTATTGCTTGTAGATGATCAAAATTTGATTTGCCAGGGGCTACAGGCTGTATTAAATCAAGAAACTGATTTGCAGGTTGTTGGAACGGCAGAGAACGGTCAAGTTGCGATCGAACAAGCTACAACATTACAGCCCGATGTAGTGCTGATGGATATTCGGATGCCCATTATGACAGGCATTGAGGCAACCCGACTGATTAACAAACAGTTTCCCAATATCAAAGTGTTGGTGCTGAGTACCTTTGATGACGATCGCGATATTGCTCAGTCAATGCGGGCAGGCGCAAAAGGATATTTGCTCAAGGATATGCCCGCTCCAGAATTGGCAGAAGCTATTCGGTTAGTGCATCGCGGCTATAGTCAAATGGCTCCAGGATTAATGGAAAGGCTCATGACCAATGTGCCAGATTCAAGTGAGGCGGAAACCCAGTCTGCATCAAAAGAACTAACCCAGATTCCGCCCAGAGAACGAGATGTGTTGCGTTTAATTGGTCAGGGATGCAGCAATCGCGAAATTGCCACAGAGCTACATTTGGCAGAAGGAACCGTCAAAACTTACGTGACCCATTTACTAAATCGCTTGTCGCTCAAGAATCGATCGCAACTTGCCATTTATGCAAACTCGATCGCCTCAGCTCTTAACAATTAACCAATTCACGAGAGACGATGTAGCCATAGCCGTTTGTGTTAGGACGGGGTGCAGGGGTGGAACCCTGGCTAGGGGCGCAGTCCACACCCCCCTTCTAGTTAGGGCTTACTGAAAAAGTCGAAATCGTTTACAAGAGAAGGATTTCAGCCAATACATCCAGAAAAAAGTGCAAGGTAAGCTCAACGTGTTTTCAAGGGTTCCAGCGATTTTCAGCATATTTTGCCTTGCACTTAGATTTCAGGGAAATGCTTGGTACTCTTATATGGCAAGGATCTCATACTTTTTCAGTAGACCTTCAGTAGACCCTAGTTAAATGTCCTAAACCAATTGATGATAGCTATACCTATATGTAAAACAAAACTCTTAGTGTAAAAGTCTTATTGAGCGGGGCTTCTACACCAAGAGCTTTCAATCTAAGCATGTAGCGCTACGTCATTATTACGACGATCGTATAGATGAGGCTCCAAGAAAGCAACTTCAGCCGTGTAAACATCTGCCCAACCTTTGATTGGAAGCAAGTAGAGATCAGGTGAGGTAAACCTAAGTACAGGACAAAATTGGAGAACGTGGAAAAACTCATCGACGAACAACTCCAGATTCAATAGGATTTGACGAAGGTGATCGAAACCACTGCGAAAGATGCTCTTGGCTTTACGTCCATGTTTTTTGAGCGGCATCGTCTTTTGTTGGGCTAACCATTCGCCGGTGCGGAATGTCCAACATAAGGCAATGGTCAAAAGTGCAATCATCCGGCTGAGCCGCTCCGGGTCTTTCAAATGTGTGGACTCTAAACAAAATCCTCGGGTTTTCAAACACCGAATAGGGTTGCAATTGCCCACCTTTTACCGTAATCCGCAATGGCACCATAGGGACGATGGTGGGTGACGACAATCAACAATTTCCTATCCTCAAGCCGTAAGGCACTGACGTAAACCCGATGTTCCCAAATTTGGCGGCGATGACGTAAAACTTGTCGTTGTCTAACCGCTAGATAGCTGAAGACGACTTTAGCTTTCAGTGATTGGACCTCATCGTTGAGTTTGTCGCTTTCACGAATCTGGATGCGGAATTCACAGAAGCCTTGCTTCAACAAATACCCAAACCAATCCTGTCCCAAAAACTCCCGGTCTGCCGTCAGGTGTTCCACCTCCACCTCGGGAAACACCTGACAGAACTCCTCTAACAGGTCAATTCGTTCCTCAGTATTGGAGTTGCCTTTCTTATCGAGCATCCACCAGAGCAGGGGAAAGGCAACGCCGTTGTGAAAGGCTCCCAGCATCAAGATATTGTGGACACAATCCCCAAACTCCCAGGTCGTTCGGTCAAGCGACAACACCCAGGGTTGAGGAATCTCCATCAGACTCACGATCAGATGGGCAAGCCTGCCGTAATCCAACTCAAAGTTGCCAAAAACCGTTGCAGTCGTTTATAGTTTGATTCCAGTTTGACCTTATTGATGAAGCCTGCCGCGAGCTGAGTCAAGTTCACCGTCTTGACGCGAAACAGGGCGACCAAGAACAGCGCTAGAAAACTGACTCTTGCTCCATGCCACCCGAGGTAAGGCTGCAATGTTTTTTGGATCAGAGTAATCTGATTCATGAGAGTTTTATGGATGATCGTGGTAATTCTCATGAAACCCTCTCCTACTCAATCTTTGCAAGCTTTTGTCCGGTACTTGGAGAAATCCCTTTTGAACACCTATAGCGATTTTTGAGTAGATGAGAATTGCCGTAGTGATCAAATCAACATTACTAAATTAACGGAAGTATTAAGTAGAAATGCTCAATACATTAACAAAGGTCGAATATCGTTAATCTACTTTGTTGGAGTGCAGTTCAAGACGTTTTTCAGATGTTTATTTTAAGAGAGATCTCTACGATTAAGACAATTAAGCAAAGGGCTTAAACCCAAACAACATCAACGAGAAATCAATCAGGAGACAACATCATGCAACTTATTTATCGCGGTGCCACTTTCAACTACACTCCTTCTCAATCTGCTGCCTATCATCCGTTTCAACAAGTTCGTCACTCTGAGACGGCTTACAATTTAAGATATCGTGGCATAACTTATCAGGTTGATCCAAACGCTGAAACTGAAAAAATTTCCGAATAATCTAGAACTTATGAGTTGTGCTATCGAGGACTGAAATATTACATGAATCGCAATGAGCAAGGTGAAGTTACAGCTATTGCTGCGGCTGCGATCGCCTCAAAGCGCAAAACAGCAGTAATTGCTTACTCTACAAGCCAACAAACTGAAGGGTGCTCGTTTTAACAGTAGGCACGAATGGCAAACGTTTTTGGCTTGACTGTCATGTTGACTAATACCTACAGCAGTCAAGCCGCTCAGACAAATAATTCGGCGTTGGTTCAAACTCTTATTGTTGTCTTCTCATCTCAATAAATCAGGACTCAAAAGACGACTATTACTTTACTAGAAAATTGAGTGCCGGACCTTATAAAATCTATGCCAATGATGGACGCATGATTTACCAAGCTTCTGCCTGTCATAGTATAACCACGTTAACGGAGAAGGCGAGATATTCGCATTACTACAATTTTGCTGAATCCTCTACTTCTCGATCAGAACTAGAAGCAGAATTGCGAAATGCAGGTCGTTCTGCGTGGCGGAATGTGCAGTTTCCGATCTCAGCAGCACAAGAGCGAGAAACTCGACTGAAATTTGGAATGCGATTGGTCATAACCAGGCAGTAAACGACTAGTGGATTGCTTGGGCACCGGAACATGGTTACTTTGAGGTCACTCTCCTGTTGGTTATAGTCAACAATTTCTACAACGTTTTTGGCAGGTTATTTCACAGCAACATCGCTACGTTGTTGTGACAGCAGATGGAACGTTTGTGCAAGAACATACCTTTCGTTAAAGTCACCGTCGTCATGAATGCGAGTTATATCGATTGCCCTTCACACTACAGCTTGCAAAAAACTCTTCTCAAACACCAATGTAATTGATTAAACCACTTGATATTTCATTTATTCAACATCTTCAGAGGTCATTATGAATCGTTCAAAAAGCTTGTTTGCGCTTACAATAGTAGGATTACTAGCAACCACGATTGCAGTGCAAGCGTCGTCGCCTGAGGCGTCGGAACAGCACAATCGAGAAGTTAGAACAAGTTGTCTATCCGTTAGTGGTTTCAACAATGCAGAACCTGTTGGAGAGATCATTAATTTTCCAGATAACGTTGGCTATGATGCACTGCTGGTGAGCGGCAACTATCCACAGCCCGATATGAATAATCAAGCTGGACAGGTGCTTTGTCTCTTTAATCGGCAAACTCGGCAAGCATTTGTCAGTGAGGCAAATGGACTGCAACAGCCTGTGAGCAATCGCTTATCTGGCGTTCCGGGTCAGCCGATTGGGCAGGTGATGCAGTGGGTGAACAATCACAGCTTTTTACCTCCACTCCAACCTGTCGAGCAGCTTGAAGAAGGCTATCCTGACTATCAAAGTGTGGTGAGCCTTGGTCAAAGACCGGGTCAATCTGCATCGTACATCACATTTGATATTTTTACTGATACGAATGGATATGTCACGAGTCAGACCATTGATTATCGTGACCCTAGCCGCATTCGTCGTCCGCTCGCGTTCACGCAAACCGATTCTGAGGGGTTACAGCTGATTCAAACCATTTATGGTGAGCAGATCAAAAACGATTTTGTTCGGTCTATTTGCTCTGAGAACACAGACTCGAATGAATCCAGTAGCTTTATTGTGAATCATTACAGCGGAGAACTCTTTGATTATCAAACCTGGAATGATGGTTCTTCAGCTCAGTTTACTGTCGTGCGGCTAGGAGATTAAACCTTTTATGAAACACTCACTCCTTGCCCTAATTTCCTTGCTGATCCTGCCGCTCGTTTCTAGCCCGTCATCCTCTTCGTCCGCTACAACAGATGTTGGAACAAGACAATCAACAGAATCTTTAATTGCGTTTGTTGCATATCGATATGAAGAGGATGAAGCCCTGCTTGACTGACAAAACGGGAGGAGGGCGAAAGGAAAGCTAGGAGGGAAGCAGAGCATGATTTAGGCCTCAGTACAGGACAAAAGCTTGTAAATAGTTATTGGAAGGGGGTTTCATGAGAATTACGGTTGTGTCGCAAAAAGCAGGCAATGGTAAGGTAGACAAGCCCAGTTCTGACTTCTCTGCCTCCAATGTCTACAGCTTCCTTGTTCAAATGGCGGCACTTTTTGCCTGAAATCATCCTGCTGAATGTGCGCTGGTATTGTCGATACGCCTTGAGCTATCGGGATCTTGAAGAGATGATGCGCTCTTCGAGGGGTGGAAGTCGATCACTCCACCATCAACCGTTGGGTCTTGAGGTACGCCCCCGAACTGGACAAACGCATTCGACCACACTTGAAGCCCACGAATGATTCATGGCGAGTAGACGAAACCTATATCAAAGTCAGGGGAGTGTGGAAATATCTGTACCCTTGCTGTGGATTCGGAGGGGAATACCCTCGACTTTATGCTGAGTGCCAAGCGCGATGGCAGGGCAGCAGCACGCTTCTTACGCAAAGTACTCAAGAGTCAGCACACTGGGGTTCCACGAGTGATCACAGTAGACAAGAATGCCGCTTACCCAGTGGCGATAGAGACGCTTAAGCAAGAGGAGACAATTGGAAAAGAGACCGAATTAAGGCAAAGCAAATATTTGAATAATGTGATTGAGCAAGACCATCGTCATATCAAGCGCATCGTGAAGCCGATGATGGGATTGAAGACGTTCAACAGTGCAAGAAGAACGTTAAGCGGAATTGAAGCGATGAATATGATTCGCAAAGGACAAGTAAAAGGAATCGACCAAGGGGATATTGTCTCTCAGGTCAAATTTATTGAAGCAATTTTTGGAATTGCTGCTTAAGGGACTGCAAACGATACCGATCGGTTGTCCTTAATATGTTTTTGCGACACAACCGTTCATAGAGGGTTCTCTGGATGGAGATTGGAAGCAGTAGTCAGTCTAAACAGTCAGGGCTTTTGCTCTTAAGCCGAGTACCCAGTTCTGACAGCTTCGGTCACATACTACTGCGAGCGGCAAACAGTTAACATAGGAGAGTAGGCAATTCAGCAGCAGCCATGAAACTGAAAGATGCTCGCCACCTCTCACCTGATGCTCAAGAAGCCCTGC
This sequence comes from Phormidium tenue FACHB-886, assembly GCF_014764505.1. Lineage (GTDB taxonomy): Bacteria > Cyanobacteriota > Cyanobacteriia > Elainellales > Elainellaceae > FACHB-886. The sequence continues at coordinate 17,286 of NZ_JACXWX010000047.1, forward strand.
GCTACCGAGTCGTCAATGCGGTAGAAAATGGCATGAGCAAGTCAGAAGCAGCACGGGTGTTCCAAGTTTCGCGCACCGCAGTGCACTACTGGACAAAAGCGGTCGATGAACAAGGGGCGAAAGCGCTCAAGTCGAAAAAGCGAGGGCGACGGCACTCGTCTCGTCTCGCACCCCATCAAGCCGCAACCACCGTGCGCTTGCTTACAAAGAAGTGTCCAGACCAATTGGGCTTACCCTTCGCGCTCTGGACTCGAGAGAGTGTGGGTCAACTGTTAGAGCAACGCTATGGCGTATCGGTATCGGTGTGGACGGTTGGACGCTACCTCAAGCGGTGGGGACTGACGCCACAAAAACCCTTGCGACGGGCGTATGAGCAAGACCCGAAAGCGGTCAAGCAGTGGTTAGCAGTGGATTACCCAGCGATTGTCAAGCTAGCTAAACAGGAAGGGGCGCAGATTCACTGGGGCGACGAGATGGGATTGCGAGCGGATGACCAAACCGGGCGCTCCTACAGCAAGCGAGGGCAAACTCCAGTTGTCCCTGGAACAGGACAACGCTTCGGCTGCAACCTGATCTCCACGTTGACCAATCACGGAACGCTATACTTCAAGTTGTTCAGCCAGAACTTCAATGGCGATGTGATGCTGGACTTTTTGCGTCGCTTGATTCGGCAGATCCCGCAAAAGGTGTTTTTGATTGTGGACAAGCATCCGGTGCATCTATCAGCGAAAGTCAATCGTTGGTTAGAGCAACATGCTGATCGCATCCGGATGTTTTTGTTGCCGTCTTATAGCCCAGAACTCAACCCGGATGAGTTGCTCAATCATGATGTCAAAGCGAATGCAGTAGGGCGGAAACGAGCAAAAACTAAAGGTGAGATGATGGAGAATGTCCGGCGACATCTGCGTCGTCGCCAGCGGCAACGGGAGGTTGTACAACGTTTCTTCCATGAGAAACATGTCGCTTATGCTGCCTAGAAAAGTGTTCACTATTTCCTACTCTGGTTAGTATGATGGTCTCCTAAAGTACGACGGATTGAGTTCTAAACGACTATCCGAGGTGTCAATGCGGTTTGTATTTCTAATTCTAGAATTACAACTTAAACATTGTCTCAATTATCTTTGCAAAATCACCTGTCTCATTCGTTAGACCAATAGTGTTTCATATTAGTTCCGCTTTCAAGATCAAGCAACACAAACTTATTCCAATCGTACTTTAAGCTAACTCTGCTAATTCACTAATTCTGGTTTTGGAGCTTGTCTTACTTGTTAGATCAATAATGTCTCATATTAGTTGCCACATCTAAGATCAAGCTGGTTCAGTTTGATGAGCTGGGCGATGCTGAGGCGTTCAATGGCGATGTATCGTCTTGCCATGGCTGCTTGTGCCTCAGCATCGCCCAGCAACGCACCAACAGTTTTCTTGCCACTGCTACAATTGCTGTTCTCTTGCGAGTTTTTTGCCCACCACAAATACGTTGATAGACCGATTCTGCCCAAGAATTGTAACGTAGCATCACCCAGGCAACCTCGACTAGCGCACTGCGAAGCAGGCGAGATCCTCTGCGAGTAGTTTTGCCCAACCGGTTAGTTTGTCCGGATTGTCGTTGATCCGCAACAAGTCCCGCATAGGCAGAGACTTGTCGTGCATTTTTAAAACGGTGAGGGTCATCGAGTGCCGCTACAATCACTTCAGCCGTTTTGCGCCCTACTCCTGGAATGGTTTGCAACAGTTTGACCTGCTCGTCCTGCTGAGCCATTTTTTCAAGTTGGTCATCGACACTTTGAAGTTGCTGCCACAGGACATCAAAACTCTGTAGTTCCAGGTCAAGTTCACCTTGCCAAAGTTCAGCTGCTCCACACTCATTCAAGGGTTTACGATAGCTGCTCAAAGTTTCAATCCCTGTGGCTGTCCAAGCTCGATGTCCGCCAGGAATACTGACTCCCTGCTGATCGAACAAGGCGCGAATTATATTCTGGATACGGGTAATCCGATTGACCAAGGTTTTACGATACTTGACCCAAAGGCGGTATTGCCGATGTTCTGCCACTGGAACGTAGACGGATGAAATTTGCTCAAGGGCAGTGAGCTTTGCCAATTTGAGGGCATCATCTTTGTCAGTTTTGCGTTTAACGTTTTTCCATCGCCATGCTTCAGCACTGGGGTTTGCTACTAATACCTTATAGCCGAGGCTTTGGCAAAAATCGTGTACCCAACCGGTGATTGAACTCGTTTCAATCACAATTTGCTCAGGTTTTGCCTGCCCCAGGAGGCGCTCGAACGCCCACCCTTGGGTAGTGATTGTCTCGAACTCACTCTGGCTGGTTGTGGTGTTGAATAAACAGGCAACAGAGCTGTATTTACCCAAGTCAATTGCCAGAATCTTCATGCTATCCTCCGGTTGTGGGAAGGTGATTTGAGTTGCTTCTTCTACTTTCCCACGGCTTACATAGATTCTTTATGCAGCAAATCTAATGCTGAATTGCAAGTTGTGCAAGGAAGACAAATGCATTCAAAAGGCACTTTGATATTCTTTTGTGGCAAAATGGGAGCTGGCAAATCTACGTTGTCCCATAAAATATCTCAAGAATTAAATGCAATCCTAGTGTCTGAGGATGATTGGTTAACAGCTATTTATCCTGAAGAAATACAGAATTTCGATGATTATTTGAAGTATTCAAATAGGCTTAAGCCATTACTAAAAGGTCATATCAAAAGCATACTTAACTCTGGAGTTTCCGTAGTGATGGATTTTCCAGCAAACACAAAGAATCAAAGAGCATGGTTCAAGGATACATTTTTAGCTGAGGGTATTCCTCACAAGTTAATATACCTTGATGTTGATGATAAAATTTGCTTAGAACGAATAGCAAAGCGTCGGAAAACTAATCCAGAGCGTGCACAATTTGATACAGAAGAAGTTTTCCGTCATGTAACTAATTTCTTTCAGCCACCCTCTGTTGATGAGGGATTCTCTGTTGAGGTTATGCAATGAGGTGATGCCGTTGCTTAAGCTAACTTTCAGCAAGAAGCATAACAATCCCGCCGTACCGGAACGACGTCAAGTTGTCGGTGAGGTACATAGGTGATCTGCGTCCGGTGAGCGGTAACGTTATGCCGCAAGTCCTCGGTGGAGGCAGTTCTGAAAGTTTGTCTGCTAACATTTAGAGTTGTGCGTCCACACGTAGGAAGATTTGATGCCCAAAGAGCTATTTAGCCCAGTCATTGAAACAGAACGGCTAATCCTACGCCCGCTAGCGATTGAGGATGCAGAAGAATTGTTGGCGATATTTTCTGACCCTGAGGTAATGAAGTATTGGAACACTGCACCTTGGTCGTCAATTGAGGATGCGTTGAAATTCATCAATCAGAGCAATGAGGCAATGCTTCGCCAAGAATCCCTTACGCTTGGTATACATCTGAAACCTACAGATGATTTGATTGGAAAATGTATGCTTTTCAGCTACGTCAAAGAATCTAAGCGTGCTGAGATTGGCTTTGGCCTTAGCCGTTCACATTGGGGTAGCGGCTATATTGGAGAAGCGGGGCGCGCACTCATTGAGTACGGCTTCAACAAGCTAGGGCTTCGCCGTATCGAAGCGGAGATTGATCCAGAAAACCAATCCTCCGCAAAAGTCCTGGAGAGACTTGGCTTCTCCAGAGAGGGGCTTTTGAGGCAGCGCTGGGAGATCAATGGCATTGTTTCCGATTCAGCCCTATACGGAATGTTGGTAGATGATCGATCTGGTAAGTCGAGCAACGCTTAACAATGCATTCAAATGGGTGGCAGTTTGGCATTAATTTAACTGGGGACATTGTAGGGGTTGTTCTTCCGGTCACTTTTAACGAGTGTGCCAAGGAGGGGGTGGAAGAAGAGACAATTTACTACATGGGGTTTTACCAGAGTATTGAGGGCTTGGTTTTGCAAACGATCTTTGCTCTCAAGCAACGCGAACATTACAAAAGATCGGAGTCTGGCGAATATTTTGCGATATGGCTGTAGTTAACTTGCGAAGGATTGCTGCATTAAAGTGGGTTGGTTATCGGCAATATGGTTAACCTTGGGAGCGTCCTGTTTAATTGTTACAAGTTTGCGCGGCATAGCAACAGGCTAACGATCCCAATGCACCGGAACAAAGTCAAGTAATTGGTGAGTTGCAAAGGTTATCTGTGTCCGCTGATTGGGATCGGTAGTCCTCGCGCATCCCACACACTTCAGGAGAACTCATGTTTGACCACGTCAAATTCGGAGTCAGCGACTATGCAGTGAGCAAAGCGTTCTTCCTCAAGGCACTCGAACCGCTCGGCGTCGCTGTTGTTTCGGAGGGACCACCGACGTATGGTGTCGAGCTTAGCGCACCAGAGGGTAAGGCTTCATTGTGTCTCTGCCAAAGCGAGGAGAAGCCAGCGCATCTTCACTTGGCGTTCACGGCTGAAAATCGTCAGCAAGTCGAAGCTTTCTATCGCGCGGCTCTGGAGGCAGGGGGCAAAGACAATGGCGCGCCTGGTCTGCGCCCGCACTACCACGCGAACTACTATGCAGCTTTCGTCATTGCTCCGGATGGGCACAACATCGAAGTGGTTTGCCACGAACCCGAGGTCTAACCCTTCCATCGAGGGGACGTCCACAAGCTGGCTTCGCCCACTTGCGTCTGCTTCTCATGTCAATCCGTTAGGCGCTCCTGCGCGCATTGTGTGAAGGAATGACGCTATGGCGGATGACTTCCCGACGATCCAACTCAGCCGCTCCGAACTCCACCAGGTCACTAGCTATGCGGTAGCGTGCGCGCGACCTGCGTTGTCCCTCTTTGAACGGCGCTACGGAACAGCGCTTGGGCGGCTCACCGGGCGGCTCACCGGGCGGTTCAGTCCCGCGATGCTGCACCCCTTGACGAAAGCGACTCAGCTCAAGCACATCCTCGGAGCAGCTGCTCATGCCGCACGAGCGTTCGAACTCTTTGCGGGAGACGATCCCACCGTCGCAGCCCACTACATCGCGTAGTCGCAGCTCCTTGCCCATCCCGTTGTGGTGGACGTCCTGAAGCGCTACCCGGTGGCACTGCCTGGCGGTGGACGAGTCGGAGAACTGATCCGGCAGTTGGATGCGCTGCTCCGGTGAGGCGTCACATTTCCGGCACTCACGCCATCCGCTTGTTCCTACGAACGGAACGCCTAACCCAGCGCTGAGGCAAACACGCTCCGGCGTCACGTGCCCTGCTGCCCACCGCTGCCTTTGCGCTTACCGGCAGGGCGCCGCCTCCACATATTGCTGAGCTTGAGGTCGTTAATGTCTTCAAGCTTGCTGCAGCTGCAGTGTTATTTATAGTCTGTATCCTCGCCGATCGCCTTAAGGTAAGCCTCAGCAGCAGCCTGCTTGAACACCCCTTTGGTGTACCGCTGGAACACGCGGTCGCTTTTGATGCCCATCAACTCCTTGCCAAACAGCGGGTCCACCCCTCGTCGCGTCACCTCCGTTCCAAAGGTGTGCCGGAAGCGGTGCGGGTTGATATCTCCCACTCCGGCAATCGCCCCTAGCTGCTTCACCATCTTGTGCAGTCCCTGGTAGCCCAACCTTTGCCCCTGATTCTTCGGGTCTTGTGCCAGAAACAGCGGACTCTCCAGCAGCGGCTCAAACTCCCCGCCCTGCTGCTGTCGCCACTCTAGATAGGCTTCTAGATGTTGCCTTGCCTCCCGGCTCAGCGGCACCTCACTCACGTTCTGTCCCTTGGAGCGATGCACCTTCAGCAGCTTGCCGTTCCAATGCTCCACGTTCAGAGCAGAGGCTTCCGAGGCTCGCAGCCCGTGAATCAGCACTGCGACAATGGCTCGATCTCGGATGCGAGTGCGATCGTCAAAGCTTAATGCTTCCCACAGTTGACTCAACTCCTCCGACTCCAGGTGATCGGCTTGAGGTTCCGCCTGCCGCTCTAAGTCGATCGCATCGGTGGGCAAGGGCTGGTTCATCGGATAGCCATTGCTGCGCCTGAGCCATCCGTAGAAGGACTTGAGGGTATTGAGCGCATGGTTGATGGAAGTCGCTTTCAAGCCCTTGCGCTTCAGCTCCCGCCGATACTTACCAATGTCACTGGGCGTCACATCCAGCCAGGACTGATCGCACCAAGCGGCAAAGCGGACCAGTTGTCCTCGGTAGGTGCGCTGAGTATTCTCCGCCTTCCCCGTCTGGCGCAGGAACTCCTCGATCTGCCAGTGACGCAAATCTGGAGGTTCCGATCGCCGAGGTTCCTCCTTGCCACCCGCAATGGGCACGATCACGATCGGGAGAACGGGGTCAGTGGGGGAGTCAGGCATGGTCGAAAGAAAGGTTAGGGTATTTCAGGTAGAGATAACTGCACTAACATCGCCCTGCAACAGCAGGAGGTGCCGAAAAAGCTAGATTTTTGTAGTATTGAGTAGAGCAGGAGGGGTTATCAGGAGAAGTTAAGCTAACACCTCTGCCGTTGGCGTTCCACTTCCAGATGAGGGCTGACCATCTTGTTCTGTCGCTCCAACTGCAAATCGACAGAATTACAGATTCAGTTACTTGGACAATCGCCAATTCTGTCTTTAGCTTTCAGATGATTCTGTCGATTAGAAACTCAATCGACAGAATCATCTGAAAGCTTTCTTCCAAACGTCCTTCATCGGTAAGTTCTCCTTAAGCTGGGAAAACTTAAGAATCTGTATGAACGGAGCAATCAGCATTTGAGGTCAATACCTTAACTTATTTGTCTTTCCTAATGTAGAATTGGCTGAACACCCGTACTGCTCTAGTCGTGAAAGTAAATCGCCACGACCAAGCTAAGATCCTCTTGCAACAAGAGATCGCTTAGTTGTTTGACGGGAAGATGGGGCTAATATCGGATTTGAAGCTATTTCGACTGCTGCTTTGGATAGGGAGAGTGAACACTCAGAAAATCAGGTCATCGTGAATCTGGAACACTTGATTTTTTATCCGAAATCGGCGACCGCACAATAACCTGAACAAAGTTTGATGGTATTAAAATCTTTAGCGGCGATTTCTAGTGCAGCCAGTTCTCCAAAAATCAACACGTTCTGAATTTTTTAGGGGGGAATCCCTTTAGTGATTACCTTGTACACTTTCCTATCACTTTGGAACCTGCCGAGCATTAGCCCTGCCTGTCTAGAGCTTGAAACTTGGCTTCGCATGGCAAAGCTTCCTTACAGCACAGTCATCATTACAGCAAACGGTCTTGAGCTTGCTCCCAAAGGTAAGATTCCGTTTGTTGACTATCAAGGACAACTGATTGGAGATGCCACGTTGATTATCGAGATGCTTAAACAAGCGGAAAGAATCGATCTCGATACAAATTTGACCCTTACAGAACGAGCTATCTCCCTGGCATTTCGCCGGATGCTCAAAGAAAGCACTTACTGGGGAACCATTCACATTCGCTACGGTCTGGAAGAAAACTGGCAAGGCTATCGAGACGTACTGGCACACGCACTCTTTCCTGAAGCTCCGCTAGAAGCATCAAAACCGTTTGTTGAAGAATTCCGCCAAACCATACTTTCTCAATTTCATGGTCATGGCATGGGGCGACACAATTATGAGGAAATTAGTCAACTTATTTGTGCTGATTTTCAAGCTCTCTCAGATCTTCTGGCAGACAAACCATTTTTTCTTGGCAACCAACCAACAACATTAGATGCAACAGCTTACGCTTCCATTGGCAACTTCATTAAACCACCCTATGCAAGCTCGATCGTCGATTATATTCTTAGACGATCTAACCTCTGCCAGCACTATGAACGAATGACGCAACAGTTTTTTAGCGAACGATTGCTAAATCCATAAAATTTTCATTTCTGACAACATCAGTACATTACAGGTAAGGTGCAAACCACTTTGGCGTCATCCATGAAGACGATCTAACTGCCATCCTCTGCTCCAGTTAACTACTAGAGACGCAGCATGCTGAGCGATCGTCTCACCGCTGTTCCCTAAGCTTTGCACTGCTTTCAGGCGTCAATCCATCAGGGGTTGGAGCAATCGATTGTAGTGTGAAACCAAGTTGCTCCTTAAGTTGGTGCTTAACTCAGGGATCTTGCATGGTTTCATTTGAAGAAAGTTCTCAAACTGGTTTAGTAGATGTTTGAACCTTTAAGTGCAGTTTATCAGCTATGAACCTGTTACGATCACCCCGTTGTTCTGAACAATCCCTTTGGCTGGATGGGTTTGAGCGAAGCTGGGTAAGCAGCGGTCAGTTGCAGCAAGCCATTGAAGCGGGTGGAGTCAGGGGGGTGAGATCGAACTTTGACGCGCTAAACCTTGCTATCCAGGGACAGGCGTACGAGCGCGACTTCAGAACGCTGGCGCAGTGCGGCAGCAGCCGAAGTGCTCGAACAGATTATGAATACTTGCTGGTGCGAGATCTGCAATTAGCGGCGGATCGGTTGAAACAGGTGCATGTTCACACCCAGGGACGAGATGGCTATGTTCAAGTCGATTTGCCACCTGATACGCTGTTCAATGTGGAAACGGCGATCGCTGCGGCTCAAAGAATCTGGCGGGCTGTAGGGTGGAGTAATTTGCTGCTGAGAATCCCAGCGACTCGACTGATGCTGCCAGTGATTGAACAACTGCTGCGCGAAGGCATGAATGTGAATGCGACGTTGGTGTTTTCTCCAAGCGTATACAACCAGGTCTTTGAGCGTTATCGCAGAGGGTTAGAGAGCCAGAGTCAACCAGGGGAGTTTGTGAGTCACGCGGTTTGCTTTGTCAGTTTTGCCATTGGTCAGTTGGATGCAGCGATCAATTCACTGAATGCTCACTCAAAAACATCTTTCGGCATGATGCAAGCTAAGCTGCTCTTTGAGCACTATCAAAGGGAACACTGGCGATCGCTACCTGGAGGAATACAACCGCTGCGTCTGGTATGGGATTGCACAGATATTCCGCCAGAATTTATGTGGCGCTATATTCAAACTCTAGAAACTCCTGAAACCGTGCTGATACTGAAGCCGTCAACGCTAGAAAGGTATCGTCAGGTCTCTCTGCTGCCTGTGAGTTTGAAAGAGGATGAACAAGCTGAAAAACGAGTGACAAGCGAATGGTTAGAGATTTCTTTGGATGAACAAGCTAACCAACTCATGAACCAGGAAATGACGCGATCGCTCGACGCCTTTCAACAGTTGCTAGACACGATCGAACACAAGCGAAGGCACGGAAGTTGGATGAATGCCACTTCAATGGTCGATTGCCCCTAACGCCTTCAGGGTGACTTTTTGAGCCGTTGCCAACCCGGTTGCGCCTCCAATATTCATGCCTTCATATAGGCGATCGACCCGCAACGTGCTGATACAACGTCCTGTCTGCACGTCCCAGAGCTTGATAGTGCGATCGTTACTGCCACTGAATAAAATTTGACCGTCAGAGCTAAAGAGGACTGAGCGAACCCAACCACGATGTTCATCCAGAATGTGAAGACAACGCCCCGTTTGCAGATCCCATAGTCGAATGGTTTGATCATCACCGCCACTTGCCAGGGTTTGACCGTTGGAACAGATGGCAACCGTCCAGATGGCTCCGGTATGCCCCTGCAAAACCTTCAGACATTCTCCCGTTTGCACATCCCACAAGCGAATGGTTTGATCCTGACTGCCGCTTGCCAGTTGCTGACCACTCGGATCAAATGCGAGTGCGAAAATTGCACCGATATGTTCCTGCAAAATCTTCAGACATTGTCCCGTTTGCACATCCCACAAGCGAATGGTGAGATCAAAACTGCCGCTTGCTAACCGTTGACCGTCGGGGTCAAATGCGATCGCGCGGATTCCGTTCTGGTGTCCGCGTAACACCTGCAAACACTGCTGCGTCTGCACATCCCAAAGTCGCACGGTGCAATCAAAACTACTGCTGGCTAAAGTTTGTCCCGTTGGGCTAAACAGAATTGTCCAGATGGATGCGCTGTGGGCTGACCATTGATCGAAGTGCCCGGTTTGGATATTCCATAGGGTGATCGACTCATCGCGTCGATTGATCGCCAGCGTTTGATTAATCCCCTCCGGCGACGCTGCGTGAACGGGACTGAAGCTGACACTGCTAAAGGGTGACATCCGACGGATCGGGCTGGAAAAGGTTTTGTAGGGGTGAAGTTGCGACCCATTGCGATCTCGCTGTACCCGCCACACCTGAATTGTTTCAGTCTGTCCACTACTGGCAAGGAGTTGGTCATCCGAACTCAGGCTGAGGGAGTGAATTCCACCAGTATATCCATGCCACGTTTTCAGGTTCTGTCCGCCCTGCAAATTCCAGAGCCGCACCGTACAGTCTTCTCCTGTACTGACCAACCATTGACTGTCGGCACTGATGGCAAGCCCAAAAACATCATGGGTATGACCCTCAAATATATGAATGGGTTGCCCGTCTGGAACACTCCACAGGCGTAGCGTACTATCGTGACTGGCACTAGCTAACCACTGACCATCCGGGCTAAAGGCAATATTCCAAACCCAGTCGGTATGTCCTTGCAGCAGCTTGACACTGGAATCGATAATATTGGGCTTTGACGATCGATTGTGGGAGCAATCACCGCTCCACAGTCGAATCAATCCATCCCGGCAGCCACTGGCGAGCAGTTGACCATCCGGGCTGTAGCGCACACACTGAACCCCACTGGTATGCCCTTGTAAGATGCTCAAGCAGTTTCCACTGCTCACCTCCCAAATCCGAATCGTTGCATCATTACTGCTGCTAGCCAGGGTTTGCTGATTTGGAGCGAAGTGGACAGAATAAATGCTCTGAGTGTGTCCTTGCAAAACACGGAGACACTGCCCTTGCAAATTCCATAAACGTACCGTTTTATCTTCACTGCCGCTTGCTAACTGCTGACCATCGGCACTAAAACTGACTGAGCGAACACCGCCTGTATGCTCTGTGAGCACCTGCAAGCATTGCCCGGTCTGGACATCCCACAAGCGTATGGAACTATCCGTACTGCCACTGGCTAGCAGAGTACTATCGGGACTAAAAGTAACCGACCAAACCCAGCCGATGTGTCCTGCAAAGGTGGCTAAGAGTTGGGTTGTGCTGATGTTCCAGAGATAGATGTTGCCATTGCCATCGCCCACTGCCATCATCTGACCATCAGGACTCAGGTCAACCGACATGGCAATACTGAATACTTCAGAAAAGATGCATTTGGCAAAAGTAGCGTTCTGAAAATTGACCCCGGCTAAATCAACCTGTCGCAGGTCGGCTTGCTGTACCACCAGACCCGAAAAATCTGAACCACGCAAATCCACTTGCAGCTGCACCAGCAGGTTGATCAAGTTGCCTGCGGTGTACCCTGGTTTCTTTCCCTGTTGCCTTAACAGGTGCCTGGCTTGTGCCTCGATCGCCTCCCCACTACCAAAGCAAGACAGCAACCGTTCCATCACCGGTTGCACAATTAATCGTGCTTGAATCTCTCGAATGTAGTCTTTTGCTTTGACTCGCAGTAAGGAATGTGTTTGCCAAACGTTCAACTGCTGCGTCTCAAACTCGGCACAGATCTGTTTCACAAAACGTTCTGTGACATATTCCATCACCACAGGTTGCAAAAAGAATAACCCATCTGTTTTTTCAACCAGCGATCGCCGCAGTAGCGCATTGACCAGATTGGGGACACGTTGCTGAGCAGCAGGATCAACCACGTTCTCTCGAATGTCTGCGATCGAGATTGGCTCTCGATGAATGGCAAACCAGAACAGAGTTTTCTGTTCAGCTTCAGAGAGGCGATCGAACTGACGATCCAACACATCGCGGATGTCTTCAAACACCGCCAACCCCTGACTGAGAAAGGGCATCACCTCGCTAATGCTGCCGTTAAACAAATCCTGAATGGCGCTGGCGACTAGTTTTAGCGCCAGAGGATTACCGCCATAGTGCTCGACTAAGGTTTGCCATTCCGCTTCTGAGCCTGTGAACGCTCCTTTGTGCCGAAATAGGGCACGTCCGTCATCAGGAGTGAGTCCGTTTAAGCTCAGCGATCGCACCAGCGCCTGTGCCCCTTCCATCAGTGCCATCTCCTGTGGCTTCTCTCGACTGGTGAGCAGCAAGCAGCTTTGGTGGGATGCTTCCCCGATCGCTCTGAGCATTTGTCCGTACTCTTCGTAGCCCGATCGCCAATGTCCTACCTGCTCACGCTGCAAGAGAGTCTCAACATTGTCGAGGATCAACAGACACCGACGCGATCGCAGATACTGCATCAGTTTGGAGGTCTGCTGAGCTAGCGTGGAGGGAATAACGGGGTCTTCCTCATAGAGCGGCATGAGAAATTTCAGCAGACTTGACAGGAGCTCGTCCAGCGGTGGGGCATTCGAGAGTGATCGCCACACGACGATCTCAAATTCGGCTTGCATTTGCAGGGCAGCTTTGACCGCGATCGTACTTTTACCAATGCCGCCAATGCCCAATAGCCCAACGATGCGACAGCGATCAGCCACCACCCACTGCCACAGTTGTGTTAGTTCTGTCTCCCGCCCATAAAAGGTTGAGGCATCGACGGCTGTGTCCCAGTCCTGTTGGGAATTAGTCCATCGGCTTTCGGTTTCTTCCGATGCGGCAGGAGATGTTATATCCGCTTGCGCCAATTCCAGCCCAAAGGCCCGAAAGAGGTACTCTACTGACTGACGATCGACTCCCTGTTCGCGCTTGAAGATGCGAGCCAAGGTATTAAGGGAAAGTCCGGTGCGATCGTTGAGATCTTCCTGAGTGAAGTGCTTGCCCCAGGTTTCCTCAGATTCTGCCTGCTGTTTTGCTGTCTGAAATCGTTGCCACCCCTGCGGCGACAGGATAACTCCTCGCACTCGCTTAGACAAGGTTGCTGTCCGTCTAGATTTCGACGGACTGGCATCCTTCAATGGCTTGGAATTCATGAATTAGCCAGTGGTGTAAAGGACAGAGCGAATCTTTCTCGAAATACCGGGCGTTTCCGCAATCAAATTCTTCAATTAAGGCTTAGCAAAGCGCTGAAGCATGCAGGTGTATAAGCAAATATGCTCATTTAAGGCGAAGTATATCAAGTGCAATTGCTCCTGGTGCAATTCCTTCAGCATTTCTTAACTACAAATTGAGTTAAGTCGCGTGTTAACTCAAAGAACTTGAGTAGTGTGAACGGGGCTATCGCAGAAGAATGAAACATAACCAGTCTGAACAGCAAAGCTGACAATCAAAAGGAGCTCAAGATGATTAGCAATTCCGTAAACGCTCCAAGCATGAAACTCGAAATTGTGTTATTTAATGTTTCCGATGTTGATCGCGCGAAAGCATTTTACGAGAATCTCGGCTGGCGGTTCGATATTGATGTAGTGGAGGGCGACTTCCGCGGCGTGCATTTTACACCGCCTAACTCGGATGCCTCGCTCCTCTTCGGCAAGGGAGTCACTCCAGCTAATTCTGGCTCGGTGCAAAACCTAGTTCTTGCCGTGGACGACCTCGATGCTGCCCGCAAAGACTTACTCGATCGCGGTGTCAACGTAAGCGAGATCTTCCACTACGCTGGCGGTCCCTTCAATAACGCCGTGGAAAACCCACGCGTTAGTGGACGCGACCCGGAAGGTCGTTCCTACTTCTCATTTGCCTCGTTTGAGGACCCGGACGGCAACCTCTGGCTACTTCAGGAAATCATAACGCGGCTTCCTGGTCGCCTATGGGAATCTCCACAAGTAGATGTTGCAACCCTTGCAACCCTTCTCCACGAGACGGCAGAGCAGCACGACCACTACGAGAAAACTCACGCCGAGCATAACTGGTGGAATTGGTATGCACCTTATCTAAGTGCTCGTCAGAGTGGCAGCACTCCAGAAGAAGCCGCCACCACCGCTGACCGTTACATGGAGACGATTTTGCCTGTTCTTTCCAAATAACCGATCGCCTTCTCCTCGCTGCATTGAGCGATGGGGCGAATGATGGAACTCAAACCAACAACTCGCCCCACCATCACAATTGAGTCATGTGGGTAGACCATGCGTAACCTCAGTTAAACGTAATCGGAGAAAGATCAACATCTGAAAAAATCAATGTTCTGAAACAGACGACTTACAGCAAAGAGAGAACACCATGATCAAACTAAAGAAAGTGCATTCCAAAACCAAAGCCCGCACATTAGGTGTCATCGTCCTGCTCTCGGGACTCTTCATCGCACTCTTTGCAGCAACAGTGTTGCTGACACCCCCCGATCGCGTGATGGCACAACAATCCATCCAAACTAGCGCCCAAACCCAGGACGTGACCGAGGCGAGCGCAAAGGACATTCGCGGTGCTTCACCATATGTCGCGATCGAGAATGAGCCTGCACCCAAGTTGATTGTAGATTCCCCACTTCCCGAAGGGCTGGTTCAGGGTGTCTACTGGGCACAGTACCGGGTGGAGAACTTGCATATCGTACCCGTGTTTGGGACGAGCGCCCTTCAGGTATCTCCACGTGCTGGACACCTGCACGTCATCGTCGATGATTTGCCCTGGTGGTGGGCAGATGCGAGTGACTCCAACACGGTTGATATCGCTAACCTGCCACCTGGTCAGCATAAGGTGAAGATCCAGTTGGTTGACGCTAACCACAACGTCTTCCCCGGAGAGGAAGTGACGCAGACGTTCACCATACCTGAATACTAAAGCGTACCTGCATAACGGAGCCTTCATGCCCGGTTCGTTTCGCCGGAGCAGAAGAGTACGAAAACCCGCTTCAAGCTTAGGCGCAGCAGGCAGTTAAGTTCAAGCACTGATGAGAGAAAGACCTTTGCTGCCAACGTAGGTCGCGATCGCCCACCAGAGGTATCAGCCTTGATGAGGCTGATACCTCTGGTGGGTCGAAAAGCACGACAGGTATCACGAAATTGACTAGAGCAGGTTGAGTTAAATCAATTGGAGAAAGATCAATGTCTGAAAAAATCATCCCCCTATTAAGCAGTGCCAAATCAACCATCAACACCGCCGCTTTTTGGGCATTGCAGCCGGGACGATCGCAACTACACAGCTAGGTTGATTCGGTTCTGCAAACGCCCAATCAAGCCAAACACAACCCAAGAAAACCATCACGGCTCAGTCTGGAACCGTGCAGTCCACCAACCCGGCTGCAATCCGCCCTTTCCAAGTCAACATCCCGCAAGCGAACCTCGACGATCTCCGCCAACGCATTGCGGCGACCCGCTGGCCCGAAAAGGAGACTGTTGCCGACTCCTCGCAGGATTTGCAGCTCGCGACGATGCAGGAACTCGCGCGCTACTGGGCAACAGATTACGACTGGCGCAAGGTCGAGGCAAAATTGAAAGCCTTGCCACATTTCATCACCGAGATCGATGGGCTAGACATTCATTCACGTTCGT
Source organism: Phormidium tenue FACHB-886 (assembly GCF_014764505.1). Lineage (GTDB taxonomy): Bacteria > Cyanobacteriota > Cyanobacteriia > Elainellales > Elainellaceae > FACHB-886. Next base: position 32,613 of record NZ_JACXWX010000047.1, read on the forward strand.
TCAAGACACGAAAACGCGTTGCCGCTCATCGTCACACACGGATGGCCCGGCTCAATCATCGAGCAGCTAAAGATCATCGATCCATTGACTAATCCCACGGCATACGGCGCAAGTGCATCAGACGCTTTCGATGTGGTAATTCCATCGATGCCGGGCTATGGCTTCACTGGCTGGCGGAACAGGTATTGGCGTGGTTAGGACTGCCGATCGTCACGGTGCGACCGACGGTTTTTCTCGAAGGCTTCTTCCTTCGTCTCGCCGCTGCTAGCGTCCGGAATAACGACGAACTGGTGCTGCCGCTGGGAAACAGCAAAACTTCACTAGTCTCGGCAGCCGATGTAGCGCGTGCCGTTGCCGAGATTCTCGATAACCCTGCCCCGCACATTGGTCAGGTTTATAATCTGACTGGATCTGAGTCAGCCGATCTGAACCACTACGCGCGTCTTTTCCGAAGTACTCGGTCGAACCATCCGCTATCGAGATGTGCCGCTCTCTGGGTGGGTTGATGCGCTGCGTGGGTTTGGAGTGCCAACGCATCTCGTCAACCACCTTGCCGTGATGGCCGAGCTTCACAAGCAGGGACGGTATGACCGCATGACGGATGACTTGTTTAAGCTCACAGGCAAGACGCCAACGAGCCTATACGACTTCGTGAAATTGCACGCGGCTGAATTTACGCCCAGTCAAATCGCGGCTTGACGTTTCGATCGCCACGCTAGTTGGCTCGGCTACGGACAAACCAAAAAATCCAAAACGACTCAAAAGGAGGACACCGTGACTCAATCAAAAGTGACGCAACAAAACAGTGGGCAGGCAGAGAGGAATAAACCCATAACCGTCTCGTTGCACACGCCCACCCAGCCGTAATTCCGCACCATCGACAGTCTATCTATCTGCTATGCCGAGAGCGAGGACCCGGAGCGAGGTGTGCATGCTCTCCTTCTCAGCCCGTAGCCGGAGAGCCGAAACTGTCAGATCTGAGTATTCAAATCACCGCTTTTTGCATCACTTTTTATCATCGAAAACTTCCTCTTTCCTATTTTCGATTAGATGACTTGAAATAAATCCTGCAATTCATTCACTCGTTTAACAAATTGTTCCCTTCGCTTCGATAGAGACGCTAACTCTGCCATTCTTGCTCTGGGACGCAAAAACTGCTTCACTTCATCAAATGCTTGACAAAATCGTTTCGCACTTTCAATCGCTCCAAACCCTAACATTGGGTAATACCGTTGCTTGATCCCCCGATGGCTCTGCTCAATCGGATTCCCTCGGCAATCTCTGACCTCGTGTTCGACATCTTCTCCTAGCTCTTCCTCAATCGCTCTCGGATAGCTCCTGTGTCCATCCGTTGCTACTCGTTGTGGGGAGTGTCGGGCGACCTCATGGGCTTGAGCAAAGAAGGCTTTTGCCGCTTCCATGTCTCGCTTCTCGCTCAACCTTACATCGACTAAATCTCCGTTCTCATCAATGCCTCGGTACAAGTAACACCACTGACCTTTGACACGGATGTACGTCTCGTCCACAAACCAGATTCTGCCTACTTTCCCTCGGCGTTTAGCACGCAACTGCTGGGCAAATATCGGAGCAAAGCGTTCTTCCCAGTCGCGCACGGTTTCATGGGTGAACTCAAACCCTCGCAGCAGGAAGAATTCTGCAATATCGCGAAAGCTCAGCTTGTAGCGCAACCGGCACAGCAGGACTTGGAACACGATATCGGTGGGCACCTCGATAAAGTTGAAAGGCGTGCCAGTCCGTTCGTTGAAGGTGCGATGACAATCCTTGCAGCGAAACATCGTATAACCCAAGTTCGTCGTGCGTTGCAAGCAGGTGGTGTGGGCTGAGCAACAATCAGGGCAGTTCATAGAGCGTTCATGGAGCAGAGATTGGGGTGGTAGCCAGTCTATCAAGTCGGGGCTTCTGCCCTCAAGTCGGCTACCCAGTTCTGACAGTTTCATCAAAACGATTTCAAATCGCTCCAGGGATTATTGGACTTTCCTCATTCAGCCTATCCCACCGGATACGTATGTCATTAATAGATCTAAGTAGCTCATCTTCATCTTTAGGAGGGAAAGCGGCCTTTTGCTCCAACTCTCTCATTATCACACCATATTTTATACCCGCCGAGCGATGCCTTTCTGCGCGCTCCTCATACCACAAGAATGTTTGGAGACTTGCCAACGTAGTCGCCACGAAGCTAGCAAAGCCGACGGCAATTTTAATAGGTAGACTCGGACTACCCTCCAAAGTTGCGAAGATGCTTGTTCCGACAAAACTGGTGAGTATAATAACTGAGACTCCCAGCCAGTACCTTCGACGCTGTAAAACAGCAGATGCATGGTGATGAGCTGCCAGAACAATGTGTGAGCGTTTAAGCCATTTTATGAGGAGTTCATTCTCTTCCATCTGTTACCTCTGCATCATGTTATAGTAAGCGCCTAACGGCGCAGTTGAGCGGCAGCATTAGTCTCTGCATCATAACCGATCGCTCCTGTTCCGCCGTTCCAACGCAGGTGTGACTGAGCAGTAAAACTTGCGCAATTAGCAAATCAGTTGCGCGCTTTCTAAACCTTTGAAATCTCTATCACTCGAGGCTTTCAAATATTGAGGCAAATCAAGCCAAGGAATATTAATATCCTACCCTTGAAGCCCAAAATGCTCGCTTAGCGTAAGATTAGGAATTTACGCCATCCATTTGCTAATTGCGCCAAATCATTTGCTCATCCACAGCAGTTCTTTCGCAGCAACCAGGTGCGCTGGGCGTATTGGCTCAAGTGAAATTCTTATTGAGGGTTGGCGATCGTGCACTCAGGCTAATTCCATATATATGAAGATACAAAGAAATTTTTTGCTGGCTCATCTCGATCGATATTTTCTATATCAGGTTAGCCGCGCTATTGAGCTATTTGAGGATACCTATAGTCATTTCAAGTGAATAAACGATCAGGATTGGATTATCTAAACTGTTTATAACAATCCTTTCTTCAGTACCGTAATGACCAGCGAAGATTTTGAATCTAGAGGCGCTAATCTTCTTAACAGCGCACAGGAGACAATGCAGGATTATACAAGCGCTCTGCATCGTCAAAATTGGAATATGGCTGTAAGACGCGCACAAGAAGCAGTTGAACAGCTAATCAAAGGAATCATCTATGCAACAGGCAATAAAGCTGAATTTGGGCATGGTGATAAAGCCGCTATTCAACTCCGTGGGATGCTTGAGACAGACGGAGTGAAAGTAACGGAGCATAGCACTTCCAGCGACGTTCCAACTCGGATTAATGTCTCATTCGCAGACGACGCTCAGTCTGGACATGCTGTTAGTCTCTATGGCAGACAGGTTCATCTTCTGAAGATGGAAGGCGGAACTTTTCAAGCGGTTTGGGAGCATACACTACCCGATCAAGAAATGAATCTTGTGATTTACCACGAACGCAAGCGAGGCGGGTACATAATCATAACGGACGGACCTAGACTAGTCTTGATATTCAACGAACTTGGGGGCGAATTCTTTTATTCAGATGACTTGTACAATCCTGTGTACCTATCCAAAGAAGCATGGGATCTTATGGTTGAGGCTACAAAGTTGCTGGGCAAATGGCGTGATCCAGCGTTCTATCATGAGAAGACATTTTCTGAAGCGGATGCCAAGGAAGCCGGAGAGAAGATGAAGTTAGTTTATTCCATGGTCAAGCAAGTGATGGGTGGTCCTAGGTTTGATTGGGAGCCTTCCATTCCATAGAGCAATTTAATGATTCAACTACATCAGATTGAAGGCTACTGGTGAGATGAAAGTTCAAGTTTTTGATAGCAGTGAAGGGCAGAGCGGGCTGGGTACTCTTAGAGCGAACCAGCCCACTTTGTTTATGACGGTTAATGCTAGCGCTCGAAGATACCGCATCTGGGTTTGTCGTCCAAGCGAAACGGATGTTTCAGGATGTTTGGAGCTGACAGATTTTTGCATCGGTGACAGCAGCGGCTTTCTCTCTGTCACCGATGAGCCGATCGGCGAAGATGGTTTACTCAGAACCACAGGTGATCTAGTCTTCACCCCACCTGAGGAAATTGTCAGAACTGAGTATTCAAACCTCGTCTCTTTTTCATAAGCATGTCTTTCCTCTCCTTCTTCTTTGCTAAGCAGCTTGGAAGATCGCTTGTAATTCACTAACTCGTTCTGTAAATCGTTCTCTTCGCTCGGATAGTGACACTACTTCTGTCATATAGCGCTGTACTCTCATGAAGTTCCTTACCTCAATTCTAATCAAAGTTCTTCTCGCACTGTTAAATGATTTAAATCCCATCATTGGTTTCACAATGCGCTTGATGTTTCGATAGTCTTGTTCAACGATGTTGTTCAAATACTTGCTCTGTCGTAATTCTGTCTCGGCTTTCAACGTTTGATCTTCCCTCAATTCATCGATTGCAACTGGATAAGCAGCATTTTTATCAACGGTAAT
>NZ_JACXWX010000048.1 GCF_014764505.1 Phormidium tenue FACHB-886
TTTTCAAATTCAGCTTTCGCTCTCTGTCTTTAGAGGTATTCATGAATCATTCGGTTAAATAGTCCTTGCCGGCTGTCTGGTACAGCTGTTCTTCTAATAGTTCTGAATGCATTCTGCAGTTTGCGATCTACAAAGTTTGGGCAGATGAAGTTTCAGGATTACTGGCACGTGTCGGTTAACACGTTAGGCTCTTACGCAGATATGGTGAAGTTAAGCTTTAGGAATCCTCTGGATCGTTGGATCTGCGCTACTGGTCTTAACGATCGCCCTCGTCTTTCCCAAAAGTGAGTATGAGTCTAATCAGCGTGTTACTTTCTGTGGCAGTTTAGCAATGAGGGCAATCCATCAACTCAGCTCAGTCTGCTACTCCAGACCCAGCGGTTGTTCCGCTTCCCACTGCCCAGGAGGTGACAATGATTTACACAGCAACGCATTATGCCTGAACCCAACAAAACCGAGTGGAGCGGTCGTCATCCTGATAAAGACCGCTTGAGATTTCAGGTCTGGTCACACCTCAAACAAGCGCGAGCTACCATGGGCGATCCAGTTGGGCATATCCCTAATTTTCTCGGCGCCCCACAGGCAGCAGCGCAACTCACCGCTCTCCCCATCTGGCAGCAGGCAAACACGGTCAAATGCAACCCGGACTCCCCACAATCCTTTGTGCGACTACGGGCACTGCAGGAGGGCAAACGGTTGTACATAGCAGTGCCACGCTTGACGAATCGTCGCTGCTTTGTGGAGTTGAGTGCCCAGGCTTTACAGCAGCAACAGATTCCTCTGCAGCAGGCCGCCACGATGAAAACGGCGCTGAAGCTGGGGCGGCTGGTCAGTTTTGACGAGATGGAGCCGATCGATCTTGTGGTTGTAGGGTGTGTGGCAGTTACTCGTCAAGGCGGTCGCACTGGTAAAGGAGCTGGATTCGCCGATCTAGAATTGGCAATGCTGAGTGAGTTTGGGTTAGTGCAGCCAACCACACCGATTGTGACGACGGTGCATCCACTTCAGATTGTGGAAGAGGACCACTTGCCGATGCAACGTCACGATTGGGCGCTCGAGTGGATTGCTACAGCCGATGAAGTGATTGAAACCCACTCGACTCATCCGCGTCCTGCGGGAGTGGATTGGCATGCGATTCGCCCCGAGCAGTACCAGAACATTCCTATTCTGCGCCAGCTTAAACCTGTAGAGTAGGGGCAATCGAAGGGTCGAGGGTAGAGCCACTGAGGCTAAGCCCCTTAAGTGCGCTGAGCGACGATTTCGACTTGCTGAGGTAGTTGTCTCCGAGCCCTGGGAGTGAGCCGCTCAGGTGAACGGTTGATGCTGTTTCAAAAGACAATTTTGTCTAGACTCGTCATATTCGAGAGAATCGTGCTTATCTCGAATATCTCAATGCGGAGGTTTACCGATGCCCCATCCTGACCATGTTTCTGAGCCCGTCCTGATTCAACTGCATCGGTAGCCAATTCCCATTGTCATGCAGCGAGCGAGTCCTGAACCCACTGACTTTCGCTCCCTCAAAGTCGAGGAGTATTTGCAAGCGCGAGCCCTTGCAGCCAAGACGCAAACGGCATATCGCCAGGATCTCCAGCACTTCTTGCGTTGGACTAATCTGACTTGGGCTGATGTGACGCCGCGCCTTGTGACACGTTTAAGCAGCACTTGATGCGGACGGAAGACGGCAAACGTGTGTTGTCGGATGCGAGTGTCAGGCGAATTCTAAGAACACTCAAGACGTTCTATAGCTGGCTCTGGCGCAGCGGGTATCCGGGTATCTCGATCGCAATCCCACCCTGGAAGTGCAGTTGCCCAAGCTGAGTGAACCGGAAGTCTCTGTCACGGTTGTTCGACTAATTTTGAGCACCCGTGCTGGGTCACGAGTTCCACTGTTGTTAATCGCCAGCTCCGCAATCTGTTGCTTCACTTCAGGCAGGTATCCTAATCGGTGACCTCCACACCTAACTTCTCAAGCAGTTGCTGCCACTGCTCGATCTGTTGCGGCAAGGTGATGACACGTTCAGGAGGGGACGACGCAGGAGAATCGCTCTCTACTGTTGATTCTTCCGGTAAATCTGGTGCAGCGGATTGAGCTAGTTCAGACTCAGCTTGAACGATCGCCTGCGTCAAAATTTTCCCAGGCTCAGTCTCTCCTCCTCGGATAATAGCACCGCTCCTAGAGGTGCAATCAGTCCACGAGCAAGACGCTCCACAACCTCACTGCGGCTAATACCCATCGTCTGTGCCTGCTGATCTAAACTTCCTCTTGCTGTCGGTGTCAAGGATAACAGCGTGTCTACCTTGACCTCATCATAAAATTCGCCGACCCCTTTACGACTCTTGTGCCCCTTTTTTGCCATAACTCCATCCGCTAACGTAAGCAGTTAGGTGGCATATGCCACCTATTGACGGAGTCAAGAATCTGACTTATAAGGTGGTATATGCCACCTGAATCACAGGTGGACATTTATTTTGTTTAAGCCAGTGTTTGGATTTGCCGTCTTGCACTGGCTTAATTTCTCTCACCCTTTCAGGGCGGGAGTTCCTACTCATCATGCGGCACAACAGGTTCCCTGGCAAAGGTTCAACTGCCAGGTAGGTACTGTGAGCGTATATTGGATGCCTGGCTTTAGTCTGGCTCTGATGCTTTTTGTTCAACGGAACGATTAGGAAAAATCACAAGAACAGGCTATTTTTTAGCCCTGTTGCTGAGCGGATAATTTTTCTTTGCTCAAGCAAGGGAATATTCTGTTGCGGCAAATGAGATAGGTTCGCTGCTTTGTGATGTTGGCGATCGCTCCATTCACTCAAATTGACTGGAGCACTTTTCCGGTTTGATGTCCTATCCACCCCCTCAGCCTGAGCATCGTCTGGATCAACTCCGCCACCTGCCGATGGAGCCTGCTGAGTACTGCCAGCGCTGGGTAACTGCCCAGCCAGGTAAAGGCTATTTGAAAGTCTGTATCAATGCTCTTGCCGAAGCAACAGGGCTAAGTCCTGGCACCATCAAAAACTGGGGGTCTGATTTTCATCGCCGCCCTCAATATGTACTGCGGCTTCTCAGGCAGGCGGATTTGCTTAACCAAATCAAGGCACTCGAACAAGCGGGACACCTAGCCATTCTCCAAGACGCATTACGAGACTAGTTGGTCATAGATCGTGAGTAAGTCACCTAAAAACCCCTTGTATCTCCGTCATCCCTTGTCTATGCTCCTGAGATGTATGGTAACGAGTAGCGGCTGAACGCTTGCTGAGCGACCGAATCCGTCACCGTCATCCCAAAAGTTAGTAAAAGTGCAGCCCTTAATCTGGCAGGTTGCTCCAAACTTTGCCTCAGTTTTGGTAGGGGGATCTTTCCCGTGCCGATTAGGCAGTTTTGGGCTGAGCCATCGGGTTACTAGGCGCTGCTTATCCGATTGGTCACGTCCTGCTACAAGCGGAATCAGAACATGACACAGCTTCATCCTCTGTTTGGTATCTATCAATCCTTCCTGCGAGCTTATGCGACTCGCCTGCATCCTGAACTGGAACTGCTCTGGCAGCTCAACGACGACTTACAGGGCACTTCGCTGCTTCCCCTTTCGGCAATCGTCACCAAACTAGCGGTCTGCAACGAGGCGATCGAAACCGACGCAACTCGGGTGCTCTCGATGCCCGACTTCCAGCTCTTCTGGCAAACTTGCCTGAGAAACTACCGCCCCCGTCAGGCAGGTGCACCCGCAGTGAAGCCGCTCTCCGTCCATCCAGACCCGGATTACTGGGCGCTGCAGGAACTGGGCGGGCTGCTGGAAATCATTGAGTTTGAGCTAACGCCAAGGCGCAGCGTGTTAGAGAACGGCAAGGCGTGCGTGATTTATTCTTATGCGATGGCAGTTCGCTTGGATGAGTTTACCGCTGACCTCGAAGGCATAGAGATGGGACGGTTGTATGAGTCTCCCTTCCAGTTCGTTGCCCAGGATTTCAAGTCACAGCAAGAGGCGATCGCTCAGCAGATGAAAACTCAGTTTGCTCCACAGGGTGACATCCCACTGCAAGTGGTAGAAGAAGCCAGTTGCATCCTCTGCTATGTGACGCTTGCTCTAGCGCTGGAATCTAGAATTGAGACGTTTTGGCAGCAGCAGAACACACACCCCGAATCATTGTTCTCCACGATTGACGAGACTGGTGCTTGATGCCGCTTGCACCTTCCCGCCTGCCTGCTGTTGCTGCTCCAACGATTATGCCTGACTCACTTGCCGATCTCCTCACCGTTCAGCATGCCTTGCAGATGCAGTATGATGCCGTAATCGACAAACAGTTGAATCAGCTGTGTGGGCAAGTGGTCGATCAGATTATGCAGATGCGGCACCTCAAGCCACCTTTGCTGCAACAGCGATCGCAGCTATTGCAGCAAATTCGTCCTTTTCTAGCAGAGGATGCTCGTTGGGTGTTGCCCACGCCTGAGTTTCGCTCCTTCCTGGAGGCGTTTCTGTTTGCCTGTCAGTCTAGCGCCAGAGTGACAGAACACCCCCCAACCGTTTCGGTTGATGCTTCCGCCTGACTGCTGAACCAATTGGCACCGCAACTGCGGCTAAATTACTACCAGCTAATCACAACGACAGATCTTATGCTTATCACCTGAGAGCAGGGTTGGAGTTGTGGCAACAGACTTTTGCTGTAGCGATCGGGCGTCCGGTTGCTGATGGGAGCGAACTTGAGTTTTTTGAAGCAGAGAGACAGTGGGCAGACATTCTCGCTCAGATGCGACTGACTGTTGCAACCCATCATGTCGCTGGGCAGGAAGCCCAGCTCACTCAAGAAGTGAGTTGTTTGATTTGTTTTGTTGGATTGCTGCTCGAAGTGATTCCTAAAACGGTTTGGTTCACCTATCCCTGAATCTGGTTTTTATGCCGTATGCCATCTGATTCAGGTTGTCGGAGCGCAAACCATCTTGCCTGAATTTGAACCTCTGATTAAGTTGCACGATGCTTTGAGGTTGAAACTCGCATAGATTTCGGTCTTGAGGCTTCTGGAGGACAATGAGATGCATCAAGAGAGCGAAAGATTCCCAGTCAATCAGTTGATGCAGCGTTACCAGATCGTGAAGAGTGGGGTTTACAACCGCATGAGGGGGTTAGGCATCCACCCCTTTCGCGTTGCTGGTAAAGCTTACCTGACGCTTGAGCAGTTACAGCTCCTCGACGAGCTGCACCAGTTTATCCAGTCTAAAGGAACTTTAGCCCAATTTTTGGAACGCAAACGTCTTCAGCATCCCAATGCTATTTCTTCAGCTAAATCTAATGGCTGCAACGCTTCCTCAAGCTCTATTCCAGTCTTGCTTTTCTTCTCGATCGAACCGGACTCCATGGAGTATTTTGAAAGGCTAGAGCGTGCTGCTCAAAAACGATGGCACTTGAGCAGCACTGAAGTCGCAGTGCTATTGAAGCTACCAGTGGACCAGATCGAGCAACAGTCCGATCGCTTTTGTGAAGCAGGTTTTCTATTCACCCGAGTCGGAGAGCGATTGCTTGGAGAGGCTGCATGGAGAGTATCGAAACTCGATCCGCACTAAATCTAAATTCTGATCGCTTCATCAGAACATATTCAACTCTGTAGAAGCTCAAGACAGACGAATGTATTGCAGAAATAGAAACACTATATACTTGAGGAGTTCTGCACCGGTATGTAAACGTACCGGAAGTATGCCGATCGCATCGATCCGTACCTGAAAAACCTGGAAGAGATGGTTCCAGCGCTACAGGTACTCTGTCAGCACATCCTTAATCCGGTAATCCACCATTTTGGCAGGGAACGGTTTCAGTTGACCTACGCTTTTGCTCAATGGATTTAAAGCGTTTTCTCGGACAGAAAGTACATTTACAGCTAGCTGAGTGACTAGAAGGAGGGACATTGATCAATGGGTTAACGGTCTTAAAGGAATTTTGAATCACAACTAAAGGGAGCAAGACTGTTCTCTCGGAACGGGCTCAAGCTCCCCTCCTTTGGGTCGTGGAGTTACTAAAATACGATTTTCGATTTCGTTGCGATCGCCATGTTGATTAAAACTAATAGTTTTGGCTTTAAATACATCACTATTGATTTTGTGTTCGGAATTGCTTAAGTCATCAAGAATACTTGCTCGTGTAGTTTTTCCTCGAGTAAGCCGATCAATGAGTACTTGAGTCGCTTCATAAGATAAAGCATAAATTCGATTGGGTGGACCACCCCATATATTAGCTGCTTCTCTGGCAAAATTATTGTTGCTACCGCAGCCAGGAAACCAATCAGTCGCAAGTACGAGTCCTTTATCTGGGTTATCGGGTTGAACTCCTAATTTATTCGATAACCTTGAATCGATAATTGCTGGTGAGCTGTAGAGGGGGTTCGACCCTAAAATCAGGCTACTCCCAGCGTCTTTGATAATTACTTCATTAATTGCTCTGTCGAATGCGCTGCGATCTGAAGTGAGCCCATCAGGAAAAACTGCTAACACGTTAAAATTAGCCTTCTCGAAATTTAATGGATTAGACAGATCAAATTCATCCATTTGAGTACCGTCTCCCAGAGCTTCTTTAAATTCTTCAAAAAGCGTTTGACTATATCCTTCTCCTTTCTTGTAGAAAGCAGCAATTTTTGGATTATCTATGCCACTTTCTTCAACTAAATAGTCTACTAACGCTTGAGCTTCTACGTCTGAAGAGGAAACCGTCCGGAAGAACACTTTTTCTCCACCACAGGCTGATCGCAAACCTGTTCGTGTACTGGCAGGGGAGATAACAGGCAATCCTGCTTCATTGTAAGAGTGTAGGGCTGAACAAGTCACAGAACTACTATAGTGACCAATAACAGCAAGAATGTTTCGCTGTATATTGTCGTAACCAGTGGTGTTTGGTTTACTTAACTCTTTAGCCAGTTCTTCGCCTTGTTCAGGAAGATTGCGATCGTTTGCAATCACAACTTCTAGATTGATGCCTTGTTCAATCGCCTTACTTTGGGCATGAGCTATGCCAAAAAGTATTTGTTGACCGAAATTGAATTCTCCTTCATCAGCATCGCTGAGTGGTACAGCAGCAGCAATCGTGTAAATTGGGCTTCCAATTTGTTTTTTATGGTTCCATCTCGCTTGAGAATTATTCTGAAAAATTAGTAGCTCAGGATCTTTTCGAGAATCTGAGAACTCGTTGCCTCTTGCATTTTCACGAATGTTTTTGAAGATAGCCAGAGATTGTTCGTAATTTCCTTCTACAAATTGATCAATACCTTTGATCAGGTCGTCCCGATATCCAACCAAGTTCCTCAGTCCACGCGAACTGCTTCTACTTCCATACAAGTTGACATTGTCACCAGCGCTGATAAGATCTTGAACGGGTTCAAGAGTTACTGGGGTAGGACTTTCAGGAGGAATTGGCGACCGGATAATTTGTTGATCAATTATGGTTCGTCCTACTACAAAGACTCCTAGCAAGAGAGCCGCTCCTAGCAAGATCTTTCTCAAATAAGATTTTTGATGTCCTAATATTCCATTGTCGTCTTCTACAAGGGAGGCATCTGATATATCACTTCTACCACTTTCTGGGGTAGAGGTGGCAGCGTAGTATAGAGAGTAGCGGCTTAAAATCGGGGTAACATCTTCATCTCGCAGTTTGAGAGCGAGCTGGAGATATTTTAAGTCGTCTAACCTCTCTGCAATTGTCTGTAGGTCTTCGATTTTCTTAATTTCCTTAACCTCCTGCTCGAAGTCAGCAAGCTTTGCTTCAAGTATTCGATAAGGCTGCAATACTTCGTCTTCAATAGATTGAGCTTCTGAAGGTGATAACTTTAACTCTTGCCTGCGAACTTCAAACTCTCGCTGGTTAGTTGATGAGAGCTTACCCCGCTTCTGTCTGACACGTTCTTCTAACTCTTTACGAAAAATCAGCTTTGGATCACCTAGAGGCGCTTTAGCAATCCGAATCCGATAGCCCTCATCCCTCAATACAATGATTTTCGGGGTCATGGCAGGTGACTCTTCTTGCACCTTGCGACTGGCATAATTGTGCAATTCCTGAACTAAAATGGCTCCATTTCCATTAGTATCGGCGGCTCCAGTCCGAATACCCTCCACCAGATAGTGGGTATAAATTGATAACGGTCCTTCTCGCTGTTCAAAGGAATATTGAATCGAGCTGGAAGAGGTGAGAATCACACGCCCTTCTGCACCCAGCAAGGCTTCTGAATCATCTGCTCTCAGTAAGGGTTCTAAATTAATTGTTTCATAACCTTTTGGTAACTGATCGCCAATAGCTCCACTAAAGCAGCAATCAAGAATAATCACCTGCCGTTTAGCTCTGCTCTCACGAATGCAATCGCGGACAAAAGAAGCAGCAACAGCAGTCGCTCGTAACAACTTTTCTCCATGCTTACGGGTATCTTTAGCAGCAAAGTAGAGATTTGATTGGTCATCTTTTACGCCATGCCCAGAGATGTAGAGCAACGCCAGATCGTCTTTTTGCCGCTCTCGAAACCAAGTTTCAATCCTTGCTGCAATCGTAGTGTGATATTCGTCAATTAACGTCTCCACCCGCTCAAACCCGCCCATTTCTGGGTCACACAATACCGTGGAAATTGCTTCCACATCTCTAGGAGCAGAAGGTAGCGAACTCAAGCCCTCTGCATAAGTTTTAGTGCCAATTAACAGCGCAACTCTTGCCATCAACTCTTACTAGTCCCACTTTTTACTACTCTAACCGTCAGGTACGAGATTTTCTCCAACGCTTGTAACTGCTGCTCCAGTTGCTGTTGAGTACGGTATTCCAGTTTGACATCGCCATACTCAATCCTCAGCGTTGCTCCTGCAATTCGCTTTCTCAACTAGCTCAACACTGCTGAAATATTCTTTGGGTTAACTTCTGCTTTAAGAATGACTAGGTCAAATCCAGGTTCTATCGGTTTGCTGCGCTCTGATATATCCGTCGACCATATCAGCATTGCATCTTCTGCCAACCCATCTTTTAGGTCTTTGACAAGGATTTGAGAGTATGTTTCTAGCTCTTCTAGTTCCAAATCCAGCCCAGCTTCTTTCAAGTCAATGAAAAGGTTAAGGGTATCTGACATTAAACACTCCTTTAAAGGAGAAAGCTACGAAAATTTTAACCCTACCAGAAGCATCTGATTAAGTTATGGTGTCAATTGGAGAGCGATCGCTTTGTCTGATTTGCCCGAATTAGCGATCGCACCAACTTCACCCGATATGGATCAGCATCTTCCGCCACACCACCCAATGTCCTTTCAACTCCGCACCATGGTGTTCCAGGCACTTTTGCCAACCTCAACGATCGTGAATATTCCCAAAATCATCCAGTAACCGCCAATCCGCCTCCTGCCGACTCAGCTTGGCAAACTTATCATCAAGTGGATAGTCCCACTGCACCAGCAACTCCTTCTGGGCAATACGGGTGGATTGCCCTCTGGGGTCATAGTCTCAAGAGCTATGCATTGAAGTTGAATACGAGCAACTGAGGCTGATGGATTGCTCTTAACGCTGCTAATGAGCCAAGCTTAAAAGTGCTTGCCACTTCCATGAAGTCTAAAGCGCTCTCAGCCACTTGGCTGATGTTCGACGCTTAGTTGGGGCAAAGTAGACCAAGCGATTCCATGCCTGCTATTAACAGCCACCAGCACTATGCGCGCCGACTTCATTGCTTTAGCCAAAACTACTCCGCTACTTGCGGATGCCCTCGTCTACCATCTGCAACAAACCATCAAAAGTTCAAGTTTGCAAGACGGTCATATCTTGAGAAAACCTGTTGGAGCACAAGTCGAAATCTGCGTTTCTCAAACGCTTTATGACTGGATAACGCTCTATAACCGCGCAAGTCAGTTCAGTGCGAGTTAAAACTCTGCCAGCGCTATAGATTCTGGTATTATCCGCAATCGCCTCTTTTGCTGATGCCCAGTAACGGTTGCACCCAACGAGCAGCCGATCGCCTCCCCATCAAAAAGCCCTGTGTAGATCAGGGCAGAGTGTGATGTCATGAGCGCGAATAGGACAATTGAACCATATGAAATGCTGAGAGTCGATCGGCTTAAGCATTGCTAAATGTATTGAGTAACGATGGCGCTTGCTCCATTGGGCAGCAGAGATAGCCCAACACAAATGCCGTTGCTATTGCCACAACCATTGTGCGAACACTGCAATTGGGCGACTGTAGATTGCATTTCTAGCCGTTTCATCGAAGCCGATCGCCCTTCCCTCAAAAATTCCACTATGAAGCTGCCTTCGTTCTTCACGGCCCTGGTGATATTTGTTCTGGTGGGAGTGTTCCAGCCTGCTGTAGGGATATCAGATTGAGCCATTTTAGTCAAACAGGGCAAGTCATTCCGGTTGCTGCTCGGAGGTGTCACCCTCGTCTAAATCGTCGATGAAGATGCTAATCTGTCCACCCCCTTCTATATACGCCTTCTTTACTTTGTTCAGGCTGTGAACGCCCTGCTGACGCAGCTGACTCATCAAATCGCGTTTACTAATCAACCCTCTTTCTAGGTTCTGTTGAATGACTTCACCATCTTTGACTAGTAGCAGAGGCGATGGGCTAAGAAAGCGCTGAAAGCGGGGAAACCTGTAGCCTAACCAATTGAAAAGGTAGCTCCAGCAAACGAGCGTGATTAAGAGAACGAAGCCATCCGTAATCGACGAATAGCTACTCACCATTGCATTCTGAACAGCATTGGCAAAGAGCAGCACCACAAGCAGATCAGCAACGCCTACCGTTCCGACTTGGCGGCTAGGCATGAAGCGCAAAATCCCCAACAGCATGAGGTAAACGATCGATCCCCGCAGAATCATCTCCAAGATGGAGACGTGGGGAAAGAAGATCTGTTGCCAATCAATCTGGAATAGTGAATTCATGAGTGTTTAAGAAGTTTACGCACTTGTCTTGCTATTAACACAACAGCAGTATTAGTGTTACATGGGAAGTCCCTCGGGCAGGCATTCTAGATCCAGGTCAATCCAAGCAAACAAAAGTGCGTACTGGCTCGGATGGAGACAGGAAAAACCTTTTTGGAACGGTTGAGGCGATCAAAATTGCCGCTGAGCGGGCACTTGGCATCATTGTGGTTCGCCCTGTCACCTTCCATACTGCCCAGCGAGCGCCCAGGGGCAGCTCAATCTCGAATACTCCGGCAATAGTGCAGTGCTTGCGATCGGAGATCTGGCAGGTGACTAAGGCTAAAGAGCCATTGCTGGTAACTGGCTCAGCAAGCCAACGATGTTCTGGGATTACCTTGCTGAGTTTTACTTTGAGGTTTGCTGGCTTCACTTGCACAACTGCCCCACTTGGCGGGCAACTGAGCGCGGTTAGGCTTGCAGAACCACCAAGATTTGAGCCAAGCTCAGTTGCAATTCTGGAAAAATAGGCAATTCAATCTCCCCACCATATGGTTTGTAACAATGTTCTGAATTCTGTGATATCAGCTGATCAACTCATCAGAACTGATGGGTCTGTAAATCACTTGAATCATGCTGACCGTCCAGGGTAAGCGCATCTAAAAAGGCTACTAGATATACAGACAAGTTGCTGCGTGTGTGCGGCAGCTGGTTCAACCTGAGCGACCCATTGATGTCCGTGACACAACAGGAGAACTGAGGGATGATCAAAGCGTCCCTTGCCCCTATCCCACCATGTCGTCAGGATTTGCTCATCGCGCTCAACCTCAATCCACTCGTCGAGTGATTGTGCAAGCCACAGCGTTAAGTGAACGCCTGCAAGCGTGTTTTGCTGTGCTTGAAGACCCACGGGTTGAACGAATTCGCTTACACCTGTTATCGGATATTGTCACGATTGCGATTCTATCGGTTCTAGCAGGTGGTCAGGGTTGGGAGGACATGGAATTATATGGCATTAGTAAACAAACGTGGTTGTCTACATTTCTTGCCCTGCCCAACGGCATCCCGAGTGAGGATACGTTTCGGCGAGTGTTTGAACGGATTGACCCACACCAATTCGAGCAATGTTTCCAGCGATGGGTGAACCAACTGATTGATGAACTAAAGATTCGCTTGATTTCGGTCGATGGTAAAAGTGCCAACGGTTCCTATGACCGGAAATCGGGCACCTCAGCTTTGCACTTGGTGAGTGTTTGGACCAGTGAGCATCGACTGGTTTTGGCACAAGCTAAAGTGCAAGATAAGTCTAATGAAATCACAGCGATTCCAGTTCTTCTAGAGTGGCTGGACTTGAGTGGGTGCATTGTCACACTCGATGCCATGGGCACTCAAAAGAGTATCGCTCGTCAGATTCATGATGCTGGTGCAGATTACATTCTCAACCTCAAATCAAACCATCCCACTTTATTTCAACAGGTTGAGCAGTGGTTTCAACAAGCCTATTCAGGAGACACCCTCCCAACTCCCCAGGAACACACGACTGAAACAGGGCATCATCGCATTGAGACTCGAACGGTTTGGACACTCCCAGTCCTTGCATTCGCCACCCTCTACCAAGCCGATGAGTGGGTAGGATGACAAAGCGTTGTCATCGTGGAACGAACCCGGCGTCTGTGGAATAAAACCACTCACGAAGTCCAGTTCTACCTCAGCAGTTTACCCCCGAAAGTCCTCAAACTGGGATTGCCATTCGTCAGCATTGGGGAATTGAAAACCGACTGCATTGGATCTTGGATGTCACGTTTGGGGAAGACGCCTGTCGGGTGCGCTCGCGCCATGCCCCTCATAATTTGTCCTGGTTACGTCGCTTTGCTGTCAATGCACTCAATCGCGTTGCTGGTCAACAAAGTCTGAGGCAGAAGTCTAAGCGAGCCGCGATGGATGATGGCTTTATGCTCCGGGTATTAGCCGCAGCGTTGCCCGACCCCAGCGAAAACGTCAACCCTAGCTGTCAATAGCCTTTGAGATGCGCTTACCCTGCCGGAGATAGGTTCGATCGATTCAGTTTCAGACCTCGGTCTCGATCGATCGGATGCTACAAAATCCTCCTGCTGTGAGTCTTGCAGAAGATTGCTGAGAGGAATCCTGGCAATAGAGTAGTTTGCAGCCCTTTACCAGCAAGAAGTTTAAATTCTAAAGATCGATTTAGTTCTGGATCTCGGTCTAAGTTAATTTCAACACACTGAAGAAAGGTGTTTTTAATCTTCTAGATGCACAGGGCTAGAATGCCAGACAAAACTCTCCACCTCATGGCAAGCAAGTTCAGTTCCGAGTTGAATTGTTTCTTGATCTCGCCATAAATCGTATAGTTCATCTCTTGAGTTTGGTAATTGCAATTGTCCCTTCTGCTCAGACAAAGCTTTTACTTTTTGAACAATATGTCCTTGCCTAGAAACATAAGCAGCAAATGCCCTTCTGATTAGTTCCGGTGTGAATTCAGTATTTGAATCGCCAGCAGAACTATGTAATAGTCTACTGAAATTTGTGGCATGACTATATCTGCTTCCATTTCTTTGAGTGAAGAAATAGTCATGATTTGGGCTAAAAACTTGTCTCAGCCCATTAATTGTTTCAGTGGAATTGAAGGTTGAATACTTATATTTGAATAGCCACTCCTCAAGATATTGATAAAAGCATCGCCCGTCCTTGTATTGAATGTTTGGTAGTACAAGTGAGATTTCATGATAGGTTTTACTTGTTTTATACTCATCATCATGTAGATGAAGATACCACTGATTTTGCCTCAAATAGAGATAGCCACTTTCTCCTAAACTTACATTATTTATTTTTTCAATGATTTTGTCTGACGTAGAAGCGCACAAGTTTCGATACACTTGCTGTCGCTGGGGTGGAAGATAGCTCAAGAAAGCGGCTAGAAGAAAACGTTGATAGCTTTGAGCAAGATCTTCCAGCACACGGGCGTTTGCAGATTTTGTCCGACGCTGCTTGGCTGGGCGCGACGGGATTTGATCGATCGCGCACCCCTGTCTAAGCTTTTCAACAAATCTCAGCACTTCGCTCCACTCCGGCACTGTATTTGAGCAATCATTGAAAGAGCGCTGCTGTTTGACCTGTGATTGAACTTCCGCTAGCTCCTTACGCAGTAGCTGAATGACTGGAACATCCTGATAGGGCTTTCCAATGACCAATGGATTTTGTGCTGGTAATCGATCGCGATAAATAAACTGTGCAATAACTAGAAAAATCCCTAATATATCAATGCTAGAATGTGCGTTTCTTTGAGTGGCTGACTCTTGACTGTCTCCATGTGCTGAAGTTGACTGTAACCAGCCAATGTATTGTTTGGCTAGGTCACGAGTTTCAAAGGCAACCTTTTCAGCGAGTTCAATCTGAGAAGGAACACCTAAATCGACAAAGGGCACGATCGTTTCTAGACTTAATTCATCCAAAGAAATGCCTTTAATGCGGTGTAGCCATCCAAGAATCAGTCGAACTTGTCGCAAGTTTCGATCGACTGTAGATTGCTTTGCTCCTGACCGCTCCGATCGAAATGCTTGAAATTCTTCTAACTGTTTCAGAAGACGCTCTGGTACGACATCTCCTGCAACCGAACCTAATCCATACCGATGCTTTCGAGTTAGTTTTGCTTGCTGGTGGTGAAGCGAGGCTGTATCGCTGTTAGGTTTAGAAAAATTTAGTGTTCGTTGAGAAGTTGGCGGTGGAACCCACCAAGACTGTAGCTCACACCATCTAAGGAAGCGATTTAGGGCAGATTGATAAGTTTGACGGGTCCGCATCGGGACTTGTTGCTCCTCAAACACTTGCTGCTGTATTTGAGTAGCATTGGACAACTGCTTGAGGGTAATCTCCTTCATCCGGTTGAGACCCTGGTAAGTCTCCCATGCGTCCATTCGATCCTGATTAGAAGAGATCAGTCCCCAGCCAGGCAAGGTGTAGCGAATCAGCGCTCTTCGGACAAGCGAGAGGGTGGTGCTGGCCTTCCGGTTCGTTTGAGTCTGAGCAACATCTGCTTGGTACAGACTCCAGACATCTAACAGTGATTGAGGTTGGTCCAACGGTAAGGGGTCCATATCAGGTTTGCGCTTCTAGCGTTCAAAAATCTTGCAACAAAAGATCGTCCCGCCAGATCACCTGACAGGAACGCTAATCGATCGCAGCAAAATTCAGTTGTGGGTTGATCCGGGTTGATGAACAGCAATTGCGAGTAAGCCTGCACGTCGCGCTCTAGATTAATTCCTAGAGGCAAGAGAACCGACCTAACTAGGGGCAATTAGCTGTAGTACCAGATTAGAAGAGAACCCATTGCCCCAGAAGTGATCGAACGGAAACACTGAGCCTTTCATCAATTTCTTAATGATTTCTTTAGATTTCTATAAAAAAATTACTGTACTGTGATTTATATAAGCTGTACAGTAAATTTAAGAAGCTTGTTCTACAAGTATTTACTCTGATGCTTAGCGAGTTAGTTACTACCGGGAGCGCTATTTGGTTAACACATCAACTCTGTAAAAGCCTCGCTGTAAGGCTTTTCTGGAGAAACTGTTCACCATAACCCGCTCCCGTTAGTAAGCACCAATAGTTCGGGAGATCAGGGAATGAGCGCCAATAGTTTTGGAGCACAGGAAAAACCTTCTGTCCAAATTGACATCGCTATCTGCGAGCTAGTCGTTTTTCTAAATCAGTTTTCTGATTCTTTCTTTGATTCTGCCTGGATGAGGTTGAGCGATTCGGAAGTCGATTTCTTGATAGTCAAATTGATTAATCACTTAAAGCAAAATCTTGACGGGCGTCTATTGACAGAATTTTTGCTAGAGATACGACAAGACAACTAATCAGTTTTTTCAATAGCTTAAACCTCCAAAATTAAACAACAAGAAGTAGTTTAGAAGCTTGACATAAAGAAGTCATCTCAGAAAGACAAAGCAGGACAGTAGTTGAGCGAACTATATTTCCTAATAAGAACTGAAAAGTGCAGCAAGAGTTATTCTCATCGAACATTTTAATAGCTAGCTTTGGAGACAGATTAGATGCAACTGATGATTCTGAAATTTAGAAGGAAATAGGAAAATGGAGACAGCCAAACTTCTTCTATCTGCCCCTATTGAAACACGTGAGTATCTGTGGTATCTGTTTTTGCTCTACTCACTGCTTGTCAATCAACTGATTGAGACAGTAATCGCCGATCGCCGTTTTGAAATCTGGAAAGATAAGGGAAAGGTAGCAAAGAAGAATGTGAGGTCACTCTGCAACCAAGTTGGCAAGGAAAACTTATTTTCCGATCTGCCCGCGCATATGTTCACCTCTGCAACTTTGTGCGTCTTATACACTTTTAATTCCTGGTTTGAAGTGCAAAAAAATCTTCGGTTCAAGATCAGCGGCAAGCAGAAGTGGCTGCAAGTGATGGAGGCAGATATTGCTTTGTCACTCAGTACAGACTTCTCGCCAGAAGTTATTCAAGCCAGAGCTAGAGAAATCCTAGCTCAAGCAGCAATGAAACTTACGGCAAAACAAGCTCAGGACGACTTTTTCTCTATCATGAGCCTTCTTTTTATAATGTGGGAACGTGAAGCGCCTCCTCTAGACCGTCGAGCGATCGCCCACCTGCTGAAGAATTCTTGCCAAGTTAATTCAGAGGAAGAAGATCCAGATGCCTTGGAGTTGCGACTAGAAAGAAAGCGAATCGAAATTGAGCGGCTTGAAGACCGCCTGAAAAGTCGCTTACCAAAAGGTCGCGATCCATTGGGTGAGCGATATGAACAATCACTGGAAGAAGCGATCACCTTTCCCGATCATCCCGCTTTTCTCCCCACTGATTTTCGGCTGAAATGGCACAGAACGCTTGTAGATCGTTCAGATGGACAGGCAGAATCACTGGCGCTTTGGTTCCTGAACCTAGTCCACTACGATGTCACAACAGTCAAGGATTTTGAAGTGTGGGAGCAGGACTTGCCAAGACGTACAGCCAACTTATCACGCCACTTGAAGACTTTGCCCTTCCCGCTTCTTTTTGATAGCACCGACGATCTGCATTGGTTGCGGGAGGCACCTTCTGGCAAGCGGACTTCAACCGCGAATGCTCCAACGCGCCGTAGACCGAGACGATGCCGCACTCGCAAGCGACAGAAAAAATCAGCCGGACGAATCTTCGTTCGATTCAAAGGGAAAGGATTGAGCCACCTGCGCTTTGGCGTGTACTGCGGTGGTCGCCAACAGCCGATTGTGGATCAAATGCTGGTTGATTATCAGGCGTACAATGCGATCAAGAACAAGGACGACAGATTCTCACTGGGATTGAGCGTTTTGCGATCGGCAAGCTTGTGCTGGAAGGAAAACCCCCAGAAATTAGTCAAGAAGAACCACTGGAAGTTACAAAACCTGTGGCTGAAATGGTTTTGTGCAATAGATATGCCAAAAGATTCGCCACTGTCAGATGCTGAGCTATGCTTTTCCAATACGGAGTTCGAAGGCTGGTTCAAAGGGCTATACTACCTCACGCTCAGTACGAAGCTACCCTGGGAAACGCACCGTCTTTACTTACATTGTACCTATGATCCACGGTTACTATCGGCTGAGGAGACAGAGCAAGTGCGACAAGAGAAGCTGATTCAAATGCGAAAAGTGCTAGAAAAACTGGAAACACCAAGCGTGGAGGAGGATGAGACGTTAATCGAGTTGAAAGAGGATGCACTCAAGAAACAAAAAGACCGTGAAGCTGCGATTAAACGCTTCAGCACCAGCCTTTTCCGCTTAGAAAACAATCCACCCCCACCTCGTCCAAGTCAAGTGATTCCGGTGAGAGATACCCGTGTGAAAATCGGTGTCTGCTTCAGCATGCACAAGGGAGTAGGGGTTGCAGTGGTTGATTCAAGGGTTCCTGCTACACAAACAGACGGCTTGATCGAACCTCTAGAGTATCAAGATCTGCGGGGGTTGCTCAGCCAACCGAAGTCTGAAACGCTTGAGATGCGCTCCAAAAAAATTCGAGAAAAGTTCAAGCATCAGCAGATGGAGCCAACCCTACCGAGGAACATTAGCTACAAGACCAAGAGCGAGCGCAAAGAGGCACGGCGGTTAAAAACACTGAAAGGGAGGCGAAATGTCCTGCAACTGCAACTAGAAGACTATCGATTGTTGGGTCGCTGGCGCAGAGCGCGTCAAAAGAATCTATCGCAGAGAGGTGAGGAACAGAAACGGGGACTGTACAGGCAAAGCAATGAAGAATCCAACTTGGCCCAGCACATCAATCACTTAATCGCCAAACGCATTGTTGAACTTTGCCACAGGTGGCAGGCAAGTTCGATCGTCATTCCTGATTTTGCAACGTTGCGAGAAAGCATTGAGTGTGAAATTCAGGCAAAAGCCAGAAAACTCTTTCCCGGTGACAATGTGACACTTCAGAAGGAATACGCCAAGGAAATTCGTGTGCATGCTCATCGTTGGAACCACAGGCATCTTGGCCAATGTATTCGGGGTTGTGCTGCTAAGTACGGGATTTCGGTTGTGACGGGCTACCAGCCTAAAGAGGGCACGATGAAATCAAAAGCAGTGGGAATCTGCGCTGACAGGTCTGATGCAACTCAAAACGGCATCGCTGCTTAATCTCAACCTAGCTAAATCCATCTGAACCTTGACAATTCAGTCTTGTTTGTTACCGGCGCGTTGCGAAAGCTCCACCAAATCTGGGTCAGTTTTGTTGCTTTCCGTCCCCGGTAGCTGTCCGGCTTCGCCAGTGATTGTGGTGTGCTTCTAACCTGCCTTGTGCAGGCAGCGCCGCCCGTCATGAATACAGTTGCGCCGTCTGTAGGAGGAAGCAGTTCTTGTGATTAGTAGCTCAGCACTTCTAATTATAGGGATACAGAGGTACATGTTGTGACAGCTACCATACGCCCCAAGCATGGGTTGAGCCTACCCTTTTTTTGTATTTGGCGAACCAAAGCGAGGTCAAATTCTCCAGTCGGTTTGCCAAAGCCTGAAACGCCTCTGGCTGCTTGTCAGTAGTAGCCAAGACTAATTTATTTCCTGAAGTTGTACTTTTTCCGATCGATTACCGATCTTGGGCAAAAGTGCGCCGGGAAGCCAGTACTGATCAGCGTTATACGGCTGGGAGTTGCCAAGATCCTCCCAGCTATGGGTGGGTTGAAAGAACGTGAAACCCAGATGGCAATTGCTTTTAGCAATCGTTGCCAAGATCCTCCCAGCTATGGGTGGGTTGAAAGACGTCCTGGGAACTTGTCCATCTCAGTAATGAAGTAGGTTGCCAAGATCCTCCCAGCTATGGGTGGGTTGAAAGTAGGGCATGGATCAAACCAGGCTTATGGAGGGAGGGTTGCCAAGATCCTCCCAGCTATGGGTGGGTTGAAAGGAACATGAGCAACGCTGTACTCTGGCTTTTCTGGCGTTGCCAAGACCCTCCCAGCTACAGGTGGGTTGTGAAAGTAGCCGATAAACTTTAGCCAGTGGCAATCCGGGTGTTGCAGAGACCCTTCTAGCTACGGGTGGGTTGAAAGAAGCTAAATTCCGGCATGATATTGGCAGCCGCAATGGGTTCCTAATCCCCCCTCTCACAGATGGATATGAAAGTAACTTGGGTGTTTCGCAGTGGCTACCGTGAACTGAGTTGCTAACATCATTCCTGCCATGAACGTAGCGACTGCAATCATATTTTGATTTGGAATTAGTGGGTAGGTTGAAAGAGGCAGAGGTCTGCAAATATCTTCACGATGCGTTGAGTTATGGCGAATAGCAAGGAGTCATCAACATGGAACAGCGAATCGCAAATTTCAGCAATCACATTTGGCAGATAGATACGGTAGCGCTTGACAGGAAATTGAGTCTACTCGAAGGTCGTCCTGTCCTGATAGTTGTTCAAGATGTCTACTCGCAGTGTATTGCAGGTTACCGCTTTGGGGCTGAAAAGCCCAACGCATCGGCAATCGCCGCACTGCTGTATGCGATATGTCCGAAAACCTACCTAACAAACTATGATTTGGCTGGGGAATGGACAATTTACGGTTCACCTTAATTCTTGATGGTGGATCGATCGCTCAGCAATGATTCAGACTTTGCCAATGCTTTGCGTCGTGTTCCTGAGACTAGCCAAATTTCGCTACTGTACCCCAGCAGCAACGTGCCTGCTTCAGCGATCGGTAGCATGGAACGGCTAATGCACCACGTGATCATGCGGACGTTGAAATTACACCCGCTGGCATCGGGTGTCAATCGCTCTTCCAGCAATGAGCAGTCTACTTGTCTGACTGGAAAGGACATAGAACGTTTGCTGGTGAAATATTTTGTGGATGAATACAACCAAGGTATTCACCCTCGCAACGGACACAAAACTCGGTTGCAAAAGTGGGAGTTTGGGCTACCTTCGAGTTCCAAATTCTCCTCAAAGCAAAGTGATAAAGCATAAGCTGCTAACGAGCTTGACTAAAAGGAATGCGAACCAAAAAGGGTGGAGTAAATGGCTCCACCTTTTTTGTGTAATTTATCGACATCAACTGCACCCAGGGAGTTGGCTACCGTTTCTGGATCACCTTCACCTTGGCTAGAAAATCTAGATTGCAACCAGCGCAACTAATTTGACAGTTCTTTCTAGCAATGAAATTTCGACTGAAACTATTGCCTACCAAAATTTGTAGGCAGCGCAACTAATTTGACAGTTCTTTCTAGCAATGAAATTTCGACTGAAACTATTGCCTACCAAAATTTGTAGGCAGCGCAACTAATTTGACAGAGCTAAAATGAAATCTGATTATTGCATTCTTGTTACAATGTCTTCAGAAAACAGGTTTCGACTCTCATATTGCAGGTCTTCCGCAACTAGAGTGACGCTAGCGCAAAATGGCGTGACGGCTGACATTTGACAGCAGAGTAAAGTAGCGTGACTGTTGATAATGAGGAATTTCACTTCGAGATTGTGCCATTAATTTTCGAATCTGGGTGAATTTTGTGCCATCAATTTGCAAAACTAAAATTTGTGCCATTGATTTAATAACAAAGGATCATGCGGTAGATCGCCAGACCGGTTGCAATGCAATAGGTTCGATTCCTTCAATATGTTTTCAGATGAACGAGCAAGTATCCGTGCCGCTGATTTACGAATCGGTCGAAAATTTGTGCCACTGATTTACAAATGACTATTCGACCCTAAAAAGCCGATTGTGCCATTCACTTGCGAATCGTGCCATATTTTTTGATTATTCACAAAACGACATGATCGTGCGACGAGCGACATTTATCGTGCGACCGTACAACGACAAAGAATTCGTGATTGTACAACGTACAAAAGGCGGCACCCAGATTCGAACTGGGGGTGGAGGTTTTGCAGACCTCTGCCTTACCACTTGGCTATGCCGCCAGATTCAGCTTTTCAGTATAGCAGATTTAACTTCTGCTTAGGGTATTTTATCACTTTCAAGTAATTGATGAAAAATGATGTGTAAACTTGTAGCCGATCGACTGCTGCGATGGCGTTACCACAGCGCTTAAGACGTTAGACAAGACAGATTGCGCCTTGTCTAAGCAGTGGATGCACCTCATCGGCTCTGATGAAAGCATTAAGCTCTCTAAGTCAAGTCAATAGCGGCAGCTGGCTCAGCGATAATGGTTTTTAGCTCATCAAGCATAGTCTATTTCTTCCTGTCTGACACCACGCTTCTTTTTAACTGCCCACGCCTTTTTCGTGCATCTGTCACTTCCTCAACTCCTACTTAACAGCTCTATGGATCAAGCTGCACCTATCATGGTGGCACAACTAACGGACACTCACCTATTCGCTGATGAAAGCCAGACCATGAGGGGCTTTCCAACAGTGCGATCGTTCCAGGCTGTCTTAAATCGGTTGGCGCAGCTTGAGCCGCGTCCTGACTTGCTGCTGCTTACAGGTGATTTGTCACAAGATGAGACGATCGCTTCTTATCAGCAGCTCCGCGATCGCCTCGCCCCCCTACAGATTCCGGCATATTGGATTGCAGGCAACCACGACCAGAGCCTTGAGGATATGGCAGCCGTGCTCAATGGTGACTGGGTTTTACCCGAAAAATCATTTCAACGGGGAGGATGGCACTTCGTCCTACTGAATTCTATGTTGCCGCAGCAGGTGCAGGGAAAACTTTCGGACGAGGCGCTAGCGTGGCTAGAACAGAAGCTGGAGCAGTTTTCTGATCAGCCGACTTTGGTTTCGCTGCATCACCCGCCATTGGCGATCGGTTCAGCCTGGATGGACGCAATTGGGCTAGAGAACCGAGAGGCATTATTTGCTGTACTTGACCAGCATCCGCAGGTGAAACTTGTGATTTTTGGGCATATTCATCAGGCGTTTGACCGTTGGCGGAACGGAGTGCAGTATTTGGGTGCGCCTTCTACCTGCATCCAATTTGCGCCTGATGCAAACGAGTTTGCCATTGACCCCGATCGGCAGCCAGGCTTCCGATTGCTCACGCTGTTTGCCAACGGACGCTACGATACTCAGGTAATTAGGATTACTGGCTTCAGCTAATGGGGTCAGGCAACCGTGAGCTGGTGCAACCGATCGCGCCACTGCTTCACCTGGGTTTGCAGAGCGGCTGGCACCCAGTTGTCATATTGAGGGTAGATGGGCAGCCGTGGAGTTAGCTGCCAGCCAGCATGGGAGAGCATGGCAGCAAGTTGAGCATCCTGTGGATGTGGGTAGTCTGGATTGACTTCATCCTTAGGGCTGATACCACCTAAGTCAGTAGCTCCAGCTTTCAGACAGGCGATCAATTGGCTGTCAGTTGGAATTAAGTTAGGTGGAATCTGTAGCGTCACTTCAGGCGGCAACAGCCGACGGGCAATCGTGACTAAGTCCGTCAGCTTTTCGATCTCAAAGGCTTGACCCTGCCAGCTTTGGGCAGCGCCGGGGCTGTGGGGCTGCAGGATTACTTCCTGGATATGCTGATAGCGGTGGTGGAGCTGAGCAATTGCCTCTAGCGTTGCCACTCGATCTGCCTCTGTTTCGCCAATTCCCAGCAGCAGCCCGGTTGTGAAGGGAATCTTGAGTTCTCCTGCCCACTGGAGCTGCTGCAGCCGTACATTGGGTAGCTTGCTAGGTGCATGGCAGTGAGCGGGCAGATGGGGAGCTAACTGCTCTAGCATTAACCCCATTGAGACGTTGACCGTTTTAAGCTGTGCCATTTCCTCGTAGCTAAGGATGCCAGCATTGGTGTGGGGCAGAAACCCCATCCGAAGCGACAGAGCGCAAAGATCGTAAATGTGCTGAAACCAGGTCGATCGCCTAGTACTATGCGGATGCACCTCGCCGCTTAGCACTAGAATTTCGATGACGCCTTGCGATCGCAATTGCTGCAGCTTGCTTTCTGCTTGCTCTAATGACAGCCAGGTATCTTGACCGGGTTCAACCCGAAAATTGCAGTAGGTGCAGCGGTTGAAGCATTCATAGGTGGGAACGAGCGTGTAGGCGGGGCTGTAGGTGATTGGGCACATCGTCAAACAGCTAATGCAATTTAAGGGCACAGATTGAAGGAGCATACTTGAAAGGCGCATCCGCAGAGGAGACGCGCCATTTAGACTATACAAGCTTAAACAGAAACAGTATCAGCCAGACAAATCTGTCTCAGACATTAGGATCGTTGTGCTGCCGAATAGCTCTTCTTTTAGCTCTGTGCCAATTTCCACGACATACACCCAGATTCCAGACTCAAACTGGTAGCTCCGGACTCTGCCATTTCCACCCGTAAAATGGACTCGATCACCTCTTCTGAAGCGCGGTTCTATTGCGTCAGATACGCTCATGGTCTAGCCGCCTCCTTCAGCCTGCCGCTCGGCGTGCGTGAGCAATGTCTCGGATTAGCGGGGTGCGATTGTAGAGGTAAGCACTAATCACAATTCTTTCATCGCGGCTCAGGGTTTTGCGCCTGCCAAGCTGCTGAATCAGTTGTTCTACTAAATCTGTATCATTAAGCCTAAGCAGCAAACCCGTTTGGGTTTCTTCAATCACTGTCCATAGGTAGCGTAACGTTGAAGAGTCCATACATACTGCCTCACTGCTGCTTCTACAGAATTAATTATTTCTTAAGATTCTACTCTACAGGTTCAATGATTCCCAACCGTCGTAACAGACTAAATCCTCCTTAATCTTGTGTTACATCAATTCACTTAAGTCAATCTTGATAGAAGCAACCATGCTGAAACGTCTATTGTTTCGTGTCATTTTTGCTAGTTAAACGAATCTAGCCTTTTGCTTCATCTCTGTCTTCCGCACACTGAGGCTTCACAAGAAGTGGTAAGTCCCCGTCCGTACTCAGACGATCGGTAATCTCTGCCCTGAGCCACTGAAAAACCAATTAATACTTCGTTACGATTAAGACTGAAACGCACGAATTGTTCACCGTTTCGGAGGTCGGCGGTATGAATGGCAACCTGCGCGTCGGGAGCCTGTTTGGTATTCCTTTTTATGTCAACTTATCCTGGTTTCTGATCCTTAGTTTGATCACTTGGGATTATGGAAATCAGCTAGGATTTGCCTTCCCTGACTTGGGCATATCCGCTTGGCTGCTGGGACTGGTGGCAGCTTTGCTATTGTTTGTCTCGGTGCTGGCGCATGAGCTAGGACATAGCTTCGTAGCGTTGCGGCAAGGCATTCCGGTAAATTCAATTACGCTCTTTCTGTTTGGCGGTTTGGCAAGTTTGGGCGAAGAATCGAAAACGCCAGCGGGGGCTTTCTGGGTGGCGATTGCCGGTCCACTTGTTAGCCTTATCATCTTCGGTATTTTGACGTTAGTTAATACGTTCACGGGAATTGGTGGAGCAGCAGCAGCAGTCGTGAGCTTGGTTGCCTCGATCAACCTGGCGTTGGCGCTGTTCAATTTGCTGCCTGGTCTGCCGCTGGACGGGGGCAATGTGCTGAAGGCGATCGTCTGGAAGATTACGGGTAAGCCCTACAGAGGCGTTGCTTTTGCTAGCAAGGCGGGTCAGTTTTTGGGCTGGTGCGGCATTGGTCTAGGCGTGCTATACATGCTGGGCATCAGCAGTGTGGGCAGCATTTGGACACTGCTAATTGGCTGGTTTCTACTGCAGAATGCCGATCGTTATGCCCAAGCGGCCAGTGTTCAAGAGCAGCTTAGCGGGCTGACGGCAGCCGATGCAGTGATTCCTAACAGCCCGATTGTGTCTGGTGATTTGCTGCTGCGGGAGTTTGCCAATAACTACATTATTGGAAATGCTGCAGACTGGCGGAAATATCTGGTCACAGATGAAGCGGGTCTTTTGATGGGTGAAATTCCGGTTGATGCCCTGAAAACAATTCCCACGAATGAGTGGTGGACGGTGCAGGTGCGATCGATAATGCAGCCAATGGAAAAGCTAGAATCTGTTGAAGCTAGCAAGCCGCTGCTAGAAGTGGTCAATCTATTGGAAGAAAAGCGGCTTCCGGCTCTGATTGTCAAAGGAGAAGGCGATCGGCTAATCGGTTTGCTAGAGAAAGCTTCAATTCTGCAGCTGTTGCAGAAGCGAGCAGAGACAAAGCTAGCTGAGCAAGCATAACTATAAGACTCTAGAAGCAGTGCGCCGCTTCCTATTAGGAAGCGGCGCACTGCTTTTGTGTTCAAGTAGGAGCTGAACGTGATGCACAATTTAATCGATATTGAATGTCGATGCGAGTATCACCTGAAGATACAGTCAGTTTGATCGCCTGTGCGGATATAGCAGTTTTGATGCATCGGCTTCAAATATCGCTTGTAAGCTACTCGGTGAGCCAGGAATGGTTCTCATAGCTGGAAGCTAATTATCTAATTACATGTTTGGACAGGTAGGCATATCGTCTCCCACCAGCAACCGCGCCAGGCTCGGCAATGCCTCCCCATAGGTAGGATGAATATGCACTGATTGCTCCAACAGATGCCAAGTTGCACCCGCCTCCATCAGGGACAGAAAAACATGTACCAGCTCAGCTGTTTCATAGCCGACTAATGTTGCACCAAGAATTTTATCAGTGTCTTGATCAACCACCATCCGGTAAAAGCCCAGATCATGCCCCCACTCGATCGCCCGGGCGATCGAGCTCATAGGCAGCGTTACACAGCGAGCATTAATTCCCTTCTTTTGAGCCTGTTCTAGGGTGATGCCTACCCGCCCTACTTGGGGTTCGGTGTAGATGGCATAGCCGAGGACGCGATCGTTGCGGGTGCGATTTTCACCGCAAAGAATCGCTTTTAAGCGGCGGTAATCTTCCCAGGAGACATGGGTGAAGGCAGGCTGTTTGGCAGCATCGCCGATCGCATAAACCCCAGAACAGCTTGTGTGAAACTGGTCGTCAATCTTGACAAACCCTTTGTCGTCTAGCTCAATTCCACTAGCGGTTGCATGCAGTGCTCCCGTGTTAGGTTTGCGCCCAATCACCACCAGCAGGGCTTCTCCCTGAAGCTGCTGCCCATTGCTTAAGGTCAGTGTAAACTCATCATTCTCATAAGCGACCTGCTCCACATTGACCCCGAAGTGAAGCTGGACTCCATCCCGCTGTAACGCCTCGACTAACACCTGACTCACCTCCAGTTCTTCCTGACCCAAAACGCGATCGCCCCGCGCGATCAGGTGCGTCTGGCTACCCAAACGAGCCATTCCCTGCCCCAATTCCAAGCCAATGTATCCTGCACCAATCACCAATAAGCGTGACGGCAATGCCTTGAGATTAAAGAAGTTGTGGTTGGTTAGATAGGGGGTGCCTGCCAGACCAGGAATGTCAGGGATTAAGGATGAAGTACCTGTGTTGATCACCACCAACGGAGCCTGAACAGAGACATCGCCGCTTGTGACAGTCCGTTCGCCTGTGAAAGAAGCTTCGGCACAAACCACTCTAACGCCTGCACTCTCTAAGCGCTTGCGAGTACCTTGATTGAAGCTCTGCCGGATCTCCTGTACCCGCCCCATCACCGTCGAAAAGTCTACTGCAACCTGAGTGTGAATGCCCAATTTCTCTGCCTGCCGCGCTCGCCCTGCCGCATGAGCAGCCGCTAAGAAAGCTTTAGAGGGAGTACAGCCATAGTTGATGCAGCTGCCTCCTAACGCATCTCGCTCAAACATGACAACTTTGTGCCCCTCTTTGGCAAAATCTGCTGCCAATGGAACGCCTCCCTGACCGCTGCCAATCACAATCAAATCTGCTGTTTCCATCGATCGGTTGCCTCTTTGAAAACGTTTCTCCCATAAGATTCTCATGCTCCTGAGCAAGGAGTGCTGAAAAAAAGCTGAGGAAAGAATTAAGTTTTTTCGGTATTTATAGCGCGAGGCACAGCGCTAGGGCAACGCCATTCTCTAATCTAGAGCTGACTTCGGTAAGCTTTAGGGGACACTCCTGTTAGCTTGCGAAACAGTTTCGAGAAGTGGCTATGGTTTTTGCAGCCGACTTGGCAAGCAATTTCTATGATGGGTTGTCGAGTGGTTCGCAAAAGCTGCTTAGCTCTTTCTACGCGACATTGCAAAATGTATTGGTGAGGCATGTGCCCAACAGATTGTTTAAACAATCGCTCAAAATAATACGGACTCATACCAAGCATTGCTGCAAGAGTATTCAACGAGAGGTCATAGCTAAGGTTGTCGTTGATGTATTCAACTGTGTGTCTCAATTGGTAAAGGGACAGACCACCTGAGTACTGTTGAACCTTTGGTTCAAAGGCAGAATATTGCCTCAGCACTTGCACTGCGATCGCACCCGTTAGAGATTCCCAGAAGTATTGACCGTTGGGATTTCCCTCTTTTAATTCGGCTTCTAGGGCTAACCCAAGATGCCAAATTTGCGGGTCAAGCCTGCCATTACAACGAACCAGTTCAGTGTAGTTAGCATCATGTAATTCAACGGCACATTTGACGATCGCGGCAGGTTTCAGCGTCAGAATCAAAATTTCAACGTCTTGATCCCATCTTCCCCAAAACCTAAACCCCGCCGGAGCAAGAGTCACACTACCAAATTCTTTCTGAATCTGTTTGAGTTGTCCTTTTTCTCTAGTTTCAAAGACATGTTGTGGACTCAGCTGGAGCGTCAGCAGATGATCGCGAACAATCACCTCAGGCGATTCACAAGCTGGCATAGAGAGACGATCGATGTTTAATTCGTTTGAGAATTGCAGCGGGGTTGTGGCTAGCAGTGAAGTACCTGGAGTGACTGGCAACGGTACAACTTTATTGCTTCCAGCATCAACAACCTTGATCTTTCCCTGCATTGCCCGCCACCTGTCGTAGCTAGCTTTCTATCATAACCTGATCGCGTCTTGGCGGTTTGGCAGGCTTGGGCATAGGCACTATTGAATACAGCGATCGGTATTGGTCATCTTCACCTAGTCCATTTGCGATCTGAGCTATAAATTGCAGCTACTTAAACAGCGGAATAATCCAGGCGGCAATAATGCTAATCAGAATAGCCATTTCCAGCAACACTAGAGCACGCGGAGATTGAAACCAGTTTGACCAGGAACTCTGCCGGAAAGTTACCCACCACTGGGAGAGATGGGTAGACCAAAGAGTAGGACTATCTTTGTCCCGGAACTGCCAGTTAAGCATGGATAACAGCAATGGCATTCCGCCAACTTTGGCATTCATCAACAGGTGAAAGGCGATCGCAGCTACCATAATCACCCATGCAATTAGGTGAGCATAATACCAGGAATGATTCAGTTCTCCCTTTGGTAACCATGTCTCATCCATCATTTTGCCGCTGAACAGCGCAAATGTTAATGCAAGAAGGGTAAACGTATTGATAAAACGGTTTAACGTATACCACCAGATGGGTTTACCAACCTGAGTTAACTTAGCAAGCGAGTCAGGCTGAATTAGCCGCTTCTGCCCTCGATGGAATGCATAAAGCACAAACGCAGGAAAGATTAGCAGGGTATACAGCCCAAACGTTCCATGTATTCCTTCAATATCTTTGTAGGAGGGCAGTGGAACTCTTCCCCAGCGTCCGTCATAAGTATCGTAGGTCCAGAAAGCTGTCAAAATTGCAGCCACTAGAAATAGACCAGTGAGCCCATGCAAAATGCGAAGGAGTAATGGTTGGTAAGGTTGAGTTGATCTCATACAGAAAAAATGAGTAGCAAGTATGCTTATGACAACAAGCTAAACAAACGATGCTTGCTCACCGAAAGAGTTCTCAGGTTATTTCTTACAGGTTATTTCTTAACATAACGACTAAGCAAGTGAATACCTCAGCTAAAACTGAAGCTGGGGCACACGATAGAATCAGCAAAAACTGGGCAGTATCATTCCAGCCAGCCGCTTTCACCCTAGTGAAGCCATTCTTTTCCTACAAACAACTGAAATTGTAGAAAAGCATGCAAACGCTCCCGTACCATAACATGAGCGATCGCCTCTCACTCTAGCCGATCTGCAGCGAGATGGTTATACATTGGCTATTTCAGCAGGAGATAAATAAACCGATTGCGATCGACCTTGTCCTTAGCGGAGCTGGAGGGCGATCGCTCAATTGGCAGTTTCAGAAAAAACTTAGCTCTGAGCGCTGGCAAATGCTCTTCAAACTACAGTCCTCACCAGAACTTCACGTTCTTCACTTGCTTAAGGCAAATCTATCTCACTTTGACCCAGTAGCGAAAAATTTTTCTTATTCAGAGAATGAATGCCATCCTTTGAGCTTATAACAATGAGGACAGCGATCGCAGTAGATATATTAGATTGACTGAAGTAATTGCTGCAATTTAAGCAAATTACCCGTCTACTTCATCAACGCTTTCCTATGGTCCAATATACCTGGAGTACAACATGCGTGGCTTCTGGTGGTATTGCCTTCTGTTTACTTAAATTTCTCCCAGCTGATGGATTTGTTTGGAGCTGATAGTTCTGGTCAGGTGGCTTGCTTTATGATTGGGGTAGCGATCGTTTAGTGTGCTGCATCGGGGCGGAGAGCTTGCTCCCACGCTCCACGAAGGAGTTTTTCTGCTGTATGGACGTTTCCATCATTGGCGCAAGCGGCGACTGTGGGCGAGAAATTGTCACGCAGCTTTTAGTATCCAGAGCGATTTCTCCCTCAGAGCGGCTCCAGCTAGTGGGGCGGGCAGAAGGGCGGAGCGCTCAGATTTTGGCGGGCATTTGCAGCGATCTAGAAGATGCTTATGCCGAAATGGCTCCAGAACTGGATGTAGCGCTGCATCCGGAAGAGATTGTGGGCGATGTAATCGTGATGACGGCAGGGGCAACGATCGGCGGCAAGGTGGGTAGTCGGTCTGAGCTGGCTCGCGCAAATTTAGCGGTGTTTGAAACCTATGCGAAGGCGATCGCGCAGTATGGGCATGGGCACGAAGTTGTAATTATTGTCACGAACCCTGTAGAGCTGGCGGTGGAGGTGTTTAGCCGCTACTTGGGCAGACAACGGGTGATTGGGATTGGGGCTTATTCCGATTCGCTGCGGTTTCGCCGTGAGATCGCCAATGATCTGGGGATCCGCCGCCAGTTGGTACAGGGCTTTGTGGTGGGCGAACATGGCGATAACATGGTGCCGCTCTGGAGTAGCGTTCAGGTGCAGGGCATGGACAGGGAAGAGCTAGAAGTGGCATTGGAGCGGCTGCGGCGCGGAAATTCTACCGCCCAATTTCCCAGCAGGCTAGCCCAAGAGAAGCAGGTAATTTTTGATTATCTCAACCAGGAAAACATACAGGCTGCCTTTGCCTATGTCGATCGTCTCTGCCCAGATCTGCGGGTGGTGCTGAAGCCTTATGTGACACATCTTTCGGGTGCAAAAACCATTTCTGCCACTGCCAATGTCACAGTCGATCTGGTGAGAACGCTGCTGGATGGACGCGAGGTTGTTATTTCAGGGCAGGTGCAGCTCAGCGGCGAGTTTTATGGGATTCAGACCCCATTTGGGGTGCCGATCGTCCTGACTCCGTTCGGATGGACGCAGGTTGTGCCGCTTCAGCTCTGGGAGGAGGAAGTGCGGATGCTGAAGCAAATGTCCGAGCGAGTGGGGCAGCTGCTGCGGAATCTCTGAGGGGCGATCGGCTGAAAGCTGTAATTTGGGCGAGAAACATGACACAACGATGGGTGTTTGTGGTTAAGTGTCTAGATAAGCCGGGCGTTTTGACGGCGGCGGCCTCGGTCTTTTCCAATCGAGGTATATCGCTGGAAGCGGTCTTGGGCAGCGGCATTGCAGCAACTTCGATCGAAACCGGGCGGCTGATTCTCAGCTTCCATGCCACCCAGCGCAAAAAGGAAATGCTTCTGTCTGCCTTGACGCGGCTCTCTGGGGTGCTGCAGGTGAGCGATTATCCCTTTGATGACCCTACGCTGCGGTCGATCGCCATTGCCAAAGTTTCTAACTCACAGACAGTTGAACTCAATCTAGACCTGATTCAGACTGAAACAATTTCAGAAACAGCAGAAGGAAGGCTACTGCTGCTAACGGGCAGCACTGCTGCTGTGGAAAGCGTCATTGAAACCTTGCGACAGCGGTCAATGCTGCTGGATCTGGTGACGGCAGCGATCGCAATTTAAGATAAACATTTGAGATAGGCGTGTAAGCATAGCTAGTACTCAATGTTGAGCATTGAATTAAGCTGCTCAAAGTTTCCGGAGCGATACAAAAATTTAAGAATTCGTATAAGGATTCGGTTAGAAAGTCTGGTTGAGCAGTCCCGTTGCTCAGGTCAAGAGTTCATCCCCCCATTACACTATGAAACCTGAAGATGCTCCAGCGATCGCCTCAATTCCAAACTCTGTTCAGCTTCAGCAAAAAATTACTCTTCTACAAACTTCACCTGCCTTCAGTGAGCCGCAGCCGGAGTTAACTGCTGATCAAGCATTACAAAAGCTGATTGCAGGTAACCAACGATTCATCAACAAGCGAACTACTAGCGTAGACCATTTAACTCGTTTAGAAAAAGTAGCACCCAAGCAAACCCCGTTTGCCACCATACTGGGTTGCTCAGACTCTCGCGTTCCAATTGAAGTTATTTTTGATCAAGGACTTGGCGATCTTTTTGTGATTCGTGTTGCGGGTAATTTGGTTACTTCTACAGAATTGGCAAGCATTGAGTATGGAGCCTCTGTCCTTAAAACAAAAGTTTTACTGGTGTTGGGGCATAGAAGCTGTGGTGCAGTGAGTGCTGCTTTGAAGGGCGGGCATTTGATGGGGCAGATGAACGTCTTGATTGACTCGATCCAACCTGCCGTCTCGCGTTCTTCAAAACAACCTGGCGATCCGTTAGAAAACGCTGTCCGCGAGAATGTTTTTCTACAGATGGAAAGGATGCAAGAATCTGCTGTTGTCAATCGGCTACTGCATGAGAAACAGATCAAGCTAGTTGGCGGTTACTTTGATCTGAACACTGGAAAGGTATCTATCTTTAAAGTGCTTACTTCTTCACGAGAAACCATTCGTGTGAATCGGATTTATGCGTTCTAGCTCTTAGACCCCAACGGCGTAAAACTACCTTTAAAGCAGGCTACGAGTATACAAATTTCTTTAATAACAAATTTATCAGGCACAATCTACAGTTTGAGTACGAGATGCTACGAGCTAAAATTTTGAACCTTGAAACTGATGAGTTTCGCAGAACTATTTTATCGCCAGAATCTAATCCTCACAAGGAATGTATTATTGGGCGGCATCCCAACTGTGACATAGTTCTAGACAGCCCTGAAGTGAGCCGGTATCACGCCAAAATTGTTTTTCAGAATGGGGACTATCTGCTAAATGACTTGAACAGCACAGATGGTTGCCGTCTGAATAAACAAGCAGTTCGATTGAACGAAGACTATGTTTTGGAGGAAGAAGATGCAATCTATATTGGGACGTTCCTATTTCTAATTGAAGAAATTGAAGTATCTTCAGAAGAAGGTAAGTTCAATGGATACAACCTAAAGTTTTTTACTTCATCGTTCGCTTCAACGCTTAGCTGCGTTAGAACAATTGCTGAAGCACCAGACATCAAAACTTTCAGTTTCATACTAGAACCTGCTGTATTTTTTCCTTATAAGCCAGGGCAGTTTCTTCCGGTGTGTATAGAAGCTGGTGATCGATCAGTATCCTGCTTGTGTCCCATCTCTTCATCCCCAACGCGACCTTTATTAGAAGTCACCTTTCACCGATCTTCTGCTTTTGATTCTTCTAAAGGAGAGCTTGAGTTAGTATCAGACTATTTCTTTGAGCAGATCGATGTTGGTGCTGAGCTGAAATCTTTCAGCAAGCCCCAGGGACTATTTACCTGCTTTCCCGACCCGCCTCAAAAAATTCTATTTATTTCGTCTGAGTTCGGTATCGTTCCGATCATCTCGATGCTGCGCTGGATCTATGACACTGCTATCCCTTGCGATATAACGCTGATCCACAGCATTCATACGCCCCAGAATATGCCGTTTAAAGAAGAGCTGGGGTTTATGTCAACGTATCTGCCCAATTTTAGAATCATGATTACGGCAACCCAGCCGCAGAGTAGCCACCCTTTGCTGGGATGGAATGGTGAAATTACTTTAGATCTGTTAGCCACCATTGTTCCTGATTTGAATGAGCGGGTTACCTATCTGTGTGGGTCAGGCGATTTTGTTCAGACGGTTAAAGGCATTCTGCATCAGCTGAATTTTCCGATGGAAAATTGCTACGAGGAAATTTTCTAGGTCATAGCCTCACAACCATAATGTCAACTTCTTTTGACAATTTCATGCTCCACTATTAAAGAACGCTGACAAAACTCCTTGCTAGACGGCGCTCGCTTCTGCTGCTAATTGCTTCCCCTGGCGATTGTCCCTTACAATCTCATCGCCAGAAGCACAATTGACAGCACCACAACCACTACAATTAGGATCAACAGAGGCGCATCGTGTAGCGCGTTGAGAAGGTTTCTATAGGGTGAGTGAGGAGTCAGCGTGCAATTCCAGCAATACAATCCAGGCGATTTTTATGATGAGCTGTTTTTAGCGGAGGGGCAGCCTCGCCCTGAAGCAAACCTTCTAATAGAGCGAATCAACAGCCTGTCGATCGAAGAACTACAGCAGCGGCAGCAGGCAGCCCAAAATGAACTCTTCAAGCTGGGTGTCACGTTCAACGTATATGGTGATAACCAGGGAACTGAGCGAATTTTCCCTTTTGATATCATTCCGCGCATCATCCCAATACGCGAATGGCAAGAATTAGAGAACGGATTGAAGCAGCGAACTGAAGCGCTGAATTTATTTCTGAGCGATATCTACGGCGATCAAAAAATTGTTAAAGATGGCATCCTTCCGGCTGAGCTGGTGAACTCTGCTACAGGGTTTCTTAAACCTTGCATTGGTTTGAAGCCGCCTCAAGGAATTTGGTGCCATATCACCGGAACCGATCTAGTGCGCGATCGGGATGGGCAATGGTACGTTTTGGAAGATAATTTGCGTTGTCCGTCGGGCGTGTCTTATGTGCTGGAAGGACGGCGCGTCATGAAAACTACCTTCCCGTTTGTCTTTAACCAGATGCAGATTCAACCCGTGGATGACTATGCAGGTCGTCTGCTGGAAGCGTTGCTCAATCTGGCTCCACCCCAAATTCCTAATCCTACGGTAGTGGTGCTGACCCCTGGAATTTTTAATTCTGCCTATTTTGAGCATTCTTTCCTGGCACAGCAGATGGGCGTGGAACTGGTGGAAGGGCGCGATCTAATCGTGGTAGACGGCTATTTGCAGATGCGAACTACCAAAGGACTGCAGCGCGTTGACGTGGTGTATCGTCGGATTGACGATGATTTTATCGACCCGCTTGCTTTTCGCCCTGATTCGATGCTGGGTGTTCCCGGGCTGATGGAGGTCTACCGCGCCGGACGAGTAGCGCTGGCAAATGCACCTGGTACGGGCGTTGCAGATGATAAAGTGATCTATGCCTATGTGCCGCAGATGATCAAATACTACCTGGGCGAAGAGCAACGCCTGGCTAACGTGCCGACCTATCTCTGCTGGGAAGCCGATCAGCAGCAGCATGTGCTGGCAAACTTAGACAAGCTGGTGGTGAAAGCGGCAGACGAATCAGGCGGCTACGGCATGCTAGTCGGACCCCATGCCACGCCTGCCCAGCGTGAAGAATTTGCCGATCGCATCAAAGCCAACCCGCGTAAATACATCGCCCAACCCACCCTCAATCTCTCCCGCGTCCCCACCCTGTTTGCAGACCACATTGACGGTTGCCACGTCGATCTACGTCCCTACATCCTCTACGGCAAAGAGATCTACATTAACCCCGGTGGACTCACTCGCGTCGCCCTCAAAAAAGGCTCCCTCGTTGTCAATTCTTCTCAGGGCGGTGGTAGCAAGGATACTTGGGTAGTAGCAGACGCGTTGCAAACGCAAAGCCAAACACAGGCTCAATCGCAGGGCCAATCACAAAGCCAATCAGTGTAAACAAACTATATATTTTCTATTAACCTAATCATGCTTAGCCGCGTTGCAAACTCAATATACTGGCTCAATCGCTATGTGGAGCGAGCAGAAAATATTGCTCGCTTTGTCGATGTCAACCTAAATCTACTGCTAGATTCGCCGGGCGCAATGACGCAGCAGTGGGAGCCGCTGGTTCGCACCACAGGCGATCTCTCGCTCTTTAAGGAGCGCTATGGAGAAGCGAGCGCCGACAATGTAATTCAATTTTTGACATTCGACCAAGTATATCCTAATTCCATTTTGTCTTGCCTCAAGGCGGCGCGGGAAAATGCCCGATCGATTCGTGAAATCATCTCTTCGGAGATGTGGGAACAAGTTAATTCATTTTATTTAATGGTGGACAACGCCTCGCGGCATCAGCATCTGACGCTGAGGCAGCTCCCCCACTTTTTTGCTGAAGTGAAGATGGCAAGTCATCTGTTTGCAGGGGTCATGGATGCAACCATGTCGCACAACGAAGGCTGGCACTTTGGGCATATGGGACGGCTGATTGAACGCGCTGATAAAACTGCCCGCATCTTGGATGTGAAATACTACATCTTGCTGCCGTCGGTCCGGGATGTGGGGACTGCGCTGGATGAACTCCAGTGGATCGCTCTCTTGAAATCGACCAGCGGCTACGAGATGTATCGCAAGCGGCAGCGTCGGGTAGCTCCGCAGGGCATTGCCAATTTTTTGATTCTAGATCGAGAGTTTCCCCGCTCGATTCGCTATTGTTTCCAGAGAGCAGAGCGATCGCTGCACGAAATCAGCGATACTCCCTCCGGCGCCTGGAGCAATTCGGCAGAGAGAGCCTTGGGTAAAGCCCGAGCAGAGCTGGATTTCATCACGATCGATGAAATTATTCAGCAGGGGCTGCATGAGTTTCTCGACGATGTGCAGACGCAGCTCAATACCGTCGGGGATAAAATTTTTGAGACTTTCTTTGCGCTAGAGCCAACGGCATGATTGGAGCTTAATCTAGTACTACAGTTGTAGATTAGCTAGAATAGTTATGTAGTCAGGGACGCAGGCATTTTTGTGACTCTCTCGTATCCGTCTGTTCTAGCTACAGGCGTGGCTCCAAT
>NZ_JACXWX010000049.1 GCF_014764505.1 Phormidium tenue FACHB-886
GCGAACTTGGGGATGGAAGTGATGCACGAGCGGAACGCGCACAACTTCCCCTTGGACTTGGCTGCGGGTGAGGCTGCTCCGGTTGCTCTCTCTGCTCCTGCGATCAACGGCTAGTTCTTGTCACAACTGACTAATTAGTCCGAAGCGTCTCCAGTTGGAGGCGCTTTTTATTTGCGTAAATTTTAAGACTGTCATGCCTCTTCAGACGTAGATGTAGAAGTTTCAAAACCGGGGATCGCCCTTCAGCTCTACTGTTTGGCGCTTGACCTTTTCTATCTGCTTATGTCATGCTCACACGGGGATCACGAGAAAGTGGCATGACTCATCGCATACCAAAACGCTATACCATCCTGATTTCCTGTACGGGTAAGCAGCCGATTGTCCTGTCGTTCCACCCGATGGCTGTTCTGCTGACGTTGGGACTAGGGGTCTGCTTGCCGATCGTCGTTGCGGTCGCAATGCTTTGTTCATACGCCGATCGAAACTCACAGCTTGCCGCTCGGAATTCACAGTTAACGAGGGAAGCCAGCAGCATTTTGAAGCGGCTAGAGCTGTTGGAAGATAAAGTTGGAGCTTTAAGAGATCAGTCTGCCTTGCCGCAGTTAGATGAATCGACTGAATCAACACCGTCGGATGCCCTCTCTCAGTCTTACGTCAGGTCGAATTCTACAGGCTCTCAAAAATTTGAGCGAACTCAGCTTGAGCCTCCAACGAAAACTGATCCAGAAGTGATGCTGAGTGTGGCGAGAGATAAAATTCCAAGCTTGCTGCAGCTCCTCCAAACTGAGAGTAGACCCTTGACCGAGCAAGATTTGATGCGGGATGCTGCCCGTCCTAGAGGGGTACCGATTTTAGGGGATGCCAAAATTTCTTCACCCTTTGGGCTACAGCCGAGTTCGTCACAGTGGGGTTATGAGCTGCATCAAGGGCTTGACTTTACGGCAGCCTATGGCAGTTTGGTTCAAGCAACTGCTCCAGGTGTGATCGAAGAGGCAGGCTGGGATACCCGCTTTGGCAACCGGATTGTGATTAACCATGGCTATGGCTATCTAACTCTATACGCCCATCTTTCTAAATTGACGGTAGCTGAGGGAACGTCTGTTGAACGCAATCAGGTGCTAGGATATTTGGGCAACAGTGGGCGCTCGAGTACGCCACACCTCCACTACGGCATTTACCGAAACGGTTTCGTGGTAGATCCTCAAGATTACCTGAACTAAACGATCTGAGCTAACGTTCATAGATTTTCAACAAACCCATGTTTAGCCGAAAGCCAGCCAGCGCGCTGACCTACTTAAGTGCGACCAGTGAGTTTCAGGGAGACCTGAGAGTTGAAGGAAATTTGCGTGTGGATGGAATTGTGCATGGAAATGTTGAGGTGCGAGGAGACATAGAAATTTCTCAGACCGGCTTGATCGAAGGGCAAGAACTGCGGGCGCGGGATGTGATTGTTCATGGCATTATCAAAGCGCGGGTTGTAGCGGCAGGGCGGCTGACGTTGAGCCGCACCGCTCGCTTAGAAGGTGATGTGGAGGCGAATTCGCTAGACATCGAAGCGGGAGCCTTTTACAGCGGGCACATTGCTACTGCGGCCGATAAGAAAGCTCTACCCATATCGCCGGGTCGTCATCTGGAACTGCTGAGTGGTGCAGAGTCAGTGGTTCATGAAGTGCCTCCAAAGGAGAATTACCTTTCTACGCCTCAACCTAACCCCCAGCCTGATGTAAAATAGGGGACTTCGGCAATTGATTAATAGATTATGGGCAATACCTTCGGGCACTTATTTCGCATCACTACATTTGGTGAATCGCACGGTGGCGGTGTGGGTGTGGTGATCGACGGTTGCCCACCTCGATTGGAAATCACCCCGGAAGACATTCAGTTTGAACTCGATCGCCGTCGCCCAGGACAAAGCAAAATCACTACGCCGCGCAAAGAAGAAGATCGGTGCGAGATTTTGTCGGGGGTGTTTGAAGGCAAAACGCTAGGAACGCCGATTTCTATCCTGGTTCGCAATAAAGATACACGCCCCCAAGACTATGACGAGATGGCGCAAAAATATCGCCCGTCTCATGCCGATGCCGCCTACGATGCTAAGTACGGCATCCGCAATTGGCAGGGCGGTGGACGCTCTTCGGCGCGAGAAACGATCGGGCGCGTGGCGGCTGGGGCGATTGCCAAAAAGATTCTGCGACAGGTAGCTGGCGTTGAAATCATCAGCTACGTAAAGCGCATTAAAGATTTGGAAGGGGTGGTTGATCCGGCAACGGTGACCTTGGAGCAAGTCGAGAGTAATATTGTCCGCTGTCCAGATGCCGAATGCGCCGATCGAATGATTGAGCTGATTGAGCAGATTGGGCGATCGGGTGATTCGATCGGTGGTGTGGTTGAATGCGTGGCCCGCAACGTGCCGAAAGGTTTAGGAATGCCGGTGTTTGACAAACTCGAAGCTGATTTGGCGAAAGGGGTGATGTCGCTGCCTGCTAGCAAAGGCTTTGAGATTGGCTCTGGCTTTGCCGGAACACTGCTGACGGGCAGCGAGCACAACGATGAGTTTTACATAGATGAGCAGGGTAACATTCGTACCGCAACGAATCGATCGGGTGGCGTTCAGGGTGGCATCAGCAACGGCGAGAATATTGTGATGCGGGTGGCTTTTAAGCCCACAGCAACGATTCGCAAAGAGCAGCGTACGGTCACGCAGGCAGGAGAAGAAACTCTGCTGGCAGCGAAGGGGCGGCACGATCCCTGTGTATTGCCGAGGGCAGTGCCCATGGTGGAGGCAATGGTGGCGCTGGTTCTGTGCGATCACCTGCTGCGGCATCACGGGCAGTGTGAGCTGCTTTGATGCTAGCTTAAGGTTAGCTTTGATGCTGATACACTTCAGATGCAGCTCGGTGCAGCAGCGAATGGCGATAGACTAGCGATCGCAAATCTTCTGCATAGCCACCGCCAATCACACAAGCCGTGGGATAGCCCTGTCCTAGACAAGTGCCGATTGTCTGCATATCCCGACAAAAAATGCCCCGATCGCTCAGCGCTAGCTTGCCAAGCCGATCGCCTGAATGCACATCTACTCCGGCATCATAAAAAATCAAATCTGGCTTTACTGCCGACAGCACATCTGACAGATAGGCTGCCAGCGTTTGCAGATACGCCTCATCTTCCATGCCTTCTGGCAGCGGCACATCCAGATCGCTCTGCTGTTTTGTACCCGGAAAATTTGCTTCACAGTGCATCGAAAAGGTGAAGACGCTGGAGTCTTGCTGGAAGATAAAGGCAGTCCCATCGCCTTGATGCACGTCTAGATCGATAATTAAAATCTTTTGGGCAAGCCCAAGCCGCTGCACAACCCGAGCTGCGATCGCTAGGTCGTTGAAGATGCAAAACCCTGATCCGTAGCTGGGAAAAGCGTGGTGCGTTCCGCCTGCTGTATTGCAGGCTAGTCCTGCCTGCAATGCTAGCTTTGCCGTTAGAATCGTGCCGCCTACCGCTACACAAGTTCGATTTACCAGCGCCGGACTCCACGGCAGTCCAATGCGCCGCTGGGCTTTCGGATCTAGCGTTCCTTCGCAATATGCCTGTACATATTCTGGCGTGTGAACTAATTCCAGCCAATCTTTGGGAGGGCGATCGGGCGTATGGAACTGCGACGCTAGCGCCACTCCATCAGCAATCAGCGCTTCATACAGCATCCTGAACTTTGCCATTGGAAACCGATGCTCTGGTGGCAACGGCACGACATAATCGGGGTGATAAACCAGGGGAAGATCCATAAACAAGCCTAGAAAACCCAGCGAGGCAAACAAGTCCAGAGAGA
Source organism: Phormidium tenue FACHB-886 (assembly GCF_014764505.1). GTDB lineage: Bacteria > Cyanobacteriota > Cyanobacteriia > Elainellales > Elainellaceae > FACHB-886. Next base: position 3,821 of record NZ_JACXWX010000049.1, read on the forward strand.
CTCCTCGCCGGGGACGCAGAAATAAGATCCTGATGACTAAGGTAGAACCAAACCGAAATATTGGGAACCTCAGCAAACGTCGATCTATCCTGGGGGGAAAGGTTACGATTCTTTTTCCTTAAGCATTGGGCGAGGAGCCTCTCGCCCCCACGGATTTTGGGGGGTTTTATGTCTTTGATAGTTTGGCAATTTGGCAGCAGCAATCCTGATAATGCGGGTAATTTTGCGAGGATTAGCCACTGGTGGGCAGGGTTGGGCGGTCAGGAAGTGCAATGGCGACAGCGATTGCTCACCCCAGCAGGCAATGCCAGCGAACTGGATTGGGAGCCGCAGCGGTTTGATGAAACATTTATCATTGCGGCATCGGAAATTCGGGGCATCACGTTGTATTACCAGAAGCCAGGATCGCAGGGCGATCGCAGTACTACACCTCAAAAGCTAGAGCTTGATACGCTGCGGCAACAGCTTTATGTGTATCCACAGTCGCAAAAAGATTTGGTTATTCGGGTGGGGTTGCCGCAGGTTACCTATCAGCAAGTGAAGTTGAATAACCCCCAAGTGGCAGTAGAGGCAGTTGCTAACGGCACAGCTCTGACGTTTCGGGATGAAGCACAGCTGCTAGAAGTGCAGGTGAGGCTAAGCCCAGAAGCACTGGCAGAGCTGAAGCGGTTAATGGGTTAAGGTCCGCTCTCAGCGCCAGCAGGCAAACGCTAAAATCCAGAACATGTCTTGTTTCTATTTCTTTTTCTTTTTCTTTAGCCGCTCTCATGGAAATTCTGATTGTTGAAGACGAATCCGAAATTGCTCAACTCATCCAGCTTTATCTGGAGAAGGAAGGGTTTAACTGTCGAACCTGTCGGGATGGGCTGGCGGCAATCCAGATGTTCCAGGAGCATCAGCCCGACTTGATCGTGTTGGACTTGATGATTCCAGGAATGGATGGGCTAGAAGTCTGCGCTCGGATTCGCCAAAAACCAGGCAGCAAAGACCCCTACATCCTGATGCTGACGGCAAAAGGCGAAGAGATCGATCGGATTATTGGGCTATCTACTGGCGCAGATGATTACATGGTCAAACCTTTTAGCCCCAGGGAGCTGGTGGCGCGGGTGAGGGCATTGCTGCGGCGGACGCTGCGCCAAGGTGGGCAAACGCGTACCTTCCAAACGCCACATTTTTCGGCAGATGTGGATCAGCGGGTTGCTCATCGCCTGCCTGAAAGCGGTGAAGCAGAGCCACTAGAGCTGACCACGCTGGAATTCGATCTGCTGACCACGTTTATGAGCTATCCCGGTCGAGTGTGGAATCGTGCCCAGCTGATCGAGAAGCTGTGGGGCAGCGATTTCTTTGGGGACGAACGGGTCGTCGATACTCACGTGGCGCGGCTTCGCAAAAAGATCGAGCCAGACCCCGCCAACCCTTCTTATCTAAAGACAGTGATTGGCGTGGGCTACAAATTTGAAGACGTTGCCAGCTAGAACCTCCGCCGCATTAGCGCAAACGGCAATCCGTCTGTGAGTTTGCCGACCTGCTCCAATGCATATCTTGGTACCCCTTGTGGGTGATAGCGCAAGGTGAGGTACAGCGCCAGCACAGCTTCTTGCAGACGAAACTTTTTGAGGGCGCGAATTACGTCATACACCAGATAAGGGCTATAGAGCCTACACCATTGACGGATGCCTTCTCGGTGGGCGCTCGCCGTTTTGGGGTTTTGCTGCACCAAAGGCTTTTGTTTGGCAAAAACGGTGAGCGTGTCCACAAGATGCCGGAAGCTGTGCGTTGTTTCAGAAAGCGTTTTGCCGTGCTGCCGATACTCAACCACAGGCTGATTGTGGCTCTTGCCAGGAGATGCTGCTGCTGCTCTCAGGTAAAGATCATAGTCTTCTGCGACCTTAAGAGTCAGGTCAAAGTAGCCGATCGTCTCGAATAGCACTCGCCGGAAGATATGCCGCCCCGGTGGGTTGAGGCAGGTTCCCCGCAGCAACGTCATATAAACGGAACCCTGAATGGGCTGTTCCAGAATCTTACGACCTGTTTGGGTTGGCACTCCGTTTTCATCGATCAGCCGACAGGTTCCAAAGGTAAACATCCAGTCGGGATGGGCTTTGAGCGTGTTTACCCCAATTTTGATTGCATTAGGCAAAAGGCGATCGTCACAGTCTAAAATCACGATGTATTCCCCTGTGCTGGAGGCAATTCCGTGATTGCGAGCGGCGGCTGCGCCTTGATTAACGGCAAGCGGCAAATACTTCACCTGAGGATAGCGCTCGACGATGGCTTTGCTGCCATCAGTGGATGCGTCATCCACTACAATAATTTCGGTGGCAGGATGGGTTTGAGTAAGAACGCTTTCGATCGCTTCTGCCAGAAAGCGTTCGCCATTGTAGCAGGGCATGATTACAGAGACAGTCGGTAGGTTCACAATTCCTCCTAACTGGGTGGGTAGAGTACCAAGAACAGAGCCGAATCAGATGAATGAACGCATGCCGTGCGGAATTAGTTTTTACAGAGTTCTGAGTCTTTAAGGATCTTTTGTGGAAAAAGTTCATTGCGAGGACTTTTTCCCACAAAAAATCTTTCTTGAGATCCTAAGAATTCTCAAGCTTGTTTAGAAATTGTACGGATAGGGCAGCCGTTTTGGTCAGCTGTTCACATAAACTTCGTCTTGTTCCCGTAGATTTACGGAAACTTGAAGAAACCGATAGAGAAGTTTCTGTGATTTTATGCCTTCTTCCGCTGAGCGGCTATCGAAGTTGTGGAATAAAGCGCTAGCGCTGTCCAGATCAACCCAAAGGTAACGGCATGGGTTGTAGTAAATGGTTCGCGATAAAGAAATACGCCTAAAAGAAGCTGGATCGTTGGCGCAATGTATTGAAAAAAGCCTAACGTTGAAAGGCGTAGCCGTTTAGCTGCATTGTTGAACCAGAGCAACGGCATGGAGGTGATTACGCCCGCTCCCATGAACAGCAGTGTTGTTATCCAGCCTGTGCCGCCGCTGATCCCAAAATGCCCTGTGCCGATCGTCGCCCAATAGCCAACAAAGCCAAGGGCGATCGGTGTAATGAGCAGCGTCTCAACTGCTAGACCCACCATTGGCGACACTGCCACAATCTTTCGCAGCAACCCATATAAACCAAATGAAAATGCTAGCCCAAGTGCAATCCAAGGAATTGAGCCAAACTGCCACACAAAGGTGGTAACGCCCGCACTGGCTAGCCCAACTGCAATTTTCTGCGCCCAGTTTAGCCGCTCTTTGAGAAATACAGCGCCCAGCAGCACATTCACCAGCGGATTGATGAAATAGCCAAGGCTCGACTCTATAACCTGGTTGCTATTAACAGCATAGATATATAGCCCCCAGTTAAAAGTCAGTAGCGCTGCGGTCGCCAGCAAAATGCCAATGTGTTTGGGGTTGCGCCAAACTTGTCCCAATTCAGCCTGCCGCCGCTGCACCCACAGCACCCCCGCTAGCAGCACCATCGACCAAATCATCCGATGGCTCAGCACTTCAACCGCCGGAATTTGCCCAAACAGCTTCCAGTAGATGGGCAGTAGCCCCCAAGCGCCATAGGCAAGCATGGCATAGACTGCGCCAGGTTGGACTAAAGACGAGGTTGAAGGATCGGGCTGAAGCTTACTGCTCACAAGAAAACCGGGTAGACACTGTGACCGATCCTAACGATTCGCCTCCTAAATTAGGCAGAGACAGTTGGCAACCGAATCAGGCAGTACAGTCTACTTCAGGCGCTCTACTTCAGGCGCTGCCGGATGAATGCCATAATCTGCGCGACTTGAGTTTTGAGGGTGTCTACTTCAGTGCGAAGCTGGGTGTTCTCCTGACGGAGCGATCGCAGCTCGGCTTGCAGCGTTTGGATGTCAGGATTGGCGCTGGTTGAAGAGGCGATCGGGCTGGCTGGTTTAGCAATGGATATAGCAGGCTGCCCGCTGGGTTGTCCTGTGGATTGCCCAACGGGTTGCCTAGTGGGCTGCACTGCCTGCTGGCGGCTTCTTGCCTTTGCCATTGCTCCCTTAATTGCCTGCACCAAGCTGGGCTGCTCGAAGGGCTTGCTGACAAATTCAAAGTAATTGAACTGATCCCGGGCGGCTTGCTCAACTTCCTCGCGACGACCCGACATCATGACGATAGGAACGCTCTTATGTTTAGGATGATCCTGCAGTTTTTGCACGACCTCCCAGCCGTTCATACGGGGCATAAAGAAGTCGATCAAAATGAGGCTCAGAGATTCTCGATTGATCACTTCGAGTCCTTCAATGCCGTCTCCTGCCTCTAGAACCTCAAAGCTGCCTTTAGGAAGCATTTCTCGCACCTGCATCCGGATGACTTTGCTATCATCAACGATCAGAACTTTTTGGCTTGCCATACACTTCAGCTCTCCTGGCTGCTTTCTCTTCGTGGCAGACTTTGTCCAATCGCCCAGCTTGAACCAACGCGACAGAACTCAAAATACATCTCAAGTTACGCGAATAGGGAGGTGAACTTGCAACCGTAATTTTGCTTAGACTAGCGTATTGGCTGGGTGCCAGCTTTCACAGTCCCTGAAAGCCAATTTCTATAGAAACTTAGTATTTGTTATAGTCTTTGCCATAGCGGTTAAGACAGAGAGATTTTCGTTGGCATGCAGCGCGCCGACAAAAATGTTCTAATTAGCTTTAGCTACAGCTATTAGGAAGTCAACAAGTAAGAAGTCAACAAGGTGTGACATTTTCAAGCAATAGAACCGCAATTAACAAAATTGCCATCAATAAAATTAAACACGAAGTTTAGTGGAGATTACACCATGGCGCAAGCAATCTTAGAAACTACTGGCGAAGTCGATCGGATTCCCGCTTTGGTGCAACAGCAAAGAGCCTTCTTCAATACGGGCAAAACCAAAGATATTTCGTTCCGGCTAGAGCAGCTACAGAAGCTGCGGCAGGCAGTCAAAGCATACCAGGATAAGGTGTTGGCAGCGGTCAAAGCTGACTTAGGTAAGCCAGAAGTGGAGGCATTCCTGACTGAAATTGGTGTGGTTAACGAGATTGATTACGCCCTTAAGCACCTGCGATCGTGGGCAAAACCCAAGAAAGTGTCTGTGCCTGTAGAGCAAATGCCTGCCAAAGCACGGATTTATGCAGAACCGTTGGGCGTAGTGCTGATTATTTCACCCTGGAATTATCCGTTTCAGCTGATGATCGCGCCTTTGGTTGCGGCGCTTGCGGCGGGTAACTGTGCCTTGCTCAAGCCCTCAGAACTTGCACCTGCTACCTCCCGTGTGATTGCAGAACTAGTGCAGCAAACTTTTGATCCGGCGTATGTTGCGGTGATTGAGGGGGGGGTAGAATCCAGTCAAGCGGTTTTAGCAGAAAAGTTTGACCATATTTTCTTTACGGGTGGTGCGGCGATCGGCAAGGTTGTGATGCAAGCTGCCGCTCAGCATCTCACGCCTGTGACGCTAGAGCTAGGCGGCAAAAGCCCTTGCATCGTTGATGCAGAAGTGCAGGTGGAATACACCGCGAAGCGGATCGTCTGGGGCAAGTTTATCAATGCAGGTCAGACCTGCGTTGCGCCCGATTATTTACTGGTTGATCGGCGTATCAAGCCAGCTTTGCTAGAGGCGATCAAACAAACAATTCATGAATTTTATGGAGATAACCCTGCCCAAAACCCTGATTTTGCCCGAATCATTAATGCTAAGCATTTTTCGCGAGTGGCGAGCTTGCTGAACAGCGGCAGCGTTGTCATAGGTGGGCAAACGATCGCCGAGGAAAAATACATTGCGCCAACTGTGCTAGATCAGGTGTGCTGGGATGATCCGGTGATGCAAGAGGAGATCTTTGGTCCGATTTTGCCCGTGTTGGAGTATGGCCAGCTGGAAGAGGCGATCGCCCAGATTAACGCTCGTCCTAAACCGCTAGCGCTCTATGTCTTCTCTAAAAATCGGCAGGTGCAACAGCAGGTGCTTCAGCAAACCTCTTCGGGTGGCGTTTGTGTGAATGACACGATCATGCAAATTGGCCCCTCAACGCTGCCGTTCGGCGGTGTCGGCGATAGCGGCATTGGTAGCTATCACGGCAAATTTGGGTTTGATACTTTCTCGCATGCAAAGAGCGTGCTGTTTAAACCCTTCTGGTTTGATTTGGCGTGGCGTTACGCGCCTTATGCCGGCAAGATAGAAGTGTTGAAGCGATTAATTAAATAGCTGCGGCTAATATGTAGGTTTTGAAAGCTGCATTCCATGCGGCTTTCAAAATTGGCTTGGTGCAACAAGGGCTGTAGTACAATGATCGGTTGTATTTGGGCGTGAACCTTGATCGAACGCTACACCCTGCCCGAAATGGGCAATTTGTGGACAGAAGCTTACAAACTGAGAACCTGGCTGCAAGTCGAGATCGCCGTTTGTGAGGCGCAAGCAGAACTGGGTTATATTCCCGCTGAGGCGGTAGAGACGATCAAGGAAAAGGCCAAGTTTGACCCGCAGCGGGTGCTGGAGATCGAAAAAGAAGTTAAACATGATGTAATTGCTTTTCTGACCAACGTCAATGAATATGTTGGTGAAGCCGGACGCTACATTCACCTCGGTATGACCAGCTCCGACATGCTGGACACAGCGCTGGCGCTGCAGTTGGTCGCTAGTCTAGACGTAATCATGGGCGAACTGGAGCGACTAATCCAGGCGATTCGCTATCAGGCTCAGCAGCACCGCGATACTGTGATGATTGGACGATCGCACGGCATCCACGCCGAGCCGATTACCTTTGGCTTTAAGCTGGCTGGCTGGCTGGCAGAAGTGCTGCGGCATCGCGATCGCCTCTGTGAAGTCCAGCGCCGAATTGCGGTTGGCAAGATCTCTGGAGCTGTAGGCACCTATGCCAATATCGATCCTCAGGTCGAAGCGCTCACCTGCGAAAAACTTGGGCTCCAGCCCGATCCAGCCTCGACGCAGGTGGTGTCTCGCGATCGGCACGCCGAATATGTTCAAGCCCTTGCTCTGCTCACGGCTTCGATCGAACGCTTCGCCGTCGAGATCCGTAACCTGCAGCGCACTGATGTTTTGGAAGTGGAGGAATATTTCTCTAAAGGTCAAAAAGGCTCTTCGGCAATGCCGCACAAGCGGAACCCAATTCGGTCAGAGCGGCTAACGGGAATGGCGCGGTTGGTGCGCGGTCATGCGATCGCAGCGCTGGAAAATGTTGCCCTCTGGCACGAGCGCGATATCTCCCATAGCTCGGTAGAGCGGGTGATGTTCCCCGATTGCTGCATTATTACCCACTTCATGCTGGTGGAAACCACAGATTTAATCAAGAATCTCCTAGTCTATCCGGAGAATATGCGGCGCAACATGAACCTGTATGGAGGGGTTGTCTTCAGCCAGCGGGTGCTGTTAGCGCTAGTGGAGAAAGGGTTGAGCCGGGAAGAGGCGTATGCGATCGTTCAATCGAACGCGCACTCTGCTTGGAATAAAGACGATGGCAATTTTCAGGCGCTAATTGCCGCGGATCCGCGAGTGACGGCGCACCTCACACCTGCAGAAATTGAAAAATCCTTTGATCCACAAGAACACTTGAAGAATCTCGATTGGGTGTATCAACGTTTGAATATTTAATATCTGTAAGAAATACTAAAACATACATCTCAAATATAAATTCATTGAGAAGAGCCAGCTCACTCTTGCAAAAGCAATGCCAATTACGCTTCAAGTCCTGTTGCTCACAGCCACTGCGCTCTATCAAGCGATCGCCTGCTGGCTAGAAGACCGCCATTCCCCAGCAGGACAGCTGATTGATGTGGGCGGATATCGGCTGCACCTGTGGGTCTCAGGCAAAGCCCCTCTAAACTGCCCAACGATTGTTTTAGATCACAGTCTCGGCGGTGTTGAAGGCTATCTGCTGATGCAAGAATTGGCGAAGCTGACGCGCGTTTGTATCTACGATCGGGCGGGCTATGGCTGGAGCGATCACAGTCCGCATGCGCGCAGCAGCCAGCACATCGTCGCAGAACTTGATACAATGCTGACTCGCGCCAGCATTGAGCCACCTTATCTGCTGATTGGCAATTCCCTAGGCAGCTACAATGTTCGGCTTTATGCAGCTCGCTATCCAGGAAAAGTTGTTGGCATGGTGCTGACTGAAGGCTTCCATGAAGCTGCACTGCTAAAAATGCCAAGGGTGGTACGAGCGCTGCAGCTTTTCTTTTTGTCTGGCTTCCTCATGTCGGTGTTGGGCAGCAGTTTGGGCATTGTTCGGCTACTCAAACTCGCTGGGGTGTTTGAATGGCTAAAGCCAGAGTTACGTCAGTTCTCGCCAGCAGCGCTTAGAGCGGTGAAGCGATCGTTTTGCCGCCCCAAACATTGGATCACAATGAGCCGAGAAATTTGGAACTTGGACGTGAGCGGGCGTGAGCTGAGGCAAGCCGATCAATTTGAGTCCTTGCCGATCGCCACTATCAAAGCTGGTGCTTTCTTCCACTCTTCTGCTTGGACGCTGGGACTGCCGCTGCAGGCTGCGAATCGCCTGCGTGACGAGATCCACAAGCAGTTGCTCAAGCTCTCAACCAACTGTACTCCCTTTTCAGCGCTTAGAAGTGGGCACTTCGTTTGGGTTGATCAGCCTGCTGCGATCTTAGAAGCGACAAAGACGATTTTGGAGAAGGTTTAGTCACTGGAGCTATTTTGCGGTTCATCTTTCGGCTGGTTTTTCAGCTCGTCTTTCAGAATTTGACCAGCCCACTACCCGGTTTCGCCCTTGCACTTTTGCCTGCAGCAGACGATCGTCTGCCCGTTTCAGCAGGCTAGTCCCTTTAGCGTCATCGGTTGGCTCGAGGGTGGCAATTCCGGCACTGACAGTGACATGCAGATCGAGTTCGTCATTGATTGCGAAGGGCTGTTCGCCCACAAGCTGACAAAGCCGATTGGCAATTGTGATAGTTTCCTCGCAGTCAGTATCGTTGAGGATTACTACAAATTCTTCACCGCCATATCGAAACGGCGTGTCATAGAAGCGCAAATTGTGGCGCAGTCGGGCTGCAAAGAGCTGCAAAGTGCGATCGCCTACCAGATGCCCGTGGGTATCGTTCACAGTTTTGAAAAAATCTACGTCCAATATCACTACGCTAAGCGGTGCGTTGCGGCTTCTGGCGTTTTGGATCTGGCGGGGCAACTCCCACTCAAAGGCGCGACGATTGTGGAGTTCAGTTAGGGGGTCGGACAGGGCAATCGCCGACAGCACATCGTTTGTGTGGATTAGCTCGCGGTGGTTCTGCACTTGGCGCAACCCTACCCGGATTTGCGCCTGCAGCCAACGGCATTGGAGCAAGAATTCTGGGTCTAAGTCAGCGTCTAAGTCAACGTCTGAATAGGTTTTGCTGAGTGGCAACCGCAGATATGCATCGGCTCCTACCTCCAGCGCCTCAATTCTTGATTTGATTTCATAGTCGTGATCGGGGGTGGAGTTTAATGAATTTTCAACTAAGACGCAGTAGATCCAGGCAAGACGAGCTTGTGATTTAATCTGACGGCAAAGATTGAGACTGCCTGCTTGGTCGGCTTGAATTAGGAGTAAATCGGATGGCTGTGTTTGGACGATCGAATTTGCTGCTAGGGGCGTGTCTACCCCTTCTACCGTAAAGTTTGCCAGGTCACAGATTAAGTTCAAGAGGCTAGCCTGGAAATCGGTGTTTCCCACTAGCAAGATCGATGCATCCATTGATGTTTAGAAAACTTACTTTAAAAATTCATCTCACTTGGTCTCTGAAGCGTCAGAAACATTTAACTTGATACGCCACGACGGTATTAGGCTTAGCGGGACAGAATTTAGCAGCACTGCAACACTTTATTAACAGTATTAATAGGTCACTAGAGCGGAGAGGCTGATAAATAGTAGCCCGATAGTTTTGTAAGATACGTAGATCACAAAGTCGCTCATTGGAAATCTCCTAAGACAGCCTGACAATATTGCCATTGCTTCCTTATTTGTCGTAGCGCTTTGTACTCTTTAAGAACAAATTGGGGCTTACTGAAGGTAAATCCTTTAAGTTATCTGCTCGGTAGCTTCACCATGCAGTTTAGTTTGCTATTAAATTTCGCTTAATCAATGAATCAGCCTCGTTGTCTAGCACAATCGCTTCCAGAGGCTGGCTCTTAGGGCAATTAACAAAGCCTTTTGCCAAGAATTTTTAAAAGAGAATTGATGCACCTTAATCAAGAGACAGGTAGAACGAGAGGCAGGTGATGAATGAGCTTCTATCCCTCTCAGGTTACTTATGTCTTTCCCCACTCACAAGCTAAACTACACGGATTTCAGAGAATATCTGAGTTATGCGTAGTCCTTAACATTCGGGGAAAACACAGAGTTTTGAGTATCAAGCGCTACCAAGATTTGCGTACGGGCTGTATAAATTGTTGCACACTGAGATTGCACTTGTCAAATTTTATCTAATTTAACGGCGTGCTTTGAGCCAGTATTTAGCCCGAAATAGGCTGCTGTAGGTTGCCTGTTTGGGGTTGGTTCTGGAAAGTAGATGTTTCTATTTATACTCGCAGAGTCGTTGCAAACTGAGTTGAAGAATTTGTCTTGATTTTTCAATGGTGCGAGCGAGTTTTGAATATGTTTCTACAGAAGAGGCTGCTCACAACCCAACTCAGGATTGCTATATTTATTGATCTCAGTACTGTCATGATCTAGACTCATGTCCACCCCTCTTAGCGGCGCTCAAATCCGACAAACGTTTCTTGACTTCTATGCGACTAGAGGGCATCAGGTTTTGCCAAGTGCTTCCCTGATTCCGGAAGACCCCACGGTGCTGCTGACGATCGCCGGAATGCTGCCCTTTAAACCCATATTTTTGGGACAGCGGCAGGCTGAGTTCCCGCGTGCAACTACCTCACAGAAGGTGATTCGCACAAACGACATCGAAAACGTAGGGCGAACGGCGCGGCACCAAACATTCTTTGAGATGCTGGGCAACTTTAGCTTCGGGGACTACTTTAAGGAGCAGGCGATCGCTTGGGCATGGGAATTAGCAACGCAGGTGTTTCAGCTCCCCGTTGAGCGCTTGGTTGTGAGCGTTTTTAGAGAAGATGACGAAGCCTTTGCCATTTGGCGCGACCAGATCGGCGTAGCACCGCAGCGAATTATTCGGATGGACGAGGCGGATAACTTTTGGAACTCGGGTCCGACGGGTCCCTGTGGTCCTTGCTCTGAAATTTACTACGATTTTCATCCAGAGCGCGGCGATGAAGCGATCGACCTAGAAGATGACTCTCGCTTCATTGAGTTCTATAACCTCGTGTTCATGCAGTACAACCAAGACGCAGAGGGCAACTTAACCCCACTGCAGGCTAAGAATATCGACACGGGGCTGGGGTTGGAGCGGCTGACGCAAATCCTGCAGAAAGTTCCGAACAACTTCGAAACCGACCTAATTTTTCCGATCATCAAAACAGCAGCGGAGATCGCTAAGCTGGATTATGCTCAGGCAGATGAAGAAACCAAGGTCTCCCTAAAGGTAATTGGCGATCACATCCGGGCAGTGGTTCACATGATCGCTGATGGGATCACAGCCTCTAATTTAGGTCGGGGCTATGTGCTGCGGCGACTAATTCGGCGGGTGGTGCGGCATGGGCGGCTGATCGGTATTCAGAAGGAATTTACCACCGAAGTAGCCGAAACGGCGATCGCCCTCTCGGAGGGTGCTTATCCAATGGTGCGGCAGCGCGAAAAGGCGATCAAGGCAGAACTCCAGCTCGAGGAAGCTCGCTTCCGCGAAACGCTCGATCGGGGTGAGAAGCGGCTAGCGGAAGTTATGGAGAAGGCAGGACTGGGCACCGGACAGGCGGGAAAAATTTCTGGTCATGATGCTTTTGTGCTGTATGATACCTATGGCTTTCCACTGGAACTGACCCAGGAGATTGCAGAAGAAAAAGGTTTGACGGTGGATGTTGAGGGCTTTGAAGCTGAGATGGAGCAGCAGCGGCAGCAATCACAGGCTGCCCGTGAAACCATCGACCTGACGGTGCAGGGAACGCTCGACACTTTAGCAGAAGAGCTGGATGAAACCAACTTTCTAGGCTACAGCCAAGCCAGTAGCAGCACTGAGGTGCAAGTCCTCTTAGTGGATGGACAGCGGGTGGAAGCGGCAGAAGCCGGTGCTGAAGTGCAGGTTATCCTCGACCAAACGCCGTTCTATGCAGAGTCGGGCGGTCAGATTGGCGATCGCGGCTATCTCTCTGGCGATGCCGTGGTGGTACGGGTGGAGGATGTACAGAAAGCGGGCAGTCTGTTTGTTCATTACGGTCGGGTAGAGCGAGGAAACCTGCGGCAGGGCGATCGAGTCACCGCGCAGATTGACTTGGCTTGCCGTCGGAGAGCGCAGGCAAACCACACGGCAACGCATTTGCTCCAAGCAGCCCTGCGGCAAATTGTAGATGAGAACATTGCACAGGCGGGTTCGCTGGTAGCGTTCGATCGGCTCCGGTTTGATTTCAACCTGGCTCGTCCGGTGACGACGACAGAGCTGCAGCAAATTGAAGAGCAAATTAATATCTGGATTGCTGAAGCGCATCAGGCAGAGGTGGAGATCATGCCGATCGCTGCTGCTAAGGCAAAAGGCGCGATCGCTATGTTTGGTGAGAAGTATGGCGACGAAGTGCGGGTGATTGACTTTCCAGGCGTATCCACAGAGCTTTGTGGTGGCACTCATGTGGCGAATACTGCCGAGATTGGGCTGTTCAAGATCATCTCCGAGGCGGGAATTGCCGCTGGAATTCGCCGGATTGAAGCTGTTGCTGGTCTGGCAGCCTTGGAATACCTCAACCTGCGCGATAAAATTGTCCGGGAATTGAGCGATCGCTTCAAAACTAAGCCGGAGGAAGTTCCCGATCGAATTGCTGCTTTGCAAACGGAGTTGAAGGATGTTCAAAAGCAGGTGACTGCCCTCAAAGCAGAACTGGCAGTTGCTAAGTCTGAACAGCTTCTAGACAAGGCAGAGACGATCGGTGCTTTCAAGGTACTGGTGGCGCAAATGGAAGGCGCAGATGCCGATTCGCTCAAGACAGCCGCAGAGCGGCTGCTGCAAAGGCTGGGCGAGGGAGCTGTTGTGTTGGGATCGGCACCGGAGCCAGAGAAGGTGAGTTTGGTGGCTGCCTTCAGCAAAGGCGTGAATAGTCAAGGCTTGCAGGCGGGCAAGTTCATTGGAGCGATCGCTAAACTGTGCGGCGGCGGCGGCGGCGGTCGACCAAATCTGGCGCAGGCAGGCGGCAAAGATGCGGCTAAACTACCGGAAGCGCTAGAAGCAGCGCATCAAGAGCTGGCAGCGACGTTGAAATAGTCTAATTCTTTAGTGCAAGCAGGAGCAGCCGCACAATGTGCGGCTGCTCCTGCTTGGGCACTTGGTAAACAGCTAGCTTACTAAACCTCTGAAAGCGTCACCGTGTAGGCATCGCGGATGCCTGCTACTTTGGTTACTTCTTCCAAGATCCCGTCGGGCAGCGGGTCGTCAATGCTCAACACCATGACCGCATCACCCCGGACGATCTTACGACCTACCTGCATGCTGGCGATGTTGACGTTGAAGCCGCCCAACAGGGAGCCAATTTTGCCAATAATCCCCGGCATGTCGCGGTGCATCGTGAACACCATATAGCGGCTGGGCGGCACGTTAATGGGAAATTCATCGAGGCTGGTAATGCGAATTTCTTTGTCTCCTAAGAGCGCCCCGCTGACAGAATGTTCGCCGGATGAGCCCACTGCTGAAATATGCAGCGATCCTGTGTAGTCTCGAATCGATGCATCCCGCGTTTCAATAACCCGAATGCCACGCTCTTTGGCCTCAATGCTGGCATTGACGTAGTTGACGCGCTCCTGCAGGGCGTGCGATAGCACTCCTTTCAGAGCTGCCACCACAACGGGCTGGCTTTCGTTGGAGGCAAGATCGCCTTGCAGATGAATGTTGAGTGAATCAATCCGTCCGCCCGCAAGCTGACTGACCATATTGCCCAGCGTTTCGGCGAGCTGCAGGTAGGGGCGCATTTTTTCCATCACCTCCGGACGTAAGCCAGGGATGTTGACCGCCGATCGCGCTGGTAGCCCCAGCAGCACATCACGGATTTGCTCTGCCACATCGATCGCCACATTCACCTGCGCTTCTTCAGTAGAAGCACCTAAATGGGGGGTCAGCACGATTTCTTTGCCCAGCGATCGCAGCGGCGACTCGCCCAGTGGTTCTTCTTCATATACATCCAGCGCAGCCCCGGCAATTTTGCCTGCCTTGAGCGCTTCGGCAAGGGCAAGTTCGTCAACAATGCCGCCTCTGGCGCAGTTAACAATGCGTACCGTCGGCTTCATTTTGGCGATCGCTTCGGCATTGATCAGATGATAGGTTTCTGAGGTTTTGGGCAGGTGCAGCGTAATGTAGTCTGCCTCCCGAAACAGAAAATCGAGTTCCACGAGCTGACAGCCAATTTGCTCGGCGCGCTCGGCAGAGAGATAGGGGTCATACGCTAGCAGGCGCATGTTCATCGCTCTAGCAATACTAGCGACATGCGCACCAATTTTGCCCAAGCCCACAATGCCCAGCGTCTTTTTGTAGACCTCTACGCCAGTAAAGCTCTTGCGATCCCACTGACCGCCTTTGACAGACTGATTGGCATCTGGGATGTAGCGAGACATTGACAGCATCATGGCAACAGCATGCTCAGCCGCCGCAACCGTATTGCCTTCCGGAGAATTGACCACTAGAATGCCGCGACGGGTGGCAGCGGGCACGTCCACGTTATCGACTCCCACTCCTGCCCGACCGATAATTTTGAGCTGCTTGCCTGCTTCGATTACAGCCTGAGTAACGCGAGTGCCAGACCGAATCATTAGGGCATCGTACTCTGGAATAATTTGAATGAGTTCGTCGGCGGGCAGCCCAGTTTTGATATCTACCTGAGCAACTTGGGAGAGGATGTCAATTCCAACTTGATCGATCGGGTCGGAAACAAGAACCTTTGGCATGGTGGGCGGTGCTAAAGAAAGAAATAGTCAGTAGATTTGTGAAACGCAAAATCCAAAACCGCAAGGCTCGCTGAATTTGCCACAGTAGGTCATTTTACTGCAAAGCCATTGCTAGCAGAATTAATTGCCCAAAAGTTTTCATTGTGTCACAGCAAGAAATTCGCAGTGTAAGTTTTACAAGAAGCTGCAAAGCCTTTTCTTCATGAAAACTAAGCCCGGAAGAGGTGCAGCTTGGAGAGTATAGAAATGAAAGTATAAAAATTAAATTCTCCAGGGTTTGCCTCTACTTATGCCTAGACTGTCTTAGAGGAAGATTAGAAAGTCTTTTTGAATCTTCCTGTGGTGTTCGATCCCCTTCAATCCCCCTTTGAAAAGGGGACGTTGGGCTCGCTTCCTCCCTTTTTCGAGGAGGTCCAGGGGGGATCGACAATGCAGAGGTGGAAAAAGGGACTTTTCAAACATTTTCTTAGCCTGTGTTTGGGAAGCAAAAGAGGCTTTAGTTTCTCTTAGAATCTGCCGTTTTGGTGGCTTTGAGCAGAAATTGGGTTGAAGTCCTTGGGGGATTGGGAAGCAACTTGCGCCATTATCAATCCTTCTTAGGCATTCTGACTCAGGCATTCTGAGTGTTCAGGCTCTTAGCCTCAGCAGGCTGTGTTGCAGCTTGTAGTTAGACATCGTGTGTTCCAACTAATTTCATCTCAAAAAACTATTAACCAGTAGGGTGATAGCCGTTTGACAACTTATTAGGCTATCCTCATTTGCCAAGGTCGTATTTCTACAAGTATTCTGCTTAAGGTTCTCATCTTGTGGCATCCCGGACTGTGAAGGAGTGATATGCAATCTTCTCGTTCTCTAATTGCTTTGGGCATCGGTACAGCCGTTGCCATAGGTTCAGTAGGCGCTGCTCCAGGGCAAGCAGCTCCATTGCTTAGTCGCCATGCTGATTCTGCTGTTGCTTCCGTTTCTGAGAAGGCTGCATCTGAGGAGACTGTAGAGGAAGCCGCTAAACTAGATCAGTCGCCAAAACAGTCCTTAGACCAGCCCTCTACACAGCGAACCAAAAGCGCAGCGCTGTCTTCCCTAACGGCACCGACAGCAGCTCAGCCTACGATAGAATTTTCTTCCCTTAAGGCTAAAACGACTGAAGCTCAAAGCACGGCGGCTCGCAGCCAACCTGCTCAAAACCAGCCTGTTGAAAGACGCGTCGATCGAGAAGAAATTAGCCAAGATACCCCAACCCCTACACCAGAGGCTCCCACACCAGCAACGCCTCCAGAAACAGCAGTTCCCACGCCAGCGCCCTCAGAAACAGCTCCGGAGACGCCAGCAGGGACGACGCCCGCTCCAGAATCATCCCCCGCTCCAGAAGCAGCGCCTACTCCAGAAGCAACGCCTCCAGCAATTTCACCAACCACTGCACCAACCACTATCCCACCTACTGGAGGCAGCCCCAATCCTAATGCGCCCAACAGTCTTACGAATCCTCCTAGCCAGGAGTTTTCGCCAGGTGCGCTGGATACCACAACGCCTCCCGTAATCTTGCCTAGAACAGAAACCAGTACGGAGCCTGCACCAGACTATCTCAACCCTGATCCCAATCCACTTAGTTTTCCGACCCGTCCGGAAGAGGTGGAGATTGTGGGGATACAGCCAATTACGCTGCAGCAGGCGATCGAGTTAGCCATCCGAAACAACCGTCAGCTCCAGGAAGCCCGCCTCAATGTAGAAAATGCCCAAGCTCAGCTGCGGCAAGCCGAAGCGCAGAATTCCCCGACTGTGAATTTGCAAAGTGGGTTGGTGTTTCAGGCGCAGGAGCAAGCAAACCAAACCCGCGATCCTCAAACGGGTCTGTCCACGGGCTTCGATGGCACATCGTTTCCCAACACCACGTCGCTGAGCGCTTCGGTTGAGGCAAGCTACAACATTTTTACCTCTGGAGTGCGATCGGCAACGATCCGGGCGCAACGGGAGCAGGTGCGGTTTCAGGAACTGCAGCTAGAGTCGGCAACAGAAGAACTCATTTTGCAGGTGACGAACAACTACTATGACCTGCAAAACGCTGATGAACAAGTGCGGATTGCTCAAGATGCCCTCACGGAAGCTCAGCAAAGCTTACGAGATGCCCAAGCGTTGGAAAGGGCAGGCGTAGGAACGCGCTTTGATGTGCTGCAGTCGCAGGTGGATGTGGCAAATGCCCAGCAGACCCTGACGCAGCAAATTAGCGATCAGGAAGTGGCACGGCGGCAGCTAGCACAGCAGATAGCACTAGCGCAGGCAATCACAATCACAGCAGCCGACCCGATCGAGCCTGCCGGCTTGTGGAATCTCACTTTAGAGGAAAGCATCGTCCTAGCCTTTAGGAACCGAGCGGAACTGGAACAGTTTTTGGTGCAGCGGGAGATTGGGGTGCAAAATCGCCGCCGAGCGCTGGGGCAAATCAGACCGCAGGTCACGGCACAGACATCGTATGGGGTAACGAGAACGCTAGATAGCTCTTCAGGTCCGACGTTTGATGGATTCTTGTCTAACTTCCAAGCGCAGATCGGCGTGAGCTGGAATATTTTTGACGGTGGCGCAGCGAGAGCTGAGGCAGACCAGGCAGAAGTCAACATTGCAATTGCAGAAACCAATTTTGCTGACCAGCGAGAGCAGATTCGCTTTGCGGTTGAGCAGGCATATTCAGTTCTGCAGTCCAGCTACAGCAACATTCAGGTGACAACGTTGGCTGTGCAGCAGGCAACCGAGGCGCTTCGACTGGCGCGCTTACGCTTCCAAGCGGGCGTAGGTACTCAAACCGATGTGTTGCAGCAGCAAACTGCGCTGACTCAAGCGGAAGTCAACCGCTTGACTGCTATTTTGAACTACAATCGAGCGCTGGCGACACTCGATCGCCAAGTGAGCAACTACCCGGAAGGAAATTTGGCAGACACACCATAGTGAGAGATCGCTGACGACGTTTTTAAAATAGCTGGGCAGCGAGGCAGCCTGCGAAAGGCTTTGTCTGATGGAATGCTTCGCTTGGTGGAATGCTTCGCTTGGTGGAATGCTTTGCCTACGGGTAGCCCGCTATCCAACTGGGCGGAGCGATGCATCAACGTAGCTGAGAATTTTGGCGATGCGGTTTTCCCAGGAGAACCGTTGCACAAACGTCATGCTGTTTGAATAGCCATCGGGTTTGCGGGGATGGCTGGCAAAGACACGTAAAAGGGTTTCAGTGAAGGCAACGGAACTATCTGGCTTGCACCAGCCAGCCACAACGCCTGTGGGCTGAAACTCCATCAGCGGTGGAATTTCGCTAGAAACGATCGGCGTGCCGGACGCCATATAGTCGAAGAATTTCAACGGCGAGGTGAAGGTGGCTGCTTTGCCAGTGCAATGAGGATGCGCCAGCACATCTGCTGCCTGCAGCAAGCTGGCAAGCTGTTCGTGCAGCACATAGCCCAAAAACTTGACGTTTCTAAGCTGCTTTTGGTCTGCCAGAGTGCGGTAGGCATTAACCTGAGCCGCATCGCCGCCCGCCAAGGCAAACTGAACATCGGGGAGGGCTTGGGCAACCTCTAGCAGCAAGTCAACTCCCTTGAAGGGGTGCAGCGCCCCAGAGTAAACCACTAGCTTTTGCAAATCGCTTTTCAGGAGCTTTTGCCGCCAGGCTTTGGCAGCGTTGGGCTGTCGTTTTAGAAATAGCTGATTGAAGCCATTGTGCAGCTTCACAACTTTGTGTGGTGGCATCCCGTGGGCGATCATGCTGTCCCGCACGGGATCGGCTACCGTGACGGCAACCTGAAACAAGGGATGATGCACAATCTCTGGTTCAAATTGCTTCGCTTCGTGGTGGTGATGTTCGTAGATAGCGGGAATGCCATTGGCGACCGCTGCTTTGACAAAATTCCAATCTCGCGTGTGAACCAGTTGGGTGTGCGCTCGCATCCAGACCGGCAGGTAATATTTACAAACGATCGTGCTGGAATTTGCCCAGCCTGCTTGTGTTCTGGTCAACGACCAAGGAATGGGCAAAGCTGCCACCCGCAAATGCGCCTGAAGATTGTAGAACTTGCTCAAGCCGGACTCGGGAGACTGCGGTTGAAATGGGGAGATCCAGGCGTTAGGCTTGCGCCAATTTGTCTGCTGGCTTAGGTAGGTTAATACGGTGGAATAGCCAAGATTAGCGGCAGCATTGGCGCAGTTTGCCACCTGAACCAGATCGGCGCGGGGCTGCGGTAAGGTGTTGCGGGTAAAAAAGATGTAGTGTTTCATGATTGGGCTTCTTCTAATAAGAGATCGCTGGCGTTTGTGTCTCGTCGGTTTCAACGCCATGCTCTGGAGAGGATAGCTCTACCCCGCCGCTAAACCTTTTCTGATGTTCTAAACTCTCCAAGCTTTTAATCAGATTCAGCGCTGAATAATATGCGCCTTTGGTATATTCTTGTTGTTCTTCAGGGCTTTCAACCGTTCCGTCTATCATTAATCCAAGTGAGCCAATTAAGCTGCTGAGCAAGGTGCGAAACTGGTAAGAAGTTTTAGCTAGCTGTGTTTGACTCAGCTCAACTTTATGTTGTGCCTGATCGCTGAACTGAAGTTTACAGAGACGGGTGTAGTAGCCTCCTTTTTTGAGTAGCTCGCTGTGTGTTCCTAATTCCACAACCTGCCCTTGCTCCATAACAGCAATTTGATCTGCTTTTTGGACTGTCGAGAGCCGATGGGCAATCACTAATGTGGTTCGATCGCGGCTCAAGTTGTCGATCGCTTCCTGCACAAGTCTTTCTGACACAGTATCTAACGCGCTTGTGGCTTCATCTAAGATCAATATTTCTGGGTTTTGCAGCAGCGCTCTGGCAATAGCAAGCCGCTGGCGCTGCCCGCCTGACAGAAGCACCCCTCGATCGCCTATTTGCGTGGCAAAACCTTGGGGGAGCTGCGTGATAAATTCGTAGGCGTTTGCTTGCTTAGCTGCCGCAAAAACTTCGGTATCGGTGGCGTTGGGGTTGCCGTAGGCAATGTTTTCGCGGATCGTCGCGTTGAACAGAAATGTGTCCTGGCTGACGATGCCCATCGATCGCCGCAAAGATTTAAAATCTAACGTTCGTAGATCTTTGCCATCAATCAAAATGCTGCCGCTGCTAGGGTCATAGAAGCGAGGCAGTAAATCTGCTAGCGTTGATTTTCCGGCTCCAGATGCACCCACTAGCGCCAGCGTTGTGTTCTTGGGTAGGTGGAGATTTACGCTTCTCAAGACGGGCTTCTGTTGTCCTGGATAGGTAAGCGAAATTTGGTTAAAATGAATTCCTTCTTTTAAAGCAGTAAAGGGCAGTAAGCCATTGTTCATAAAAGGCTTATTGTCTCGTCGTAGAAAGTCACTGGCGATCTCAATGCTGGGAGAGACGTTGGCAAGCTGGCTGCGGGCGCTGTTGAGCTGGGCGATCAGCGGCAGGGTGCGAAACAGCAGAAATAGATAAGTGAGCAGCACGGCTGACAGGGCTTCGACTTGGGTTGTCAAAAAAGCTCGACCGATACAGACAATCAGCAACAGTGCTACAACACCCGTCATTTCGCTAATCGGTTCAATGAGCGCTGAGACTTGCTGTGCCTTAAATTCTGCCTGCTCTCGATCGCAAATAAGCCTTTGCAGCCGCTGAAATTCTGCCTTTTCACTTGCCGTACACCGTACCAGCCGCATTCCCGACAGTAGATCTAAAACACTAGTGGAATAGGTTTTGGAAGTCTCTGAGAGCTGCTTGCCAAACCGCTTTGATTGCCCAATGCTGTACTGATTCACTAACGCAACGATCGCTAATAGCATCGTTGAAATGACCGTGAGCTGCGAGGATAGCGCCAGCAATAGCCCTACAAAGACGAGCGCAGTGATGGCGACAGTGACGGTACGCGTAAGAATGGCGATCGCGCTAGCGGCTCTAGAAATTTCGTTGTTCAACCGGTTAATGATGTCGCCGATGCCCGTTTTCACGAAGAAATCAATGTCTACCTCCAGCAGCAGCCGCAACCCTTGCTCCCGTAGATGGTTGGTCATGGTGCGCTTAAGTGCGCCAGCGACTAACCCATTGGCATAAGCTGCCAGGTTTTTGAGCAGCAGCAGTACCACGATCGCACCTGCCATGGGCAGCAAATTTTGATTGCTCGCTGCCCCAAACGGTGACAATAGCGCCTGAATCAGGGAGGGTGTACCTTTGAGGTTAATCGGCTGACCTAAGAAGTTCAGCAGCACAGGAATGATCAGCGCTGTGCCGATACCATTAAACAAGGCGCCCGAGAATCCAAATAGAACGCTGAGACAGATTAATCTGGGATAGCGCTGCGCCAAATTGACCAGCAGACGAGAAGACATGGGGGCATTCCTTCTAGACTCCAGCCATAGGGTTCCCGCTGGATAGAAGGAAGCATCAACTAGATGGATGGGGAAGTTTATTCGCTTTCTTCTGCCGCTGCCGCTTGAGCATTGGTTTGCTCATTGGTTTGAGCATTCGGCGCAAATACCCTGAGTCCGGCTGGAATGCATTCGACGTCGATCGGTGTCGTGCCGATAATCTCTCCATCTAGCACCACCTTTTGGGGTGGGTTTGTGGTGACGCGCAGCTTTCTAGCCGATAAATGCACTACGTTTTGTTGTTCAATTTCCGATCGGGTGACGGCAGCCCCCAGCATTTTCAGCATTGTGGTAATGCCTTGCAGCTTGGTTTCTGCCGAAGTGATAGTGACATCTAGCAAGCCGTCGTCAAATATTACCTCTCCGCCGCCATGCGCCAAGACTGAGGTGGGTGGAGCAGCGTTGGCGATGGTGATTGCATGGGCCTCAAGCTGATAAACTGTGCCTTCGGCTTCGATTTCCGTTTCAAATAGCTGGTGGGTATCCATCGACTGCCAGCCCGCCATGAGATATGCCAACACGCCCCACTGGTCTTTCAGTTCACGGTTTGCTAGCTCCACGGTAACGGCTTCATAGCCCACGCCCGCCAGCAAAATTAGCGGTAGACCGTTGCAGCGAGCCGCATCTACAGTGCGGACATTGCCATTCAGAATCGTCTGACAGGCATTGCGGATTGGCATCAAACGGGGAAGACCCAGCGCCACGGCAAATGCATTGGCCGTTCCTCTAGGGATGATGCCTAGCGGAATGCCTGTGCTGATTAGGGCCCCCGCCACGGCAGACACAGTTCCATCTCCACCGGAGGCAATCACCAGATCGGCTTTTGCCTCGATTGCTTCTTTCACCAGTGCTTCTGGCTCAACGGTGGGTGTGGTTTCATGCACTTCTAGCTGCATGTGCGGCTCCAAGAACTGCCGAATAAAGGTAAGCTCTTGTTCGGAATTGCCTTGTCCTGCAACTGGGTTGAAGATTAAGTGGGCGATGCGCGCTCTGGCAAAGTGGTCAATGACAGCATCGGCTGCCGCGAGGTTGGTTGCTAGCGGCACATTATGGATATTGCAAATCCGCAAGAACATTTGAATATCTGGCTCGTGCGGCTGTGTATAGAGCGGCTCAGCCAGAAAAATCACTGCCAAAACTTTGCCACTTGCGACTTCGGCAGCAATCTGAGCATCGCCACCCTGCGGGCCAGACAGCATTTTTTGCACAGATAAACCTGTTGCCCATTCCACCCGCTCGCCTGTTGTTTGGGTGGCAATTAGACGGTAGCGGCTCAATACGGGGACATGCTGCTTAGCAAAGTCAACGATCGCATCTTTTTTAGAGTCGTGGGCAATTAGCGCAATCGTGGTTGGCATAAAAAATCCTGGGCAAAAATATCGATGTAAATCCTGAGCGTTGCACAAGTGAGGAATATTTGGCTTTGCCCAAAACATTCCTTAAAACCTACCAGCCAAGGGGTGTGGGAGCGATCGGCTCGATGTCGGGATCATAGCCGCCGACCTGATTGGTTCGCAGTATCCAAACAGCAGCGTTTTGTTGAAGAAAGAGGTTGACGATCGTTTCACTGGCAAGGCGCGGCAGCAGAGTTCGCCAACTGATCAATCCCACACGCAAACTTTCAAATGCATCTTCCTCCGGGCTTATTCCCAGCCTGCCTTCGCCGTTTTGCCAATCTGCGCGGGCTGCGCCGAACGGGAACAGCTGGTGCTTGATTGATTTTCCAAGTTTAACCAATTGCCGGAATCTCTGCGCTTGTTCCGAATTTTGCAGCAGCCATTCTTGCAGCTCCAGGCTGGCCCCTACCAAATCTTGCAGCTGTTTGATGGCGGCGTACATTGCCTGGTTGGAGTCTTGAGCGCAGTTATGGGCTGCGCCAACATAGGTGCCACCTGTGCCATCGCCGATCCGGTAGCGGGCAGTCATGGCTTCTAGCTGCTCGATCAGCACATCCAACGCCGATCGCCGGATTGAGCCAAATTCATAGTCCTCTGTGAAGGCATCTAGCTTGATCAGCAGATCGCTAGTGGGACGGGTGCCTAGCCAGCCTACCTGCCGATCGCCCAGAAACCGATTCCAGGCTAAGGTTCCGGCAACGATGCCATCTACATTGTGGGTATAAACCTGGTAATACTCGATCTCAAATTTCAGCTCATCGGCAAGCGGCTCCCGTACCACCGTTGCTAAACCATAGGCAAAATGCCCGAAAAAGATGGGCGATCCTGCGGCTGGCTCTCGATGTTTGCCGCCAATGCCGCCGTAGAGATGCAGCAGCAGGGCGCGGCTTCCTTCGGGGAAGAGGAAGGCGGGGGAAGGGGGGAGGGCCTTGGCGGGAAGATTTTCTGACTGCGGGTCAGATTCCTTAGCTTGGGGGTAGACCAGTACCGATCGCAGCGTTCCTTTGGCGAGGTCTTTCCAGGCTTGGTGCTTGATGTAGTTCCAGCCGTCGGTTTTGTCAGCGATAATTTCGTCGGGCTGGAGGCGGTGGAGGGCGCGGGGGGCGATCGATTGCACGACGAAATCGCCTGAGGCGTTCTTTGCACCGTAGACGTACCAACCGCTTGCATTGGCGGGTGATTTTTCTAGATTACGAGTGGTGGAGGGGTAGCTGCCGTAGTGTTTGGCAAAGACGACAGCGGGAAAATAGAGCGTTTCTTCATCGCCGTCGAACCTGCGAGTCGAGCGGTTGAAGTGGACGACGCGGAACCATTCTGGTGGGATGTCGGGCGTGGGAGGAGGCTGGACGGGCTGCAAGAGCCGTACCAGTGCGTAAAATCGCCCGGTGATTTGGACGGGTTCATGGGCAATGGTGAGACTGGCTGGCTGAGCGGTGGTGTCAATTTCGATCGGCTCTTTGAGCTGGACGATCACATCGTCGTAGGGACGGGAACCTGCCAAAGACTCTAGCGGATCGACCTGATGCCAGTGATCGAGGCGGTTAGGATGAACGCTGCCCTGGTTTTGACTGTATTCGGCATCTTCGCTGAAGTGCAGATCTTTGGCGACGACACGGCGATAGCGACGGACACGCGGCTGATCGCTCCAGCGCAGCACCACCGTTTGCCCAATCAGGTGTTGATAAGGTTCAGGGGCGTGGTATAGCTCGATCCAGACGCCTTTGAAACGGCGATCGCGGGGTGGCAGGATCAGGCGTCCCATCCAAGGGGCGATCGGCTGGTAGTGGCTTGGATTAAGAGATTGGGCGATCGGATAGTAGCTCGGCTGGTTGAAGGGTGCTTGTTGATAGAGGTCGTAGTTGCTGGGGGTAATTTGCTCAGTGTGTTGGTCAAGCGGCGACTGATCTTGCAAGATGCCTGCCACAATGTCGAGCGTTTGCTGCAGGTGGGTGCGTCCGTCTGGCAAAATTGCCGTATCGCCGTAAGGCCCAGATTTGCCGTTGTGCCCCACGCCTTCCAGCGAAATAAAGCTAATCTTGCCGCGCCGTTTGGCTCGGTTCCAGTAGGACAGCGGAAAGATGCGCCAGCGACGAGGGAACATCACCGGGCCTTCTTTTTCGATCCAGTCTTTGTTGCCAACGATGTGGTAGAGATGCTCTAGCTCCAGGATGTTGTGGTTGCCGCTCATCACCCCCGACAGTGAAATGACTTCGATCGGCGCTTGCAAAGCTCGTTTCAAATAAGGCGCAGCGCCTACGGCTAGCTGTCCGCCGCCGCTGTAACCCAGCAGCGTCAGGGGAATGCCGCTGCTGGGCTGGTAGCCATAGGTAAGCAGGCTGTTGTAAATGACTTGGGCAGTGCCTTGGTTGTAGATCGGTCCATAGCGCTGATCGGCGGAGACGCTGACAATCAAGATATTGCGGATATTGATGGTGGCAGCCACCAGTGCCCCAAAAATGCCGCCAGAAGGATTCATCTGCAGCCGATCGGCGAGGCGCCAAAAGAAAGACAGCAGCCGATCTTGGGTTAAAGGCTTGTTCAAGACCGAGTAGGGGATGATGCCTTTGATCAGCACAATGTCATCGGTGAGGACTTCTGCCAAACGATCGAGAAATTGCTCTACTTCTGGCAGGCTCTCTACCTGAGCCTGCGAAATGCCATCGAGATAAACGACATAACGGGTCACCTTCAGCTCTGTAGGAAATGGTTCTGCCAAAATCCCTGGATGCTGGGTTGTGGTGATTTCATCGCCATACCACCCCGCCCACCAGCCCAGTGCTTCTAGCGGAGCCAGCAACGCGGCAAACAAAATGGCGATCGTGGCGATCGCCAGGAGATTGAGCAAAACATCCCAGGTTATCAGCAAGCCTTTAAACACCTCCAGCAATAAATCGCGCACCGGCAAAAAATACATAGCGCTCAATAGCGCCAGAACGCCGATCGCCACTAAACGAATGATCTTGCTCAGCCGCATGCTTTATTCCTCATTGCTCCGAGCGATCGCTCGCTCCAGCCGCATTGCTTCTGCCAATCCGCGATACCTGCCCCACGACCTGCTCCAGCTCCCGCAAATTTGTGACCAGCTTGACTCCAGCAGCCCGATTTGCCAGCCAACGCCCCAACCCTGCTAAGGGCCGTCCGATCGTCCGCTGCAAGACCTCAAACACTATCCAGCCCAGCACTCCACACCAAAACGCCTGCCACAGCCCCAAGCCTAAGCCGACCCGCAGCCCGGTCAAAAATGCCAAAAAGCTCCAAACCGAGAGCACCGTTGAGATCGGCACTCCCAGATAGGGCAAGGCGACCAAGAAGCTCAGCGTTAAGGGCGCATAAGACAAGCCCAATGCCCGGGCTATCACCAGCAGCGAGATCAGCGGCTCCCGAAACAGCAACACACTCGCTAACCAAGTGCTAATCGCCCAAAACACATAGCCAAAGGCAAACAAAACTGCCGCAATCAGCAAGCTCAGCCCAAAACGAAATGGCTTCACTCGATTCACAAACAGCACAATGCCCTGCCCGATTGCCTGCGAAAATCCCGCCACAAATGCCACGGTGAGCGCCGCTCGTGTTCCTAACGGCAGCGTTTGAATGTCTCGAAAAGCCTCTGGGTTAAGGAAGAGCGCTTTGACAACAAGTTCTCCCAGGTGAGCGATCGCAGTTTCAGCCATGCTAGTAGCAGTCATGCTAATAAAACCCAGTATAAAAACAGTTTTGTGCAGGGATGCTGTATCCCTGCACAAAACCTTAAGCCGGAAGTGGCTAGCTATAAATCATTGAGAACTAATAAACAGAGCCGCAGAAATTCTAGCGGCTTTGTCTAGCTATTACCATAGCGCCCGCACAGGAGTCGGAGCTGTTTGAGTTCGTGCCGGAGCGGTAGTGGCAGGGCTAGTGGTGGTACGCTGCGTCGTGGTAGTTGTCGTAGACCGCTGTGTTGTGCTTGTTCCAAGGGTTGTACGACTGGTTGAGCTAGAAGCAGCGCTGGAGCCGCTGGCGCTGGAGTTCGTGGAGTTCGTGGAGTTCGTGGAGTTTGTAGAGCTAGCAGCTGTGCTCTGCTCACCCACGCAGCTTGCATAAGTTTGCTGACCGCCTTCTTCGATATATGCTTCAGTTCCTCTGCTGTAGAGCGTCGTTTCGCCATCAGAATAGCGGGTTCCCGATGCTGATTCCCCTACCTGGGGCAGCGTTCTGGTTTCTCCGTCTAGCGTCACCGCAGCGCTGTCAGTACCGTACTCCACCTGGAAAGAACCGCCGCCGCTGCACTGGTAGGCGATCTCTCCTTGCATTTGCCCATCAGGTTGATTGGCATCAGGTGTACCAGGATCGCCTACCGCAGGTCTTCTCATGCTGGGGAGGTTTTGCCCTGGCTCCGTCTGTCTAGGCTGCGTCACACC
This sequence comes from Phormidium tenue FACHB-886, assembly GCF_014764505.1. Taxonomy (GTDB): domain Bacteria; phylum Cyanobacteriota; class Cyanobacteriia; order Elainellales; family Elainellaceae; genus FACHB-886. Next base: position 30,985 of record NZ_JACXWX010000049.1, read on the forward strand.
GGGTGTCGTTGGATTAGACTGCGCTGGGATAGCACGCTCTGGCTCTGATGAGTCGGGTGAAGACTGTTGTGCCTGTACGGGCACCGCAGCAACTGCCATCATTACGGATAGCCCAACGGTGAGAAACTGAAGTCCTTTCATGTTCTAAGCTCCTGATTTTCCAGAGTCTGAACAGCGAATTTACTTTTCTGTTCAATACGCTACTTTTTTGTAGTGCAATAAAAAACGATCGCACTACCCCGCAAATTTAATCCCTCTACATGCACCCTTAGATATATCTAAAGTCAGAAATTGCATAGAAATTTTCTCCCTCTGAGGAAGAGAATGTGGCTGCACACCGAATTTTCTGGAGAATTTTGTAGCGGTGAGGCAGCGATCGCCCCGCTGATTTTACTAGGGTGTAGCCCTCCGTCTTCCTGCCTTTCAGGTTATTCTTAACATGACCAACGTGATGGGAAACGGAGACGCACATGCAAACTGTGGACGAAAAGATCAGCCCTCTTGCTGGAAAACCCGCCCCTGCGGATATTCTGATTGACGTTAACAAACTGCTAGACGACTACTACACCCTTCATCCAGACCCAGCAAATTCGCTCCAAAAGGTTAGCTTTGGCACCTCTGGTCATCGTGGGTCTTCTGCCAATAGCACCTTTAATGAAGCTCATATTTTGGCTGTTTCGCAGGCAGTTGCAGAATATCGCAAGAGCAAAGGGATTGATGGTCCGCTTTATATGGGCATGGACTCTCATGCACTCTCGGCTCCGGCCCAGAAAACAGCCTTAGAAGTGCTAGCGGCTCATGGGATTGAGGTATTTGTTGCGCCAACTGAGGGCTATGCTCAGTTCACCCCCACGCCTGTTGTTTCCCATGCGATCCTTGCCTACAACCATGGTAAAACCAGTGGTTTAGCAGATGGCATTATTATTACCCCTTCGCACAATCCGCCTGGTGATGGCGGCTTTAAGTACAACCCACCTTCTGGTGGACCGGCAGAACCCGAGATCACCAAGTGGATTCAGGAACGTGCCAATACACTGCTGGCAGAAAAAAATCACGGCGTACAGCGCATTTCCTATGAGGCTGCGCTGCGGGCTGCTACGACGCACATCCACGACTATGTGACGCCCTACGTTAGCGATCTAGAAAACATTATTGATATCGAGGCAATCCGCTCGGCTGGTATTCGCATTGGGGCTGACCCACTGGGTGGCTCTAATATTGCCTTCTGGGAGCCGATCGCCAACCATTATGGACTGAATATTTCTCTGGTGAACCGAACGATTGATCCAACGTTTCGGTTTATGACGGTGGATTGGGACGGCAAAATTCGCATGGACTGCTCTTCGCCTTATGCGATGGCAAGCTTGGTCAAAATTAAAGACGACTACGATATTGCCTTTGGCAACGACACTGATTCGGATCGCCATGGTATCGTGACGCCTAGCGTGGGCTTGATGAATCCCAATCACTTTCTGTCAGTGGCGATCTGGTATTTGTTCTCCAATCGACAGGGCTGGCGGCCGGATAGTGCCATTGGCAAAACCTTGGTGAGCAGCAACATGATCGATCGGGTTGGGCAGCTGATTGGGCGATCGGTTTGCGAAGTGCCGGTGGGCTTTAAGTGGTTTGTGGCGGGTCTGCTGGATGGTTCGTTTGGGTTTGGTGGAGAAGAGAGCGCGGGAGCGTCGTTTTTGCGGAAGGATGGCAGCGTTTGGACGACCGACAAAGATGGCATCATCATGGATCTGCTGGCTGCTGAAATCACGGCTCGCACGGGCAAAGACCCAGGACAACACTATCAAGATCTGACCGATCGCCTCGGTAAGCCCTACTACAGCCGCGTTGATGCTCCTGCCAACCCGGAGCAAAAAGCAAGGCTGGGTAAGCTTTCGCCCGATGATGTGAAGGCTTCTAGCATGGCAGGCGATGCTATTACCGCTAAGCTGACGAACGCACCCGGGAATGGGGCGGCGATTGGTGGCTTAAAAGTAACCACTGAAAACGGCTGGTTTGCGGCTCGTCCGTCGGGAACGGAGAACGTTTACAAAATTTATGCCGAGAGCTTCAAGAGTGAATCGCATTTGGAGCAGATCCTGAGCGAAGCGAGCCAAATTGTGAACGAAGCGCTCTAAGTGGGCGGCAGCGGATTTGGGAATGGATCAATTATCTGGGATGTTTATAGATATGGCATCCGTTGCTGAGTCCGCTGTAGCTTTTGGCTTCTAGGGATAAACTTTTTCTCAGCTGTGTTTTGTTTTTCACCGTGACAGCGATCGGCTCGATGCACTTAAATTACCCGTGCTAGAGGAGAGTATCCTTTGACTTTACAGAACTCTGAGTTGCTTGAGAAGATTCGGCAGCAGTTTGATAGTTCACCCTATCCCAGAATGCCGCTGGAACTGTCGCCTAAAAATGATGCCAATGCGCTATATCTTCACAATTTTATTACTCCGTTTTACCTGCGGAATCAGCAGCTAATTAAGCCGGAGAAAATCTCTATTTTGGATGTGGGATGCGGTAGTGGTTATACTACGTTGACGCTGGCAGAAGCGAATCCAGGTGCATCGATCGTTGGGATTGATTTGTCGGCAAAGTCGATCGAACTGGCGCGGGAGCGGTTGCGCTTTCATGGCTTTACGGACGTGCAGTTTCAGGTTTTGTCGATCGACGATGTTGGCAGGTTGGGCAGGAAGTTTGATTACATCAACTGTGATGAAGTGCTGTACCTGATGCCGGATTTGGTAGAGACGCTGAAGGCACTGAAGTCTGTGCTAAAGCCGAAAGGTGTTTTGCGGGGAAATCTGCACAGCCTTTATCAACGACAAAATTATTTTCGAGCGCAAGAGCTGTTTACTGCAATGGGGCTGATGCAGGGAAACCCGGAGCAGACGGAGATTGGAATTGTGCTGGATACGATGCGAGCATTGGGTGATACCGTTCCGCTGAAGCAGCAGACCTGGAATCCGAAACAGTCGGTGGAGCGTCCGCAGGAATATGTGTTGATGAATTATCTGTTTCAGGGAGACCAAGGGTATACGATCGGCGATCTGTTTGAGGCGCTGCGGGGGGCTGAGCTGGAGTTTATCTGCATGACGAATCAGCGCAGCTGGGATTTGACGAAGCTGTTTCAAGACCCACAAAATTTGCCGCTGTTTTGGAAGATGAGTTTGCCGCAGCTGTCGATGGAGGATCGGCTGCAGCTGTTTGAGCTGCTTGCGCCTGTGCATCGCCTGCTGGATTTTTGGTGTGGGCAGGTGGGGCAAACGCAAAGCTGGCAGGTGCCGTCGGAGTGGCAGCCTAAGCAGTGGGAGGCTGTGCAAATTACGCTGCATCCACAGCTGCAAACTGAGAAGGTGAAGGCTGCTGTCGTTGAGGCAATTCGACAGCAGCGGGCGTTCGATGTGAGTAGCTATCTGGCTGCTGCGGCTCCTGCTCAGGTGCATACGGTATTGAGTCCTTATTTGGCTGCGTGTTTATTGCCTTTGTGGGAGGTGTCTCAGTCCTTTGGGGGGCTGGTGGAGCGGGCGTTGAAGATTCGGGCTTGCGATCCGGTGACTTTGGAGCCGGTTGAGCGGTCTCAGGTTGAGCAGGAGTTGCGGCAGGCTTTGATTAATTTGGAGATGTATTTGTATGTTTTGTTGACGCAGCGGTAATTGTTGGATACGGGATCGTAGGTTTATATAGCACTACGCATGTACGTTAGGACAGTATTTGAAGGCAGCATCGACACAATCACGGAAGTTCTCAAACTCATCCCACCGTTGTCGCATCCAATTCTTGAGCACA